>NZ_JAGGKK010000047.1 GCF_017873675.1 Virgibacillus litoralis | reverse complement strand
TAGACTCCCTCCGGAAAGGTTGATATACCAGTGATTAGAATGTGATAATTCTTTTATAAAATTTTTTTGTAGTTAAAGAACGACAGAAATCTTTCTTAAAGGAAAAAAATGGTAATAACACTGACACGTTGCGGTCGCTAACAATTTATTGTTAACGGAAAAGCGTATTCCGATGCCCTTTGGATCTCCGCATATCTTAGAAGGACGTACCCTCCCAGGTCTCTTGGCGTCGTGCGCATGCTTTCCTTCATTGGGTCTCTTTCTAAGGCGGAGGCCGCATGATGCTCCTGTTTGGACTCGAAGTCGTATGTCTCAGTTTGGCGGCTCCCTCCGGAAAGGTTGATATACCAGTGATTAGAATGTGATAATTCTTTTATAAAATTTTTTTGTAGTTAAAGAACGACAGAAATCTTTCTTAAAGGAAAAAAATGGTAATAACACTGACACGTTGCGGTCGCTAACAATTTATTGTTAACGGAAAAGCGTATTCCGATGCCCTTTGGATCTCCGCATATCTTAGAAGGACGTACCCTCCCAGGTCTCTTGGCGTCGTGCGCATGCTTTCCTTCATTGGGTCTCTTTCTAAGGCGGAGGCCGCATGATGCTCCTGTTTGGACTCGAAGTCGTATGTCTCAGTTTGGCGGCTTCTCCGGATCATCTTTATTGTCATGCCCAGGGACGCGAGAACGCTACGCCACTTGCTTCGCTGGAAGATGACTCGAAAGGTCTCGTCTCATCTGTTCGGCGTCAAAAGGAGATTGGTATTTACTCATCCCGTAAATGACTTGCAGGATTTTCCGGCATAATACCACCATCGCTTCCTTCTTCTTGAGCGGATTTTCGGGCCGGTTCACATAATACTGGTAGATATCCTTGAACGCTTCATTATTTGGAAGAATGGTGGTCACCATCCTGAACAGAAGCGCTCGGAGGGCTTTTCGCCCTCGCTTCGACAGCCGTTTTTCGCCTTCTCGGTCACCAGAAGAGTTATCCCGCAACGTCAATCCCGCTAATTTGATGAGTTGGCGTGGATGACCATATTGCGGAAGTGGTCCGGTTTCGGCAAGAAGCTCGGCTGCCTGATTCTCACTTACCCCTCGGATAGATGTAATCCATTCGAAATCAGAAAGCTGACGGGCATAGAAGCTGAGCTTTTCCTCGATCTCCTGGATCTGCTTATCCAACAGGGCGTATTGATCTAAAAGGGTGACCAATTTGAAATAGGCCATATCTTGCCCTTG
>NZ_JAGGKK010000046.1 GCF_017873675.1 Virgibacillus litoralis | reverse complement strand
GGTACTGCACCCTAAAAGTTAGAGTTAAAAATCTAACTTTTAGGGTGTTTTTATATGGCTAAATATAGCAAAGAGTTCAAATTGAATATTGTAAAAGAATACTTGGAAGGTCCATTTGGTTCTACTTCGTTGGCTAAAAAATATGGGGTTCCCAATCACGAGCAAATAAGAAGGTGGGTGAATGCTTATAAGGTTTTTGGTGAGGAAGGTTTAAAGAGAAAGCGTTCAAAAACAGTTTATCCTGTTCAATTTAAGCTAGATGTATTAAACTTTATGAAACAAACGGGCGCTTCCTATCAAGACACGGCCACGGCTTTTAAGATGAACCAACCCACTTTAATCACCAGTTGGAATATAGAATTCCAAAAACATGGGGTAGAAGGGCTCGAAGAAAAATCGAAAGGACGGGTCACTATGTCTGCAGGAAGAAAATCTAAGAGAACAAACCAAGGAAAGAAGATGTCTCGTGAGGATCTATTAGCCCATGAAAATGAAATGCTTCGCTTAGAAAATGCTTACTTAAAAAAGTTAAAAGCTTTTCAGGAGAACCCGAATGCCTTCCTCGAAAAGCACAAGCAGCGTTGGCGTTCGAACTCAAAGAAGAAGGATTCAAATTAAAACATGTTCTATTGATCGTAGGTATTCCAGAAGCCACTTATCACTACCACATGCATCAATTAAGAAACGATGAAGATCCGGAACGTGAGTTAATAGACAAAACGCATGAGTTGTTTAAGAAACACGACGGAAAATTCGGGTATCGTCGCATCCATTTAGAATTAAAGAAGGAAGGTTATCAAGTGAACCATAAGAAGGTTCATCGAATCATGAGGGAAGAAGGTTTGAAATGTGTAAAGTTCACACGCAGATCTCGACGTTATCAATCGTATAAAGGCACGGTTGGAAAGGTCGCGGAGAATCATTTGAATCGTCGATTCAATACGTCTATACGATTACAAAAGCTGGTCACAGACCTGACGGAGTTCAAGTGCACAGGCAATGAAAAACTTTATTTAAATCCGATCTTAGATTTGTATAATGGCGAAATCATTTCTTATGGCATTTCAAATAAACCAACATTAGATATGATCCTTAAACCTCTTGATCGAGCGGTTGACATCATCAAGAATGAAGCCGAGTATCGAACCACCATTCATTCAGATCAAGGGTGGCATTATCAACACCGTAAATGGGTAAAAACCTTGAAGAAGAACAAAATCTTTCAAAGTATGTCTAGGAAAGCGACCTGTGCAGATAATGCCGTGATGGAGAACTTATTTGGCCTTATGAAGCAAGAAATGTATTACGGGGAACCCTTGGTTTCTTATACTGAATTAAAGAAGGAAATCGAGAGGTACATCGATTATTACAATCACGAACGCATAAAAGAAAAATTGGCTGGTTTAAG
>NZ_JAGGKK010000044.1 GCF_017873675.1 Virgibacillus litoralis | reverse complement strand
TCACTAGCGTTGCATAAAAAAACTATAGCTTAGTCAAATAATTAATTTCAATGTCTGAGATAGATGATTGAATTTTCCGATATTAATGTTCCTGCATTGAAGAAAAAAGGACAATAGGGCTTTAAAGGTAGTCCTGCATCCATTTTTTTACAATTATTTAGTTAACAGGATCATAAGTTAGATCATTCAAATGAGAAATATCACCCGATTCATATTGTGTTAAGGTTTGTTCAAAGATACGTTGGTGCTGCAGTTTTCGTCGACCACTAGATGATCGGTCTGGTTCCTTGATTAATTCAGAGGTAAATGATTTAAGCTTTTTGTACCAGCAATCACAAATCCAATCCCGCATTTCCAGTAACGTACCTTTATATCCTAAGGTATGCTTCATCAATAAGGTTAAGCAAAACACAATCATCGCGATGTAAATCTGGTTGAATACGGCATTTTGGCTTTTTCCATAAAGCTTTTTCAAAACCAAATGTTGCTTACACCACTTGAAAAATAATTCAATTTGCCAGCGCGACCGATAGAGATCACTTATTTCTTGTGCACTAGACTTTGCATCATTGCAGACAATAGAAATTTTAGCTCCTTCACTATCCAATGCTTCTATCAGGCGCAACGGATGTTTCATTTTACCAATCTTCACGACGGCATCACGAAGGATAGAGGAGGAAGGATTTACCGGTAATTCCTCAATCACATGCACAACTGTATTGGTTTTGATTCGAGTGACAAATCGGATCCCTTCTGCACAATAGAAATCAAACTTTTTAAAGTCGAAGTAGCCTCTATCAAATACGTGAAGTGCATGTTTATCTGGTACGATTAAGGCATCTAACTGTGTTTCATCTGCCGGTCTAGCAGGTGTTAGTATTACGTCATTTGGGAAGATTTCACCGTCACAAAAGACAACGGATGTGTGCATTTTTACCCCTGATTTTGTGTCTCGAAAATCCGCCCATTCATATTGAGTAAGACACATGGAAAGCGTTGATGAATCAATTAAATGAATCTTCCCAAGCGCCTGGTCGGCCCTTTTGGATCCAAGTGTCCGGTGCAGCTTTTGAATCAAATGATGCAGGATCACCTGAAAAATTTCAGATGGTATGTCACCAAACTTTCTTGAAAGTTGGGATTTACTGATACTTTCAATCCCAACTTGCCTTTGAACCGTTTTTTTACGACTAACTTTTTCACTTACGCGCCGTAGATTAGGAAGTCCTTTTAGCTGGGCATAGATGAAAAGTCTAGTAAATGTCAATACATCCAGCTTTTTAACATATTTATCAATCTCGGCGTGGTCAATCATTTTTTGAATAACTTTCGAATTTAATGGATGTATGTATTCCTTGAATACGGTTTTTATGGTATTATTGTCCATGAGTTCTCCTTATAGTTAGGGATTTGGACAGGACTACCATACCCTAATTATAAGGTTTTTTTATGGTTTTTTGTAGTGAAAATTACCATTATTCATAATCTTGACATAATATTTATTACTTGACTTTTCCTTGAAAATTTAATGCAACGCTAGTG
>NZ_JAGGKK010000043.1 GCF_017873675.1 Virgibacillus litoralis | reverse complement strand
CACTGGCGTTGCATAAACAGGTAATAGCTAAGTCAAACATTTGAATTTTGTATCTATCATTACTAATTGAATATTCTGATATAACTTACGTCACTTTTGAAGAAAAAAGGACAACAGGGCTTTAAAGGTAGTCCTTCATCCATTTTTTGTAAATTATTTAAAAGATTGGATCGTAGGTTAGATCATCCAAGTGGGAAACATCTCCTGATTCATATTGTGTTAAAGTTTCATCGAATATTCGTTGGTGCCGCAGTTTTCGCCGACCACTGGATGATCGATCTGGTTCCTTGAATAATTCTGAAACAAAGGTTTTTAGTTTGTTTGACCAGAAATCACTAACCCAGTTAAGCATTTCCAGTAGGGTGCCTTTGTATCCTAGTTTGTTTTTCATTAATAGGTTTAAGCAGAATGTTATCATAGCGATGTAAATCTGGTTGAATACGGCATTTTCACTTTGTCCATAAAGATTTTTCAACACTAAATGTTGCTTTACCCATTTGAAAAACAATTCAATTTGCCAGCGTGTCCGGTAGAGGTCACTAATTTCCTGTGTGCTTACTTTTGCGTCATTACAAACAATGGAAACTTCGTTTCCTTCACTATCTCGTGTTTCTACCAAGCGTAGAGGGTGTTTCATTTTACCAATTTTCACGATAGCCTCTCGCGTGATCGGAGAGGAAGGGTCAACAGGTAATTCCTCTATCACATGGACAACTGTATTCGTTTTAATTCGCGTGACAAAACGAATGCCTTGTGCGCAATAGTCATCAAACTTTTCAAAGTTGAAATAGCCTCTATCGAATACATGAAGTGCATTTTTATCCGGTACAATTAACGCATCTAATTGTGTTTCATCTGCCGGTCTTGCGGGGGTAACAATCATTTCATTTGGATAAGATACCCCGTCGCAAAAGACGATGGACGTATGCATCTTTACCCCAGCTTTTGTGTCTCGGAAATCTGCCCATTCATATTGGCTAAGGCACATCGAAATCGTGGAAGAATCAATCAAATGAATCTTGCCAAGTGCTTTGTCTGCCCTATTGGGTCCTAGCACTTGATGCAATTTTTGGACCAGGTGATGCAGGAGCACTTGAAATATCTCTGATGGGATGTTCCCAAGCTTACGGGATAATTGGGATTTACTGATACTTTTTAATCCAATTTCCCGTTGTACATTTTTCTTGCGTTTTACTTTTTCACTTATTCGCCCTAGTGTTGATACGTTTTCTAATTGGGAGTAGATAAACAGCTTTGTAAATGTTAGCACATCCAGCTTCTTAACATACTTATCTATTTGGGCGTGATCAATCATTTTTTGTATTACTTTTGTATCAAGTGGATGAATGTATTCCTTGAATACAGTTTTTATGGTATTATTGTCCATGAGTTCTCCTTGTAATTAGGGATTTGGACAGGACTACCATTCCCTAATTATAAGGTTTTTTTTGTGGTTTTTAAAGTGAATATTCCCATCATTCACAAATTTCACATAAAATATTTTTCTTGACTTCTTCTTAAAAATTTAATGCAACGCTAGTG
>NZ_JAGGKK010000042.1 GCF_017873675.1 Virgibacillus litoralis | reverse complement strand
TCACTAGCCTTGCAAATGTATCCACAGGTTAAATATTTCCTGTAACTGGTATCCATTTTCAATTGAATTTCCAAATAATTACTGGACGAAATAAAAAAAATCTCCTAATGTAGAAGGATATCCGCAACCAACGTTATCCGTAATTCTACATAAAGGAGATTTCTTATGGATAACACTAGTATATCAAACCAATCTGTTTTAAGTAAATGTTTATCTTTATTACCTTTTGACTCCTTTTCTTCTTATTTTCTTGATTGGGGAGTCAAAAAGCTTACAACACCTAATCTAATGCGGATTTGCGTTGCTTCTCAGCTGGGAAAGTGGGAATCATTTTCTCAAATAGAGGAACAAGTTCGGGCAAGAGAGGATTCAAGAAAGCTTTTTGGTGTTGCCGAAATTAGTGGATCGCAGCTTTCACGCCGTTTGAATGCTTTACCTTCTACGTTTGCCCAGGATTTATTTTTAGAGTCAGTGAAGAAACTTCAGGAGGTTACCAGTGAAAAAAGTGGCCACCCATTGTTTGGGAAGCTTCATGTGGTTGATGCATCCTGTCTTCACTTAGGGCCTACTTTTGGAAAATGGGCCTATGTAACGGGCAGCCGAAATCAAGTAAAGCTTCACACTCGTCTAGTCGTGGCTTCACCAGACGAAGCCTTTCCTGATAAGGTTATTCCTTCAACGGGAAATGTGGATGAACGTGAAGTTGTGATGGAATTGGTGACAGATCCAGATGCGACTTACTTATTTGATCGTGGTTATGTGGACTACGCAAAAATGGATGAATGGATGGATATGAAAGTTCTTTTTGCGGTTCGTATTAATGATATCCACAAAACTACTATCCTTGAGAATTACGAAACAAATGGTGAAAAAATTCTGAAGGATGCCAAGGTTGTTTTGGGAAGTAAACCAATGAAGCATCCGGTTCGTTTAGTTGAATTTAAGGATGGAGAGGGTCGCAAGTACAGAATTGCCACAAGTCGCTGGGATTTAAGTGCGGAAGAAGTTGCGGAATTGTACAGGTGCCGTTGGATGGTTGAATTATTTTTTAAATGGATCAAACAGCACCTGCGCCTGGTTAAACTCCAAAGCACAAAGCCTCAGGGTATTTGGAATCAAATATTTTTTGCCATGACAGCGTATTGTCTGGCTTTATATGTCCAAATCACAGAGGAAACCAAAAAAAGTGCTTGGCAAACATTGGAGCTTCTCCGCATTTATGCCGAACGATCCTGGAAAGCATTCTGGAAGGCAATACATCGAAAACCAAAAAGAACCTCGAAGGGAAGGCAAAAAAGCCATCTCCCGCGAAGTCCGGTAAAACAGTACGATGCTGGAGTTGCAGTAGTAAAGCCAATAGGAGAAAAACGTTCTAAAACAGCGAAATACTTTAAATAAATTTACCATTTTTTGGATAACAAGGGCGGATTTACTGACCCTATTGAGTTTTTTGTTTTCAGAGATAAAATCCAACTGGAAAAATTTTACACACCCCATAAAATTAGAAAATCCTCTTAAATATCCACAACCTACTTATCACTTGTTAATTTATTTGCAAGGCTAGTG
>NZ_JAGGKK010000041.1 GCF_017873675.1 Virgibacillus litoralis | reverse complement strand
TCAACATCGAATCGCTTACGCTCTTCGTGTATCCTTTATCTCACACGGGTCAGTCCAGTCCATACGGCGCTGAACAGGCGCTTGCGCTTTTGTACGTATAAATACTGTTTTACTGCCTTAGATTTCCAATTATTTAACTTTACTGACTGCTTTCACTTTTTCAATCCATCCAAATGGGTCTTCCTGTTTTCCGTATTGAATACCTGTTAATGTGTCATAAAGTTTTTTGGAAACTGAGCCTGTTTCCGCATTATTAATTATAATATGATCGCCATTCCATGTTAACTGACCAATTGGTGAAATAACTGCGGCGGTACCAGCTCCAAATGCTTCCTCAAGTAATCCGTTCTCATGTGCCTCATATAATTCGTGCATAGAAATTTTCCGTTCAGCAACAGGAATACCCCAGTGCTTCAATAATTCAATTACAGAGTTCCTGGTTACACCTTTAAGGATGCTTCCATTTAAGGCAGGGGTCACGACTTCTCCATTAATTTTGAAGAATACATTCATGCTGCCGACCTCTTCAATATATTTCCTCTCAACTCCATCAAGCCACATTACCTGTGCATACCCACTGTTTGCTACTAGTTCCTGTGCTTTTAAACTGGCTGCATAGTTTCCGCCAGTTTTGGCTTCACCAGTTCCTCCTGCTACTGTGCGTACATATTTATTTTCCACTGCAATTTTAACAGGATTAATTCCTTCTTTATAATACGCACCAACTGGTGATAGGATAACAATAAATTGATAATGTCGTGATGGTGCAACACCAAGATAAGCCTCAGTGGAAATAATAAATGGCCGAATGTAGAGTGAAGTTCCATCAGCTTTTGGAATCCAATCCTTCTCGATACCGACTAGCTGTTTGATTGCGTGCAGAGCAAATTCTTCGTCAAGCTGCGGGATACATAGTCGTTCGTTTGATCGGTTAATCCGCTCAATATTTTTTTTAGGTCGAAATAATTGAGCTTCTCCTTCAGGTGTATGATATGCTTTCAATCCTTCAAAAACGGATTGACCGTAATGAAATACCATTGCAGAGGGGTCAATCGAAAGTGGCTGATACGGTATAATTCGTGCATCATGCCACCCCAAAGGATCCGAATAATCCATAATAAACATATGGTCGGTGAAGACTCTTCCAAATTCCAATTCATCCGACCTAGGCTTTACTTTTCTTGTTGAACAATAGTTAACTTCAATTGAGTGATTATCCATGACGCCAGCCCCCTATGGTGTAAAAATTTGATATCAATGTTACTTCATATTTTATGTTAATGCAATACTAAATTGTGAAAATAATTCAACTTATTGAACTTTTTTCAGGAAGGTACCTGTCACTTCCAGATTTATGTTGGAAATATCTTTATTTTAAGAAGTTAAAAACCGGATTTTTATATTACGTCAAGACTTACGGAACCAACATCATCAAAGCTAACTTGATAGTTCCCTCTTCGAAGCGTTTTAGGCAAAATAAAGGTACCAGAAGAGATGATCATTCCTTTTTGAATTGTTCGTCCGGTTTTAGCAAGCTCCTCGATAAGCCATTGAACTGCATGGACAGGATTATCAAGCACTTCGGTTGCTGGACCTTGCGCAATTATTTCGCCATTTAATGTAAGATCCGCTTTAATATTTGCTAATTGTTTATAAGATACTTCCTCGACTGGTTCTCCAACAATTACATTACCGGCAACTGCACTATCTGCAATAACTTGACCTAAACTGAGCTTTGGAAACCAATCTTTGAAACGTGAATCTGGAATTTCCAGTCCTGGTGCAATGCTCATTTTTTGTAAAATAGACTGCACGTCGTCTGTTGCCGATAGGTCTTCATGTGCAATAAACATTAGCTCAATTTCGATAAGAGGGGAGAGCATTTTATCCAATGCAATCGATCCATCAGAAAGACTTGATTTTGTTAATGCACCATATAAAGGTGTTGTGGAATTGAATAGATGTTGTGTTTCTTCACTCGTTAAGCTTATTTTATAGCCTATCAGGTTATCATTGTTGTTCGCTGATTTCTTATCAGTAAGCTGATGCTGGATATTGTATGCATCTTCTTTACTAATATTTTTTGGAATCTCTTCCTTGGAAATAGCTTGTCCAAGGTTGTATGCATTATATAGCGTATTAACCAGAATAGTAGTATCGGTCATTGCTTCAGCCCCTTTTTTATATAGTTGATAAATATATTAACAGAAATTTACCTATTGTGTATTGTTTGAGGATCATCTTATGTGTATATTTCCCAATTTTTAGTGAATGTTATTTAAATGAGAACTTACAAAGAAAGTGGTGATGTTATTGCGAAGGTTTATTATTATGGCTGGATTGTTTTTTCTGACTCTGATGCCCTTGAGTTTAGCAAACGCAGAGGACATAGAAGTTGAACAACAGCACAATTGGGAAGAATTAAGTACTAATCATGAAGTTATCCCAACAGAAACGCACAATTATTATTACTGGAAAAACTTTATTAGGCAAACAGGTACTTGTGAAATTTCGCTTAAACTAGAAACAGTTGTGTATTACTGTGATCTGCATAATCATACAAAGACAAATTCAAATTTAGAGGAAAGACTGCACAGTGAAAGGCATTAGTACTGACAGTGAGGTTGGCAACCACTTCTTACTACTACTATCGAATCCAATCGATGAAAAGTGTCATTAATTAGAGAAAAATATTTTTTAGCAGATAATAAAGTATAAATCCTTTCTTACTGCATAAGTGCAACTAAGGCTTGGCGATAAGCCAAGTTTTTTAATTGTATAGGAAATTACACTAGCGTTGCATTAAATTTTTAAGAAGAAGTCAAGAAAAATATTTTATGTGAAATTTGTGAATGATGGGAATATTCACTT
>NZ_JAGGKK010000040.1 GCF_017873675.1 Virgibacillus litoralis | reverse complement strand
ATCCCTTGCATTTTCTCTTAGAAATGCATATAATATATTTTGTCTTTCAATTTAAGGACATGTCTGGTAGCATTAGCGGAGAGGACACACCTGTTTCCATGCCGAACACAGTAGTTAAGCTCTCCAGCGCCGATGGTAGTTGGGGCTTTGCCCCTGCAAGAGTAGGACGCCGCCAGGCTATTTTTTATATACTTTTTTATAATAATTAATATTTTTTAGCCTGATGAGCACAATACATAAGGTTATATTTCCTTGGTTTTTTATTTTAGATTATTCCACAGTAGCTCAGCGGTAGAGCAATCGGCTGTTAACCGATCGGTCGTAGGTTCGATTCCTACCTGTGGAGCCATTTTAATGCTTCCATAGCTCAGCCGGTAGAGCACCACCATGGTAAGGTGGGGGTCAGCGGTTCAAGTCCGCTTGGAAGCTCTTAGATAGAAGCGTTTAAATCCTCGATAAGGTTTAAACGCTTTTTCATTGTTAGGAAACTTTAGATTTGCTATGGATAACTGGGCTTCTTAATTAGCTGCGACTAGCCCCCCGTACAGGATGTACTAGTGCTTTTGTTCTTTGCAATTGCAACTAAGGCTTGGTAGATAAGTCAAGTTTTCTTATATTGTATATAATTGTTATATTGAATAATTAGATAGGTGGTTTTAAAATGGGAACTGGTTTATCATTGCTTATAATATTAGCAATTGCAGTAACTATAGCTGAAGTACTTGTGGCGTATTTTTTAATCAAGAAACATAATATGAAAATTTGGCAATCTTTGTATACCTCATTACCGGTAATTGTAATTGTTTGGGTAGTAGCTATTATGTATTCCTAACTGAAAAATCAACACACAAAGCTATTTGAGTGTTGATTTTTTACGTCTAATTAGTTTGTAGATCTGTAGTTGGATAAAGAAGACAGTAAAGGCTAAACCACATAAATTCACATAATACCAAATGCCACTGCCAAGCACATCAAGTGGTGTGGTAGCTGTAGGTGTATGGGAAAGGTACAGGTAATTGGAGTCTAAAAATGGATTAATAATGAAGCCTATTATAATAGCATACAATAATAGGTATCCAAAGGTTTCCAGTAATGATTTAATATGGATTTTTAAGGAACTTGTTGCTACAAGAAAAATACTTGTCCATGAGATGGCAGTATGATGTATAAAAAACTTCCAAAATCGATAGTGTGGAACATCATATGGAAGCTCTGGGGTAATTAGTGCCAGTAAAGCAGGAATAAGACCAATAAAAAAAGTAACTTGTATAAGTTTTCTATTGTGAGTAACTAATGCAATTGCACCTGTTATACCTGCAATTCCGCAAAGATGTAATGGTGTGTGCTCACGCAAGCTCCATATTCCATTTACAGCTGTCCATGTTTGATAGGATACTTCTGATAAGATTAATAGGCCAAATAAGCTCCAACGTACTATATTGTATAATGATGTATCAGTTAAGATTTTTTTAAGAAATAAAATAAATATTACGATTCCTATGAAATATATAAGCAGCATAATAATGTGACTAGTGCCAAATGTAATAAATGGTTTACCACCCAAACTTAACCAGTTCCACATGAAATACCCCCAAATTGATATCTATAATTACATTATATGTTTATCAAAAGTATTTGAAAATAAAAATTTCTTATTTTCCCTTTACAAAGATGCTCAATCTGTATATAATAAAATTCGTCGGTTTAAGATAAGCTTTTTTTAGCAGGTAAGAAAAGTATTGATACTTTCTTACATAAAACCATTGTAAGGCCCGTTGGTCAAGTGGTTAAGACACCGCCCTTTCACGGCGGTAACACGGGTTCGAATCCCGTACGGGTCACCATTAATTTCTTGGATAGTCAGTAACCTAGTACATAGGAGGATTAGCTCAGCTGGGAGAGCACCTGCCTTACAAGCAGGGGGTCGCAGGTTCGAGCCCTGCATCCTCCACCATTAAATATGCCGGTCTAGCTCAATTGGCAGAGCAAGCCGTTAGCTTCACCGAGTAAACTGCCATGTGCAGGTTTGCGAGGAGTGCGGCGTCGCCGAAAAGACATGCAACACGACGAGCCCACAAACTGGGGAGCACATAAAGAACGTTAACACTATCTAAATATATGCCGGTCTAGCTCAATTGGCAGAGCAACTGACTTGTAATCAGTAGGTTGGGGGTTCAATTCCTCTGGCCGGCACCATTTTTTATGTATAATTTATAGAAATGTAGTTAAAATATGGAGGGGTAGCGAAGTGGCTAAACGCGGCGGACTGTAAATCCGCTCCCTCAGGGTTCGGGAGTTCGAATCTCTCCCCCTCCACCATAATATATATTTAATTGGGCTATAGCCAAGCGGTAAGGCATCGGGTTTTGATC
Organism: Virgibacillus litoralis; assembly: GCF_017873675.1. Lineage (GTDB taxonomy): Bacteria > Bacillota > Bacilli > Bacillales > Amphibacillaceae > Lentibacillus > Lentibacillus litoralis. The sequence goes on along the minus strand of NZ_JAGGKK010000040.1, from coordinate 5,118 downwards.
CCGTGATCCTAGGTTCGAATCCTGGTAGCCCAGCCTTTTTTTATTTTTGTGATATTTTTTTGACAACACAACAAACAATAATGGACGCTCATACCAAATTTAGCAATACTTTATGACATGAGCCATTAGCTCAGCTGGCAGAGCATCTGACTTTTAATCAGAGGGTCGGAGGTTCGAATCCTCCATGGCTCATCAATTTATATGAAAAAACACTAGCGTAAATACATAACACATATTATAATAGCAGATAAACAAGGTCGTTATGATTACCCAACAACCTTGTTTATTTGCATTTTGTACTGTTTTTTTACATAATAGATACAGTAATTTATTCATTAACTAAAAATGAACAATTTGACATATATAAATTATGCTAGTTAAAAGGATGAGATGGTATGAAAACTTCTAGATTTCCTGGTTTTTACAATATGACTGTTGAGGAACGCAGACAATTGTTGACTACGATGGATACGTTCACTGATGAAGAAAAAGGTTATTTGTTTTCTAACGAACCTCTTCCAACTGACACGGCGGATAAAATGATAGAAAACGTAGTTGGGACTTTTCCGCTTCCATTAGGATTAGGATTGAATTTTTTAATTAATGGGAAAGAATATGTAATACCAATGGCAATTGAAGAACCATCTGTTGTTGCTTCAGCAAGCTACATTGCAAAAACTGTAAGAAATGCTGGCGGATTTACTACAGAGGCGACAGATCGCGTTATGATTGGTCAAATTCAAGTAGTAGGCTGTCCGGATTTTAAGGCAGCAAAAGAGGCTGTTTTAAAGGAAAAAGATGCATTGATTGCTGATGCTAATGCTGCATACCCAAGTTTAGTAGCTAGGGGCGGCGGTGCAGAGGATCTAGAAGTTAGAGTATTAAATGAAGAATCAGACTCAAAATATGGCCAAATGCTTATCCTTCACGTTTATATAAATACCTGTGACGCAATGGGAGCAAATATTATTAATACAATGGTTGAGTCACTCGCTCCGACAGTTGAGACCATCACGGAAGGGAAAGTATATTTACGAATCCTTTCTAATTATCCAGATCGTTGTCTTGCACGTGCGCGTTGTGTCATACCGCCTGAATTATTACAAACAGGCAGTTATACAGGTGAAGAAGTGCGTGATGGAGTTATTCATGCCTATGAGTTTGCCGCATCTGACCCCTACCGCGCTGTTACCCATAATAAAGGGATAATGAATGGAATTGATCCCATCGTAATTGCAACTGGTAATGACTGGCGTGCTGTTGAAGCAGGCGCCCACGCACACGCAGCGAGATTTGGGAAATATAGTTCGATGACAGAATGGTCGAAGGATGAAGATGGGAATTTAGTTGGTGAATTAGAACTCCCTATGTCTGTCGGGACTGTAGGCGGTTCGACCCATGTTCACCCAATTTCTAAACTTGCATATAAAATCTTAGACGTTGATTCAGCGCAGGAGCTTGCTCAAGTTATAGTTTCTGTTGGACTTGCACAAAACCTTGGTGCACTTAAAGCCTTAGCAACCGATGGCATTCAGAAAGGTCATATGGCTTTACATTCTCGTTCTGTTGCCATAGCAGCAGGAGCTACAGGGGAGATGATTGATATCATTGCTGAACGATTAGTTGACGAAAAAGAAATCCGTGTTGGAAAAGCTAAAGAAATGGTGGAAGAATATATAAAATGAGTGCAGAAAAAGCAACAACTTCAGAACAAACAGCTATAGGTATAGCTCATAGTAAATTGATCTTAATCGGGGAACATGCAGTTGTACACGGGCAACCTGCTATTGCGCTTCCTTTCCCGTTAGTAGGGGTGGAATCAGTAATTGATTATGTTCCAGGCTCGGTAAAGATTGATAGTACTTTTTACCACGGTCCTCTAGAATCTGCTCCAGAGTCGCTGGAGGGGCTAGCAAATTGTATTAAGGCAACCTTAAATTATCTTCAGTTACCATGTGAGGATCTTTTGATACGGATTAAATCATCCATACCACCCGGAAAAGGGCTAGGGTCAAGTGCTTCAGTGGCTATTGCTGTTGTTCGATCATTATTTGCCTATAACAATCAGGACTATTCAGAAGATGAACTTCTGACCTTAGCTAACATTTCAGAAACCTATGCTCATGGTGTTCCTAGTGGTATTGATACGCTAACAATTACTTCGGATTTTCCAGTCTGGTTTGAGAAGGAACTGCCTTCTGATTTTATCGAACCTAAAGGTGATTTTCATTTCATTGTTGCCGATTCAGGCAGAATGGGTGATACACGCTTAGCTGTTGAGTCAGTTGCGAACCTGTTCAAATCAGCTCCAAGAAGAATACAGGCTAAGCTTGACCGTATAGGTGAAATTACGCACCGTGCAAGGCATGCACTTGAGAGTGCGAGCAAGCATTTATTAGGACAGATGTTAAATGAAGCACAAAAGGAACTGGAAGCTCTAGGTGTAAGCGATGCAGGCCTAAACAGGTTAATCTACTTTGCAAGGCAGGAAGGAGCCTTAGGTGCTAAATTAACTGGAGGCGGAAATGGCGGTTGTATTATTGCCTTAGCACGTAATGAAGTACACTCCAGACAGTTATCTGAAAAGCTGAAGAAATTCGGCGCACACACGGTATGGCCTTTTGTTTTAAGAAAGAAGCCTGAATAAGCATCAACATTAGAAAACGTGGCTTATTACCAAGCCTTAGTTGCATATATGCAGTAAGATAACTGCGATACAGAGGGGATATACAATGAAGGCATCAGCCAAAGCACATACAAATATTGCCTTAATTAAATACTGGGGCAAACGGGACGAATCGTTAATACTTCCGATGAATAATAGCCTCTCATTGACGTTAGATGGATTTTATACAACGACTACTGTTGATTTTAGAGAATCTTTAACAGAGGACAGTTTTTTTCTGAATAATCAACCTGTAAGTGGTGTGGAATATGAACGTGTCACATCATTTCTTGACCTAATTAGGGAATATGCAGGAAAACCTAATTTCTTTGCAGAAGTTCATTCTACTAATTATGTTCCAACAGCTGCTGGATTTGCATCTTCAGCATCAGGGTTTGCTGCATTAGCAACAGCTGCTGCCAAATCGCTTGGACTTAAGGTAAGCGATGAGGAGCTTTCTATCTTAACCAGACAAGGATCCGGGTCAGCCTGCAGATCAATTTACGGTGGTTTTGTAGAATGGGAAAAAGGAGACATGTCTGATGGATCCGATTCTTATGCTATTCAGGTAGCACCTGCAAATCATTGGGATATTCGTGTCGCAGCAGTCGTTTTATCTTCTTCAGCTAAGAAGGTTTTGAGCCGGGAAGGTATGAAGCGGACAGTCGATACGTCTGCTTATTATTCCAGCTGGGTTGAGAGTATTCCAGATGATCTCAGTAATATTAAAGAGGGTATAAAGAATAGGGACTTTGCGAGAGTAGGAGAGATAGCTGAGGCAAATTGTCTTAGAATGCATGCCACTACTTTGGCTGCCAATCCCCCTTTTACGTATTGGCATGACACGACGCTGGCAGTAATGCAAACTGTTCAGGAACTGCGTGACAACGGCGTTTTAGCATACTTTACGATTGATGCTGGTCCAAATGTAAAAGTTCTTTACCTGCCAGAAAACGAAGAAACGATACAAAGTACGCTCCGTGAAATACCTGGGGTAGATGACGTTATTGCAAGTCGCGCAGGTCAAGGAGTATCCTATATTTAGCAGTTAAGGAAAGTATAAATCCTTTCTTACTGCATAAGTGCAACAAGACTTCCGCCATTAAGGCTTGCACTCCAGAGTATAAGGGGTTCTAAGAAAGCAAAATACGCTTTCATAAGAATCCCTTTAACGAAAGCTAAGTTTTCTAAGGAGTTGAACCGTATTGCCATCTACACCATTGAGCCTTAAAGTCCCCGGCAAATTAATGATAGCAGGAGAATTTGCAGTACTTGAAGCTTATCAAAACTTAGTCGTGATGGCGGTTGATCGTTTTGTTTATGTGTCATTAACACAACAGGATGAAAACCGTCTTTCTTTGCTAAACTTTGATTTAGCTAACCTCGAATGGACCTATAATGAAAAGAAGGTCAACATAAAGACAGCTGACAAGCGTGTAAAGTTTGTTGAAGATGCTATGTCAGTCGTATATACATATTTAAAAGAAAAGAACGTCTCTTTAGCTAATTTTCATTTAGAAATCCGCAGTGAACTTGATGACGAATCCGGTCGTAAATATGGATTAGGTTCTAGCGCCGCTGTCGTTACATCTGTGGTTGCCACCATTTTAAAAAAATACCTCCCAAAAGAACCATCCGCTAAATTGATTTTTAAGTTAGCGGCTATTTCGCATGTAAAAACACAAGGAAGTGGTTCAGGTGCTGATGTTGCTGCATCATCCTATGGTGGTTTCTTACAATATGCCTCATTTCAAGCAGAATGGCTGCAGTACGAATATGAAAAGGCAGACACGATAAGTGAATTAGTTGAAAAGGATTGGCAGTATTTATCTCTTAAGCCAATTAAATTGCCAGACAATGCATACATGTGTATTGGTTGGACAGGAACCCCTGCATCGACTGGGAAATTAATTGATAAAATCAAACGCCTTAAAACAGAGAATATTACATTATACGAACAATTTCTTGCTGACAGTAATGAGGCAGTCAGCACCTTTATCAAAGGAGTTACTGAGGAGGATACTGCGCTTATTATTGAGGGTACGAAGCGGAACAGACGCGCGTTAGCTACTGTTGGAAAGCACGCTAATGCAGACATAGAAACCCCATTGCTGCAAAAGTTGTGTGATCTGGCTGAACAGCATGGTGGGGCAGGTAAACCATCTGGAGCAGGTGGCGGTGACTGTGGGATCGCATTTCTGCCATCTAAAGAACAAGCTCAGAAGCTTATGAAAGCCTGGGAAGAGGCAGGAATTAAACCGCTGGATATTCAACTTAATAAGGCTGGTGCAGCCGAAAAATAAAGCAGGCCTTTCTCTTTTCATAGACAGGCCTGCTATTTAATGGTATAGGAAATTACACTAGCGTTGCATTAAATTTTCAAGGAAAAGTCAAGTAATAAATATTATGTCAAGATTATGAATAATGGTAATTTTCACTACAAAAAACCATAA
>NZ_JAGGKK010000039.1 GCF_017873675.1 Virgibacillus litoralis | reverse complement strand
GGCTTCTTGTATTAAGTATACCCAAAAAAGGGAAAAACAGCTTGGGACTTGACAGTTTTGTTCATATCAGCGGAATGAGGATTACATAACACGATTAAAATAGGCGTTTTTAATGAAATAACGGAATGAGGATCCGCCAAATCAGTGGGCAAAGCCTAGTCAATAAATACGAGAATGCTAGCGGGTGACTTTAGTTGAAGAAGGACATTGAATTTCTTTCCCAAAACTGCCCCCGCTAGATTTCATACTACTTCCTTCTAAACGACATATAAAAGAAACATCCATTCAAGATCGTCAGCACGACAAACCCGACAAATACATTACTGTAAACAATCTCGTTATCCTGTGCAATTGAAAATGGGTTTAATTTTATATCATTATCATAGTCTAGTATTTTTCCGATAATTGCCCCACCGAAGGCACCAGACATAAAATTAACTAAATTATAAATCCCCATTCCGACTCCAATCTCATTCCGCGGGAGAACAGTCGAAATCAGATTAGCTGTAGAGGTCTGGATAAACGGAAAAGCGATAAAGGTTATGATTAGCACGGTACTGATAAGCCAAGCAGGTCCTCCCGTAAAAGTGGATATTAGCAAGAATCCAGTAATCATTAGCGCAAAAGCAATAAAGACTACTTGATTACTACCTCGTCTATCAGTTAAAAGCCCTGCCCATCTCCCCATAAACGCAGCAACCATGGCACCTGGAAATAATGTAAGTCCTATAAGCAACGTATTCAATTCGTTTACCTCACTTAACAAAAGAGGCATGATAAACATTAAACCCATCATTGTCATGATTGCAAAAAAACCAGCAATAATCGTTGTTCGATATGGAGCGTTTTTAAATAAATCCGGGCGAATAAATGGAATGTCAGTCTTGGATATTCTCCACGCAAATAAACCAAAGAATACAATGCTAATGACGATGTACCACCAATCAAACATCGTAATAAAAAGGATAAGATCAGCAACAGCTACTGCAATAAATACAGCCCCTAGAATATCAACTTTACCTTCCTTCTTTTCCTCTTTAGGAATCCAGATTTGGAAGAAAGGTATGGTAATCATTACAAGCGCAGAAATTAAAAATAAAAATTGCCAGTTCAACGCACCCGCAACAAAACCACCAATCACTGGCCCGACGCCGGAGGCAAATGCCATTGTACTTGAAACAATTCCTAGTACTCTGCCTCTTTCATCCCAGAAATATCGTGATGGCACAATGAATGCCAATGCAAGAATGGAAGATGCCCCCATCGCTTGAATCAAACGCGCAATGACAACCATTAGGAATGTTGGTGCAAAAAAGCCAAAAACCGAACCGGCCGCAAATAAGCTCAATCCAATCGTTAATAACAGTTTCAACGGATAAATATCAGCTAATTTTCCATACATCAACGCACCAATTGCATACAAAATGATATACCCCGTTACAACCCAGCTTACCTGTGAGGGTAAAAGAGAAAAGGATCCTGCAATATCAGGTACAGCGATCATAAACATTGTTCCGTTCATAACAGAAAATAATAAAACAGAGCACATTAGGAAGATTATTTTCTTTTTCTCTGATTTGGATAACGTATATTCTTCAGTCGCTTGTTCAGCAATCGCACTCATTTCTCAATTCCCCCTCCCTATTAATAGCTTTATAGATATCATAAATAACCCACACGGAAGTAATCCAGTAAAGCGAATATAAAAAACATCATGTTGAATGAGTTTAACAAAAATATTATAAAGAGGGAATTATTTAAATTTAAATTGAATGATTATCGAAAGAATAAGTACCTGTCACCTTAGATGAATTATCCAAGGAGACAGGTACGTGTGATTGCAGAATTCACAATTCTTTTACCACATAGTTTATCAAAGTCGTAATATCAAAAACTGGTAGATCTGTCACTTCACGTATGGCACGTTTATACGGCGGCATATTGGTACACTCAAGTACAATAGCAGTTATATCCGGGTAATTACTTATGAGCATACGAACTGCTTCTTTCATTTCCAGGGATACTTTTTCCATGTCCAGTGCATGTGTTTCATCTACAATTGCGGCAGTAAATGCTGCTCTGTCATCCATACCCTCAATCGCGATTGGAATGTCAGCAGCTCTCGCACCTTCCAAATGCTGTTTGTCCAAACTCGCTTTTCTTGCAGTAAGAATTCCTATTCTTCCACCTGTAACCGTATGAAGCATCGGAATTTGGATTAAGCTTGATGCAAAGAAAGGAACTTTTAACTGATTTTGGATTTCCTGTTGAAAGATGGAAAGGAAGCCACAGCTTGTGGTTATTGCTTTAACGCCTGTTTCCTCTAAATACCTTGCTGATTCAATAAAAGGTTCAATCAATGCAGCATCTCCCTTTTTAACTACACGGTCGATAGTTGCTTTTTCTACTACTCTATATTCAACAGGAAAAGGAAAGGTATCTGGATTCCCTATATCCCCCTTTGGCCGGTAAAAATCGGTATCCAGCATCAAAATCCCCAATTTTGCGGTCTTCATTTTAGATGAACCACACGATCAATCCGATGAGTAAGAAATATAGCGAGTTCGGTAATGCCAGCATCATTACCTTTAACGGATCTACTTTCGTATTTAAAATCCCGCCTATCAAACCACAGATAACAAACGCTGTTAGACCTACAGGTGGCATATTCTGACCCGCTGCTGCTATATGGGATGCACCTAAAGCAATCAGTTCAGGGGCTACCTCCATTTTTTCAAGGATGGGACCAAGAAATGTAACAATAACAGATTGAGAAGTTGTTTGTGATCCGGTTAGCATACCGACAACTACCATCGACAGGGCCCCGCCCAATTTCACCATTGATGAACCCAGTCCTTCCGTCATAAGTGCAACCTTATCTATTAAGCCAGACGCGTAAAAAACACCAACCATGACCCCTGCACAAATCTGTATTTGGACAGTCTGATTTACTTTACCTAAGCCATTTTTAAAGACCCCTTTGGTATCTTTTCTGACAGCAGGGAATAAAAAGCTGACCAGAAAAGCAATAATAATTGCACTCACAACCTGAAAGGTAATGCCCTGCACAATTCTTATTTCTTTTAAAGGCTCCAGAATAAAAGCAAATATAGAAATTTCGGTAAAAATATTATAGTCAAATAACGTATTGGCCAGTACAATAGCGATTAAAACGAGCAGTGGTATCAACGTCTTCCATCGTTCTTTTAAAATTTGGATAACCTTCTGTTCCGGAATTAATTCCTTTGGCATCTTTTTCCCACGGACAAATCGAAATGATTCCAAGATGGCCAATATCGCACCGATTGTCACGGTTACGTAAGCAATCTTTATTACCGGACTTGGATCAACCCCTACCAATGAAGCAGAAAGAAATACACCTTGTGTAATTGGCGGCATAATGGATCCGATGGAAGCACCAAGCAAAATAATCATACCAATTTGTTCCGGCTTCAATTTTAATTCTGTTAATGAATTGATAACAAGAAACCCAATGACTGTTGCTGCCGCTATTGCGTCCCCAAGCAGCGAACCGGCTAGAATAAGTGTTATAAATATGGCGACTATTAAACCCTTAGGTGAGTTCCCGAATGCTGCGCGGAGACTGTTCAATGTTGTATCAATAGCACCTAATTTGGCTTGAGATTCAGCATAAAGACTGCCAAACAACGACAGCATGATAACCCAGGACAGTCGATCAATTCCATCCACGAATGCAAGTGCTGTTTCCCCAAGGTTTAATCCTGAAATAATTGCGGATGATACAGCAGCTACGAGCAGCGCAACCCGTATATCTCCTCCAATCTTTGGTATTTGTTTCACCAATGCAATGATAAACAGTAACGCCAGCGGTACAATAATTTCAATCATACATTCCCAACCCCTTGTTTCGGCTGTTTTTTTAAGGATTGTTGCTATTGATGTAAACGGCGACACAATACTGAAAAATTAGAAAAAAGCAATAACCTTTAAAAAAACAGCCTTAATCTAATAACTAAACAGCTTGCATCCTGTTCATTCGTAATGGTTCGAGCAAATCCTTATAGTTTGAGTTGTTGTCTGCTAAACTAGCAACCAGCACTCCAGTGATCGGTGCAAGTGCAATGCCATCCCCTTCATGACCAGCAGCTATGATAAACCCTTTTACATCTCGTGATTCATCAATAATCGGAAGTCCATCACCTGTAAAAGGCCTGAAACCCACCATTGTACGGATAATTCGGATCTGTTTTAACGCTGGAGCAATACGATTTGCATGTGCGGCTATAGCAGAAAGAACTTCAGGCTCAACTGCTTTATCAAATCCCTTGAATTCCCTGCTTCCACCGATCAGCAGATTTCCACTTTCCGTCTGCCCAAGCGAAAGCCCAATTCCATATGGTGGATCATTTGAATTACTTTCTTCCAGATGCTTGGCGGCAATATATTGTGAACATAAAATATTTCCATGAATTAATGGTTTTACTTTTTCCGAAATTAGAATTGCACCACGCCTTGGCATAATTGTTAGTCCAATTCCGGCCATTTCTGCTATTTTAGGAGCAAAAGGGCCTGCTGCATTAACCACAAGCTCCGTTGCAATGTATCCCTTATCTGTTTGTACACCTATTACTTTCCCATGGTTTACGGCAATATCGGTCACTTCAGTATGTGTTTGGATTTCCACTCCCTTTCGCTTTGATGCCTCTGCGAATCCTTGGCTTAATAGAAGTGGATTCACCTCGGCATCCTCTTTGCTGTAAGCAGAGCCAGCAATATGCGATGATAAACTCGGCTGCCATGCAAGTGATTCTTTCCTGTCCAACAGCTTCACATCAATTCCTGCCTTGTTTTGCTTTTTTATAAAATCCTTCATAAAGGGTAAATGTGATTCCTTTTCGATGACGATCATCCCGCCATCTTTCTTGAATTCAATCGATGCTTCCAATTCATCTTCTAAATTCTCGTAAATCCTTCTGCTAGCATTTGCTAGTTTAATAGGAAAACCAGGTTTTTTTGATTGCAGGAAAATTGCCTTATCACAAGCTCCAGAGGTTTGTGCCCCTATTTCACCTTTTTCAATCAAAACCACTTTTCGGTGCTCTGCCAACCGGTAAGCAATTGATGTGCCAATCACGCCTCCGCCAATTACGACAGCATCAGCTGTCTGCATATAGCTTCACCCCTTTAGAATCGTATTCCTTCCAAGATTGTTGTGATTTTTCCCTGCCTTTTGCTATATTCTGCTGAAATGTAATTACTGCATTTTCTCTTGCCTCTTTTACATTTTTCTGTGCTTCTTCTATTAATTTGTAGCTGAAAAGTCCAAGTTTTGCTGCAACGACTGTTCCTGCAAGGTTCCCCTGTTCCATAGCAACCTTTGCACTTTCGATTCCGGTAATATTACCGGCTACAAAGATTCCAGGCTGTGTTGTTTCCATCTCCGGACTATGCAACGGAATATGACCACCTAGTTCCTCGATATACACGGATTCACACCCAGCTGCACCTGCTAGTTCCATGAGTGGATACAGACCTCCTGAAATACACACACAATCCACATCAACTGTCTTGACACGATCCTCATTAGGAATACCTTCCTGACTTACTGGGGCTACCTTGATATGCTCAACCTGTTCAGCACCGCCAATTTCCAATACTGTTTTTCTTAAATAAAAAGGAGTTCCCCAAATTATGATTCCAAACCGCGGATAAAATTTAGCTCCGACTTGTTGAACGAATGGATATTTTGCCATATTTCCGGCAAACTTGAGGAATATGTTAGGTGCTGCGTGAGCCATACTGGATAAATAACTGATCATCTGGCTAGGTGTCGACCTGTCTTTCGAAAATTCATTGTTGGGCGGAAGAAATATTCCCACCACATGAACCCCAGCTATTTTCAATTGATGTGCTACTGATAAGGAAAGTGGATCCACACCGATAACCGCCACTTTATTGCCAGGCTTTACACGATGGTAGTTTGTTAGAGTCTGTGCAGCCCCGACTGCCATTGCTCCCGGCAAGGTCCATCCCGGAACTGGGATTGCTTTTTCAGTGGCTCCTGATGCAATTAAAACATTTTCCGATTGAAGTTCTTCTCCGTTGTTCATTATCACCTTCCAGCGTGGGTAGATTCCCCACACCTCTTTCCCCTGAAAACATGTAACCCCTGTCTGACGCAAATTTGTTTCCATTTCCCGGGCAATTTTTCTGCCATGCCACCAACCACTTTTTGGTTCTTTATGCAGCTGGCCAAGTAATTTGCCCCCTGCAGATGGATTTTCATCAATTACCGCTACCTTTGCACCGTATGACGCAGCTTTGATTGCTGCGCTCATTCCTGCAGGACCTGCACCAATAACAATCAGATCATACTTCATGAGTCATCCCCATCCTGCGATTTGATACACATCTGATCCCGTACTTTTGTAATGCATGCTCGCACGCTTCGTTTTCCGTCAACCGTTACACGGCATTCATAACAGTGACCGATTCCACAGTATATACCGCGTGGCTCTCTGTTTTTTTCTGAATACCTCAGCACACGAATATGATTAGCAAGTAACGCAGCCGCAATCGACTCTCCTTCATATGCTTGGTAATCCATCCCATTGAATGTAATCGTAACCGGTCTCTTTTCCAAATCTTCGAGAATCGGATGGTCCGTAATTCGCATCATTCAACACCCTTTCTCTCACCGGCTAGTTCAATCAGACTTATAGGTCGTACAGGATAAGTAAAGGTTAAGCCCGAACCATCTGGTATTTCCTTGTCAGTATAGTGAGCAACAATCTGTTCGATGAGCGGACGGCACGTTTTTCCCTGACATATCCCCATACCAGCTCGTGTTTTCAGTTTTAATGCCTTCGCTGTTGTTAATCCTTCATTTATGCCCGCTTTCAGTTCACTTAACATAACTTCTTCACATCTGCATATTAGTATATCTTTAGACATAGTTACCTCCTTATCGTTCGACTGAACATGGACAGGAAAAGAACTTATATAATTTTATGAATAATACAATTTTTCATGCAATTTTACTTGAAATGTACGCCCTTGTAAAGTGTGAGTCCATTTCACCCCGGTTATCTAAATGCCACAAATCGTTCTTACCTCCTAAGAACAAAAGCGCAAGCGCCTGTTCAGCGCCGTATGGACTGTGCTCAGCGCTGCGGGTGGGTCGACGTTGCCGCGCAAAGCGGCGGTCTTAGTCGATCTTCCTTTTCCCTGAGATTAGATGAACTTGACTTATCGCCAATGATGGCGAAAGTCAAGATGAATCTTATGCTTGGAAAGCGAAAAGGATACACGAAGAGCGTAAGTTGCCCTACAGGACGTGGGGTAAGTTCGACGTTGCCACAGGATGTGGTGGTTTTAGTCGAACATCCTTAATTTCTTATCGTAGACACGGGGAGGGAAAGTCCACTAGGCGCTAGGCGCTGGCCGGTGAGAACGCCACGTCCTGTGGCGTCACCGGCACTAGTACGTCCTGTACGTCGGAGCTGGACGTCGCTGATTCAGAAGTCCAGTTATCCACTGCACTTAAATTTTATAATTTCTTATACCATAAAAAAAGAGTACCTCCTAAGGTTAACGGGTTCCATTATGAGGTGCGCCAAGCTAAATCTCATAGCAAATCGCAAAGGAAATCACAACCAAAATCACAAAAAAGTCGCATTATTATTCACAAGAAAAGGAGCTTGATTTAACAAGCTCCTTTATTATTGGACAATTATTTTCTTCTTCAACTAACGCACCCATTAGTTCAACAAGATTCACCTATTTCCCAACAGTCTCTTAATTGTTCTAATTTGCCCACGATGGTTGATTTCGTCCTCCATAACGTGAAACCATAAATAGTAATTATTATAAGAAACACCATTACCCCATTTATTCTCTTCAAATAACCAAATATCTTTAAACGATTTCAAATATGTTAGTGTATTTTCTCTAACTTGTGATAATTCATCTAAATAATAATCAATAGAATGATTCCTAATCACTTCTCTTGCCTTATCGCCCAATTCCAAAGCTGTTCCCCACTTCAAGTATTCATCTTTTGTTAAATCTCTATTTTCAAACGAGATAACCTGATGAACATATTCAATTGACGCAATATGCGATAAAAGTGAACCAATTGAATTTGAACTTTCATTTTCTAAATAATCTAATTCGATTTGGTTTAAATTAGAGATTTCACTCAACGTAACTTCCCTTGAATGTTCAAGCATACTTACAAGTTCCCCAACTTTTTCATTAAAGTTGTCTTTTGTTTTGATTCTATAATCAATCATTAATCTACCTCCATTCTATTTGTATGTACAAAACTACTAATAAAATGGAAAAAAATAAAGACTGATAATTCGTGAAAATATATGATATAATTTAATTGAACATACAGAAATGGCAACCAGTTTTTGTTGCCATTTCTTGTTACCCTTCTTATTCCACCAACCTGCTCATGTTAGTGAAAAAAGCGTATCTGCTTATTAAATTAAAGCATTATTTAGTTGAACAAGAACATACCTAATTTTATTTATACTTTACGAATTCATCTTTTAGTAAACCCATAATGACGGAATCATGGTATTCTCCATTATAAAAAAGTTCATCTCTGATTATTCCTTCTTGCTTAAATCCTAATTTCTCATAAGATTTAATCCCTCTTTTGTTAAATGAATAGACATCCAAACCTATTCTATGTAAATTTAGTATTTCAAACCCAAATTCTAATAGGTTTGACATCGCTTCAGTTCCATAACCATTCCCCCAAAATTCCTGTTCAAAGATTGAAATACGAACAACAGAGTTCCTATTTTGATGATCAATATCTAACATTGCTATGTCCCCAATGGGTTGGTTATTCTCTTGCAAGCATATTATTAGGTCTATTCTGCTACTGTCTGTCGATATATTTTCAAACCAACTTTGAACACCTAAACGACTGAATACCGTTTGGGTTCCTGTTAATCTTCTTCCCTCTTTGTCCCACAGAGATTTAACATAAAAAATTTCTAAATCCTCACTTTCAACTGGTCTTAAATATACTCTCTCACCCTCAAGGAATTTAATTTCTTGTTTTTGCTCCATTTTCTTCATAGTAGTTCCTCCTTGTAAGTATTGCTAAAATCCTGTAGCACCATCTTATTTAATGCTAATAATAGTCATTATACGTTTACTATATAGCATTTCCGTAGTTTTAATAAATAGAGAAAATAATTAAAAATCAAACTCACCATAAAAAGCACTAATTACCTTTTACTTTACGGTAATTAGTGCTTGCACCTACTTTTTTGAGTAAGCAATTTTTTTAATGGTTTCGATTGAGAGATATTGTTCCTCAGCTAATTGGCTGATTGGCTTTCCATTTTTAAAATCTTTCCTAATACCATGGTTTCTATCATCAATTATTTTTCTACCACCGGAACGTGTACCCCATTTTTCGTAATTATTTTTAGTTTTCGGGATATAGATTATTTCACCTTGAATGTAGTTTTGAAGTTCTACAAGCAGTTCTTCAGGTATAACCGAGTTTGCATTTGCATATTTCATTTCTCTGACAGCCCCTTATTTTTAATTATGAATAGTAATAAGGTGCAAAGCCATATATTAGAAATGATATGATATTTATTAGGCGATAATATTTTTAGCTAATACCACCTCACGCAAAGTATCGCCATCTAATAATAGGCTTTGCATGAGATGACAACGATTTATTCAACGTTATTACTCTTTT
>NZ_JAGGKK010000038.1 GCF_017873675.1 Virgibacillus litoralis | reverse complement strand
GACAGGTTCATCGTCCCGCTGACGGAGGCTGTCCCTTCCCCTCCCTCTACTCAGCTAATTCGTACTCATGAGCCCAAACTTTCATTTCGGGTTCCCATTTCATACCGGGATGTATAGATAGAATAGCGTTCTTATATCCGCCCGCATTTTGATAGCCTTCCTGCATTGCATCTTTATCTGTTATTTCCCCAAGTTTTTGTTCATAGACATTCCTTACAATAAACTTCTGGCCTTTAAGTGTCATGACCTCACCAATATCTGCATAGCGCCCATTTCGGCGGGTTGCGGTTTTTTTGCCGTTCATTACCTTTTCTATATCTGCATCAATTGTTACCAGTTTATCTATTGTACATGTTTTTGGTGGTAAACCATTATTCTGTTCTGTCATAAAATAACCTCCCCTTTAAAGTCTAATTCAATTATATACGCTGAAAGATTACAAGGCTAATATTAATTCCAGGAACGGTTAGAAAACTTGGCATTCGTTAAAGGGATTCTTATGAAAGCGTATTTTGCCTTCTTAGAACCCCTTATACTCTGGAGTGCAAGCCTTTGGGCGAATTACCTTAGTTGCACTTATGCAGTAAGAAAGGATTTATACTTTCTTACCTGCCGAGACAGAGGGTGAGACAGAGGGTCAGGTCCCTCGCCCCAATACCGCCGGGACGGTGTTCCTGACCCTCCGTCCCCCCATCAAATAATAATTATTCAAATGTGGTTCATACTAAGCTTTAAAATGCTACACAATAAAAGCAGGTGCATCTATGAATTCCCAACTCATTTCAATTATCATTCCATCTTATAATGAAGCAAGTAACATTGAGCCTCTTTATCAGGCAATTGCTAATGAATTCGCCAGCATCGATTATCAATATGAACTTCTTTTTATTAATGATGGAAGTACAGATGACACATTAAATCGTATTAAACAGCTGGAATTAATCGATCCAAATGTGAAATATATCGCTTTTACAAGAAATTTTGGCAAAGAAGTCGCACTTCTTGCAGGCTTTCAGCATGTTAAAGGGGAAGCCGTAATTATCATGGACGCTGATTTGCAGCACCCCTGTTCCTTAATCAAACCATTCATACAAGGATATGAGGAAGGGTTCCATCAAGTCATCGCCCAGCGCAATCGAAAGGGAGATAGCCGAATACGGTCATACCTTTCCTCTCTCTATTATTGTATTGCTAACAAAGTCGTAGAAGTTGAACTAAAAGATGGAGCAGGAGACTTTAGGTTGTTAAGCAGAAATGCAGTCGAAGCACTTCTGCTTTTAAATGAAGGCAACCGTTTTTCAAAAGGATTATTTTCTTGGATCGGATTAAATCAAAAAACGATTTATTATGAAAATGTAGCCCGACAAAACGAAAAGCCTAAATGGTCACTCTCCAAGCTATTGAATTATGGTATTGACGGGGTCATTTCTTTTAACAATAGGCCACTAAGAATTTGTTTTTATACTGGTGCTCTTATTTTACTCCTGTCTCTCATTTATATTTTTATTAACTTACTTTTTATTATGACTAATGGTATTACGGAACCCGGATACTTCACCATAATATCAGCCGTTCTTTTTCTGGGAGGTGTTCAATTACTCTGCCTTGGTGTAATTGGCGAGTACATTGGAAGGATTTATTATGAAACAAAAAAACGCCCCCATTATTTAATACAGGAAACAAATATTTTAAAAGGAGAAAATCGTGAACGTAATCAGGCTAGAGTTTATAAGATTTATAATAGTGGGGATCATTAACACCCTAAATTACTATGGCATTTACTTGATATTTAATTTAGTGCTTGGAATTAACTATATGGCTTCCCACATTATTGGGTTTGCCATTAGTTTAATTGTTTCCTTTTTTCTTAGTTCCTACTTCACATTTCAAGTAAAGCCGTCTTTAAAAAAATTCCTGCAATTTCCGCTAACACAGCTTTTTAATATCAGTGTTTCATCCGTACTAATTTATTTATTTGTTGAGTATTTTTTTATTGATAGTACGATTGCTCCGATCGTGTCCTTATTTATCACCGTCCCTCTCACATTTTTGATTACGGGAAAAATTCTAAAGAAATAACGGAGAATACATATGCAAAAAAAACGCAGTCTAATTTCCCTTATAATCTGCAGCCTTGTCGTTGCTACGCTGGGACATCTTTTTTTTATAACAGAGTGGTTTCAAGATAGATATATGGTAGGGCCGAATGATGGATTACAGCAAATGGTTACATTTAAAAAGCTTTTGTATGAGCAATATACCACTGGAAACTTCTTTTATTCCTATCAATTTGGTTTAGGTGGCGGTACCTACAGTCAATTGGCGTTTTACTTTTCAACGTCATTTATGTTTATGTTAACGACAGCCTTTGTTTATTTATTACAATCTGTACAGTTAATTGGCCCCGCCGATACATTATTTTGGGCGAATGCGGCAGTATTTGTCAGCATAGGCCGGCTGGCGATTATTATTACGATAACATCCTGCGTATTTCGTTATATGAAATGCAATTGGATGCCTGCTTTTACCGGAGCTGCTATCTATGGATTATCCGCCATCTATTTTCGCCATGTAACCTATTGGGAATTTTTTGCGGATGCAATGCTGTGGGTTCCGTTACTTGTATTTGCTGTGGAAAAGATCATTCGTGAAGCACGAGGGGGCTGGTTCATTGTTGCTGTTGCAGTCACTCTCTTTAACAATTTTTACTTTGCGTATGTTAACTTAATCTTCATCCTGATTTATATCATTTTTCGTTGGATAATTCATTTGGATGAGAATGAAACGCACCGACTGAAACAATTAAAAATGTACTTTATCAGCGGGACACTAGGCCTTGGAATCAGTGCGATTTCTTTTGTTCCTGCTGTTTATGGTTATTTAAATAATCATCGACCACCATATAGCCAGCATGTTCCTTTATTTAATTGGGATAACATTTTATTTAACAGCCGATTCCTAATTATCCCTGCCCTTTTTTTAATTTTACTTTTCATATTTTCGTTATATAAGAACCGGACCTTTCGTCTGTTTGCAGCGTTGAGCATTATATTTATACTTCTTCACTTCACCCCACTCGTAGCCAGTGCATTTAATGGATTTTCTGCACCTCAATATCGTTGGGAATATCTGCTTTCCTTTACAATAGGTGGCTGTGTAGCTTTCGGCTTAAAATTTATAGCTGAAATTAGTAAAAGGCAATTGACTATGGCAAGCACTGTTGTAACTATTGTTTATCTTTTCACTGTTTTTCTGGATAAAAAAATAAGCATCACTTCTGAACTAAGCATTGCAGTATTAACTATGACGGCTATTACGATACTTTTTCTTTTCCTGTTTATATGGAGGGTAAATCGAGTACGTTTTATTCTGTTGTACACCGGACTTTTAATCCTTCCTATTGTTTTCGCAAATGTTTTCCAATACGGGCTTTCCGTACCGGGAAAAGTAGATGAAGTCTCAAAAAATCATTTGCAAAGTGAAGATTATAATGGAGAAGAACAGCGGCAGGTTATTCAGCAGATTAAAGACCGTGACACTGATCCATTCTATCGGATTGATTGGAAAGTTGGATCCTTTAATAATACACCTATTGTACAAAATTTTAATGGAATGAGTGTTTATGGAAGTATATTGAATAAGCACTTGCTCTACTTTTATCTGTATGATCTAAACATCGACATGGGACGGGAAAGTGTTAGCCGGTATGCAACTCTTGGAAACCGTGCTAACTTGTACAGCCTGCTTCAAGGAAAATACATGGTCAGAGAAAGGGACAATAGCAGCCCTATTCCATATGGATTCAACAAAATAATCGAATCAGAAAACTACATTGTATTTCAAAATGAAAATATATTACCATTTGTACGTACTGCCAAATTGCTTTTCTCGGAACAAGAAATGAAACATACTTCAGTATTGGCAAGAGAACATGCCATGCTGGAAGGTGCGATTGTACAGGACAAAAACGACACCGCAATTCCAAAAGAGATTAATATAATTGATACAGCCACACTTGAAACAGTTAACGCCTCATATAATGACAATAAGGTCTCAGTTACAGATGACAAGGGTGGAATTGATATTTTAGTCGATGAAATTCACCCAGAAACAAAAGATTTTTATATCCATTTTCATCTTGAAAACCTGGCAGCTGATCAAGGATTTACTTTAAAAGTAAATGACTATAAAACCACACGTAAGTCCAATCAGTCCGTTTACAAAACCTACGACGATAATATGACCATTCGCGTTGCAAAGGCAGACAAAGTCAAAATACGCTTGCCAAAAGGAGACTATATTTTAAAAGACCTTGCACTGTATCAGGAAGACTATTCGAAGCTGGAACAAGCCAATAGACAAGCGACAGAAACGGAGAAGGTAAATTGGAACGATAACCGTATTACAATTACCTACAACAACCAGAATAATGACAACCTCATGATCCTCCCAATCCCCTACGAAAAAGGCTGGGAAGTAAAAGTAAATGAGGAAAAACAAGCAGTACAAAAGGTTAACTACGCATTTGTTGGCTTACCAATAGAAAAAGGAATCAACCATATAAAACTAATTTACTACCCACCATACTTCAGAACCACAATAGTAATAACCCTAATAAGCCTCATACTATCCGTCGTGAGCTGGCGCAGAGCCAGAGGGACAGGAACCTTGTCCCGCTAAAGCTAAAAGTGTGGGACGGGGTTCCTGACCCTCCGCCCCGCTTGGGACAAGGTTCCTGACCCCGATGTCCCTAGTTAAAGGATATATCATTTATTTTCCATTGTCCTTCTAATATGGTGAAGACAAATTCCATATCAAATATTCCGTGTAATTCACTTTTGTGTTTTTGGACTAGTTTATATGTGGTTTCGTTTAATTTTTCCATTGTATAAGGATTATCTTTGTTAAACATTGGATAAAGGTCTCTTGGAATCAAATATAGACCGCTCTCCCCTTCATTCACAAAACCACTCCATATTGTTCGTGCCATATCTATTGTCATAATATCGGTAAACTGTTTATATAGCTGCTCTTTCGTTTTTATCGTTTTAAATTTATATCCAACATATTCTTCATTAAAATTGTCATAATCCACATCCGACTTTATTCTTTCAAACATATTATTATAGTTGGTTAGTATCTTTACAAAAGTTTCTTCTTTATTAGATTCACTTTTATTTGTATTTTCATTTTCAGAGGTGTTGTTTTTCGATGTTTCGCTTATATTATCACCAGTACTATTCACGTGTGAAAGTGCAGTCGATTTAACTTGCTTAGACGCATTTAGTGAATGCTGATGATTTTCTGGCGACTTTTTCATACCACTGCTGTTTCCTTCTGCTGTACCACAGCCTGCGATCAGTAATGTAATAGCTAAACTGACCATTAAAATGTGTTTCACAATAACACCCTCTCCATTAAGTTCTATCTATTTAGACGGATTAGCATATGCAAATGTTTCATTTATATTACAAAATTCTTATCCTTTGTAATATTATTACCACATTTTATCTTAGTAAAACTTCTGAAGGGGATGAAATCATGGGCTTGTTCCACCTTAAAACAAGCAAGATCAGCAACACATGATTAACCAAAGGCAGTGTTTCAATAACTTTACGTACCTCTTATACTATTACAATCGAACATCATCTGAAAAAAGTGGCATACGAAAATAAATAAATATTTTTTCTATAAATAGTACACTTTTTCGCTTCCAGAAACGATATTAATAGTAAGTGATATGTTTACTGCTTTAACTTACGGAGACTTGAATTCTAGTTTCCTAGCTCACCCACTAAAATTGACAGACTAATAGCTACAGCTTATAATGAGGTGTTATATTTTGGAAAAAATACCGGAGTGATATAAGTGCTTAACCAAGAACAATACTTTATAACGAGATCAAAACAAATGTGTGAAGAAAGTGGAATGGATCCGGATGTGATGTCCAGACCAAAAGTATTTTTAACCGAAAATGAACTTGCAGATAAGAGAAAATCCTATAGTGAGATCCTATCTGTTGTAAGCTTTTTCTCAAATAAACTTTTAAATTCATTAGAAGGTACTCCAATATTAGTAGTTATTTCTGATGCGGATGGATATCTTTTGGATATAGATGGCGACGAAACAATAAAGGCTACCACCGAACAGTTTGGCATTATATTAGGTAGTCAGTTTACACAGGAAGACACGGGAACAAATGTTGTAAGTCTAACATTACAGCAAAAGCATCCAATAAGTTTAATAGGTGAAAACCATTACCATAAATTCCTCCAAAATATAGCTTGTTATGGTGATACATTTCAATATACAGATGAAAAAAATTTACTAGGCAGTGTTTCAATCATGATGCCTATTCAATTTCAGAATCCGCTGTTTTTAACCATGTTATCACAGGCTGTTGATTCGATTGAAAGAGAGTTATTGCTAAGGAAGCAAAATAGGAAACTAGATATCATGAATCAAATCATGTTAAGCAGAACAAGTAATGGTATCGTTATTACAGATGAAAATGGGATTACAACTGAATTTAATGACTTTGCTCAAAAAATCTCAAATAATAGTAAGGATTCCGTTGTTGGAAGAAATATTTGTGAATCACAATTGACGGGCGACTATTTTAAAAAAGTACTGGAACAGGAAAAAATCTTTAAAAATGAAGTTATTAAATTCACAAACCAGCAAGGTGAACGTACTGTTTGTTTATTCGATGCACAACCAATCTATGAAGATGAAAAAATGGTTGGCGCATTTGGTCAATTCAGGGATATTTCCGTTCGATATTCCCTGCAGGAAAAATATAATTATTTAGCTTACCATGATGATCTAACTAATCTAGCAAATAGACGCTACATCAAAAAAGAAGTAGAAACACTAGTTGACGACATTAAATCCGGTTATCAACGAAATTTGGCTATATTATTTTTGGATCTGGATCGTTTTAAAATAATAAATGACAACTTTGGCCATTCAAATGGAGATATACTCTTAACGGAAGTGAGTAAGAGACTGTCCAAATGTTTAAGAGAAAATGATGTGCTCGCCAGAATGGGTGGTGACGAGTTTATCTTCCTGCTTAAGGACTTTGAAGATATTAGTTATGTAACTGAAAAAGCGGAAGAAATATTAGATCAATTTAATGACCCTTTTCAAGTTGCAACAAACGAACTACATACTACTGCAAGCATTGGCATTGCAATATACCCTGATTACCCAATTACACCTGAACAGCTTATGGTATACGCAGATAATGCAATGTATCAAGCAAAGTCACAGGGTAAAAACCGTTATGCGGTTTATACATCTGAATTATTAGTGAACTCTGTGGAGGAATTACAACTTGAAGCTGATTTACGAAAAGCATTGGATCATAATGAATTTGTATTACATTATCAGCCCCAAATTAGTAACAAAACAGGAAAGATAGTCGGGCTGGAAGCATTAATTCGATGGCAGCATCCTAAGCTGGGGTTACTCTATCCGGGCAAGTTCATAAAGTTAGCGGAAGATAGCGGTCTAATTACGCAAATAGGTGAATGGGTGATAAATGAAGCATGTACCCAAAATAAGAAATGGCAAGAGGATGGCTGGGAACCAATAAAAATTTCAGTCAATCTGTCAACACAACAATTTCTGACCCAGGACCTTGTCAAGTTTATGGAAGGTGTTCTCAATCGGGCAGGGTTGGATCCAAAATATTTAGTCGTAGAAATTACAGAGTATATGGCAATGGAATATGATTACTCCCTTAAAGTATTACAACAACTTAAAGCCCTTGGTATTTGTATAAGTATTGATGATTTCGGTACTGGCTATAGTTCTTTAAAATACCTTAAAGACTTTCCGATTGATTATATAAAAATCGATAAATCATTTGTCGGAGAAATAATTGAAGATAATAATGATGCTGTCATTGTAAAAGCAATTATTACATTAGCTCACAATCTTAGTATGGAGGTAATTGCAGAAGGGGTTGAAACAAAAGCACAATTAAACTTTCTGCAACAATACAACTGCGATGAAACACAGGGATATTTCTTCAGCAAGGCTATTCCAACTGAGGAATTCGAACAAAATTACCTGCAGTTGCAAAAAGAAATTAAGTCAAAAAATGAGAGGACAACAGAAATATGAATACATCTGCATCAGTATTAGCTGCAAATTTTAAAAATTGGGGAGTTGATCATCTATTTGGTATACCCGGTAAAGCTATCTCCCCAATAATATTTGAATTAAGGAAATATAATATAGAGTTTGTACTGAGTAAGCATGAGGCTGGTGGTGGCTTTGCGGCAGCTGGCTACTCGATAATGAACCAGAAGATCGGGGTCGCCCTTGGAACTTCTGGTCCTGGAGGTACTAATCTGCTAACAGCAGCAGGACAAGCGAAAGCAACTCATACACCTTTGCTGCTTATTACAGGACACCCATCCATGAAAGATACCGGTAAAGCTATGGGGCAGGATTCAAGTATATTTGGGACAGATCTCCATGATATGTATAAATCAGTAACTAAATTCAGTGCCAGGGTAGAACGTGGCGATATGCTGCAATCTTATCTTCAGCATGCTTTGGAAAAAGCCGTATCAGGTATTAAAGGTCCAGTCCATCTATCAATTCCGTTTGATATTTTAATAGAAGAGATAGAACCGTTTGAAATAGATTTACCAATCCCAAGTGAAATGGTTTCACCTGCCATTGACAATGTCGTTGAAAAATTAGATTCAGCACAACGTCCGCTCTTATTTTTAGGAAAGGGCGTCCATTCAAGTAGAGCATATGAAGAAGTTCAGATGCTTGCTGAACATTGGAAAATACCCGTTATTACAACACCGGGTGGTAAGGGGACATTTCTCTCCAACCACAAACTTTCGCTTGGAGCATTTGGATTGGGCGGAACAGTGGCAGCGACCGACTATGTAAATCAGGGTGTAGACCTATTAATCGTAATCGGATCAAAGCTAAGTGATATGTCCATACCTGGTCTTTCAAAAGATATGTATCCAGAACACCTTATTCACTTTGATTATGACCCAACATTTATCGGGAAATCTATCAAGGTACCGACTACTCCAGTTCTTGGGGATATCCGCTCGAATTTAAACGTTATTTTAAAAGATATACCTAAACCAGACAGTGCTGAATTTTTAACTCCTATAAAGACGGAGCAAATGGAAAATAACCACCCAAATGAACGAATGTCAGCAGTCACAGCATTAAAATCTATGAGAAACGCTTTGCCTAATGATGCGATTGTCTTTGGAGATGATGGAAGTCACTCATTTTACGGAATTCAAAATTTTGATATTTATAAAACCGGAACGTTCTTTTTTGATGATATATTCGGCGCCATGGGAAATGGAATTGGCTATTCAATCGGCGCAAAACTAGCAGCTCCTGACAAAACGATTGTTTGTTTAGTAGGCGACGGCTGTATGTTTATGCACGGCACAGAAATTTCCACAGCATACAATTATGATTCACCTGTGCTTTTCATAGTTTTAAACAATGGCAGGTTAGATATGGTAGAAAAAGGAATGAAAAAAATGACCGGCTCATCAACAGGCGGCGTTTATGAAACACCATTAGATGCTGCATTATTTGCTCAATCAATGGGATTGCAAGCGTATACCTGCCAGAATTCAATTGATTTAACACACCAAATTAAGCAAGCACTACATACTACGGAAGTAACCAAAAAACCGGTTGTCGTGGAAGTTTTAGTCGATCAGAATGAAACACCACCAACCATGGGGAGGCAGTAAAATGGAAAACAGTAAACGATATGAGGCTGGCATGGATGTAATGAAAAAACTATTCTCAGAGGAAGTTCGTGGTGGGATGGCAGGGATGAAAGAAATTTCACCTGACTTTTGGGAAATGATCGTTTCGTTTGGATTTGGTGACACCTATTCAAGAGAAGCACTATCACTATCACAAAAAGAGATTATCACGCTAACTGCACTAATCACACAAGGAGCATTTGATCAGCTCAAAGTTCACTTGGAAGCAGCTCTTAAAATTGGACTAACAAAAGAAGAAATAACAGAAATTATTATCCACTGCTCAGCATACACCGGATTCCCCAAAGCCGTCCAAGCAATGGGAATCGCCGGCGAAGTGTTTAACGGGACATGAGGGTCATTCCTCGTCCCGGGGACATAAGGGACAGGTTCCTCGTCCCGGCAGTCCACTTTAATTCATCGAATGCGGTCAATAACACTATTGGATATTCCTGTTATTCTGGCTAGCTGCCTGATCGTCACAGCATTTAACCCTTTTAGCTCTAATAAAATCGCATTTCTTTCTTCCTTTTTCATCTGTTGTAAAGTACTACTATCGGGTACTCCTATTTTTACTAAATGGTTTTTTAACTCACTATCTGAGATTCTAACTCTTACATGATCTTCTAAACACTCATCATCATTTGTAACTTGCATATATTCAGCGAATAATTTGATGGCTTTACTACGATCTGGGGAGAATAAGTTGAATCCTAAATCAGTGTCTATGAAGTTAGATTGTTGGAGATATTCGTCTATACTAGTCCACTTACATTGAAATACATTAGCTGCTAATCCAGCCTTAACGGGGTTTTGATGAATATATCGGAGAACGGTTAAAAAATAGCGAGCAGTCTCTACATTTTCACTTTTAAATCTTTCCTGAAATAAATGTCCACAGCGCTCATATTTATTATTGTACCAAAAAAACATAACTTGCACTAATTCTTTGAATAGCTTTTGAGATTGTTTCCTCCTTCTCCTCCAGCAGTAAATGAATATGATTATCCATCAAACAATAACAATAAACCTTAAACTTACTTATATCTTTAAATCTTATTATTGTTTCTAATAGCCTGATTTTATCTTCATCATTCTCAAAGATAGTTTGTCTATTTATTCCTCGCAGCATAATATGATAAATTCCGTTACTACTTTTACGCCTTGCGCTTCTTGGCATACAGGCATCACCTCAAGAATTTCAGAAATTTTAATATTCATAATTTAAGCTACTTAGCAGAAAAAGTCAAGAACGGCCGTTAATGTAAAAAGGGGATTTCTATACTACGCTAACATTCAAAATCGATTTTTTGATAACCTATTTTAGATAAAATTTATTAAAACCAGACAATTAAGAGGGGGAAAAGATAAATTTGCAGTATTTAATGAAGAATTCAAATTACTGGCTATTTAAGCTGGAAGTTTTGGTACTTCTCTATAAATAGAAGGAGTGGGACGAGGTTCCTGT
>NZ_JAGGKK010000037.1 GCF_017873675.1 Virgibacillus litoralis | reverse complement strand
AATTGGCTGGTTTAAGTCCAGTGGAATACCGAACTCAAACCAGCCAAACAGTTGCATAATCAAAACTCTAACTTTTGGGGGTCACTACCAAATTGTAACCCAATTTGATGCTCTTTTTAATATTGTATAATATCCGGTTTAAAGTAAAAATTAAGAAAAGATCACCATAAAAGGTGGGATATAATTTTAATAAAAAGGAGTAGTCGAATGACTGATAAACATAACAACAAACCAAAACCTGATGATCGCAGTGATAACGTGGAAAAACTCCAGCACATGGTGCAGGATACACTCGAGAATATGGAAGAAGCCGATGAAACAATGGAATTTTCATCTGGTAAAGAAAAAGAAAATATAAAAGCAAAAAACGAACGTCGAGAACAAGCTGTTGAAGGAATGCGACAGGAAATAAGTGACGAATCAAGGTCATAATCAGATAAACCTCAAGCCATGTAAATGGTTTGAGGTTTTCTATGGCCGTTAAGTATAAACGCTTTCTTCTGCATAAGTGACATGCCATAAGGATTTGGCGATAAGTTATGTTTCTACCTAAGCAAAGTATCTTAATTCAAACTAGATTTGTGATAAAATGTTTGATGTAATGGTAATGAAAGGGTGGATATTTGTTGAATAAAGTACGTACACCAATAGAAGTAAGGTATCAGGAAACAGACCAAATGGGGGTTGTCTATCATGCGAACTATTTGGTATGGTTTGAAATCGGTCGTACAAAATTTATAGAAAACCTAGGATTGTTGTATGCAGAAATGGAAGAACATAATATTGTATCCCCGGTTGTAGACGCGCAAATGTCATTTAAAAAACCAATTCGTTATGGCGAAGATACTGCAGTTAAAACCTGGGTAGAAACATATGATGGAATTCGTACTGTTTATGCCTATAACATTATAAATCAAAATGGTGATATAGCTGTTAGCGGGACAACTAAACATGTAATTGTACATAAAGATACATTTCGTCCGTTATCTTTAAGAAAGGCATTTCCTGAATGGCATCAGGCATATATGAAGCAAGTAAAAGGGGAATCCTAATGGCTTTTGGTTTAGCTAGAAAAGATCTAATAGAATGGAAATCAGAAGTAAGTAGTGGGCGTATTGCTTTTTTAACACATTATTGGATGGATGACCGATTTCCGGAATGCTATACTGTCACGAAAGTTGGCTGTAGCGATTTAGATAAATTAATTGCTTGGGGAAAGACATACAATCTTCAGCCTAATTGGATTCATATGGACGAAAAATATCCGCATTTTGACTTATTTGGTGAGAAGCAAAAATCGATATTAAAGAGTGAAAAGCAATGGGGTCATCTAAGAAAATTTAATTTATAACAACAACTAAAAGGGCTTCCCAAAAGATTTTTAAAAATTAATTGCTCTGTTATAGATAGTGAAAATCAGTGTAAATAAGTAACCCCGTACCACTTTTATAGTGATACGGGATTACTTTTTTGGGGAATTTACTTTTGGGTGAGCCACTCATACATATTTAAATTCTGGTTCTTGTGCTTGTTCATTTAATTCTATTTTCAGATCTTTGCCGTCAAAGTACCAAGCATCTTTACTCTCAATAAAAAACTTTATTCCTTCTGCACTGCATGATGTGTGAACATCTTTTGGAGTGTCATAGCTAACCCCTAGTGAGAATCCTGGTATAAACCCACCAAACCCATATCGGACATAAAATCGTAATTGTGTTTGATGATCTATTTCGAATTCCGTTTTATACCACTTTGCAGCTTCGTTGGTTATTTGTATATTCAATCCATTCAACTCCTTGAAGAATTACGGATTACTATTTTTTCTTATCTGGTACTACGTCAACCCCACCTGGGTGAAAAGGATGGCATTTACTTATACGTTTAATGGTTAAATAGCCTCCTTTAAAAACACCAAACCTTCTAAAAGCTAACAATCCATATTCTGAGCAAGTTGGAAGAAATCGGCAGGTTGGTGGCTTAAATGGACTAATGGCTTTTTGATAAAACTTTATTAAACCAATGAAGATATACTTCATATAGCTAGCCTTCATTCATTTCATTTTGCAGTTTATCATAAGTCACTGATGCTATAGCATCATGCATATGAATAGATTCTTCATTGCGACATTTTACGCTGAACTTGGTAACAAAAGGCATTTCATAAATATCGGCTGCAACCAAGCGCACCATATCTTCCACAAACCGCGGATTCTCGTATGCCTGCTCAGTAACCATTTTTTCATCCGGTCGTTTTAATACCGGATGCAGTCTGGAGCTTGCATTGCTTTCAGCTGCTTCCAGTAATGTTTCTTTCCAATCTAATAATCTTTCATCAAAGTCATCAGCTAATGATACAGTCATTTTAACAAGCCCACGTTGGTTGTGCGCACTATACTCGCTTATTTCCTTGGAACAAGGACAGAGTGTTGTAATAAGTGATGCCAGTGAAGCTTGTATAGTATAGCCTTTAACGTCATCATATTTCACATTTAGCGTAATGTCAGCATGGTTCATTCCTGGGAGATTCGATTGTGGTCCCTTTCTTTCATAGAACCAGGGAAAACTGACCTCAACTTCAGCGTCCGACTGGTTTAGACGACCTGCTAGGTCTTTCGTAAATGTTTTGAGTGTCAAAAGGTCAACTGTAAATCCCTTTTGATAATATGCTTGGAGCTGTTCTGTGAACCTGCTCATATTTGTACCTTTACTTGCCTTATCTATACTGGAAGAAAATTTAAATGTTCCAATTGTAGTTTGTTCATTTGGTACTAAGCTGCTCGTAACGGTAATAGGATGTTTAACGTTCTCAATACCTACTTCATCGAGGTCAAATAAGAAGTCTTTTTTTGTATTCTGTAAATCTGCCATTTCTTTTTTTTCACTAGGCTTCGTCCTTGGGCCGGGCTCCACAGAACCAAATAGTTTATGTCGTTGAACTTTGTTCGGTAACTGCTTTTTTGGGAATGATTTAATTTTATCCATATCGGTGACCCCTTTCTAAACTTACATAACCACAGTATACTTAAGCAAAAATTAATATTCAATTTTTTGGCTTAATGGTGGTCTACATCCATTTAATTTTTGGTTCTGTTTTATTCTTAATTCGTTTAATATTTTCACTATGACGGTAAAATACAAAAGCAGCTAAACCAACAGTAACAATAATAAGACCTATATCTTGTAAAATAATGGAGATAACGACTGCTACAACTCCTGTAATCATGGATGATAGTGAAACATACTTGGAAACGTATAATGTTAAAATGAAAGATGTAACTACAATTGCGAATAAGAGAGGATTGATACCTAATAAAATTCCCCCGGATGTTGCAACTGCTTTCCCGCCTTTAAACTTAGCAAATAAGGGGTAGGTATGTCCTAAAACAGCAAATAACCCTATAGCTAACCGGTACACTTCGACATCAAAGAACAATGGGATAAGTGTCGCAGTTGTTCCTTTCAAAATGTCTGCTACCGTAACGATGATTCCAGCTTTTACTCCCAGAATTCGAAATGTATTTGTTGCACCCAGGTTGCCGCTACCGTGCTCTCGGATATCAATTTTGTAGCCAAGTTTACCAACAATAAGCCCTGATGGGATGGAACCCAATAAATACGCAATAATTGCAAATACTATATATTCCACATTCTTTCCTTCCTTCCAGTAAAAATTAAGCTATATATTATTTTACCATGAAGTAGTTAATCAAAGAACCTTTAATGAACTAAATTAGTTCGATATAATGTTTATAAAGAAGTAGAAAAGGGTAAAAGTTATTGCTATAAAACTAATGTGTAAAGGAAGAGGCCTGTGATTGAATTTAAAAATGTAAAAAAAGTATATCCAGATGGCACCAAAGCTATAAAAGACTTCTCATTAAAAGTGAATGAAGGTGAGTTGGTAACTTTAATAGGACCAAGTGGGTGCGGGAAAACGACAACTATGAAGATGATCAATCGACTTATTGAACCGACAGCAGGTAATATATACATAAATGATAAAAATATTAACGATTATAATATTCATGAGCTGCGATGGAACATTGGCTATGTGCTTCAGGAAATTGCCTTGTTTCCGCATTTAACAATTGAAGAAAATATAGCTATTGTTCCAGAAATGAAAAAATGGAAACGCAAAAAAATTCAGGAAAGAAACAAAGATTTGCTTAACATGGTTGGCCTTGATCCATCTACCTATCAGCAAAGAATGCCTAGTGAACTTTCTGG
The DNA here is from genome assembly GCF_017873675.1 of Virgibacillus litoralis. Classification (GTDB taxonomy): domain Bacteria; phylum Bacillota; class Bacilli; order Bacillales; family Amphibacillaceae; genus Lentibacillus; species Lentibacillus litoralis. Next base: position 7,497 of record NZ_JAGGKK010000037.1, on the reverse strand, counting down.
AGGTGAACAACAACGGATTGGTGTAATCCGTGCATTAGCGGCTGATCCAGACATTATTTTAATGGATGAGCCCTTCAGTGCGCTTGATCCAATCAGCCGTGAACAATTGCAGAATGATATTAGAAAACTGCAAAAGGAAATAAAAAAGACAATCGTTTTTGTCACGCATGATATTGATGAGGCTATGGCTCTTGGGGATAAGGTTTGTCTTATGAAAGATGGTGGAATTGTACAGGTGGACACGCCTCAGCAGCTTATACTGAGACCAGAAACTCAATATGTGAAAGACTTTATTGGTGAAAGAAAGTCCCCATGGCAAACTGCTATTGATGTTATAGCAGATCAATCTCTATTGAGTGTTATATCAAAAAATGAATTTGAAAAAAATGATTATCCGAGTCGTGGGTTGTTTTTTGTAAAGGATGAGCAAGATATGTTTGTTGGCGCTGTGGAGGATGGTCAGGAACAATCTGTTCAATATCTGGATAATGATACACCACTTTATAAAGCAGCAGAGATTTTAGAAGCAAGTGACCAACTTATCTTTCCTGTACTAAAAGAAGGCGAGTTAGTTGCTACACTTAGCTATAAGGATATTGTTTCATTTCTGAAAAGCAAAACTAGAATGGAAAACGGGGTGATCCAATAATGGAGGAATTTATTTCCGTTTTTCAAAGAAGACAGGACATATTACTAGAGACAATTTGGGAACACTTACAAATATCACTAATGTCATTAATTATAGCAATAATTATTGCCGTTCCTTTAGGGCTAATTCTGACTAGGTATCAACACGTGGCAGAACCTATTATTGGTATATCTGCTGTTATGCAGACAATACCAAGTTTAGCTGTTCTAGCATTTTTAATTCCATTCTTTGGTATTGGAACAACCCCTGCAATCATTGCCTTAACAGCATATGGTTTACTGCCAATTTTACGAAACACATATACAGGTATTAAAGAGGTAAATCCAGCTTTAAAAGAGGCAGCAACTGGTATGGGTATGAACTCACTAAAACGATTAACAAAAGTAGAACTTCCAATTGCTATGCCAGTTATCATGGCTGGTATTCGCACATCAATGGTACTAATCGTCGGCACAACCACTATTGCTGCATTAATTGGTGCTGGAGGTTTAGGAGAACTAATCCTACTGGGAATTGACCGAGGGGCAGATTTAAACCTCATTTTATTAGGTGCAATTCCTGCTGCATTATTGGCAATTGCCCTTGATTTTATATTGCGAGGCTTTGAACGTATCTCTAAGCGTACAGGCTTTAAATCTTTTATTGCAATGTTAATTATTGCTGTATTAGTGGTTGCTTCCCCCTTATTGTTTACTTCAGCCAAGAAGGCTGACTTAACTATTGGAGCAAAACTTGGTTCAGAACCAGCAATATTGATAAATATGTACAAACTTCTTATTGAAGAAGAGACTGATTTAAATGTTAAACTTAAACCAGGATTAGGCAAAACATCATTTGTATTTAGTGCTTTAAAAAATGGCAGTATAGATATATACCCTGAATTTACTGGAACAGCTATCGTAACTCACTTGGAACAAAAAGCGAATAGTAATAAAAAACAGGAAGTTTATCAGCAAGCAAGACAAGGAATGATAGAAGAGTTCGGTATGGTTATGCTGGAACCAATGAAGTTTAATAACACATACGCTGTTGCAACGACAAAAGAGATGGCCAATAAGCATAATCTAAAATCGATTGGTGATTTGAATAAAATAGAGAATGATATAACTGCTGGTTTCACACTAGAATTTAAAGACCGGTACGATGGGTATGTTGGCATGCAGGAGATTTATAACTTGGATATTGCAAATGTGAAAACAATGGAGCCAGGAATTCGTCAGGATGCATTATCGAATGGTGAAGTTGATGTTATTGACGCTTACGCAACGAGCAGTTATATGATTGATCAAGATTTGGTGACACTGGATGATCCTGAAAATTTATTTCCGCCGTATCAGGGGGCACCTTTGTTGCGTCAGGACACACTTGAGAAATATCCCGATCTAGAAAAAATATTAATTCAACTCGGGGGTAAAATAACGGATGATCAAATGCGTCAGATGAACTACCAGGTTGATTATGAAGATAAACCACCAGAAACCGTTGCTCGTGAGTATTTAGAGGAGCAAGGTTTAATTGATAAATAGAGGAGGTATAACACGTGGAATGGGAAAATCCGACTAATGACAAAATTAAGGATGCTTTGGATTCTGCAAAGAATATAGCAGTCGTGGGTCTTTCTGACAATCCTGATAGAACATCTTATCAAATTTCAAGCATAATGCAGGATAAAGGTTATAAAATAATTCCTGTTAATCCTACAATTGATAATGTGCTCGGTGAAAAAGCCTATAATTCGTTATCTGATGTAAAAGAGCCGATTGATATTATTAATGTTTTCAGGCGATCAGAATTTTTACCTGCAATTGCAGAAGAGGCTGCAAAAACAGACTGCAAAGTGTTCTGGGCCCAACAAGGTCTCAGTAGCCAGGAAGCATATGATTATTTAAAAGAACGGGATTTTATGGTTATAATGGATATGTGCATAAAAGTAGCACATTCCATTCTCGTTTAAGAAGATTAATGTGAGAATGGCCTTTATTGGTCATTCTTTTTTTGCGCTCTACTTAAATTATAGTATACTTAATATCGTATCTTAAGTTAGTATGGTTTTATATAGTTGCTATTGAAGAGGTTATTTTACATTTACAAACGTTTGTTCTAATATAAAAATATTAACAATAACAATTTTATAGTTCGGAGAGGAGTCTACAGCTGAATGGTAAAGCAATCATTACAATACACAGATGATTCAATTCAAGTACTAGAAGGTCTTGAGGCTGTAAGAAAAAGACCTGGAATGTATATAGGCAGTACGGATCAACGCGGGCTGCATCACCTGGTTTTTGAGATAGTCGATAATGCTGTCGATGAAGCATTAGCAGGTTATGGTAATGTGATAAAAGTGACGGTACATAAGGATAACAGCATATCTGTCGAAGATAATGGCAGAGGGATTCCAACAGGTATGCACAAAACAGGAAAGCCAACAACAGAAGTTATCTTCACAGTATTGCACGCTGGAGGTAAATTCGGACAAGGCGGCTACAAAACCAGTGGTGGGTTGCATGGTGTTGGGGCTTCCGTTGTAAATGCGCTTTCTGAATGGTTAGAGGTAACCATTTTCCGAGACGGATTTAAATATATTCAGCGATTTGAGAATGGTGGTAAGCCAGTCGGTTCACTTGAGAAAAAAGGTACTACAAAAAAGAAAGGTACTATTATTCACTTTAAGCCTGATCCTACTATTTTTTCCGTAACAGTTTATAACTTTGAAACAATAACGGAACGCTTACGCGAAGCAGCATTTTTACTAAAGGGATTAAAAATTGAGCTATCAGATGAGCGGGACCAAGTAAAAGAAGAATATCAGTTTCCAGATGGACTAGAATCTTTTGTTTCTTATCTGAACGAAGAAAAGGATACACTTCATCCTGTTGTGTCATTTGAAGGAGAACAGCAGAAAATTGAGGTTGATTTTGCATTTCAATTCAATGATGGTTTTGCAGAAAGTATGTTATCTTTCGTTAATCATGTACGTACGCAAGATGGCGGAACTCATGAATCTGGTGCACGAACAGGGATAACACGAATATTTAATGATTATGCAAGAAAGAATGCACTCCTTAAGGAGAAAGATAAAAATTTAGAAGGCACTGATATTCGTGAAGGTTTTACAGCTATAGTATCGGTGCGTATACCTGAAGAAAAATTACAATTTGAAGGTCAGACAAAAGGAAAACTAGGAACTTCAGAAGCACGTTCAGCAGTCGATTCCGTTGTCTCTGAAAAACTATCCTACTTTTTAGAAGAAAACCCTGATGTTGCAAGCATGTTAGTCAGGAAGGCTGTGAAAGCCAAAGAGGCCCGTGAAGCAGCCAGGAAAGCAAGGGAAGATGCAAGGTCAGGTAAAAAGAAAAAGCGTAAAGATTCATTACTTAGTGGTAAGCTCACTCCTGCTCAATCCAGGAATCCTAAACAGAATGAGCTCTACTTAGTAGAGGGTGACTCTGCTGGAGGCTCTGCAAAACAAGGTCGAGACCGCAAATTCCAAGCGGTATTACCATTACGTGGTAAAGTTATTAATACAGAAAAGGCTAAACTAGAGGATGTTTTTAAGAACGAAGAAATTTCTACAATCATCCATACTATCGGAGCGGGTGTTGGAGGCGATTTTGATTTAGAGGATGTTCAATACGATAAAATTATTATCATGACAGATGCTGACACAGATGGTGCCCATATTCAGGTACTGCTATTGACCTTCTTTTACCGATATATGCGTTCTTTAGTTGAAGCAGGAAAGATTTTTATCGCTTTACCACCACTCTATAAAATCTCTAAAGGTAAAGGTAAAAAAGAAAAGATTGTTTATGCATGGGATGACGATGAAATGAAAGAAGCCATAAAGGAATTTAAGAATGGCTATATCATTCAGCGATATAAAGGTCTTGGTGAAATGAATGCTGACCAGTTATGGGAAACGACGATGAACCCAGAGAGCAGGACTTTCATTCGTGTAACGATTGAAGATTTAGCCCGTGCCGAAAGAAGAGTTACTACCTTAATGGGTGATAAAGTTGACCCACGGAGAAAATGGATTGAAGGTAATGTACAGTTCGGTATGGCAGAAGATGCTAGTATTTTAGAAAACGACAAAATTCATACTTAATATGATTCTGAAAGGCGTTTCTAAAAGTCGTAGTTTATATCAAAACGCGAGGGTTAAAGAGCAACTTATACGAAAAGAGCCTTACAAAACAAGAGACTACTGAAATATATACAGACAATATTGACAAAGATTAACAAGGGGGGATTGGTTTGTCACAACCTGAAAAATATTTAGACCTTCCACTCGAGGAAGTAATTGGTGATAGATTTGGAAGGTATAGTAAATATATAATTCAAGATCGTGCACTACCAGATGCGCGTGATGGGCTAAAACCTGTTCAACGCAGAATTTTATATGCAATGCACGAGGAAAAAAATACACACGATAAAAATTTTCGTAAGTCAGCTAAAACGGTTGGTACTGTAATCGGTAATTATCATCCACATGGCGATTCTTCTGTTTATGAAGCGATGGTTCGTTTAAGCCAGCAGTGGAAAGTTAGAAATGATTTGGTTGAGATGCATGGTAATAACGGCAGTATCGATGGTGATCCACCAGCAGCCATGCGTTATACAGAGGCAAGGCTTTCCAGTATTGCCTCAGAACTGCTCCGTGATATAGGCAGGGAAACAGTCGACTTTATACCAAACTTTGATGACACGATTTCAGAGCCTGTTGTATTACCAGCCAAGTTTCCGAATCTACTTGTAAATGGATCTACTGGAATTTCCTCAGGTTATGCAACAGATATACCACCTCACAACCTATCAGAGGTTATTGATGCAGTTATTATGAAAATTGATAAACCGACTGCTGATTTAGAAGAGTTAATGACTGCTATAAAAGGGCCTGATTTTCCGACTGGCGGGATTATTCAAGGTATTGATGGAATTAAAAAAGCATACGAAACAGGAAAAGGTAAAGTCATTGTGCGCGGGAAAGCGAAGGTAGAAGATGTTCGTGGTAACCGCCAGCAGATTGTAATTGACGAAATTCCTTTTGAGGTTAATAAAGCTAATATGGTTAAAAAGATGGATGAATTACGAATTGACCGAAAAGTGGAAGGTATAGCTGAAGTACGTGATGAGACTGATCGTACGGGACTGCGTGTGGTTATTGAGTTGAAAAAAGGTGCTAATAGTCAAGGTGTGTTAAATTATTTATATAAAAATACAGATTTACAAGTAACATATCATTTCAACATGGTAGCTATTCAAGACAAGACTCCTAAATTATTATCACTGCCTCAGATTCTGGACGCTTATATTGCGCATCAAAAAGAAGTAGTAACAAGACAAACCATTTTTGATTTGAAAAAAGCAAACGATCGTGCGCATATAGTAGAAGGCTTAATCAAAGCAATATCGATTCTAGACAAACTTATCGCAACAATTCGTGCATCAAAAGATAAATCTGATGCAAAAAAACGTATTATATCAGCATATGACTTCTCTGAGGCACAAGCTGAGGCAATTGTTATGCTGCAATTGTATCGTTTAACAAATACTGATATAACGTCTCTTGAAAAAGAAGCAGAAGAATTACGGAAGGCAATCGAAGAACTGGAGTCAATACTGGCCAGTGATAAGAAACTCTTCCAAACGATCAAGAAGGACCTAAAACAGTTAAAGAAATCATTTGCTGATAGCAGGAAAACAGTTATTGAAGATAAAATTGAAGAATTGACTTTTAATATTGAAGTTACTGTAGCAAGTGAAGATGTTTTAGTATCAACTACGAGGGATGGTTATGTAAAACGGACAAGTATCCGCTCATATGGCGCTTCAAATGGAGAAGACTTTGCGATGAAGGATGAAGATTACCTTGTTGGTTTAACAGAGCTAAACACAACTGATAACTTACTTCTATTTACAAATAAAGGGAAGTATATTTATATTCCTGTACATGCCTTACCTGATATCAGATGGAAAGATCTTGGACAGCATATTTCCAATATCGCGAGCATTGACAAAGATGAACGCATTATTCAGGGTATACCTGTACGCGAATTTAACGATGAAAATTACCTTGTTTTCTTCACTAAGAATGGCATGGTAAAACGTAGTGAATTGGGATTATATAATGCACAGCGGCACTCAAAAGCGCTTATAGCTCTAAACCTTAAAGGTGATGATGAAGTAATTAATGTATTTCAGACAGATGGGAATTCTGACGTATTTGTTGCTTCAAATAAAGGTTTTGGTTTATGGTATCATGAGTCAGAAATATCTGTAGTTGGCCAGCGTGCTGCAGGCGTTAAAGCAATTAAGCTTAAAGAAAATGAGTATGTTGTAAATGGTCAGGTATTCGATGATCTATCAGAGCCATCGATTGTTGTCGTAACACAACGTGGTGCCTGTAAACGAATGAAGCTTCGTGAGTTTGAGAAATCGAGTCGTGCCAAACGAGGGTTAATCATGCTTCGAGAATTAAAAAGCAAACCCCATCGTGTAAAAGGTTTATTTACAGTAGATGAAAATGATACTATATGTTTCAAGACTGCTAAAGGCAATACACATAGCTTATACCCGTTAGAGCTATCCACAAGTGACCGCTATAGCAATGGTTCATTTGTAATAGATAGTGATAATGAGGGCGAAGTAAGTGAAGTCTGGAAGGAAGCTATTTACAGAAAACCATTCGATGAATCAACTGAATAATTTATGAGAAGGGCTTGGGTTTCTACAAGCCTTTTTTCATTCTATAGGAAATTACACTAGCGTTGCATTAAATTTTTAAGAAGAAGTCAAGAAAAATATTTTATGTGAAATTTGTGAATGATGGGAATATTCACTTT
>NZ_JAGGKK010000036.1 GCF_017873675.1 Virgibacillus litoralis | reverse complement strand
GTGGGAGCTGAGGCCTAGATGAGACTACGCAGCGACGTAGGAGCAAGGAGGCTCATCAGCCGCCCACGGAAAGCGAAGTGTATTTCCGTAGCGGTTTTATTGCACCCAACTAGTTCGCAGTTTATATCTAATCTGCCATGGTTGCACTTATGCCGTAAGAAAGTAGTTTTTCATTCTTAACTGCAAAAATCTGAACTAATTCGAATTCTATTTCAAGAATTTTGAGTCATAGTTCGGATTTTGCTTTGACTAAATACTTTTGTCCCAGCCACTTTCTCTGGCCAGTTCAGTAAAGATACTGCGTAACTGTAGGATTGAACTCTAAAGTATAGTGGCTAAGAAGTAAAGCACCCCTTATAAACACCCCTATAACGATCCGCCGGGTTTACTTAATTTGCTGGAGGATTTTCCAGTACTGTAATTCCATTCTGTTCAAGTTGTTCCCAGTCTGTCACGGTCGATTTATCCAGTATTACAATTTCTAAATTTTCGAGTTTCATAATATCTTCAGCATTTCCTCTAAAGGAACTTTCTTTAATATCCAAATAAGTGATTTTATCTAAGGCAGACGAAACAGAACTTAAATCGTTTAGAGTTGGTCCAATAAATGTCACTTTATCCAGGTTTGGAATTACTTCCAAAAGATGTTCAGGAATGGTGGCTTGATTTAAGGTAAGCGACGTTAATTGTGACATGGAACTAAAGTGTTCGAGATCCCCTTTTACGTCATAGATACCACTTGATTCAGAAGCATCTATCTTTAATGTTTCTACCTCCTGAAGGTCATCTTTTGTTAAATTCTCTGGATTCTTATTAATGGATTCACCTATTGATTCCAATACTAACCCTTGCATATCAAGTGTGTATTTTAGTTGTACTCGTTCTTGATCTTTACCTTCAAAGTATCCATCGGAAGTATACTTTTCGGTTACGATACGTTCTCCGTTTTTTGATAAATAGGTGAGCATCGCTGACTGCAACTCGTTTTCGTTTTTCCAGGTAATTTGAAATAGAATACCAAGGTTTCCTTGCTTAAAGTCTTCTTCATTAAAAGACATGTTTTCCGCATGATTAAATTCATCAGACTTGAAATAAACGAACTCACTAGTTAAATTAGTATTGCCTGTTGATGGGTTAGTTTTTTCGTAAGTAAGTCCTTCTCCGTATTTTCCATACAATGATTTGGCCTCCTGTAAGGTTAAGTCATAATTGAAACTCTCTTTAATTTGTTCAGTTCTTGGTTTTACTTTAGAGGAGAAATCGATTGGATTGTTTCTCTCATTTGGCTCCTGGTTTTCTTTGTCAGCAGATTGGTCAGAAGGGAAAGGCTGTTGAAAAGGATTCTCTGAACCTGCATAATAAATAAAACCACTAACCAAGCCAATAAAGAATAATGCTGTAACTATCTTTGGGAAAGCGGTAAATTGTTTCTTTTTATGAGGTGTATTTTGCTTCCATTCATAAAATCGCTCACGGTCCGCATTGGTAAACAAGGGTTTTTCACTTATTTTCCGGTCAAGAGACTTTTTAAGATCTTTATTATCCAAGGGTCCATTCCTCCTCACTGACATGTTTTTTTAATAGGCTTTTGGCTCGCTGCATTCGAGTTTTAATTGTTGAAACAGGAGTACCTGTGACTTCGGCTATTTCCTTCAATGACATATTTTGCTGAAACGTTAAAATCATTACTTCTCTATTCTTGATGGGTAAGTTTAGTATTGCTTCTGCAAGCTCATCCCATTGTTCTTGTTGAATAACAGCTTTTTCTGCATCTTGATGATCCTTTTGGTCCAGCCACTGCTCTTTTACGAGTTTGATACGATGGAGCGGTGATCGCAAATAATCTTTGCAGCGGTTGATGGCAATTCTTACTACCCAGGTTTTTAACTGATATTTGCTATCATATTTTTCCCATTTCCTATATACAAGGATTAGCACTTCCTGAAATAAATCATCGGTCGTGTGGAAATTTTTAACGTACGAATAAATTATTCGTTTGACGGCTTCACCATAATGATTCATGATAAATTCAATTGCTTGATCACGAGTAAGGTTAGTTGTGTTATTTGTATATTCGGTCACCAGCTCATCTCTCCTTCCCTACATTATTTAACGATTGGGATCGAGCTAAGGTCTGTTTTAAAGTTATTTTCTTCTTATTTTCTTTTTAGAGCCTTTATTTGCAGTTAAGAATCCAATAGCCTGCCGAATGCTCAGCCACCATCTATCCATAAAATGAATTTGTAATCGAATTAAAGAGGTGTTTTCATATTGCAAATTTGAGGTTTTGCGGACACCAGAGACCTTATTTGGTAAAAATTCATGAAAATGTTGTGTTGACGGACACCAGGGACCTTATTTAGCACAAATGCCCTCTAATAACCATGATATATGAAAAATAAGGGCTTCTGTGTCCGGATAATTCCGAAAATATCACTTTTTTATAGAAATAAGGTCTCCTGTGTCCGTTAATAAATAAAAGTCTTAGATTCCGTTAACCTTTTGTAGAAGTTAAAGAGTACCCCGTTCGTCCGCATTTATTATAAAAGTGAATTTGTAATCAAGCTAGAGAGTTTTTTCATACAAAAGTATAAATCCTTTCTTACTGTATAGGTGCAACTAAGGCCTATCTTATATTAAGGCTTGCCGATAAGCCAAGTTTTCTAATCAATTTTTCTTATACAAATTTAGTTGTTGACAAAATACCTACACGGGTATATTATTGGAATTGATTTGATAAAATTTTGAAAGGGGAAAGCAATGAGTATAGCACTTGTCATATTAATAACTTTCATCTTATTGTTTCTCTATCAAAGGTATATGCCAGTCTTTGGGATTGGCAAAATGGACCGGAATTATGTATCCTATTCTAAAGAGGATGTTGCAATAGTCGACACAAGAGATTATCAGGATTCGTTTAATGATATAATAGAACAAGCCTATAGCATTCCTGTGCCATATTTAAATCGGCATTTTCATGATATTCCAGATAAAAACATTGTTGTAATTGCTTCAGACTTTGTAGGTAAAAATGTAAGTACAAGAATTTTGCGAAACAAAGGCAAACGTGTTGTAGGGTATCATATGGTAAAAGATTAACGGAAGGAGTGTCGTTAAGATGCAATATGATGATCAAATGAAAAATAGAATGAAGCGTATTGAAGGGCAAGTTCGAGGTTTATTGAAAATGATGGAAGAAGAAAAGGAATGTCGTGATGTCGTGACTCAAATGTCGGCTGTTAGAAGTGCGATAGACCGTAGTGCAGCATTAGTCGTCAGCACAAATCTTGAACAATGCATTCGTGAGGAAAAGGAAGATGGAGAAACATCAGAAGACCTTATTAAAGAAGCAGTTAATTTACTTGTTAAAAGTAGATAAACAGATGAGGTTGACAATTTTTTTTAAGTCCATTACTATACTAATTGGGTTAAGCAAAAAGGTTAACCCTTTTTTTAAAAACGGAATAATACCCATACAGGTATATGTATTTAGATTGATTTAATTTAAAAAGGAGAATGCGGAATGTCAGATCAGAAAAAAACAACAATTGTTTTGTTTAGTGGTGATTATGATAAAGCAATGGCAGCATATATCATAGCGAATGGTGCAGCTGCGTATGACCACGAAGTAACTATATTCCATACTTTTTGGGGACTTAATGCACTTCGTAAAGAGAACCAGGTTCCAGTTAAAAAAGGTTTAATGGAAAAGATGTTTGGGAAAATGATGCCAAGAGGCGTTGATAAAATGGGACTTTCCAAGATGAACTATCTAGGAATGGGTCAAAAGATGATAAAGAATGTTATGAAGAAGCACAATGCAATGCCTCTACCTCAGTTAGTAGAAATGGCACAAGAACAAGATGTAAACCTAATTGCATGTACCATGACAATGGATTTGCTTGGACTCCAAAAAGATGAATTACTTGATGAAATTGAATATGGAGGAGTAGCAGCATATATTGGTGAAGCAGAAGATGGAAATGTAAGTTTATTTATTTAGCAGTTAAGTATAAGGTCTTCCGAGTTAATGATAACGTGAACTCGTTTCAAATTGAATCGAAAGGTCACTCATCAAGTCTTAATGAAATTTTTTTAGCTCTTAATATACCCCATTAGGTATGTATTATAATTTTATACTAGCGGGGGAATATAGAAATATAACTAATTGGAGGGGAAATCATGAAGGAAATTACAACGAAAGATTTAGCAAAAAAATTAAAAGATGAAGAAAACGTGAATATTATCGATGTGCGAGAAGATGATGAGGTAGCTCAAGGGAAAATACCAGGTGCAACCCATATACCGCTTGGTCAAATCCCGGAAAGATTAAATGAAATTGATAAAGATAAACATCATTATATGGTGTGCCGTTCCGGGGGAAGAAGTGGAAAAGCAAGTGAGTTTCTAAAAGAACAAGGATATGATGTAACGAACGTGGCTGGCGGAATGCTTGATTGGAAAGATGAAGTAGAGAAATAAAGGAGGAGTTAACATGGCTATTACAGCAAATGAAACATTAGATGCAAAAGGGTTGGCTTGTCCAATGCCAATTGTTAAAACAAAGAAAGCTATTACAAACTTAGATCCAGGTCAAGTGATGGAAGTGCAAGCAACTGATAAAGGATCTACTGCAGATATTAAAGCTTGGGCAGAGAGTACAGGTCATCATTATCTTGGCACGGTTGAAGAAGATGATGTATTGAAGCACTATCTACGAAAAGCAGATGATGCAGAAGCGAAGGAAGAAACAAAACATGAAGAAGTTACAGATTTGGAAGAACTTCGCAGTAAAATAGACGGCGATGAGGATATTGCGATTTTGGATGTTCGTGAGCCTGCAGAATTTGCCTTTGGGCATATTCCTGGAGCTTTAAATATACCTCTGGGAGAACTTGAAGAAAGATTTAAAGAGTTAGATAAGGATAAAGAACTGCATGTGGTTTGCCGTACAGGAAACCGGAGTGATTTAGCGGCTCAAAAACTAACTGAAAAAGGGTATAAAAATGTAAAAAATGTTGTACCAGGAATGTCCAAATGGGAAGGTTCAACAGAAAAAAATAACTAAAAATAAATTGGAGGAATTTGAAATGGCTAATGCAAAAGTAGCAATTATTGCTGCAAACGGAAGTTTATTTGATGCTTATAAAGTATTTAATGTAGCTACAGCAGCTGCAGCTTCTGATGAAGATGTTGGAATATTCTTTACGTTTGAAGGGTTGAATTTAATTCATAAGGAAGGACATAAAAACTTGCCGCTTCCTGAAGGGAAAGAGCACTTCCAAGAAGGATTTGAGCAAGCAAATGTTCCTTCTATTGAGGAACTTGTAGGTATCGCCCAGGAAATGGGTATCAAGTTAATTGCATGTCAAATGACAATGGATGTTATGAACTTAGAAAAAGATGCATTTATTGAGGGGATAGAAGTTGGCGGTGCTGCTTCATTTATCGACTACGCAAAGGATGCGAATATAACATTAACATTTTAATTTAGGAGGGGAAAAGTATTATGTCACAAACAATGACAACAAAAGAATTAGCAAAAAAAGTTGTTAATCATGAGGAAACGTTAATTTTAGATGTTCGTAATACAGATGAATTTGATGACTGGAAAATTGAAGGCGGAAAAGTAGAAGTAATAAATGAACCGTATTTTAATTTGTTAGATGGTGTAGATCCTGTAGCTGAAAAACTTAATAAGGATCAGGAGATTATCGTTGTCTGTGCAAAAGGCGGATCATCACAGATGATAGCTGAGATGATGGAAGAAGAGGGTTTCACCAATGTGTATGATCTTGAAGGTGGAATGAAAGCATGGAGCGAACATTTAGAACCAGTGAAAATTGCTGACTTAAAAGATGGTGGAAGTCTTTATCAATTTGTCCGTCTAGGTAAAGGGTGCTTATCATATTTTATTGAATCTAATGGTGAAGCAGCAATTGTGGATTCAAACCGCATGATTACTAATTATGAAAAATTCGCGGATGAAGAAGGTGTGCAGATTAAGCACCTAATTGATACTCACTTACACGCCGATCACATATCTGGTGGTCATGAGTTAGCAGAAAAAGTGGATGGAACTTATCATCTTCCTCCAAAAGATGCAGAGGAAGTCACATTTGACTATGCTGCACTTGAAGAAGGTAATGATATAGTCGTTGGAAATACAACCGTTAAGGTACAACCTGTTTATTCGCCTGGACACACGCTTGGAAGTACTTCACTCATTATTGATGATAAGTACTTGTTAACAGGAGATATTCTATTTGTGAAATCAATTGGCCGTCCTGACTTAGCAGGAAAAGCAGAAGATTGGGTAGGAGATCTTCGTAACACGCTTTATAGCCGTTATAAAGAGCTTTCTGATGATTTAATTGTGTTACCTGCACACTACTCATTTGCAGAGGAACTAGGGGATGACGGTAGTGTATCAGCTCGTTTAGGAGATCTTTATCAATATAATGAAGGTTTACAAGTAGATGATGAGAATGAATTTAGAAAAATGGTGACGGAAAACCTTCCGCCACAGCCAAACGCTTATGAAGATATTCGTAAAACAAATATGGGTAAAATAACACCTGAAAACGAAAAACAAAGAGAAATGGAAATTGGACCTAACCGTTGTGCGGTTCAAGGATAATAAAAGGAGGAAATAATAATGGATTCAGCAAAATTGTTAGACGCAAAAGGAATGGCATGTCCTATGCCTGTTGTGAAAACAAAAAAGGCAATGAAGGATATTAATACAGGTGAAGTTTTAGAGGTTCATGCAACCGATAAGGGAGCTAAAAGCGACTTGGCTGCATGGGCAAAATCTGGTGGTCATGAATTACTAAAAGATACAGAAGAAGACGATGTACTCAAATTTTGGATTAAAAAAGGATAAAGGAGACCCAGTAGCATGGGTCCCCTCTTATTAGGGGGATAAAATATGGAATACAGTATTATATTTTTAGTAACAATTTTTCTTATTGGGTTTATCGGTTCTTTTGTTTCAGGAATGGTTGGAATCGGTGGCTCTATCATTAAGTATCCTATGCTATTATATATCCCGGCAATGGTAGGTCTATCTACATTTACTGCTCATGAAGTTGCTGGTATAAGTGCCGTTCAAGTTCTATTTGCCACTATCGGTGGTGTTTGGGCATACCGCAAAGGCGGCTATTTAAATAAGACGTTGATCATTTACATGGGAATCAGTATTTTAATCGGTAGCTTTGTCGGTGGGTATGGATCCCAATTCATGACAGATGCGGGAATTAACCTAGTATATGGTGTATTAGCAACAATTGCTGCTGTTATGATGTTTGTGCCAAAAAAAGGACTTGATGACATACCATTTGACCAAGTTACGTTTAATAAATGGTTAGCAGCATCTCTTGCTTTGATTGTAGGAGTAGGAGCGGGTATTGTCGGTGCAGCGGGTGCATTTATCCTAGTACCAATTATGCTGATCGTTTTGAAGATACCAACGAGAATGACGATTGCGACATCATTAGCAATTACATTTATTTCTTCAATTGGTTCGACGACAGGTAAATTGCTGACTGGTCAGGTTTTATTTATTCCAGCTATAATTATGATCATAGCAAGCTTAATAGCATCACCACTTGGCGCGAAATTTGGCCAAAAAGTAAATACAAAAATTCTGCAATGGATTCTAGCTATTCTCATACTTGGAACAGCTATCAAAATCTGGTTAGATATTTTTAGTTAATAGCAGCTTTCTACAAAATTGTTGCTTTTTCCAAAATATTTTGAGTGGTTGTCACCGCAACTGTGGAAAAATGCGAGACTCTTAGAGCAGCAAGAAATACCCAGCAGTGAGCGTAATTTGTTACGACTAGACCGAGTTGCTGTCCAGGTAAGCTTGTGTTTTTTCCACAGCGTCGGTCAACTTTAACTTATAGGATGCGTTACAATTTATAGATGATAGCAACAAAATTGCAGAAAACAGCCTTAATAAGATTTTAATTAATAGAAAGCCAATCTGTCATGATTTGCTTTCATTATAGGGGGAGTTGTCGTATGGAAATGATTATTCAATGGATAATAATTATTGGTGCAGCATGGTTTGTATTTAGTCGTTTTATGCCTACTAAGGGTATTTCAAATATTACGACGCAAGAAGCAAAAAATAAATTCAGTGAAAAAAATGGTGCACAGTTTATTGATGTGAGAACACCCGGTGAATACAAAGCGAATCATCGAAAGCCTTTCAAGAACATTCCATTATCCGAGCTGGCAAACAAATCAGCGGATTTGGATAAAAGCAAAGAAGTAGTTGTAATTTGCCAAAGCGGAATGAGAAGTATGAAGGCTTCTAAAATACTAAAGAAAAAGGGATTTGAGAAAGTGAATAATGTAAAAGGTGGCATGGGGGCCTGGGTATAGAAAAGAACGGCAAATGGCAAATCAATTCACATCTCATGGGGTAGCAACCGACTTAAGGACAAAAAAGTCGATATTCCTGACGGCAAAGATACCCGTCTGATTAAAGCGTGCCAGCCACCATCTACTTTGAAAAAGGCAGAGCATAAATACGTTAGTGCATTTGGTTACAAAGCAGAGGATATGGTTGGTTGAAATGAACGATTGGAAAAGTCAGCTTAAATAAAATTAACGAGCTATTTAAAAGGAGATGACTATTATGTTTCATTATACAGTTGAAACAACCAAATCATTAGAGGAAGCTATCCAATCACTTGAACAAAGCTTGAAGGAAGAAAAATTCGGCGTGCTCTGGCAATTTGATGTTAAAGACACATTGCAGAAAAAGGGGTTTGAATTTAATCAGCCTTTTCAAGTTCTAGAGGTTTGTAATCCAAAAGAAGCGCAACGAGTGTTATCACAAAATCAGCTGGTAGGTTATTTTTTGCCATGTAAAATTGTCGTTTATGAAGATGCTGGAATGACTAAAATTGGTATGCCAAAGCCAACTGCATTAATCCAAATGGTTGAAGATGAATCCCTTAATGAAATTGCCCGTGATATCGAAAATAGAATGATTTCTTGTATTGATAAAAGTATTTAAACAGAGAGGACAATGGGTATATCACTTATTCCCATTGTCCTTTTGATTAGCAATTGAGAAAGTTCATCTAACTTACTGCAGAATTAGAATCAAGATCCTGATCAGCCTCATTTTCGGATTTTCCGATAATTAGAGCACCCGCTGCGTCTCCTGTGATATTCGTTGCGGTACGGAACATATCCATGAAACGGTCAACACCAGCAATTAATGCAATAGCTTCTAGAGGCAAGTTTACAGCAGTTAGAACTAGTACTAGCATGACTAATCCAGCCCCTGGGACTCCGGCAGTACCTATTGAACCAAGAGTTGCGATTAGAACAATCATTAACATTTGCCCAAAAGATAATTCAACTCCAAATGCTTGAGCTGTGAATAGTGTTGCAACACTCAAATAAAGTGATGTACCGTCCATATTAATTGTTGCACCTAACGGCAATATAAAACTTGATATCTTTTTCGATACGCCTAAATTGTCTTCGGTACATTTTATCGTGACAGGTAATGTACCAGAACTGCTTTGTGTACTGAATGCTACTAGACTGGCTGGAGCAATTCCTTTGAAAAACTGGATTGGATTCATTTTTCCAAGCGTTTTAACAGCAATGGAATAGGTGACCAGAACATGCACGATACAGGCGATGGCAACGACGGAAATCAGCTTAATCAAAGGAAGCAGGACGGTAAGACCGTACTCCCCAATAATTGGTGCTAATAAGCCGAAGATACCAATAGGGATGAGTTTCATAATAACCCAGGTGATTTTATACATAATTTCTGCAAGCCCATCAAAGAAATGATACACTGGGTCTGCTTTTTTCCCTACCATTGTGATTCCAACACCTAAGAAAAGTGAAAAGAAAATGATTTGCAGAATATTTCCACTTGATAAACTGGCAAGCGGATTAGTTGGTATAATGTTGAGCAATATGTCGGTAATGCTGCCTGTTTCAGTTGCTTCAGGAATTTCTCCGGCATTGGAGATATCAACCCCAGCTCCCGGCGAAAACAATAATCCTGCAAATAGGCCAATGGTAACCGCTACAAGTGTTGTAGCTAAGTAATAACCAATAGTTTTTCCACCTATTCTTCCAAGCGTTTTCATGTTTCCTGTGCTAGCAACTCCTACAATTAGTGAAGAGGCAACCAACGGTACGATAATAAATTGAATAAGACGTAAAAATAAATCCCCTAATGGCTGGACAATTTCAATGCTGGGTCCAAAAATAATCCCTGCAATAATAGCTAAAACAAAAGCAATTAAGATTTGCGGGAGCAATCCTATTTTTCTCTCCATTAAATCTACCTCCTTTAATATTTTTGGAATGTTTTAGTAAGATTAAAACAACCCTTAAATTCATATTTAATAAATATGTTATGTCCATTTAATTAATACATTGATAAGTATAAAAGTGGACTTTTACTCCATAAATTTATGTGTTAACAGTTACATAATTTGGTATTTTACACCAAATTCTTTAAAATTCGGTTTATTCCTTAATAATTTATAGCTACTATTAGTTCATGGCAACTAAATGGAACAGAACGTAGCAAATAACGTTTAAACAGGCTAAACAACGATTAAATCGTTTTGATATTTCCTGTCGTTTCAATATAAGCTATTATAGTAAGTTAAAAAGTTTGGGAGGTGAGAGCATCTATAAAGGTGGAACAAGTGAAATATCAATACCAAATGACATAAAAACAGAATTTCATTTTCGCAAGCCTGATAAAAATGATGGTGCTGCAGTTTGGGAACTGATTAAAGATACTGGGGTTCTTGACCTAAATTCTTCTTATAGCTATTTGATGTGGTGTGAATTATTCTCTGAAACATCCATTGTTGCTGAAAGAGAAGGGAATACGGTTGGTTTTATTTCCGGATTTATTCACCCGGATAGCCCGGACACACTGTTTATTTGGCAGGTTGCCGTAAATGAATCCGAGCGTGGCAGAGGTCTAGGAACGAAGATGTTGTATCAATTACTAAATCGTACATTTTGTGAAGAAGTTTCTTATGTTGAAGCAACTGTCTCCCCATCAAATACACCATCTCAGCATTTATTTAAAGGTCTTGCGATGAAACTTGAAACGAATTGTTTAATAAATGATTATTTTTCAGCTGACGACTTTCCTCGAGAAGGTCATGAAGATGAACTATTGTTTAAGATTGGACCTATCAAGGAAGAAAATAAAATTATAAAAGGATGATAAAATGGCAACAGCAGAACTTACTGATGCGAAAATGAAAACGTTTGAAGAATTGGAATCTGCGGTAAGAAGTTATAGCCGAGGTTGGCCAACCATTTTCCAGAAGGCCAAGGGATATAAAATGTGGGACACAGATGGAATAGAATATATTGATTTTTTTGCAGGGGCAGGTACACTTAATTATGGTCATAATGACCAAACCATGCAGGAAAAAGTAATTGAATATATTCGTAATGATGGAATTATTCATAGCCTCGATATGGGAACTAACCCAAGAAAAGAATTTCTTGAACGCTTCAAAGAAGTAATTCTTACACCTCGCGAGCTCGATTACAAAGTAATGTTTCCAGGACCAACCGGCACCAATACTGTTGAGAGTGCATTGAAAATTGCTAGGAAAGTAACAGGGCGAGATTCGGTAATTAGCTTTACCAATGCATTTCATGGCATGACAATTGGGTCGCTCTCTGTAACAGGGAATTCATTTAAGCGTCATGGGGCAGGAGTTCCGTTGCACCATTCGGTTTCAATGCCATTTGATGATTATGTGGAAGATCAAGATACAATTGCTTACCTGGAAAGATTTCTTGAAGACAGCGGAAGTGGAGTTGCGCTGCCAGCTGCAATTATTCTGGAAACTGTTCAAGGAGAAGGTGGCATTAACGCTGCAAGAATGGAATGGCTGAAGAAAGTAGAAACGTTATGTAAGCGCTGGGACATTTTATTAATAATTGATGATGTTCAAGCGGGTAACGGACGTACAGGTACGTTCTTTAGCTTCGAACCTGCTGGGATAAACCCTGATATTGTCTGCCTTTCAAAATCAATCGGTGGATTTGGTTTACCAATGGCAATTAC
Source organism: Virgibacillus litoralis (assembly GCF_017873675.1). Taxonomy (GTDB): domain Bacteria; phylum Bacillota; class Bacilli; order Bacillales; family Amphibacillaceae; genus Lentibacillus; species Lentibacillus litoralis. Next base: position 3,106 of record NZ_JAGGKK010000036.1, on the reverse strand, counting down.
GCTAATTAAACCAGAGTATGATAAGCATTGGGGCCCAGGAGAACATAATGGTACTTTCCGTGGGAATAATCTTGCATTTATTGCAGCAACTGAAGCATTATCCAATTGGGAAACAGATGACTTTGCTTTAGCAGTTCAGGAAAAAGCATCCTTCTTGAGTAAAAATGTAGAAATGATTATAGACAAGTATCCTGAACTTAAAGGTACACCACGTGGAAGAGGTTTAATGCAGGGAATAGCCATCGACGTTGATGGACTTGCAGATGATATTTGTGCAGAAGCATTTAATCGTGGCTTAATTGTAGAGACTTCAGGACCAAATGATGAAGTTATTAAATTCCTACCACCACTTATTATTGATATAGAAGGACTTGAAAAAGGATTAGGAATTCTTGAAGATAGCATAAAACATGTTCTTGCTAAATAGAATAAACTACAAAAAAATACAACGCTAAAGGGGAATTTGATATGATCGTAAAATCACTTGAAGATATAAAAGGAACAAAAGATGAAACATCTGGAGAGAACTGGACGAGTCGCAGATTTATTCTAAATAAAGAAAAAGTCGGCTTTAGCATGAACGATACAATTATAAAAGCAGGCACAGATAATTTCTTCTGGTATAAAAACCATATCGAAGCAGTTTATTGTATAGAAGGAGAAGGAGAAGTTGAAAGTCTAAAAACTGGTGAAGTCTTTCAACTAAAACCAGGAACAATGTATCTTTTAAATGATTACGAAAAGCATAGACTCCGTGCCAGAACACAAATGCGCATGGTGTGTGTATTTAATCCTCCATTAGTTGGAACTGAAACACATAATGAAGAAGGATATTATCCACTGCTAACAGAATAAGAATTGATTAAGGTAAGAAATCAGGTTGTTCCTGTTTTCTTACCTTTTTTTACAGTTTAAGAAACTATAAATTTTAAGAGCTGTGGATAACCTGGACTCCCGAATCAGCCATGTCCAACTCCGACGTACAGGACGTACTAGTGCCGGTGATGCCACAGGACGTGGCGTTCTCACCGGCCAGCGCCTAGCGCCTAGTGGACTTCCTTCCCCGTGTCTACGATAAGTCAACATCGAATCGCTTACGCTCTTCGTGTATCCTTTATCTCACACGGGTCAGTCCAGTCCATACGGCGCTGAACAGGCGCTTGCGCTTTTGTTGCAGTTAAGAGAGTTTAATTAAATACTGTGCACTCACCATTAAGGCTTGTACTCCAAAGTATAGGGTGGTTTAATCCGAAGAACCCTTTAACGAAGTGGTTTGAAATTAAATGATTTATAAAGCTTTGAATAATCACATCACACGTTGGAATTATAAAGATATGAGATACCTTCTAATATTTTTCGCGATAGTTCTATTCTCTTTATTTCCGAAGTCACTGATTGCAGAGGAAATGATTACAGTGAAGCTTGTAAATCATATTGATAAAACATCAGAATTAAAATTTCAGTTTAAAGGAGAATATCATACGCTTGATCCTATGTTATCACTACAAGAAGGAGTGAATTATTCTTTAACCGTTACAAAGAACGATTTTTTTATTTTGGAGGGTGCGGGTAAAAAACTGAAGATAAAAGAATCCTTAGTCCTTATTCCAAAAGCTTATGGTAATGATCATCGTATTACTGTGAATGATAGGCCGTATTTGGGAGCCATGGAATTTATGATAGAGGACAAAAAATTCATTCGTCCCGTTAATCAACTGCCACTTGAAGATTACTTGAAGGGAGTTGTACCAAATGAAGTTTTCCCATCTTGGGGACTCGAAACGTTGAAGGCACAAACATTGGCAGCGAGAACATATGCCGCCACCCATACATCGGGAATTATTGATGATACAATTCGCTATCAGGTCTATGGTGGTTATACGTGGTATAAAAATACTACAAAAGCTGTTGAAGAAACACGTGGTGAGGTAATCACCTACCAGAATAAGCCAATTAACGCCTTTTATTCTGCAAGTAATGGAGGGGTTACTGAGAATAATGCGCATGTATGGGGCGGAAAATCATTGCCATATTTCCCGGTGAAAAAAGATCCATACGATCCAATTCATCCTTGGGAGTTTAACCTGAACGAAGTACAAATTCCACTTAACACAATTAATTGGGACAACCCACACTGGTGGAAGGAAATAGTGGAGAAGAATCAAGATATCACATCATCGATGAAAGGTTGGCTGCAGCGAAATGGTTATTCTGGAGATATTAAAATTCTCTCCATACCTAACTTTGAATTATCCAATAATAGGCATGAGTCTGAGCGTAGGATAAAAGGATCGATTACAATCGAGTTTTTACATAGGCTACAGGAGGGAACTATCCTATTCGAACAGATTGTACTTGATGATGTAGCGATAGATCATATCCGTCCATTAGTTGGTGGAACTATTTTTAAGAGTTATTTAATTGATTCACTTGAAAAAAATGAAGGAACTTACACGATGAAAGGAAGGGGCTTTGGTCATGGTGTAGGAATGAGTCAATGGGGGGCACACATAATGGGACAAAAAGGAAGTAGTTACAAGGAAATTATTCAGTTCTATTATCCAGGGACCTCGATTACGGATATGAATAGTGATTAGATATTGGCCAGGTATAATAAATTTGATTAATAGGTTTAGTATTAGATAATAAGGGGAAAAGAATTTAATGTACGGAATGTTATCGATATCAAGTATATCCCTTCATAATGGTATGGAATTAATTTACAGCTAAAAACCTAAAAAAAGTTCTTGAAGCTTATTGACTATTTTCATGAATAGCTGTAATATTGATCTCGCTGTGAAAAAATGTAGCTAACTGTTATTGCTTAGACGGCAGAAAATGTAGTTGCTAACACTTTTTGAAGCAAAACTTTCGTATTGACAGCGTATTGATAGAATGATATATTAAATGGGTTGCGCAAAAAAGCAACGGGATATATTAAAAAATATCTATTGACATTTCTGATGTTAATGTGGTATATTTAAAAAGTCGCCATTTTGAGAGGCGGCAATGAAATTTGCTCCTTGAAAACTGAACAAAACAACCAGTATGTCAAGAAAACAGGTTAAAAGTTAAACTTTTAAACCCTGATTTCAATTATTAAAGC
>NZ_JAGGKK010000035.1 GCF_017873675.1 Virgibacillus litoralis | reverse complement strand
TTAAAATGGCTTCTTGTATTAAGTATACCCAAAAAAGGGAAAAACAGCTTGGGACTTGACAGTTTTGTTCATATCAGCGGAACGAGGATCCGTCTAGCCCTTCCGAGAGCACCTTTTCTGCTAATTAGCGGAATGAGGATTCATTTCGTCCGTTTGGCGGATTCTCATTTCGAGTTACAATACTTCATCCTCTTATTGTATAATCCTGCCAGTTTAAAACATACCATAACTCCCATAAAACAGAAGCAATCCATATGTTAGCATTATACAAATGACATTTGAAGGCTTGATGATTTCCACTGCAGTCGGACGCTTACCGCGGGCATGGCTTGAGCCTCCTGGTGCTATCGCACTACCATGAAAGTTTACATATAAAAATCAAAAATCCTTAGAAAACTTGGCATTCGCCAAGCCTTATTTGCGAATACCTTAGTTGCTCTTATGCAGTAAGAAAGGATTTATGCTTTCTTAACGAAAATCCAAAACAAACTAGATCCAGCATTTTATATTTTTTTAATGCTGTACCAAGTTTGTAGTATATGCAAAAAGTCATATAGAAATAAACCCAAAAATGAATTCGTTATCATTGTTCATGGGTATACTTTTTTTGACAAATAGAAAAGTAAATTTATTGAGGACTAATTTGTCGTTGTAGAGGCTTTAACAAAGCAAATTCTTTATTAGAACCACATTTGTTGACTAACTAATCTTCTACTACTAAGAATGAAAATCCTTGAGTTAGGGTAGTTAATAAGTATAGCATTAAATTTAGGTGTACATATGAATGTAAATTTTATGTTAAGTTTTAAATAATTACTTTACAAACGATGAAATTATCTTTAATAATGGACAAGGTATATTGACAGATTTCAACATGATTAGAAGGGTGGAATTATTTTTGGATATCGATGTGCAGCAACTGATATTTGAGTTTGTCGGTGGACTAGGTATTTTCCTGTTAGGTATTAAGTTTATGGGGGAAGGCTTGCAAAAATCTGCTGGTGACAGGCTTCGAAATATACTTGACAAAACAACCAGCAATCCTTTCCTAGGTGTATTGGCTGGGATAGTGGTAACGATTCTAATTCAAAGCAGTTCTGGTACAACAGTATTAACTGTCGGGTTGGTTAATGCCGGATTTATGACATTAAGGCAGGCTATTGGCGTTATTATGGGTGCTAACATAGGTACGACTGTAACTGCCTTTATTATAGGTATCGACCTAGAGGCCTATGCATTGCCAATTATAGCCGTTGGTTGTTTTCTGCTATTTTTCTTTAAAAATCAAAAGTTTCAAAATGTGGGTCAAGCCATTTTTGGTTTTGGAGCGTTATTTTTAGGTTTGAGGTTCATGGGTGATGCGATGGCACCGTTGGAAGGCGTCCAGGCATTTCATGAATTAACCTTAAGTATGAGTGAAAACCCTATTTTAGGTGTTGTCATTGGTACGGTATTTACTGTCGTTGTACAAAGTTCCAGTGCTACAATAGGTATCTTGCAAGGGTTATTTTCTGAAGGTGCAATAGAGTTAAAAGCAGCAGTACCAGTCTTATTTGGTGATAACATTGGGACTACCATTACGGCTGTTTTTGCGTCAATTGGAACTAGTATCGCTGCTAAACGTGCAGCATTTGTACATGTTATATTTAACCTGGTAGGTACAACAGTATTTCTAATTCTATTGGGAGCATTTACGCAATATGTCTTGTATTTACAGTCAAGTCTTAATTTAAATCCAGAAATGACTATCGCCTTCGCACATGGTAGCTTTAACCTGGTAAATACGTTAGTACAATTTCCATTTATTGCTGGTTTAGCATGGCTTGTAACTAAAATTATTCCAGGGGAAGATACCATTGTTGAGTACAAGCCAAAACATTTAGACCCTATATTTATCCAACAGTCATCTTCATTAGCACTGAATCAAGCAAAAGCAGAAGTCATCCACATGGGTGAATATGCTTACAAGGGTCTTGAGGAAACGCATTTATATCTAACAACACAAAACCAGAAACATTCAGAAATGGCGATGCAGTTAGAAGGAGCACTAAATAATTTGGATCGTAAAATTACCGATTATTTAGTTGAATTATCCGGAGAGTCTATGTCTGAATTGGAAAGTGCGACGCACACAGCATTAATTGATTCTGTTCGTGATATTGAACGGGTTGGTGATCATTTTGAAAATATTTTAGAATTAATTGACTATAAAATTTCAAATAAAGTTTACCTAACAGAGCAAGCTGAAGAGGATTTAAATAATATGTTTGATTTAACCATTTTAACAATTAAACAAGCAGTGGAAGCACTTGATAAAATGGATCGTGAAGAAGCACTAGCGGTAGTCCAAAAAGAGGATCAGATTGACAAAATGGAAAGAACTTATCGCAAAAAGCATATTATTCGTATGAATGAGGGTTTATGCAGTGGCTCAGCTGGTATCGTATTTGTCGATATAATCAGTAACCTTGAACGAATTGGTGATCACGCAGTAAATATTGCTGAGGAAGTATTAGGAGAGTAATATTTGAGGAGGTGCATAATGCACCTCTTTTTTTTATTGAAAACCTCCTTATAAAATGCTATAGTGTTTATTAGTGCTTCTAAAAGATGCTTCTACATAAGATTTCATACATAAATAAAAATTATTGCTTAAGTTATTGACAGATTCTGTCGTACATGGTAAATTATATTTCGTCGCTAATAAATTATAAGTCACTTTTCAACATGACTAGCACAAAAAATAAGGTTGTATTACCTTGAACAATACTTAAGATTATTCCACAGTAGCTCAGCGGTAGAGCAATCGGCTGTTAACCGATCGGTCGTAGGTTCGATTCCTACCTGTGGAGCCATGTGGCGGTGTAGCTCAGCTGGCGAGAGCGTACGGTTCATACCCGTGAGGTCGGGGGTTCGATCCCCTCCGCCGCTACCATAAACTATATATTAATGGCGGTCGTGGCGAAGTGGTTAACGCACCGGATTGTGGCTCCGGCATTCGTGGGTTCGATCCCCACCGGTCGCCCCATTAAGATACTTAGAGAGGACCCTTAGCTCAGCTGGTTAGAGCTATCGGCTCATAACCGATCGGTCGCAGGTTCGAGTCCTGCAGGGTCCACCATTAAAACTCGGAGGAATACCCAAGTCTGGCTGAAGGGATCGGTCTTGAAAACCGACAGGGGTGTCAAAGCCCGCGGGGGTTCGAATCCCTCTTCCTCCTCCATACATATTTCACGACGAGCCCTAAATAATAATGCCATACTACTTATACTTTTATATGGCTCTGTAGCTCAGTCGGTAGAGCAAAGGACTGAAAATCCTTGTGTCGGCGGTTCGATTCCGTCCGGAGCCATCCTGAAACAAGCAAATTGCTTGTTTTTTTATTGTTTAGCGTAAAATTTAAGTGCAGTGGATAAACTGGACACCCGAATTAGCCACGTAGAGTTCCGCCGTACAGGACGTATAGTGTCGGTGAGAACGCCACATGACGTGGCTGTTCTCACCGGCCAACTCCTAGCGCTTAGTGGACTTCCCCTGTGGCAACGTTGAACCACCACAGCGCTTAAGACATTCCATACGTTAGAGCTTCACTTTTGTTCATTCTCTAAAGGTATGTTTTACATGCTAGAATCCGGGAATAATTTACTGTGGATTATTTTCACTATCAACACTGTAAAAATATGCATATAATTTGCATGTGTGTGATAGCTTTGATAATCTTTATTTTAAAGGGTGAATATTCAAACCTTTTAATAACATAATTATTAAAGGAGGAAATTAATAATGGCTAAATTTGAACTACCAGAATTACCTTATGCATACGATGCTTTAGAACCTACAATCGATAAAGAAACGATGAACATTCACCATACGAAGCATCATAATACTTATGTAACAAAATTAAACGGTGCTTTAGAAGGACACGCAGACCTTCAAGAAAAATCTATTGAAGATCTTATGAGTAATCTTGATGCAGTACCTGAAAATATCCGTACCGCTGTCCGCAACAATGGTGGTGGGCATGTAAACCATAGCTTATTCTGGAAAGTTATGTCACCTAATGGTGGCGGAAATCCATCTGGCGAATTAGCTGATAAGTTAAATGATAAATTTGGCAGTTTTGATAAGTTTAAGGAAGAATTTGAATCAGCAGCAAAAGGCCGTTTCGGTTCTGGCTGGGCATGGCTAGTAGTAAACAATGGTGAACTTGAAGTAACTAGCACTCCAAACCAGGACACACCGTTATCGGATGGCAAAACGCCAATCTTAGGACTTGATGTTTGGGAGCACGCATATTATCTTAAATATCAAAACAAGCGTCCTGATTACGCTTCTGCTTTTTGGAATGTAGTGAATTGGGATGAAGTAGCTAAAAATTATAACAACGCTAAGTAATTAATTTATTTTAAAAAGACACGGGGAAAATAGTTCCCGTGTCTTTTTTGTAGTTGAAAAAATGAATTTAAGGGCTTAACTATATATTAAGTATGTATTCCAATGTATAAGGTTCAAAGAAAGCAGAGTGAACTTTTATTTGGCCAAGTTTCCTAATGTAATTATATTGCATATCTAACCCCTATTTGCTCAAACTATAAACGATAAAAAGGAGCAAAGGATATGCATAAAATCTTTCAAAATATAGCAGGAAAAGTAGATATAAACAGGGATCTCATTTTTTTGCTGGTAATAGGGGGGCTTTATTCGTTAGGAATATTTCTCTCTAATACGTTCGTCAATATATATTTATGGAAGCAATCCGGTGATTACATTACAATTGCTATGTATAACTTAGGAATATATTTGTTTCAACCGCTCACTTTTATTTTGGCGGGGAAGATAGCTAAAAAAGTTGATCGGGTTATTGTGTTGCGATTAGGGGTAATATTCTTATCTCTATTTTTTTTGAGTGTGTTAATTATTGCTGAGAAAGCTGCAACCTACAACTTTTTATTGGGCGGTTTACTGGGTATTGGTTTTGGGTTCTACTGGTTAGCATTTAATGTACTTACATTTGAAATAACAGAACCAGAATCAAGAGATTTTTTCAATGGTTTTCTAGGTATTCTCCAATCATTTAGTGGTATGATCGGCCCGCTGTTAGCTGGTACGATTATAGCAAAAATGGAAGCAAATATTGGGTATACTACTATCTTTACAATTTCTTTCTGTTTGTTTATTGGTGCAGTTGGATGCAGTTTTATCTTAAAACGTCGTCAGGCAGAAGGTGCTTTTCATTTTAAACGGGTATTAGCTGAGAGAAGACATAATAATAATTGGAGAAAAATCCTAAATGCACATGTCTTTCAAGGCTTGCGAGAAGGGATATTTCTGTTTGTTATTGCTATTTGGGTATTCATTACAACTCAGAGTGAATTTGCTTTAGGGATGTTTAACTTATTTTTATCTGGGCTCTCTTTTATTTTCTACTTTATTGTAACGAAGTGGATTAAACCGTCTATGCGAAAAAAAGCAATTCTTACAGGTGGGTTAATTTTATATTTTTCCATTTACATTATTCTGTTCAGTATTAGTTATACTCAACTTATTGTTTATGCTGCAATAATAGGTATTGCATACCCAATTATTAATGTTCCTTATGTTTCCATGACATATGATGTTATCGGTAAAGCGTGGAAGGCAAAAGAATTTCGAGTTGAATATATTGTTGTACGAGAACTGTTTGTCAATTCCGGGAGAGTAACAGCTATAGTGATCTTCATGCTAGCTATTACTTTATTTGAAGCAGAAAAAGTAATTCCGATTTTATTAGCAGCATTTGGACTTGGACATTTAATAATTTATGTATTTGTTAAAGATATTTATTTAGGCAGTCCACGTAAAAAGGAGGTCATGATTAAAGAACAATTGACAGATGAAAAAAATCGTTAATACCTGTTAGAATTTAAAGAGATAAATGCTATAATAGGTTGAGATAATATTATATAAAGGGGGAGAAACCGAAGCATGGTTCAAAAAAAGAAAAAGAAAAAGTCTCAACTTCCCTTTCGTTTAAATATACTATTTTTTATCGTCTTTTTATTGTTTTCAGTTTTAATTTTACAGCTAGGTGTCGTGCAGATATTAAATGGGGAAGAATTCCAGGCAGAAATCGATAAAACTGAAAATGATTATACAGAGATACCAGTGCCACGGGGGAAAATGTATGATCGAAACCATAATTTAATTGTTGATAATAACCCATTATATTCAATTACTTATACACCTGCAAAGGGTATTCAGGCAAAAGACAGGTTAGATGTGGCCGAAAAATTAGCTACATATATATCAATGGATCCACATGAAGATAAAGATGGGAATCGGGATTATGGTGTTTCAACACGTAATAAAAAAGAGTATTGGTATTTGAATAATATGGAAGAGGCTAAATCTCGATTAACGGATAAAGAAATAGAAGAAATGGATAATGCTGAAGAATATAATACGATGCTTGACCGAATAAAAGAGAGAGAAATCAAGGGTTACTCTGAAAAGCAGCTTGAAATAATGGCCATTAAAAAAGAAATGGATAAGGCGATGACATTAACGCCACAAGTTATTAAGAACGAAAACGTAACACCAAAAGAATTTGCACGTGTGGCTGAACATTTAGATGTATTACCAGGGGTCAACGCTACTACCGATTGGGATCGCGAAAAACCATACGGAAAAACCTTTAGTAACTTTATAGGCACCATAACATCTCAGTCACAAGGGATTTTAGCTGAGAAGGAAGAGTATTACCTTACAAGAGGCTATAGCAGAAATGATCGTGTCGGCAGAAGTGGATTAGAGGAGCAGTATGAGAATATTTTAAGAGGCCGAAAGGAAAAGATTCAATATACGACAAATAAAAGCGGGAAGGTTGTTGAATCTGAAGTAGTAGTTGAAGGTCAACGAGGTAAAGATCTAGTACTGACCATTGATATGGAACTTCAAGAAGAGGTAAATAAGATATTACGTAAAGAACTGAAAACGGCTATACAAAAAGCACCTGCTAAGAATAAAAATATGAAAGATGCTCTTGCGGTTGTAATGAACCCTCAAACAGGTGAATTATTGGCTGTTGCTGGACAACACTATAACAGGGATGACAATGAATTTGAAAATGCTGGACTGAAATCCTTGTACGCTGGTCATCCACCAGGGTCTGCTGTCAAAGGTGCTACTGTGCTATCAGGATATGAATCAGGTGTTATTGAGCCTGGACAGACGTTTTATGATGCGCCGATAAAAATTGCCGATACGCCTGAAAAAAGTTCGTATAACAACCTTGGCTTGGTTAATGATCTGGATGCACTGAGACAGTCTTCCAACGTATATATGTTTTATATTGCAATGCGTATGGGGGGCGATTTCAATTATCAGCGAAATGATAAGCTGAATTTCAACCCTGCAGCATTTCAGGAAATGCGCAATTACTTCAGCCAATTTGGACTTGGAGTGAAAACAGGCGTTGATTTTCCATATGAATCAACAGGTTATAAGGGTCCAAATCCTCAGGCGGGTAATTTATTAGACTTTGCAATTGGTCAGTATGATACGTATACAACACTGCAGCTAGCGCAGTATGTTTCTACCATTGCTAATGATGGCTATCGTGTTCAGCCACATTTTATGAAAGAAATAAGGATGCCTGTCCCCCATGAAAATGAATTGGGAACGGTTTATCAAAGTAAGAACACAAATTTTTTAAATAAAATTGTAATGGATGATAATTATATTGAGCGTGTTCAAGAAGGATTCCGTCAAGTATATCAAGAGTCCGGCGGAACAGCAGCTGGCAACTTTGCAGATAAAGAATATCGAGCGGCTGGGAAAACTGGTACTGCCGAGTATACAATCTTTCATGAAAATGGAACTTCCACGGATACGGAAAATCATAGCCTTGTTGGTTATGCTCCATATGACAATCCAGAAGTCGCCTTTGCAGTTGTTGTTCCACATGCAGGTATTCCAAATGCACATCCAACAAGTAAATTAATCGGAGAACAGATTTTAGATACCTATTTTGATTTGCAAGAAGAAGAAGAAGAAACAGAAGAAGAATAGCCCTTTTATCACTAAAAGCCTAAACCTTTATTAATAAGGTTTGGGTTTTTTTAGCAGTTAAGAAAGTATAAATCCTTTCTTACTGCATAAGTGCAAACTAGGATTTCCCCATTAAAGCATGGCCAAAGCCAAGTTTTTAAGTTATATTTCTATAACTATATTCGTATGTCGGCGTGAAAAAGTGTCATTAAAAATTTTAACTTTTAATGACACTTTTTCTGATTAAGATTCGATTGTAATAGTGAATAGTACCTACTTAATAATCTTTAATTAATTAATCTACTAACTTTACATTATTTTTACAACTAATTAATAGGGAGTTAATACTAGTGATTTATGATTGCATTGTAGGGGAGGGGTTATAAAAATTTCCTTCTCTAACAAACTACCATAATTAGGGGGATTAAAATGAAATCAAAGTCTTTAATCTTAACATTAGGAATGTCCTTGTTGGTATTACTATTAGCAGCATGTGGTAATGCAGAAGGCAGTAAAAATTCAGAAGGTAACGGTGACGGTGAAAAGAGTACGAAAGAAATAATGGTCGATGGATCGTCTACTGTATTCCCAATTATGGAGGCTGTAGCCGAGGAATATCAAGCAGCTAATCCTGATACAAGAGTAAATATAGGGGTATCCGGCAGCGGTGGGGGTTTTGAAAAGTTTGTCGCAGGTGAGACGCATATTTCAAATGCTTCCCGTCCAATAAAAGAAGAAGAAAAAGCACTACTTGAGGAAAATGGAATTGAGTATACAGAATTTGAAGTCGCTCTTGATGGATTATCAATTGTAGTAAATAAAGAAAATGATTGGGTAGATCAGTTAACAGTCGAAGAACTGACTAAAATGTGGAGTGAAGATGGCGGAGTGAAAACTTGGGCTGACGTACGTGAGGGCTGGCCTGATAAAGAAATTGAATTCTATAGCCCAGGAGCAGATTCTGGAACATTTGATTATTTCAGTGAAGTAGTATTAGAAGATAAGCAAATTCGACAAGACGCTTCTTTATCAGAAGATGATAATGTCCTTGTTCAGGGTGTTACTGGATCACCGAATGGTATCGGTTACTTTGGCTATGCTTATTACGCGGAAAACAAAGATAATTTGAAGGTAGTACCAATTGTAAACAGTGACGGGGAAGCAGTAAAACCGAGTCAGGAAACAATTCAGTCAGGTGAATATAATCCGTTTTCCAGACCACTGTTTATCTATGTGAAAAATGAAGCACTACAAAACGATTCAGTATATGAATTCACCAAATATACACTCGAAAATGCTGGTGAGATGGCAAAAGCTGTAGGGTATGTTGCCAAACCGGAAAGTAAGTATGAAGAAGCCCTAAAAAAAGTCGAGGAATTAGCAGGTAAGTAAATTTATTCACACAATAAAATAATGTGGGAACAAAACATGCGAGGGAAGTTAAATTAACAAACTTCTCCTCACTTTCCTGCTTTAAATACAGCTTAGATTATACGCTATTGTCAGACAGCAACAAAACGATTTTATAGAGGAGTATTTATATGGCAGTTAACGTAAAAGACATGATGAAAAAAAATAAATCAAATCGTTTATTGCTTCGTTTTTCAGAAAAAGCGGCACCAACGATTTTCTTGCTGTGTGCAATAATATCTGTACTGACAACAATTGGCATTACACTTACGTTGTTAATGGAAACAATCACTTTCTTTAATCGTGTATCTTTTATTGATTTCATAACAGGAACAAAATGGTGGCCATTTGGAGAAAACCCAAGTTTTGGAATTCTTCCATTAATATCAGGAACATTATCGATCACTGTTATTGCAATGGCTGTTGCGATTCCAATTGGACTTGCTTCGGCAGTTTATTTAAGCGAATTTGCTTCACCACATATACGAAAAATCGTTAAACCTATATTAGAAATATTGGCAGGTATTCCAACAATTGTTTATGGCTTTTTTGCTTTAACTTTTGTTACTCCAATGCTGCAAAACGTCATTCCAAGTTTACCAGTTTTTAATGCGTTGAGTCCCGGAATTGTTGTAGGGGTAATGATTATTCCGATGATTGCATCATTATCTGAAGATGCAATGAGTTCTGTCCCCAATGATATGAGGGAAGGAGCCCTGGCTATGGGGTCTACTAGACTGGAAGTAGCGTTAAAGGTGGTAGTCCCAGCTGCTTTGTCTGGAATAATTGCTTCATTTGTATTAGGTATATCACGCGCAATTGGGGAGACGATGATTGTAGCTGTCGCAGCTGGAGCAACACCAAAGCTTTCATTAGATGTTACCGAGTCTATTCAGACCATGACAGGTTATATTGTACAAGTGACTTTAGGTGATGCGTCTTATGGATCAACCACATACTACAGTATTTATGCAGTTGGTATGACGTTGTTTGTTTTCACGTTATTAATGAATCTGTTGTCGCAATATATCTCCCGTCGTTTCAAGGAGGAATACTAATATGAATTTGGTCGATAAACAGGTTATTCAAAATAAAATGAGTAAGCGATTAGTAAAAAATCAATTTATGAATAAGTTATTCTTCTCGGCTACCGCATTTGGAATAGTGGTTTTAATAGTATTGTTATACCGGGTTCTTTCTGAAGGTATCGGTCATTTGGACTGGGGGTTTTTAACAAACTTTGCATCAAGATTTCCTGAAGAAGCCGGGATAAAAGCAGCAATCGTCGGTTCGTTATGGTTAATGGCTGTAACTGCGCCAGTATCTCTATTACTGGGTATTGGAACAGCTATATATTTAGAGGAATATGCAAGTAGGAATAAATTTACACGCTTTATTCAAATGAATATTTCAAATCTTGCTGGAGTACCTTCCATTGTATTTGGTTTGTTGGGCCTTACAGTTTTTGTACGATTATTGGAAATGGGAAGGAGTATTATGGCGGGTGGATTGACAATGAGCTTGTTAATTCTGCCGATAATTGTTGTATCTTCCCAGGAAGCAATAAGGGCTATCCCAAAGAACCAGTATGAGGCATCGTTTGCAATGGGCGCCACGAAATGGCAGACCGTTCGCCGCGTTGTGTTACCTGCAGCAATACCAGGCATTCTTACTGGTGGTATATTAGCTCTATCACGAGCAATAGGAGAAACAGCACCACTACTAATGATAGGTGCACTCTCATTTATCGCTTATTTACCGGAAAATGTCTGGTCTGGTTTTACTGTATTACCTATTCAGATATTCAACTGGACCGGCAGACCGCAAGAGGAATTCCATTTAGTGGCATCAACAGGGATTATTGTATTGCTAGTCATATTGCTATTTATGAACTCAATTGCCGTCATCATACGAAATAAGTTTTCGAAGCGATTTTAATTAGGAGGTTTTAAGATGAATAGTGCAGCCAAGACCAATCATGTACCAGTTCCAAATACAACAGTTAAACCAAATAGCGGGGATTCTAAATCAATTTATTCAATTCAAAACTTCAGTTTATGGTATGGAAATGATCAAGCTTTACAGGATGTCCAATTTGATATCCCTGCTAATAATGTAACGGCAATAATTGGACCGTCGGGCTGTGGTAAGTCGACATTCATTAAGGCACTAAATCGAATGGTTGAACTCGTCGCGTCTGTAAAGATGTCGGGAAGCATCAGCTATAACAGAAAAGATATTTTCAGCCCAAAATATAAAGTTGAAGAATTAAGGACAAATGTTGGTATGGTATTTCAACATCCAAATCCTTTTCCAAAGTCTATTTATGAAAATGTCGCATATGGACCTAAAATTCATGGTATTAAAAAGAAAAAGGTGCTTGATGAGATCGTTGAAAAAAGTCTTAAAGGAGCGGCACTATGGGATGAAGTGAAAGATCGTCTGCAAGAGAATGCTTTCGGTTTATCTGGTGGCCAACAACAAAGGCTTTGTATTGCTAGATGCTTGGCAATTGAACCAGACGTTATTTTGATGGATGAGCCAACGTCTGCGTTAGATCCTATATCAACAGCAAAAATAGAAGAACTTGTGCAAAAATTAAAGGAAGATTATAGTATTGTAATAGTTACGCATAACATGCAGCAGGCTGCCAGAATATCGGATAAAACTGCATTCTTCTTGAATGGGGAAGTAATAGAGTACAGCAATACAGACGAACTTTTCTCCAATCCTAAAGATAAACGTACAGAGGACTATATCACCGGACGTTTTGGATAAAATGATTAAAGGAGGATTTTGATGGTTGCTAGAGAACAATTCGAAACTGACTTGAGCAATATTAAAGAGGAAATAATGGTGTTATCCGAAACTACAGAAAATGCATTGTGTGAAGCTGTAGATGCGTTGTATAACCAGGATACTGAATTAGCGAATCAAGTTATTGATCGGGATAAAAAAATAGATGAACAAGAGCATTCTATTAACGATAAAACGATTTTACTGATAGCAAAGCAGCAGCCAGTTGCAACCGACTTACGCCGATTGATAATTGCATTAAGAATTACAACAGATTTAGAGCGAATGGGGGATAATGCTAAAAATATTGCGAAATCGACGATTCATTTAGGAGAGAACCACCATTTGACAATTCACCATGAAATAAAACAGATGCGTGATATGGCTGTAGAAATGGCTCATACTGCTATGCATGCATTCCAATATGAAGATATTTCTATAGCAGGTAAGTTATCTGAGATGGATGATCAGGTCGACAAACTATATGAACGAATCATTCACGAACTATTAACCGAAACAGCAACAAATTCAGAAAAAATTCAATTCGTAATGCAAATGGCTTTTAGTGCCAGATATATCGAACGATTCGCTGACCACATCACCAATATTGGGGAAAGTATTTTGTTTCTGGTAAAGGGCGAATCTTATAAACTTAACTAGTTAAGATGAACAAAAGTGTAAGCGCCTGTTCAGGGATATGGATGAGTCGAGAATCCAGTAAACCATGCAAAGAACTTACGCTAAACAATGAAAAAAGCTGTATTGCGGTGGCAATACAGCTTAATTAGTTATTTCTTCAGCAATTTCGTAATGGCTCATATTACTTGTTAATTCAAAATCACCAAGTTGAACCTTCGTAGTATATCCTTGTTCTTCCATATACTGAGTAAATTCATCACGGTCTTTAATAATGCCATTTTCAGCTAATGTGCTGCTGATGGTCGATGGTGCCATACCGGATTTTACTGTTAAAGTATAGCTCACTTTACTATTTTCATCAGTACTTGGGTCATTTTTCTCTTCATCATTAGTTTCTTCTGTCTCAGATTCCTGACTCTCATTAGAAGTCGAATTCTTTTGTTCTTCTTTCGGCTGAGTTTCGCTATTATCATTTTCACCAGTATTTTCATTCTCTTCTGACTTTACCGAAACAGAAATGTACTCTGATTCTGTTAAAACACGGTACCCTTCAGCTTCAACACTTTTAATCATTTCATCAGTTGACATGTTTACATTTTTATTTTGTGGATTATCTGTAAAATAACTCATGATAAGTAAAAGAATACCAGCTGATAAGAGTCCGAGTGCGAATGATCGAATTGGTTGTTTCATTATTTTCCCCTATCTCTCTAGTAGTTAATTATTAATTATGTAAGTTATCATTGGAAAAGTCATCGGTAAGCAATTCTTCTTCTAAAATTTTAATTTTCTTTTTCATTTGGTAGTTATCTTGCATGGTGGAAATTGAGAATTGCTCTAATTCACTTTCCAGTTCGTCAAATTTGTCGTTCATAAAGAAAGATAATACAAGTAATACAACAGCGATGACAATAATGGTAATTATCACATACATCATTTTTTTCTTCCCTCCATTCATGTATAATTATATTTATAACATATTATTTAAAAAAGAGAAATCATCAATATTTTACAAGTAAATTCTTGATTGTTTCTCTGACATCTGCTATTATAATTGAGTCTGAATATAATAAAAGATGCCTATTAGAAAACTTGGCTTATCGTCAAGCCTTAATGTAGATAAGCCTTAGTTCACTTATGCAGTAAGAAAGATTTTCTTATCTGCCAAAGCAAGACTTTATAGTTTGGAGGGAAAATTTATGCGCGTAAATATTACTTTAGCATGTACTGAAACAGGCGATCGTACCTACATTTCGACTAAAAATAAGCGTACTAACCCGGAACGTTTAGAGCTTATGAAATATAGCCCACGTCTAAAAAAACACACATTGCATCGTGAAACAAAATAATATTTTTTTGAAATAGAACTCTTGCCACTATTGAAGGCAAGGGTTTTATTTTTTACCGCAGATTGTTTATACTTTTGATAGAGGGGTGAGCACATGGCTAAGTCAGAATTACGCAAGAATGCTATATCAATGTTAAAGAGTTTATCTGAAGCAGAGAGAAAGAATATCGAGGAGAAACTGACACAAAACATTGTTAACTCAGATTTTTGGAAGCAATCAGCTGTTGTGGGTATTACAATTTCCAATGGATTTGAATGGAACACAAAACCAATCATTGAAATTGCTTGGCAGGAAGGGAAATCTATTTGTGTGCCGAAGTGCCAACCAAAAGAACGAAAACTTGAATTTTATAAAATAAATACATATGACCAATTGGAAGTGGTTTATTATAACTTATTAGAGCCAATCCCAGAAAAAACGGAAAAAATAGATAAACGGGTGATTGAGTTACTTATTGTGCCAGGGCTTTTATTTGACGATAACGGATTTCGAATTGGCTTTGGTGGAGGTTATTATGATCGATTTTTAAGCGACTTTTCTAATAAGAAAGTATCCATTGCTTCCAATAAACAAATAGTAGGGGAATTACCATCTGAACCATTCGATATTCCGGTAGATAAAATAATTACAGAAAGCGGGTTTCTGTGATAAGGAGAGAGATTATGGCGGATTCGACACGTTATTCAAGACAAATGTTGTTTGCTCCAATACAGGAATCAGGACAAGAAAAATTGACAAAAAGTTCCGTTCTTGTTGTTGGTGCTGGTGCATTAGGTACAGTAATATGTAATCATCTTGTACGAGCGGGTATCGGTAAAGTACGTCTGATAGACCGTGATTATGTTGAGTTTAGTAATCTACAGCGACAAATGCTCTTTGATGAAGAAGATGCTAAACAAGCAATGCCAAAAGCTATAGCTGCAAAAAATAAACTGGAAAAAATGAATAGCTCTGTTTCAATTGAAGCAATTGTAGGTAACGTCACAACTGAAAATATAAACGAATTAGTAAAAGACATTGATGTAGTATTGGATGGGACAGATAATTTCTCTACCCGTTATCTTTTAAATGATACTTGTTTTAAATATAATATCCCATTTTCATATGGTGGGGTTGTCAGTTCAAGAGGCATGACTGCGTTCTTTATTCCCAAAGAAACCCCATGTTTACGTTGTATTACAAACGAAGGTTCCGATAACGGTCAAACATGTGATACCGTCGGCGTCATATCACCTGCAGTTGATATGATCTCGTCTTTACAGGTGACTGAAACATTAAAGTATTTGACTGGAAATAAAAGTAACTTACGAAGCACGTTAAAAACAGTTGATATATGGTTTAATCAGCAATATGATATGAAATTATCAAGCCCTGATCCAAGCTGCCGCACATGCCAGAAAAATGAATATCCCGCCTTACAAAGAACTGCACAAGATACGGAGACTGTATTATGTGGGCGTGATACAGTTCAAATTCATCAGAAATCAAAAATGAACCTGGAAAACTGGGAAAAACAATTAGCTAAAGTAGCGATAGTTCAACGTACACCATTTTTGTTGAAAGCAACTTTTAATGAAGCTATTAGTCTTGTCATTTTCACAGATGGGCGTGTTCTCGTTCAAGGAACTGAAGACCCTGTTCAGGCAAGAATTTGGTATGATCGATATATTGGATCCTGATGCATAAAATCACACCATGTTGAAAACAATTAATAACACAACATCATTAGCAGAAAAGGGTGTCAGGATGAGAATCTTTTTAGTTCTTACATTTTTGTTGACCGTAGTGACATTAGTCTTTAAATGGAGATATAGAATAGTAAACACTCTATTGGCGATTAGTTTCTTACGACGAATTGCAGTTATGATTACGATGAACATGCCAACAATCCGTACCAAAATATTACCAAGCTTGTTCAGTCGACCAGCAAACTAGGTAGTTTATTTAGCAGTTAAAAAAGTATGGTTGCAAATACTTTCTTACTGAATATGTGCAGCTAAGGTACTTGTCATTTATGGGGTGCACTCCAATGTATCAGGGGTTCTAAGATAGCAAAATATGCTTTCATGTGAATCCCTTTAATAAATTTTAGCTGTCCCACTGTAAGTAATAAACTTTTGTAGTATTGATAGTAAGAATGAAGTACAAATTGAGCATTGAATTGTAGAGCAATTTGGTAGTGACCCCCAAAAGTTAGAGTTTTGATTATGCAACTGTTTGGCTGGTTTGAGTTCGGTATTCCACTGGACTTAAACCAGCCAATTTTTCTT
>NZ_JAGGKK010000034.1 GCF_017873675.1 Virgibacillus litoralis | reverse complement strand
TTTGTGGTTTTTAAAGTGAATATTCCCATCATTCACAAATTTCACATAAAATATTTTTCTTGACTTCTTCTTAAAAATTTAATGCAACGCTAGTGAGATTAACATAAAAAGGTAGTTGTCCTGGTAAATGGACAACTGCTTTTTTAATTGTTTAGCGTACATAAAAATTAACTAGACACTCGAATCAGCTATGCCCAGCTCCGACGTACAGGACGTACTAGTGCCTAGTGGACTTCTATCCCCGTGTCTGCGATAAGAAATAAAGGATGTTCGACTAAAACCACCACATCCTGTGGCACGTCGAACTACCCCACGTCCTGTGGGCAGCTTACGCTCTTCGTGTATCTTTTTCGCTTTCCTAGCATAAGACTCATCTTGACTTTCGCCATCATTGGCGATAAGCCAAGTTTTCTAAGTTGATAACTGCCCCAACTAGTTGATAAAACAGTACTTCGGTTGATATCCAGTCTAACAAGTTGATAAAGACACATTCCGGTTGATAACTGTCCCAATGGGTTGATAAAACCATATTTCAGTTGATATCCACGCTAACTAGTTGATAAAACTATATTCTGATTGATATCCAAGCCTTTTCAGATGTTATCCACCCCTTGACCTAATCAGAATAACCCCGCACGGTCCAAAAACCATGCGGGGCCCTTCTCAATTTCTATAGGTTACTGCTGTCTACTTCATCAAGAGCAACTTTTTCATCTTTTTTATTTTTAACCTTCCTCTTCAGAAAGGCTCCTGATGTATTCTGTTACAGCTTCAATTTCTTCTTCTGTTAAACCATCTTCAAATCCAGGCATATTACCGCCACCGTTTTTAATCTGTTGAATGATCTGTTCTTTATTCATGTTGAGGTCTTGTAAATTTGGTCCATTGTGGCCTCCTGCACCTTCTGCACCATGGCAGGATAAGCAATTGTTTTCATATACTTTTAGTCCTTCGTCTACGGATACTTCATTTTTGTCTTCCTGTTTGCCTTGATTAAAGTCCATTTCTTCTTTTGCAGGTGATACTGTAATGTCCTCCTCAGGGATATCTTCCAGTGATCCATATTTTCCTTCTAACGAGAAGGTATAGATCTTATCTCCATGCTGTGTTCCGGCAAGTGAATTACCAGCTGAGAATATGGAAATATATTGCTTCCCATCGACTTTATAAGTGATTGGTGGGGCATTTGCACCTGCGTCCGTTTTAAATTGCCACACTTTTTCTCCATTAGTTGCATCATAAGCGATAATTCTTCCGTCATTATGTCCAGTGAAGATGAGGTTCCCGGCAGTTGTTAAAATTCCACTATATGCAATAGTATCCCAGTCATTTTGCCAAACAATTTTATTGGTTTTAATATCGATTGCAGTTACCGTTCCTCGGCTAGGAGATTTTTCTACAGGCTGCCATATACTTCCCAGCCATTCTTTACCCACTTCAAATTTATTCTCCTCATCTTCTGCATAATGGGCATATGAAAAATAATTATCATTACCCAGCACATAAAAAAGTTCTGTGTTTGGGTTGTATGCAGAAGGTGGCCAATTTGCTCCTCCCTGAGGTGACGGCTTTACGGTTACCGGTTCATCCCAAAATGGTGTGAATATATTCCCGAACTTTCCATTAAATTCCTTTGGCAAGTCACGTTCTATATCTTCCTCGGTAATCTCTTGTGGTACAAACGAATCCCCGATTGGAAAGGGCTGAGTAGGCGAGGTTTTTTGATTTTTATTTTGTGGTACAGGTTTTTCCTCAATACCAACGAGTGGTTTCCCATTTGTTCTATCCAGTAGATATACCCATCCAGTCTTACCAGCCTGAGCTATCCCCTTTTTCGTTTCACCATTCATTTTGACATCATATAAGACAACCGGATTAGCTGGATCATAATCCCAAATATCGTGATGTACTTCCTGGAAATGCCATTCATAATCGCCTGTATCCGCATTTAAAGCCATTACAGAGTCTGTATAGAGGTTATCCCCTTTACGATTACTTCCATCTAAATCAGGTGCCGTATTCCCAGTTGCAAAATAAATAAGTCCTAATTCCGGATCAACTGCTGGTGTTTGCCAGACTGGTGCTCCGCCTGTTAGCCAGTTTTCACTATCTTCCGGCCATGTTTCTGATCCCTTTGCACCCGGCTCTGGAAGGGTGTAGGTTCTCCATACTTGTCTGCCTATGTTTGCATCATATGCCGCTACGTAACCCCTTATTCCATATTCACCACCTGCAATACCGGTATAAACCTTTCCATCATAAAAGAGTGGAGCACTAGTGATGGTATATCCCTTTTCCCATTCATCAACTACTGTTTCCCATAATACTTCACCGGTTTTCTGGTCCAAGGCAACTAATCTTGCGTCTAATAAACCAACAAATACTTTCCCATCTCCTAGTGCAACGCCTCGATTTACCCATCCACAACAAAGCGTATCCAAGCCTTCTGGTAGTTTAGGCTTGTACTCCCAAATGAATTCTCCAGTTTTTGCATCGATTGCTGCAACATGGTTTTCTCCAGTTACATTAAACATGACGCCATCATACACAAGTGGAGTGGCTTCCCCAGAGTATTTGAACTTGAGGCCAGTCCCCATGCTAGTAATCCATTCTGCTTTTAGATCACTGACATTGGAAGTATCAATTTTACTTAATGGGGAGTACCGGCCATTATAAATATTTCCACCGTTTGTTAACCAATTACCAGAAGGTGGCTCTATTAGTTCTTCAGGAGAAAAATCGGGCGTAACCTCTCCCGGATATTCCGTATGTTGAACTGAGAAGTGCTCATTACCATTAGGATTTTTTTGCTTTTCGATGTTTGTTTCTTCTTGGCTTTCATTTTGTAAACCTTCTTCAGGATCTGCCGTGTCACTGTCGGGATTTTCATATTGAAATGAGAAAATACCAACACCAATTATTAGTAAAATTCCCAGTGTTACTAACCATACATTCTTATTTCGCATGCAAAACACCTTTCTTTCACGATAGTTATGGTCTAATTATTTTGTAATTTGCCCGTAAACTTGGGAAATAGTCTATTGGTAAGAAAATAATGGGGTGGGAAATATAGGTAAGATTAATTTTAAGAGGTTGCAAAATAAAAAGCATGAAAACGAACGTTTCCATGCCTTAAGTGTGATTATTTTTTTATCATAAAAAATACGCTTTTACATTTCATTCATCTTTATTTCATATACTTTATCCGTTCCATCTTTAAAAGTAACTTGTAATACGGCTTTCAAGAAATTGTCAGGTATACTAAATGCCTTAAGAGATGTTGCAATAGCTTCTTCATCTGTCATGTCTTGCTTCAGTTCTAGGTCTTTCACAATTGGATATATGGCATCAAAAGCATCTGCTCCGCGTTCATCTACACTGTTAAATGGATCATAAAACTCGGATTCAACTAAATTGTCATCTTTCTCAATTTCACCTTCAAATTCTTGATCATCATATATGACATCAAAGTCAATTGAAGTATAGTCAAGCTCTTCCATTCTTTTAACCATGTCATTCATCGTACTCATAGCTTCTTGGCTTTTAACATCTTCATCAGATTGGTTAGATTTTTCCTTTGAATTTTGATCTTCATCGCCACAAGCAGTTATGATCATGGCAGGTAAAAGCAATACAGCTAATAATAGTAGTTTCTTCATCTATAAACCTCCATATTTATTCATTATAGTCGGCATTATGCCCAAAAACTTATATATATATTATAGATTTTCATAGAAAAGCAGATATTTCACTGAATATGTTTAGGGATTCAATGAGTAATGGGGTTGGTTATGAATAATTTCATTATT
Source organism: Virgibacillus litoralis (assembly GCF_017873675.1). Classification (GTDB taxonomy): domain Bacteria; phylum Bacillota; class Bacilli; order Bacillales; family Amphibacillaceae; genus Lentibacillus; species Lentibacillus litoralis. The sequence goes on along the minus strand of NZ_JAGGKK010000034.1, from coordinate 14,083 downwards.
CATAACTACTATCGTTTCTTAAGGTGAAAAAGTGGCATCAATCTGATATGTTATCAAGATTTAATATGTCCCACCGGGTTTCTGAAACTACTATAAGATGGCATTTTGTAGTAGCATTGTAAAATAAGACAAATTTCTGGGAACTAGGAAGGATCTACTATGGAAATAATTAATCAATGGACAAAAGAAACTAGCGACTTTATAAAAAAGAAGGTAATAGACTACAACATGGAGCAGCTTCCAGACCATCTTAAAACACCTAATGAGAACATTGGGTTTACACTGAAAGATGATATTGGAAATATTAAGGGTGGCATTACCGGAAATATGTTTTGGAATCATATACTAATTGATTTCCTGTGGGTTGATGAAAGTTATAGAAAAGAGGGTTATGGAAGTATTTTGCTGAATAAATTAGAGAAGTATGCACAAGAGAATGATTGCAGATTGATTTACCTCGATACATTTAGCTTTCAGGCTCCTGCGTTTTATCAGAAAAACGGATATGAAATTTTTGGTGTTATTGAAGATCACCCTAAAGGTTTTGATCAATATTTCTTACAAAAGAGATTAATGTAAAGGACCGTCATCCAAGGGTGGCATTCGTGGCATTCTCCTTTGACAGTAAAGAAACCAACATGGCGGCAAAGTGCGTATAGCAGATTTGGGGCTTTGCGGACACCAGAGACCTTATTTAGCATGAACCCACGAAAATGGTGGTATTCGCGGACACCAGGGATCTTATTTAGCACAAATACCCTCTTTAACCATGATATAAGTAAAATAAGGGCTTCTGTGTCCGGATAAGTTTGAAAAGGTGAATTTTTATAGAAATAGCGTCTCCTGTGTCCGCTTGTTAAGCCTAGCAGTTAAGGCCCATCGTGCCTCCGCAATATGCATAAGAATCCTTTTAACAATAAGCCAAGTTTTATAAATTAAACTATTTGAATGTGGTTTATGTTAAAATAATTTTAATAAATTTGGCCATTTACTTTCATGACTAGATATATAGCTTTTAATTCTAGGAGGAAAAAAATGAAAAACAAATTATTAATTATATTGCTGGGTTTAAGTATTATTGTGGTTGGCTGTGCTGCCAACGATGCTAGAGATAGTGTAGAAAACTATTACATTTCTTTAGTTAATGAAGAATACGAGAAGGCTTTCAACCAGTTACTTATTTTCGATGAGCATTACGATCAGGAGACAACACTAAGTGAATCAGAAGCCAAGGAGAGATTCTCAGAAAAAATAAGTTATTTAAAAGAAAAAGGATATCAACTAAATGATTTTGAGATTCAGGATGTTCGAACCGACGATGGCGGCCCTCCACTGGTGAAAAGTGTTCTAACAATTGAGGTTAATGGTGATGAAAAAAAGGTGAAAGAACTTATTCAAGTTACGGAGAACGGTCTTTTTGTAGACTTATCTGAAGAGGATAAATATGCTCATTATCGTGATGGGAAGATGAGTCTTAGTATTAAAGACTAAAAAACAGTCGAAGCATATTAAACATTACGGGAGAGAAACGCAGTGATAGTCAGAGAAATTAAACCTTCAGATGCAGAAAAGTTTTCACATCTTACCCAGCAAGTTGAGGGAAATTCAGAATATATGCTGTGGGAGGCAGGCGAGAGAACTAGTCAGCCAGCACAACAGCGCAAGATGCTAGAGAGTATTGAAGAAGAGGGGAACTCTACTATACTTGCTGCGGAAACAGGCAACGAATTAGTTGGTTATTTAATGGCTTTTGGCGGTAAGGCGAGAAGAAATAAACATGCCGCTTATATTGTTATTGGAATAATAAAGGAGTACAGGGGACAGGGAGTAGGTTCAAAGCTATTTGAAGAGTTGGAGCGATGGGCACTCCGTAACTATATTCATCGCCTGGAACTTACGGTAGTGACAAAAAACGAATCAGGATTATCTCTGTACCGAAAAATGGGCTTTACAACAGAAGGGACTAAAAAACACTCATTGCTTATCGATGGTGATTTTGTTGATGAATACTACATGTCAAAGCTTTTATAAACTTTAATAGTAGGGTTGTTAAGGCTGAAGATAAACCAGTCGGCATGGAGAATAATTAAATAAATAATTCATAAAAGTGCATTTAACTTATAAAGTTATGCACTTTCTTATTTGGAACATTTATTAGTTTTTTACAACCAAACTTCCTTAGTGTCGTCTAAATAGTTAAAGGATACTGAGGAAGGGAATTGCCTATGGGGAATCAGTATGAACAAAGCAGAGATGAATTAATGGAGTTTTTATGAATGAATATGGGTCAAAGTATAACTTGACTAGCATTTACTTCAAGGAGAAACAATTAGCTGAGATATTGCTCAAATTGTTTTAGGCAAAAAATTGCTTGCTTGATGCTATGTTAAAATGAAATCAGAGTTTAAAAGTCCTTTGTATGTTAGTGCTTCATATAAACAGTGCTTTTGATGATTAAAAAAGGAGTGAGGTAATGTCTTGTTTAAAAAACCATGTCATTCTTGTCACCGGGGCTAATCGAGGACAGGGGAAAGCTATTGCTCAGCACCTTGCCACAGTGGGGGCTATGGTGGGGATTGGTGCCAGAAACTATGATGAGGCTAAAGTAGTGGCTAGGATGATTGGAGAAGACGACGCTATTCCAGTTCAGTTAGATGTCACAAAAAAATTAGAGTGGAAATCAGCGGTTGATAAGGTTATAAATAAATTCGGTAAGCTTGATGGGTTAGTAAATAATGCTGGAGCTCTAAAACGTAAACCATTTACAGAGACAACCATAGATGATTATCAACAGTTGATTAATGTTAATCAACTTGGTGTTTTTATGGGGATGCAAGCAGTTATTCCACAAATGGAAAAGCAGCAAAAAGGCACCATTATAAACAATGTTTCGATTTCTGCATTTGCTCCAATTAGCCAATCCTCTGTCTATGCTGCGACAAAAGCATCTGTTGTTGCAATGTCAAAAGCTGCAGCTATTGAATTAGGACCAAAAGGAATTCGAGTAAATATGGTCCATCCAGGTGGAGTCGAAACAAATATGGCTACTCATCGCAAACAAGTTCCTACTTATTACGATTCAGTACCTTTAGGACGTATTGGGCAACCAATTGAAATTGCTCGAATTGTAGCATTCCTTGCCTCTGATGAAAGCTCTTATTGTACGGGTACAGAAATTGTTGTAGACGGTGGAATGACACTGGGCACTTCAGATGAGTAAATAAAACTATTAGTAGATAGCTTTTAAGGTATGAATTAGTCCACTTTAATTAAAGGCTGCGTGATCCGAAAGGGAGAGGTTATGTGAATTTAAAAGTATTAGCAAAAAATATAGCAAATATCTATGAACAAAATCCAAAAGTTGAAGCCGTTTTATTAGGAGGTTCCGTATCACGAAATTGGCATGATGAATATTCAGATATTGAACTATTTGTGTTTTGGGATGGAGCTCCTTCTGACGAGGAAAGGAAGGCTCCGATTGAAAAATTAAATGGTAATATTATTGACTTTCACCCATATGAAGATGAGGAGTGGTCAGAAACATACATAACTCAGGGTGTGAAATTAGAAATAAGCAATTTTCTAACAGATACAATTTACAAAATAATAAATGACGTGATCATATCTTATGATACGAATTTAGATAAGCAATGTATTGCAGCTGCGGTTTATAACGGGGTTGCACTCAGCGGTGATTTAGTTATTAATAGTATGAAACAGAAAGTACGTAAATACCCTTATGAATTAAGTGTGGCTATGGTAAAGGAGAATATTTTTTTAGGAAACAGATGGAATAATCGTGAGGCTTTACTTGAGCGTAAAGATTGGTTAATGCTTTATAAAGTAATGGTAGCCGTTCAAACCAATTTAATGGGAGTATTGTTCGGATTAAACCGTCAATTCGTACACCATCCAGCCTTTAAGTGGCAAAAATATACATTAAGTTCAATGGAAATCGCTCCTCAAAATATATCAAATCGCTTAGAGTCAATTTTTCTTGATGACCCAAAGGTTTCTATAAGAGAATTAGAGGTAATAATTGAGGAAATGTACGAACTAATACAACGTGAACTTCCACAAATAGATCTATCTTTAGTTCTTGATAAATCGTTATTTATGAGACCAAAAAATAAAATAAATTAGAAATCTTGTTTTGGTACAAAAGATAACATAAAGAGTTTGTACAAAAGGGCCCCATCGAGCTGAATAGCGGATAGTGGCATTAGCTACAACAACATAAATTGGTGGTAATTAATATGGATATAACAATTGAGAGATTACACAGTACAGATGCTGGAAATTTATATGAATTTGAGCTTGAAAACAGAGTTTATTTTGAGGGCATGGTACCGAGTCGCGGGAATGATTATTATGACTTTGAGACTTTTAAAAAAAAGACTAACGCTTTACTGGATGAACAGGAACAAGGGTTATCTTATTTTTACTTAATTAAGAATAAAGATGGCTTAATTCTTGGAAGAATGAACTTAGTAGATATTGAAAACGGTTTAGGGCATATCGGTTATAGAGTGGGAAAAGCATATACTGGTAAAGGAATTGCTAACACAGCATTGAAACTTTTGTTAGATGTTATAAATAATCAAGGAATAAAACAGGTCTCGGCAAAAACAACTACTAATAACATAGCCTCACAAAAAGTCTTAGAGAAAAACGGTTTTAAGTACATAGCAACGAGTGATGAAGAATTTATAATGAATGAGCAAAAGGTAAAGTTTGTTTATTATCTGCTGACTAATTAAGATATCTTCTGCCAAAGTTAGGGGGATTTATTATTAAAAAATATCTTCTTATATTTATGTGTGGGATATTATTGATAAGTTGTTCAAAAGAAGAAGCCAAGTCATCTGAAGTAAGTTGGGATGATAGTCCAACTCTGGTTAGAGAAGTTGTAATTACAGACGATGGGAAAGAAGGCAATTTTGTATTTAGAATTGGGGACAATGGAAAATTAGGGTTTGCAGAGTACGGACCTTTCATAGCAGGTGAAAAGCAAAAATATATGTGGCATTTTTGGGGTGAACCAGATACTCTTAAACAGCCATTTAAGGTAGTTGGAATAAGCAAAAAAACAAATGAAAGTATAACTATTTTTGAGGTTTCAACTAACAATTCGCTTGTCCCACACTTAGGAGCAGACCATCATATTCCTTCAACAATGACACTACCTGGATCAGGTAAATGGAGGTTAGAAGTTTATTTTGGTGAGGAATTGTTTGGGAATATAATCGTTAATGTAGAAGAAAAGAAGTAAATTCTTTCAAATGAAGAGTGTGTATAATAATGAAAACAAGAAAGGATGTTGATTTTAAAATGGATACTCAAGTAAATACAAAAATGAAAATACATAAGACAGTTAATGAGGTATTTGAAGCTATAGTAGACCCTGTAAAAATCGGAAACTATTGGTTTTCATCAAGTTCTGAAAGATGGGAACAAGGCAAGTCGGTTACATTGAGATATGATGAATACGAAGCAGAAGGGGTTATAAGTATATTAGAAGTGGAGGAAAGTAAGAAAATCGTGTTTTCATGGGGAGTTGAACATGGTGAAGAAACGGTTGTTACAATTACACTAAAAAAGTTGGATGACAAGAGTACAATTATTGAAGTAACAGAATCAGGTTTGAGAGAAGATGACCCTGAAATAGTAAACAAAATGATCGGTCAAAAAGAAGGTTGGGTCTATATGCTATCTTGTTTAAAGGGTTATTTGGAATATGGCGTTAAAGATTTGAGAGCTTCCTTAATACATTAGTCTTATTTTAGAAAAGAACAACGTCAAAATTTAAGCAAGAGGGATTAACGCTATTTTAATGAAGTTATTAAGTCGTAGTAGCAGGGATGAGGAATTCGAAGGAGCGGAATGTGAATCACGCAAACCAGTGAAGTGGATCGTGGTTCCGCTAAATGGGTAAAAAAGTCGTCTTGTAAGACTGAATCGGTTCCTGGTTCCGTTATTTACCTAAAAACAATGAAAAATATGGCTGAAAAGGGGAAATAGCGGAATGAGGATTACATAACACGATCAAAATAGGCGTTTTTAAGGAAATAACGGAATGAGGATCCGCCAAATTTGTGGTGCCATCCTTTCTAGTGAATAAATACACTAAAACAAACTATCTGGTGCTTAATTTCAATAAGGAAAAGCCATTTCTTATTCAACTAACTGGCAGGATAGTTGAAGAATTTTCAGATGTGATATTATGAAATTTAGGGTGTTTAACATAGGAGGAAATAAAATGGATTGGTATTGGGTTTTGGTTGCGTTGGCTCTTGCGTTGGGAGCATTTTATAACGCATACGAAGCGGAAAAGAAGGCAAAACAATTAGAAAACAGAGTCAAAGGTTTGGAAGAAAAAATTAAGTGAATTATTGTGCTAACGGGTGCAAGAGTTGAATAAGGAGTTTGTACGAAAGCTCCTTTTTTTATTGTTCTAAAGCCGCAGTTTTATTTGACTAAGATTTTTTTGACAAGATTTATGATAAAGGATATAATTTTTAGAAAATTTCATATTAAATAGCGTTGATGAGAAAAGTAGTTAAGAAGTGGATATTTACAGAGAGCTCCTGTTTGCTGAAAAGGAGTAGTATTCCTCTTAATGAATAAAGCCTCGGAGCTTCTTACCAATTTAATGAAAATTAGGGATAGTGAGACGGGTTCTTCCGATAGAAAGATAGGGTATGAATGTACCTGAAGAGGTTGATATGGTGACATATCAACAAACTGAGGTGGTACCACGAAGTTATAACTCTCGTCCTCAAGAATTATTTCTTGGGGGTGAGAGTTTTTTTAATTGTATTACTTTACATTTTTAATATTAAAATTGAGAGAGGGGAAATCAAATGAATCCTTTGTTGTTAGATGTTCCTTTACAATTAGAAACAGACAGACTAATACTTCGAGCACCACTTCGAACAGGAGACGGTAAAATTGTAAACCAAGCAATTAGAGAATCCTTTTTTGAATTAAAAGCGTGGTTGCCATTTGCTCAAGAACTTCCTACTGTTGAAGAAACAGAGATAAATTTAAGAAATGCTCACATAAATTTCTTAAAGAGAGAAAGTTTTCGTTTTCTTATATTTGATAAAGAAAGCAATGACTTTATTGGAACAACAAGCATTCAGGGAGGGATTGACTGGGACATTCCTAAATGTGAAATTGGGTACTGGATAAATACAAAGTTTAGCGGTAATGGATATATGACAGAAGCAGTAGAGAAATTAGCAAACTTTGGGTTAAATAATATCAAATTTAGAAGAATTGAAATAAGGTGTGAATCAACCAATCTTAAAAGTCGTGCTATCCCAGAAAAACTTGGGTTTGTATTAGAAGGCACTTTAAGAAATGATGATTTGTCCGCAGATGGTAGCAGGCTGACTGACACTTGTTTTTATTCCATAATAAAGTAACATTGTGAACATTTACACTTTAAGTAACGGGTGCTTTCCTTCAATAAGGAATTGCCACCCTTGTTCCACTAACGCAGCATAATGTTTAATAAGGAATGATGGATTTTTATGGTAAAGTTGTATTGGGAGGGGTTAATTTGAAACCAAAAATATTATTTAAAATGGTTATTTTATTATTTAGTATTGTGATGATAGGTGCTTGTTCATCAAATGAAAAACCAACCGTTGAAGAACAAGTTATGAAACGAGTGCCTTTTCCTAAATCCACCAATATTCTTCATATTGAAGATCATATGGATGGTAAAATGATTTTATATAAAGATAAAAGTGGTTTTAGAGCTTCTTTTTATAGAGAAAAAGATGATTACTTTCAAGGTACATCAAATGCTGAATTGAACCCACAAGGTGGATTCGATTGGACAATGATCAATAACCCAAATATGGCTATATTTGCTGGAATTATTATAGATGAAAAAATTACAAAAGTGATCGTGAAGCAAAGGACAGTTGAACATCAAGCAAAAATAATTGATATTAATGATGGTGAGAGATATTGGTTTACTACATTTGATGAATTAGAGGATCCGCTAAATGGTGAAGCTGATCCACTTAAAATTGAAGCTTATGATAAGGAAGGAAATCTCTATTGGAAATCAGGGGTTTATGAAGATGGTTTGTTTGAAGGAAGAACAAATTAGCCCATACTCGCTATTTCGCTAACGGGTGCTTATCTTCAAGAAGGATTAAGCACCTCATTTATTAAAGTAAAGCAGCAGAAGAGTTGAATAAGATATCTTGGGGGAGAAACGAATGAATGAAGAGAAAAAGAAAAAATATTTATATTTGCTAATGGGATATTTAGGTTTTCTCCTTATGGGGTTTGGCATAGCAAGATACATATCTGTTGTACAAGACACAATTGGATTAGCTTTAACTATGTTTGGCTATATTTTTCTTGTGACATTCTTTGGGTTTGTAGAAAACAAGATAGGTGTTACTAAAAAAGAAACGATTATATTTAGAATAGGTTTGATAGTTCCTTTTGTATTATTGCTTTTTATTTATTAGTTTTAATTGAATACTGTTGTTTCCTTGAATAAGGAATTGCACTCCTTGTTCAACTATAGAGAGCAGTGAGAGTTGAATAATCCTTAAATTTTATTCGACTTATTTATTTGCAATTAGAGGGGGACAACAATGGGGTTTATAATAACTTTCTTTAGTATTTGGTTGTGTAGCTTTTTAATTGCTAGGTTATTTAGGTTATTTGGTGGTAAATGGAGTCCCTTTGGTAAAACTTATTGGAAAAATGATTTAGTTATTTGTTTAGCCCAAACTCTTATTATTACTCTTATATTCGTAATTTTCTTTTCCTTTATTACTAATAATTAAAGATTTCCATTGTGCTAACGGGTGCGATTGTTTAACAAGAGCAATTACTTCTTGCGCTAAAGCAGCAGTATTGTTTAATAAGCTATTATAAATTTATTCGATTTATTTAATATTTAAAAAATAACTGGGAGGAAGAAATGGAATCTAAGATAATTACTTTAGATAATGGATTAGATGTAAACGTTAATATATGGGGGACAAAGAATAATACTTCGGTAATTTTATTACACGGTTTAGGAAGTACGGGGAGTAGTTTTGATGAATTGGCAACTATACTTAGTCAGAACTACAATGTATACGCTTTTGATTTACCTGGACACGGAGGTTCAACATATTTTAACAATGAACACTGCTTCTCCATGGATTCATTGGCAGATTGGGTAAAAGAAGTTATCAGTTATTTTAATTTAGAAGACTTTCATATTGTCGGTCATTCTGTTGGAGGGTATATCGGACTTGTTTTTGCAAAGAAGTTTTCTTTAAAGTCGTTAATCCTACTTGACGGGGGATACATTCGGGCAAAAAGCATTCCAGAGAATAGACTAGAAGAGGAATTAAGAATGACCGAACAACATATGGAAAACTTCACTTTTTCCTCATGGGAAGATTACGAGAAGGGACTGTCCATTGATGGACTGTCACAAAGACAGATTGAGTTATCAAAAGACAGTATGAAAAGTGAAAATGGGATAATAAAATTGATTGTTACTTCACACGTTGCAAAGTATATCGTAAAACAGAAGTATAATGAGCCAACAAGAGAAACACTATCTGATGTTAATTCGCCAGTATTGATATTAAGAAGCACAATACCTAAAGACTTTAATGTTATTAGAAATAGTGAAGCAAATCGTTTAAAACAATGTGTAAATGTAAGTATCATTGACGTTATGGATGCAACACACGATATATATTGGGACCAGCCAATGTTTTTAAGTGAACAAATTAGTAATTGGTTAATAAATCATTAAAATGAACAGCGCTTACTGCACTAACGGGTGCAAGAGTTTAACAAGGGATCGTCGATTACGGCGGTCCTATTTTTGTAATTGAAGAATCATTGGAATTTTATGTTAAAGTAAATATGTGAAAAGATATACTTAAATTAACGCAGCAAGTTATTTCAAGAAGGAATTGAAGCTCATCTTCTAAGATACTGAAATAAATGGGGGCGTTGCTTTGAATATTAACAATGAAAACTTAGTGTCAGCTAAAATAACACAGGGTTATATAAAAAGTGAAAACTACAAGACGTTCTATGAAGTCCATACTCCAAATTATTTCAACTCTGAATCAACACCAATTATTCTACTGGCAGGTGGACCTGGACTGTCCTTTAAGACTCTCACTCCTCTTTTAAACTTAGCAGAAACAAGACCAATTATCGCTTATGACCAAATAGGTAGCGGAAAGTCAACTAGGTCAGAACAACTCACGTCATTAAATATTGAGGATTTTATGGAACAATTCAATAATGTCGTCAGTGAGCTTGGTGCAACCAAATTTCACATTTTAGGTCATTCTTGGGGAACAATTTTGGGAGTTAACATTGCATTAGAATACCCAGGAAATATTCAAAGCTTAATTTTACAAAGTGGTATTGCTGATTGGAAGAAGTGCCTTGAGGCTAGGCGAAAGTTTGAACTAGAATATTATCCTGAGGATTTAAAAAAGACCATTAAGAAATTAAATGAAGGCATAAAAGTTTCACCTGATGAAGTAGAAGATGCAACCAATAAGTTTAATAACCAATTTTATTGTAGAGCTAAATACCCCAAATACTTATGCGACGCACTGAATGATAAGGATTTAGGAACAAATCAGTTAATTTGGAATCCAGAAAAAAACAAAGAAATGGCTAATTATAAAATTTGTAATAGGTTAGATGAAATAAAGTGCCCGACATTTATTATAAGCGGTAAGTATGATGGGATTTCGGTTGGGCAAGGCGAATTGTTTAGTTCTGGGATAAAAAATAGTACACACGTAGAATTTAAAAATTCGTCTCATTATGCACACATAGAAGAAGAAATAGCCTATTTGGAACAGGTGAAAAATTTTTTAGAAGTGAACAGTAATTAAAGTTCTATATTCAAGTAACGGGTGCGAATGTTTAATAAGAGATGGCTTATTTCACTAACGATATAAAATGTAAAGGAAGTAATATAAAGTTTTGTGTTAAACAGTTCAAAATTAGGAGGGGTTAGATTGAAAAATTACAATGTTCTTTCAACCATCTGTTTAGGGGTATTTATTATTTTGTTTTCTATGATGATAAATGGCTTTTCTTTCGGTTCATTAGGTAAAATAGCAATAATCTCAATGTTCTTATTCCCATTATTAGGAGTCATTTTTGGGATAAAAGGTAAAAAGGGTGTTGGTAAATGGTTATTATCACTACTTAATGTTATTGCACTTATCACAATAGGATATCTTCTTTTGCTGGGCTTCGGAATGGGTGAAGCATAAGGGAAGATTTCTGAACTAACGGGTGCATTTCTTGAATAAGGAATCGCACTCTTGTTCAACAAGTTTTTGTGCTAACTTAATATGCATCGGTAGAAAATACAGAGTATTATTACACATAATTAGGAGTCTTATATGATAAAAAACTTAAAGGGTTGGAAAGACCCCATGCTGTTACTATTTTCTATGGGAATATCTAGTATCGGAGACTTTATCTATTTAGTTGCGATTAATATTATTGTATATCAAATAACGGGGTCGGCAACTGCTGTTGCAGGACTGTGGATAGTTGGACCACTAACGAACATTATTACTAAGTTCTGGACTGGTAGTTTTATTGATTATCGTAGTAAGAGAAAAGTAATGATTGTAACATACATAATTAGAGCAGCTTTCATCTGCTTAATCCCACTCGCACCAAATATAGCAGTTATATATGGGATTTTGGTTATCCTAAGTGTGGCAAAAGCATTTTTCCATCCATCATCAATGACATACGTTGCTATACTTGTTCCTAAAGAAAAAAGAAAGCAATTTAACTCTATTCGCTCTTTTACAACTTCGGGGGCATTTATTATTGGACCAGCAATCGGTGGTTCTCTTATTTTATTGACTTCTGTTGAAGCAACATTGTGGCTAAATGCATTGTTCTTTCTGTTTTCAGCATTTTTATTATTTTTTCTACCAGATAAAGAAAATATTAATAAAGATAAAATTCCAACATTGACTTTTTCCCAAGTGGCTCAGGATTTTTCGGTAGTTCAGAAATTCATGTCCCAAAATAAATACGTATCATTTACCTATCTTGGATTTATAATAGTTATGCTCTTTACCTTTGCAATGGATGCACAAGAAGTTGTATTTACGCAACAAGTCATAGGGCTTTCTGAGATGGAGTATAGTCTATTGATAAGTATAACTGGAATTGGTTCTGTTATAGGTGCTATGTTACTTTCAATTTTTTCAAATTTCTTCTCGCTTAGATATATGATTGTCATTGGTCTTGTCATGATGACAATAGGTTATGTAATCTATGCATTTTCATGGTCATTTCTATCAATTGTGGTTGGATTTGTAATCTTAGGTTTCTTCAATGTGTTCTTAAATGCAGGAATAACGACTTTTTACCAAAACAATGTTCCAGTAGAAATTATGGGCAGAGTGACGAGTATTTATCAGTTGATTCAAAGTGCTGCTCAAATAGTATTTATTCTAGTAACTGGGTTTGCAGCAGATTTAATTTCATTACGGCTTACAATTATCACGATGGCACTTGTGATGCTTTTCTCATCTATAATCTTTTCTTTTTCAGTATTGAAGCCAAACAAAGCATTTTATTATCGAGAAGACTACAATGGAAAAGACAAATTAAGTGTTTAAGTAATAAAATTAACCCAGTTAAAGAGTAGGTTGCTTAGTTGCATTAACGGGTGCAAGAGTTTAATAAGGAATTTTTACTTGGAATGTTAAGGTATCGGTATGATTTTCAAAGGAGGCTAAAAATGAAAAATAATCGAAAATTCTTAATGGTAATGTTAACAGTAGTATTAGTTATATTGGCTGCTTGTGGAAACTCATCTGATGAGTCAAGTGCTAAATTCAACAACCAGTCATCAAATAACAGCTCGTCTGAAAATGCAGATGACGACTCATCTAATAAAGATTTAACAAACACAGTTGAAAATACAACAGAAAACTCTTCAAAAGGTGCTGAAGACACCCAGCTAAATGACCAAGAAGACACTTCTAAAAATAAATCTACAAATTCAAATGATGAAGGTTCATTGAAATCCAGTAATAGTGACACTGAAATGACTGAAAATAATAAAGAAGAATTTCTAAAGAAACTTAATGATATGGAAGAATCAGATAGATATTCAGAAGCTGGAACAACAACATCAGAATTGGAGGAACAAGAGGCGGTGAGATATAAAAAATGGGATGTGAAGTTGAACGAAATTTACGAAGTGTTGAAGGAACAACTTAGTACGGAACAGATGGATCAATTAAAGGATGAACAACGGAACTGGATAAAACACAGAGATGAAGATGCTAAAGAATCTTCACTAAAATATAAAGGCGGATCGACTGAATCACTAGAATATGTTGCTACGCAAGCGAGTCTTACAAGAGAAAGATGCTATGAATTAGTTGCAAAATATATGAAGTGATTTTTCAATACTGACCAGTAATCGGTTCTCCAATTGACACCATTCACCCAACAACTTGATTAAGTGTGCAGATGGCGATAGTCTGATACAGATAATTTTCAAGTAAGCATTTAAGATGCTTGTGAATTATTGTACTTAAACAAACGGGTGCTTTCCTTGAATAAGGAAAACAGCATTCTTGTTCAACTATAGCAGCAGATTAGTGAAAGAAGAATATATTAAAAATAGAGAGGATTGATAAAATGGCGATTGTTATAGGGTATGTAATTGCATTTATAGGTGCGCTTGTAGCTTTTCTGCTAAGCGTAGGTAAACCAAAAAATAAAAAATATAAGGTATGGGGCATCGCTATTATGGTGCCAATATCACCAGCTTTAGCTTTTGCGATAGGGTTAACCTATGCACTCATTGTAGGAAGTGGTTGGGCAGGATTGATAATGTGGTATATTTTCCCCCTTATCTTCATAATCGGACTCGTTATGTTAATGGTTGGTATTTTTAAGAAAGAAGAAACAAAAATAGTTTGAGATGTTCAACTACCATGAAAATTAACTTCTAAAATAACGAGAAAAAGGCAAAACTAAAGAAGACGCAGCTCATTGGTTTTTTTAAAAGGGAGAGCGC
>NZ_JAGGKK010000033.1 GCF_017873675.1 Virgibacillus litoralis | reverse complement strand
TTAAAGTGAATATTCCCATCATTCACAAATTTCACATAAAATATTTTTCTTGACTTCTTCTTAAAAATTTAATGCAACGCTAGTGTAATTTCCTATACGATTAAAAAAGCCCCCATTCGTACTTAACTACGAATGAAGGGCTTTTTAAAGTTGAAATTAGCTTCCTGATTTGATGCGTGTTGCAATATCTACGGTTCGTTTTGCCTGATGCTTAACTGCACCTTCTACCTCTTCGACCATGTTACCGTCCTGGTCGACAGATACACTTGTACCGTATGGATTACCACCAGCACCGAATAGTACCGGGTCAGTGTACCCAGGGGTTGCGATGATCATACCCCAGTGCATCATGGAAGTATATAAATTAAGCATTGTTGCCTCTTGTCCCCCATGAGGGTTTTGTGCAGATGTCATTCCACTTACTACTTTGTTAACAGTTTTGCCTGAAGCCCATAGACCACCTTGTGAATCGATGAACTGTTTCATTTGAGCAGGAAGGTTTCCAAAACGAGTTGGAACACTAAAGATGATTGCATCTGCCCACTCAACATCTTCTGAAGTTGCTTCTGGGACGTCTTTGGTTGCCTCGGCATGAGCTTTCCATGCTGGGTTAGAAGCAATTGCTTCTTCTGGCGCAAGTTCAGGTACTTTGACTAGTTTTACTTCAGCACCTGCTTCTGCTGCCGCCGCTTCTGCCCATTGAGCCATTTGATAGTTTGTTCCTGTAGAGCTGTAATAAATAACTGCTAGGTTTACGTTTGCCATGTTATTTGTCTCCTTTGTAGTTGTAGTTGATTTTTTACCTAATATTTTCTCTAAAAAACCCATATTGACTTTCCTCAATCCTTTCACTTCTATATTTTGTATCAAACACTCCTTTATTATGAAAGAGTTTGTAAAGTAATAATTTATTACTAACTTACTTTATGTAACTATATTATCTTGAATTACTAATAATGTCAACTTTGAAAGTCCAATAACAGTTCACAAAAAAAGCCCAGCACTAACTGAGCTATTTTTTGTGAGTTAATAAAAATTAAAACTTTCCCGGAGGATCGTATGTCATATACGTTCCAGCTATAAAGTCATGAATTGAACGACTATCTTCCCTAATACCAATCATAAAGGCACTTACAATTAACCCTGCTAACCCCCATACACACACTCACAAAGAACTTTGTTTAGTTAAATTGTTTTCTCACCTCATGCAGGCCATCCATTCGTTGAATATCCTTATTCACTTTCCAACCATCATCCGTTTTGATGACACGGATTTGTCCAAAATTTGATATAATTTCCTTCTTACCTTCCTGATTAATTCGTTCAAATTCAATTTCAATGTCATAGTCAAGGCTTACTTCTGATTCTGTTTCCATATTGCCAATTTCAAACGAAATATCCTTAACTGATAAATGACTTTTTGAATCCTGAGCTAGATTGGGGGCAATGATGTCTAATGCCGTCATCAAGATTTTTGTCATATGAGATTCTGTAACATACTTACTATACTTTTCTTCCGCTTGCTTCCGCCTGTCGGGTAGACTGTCGTAATTAAGGTAATCAGAACTTTCATCGTAATCAATCGTAAATTGCTCCGTCTTAAAATCTCTAGCCACATCAATTGCCCTGCTTGTCATTACCTTCTGTGATTCAAAAGTTGCAACCTTATCCTCTTCACTGGTAGTGAAAATTACAACAAATACAAACAGAACAACAACAATGACACTAATAAAAACTTTACTTCTCATCGAATCTACCACCTTAACTGACATCTAGCACAACCTTTATAATAAGTTTAACACAAATATTCAGAATATGATGTAAACTAAAAAGTGGCTGACAAATTCTATAAAATTTATCAACCATTTTCATCAAGTTACTTCATTACTTTTCTCTCGCAAGTTCTTGTCTATTCGGTACAAGCGGCTGTTGCTCCAGCCACTTATTTTGAATCATAATATTATACCACTTTTTGGTTACCCTCAGATTTCTTAAAATAACACGTTCATAAGTGGTTAAAAGATCTGTTCTCATGGCTGATGCTAAGCCTTTACCATAATAACCCTGTGCAACTTGAGACAGAAAGCCAATATGATACATCAGTAATTTATCGGAGAAAGGCGATTCGGTTGAAGTTGTTACCTCTGTCTCCCACGACTTGGGAACCGATAAATTATCATCATCCAAAATTTTTGAGAAAGATTTTATATTAGCCTCGGCAACCTTTTGGGAATCAACCATAAACTTTCTGACATCTTTTGATTGAGCAACCTGACTGAATGCTACACAAAGTGTTTTGGCTAAAATGCTTTTTTTGAGATTAAGTGAAATACTTATGATTTCTGTTGAAGCTAAACGTCTTCCTTTTCCAAAAAAACCATCCGTAAAATCTTTGGTCGTGATAAACTCCAGGGATTCTCCAGGATAACAATATGGATCTCTCTGAAAGTCTCCTTTTTCAAGTAATAAATCAATTGTTTGATGATACATCCTTTTTCCATCAGTATCACAAGAATCATAAAAATACCGTAAATCTTCTCTAACAGCGATTCCTAATGAAGTTGTGTGACCAACTAAACCGTGTATAGTCATGATATGTAAATAATTCAGGCAAAAAATATCACTGAACAATCTCTTTGTTCCTTTATTATGGTCAGATTCATTAAATCCAATTGGCACTGGAAACCCTTCGTTCTCTATAAAAAATACTAGTTGTTTCTTTTGTTTAGCAAAAGTCTTAATAGCATCCTGAAAGATGGCTTTTATGGCCTTATCCTCGATAATCGAGAGCATATAGCGATTTATGATATCTGTCATCGTTCCGTTCATATACTGTCCCCACAATGATCCTATTTCGGAGGATGTGAGTTTTAATTTTTCCTTATTCATATCTTCACCTCATTAATACCATTTACTAAAACAGTATTAAATATGAGGCTTTTTTGGATTTAACGATTGTGAACAGAAGGTTTTGAAAACATATTTACATTACTATTCCATTTCCGCTAATTTTACTGCTATTTCCGCTCCAACATGCGCATTATGTTTCACCAACGCAATATTGGCATCTAAGCTCTTGCCATCGGTTAATTCTTTTACTTTACCTAACAAGAAAGGTGTTACATCCTTTCCGGAAACATAATTTTCTCGGGCTTCCTCCAACGCCGTTTCAATTACTGCTGTAATGTCTTTTTCATCCATTGCATATTCTTCTGGAATCGGATTTGCAATTACAGCTCCACCAGTCAAATTTAAATCCCCTTTTGCCTTTAATGTAGCAGCGACTGTCTCCGCCTCGTTTATTCGAATATTTACCGGAAATGGGCTTGTCCGTGTATAGAATGCCGGAAGCACATCTGTCTGATACCCCATTACAGGAACCCCTTTTGTTTCAAGGTATTCCATTGTTAAACCAAGATCAAGGATCGACTTTGCCCCTGCACAAACAACAGCTACATTCGTTTTTGCGAGTTCCTCAAGGTCTGCTGAGATATCCATTGATATTTCCGCTCCACGATGAACACCACCAATACCACCTGTCACAAACGTCTTGATACCAGCTGCTTCAGCACAAATCATTGTCGCAGCCACTGTCGTTGCACCCTTTTTGCCAGTAGCTAATAAAAAAGGCAAATCACGGCGGGAAGTTTTTGCAACATCTTTACTACTGCCAAAATTCTCAAGTTCATCATCACTTAAGCCTATTTTGATTTTCCCATCTAGAATGGCAATGGTAGCCGGTGCTGCTCCATGATCACGAATAATTTGTTCAACTTCACGAGCCGTCTTGACATTTTGCGGATATGGCATTCCATGCGAAATAATTGTTGACTCCAGTGCTACAATAGGTTTTCCTTGCTCTTTTGCTGTGCGGACCTCTTCAGATAATGTAATAAAGTTTTTCATGATAACTCCTCCATGTCTTCTTGTAATTGTAATGCCGTTAAGTTACGGCGAACCGTGTAATCTGATTGCAGTGTTTTCGTTGCATTGGCAATCCCGGCCTTTGTAATGTCTATCAGGCTTTTACCTTCCAGCCATGCATAAGCAACAGCGGCTGAGAAGGCATCTCCCGCTCCTGTCACATCAATAATCTCCCTTGTTTCAATCGCAGGCACATGATAAATCTCTTCCGCTTTATTTCCAACAACTGCTCCTTCTTTTCCCTTTGTGATAACTACATTTTCTACACCTAATGCAAGCCACTTTTCAACAGCTTCTGTTGGAGTAAGATCACAATTAAAGAATGCATTTGACTCGTCAAGATTTGTAATCATCCAGTTCAGCCCATCAAGTGTATCTGGAATATGCTTCATTTTTGGTGCTGAGACAGCTACCAGTATAAGTGGTATATCACGACTCTTGGCAAATTTGCATAGAAATTGAAGTGTATCTTTGGGACAATTAAGGTCAGCAAGAATGCATTTTGCCTGTTGCAATAGTGACACATGTTGTTGAATCCATTCCGGAATCATTAAATCAAAAACGTCCATATCAGCTAGACCAAGGACCAGTCCACCCGTATCATCCAATACAGCAGTATATGATCCGGTTGTAGCCTTTGAGAAATGAGTAACATCTTCTAGATTCATATATGGAAGTGATTGCTCTGCAATGTAGTTCCACTCTGAGTCCGATCCGCTTACTGTAAGTAATGTTGCATCCATACCTAGCCTTCCCAGGTTTTCAGCGATATTACGCGCCACACCACCTGCATTTTTTGTTGAATGAATAGGATTAGAAGTCCCCAATTGAATACTGTCTTTGACATAAACTTTACGGTCTAAATTGGCACCTCCCACACACACAATCTGTTTTAAATCATTCAGCACATATGCCTTACCCCTGATGTATCCCTTTTTCACTAGCCCTGAAATAAGATTAGCTACTGAAGGACGTGATAATTCAAGTGCATTCGCCATTTCCTGTTGGGATATGTATGCATTTTTCTTTATTAAATCGTAAATTTTTTGTTCATTTTCATTCATACAGAAACCCCACCTACTAAACTTTTGTTTATTTTATAAACATTTGTTTAAATTGTACACATAAGTTTCTTTATAGTCAAGTAGAGGCTACCGTTAAGCATCCTTGGGTGGTTCCCAATAATTTGGCGGATCCTCATTCCGTTATTCACCCATTTCAGCCACATTTTTCATTGTTAATAGGTGAATACGGAAACAGGAACCGACTCAACCTTCTAGGACGGTTTTTTTGCCCATTTAGCGGAACCACGATTCACTTCACTGGTTTGTGTGGTTCACATTCTGCTGAATTCACACCATGAATCACTGTGAATGGACATTAAGAGCCCTTTCAAACCTTGATATAGCAATAAAAATACACACGGGATTTCACAAGCGAAATCCTGTGTGTATTTTTTGTTTTTAATGTCCCGTTAATACTTTTATTTACTCTACTTATTTGATAACTTGCCTCTATCCTCCATTTGAGGAGGCTCCTCTGTCCAGCCATGTGTAATCATAAGATTACCTCCATCACTTGCAAAGTTGAATATATCTTTAGCGGACATCGCCATCTTAAACGGCAAGTCATTTCTTAGGCTGAAGGAGGTTCCTAGCGCATTACTCCCTAGACCAAAAGTGCTTAATAGTGATGTGTTGTACATCATAAGTTTATCTGAAAAAGGAGATATAGTTGAGTCTGTAACCCTTCCAGACGATGTGGATGGAATATTGATATCGCTATCCATTAATATTTCACCAAATCTTGATATAATTTTTTTCGCCAACTCTTTTCCTCGAAAAAAGTACTTTATAACATCTTTTTCTTGAGCCACTTGAGCGAATCCTGTCATTAATTTCATCCCTACAACATTAGATTCAATACCTTGATAAATATAGGAAACCTCAACAGTGTTCAATACTCTCCTGTTACCGGAAAACTTAAATCCTGCACGGTAGTCCTTATCATTTGCAAAAGCTACATGATTTGGTAATGTAACAGCCGGAGATCTAGGAAGAACACCTTTCTCCAATAAATACGTTGTCGTTTTTTCATAATAATCTTCTGAGAATGCAGAACACCTTTTGTATAGATCAATAATGTCTTTGCGATAGGACATGGTCATATGTAGTGCATGGAGACCAGTAGCAATTTTCATCATCATTCGCAAATACATAATATCAAAGATATCATCATACAACTGCGGCGCATTTAAGTTTACATCGTTCTCTGTAAAGGCAACTGGAACCGCGACCCCTTCCCGTTTAAAAATCCCCTTTATTTCATTGACTAAATCCTGTTCTTTTTCGTGAAAATTCCTTAATATCTCTAGTGCTTCTGAATCTTTATTTGTTATTAAAAAATGGTCAATAACTCTTACTAACATCGTTTTCTTTTGGTAAATAACCCAAAGAGTTGCGAGCTCAGAGGATGCTAATGGTACATGTTCTTTGGTCAATTTCATCCCTACCTTTCAAGCCGGTCCAAACTAATATCGATTATTTTATTTATATACTCCCCACTTTATAAAATCTTATTACCTAAAGATTTATCAATAGGCAATACACCATTTTATACAAAAGACTTTATTCCGAGTAAACAACTGTGTATAATATACTTTAAGAAGAAAGGGGATAAACATGACTATTCCAAAGCCGCTTGTCCAGATCAACCAGGCATTTATTGTGATTTCTGCTTTATTAGGTATAATTATTCAACCAGCGATCTTACTTGTACCATTCGCTGTCGGTGTTTATACTTTACTTACTAAACAAAACCCAATTATTCTATTCAGTAAACGATTTTTACGCAAGCCTTTTGAAAAATATAGACAAGAAGATAAAGATCAGCAACTTTTCAACCAATGGATCGCAACGGTTTGCTTAGGGCTCTCAATTATATTCTTTTATGTTAATCTGACTGTACTTGGATTCGTATTTAGTCTGATGGTTTTAGCTGCTTCAGGAGTGGCTTTAATGGGCTATTGTATCGGCTGCACGATTCGATACCGGTACATGATGTGGAGGCACAAACGTTCAAACGCTCATTCATAAATTGCACTACCCACCATACATTGGTGGTTTTTTTATTTTTTGAAAGGAAATTAACAACTCACATCGAACTTTATTTAAGTAGGGACATTTTTATTACGTGATTTCAAAATGAGGTTTGTTAATAGAAAGGATGAACCGTATGACCACAGTAATTAAACAGCAAATCAAAGAATTAGAACAGGAGATTTTTAGAAAGAAAAGGGCTTTAGCAGAGTTGCGAAAGAAAGATGAGCAAAAACATATTACTAATTATGAACTGCGCGAGGCAGACGGCAAGAAAGTTCAGCTAAACAAATTATTCGGTGATCATAAAACATTATTCGTCGTTCAAAATATGGGTAAAGGCTGTAATTATTGCACATTGTGGGCTGATGAAATCAATGGAATACTCCACCATATGGAAAGCGTAGCACCTGTAGTGTTAGCATCACCTGATGAGCCTTCTGTGATGGCTGAATTTGCTAAAAGCAGAAACTGGAAATTCCATTTAATTTCAACAGCAGGATCCGAGTTTAAGCAATCATTGGACTTTGAGCCAAAACCAGGTTCTCCACAGCCTGGGGTCTCAATTTTAAAAATGAAAGATGATGGCACGATATATCAGTATTCCAAGGCCAATTTCGGACCGGGTGATGACTTCTGTGGTATGTGGTCCTTCCTGGATCTTTTACCAGAAGAAGAAGCAGACTGGCACCCTAAAAAGAAATATTAATCGAAGTATCCCTGCTGAGTTTGGCAGGGATTTATCTTGTCATTAATCCGAGCCCATTTCACCTACATCCGCTTTTGATAGCCGGTTCATATTAAACTTTTTAAATTAAGTATGAAAAATCATCCTCAAAAATACGGATTCATCCTCGCAATGTTTCAGATTTTAGAATTGAATATCAAATTGGTATAATTAGGTTAACTACATCAGAGGAGGATACGTATATGAATGAATTAATGTATACACAGTTTGATAAAACGCGAAAATCTTTTTTAAAGAAAATAGACGGTTTGGATAAGGACCTTGCCGATATACAGCCTGCTGGTTTCAATAACACGATTCATTGGCATATCGGTCATGTACTAACAGTAACGGAGCAAGTATTATTTGGTTTCCCAAGCAAATACCAGCATCTTCCTGCCCATTACAAAGAACTATTTGCTTATGGGACAAATCCTGCCGATTGGTCAGATGATGTTCCATCAGTCGAGGAGTTAATAAGTCAATTAACGGATCAGCTCGATCGCATTAAAGAAATACCACCGGAAAAATTCAATGAAACACTTCCAAAACCAATGATGGGTAATGAAACATATGGTGAATTGGCTGTTATGACAACATATCACGAAGCCAATCATCTAGGACAAATCCATGCGATGGAAAGAGTTATTGATAATAAATAGCAGTCCTTCCCCTTTCTATAGTAAAAACCACGTTCCATTTAAGGAACGTGGTTTTTTATACAGTTTCAGCAGAAAGCTCGCGCATTGTACCATTTGCTTTAAAATTTGTATGCCATGATAGTGCTTTTTCCAGTATGTGCGGTGTTTGTCCGCCACGTTCAAGTGCTTCTTGATAATACGTCCAAAGCTGCTCGCGGTACATGGGATGTGCACAATTTTCGATAATCAACGGTACACGTTCGCGTGGAGCAAGTCCGCGTAAATCTGCATAGCCCTGTTCGGTTACAACGACATCGACATCATGTTCCGTGTGGTCGATATGGGAGGCAAACGGGACAATACTTGAAATGTCGCCATTTTTGGCAATAGATTTTGTTACAAAAATAGCCAATCGCGCATTACGAGCAAAATCACCTGAGCCACCTATACCATTCATCATTTTCGTACCAGAAACATGTGTGGAATTAATGTTTCCATAGATATCAAACTCAAGTGCTGTATTGATTGATATTAGTCCCAGGCGACGAATAATCTCCGGATGATTAGACATTTCCTGTGGTCGCATAATCAATTTATCACGGTACTTTTCAAATTCAGAGAATACCTGCTTCATCTTTGGCTCTGATAGTGTAATTGAGCAGCATGAAGCGAAATCTACTTTTCCGGCGTCAATTAGATCGAATACCGCATCTTGTAACACTTCGGAATATACCTCCAGATTTTCAAAATCTGAATCTACCATTCCGTGGAGCACTGCGTTCGCAACCGAGCCGATACCAGATTGAATTGGTGCAAGGCTTTCAGTTAATCTGCCTGATTTCACCTCATTCCCTAAAAATTCCAGCAAGTGTTCAGCCATAATTTCTGTTTCATGGTCCGGCTGTACAATGGTTGAAGGTGAGTCCTCCTGATCTGTAAAAACTATTCCTTTTATTTTCGCAGGATCAATCGCAATCCCGGTTGTACCGATGCGGTCATCTGGCCTAACTAATGGAATCGGATCACGTTCCCCTTGCTTCCCAGGGCTATACAAATCATGAACTCCTTCCAATAGTTCTGACTGTGCCATATTCAGCTCAATAATAACGTTCTCAGCATGCTCGGCAAATGCAAGTGAATTGCCAATAGATGTTGATGGAATAATCATGCCATCTTCCGAAATAGAAATCGCTTCCAAAATAGCAAAATCAATTGACTCTAGTACATTACCTAGAATTAGTTCTGATGTGTGTGATAGATGATGATCTACAAATAAATGCTCACCTTGTTAATCTTTTTTCGCATAGTCGGATCCGCCTGAAATGGTAAGCGCTTATTAACAATTCCAACTTCAGCAAACATCTTGTCTATATCAGATCCTAGAGAAGCACCTGTAAACACATTTACTTTAAATGCCTCTGTCCCAGCCCCCTCTATCAACGCAGTTGGCACCGCTTTCACGTCACCTGCACGAGTAAATCCGCTCATCCCCAACGTCATGCCATCCTGGATCCATGATGCAGCCTCTTCAGCTGAAACGACACGGTCCTGCAAGCGAGGGTCCTTGATGCGATCATAGTTAGTATTCATGTTATATCCCTCTTTCATAACTTTTAAGATAATTCTAACTAATAAACGCTTACATTTGGGGATTTTAGTAGGGAATAGAGAATTATTGACTAAAGCATAGGATCAAATGTATAAAGCAGCATTTTACATCAAAAACCCAGCAATTTTCTGAAATAACTCGAATATGACTGACTGACAGGGATTCGTGTACCATTATCCATCGCCAGTACAAATGTGGAATGGGTATCCGGATAAATGTCCGTAATATGATTTACATTTACAATAAAAGAGCGATGGCAACGGATGAATGATTCTCGTGGCAAGGAGTATTCAAAGTCTTGTAATGCCTTTTTATTCGTACCTACATACTGATTTGTAAATACATGTGTTTTTCGGTCCTTCACTTCCAAATACTTCACATCGTTAAATGGAATTGGCTTCCAACCATCAGAAGTTTTTACAGTTACAACTGATTTTCCTTCAGTCATTGCCGGATAAATTGCTGTCACACATCCCTCAAGCACCCCTTCATTATGAAAGGGAACAGCCATTCCATGATAAGGAACTCCAAACACATTACGATCGATAAATTCGGATGCCTTTTGTTCCGTATGCAGCGCCTTATAAGCGATGGTCCCTTCTTTCACAAGATCACCATTACTTATCTTCAAATCAATCCGTTTACTTGGCCGGTAATAAATATATTCCTTCGTATTAGAAACCGCAATTGATATTTCATCTGAAAATAACTCCCCAACAACGTCCAATAGGGAGCCAAACGTCAATCTTTGCATATGTTAACACCTTTCTTATAATCATATAAGTATTGCATCTAAAATCGTCTTTACCTTCACACGAAAAACAGGATATTTCTCGCCGTCAACATCCACTAGTTTTTCTTTTGTAAAACCTATCCGCTCTAATATTCGGTTCCCATCATCCGAGATTCCGATTGCACCAATTTCATTGATGGTTATTCCCTTTGAAGCCAAATAAGGAAGCTGTTTCGTCATGTCAGCCAGTAATGCCTTGGTGTATTCTCTAGAGTTATTATCATATATATCAACGATAAATGATATTAGATATAGATAGACCTCTTTTTCTTGATCATAATCAAGAATATATTGGCCCAATTTCTTTTCTTCCAAGCTACCATTAAGAATCTCCTCATAATTTACTTTTGAAAAAGGAAATAAGCTGTAGATACCTTTTACATCGCTACCTGTTTTAACGACACGGTACACATCTTTATTCGCTCGCAATATATACTCCACATACGCTGCAGACACATGCCATTCTTCAGGGTAAATTTTATAATTCAATTCCAGCATCCCTCTTATATCAATTGCTGTGGCTGTTGTAACATGAATTTTGATCAAGCCCCTTTCTTCGTTTCGACCTCTTGAATAACATCGGCTAAAAATGTGGCATACTTTTCATCATACCATTCAGTCGATTCTTTAAATAGGTTTCTGGCCAATGAGCAACTTGCAAAAAAATGCATTATGAACGCACGCCATGATTCCCAGTCTTTTCGATCATTCACATTCATCACAATTTGCTTATGGTAAAAGTCGAAAATAATATCAAAATAATTAAGATAATAATAAACAAGTGCTTCCTTTTTACCTCTTTTCAATGGTGTTGTTTCCACATGCTTCCCAATTGGGTGATCGTCATAAATACTCCATAGATCCGGGTCATCAATATACATCTGGTCAATTTCAAGCATAAGTTTATTATGTTCCATACGTGCCTCATTTCGTATTGAAATCCGGTTGTATCGATATGTAAAAATAGCAACAACCCCTGAAATGAGTAATGAAACAATCGATATAATAAACGTTATTAAATTAATATCCATGTTAACCTCCACATCTATTTGTAATAATCTTAATGTATCATTACCACAAGAAAAACAACAATTCCATGCTTTTCCTAGTTTTCAAGCACAACTTTTGGTAATCTTAACAATAGAAGTATTTATACGTACATAAGGGGTTTTTACTATGAAAAATTTAGTCATTTTAGGTGGCGGCTATGGCGGAGTTAATATTGTACTTGGTTTAATTGATCAAAACCTGCCTGAAGACGTGCGAATTACGGTTATTGATCGCAACCCTTACCATTCGGTTAAAACAGAATTTTACACAATAGCGGCAGGCACATCCGCTGATAAAGATGTCCGCATCGAATTTCCAGACCATGAAAAAGTGGATTATGTTTATGCTGAAGTTAGTCAAATAGATTCAGAAAACCAGCAAATTCTTTTTGAAAAAAGAAGTGAGCCAGTATCATATGATTATCTCGTGATTGGCCTTGGCTGTGAGGACAACTATCATGGAATCGAAGGGGCTTCAGAGTTCACCGAAAGTATCCAGACAATTGGCCGTGCGCGTCATACTGGAATGTCTATTGGTAATTTAAAAGCCTATGGCAAGGCTACGATTGTTGGTGCAGGCTTGAGCGGTATTGAAGCAGCAGCTGAGATACGTGAAAGTAGACCAGACTTGAACATTCGATTACTCGATCGAGGTGCCACAGTATTAAAAGCGTTTGATACAAAAATTCAAAATTATGTTGAAGACTGGTTTCTAAAAAATGACGTTGAAGTCGTTCATGGTGCTAATGTTGAGTACGTAGAAAAGGATGGCGTTTGCAATAATGGTGTTTGCTTCGTTAATGATGTCACCATTTGGACTGCCGGTGTACGACCAAATTATTTGGTGCGCGAGCTTCCTTTTGAAAAAGATGATCAGGAAAAAATTATCGTCAATGACTTTTACCAGGTGCCCGAACAGCCAAACACTTATGTAGTTGGTGATTGCGCAGCCTCCGAACATTCGCCGAGCGCACAGCTTGCTCGACAGCAAGGTGAGCAAATCGTGGAAATTCTAATGGATATATTCAATGGCAACGAACCGAAAAAGCCAAAAGAACTTAAACTTAAAGGAACCCTCGGATCACTCGGAAGTTCTGAGGGATTCGGAGAAATGATGTCAAAATCAGTTACCGGCTATCTGCCTCGCGTTGCAAAGTCCGGTATTCTATGGCTGAATAAACGACACTAAAATGGTACGAAACCAATCGGACTCTAATGCGTTCGATTGGTTTATTTTATTTAAGATAATGCCTTTAATCCAACCACACCGATAATAATTGCAGCAAGACTTACAATACGAGATAGGCTCCTGGATTCCCCAAAGAAAATCATATTCACCAATACAGCACCAGCTGTACCTATACCTACCCACATGGCGTATGCAACACTTACTTGTAGAAATGAAAAGGAAAGTAAAAGCACACCCAGCGATGCGGAGAACCCGCCAATATACAAGATTCCATTTCGAATTGTGCTCTTTTGACTAAATAACTTCAAACCAATGACACCACTAATTTCAAAAGCTGAAGCTAACAATACTAAGATTAATCCCATAAGTGAGAACCTCCTTTAGCACGTTTTTCATCTGCAGTATCTGCAAGTTTTAATCCTACGACACCTGCAATCAGGATCATGATGAAAAACATTTTCCCCAAATTTAAACTGCCATCAAACAAGTACACGTCCATTAAAGCCGTTCCGATTGTGCCGGTCGATGCAAATATCGCATAGACAGTTCCGGTCGGCAGTGTCTCACAAGCTTTTCTTAGAAATTGAAAGTCTATCAATATCACAATAACTACCAATCCCCAATGCCACCAATTTGCAGCAAAATTAAAGCCAAGCACCCAAAGCATTTCAAATAAGCACGTTAACGTTACATAGATCCAAGCTTTAATCATCATGAGCACCCCCCATTTGACTGACGTTCAGTCATTTTTGTCCAAAAATAATGTGAAAGGACATTGCACCGGATTATAGTCCGAGCGCATGCCCCGCAAATTCCAATACTTCTTTTTTCTTTAGATCAGCAACCTTCTCATCTTCATTGCCATACATATAAGATTGTTCTGCTGCTGCTTCAATTAATCCGATTAATATCTCTGCCGTGCGCTGTGGATGTAATGATTCTCGAACGACACCATCCGCTTGCGCTTTTTGCAGCTGTTTACTTAGCCATTCATAATATGGTTCGTATATCGTTTCCCATTCTTTCAAATACTCAGTTGACGCAAGTCCTGCATAAGTTAAAGCAAACAAATCCCGGTATTCCCTCGTCACATCGAACACTATATCAATAGCTACCTCCAGTTTTTCCGGAAACGGTGAGTCATCCTGGACATTATCATTTATTTTTGTAAGTATTTCTTCTGTCAAAACTTCCGCTATTGATAGCATTACAGATAGTTTTGAGGAGAAATATAAATAAAAGGTACCTTGAGCAATGCCGGCGCCTTTAACGATATCTGATACCTTGGTCTTCTCTACACCTTTCTCACGAAAAACATCGATAGCTGATTGTATAATACTCTCTTTTTTATTATCCATTTTTAAGCCCTCCGTTGGTGACTGACTATCATTCATTTTACAATTTACTTTCATTTTTGTCAAATTTACATTCCAGGCATAACACTTTTAAGTTTTTTTAATTTCGATGCCACCTAACCACCCCTCTCCAACGATAGTAATTGTGAAAACAATTACTAGGAGGAGAATATATGAAGCTACTATTAGAAAAAACATCCTACACATTGGTATCACTGCCGATCATCTTACATGATCCAGGGTTATGGTACCAGCTCAGAGCAAGTCTAACGCTAAATCAATGGAAGTGGATCTATTACCACATTATTGGTGGTATCACCGTGAGCGAACTTGCCATCCAGGAAAATACCACTATTGAGGCGGTGAATACGTGGGGCAGACAGGTAGAAATGATGCTGACAAGTGAGACTTTCCGGAAGAAAATCATTACCAAAACATAGCATTGCTGTGAGGGGATTTTTCGTTTAAGGAATAAACCAGTTGTGGCACGTCTTTCAATGATTACTACTTTCAAGCTACGCAAACACGGTAATAGGAAAATACGGCTTGTTGATAAACGGATTATAAGTTAGATCAGGATCAATTTGCTGTTCTGACGGATCCTCATTCCGTTATTTCCTATAAATCCCTTGTTTGGAGCATAGTTTAGGATCCTCGTTCCGTTATTTGACTGTTTATACCTCATTATCACTTGATTTTGTGCTATTAACGGAATGAGGATTCATATCACCCCTGTTTGAGCAACTTTTCTCCATAATAGCGGAAAGAGGATTCACTGTGACGGCCTATGCCCGAACCTCATTCATGCCAATAAATAAGGGGTACTAACCAACGTTCGATTGTACCCCCTTTAAGCAGGATTGTTATTATTCACCTGTATCGGCAAAACGTTTGATCCGCTCACCAATTTGGTCGCGCACACGTTGAAAAACCTGCCATTGTTCCGCTTCTGTTCCTTCTGCTTTCGCTGGATCATCAAATCCCCAATGTTCTCGCTTTACATGAGGTGGTGTCATTGGGCATTTATCAGCTGCATCTCCACAAAGTGTTATGGCCATTGCAGCATTATTTAAAACTTCCGAATCAATAATTTCTGATTTCTGATCAGAAATATCGATGTCCACCTCAGCCATTGCTTTAACTGCTTTCGGATTTAATCCATGTGCTTCAATTCCTGCACTCTTTACTTCCCATTCTTCACTTAAAAACTTTTTTGCCCAGCCTTCTGCCATTTGGCTACGGCATGAATTTCCAGTGCATAGGAAGTATATCGTTTTTTTAGACATAACTGTTCACGCTCCTAATTAAAATATCAATAACGTTAAATATAGTCCTACTAAGGTTACAAGCAGAATTGGAATGGTTAAAATAATTCCCGTTTTAAAGTATGTTCCCCATGAGATTTTGACTCCTTTTTGAGACAAGACATGCAGCCATAACAACGTTGCCAGGGAACCAATTGGTGTAATCTTCGGACCAAGGTCAGAGCCAATGACGTTCGCGTAAATAAGTGCTTCACGCATCACACCAGAAGTACTTGTTTCAGCAATTGCCAGCGCATCAATCATTACTGTTGGCATGTTATTCATAATTGACGACAGGATAGCTGCAATAAAGCCCATTGAAATGGTCGCTACAAATAAACCTTGCTCAGCACTTGCCTGAAGGGCCTGAGCTAATAAATCAGTTAGCCCCGCATTTCTCAATCCGTAAACAACAACATACATACCAATTGAGAAAAAAACGATATCCCAGGGTGCACCTTTAACTACTGATGTTGTATTAACCGCTTTACTTCTTCTAGCCATTAGTATAAAGAAAATCGCAATTACACCCGCAACAATCGAGACAGGCAGATTAATAAACTCACTTACAAAATAACCAATCAGTAACACACCAAGAACATACCATGATAAACGAAACATCTTTTGATCTTTAATCGCTTCAACTGGCTCTCTCAATTGTGACAGGTCGTATTTATCCGGGATATTCTTTCTAAAATATATTAATAATACTACTATTGTCGCAGTTAATGAGAATAAGTTTGGAATTATCATTCTGGAAGCATATTCAACAAACCCAATATCAAAGAAATCTGCTGACACAATGTTAACTAAGTTACTTACTATAAACGGTAATGATGTTGTATCTGCAATAAAACCACTAGCCATTATAAACGGAAATATCATTTTTTCCTCGAAATTTAAATTGCGGACCATTGCTAAAACAATTGGTGTCAGGATTAGGGCTGCCCCATCATTCGCGAAAAGTGCAGCAACAATTGCTCCTAATAAACTGACATAAACGAACATCTTGACCCCGTTACCATTTGCTGCCCTTGCCATATGAAGAGCGGCCCATTCAAAGAATCCAATTTCGTCTAATATTAATGAAATAAGAATAACTGCAACAAATGCTAAAGTTGCGTTCCATACTATTTGCGTAACTTCTATTACATCACTAAAACCAACTACTCCTACTATTAAAGCTAGAACAGCTCCGCCACATGCGGACCATCCAATTGATAACCCTTTTGGCTGCCAAATAACTAAAACAAGTGTAGCCAAAAAGATAAGTGATGCTAGTATAACCGATGATAACAAAACACTTTCCCTCCAATTAACAACATGTAATTCGTGTACCTTTTTCTTCTAATTCTTTTAATCTGAAATCCTGGTCAGGCAGTTGATTTAGAAGTTTCTCAACAAACGGATAATAATCGTTACTTTTATTTATCGAGTAAAAAATCCATTGGCCTCTTCTTTCTTCTTTTACCAGCCCTACATCACGCAATTTACGAAGATGTTGACTAATGGATGGCTGACTTACCTTAAAAATCTCAACAAATTCACAAACACAACAGTCATGATTATCAAGTAATTTAACCATGGTCAATCGCGTTTTATCACCTAATAACTTTAATATTAATGCAGCACTATCTATTTCAATCTCTGTTTTCAGCAAAGGAACACCCCCTTAACAATCGAATATAACTATATAATAATTTACTTATATATACAACTAAAAAGGTTTTCCGTATACGAATTCTTTTACATAGCCTTATATATGCTAAAATAAAAACCATCATCATCAGGAGGAGAATTTAAATGAATTTTAAGCTTGATCACATTGGGATTGCCGTAAGAAATTTAGAAGATAGTATATATTTCTATGAAACCATTTTAGGAGGGTCATTAATTGACCGGTATAAAAGCGATGCAAAAGGGGTGGAAAGTGAAATTGCTATTCTGGAGATTGGCGGAAATCGAACCGAATTACTGGCACCTACTAATAATACCACCTCTCCTATTGCCCGATTTCTAAAACAAAAAGGGAAAGGTGTTCATCATATTGCCTATCATGTCGGTGACCTTGATAAAGCACTGGAAGACCTCAAAAACAGGGATATCCGTGTACTAGAAGATTCCTTACGCACTAATAAGCATGGCAGGAGACTAATTTACTTGAACCCGGCAGATACAGATGGAACAATAATCGAATACTGTGATTACCCAAACCAATAAGAATTTACTCCGAAACAATTGTAAGAAAATTACAAAGTTTAGTATACTGTTAATATGAAATAAAGATTGGGTAGATACATATGGAGGGATGTTGAATTGAACAAAAATTATATATATCTTATGGCTTTAATTGGCTCAATTATGGGGATTCTTGGGTCAGTAATCTGGGTTTACTATGGAACGTCCTTTATTGGCGGATGGATTGAGGGCGACATACAGTCCACCCCTTTTCAGCTCTCTGATAAAGCGATGAAAACAGGATTAATAATTGCCTTCATACAAAGTATCATAACGATTTCCTTTTTCATCGTTACTTTAGTTAAATCAACACCAGAGAACTTGGAAAATGAGACCAGGCTGACTGGAATGTGGCTTTTATGGACAGGCATAGGTATTGCGGTTATCAATTTTTTTCAGTTAATACCTTGTATTTTGTTAGTAGTAGCAGGAACATATAGCATAAAAGAAACAGATGATCACACTACTGATCGTGAAATTGATACTAATGAGAATGGTCCAGGATACATCGAAACCTAAAAACGCGCGCAGTTCATAAATAGGTAGCTAAACAGAACAACAGAAAGGTGGTTTATAATGGATAATAAAGTCGAGTTAGGAAAAACAGGTTTATACATTCATCCAGTTGGATTGGGAGCAAACAAGATTGGAGAAGAAAATAAAGAAACGAATACGGAATATGGCGGTAAAATTGTTTCTTCAGCAATTGAAAGCGGCTTGAATTTTATTGACACTGCATTTATGTATGATAGAGGGCTTTCTGAAGAAATTATCGGAAAAACATTAAAAGAAAATAACTGGAGAAATAACGTTGTACTAGCAACGAAAGGAGCTCATAAGTACACTGGCGACCAGGTAATCACCGATAATTCACCCGAATTTTTAAAGCAGACAGTGGAAGATAGCCTCAAGCGTCTGCAAACAGATGTTATCGACTTGTTCTATATTCACTTTCCTGATGATAAGACACCTAAATTCGAAGCTATCGGTGCACTAAGTCGGTTAAAGGAAGCCGGGAAAATCCGCTCAATTGGTGTTTCCAACTTTACTATTGATCAGCTAAAGGAAGCAAATCAAGACGGTTATTTAGATGTTGTACAAGGGAACTATAACTTGCTAGACCGCTCTGCAGAAAGTGAACTTTTTCCATACTTTTCGGCAAACGAAATATCCTTTGTTCCATATTTCCCTTTAGCATCAGGTCTGTTAGCTGGAAAGTATACAAAAGGTACGGTCCTTTCTGAATCACAAAAGAAACGACCTCAATTTCAGGGTGAAGCATACATCCGCCACTTAGAAAAAGTTGAAAAGATCCGGGAGATTGCTGTGAAACACAATGTTGACGTTTCACATGTTGTACTGGCATTTTATTTATCCCGTGATCAGATTGACTCTGTTATTCCAGGAGCGAGAAATTCTAAACAAGTAGTAAATAACTTAAAAGCAGCAGATGTAAAACTTACTTCAGATGATATTCAAACCATTGATGAACTATATCCGCTGCATAATAAAAGTTAGTTTTGAGCTTCAGCTGGCGGACACACGGACCTTATTTAACATATATCAAATAAAATAGGAGCATTTATGCTAAATAAGGTCTCTGGTGTCCGTTAACACTTTAATATTGTTCGTTTTCTGTAAAATAGCGTACCTGATGTCCGCCAATGCAATTTTTTCTTCTAATATTTTAACCTCATAAATTAAGGTATTATTGCTTACCAAATGTATCCGGCATGAGTGCAGCAACGACTTCACCTTTTGCACAGCATATTTCGCCTGCATAAACTTCCGTATGTATCTTGAATTTCTTGGGATGTATCTCTTCTACCTCTCCAACTGCTGTTAGTGGAACATTCTGCGGCGTAGGTTTAACGAACTTCACCTCGAGTGATGCAGTTACAAAACGTGGTGGTTCTGCACCATCACCAGGTTCATGCCCATTCTTTCGGTGCAGTGCCAATGATGCTGAGCCTGTTCCATGACAATCAATTAGGGATGCAATCAACCCACCGTAAACATAGCCAGGTATTGCCGTATGTTCAGGACGTGGCATGTATACAGTAATCGTTTGAGCACCATCCCAGCCAGTCCGAAAATGATGACCCTTTTCATTTAACCGACCACAACCATAGCAATGTGAAAAATCAGCCGGATATTCATCTTGAATTGCGTTTTCTATTTCCTGATTCATCCGTATTACCTCCTTTTTCCTTTAGTATAGCATGGATTTTTTATTAATATTTTTATAATAAAATAATATAAATTACACAAACTAAACCTCAGCAGATATGTTGAGGAGGGTTAAGATGGAATCAGAAGGATCGTCTCGTGATAAAACGAAGAAACGTACGGAAGAACATCAACAGCATAAAAAGCTAGCAGCATCAGAGTTAGCGGATTTATTTGAAAATTACCTTGGAGATTCTTTGTTCAGCTGTGTTTTTAAACACCACTTGCAGGTAGTTGAAGATGAGGAAATTAAGGATTATATTGAATTTGCATTGGACATTTCAACTAAACACCTAACTATGGTTAAAGAGATCTATACAAAGGAGAATATTCCTGTTCCAGCAGGTTTTGGAGACCAGGATATTAGAAAAGAAGCACCGCGATTGTTTAGTGATATGTTTATGGTCTTTTATATTACGGAAATGACAAGAGCCGGATTATTAACTTACGGTGGTGCACTTTCAAGTTCATCTAGACAAGATATTGTCGATTATTTTGATATGTGCATCCAAGATACTTCCAAAACATATCGAAGAGGAATTGAGTTATTACTTGCAAAAGGGATGGATATCCTGCCACCTAATATTCCGTACCCTTCAAAAGTCGACTTTATTGATAAAAGATCCTTTACTTCAGCTATAAACGTGAAGAATAGACACTAGCCTTGCAAATAAATTAACAAGTGATAAGTAGGTTGTGGATATTTAAGAGGATTTTCTAATTTTATGGGGTGTGTAAAATTTTTCCAGTT
>NZ_JAGGKK010000032.1 GCF_017873675.1 Virgibacillus litoralis | reverse complement strand
GATCGACTAAGACCGCCGCTTTGCGCGGCAACGTCGACCCACCCGCAGCGCTGAGCGCAGTCCATACGGCGCTGAACAGGCGCTTGCGCTTTTGTTCTTCTAACAGCTGTTAATAAACTAATAGCCATTAGCTTTGGCGGACACAGGAGCGCTTATTTAAATATATTCGAGTGAAATATGGAAATTCAAGCAAATAAGGTATCTGGTGTCCGCTTAAACCTTCATATTGCTTGTTTACCATAAAATAAGGTCCCTCAATGTCCGCTAAATTGTTCCAGGCATTTCTCCGCTATTTTTTTGCTTTCGTACAACAACGACAATTGGAGTTACCAAGCGATTAAAGACTAACCCTTCTTATGGTCATACGTCATTTGATGTAGTTTGTATTATTTTTTTCAAAAATAATACTTTGTGTAACTATATTCGATTCTAAGGTATAAGAAGTGGCAAGAAAACATCGACAATTTTGTGGAAATTTAAAAATACTGAGTTTAACCGCTAAGGTAGTTGGGTTTCATGATGATTTGGCTGAATTAAGGTACTCTATCCTTAGAAAAGTCGGCAATCCCTTAGTGGTGTGATAGCTTAGTTGAGAAAGTAGTTATACATTCCTGCCTATTTATAGAGGCAGTTTCCTGCTTGAAACTGGCCTTCTGTATCTTAATCATACTGATTTCTCTTTATAAATTCAGAAAAATATGATAAGGTAATATTAAATTTGTGGAAGGAGGGTTTATAACGGGTTTAAGAAAGAAGATAATCCAAGAAGCATTATTAATGTTTGAAAAATATGGCTATCATGGCGTTACAGTCAATCAAATTGTGGAAAATGTGGGTACTTCTAAAGGTGGGTTTTATCATCACTTTACATCAAAAGATGAATTATTGTTTGTTATTCACGATACATTCATAACCTATGTTCTGGAAAAAGCTACAATTGCGAATGAAACGTATAAGTCACCAACGAAAAAGCTGCAAGCAATAATAAAGGATTTTGTGAAAGTATTCGACCTTTATAAACCACACATCTCTGTTTTCTACCAGGAAAATATTTACTTAAAACCAGAATATGAAATACTTATTAAGAAAAAACGTGATCAGTTTAAGCAAATTATTATTAGAGCGATAAGGGAAGGAAAGGAATGTGGTGAATTTCGAAAGGATTTACCTGTAGAGATTACCGGAATGGCGATACTCGGGATGGTGAATTGGGCATATAAGTGGTATAAACAATCCGGCCCAAAATCGATTGACGAGATTGGCGATATTTTCGTTGATTTAATCTTACATGCAGTACTAACTGTCGAAACTTTATCGGAAAGTAACTACTTAGATCAATTGATAGAAAAGCCTTTTTTTACCAATTGAAAGAAACCGCTTTCTTTTTTTATTGAAGCGGGCAGACCAACCAGTCGGTCTTATTGTTAGATTAATAGGAGGTTTGACATGAATTTTGAATTAACAAAAGAACAAACGATGATCAAAAAAATGGTTCAGGATTTCGCTGATAATGTAATAAGACCCAGGGCAGTCGAAATTGATAAACAAGCAAAATTCCCAGAAGATATATTTAAACAAATGGGAGAGCTTGGTTTGATGGGAATTCCATTTCCTGAAGAGTATGGAGGTTCAGATGGGGATACATTATCTTATGCATTAGCTGTTGAAGAAATTGGTAAGGTATGTGGCAGTACTGGACTGAGCTATGCAGCAACAGTATCACTGGGTGCAAGTCCCATTTACAATTTTGGAACAGAGGAACAAAAAGAGAAATATTTAACGCCAATTGCACAGGGAAAAACACTTGCAGCATTTGGATTAACAGAACCAAACGCTGGTTCTGATGCCGGTGGAACAAAAACTACCGCGGTTGTAGATGGCGATGATTTTGTAATTAATGGAGAGAAATGCTTTATTACTAATGCTAATTATTCAAATACAATAACTGTTACAGCCGTTACTGGTAAAGATGACAGAGGTAAAAATATTATTAGCGCAATAATTGTACCGACGAATACTGAAGGTGTAACAATCAACAGTAATTATGACAAAATGGGGGTCCGTGGTTCGGATACTGCTGAAATTGTATTGGATAATGTACGTGTACCACAGAAAAATTTACTGGGAGATCCTGATAAAGGATTTAAGCAGTTTTTGCACACATTAGATGGCGGAAGAATTTCAATAGCTGCACTAGGCCTAGGAATAGCTCAAGCATCCTTAGATAAGGCACTAGAGTATGCTAAAGAAAGAACACAGTTTGGTAAATCAATTTCCAGTTTTCAGGCAATACAATTTAAACTTGCTGACATGGCAATGGAAACTGAACTGGCTCGGAATATGGTACACAAGGCCGCATGGCTGAAGGATAATAATAAGCCATTCTCTAAAGAAGCAGCATATGCAAAACTTTATGCTACCGAAACTGCATTCAAAAACGCAAACCAGGCTATACAAATTCACGGTGGCTATGGCTATATGCGCGAATATGAAGTTGAAAGATATTTGCGTGATGCAAAATTACTGGAAATCGGGGAAGGAACATCTGAAATACAACGTATGGTAATTGCTAGACAGTTAGGATGCTAGTAATACCGATGAGGGGAGAAAATTCATGTCTTTACTAAACTTAACAGTTGGAGAGTTACTGGAAAAGCAAGTGAATTTATATCCAGATCAGGAAGCGGTTGTCTACCCGGAACTAAACTTAAGAAAAACATATAAAGAATTTGATGAAATGACCAATAAAGCTGCAAAAGGCCTAATGTCACTAGGAATTGAAAAAGGGGAAAACGTAGCCATTTGGTCCGATAATAAACCGGAATGGCTCACCAGCCAATTTGCTACAGGTAAAATGGGTGCAGTTCTTGTTACAGTGAATACAAGCTATCAGGCGAAAGAGCTTGAATATCTATTAAAACAATCTGAGTCAACAACACTTATTTTAGCAGAATCATATAAAGGAACTTCTTATGTCGATGTGTTGAAGCAGGTATGTCCTGAGTTTGAGGGTGCGAAAAAGGGAGAGTTACATTCAGAGAATGTTCCGTTTTTACGGAATGTCGTTATAATAAGCGATGATAATTATTCCAATGCCTATACGTGGGACGAAATGATCCAAAATGGAAGTAAAATTTCCGACGAAAACCTTGATGAACGAAAAAAGACATTACACCATCATGATGTTATCAATATGCAATACACATCAGGTACAACTGGATTTCCAAAAGGTGTCATGCTGACCCATTCTAATATCGTTAATAATGGAAATCAAATTGCTGACTGTATGAAATTAACGAATAAAGACCGGCTATGTATTCCAGTTCCGTTTTTCCACTGCTTCGGGTGTGTGTTAGGAGTTCTGGCAGCTGTATCCAAGGGTACGACAATGGTAATAGTAGAGCAATTTGAAGCTGAAAGGGTTATGAAAGCTGTTTCAGATGAAAAATGCACTGGATTACATGGTGTGCCAACTATGTTTATTGCAGAATTGAATCATCCTAATTTTTCAAAGTATGATTTTTCTCATTTACGTACAGGTATTATGGCGGGTTCAACCTGCCCAATCGAAGTAATGAACGATGTTATGAATAAAATGGGCGCGAAAGAAATCACAATCGCTTATGGACAAACCGAATCATCACCTGTGATCACCCAAACAAAGACAGATGATCCTGCCGAACTTAAAGCGAGTACAGTAGGTAAGGTTCATCCAAACGTTGAGGTGAAAATTATAGTTCCAGGCACAAATGATGAACAGGCTCAAGGAGTACCCGGTGAATTATGCACCAGAGGCTACCATGTGATGAAGGGTTATTATAACAACGAGGAAGCAACAAACAATGCAATCGATAGTGATGGCTGGTTACATACTGGTGATTTAGCTGTCATGGATAAAAATGGGTACATGAAAATCACAGGCCGTATGAAAGATATGATTATCCGTGGCGGTGAAAATGTATATCCACGTGAAATTGAGGAATTTCTTTATCAGCATCCAGATGTTCTTGATGTTCAGGTTGTTGGTATACCAGATAAAAAGTATGGTGAAGAGGTAATGGCATGGGTAATTTTAAGAGATGGTGGAAAGGCAACTGAAGATGATATTAGAGCATTCTGCGAAGGCAATATTTCGAGGCACAAGATACCAAGGCACATAGCATTTGTAGATGAATATCCAATGACTGCAAGCGGTAAAATACAAAAATTCAAGCTAAAAGAATATGCAGTCGAACAAATTGGGCGATAGGAGAGATCGAGCTTATGATAAAAAAAGTACTTATAGCAAATCGCGGGGAGATAGCAGCTCGTATTATCCGGACTTGTAAGAAGCTGGATATACAAACTGTAGCTGTCTACTCAGAAGCAGATCAAAAAGCACCTTTTGTATCAATGGCTGATGATAGCTTCTTACTTGGCCCTCCACGTGTTAATGAAAGTTACTTAAATATCGATAAAATAATTTCAATTGCAAAAGAAGCTAATGTAGATGCGATACATCCAGGGTATGGATTTCTGAGTGAGAGTGGAGATTTTGCTGAGAAATCCCGACATGCAGGAATACAGTTCATCGGACCAACAAGTAAAGTTATGGAAAAAATGGGCAGTAAGATTGAAGCAAGAAATGCCATGAAAAAGGCCGGTGTTCCTGTTGTTCCGGGAACTGATGGTGCTATTGCATCTGCGGAAGATGCGATTGAAATTGCGAAAGATATCGGCTACCCCATTATGCTAAAAGCTTCTGCAGGTGGTGGTGGTATTGGTATGCAGGTTGTACAAACGGACGAAGAGCTTATGAAAGCATTCGAAAGTAACTCAAAACGTGCTCAGACATTTTTTGGCGATGGGGCTATGTTCTTAGAGAA
The DNA here is from genome assembly GCF_017873675.1 of Virgibacillus litoralis. GTDB lineage: Bacteria > Bacillota > Bacilli > Bacillales > Amphibacillaceae > Lentibacillus > Lentibacillus litoralis. Next base: position 17,787 of record NZ_JAGGKK010000032.1, on the reverse strand, counting down.
GAAATTGGATAATGCCAGACATATAGAAATACAGCTTCTAGCAGATAACCATGGAAATGCAATCCATTTATTTGAGAGAGAATGTTCCATTCAGCGCAGGAATCAAAAAGTAATAGAAGAAGCTCCTTCATCGTTTATATCTGACAGAACTCGTCAATTAATGGGTGAAGCTGCAGTAAAAGCGGCAAAGACCTTAGGATATACCAATGCTGGTACAATTGAGTTTCTAGTAGATGAAGAAGAAAATTTTTATTTTCTGGAAATGAATACGAGAATCCAGGTTGAACATCCAATAACAGAAGAAATAACTGGCCAGGATATTGTTGAACACCAGATTGCTATAGCAAACGGAGAAGAACTCTCGGTTAAACAATCCGATTTACAAATTGATGGTCATGCAATAGAAGTACGAATCTATGCAGAGGATCCAGTTACGTTCTTTCCATCACCAGGACATATTTCTGTATTTCAGATGCCAGATGGGAAGCACTGTCGTAATGAGGTTGCCGTAGCAGATAATTATGATGTAACTCCATATTATGACCCTATGATTGGAAAATTAATAGTCAAAGGGTCAACTAGAGACGAAGCTATTTCATTATTAAAAGAAGCCTTATTGACATACAAAGTAGAAGGTATAAAAACGAACATACCGATGTTGCTGGCTATTGTTGATAATGAAGAATTTAAAAAAGGAAACACGACGACAGGGTTTGTTCAAGAATATTATTTACCACAAGTTAAGACAAAATAAGGAGGAATTTATCATGAACGAAGTTAAAGCATCAATGGCAGGAAGTGTATGGAAAATAACAGTTAATGCAGGTGAAAAAGTTGAAGAAGGACAGGATGTCGTTATTCTGGAATCAATGAAAATGGAGATCCCAATTGCTGCTGAAGCAAGTGGAACAATAAAGGAATTGAAAGTGTCAGAGGGTGATTTCGTCAATGAAGGTGACGTAATTGCCACTATAGAATAGCATTCAAATTTAATCGCAGTTAAGAAGCTATAAATGCTTTCTTAACTGCATAAGTACAACTAAGGCTTTCGCCATTAAGGCTTGGCGATAAGCCAAGTTTTCTAAGAATAGATAGGAGGGTTGCGATTGAACTTTCCAAATCAAGTTAACATAAAAGAAGTGGGTCCACGTGATGGACTGCAGAATGAGGCTGAACTGGTTCCGGCAGATGCAAAAATTGAATGGATAAATATGCTTTCTGACACCGGAGTTCCCTATATTGAAATTTCATCCTTTGTACATCCTGACTGGATTCCACAGCTGAAAGATGCAACTGAAATCGCACAAAAAATTAAACGAAATCCTGATGTTACCTATGCCGCCTTAGTCCCTAATAATAAAGGACTAGATCGAGCTTTAGAAGTAAACGTTGATGAGATTTGTTTGTTTCTCTCAGCCAGTGAGACACATAACAAAAACAATATAAACAAAACAATTAACCAAACTTTACCGATTATAGAAAATGTCTCCAGAAAGGCTAAGCAGTCTAATAAACAAGTTAGAGGCTACGTTTCTACGGTTTTTGGCTGTCCTTATGAAGGTGATATTGATATTGAAAAAGTTATTTCCATTTGTGACAAGTTATTCACAATGGGGGCAGATGAGATTTCTATTGGGGATACGATTGGTGTAGCTGATCCAGTTCAAGTGGATAAAGTGCTTACAGAACTATTAAAATACTTTCCTAAAGAAAAGCTTGCAATGCATTTTCATGATACAAGAGGGACTGCACTTGCAAATGTCTTAGTATCATTAGATCATGGTATAACAAACTTTGATAGTGCAGTTGGTGGCCTTGGAGGCTGTCCATATGCTGAAGGTGCATCAGGAAACCTTGCTACTGATGATTTATTATATATGTTACATCGGATGGGCATTGAAACGGGAATGAATATTGATAAAGTGATTGAATCGGCATTATACATTGAAAATTATGTTTCAAATCTTTCCAGTCATCAAATGAAAATAATAAATAGTGAACGATAGGAAAGGAGAATAGTAAATCGTGGCAGCGCTTATAGAATATAAATTAGTAGAAGACCATATTGCAGTCTTAACACTTAATAGACCTGAAGCTATGAATGCGATGTCAAAGGCACTACTCGATGAACTGAACGAATATGTCCATCAAATAAACATGAATGATGAAGTTCGTTGCACCATTATAACTGGATCTAATGAAAAATCTTTTTGCGCCGGAGCTGATCTTAAAGAACGAAAAGGAATGTCTGAAGAACAAGTGATTGCTGCCGTTAACTATATTGGTGAAACTGTAACAAACATTGAAAATATGAAAATGCCAGTTATCGCCGCTATCAACGGAGTCGCTTTCGGGGGCGGTCTTGAACTAGCATTAGGTTGTGACCTTCGTATTTCAGCTGACCATTCGAAGGTAGGGTTAACGGAGACATCGCTAGCCATTATACCAGGTGCTGGTGGAACACAACGACTTACACGATTAGTAGGCTTAGGTCAGGCAAAACGACTTATTTTTTCTGCTAAGCCGTTAACAGCTAATGAAGCACTTGAAGTCGGATTGGTAGAACAAGTTGCAGAATCACATACATTACTAGATGAAGCTATAGAAATGGCAAAACAAATTACTAAAAATGGACCAATTGCGCTAAGACAAGCAAAAGCGGCCATCAATAAAGGTATTCAAACAGATATTAACACTGGTTTGGCTATTGAACATTTATGCTATAAAGAAACAATACCTACCGAAGATCGAATAGAGGGTTTACAAGCATTTAAGGAAAAACGCAAACCTGTCTATCAAGGTAAATAGAAGCAAGGAGGGCACTAAATGTCATATATTGAAGAATTCAAACAAAGAATAGAAGAAATAAAAACAGGTGGGCAGGAAAAGTACCACCAGAAAAATGAAGAAAAAGGCAAGTTATTCGTTCGCAAACGTCTGGAATTACTATTCGATGACCAAATAGATGTTGAAGATGCATTTTTTGCGAATTGTATGGATGAATCTTTACCATCAGATGGAGTTGTGACTGGAATCGGCCAAATTGGCGGTCAGGCTGTCTGTGTTATGGCAAACGATTCTACAGTAAAAGCTGGATCATGGGGAAAACGAACTGTTGAAAAAATAATCCGCATACAGGAAACAGCTGAGAAATTGGAAATACCAATGCTTTATCTTGTAGATTCTGCTGGAGCAAGAATAACTGACCAAATTGAAATGTTCCCTGGACGTCGTGGCGCTGGTCGAATCTTTCATAACCAAATAAAGCTGTCCGGCCGCGTACCACAGATTTGTCTTTTATTCGGACCTTCTGCGGCAGGTGGGGCTTACATTCCAGCGTTTTGTGATATTGTAGTTATGGTCGAAGGAAACGCATCAATGTATTTAGGTTCACCACGTATGGCAGAAAAAGTTATTGGTGAAAAGGTTAGCCTTGAAGAAATGGGCGGTGCACAAATGCATTGTTCTGTTTCGGGCTGTGGCGACGTACTTGTAAAATCTGAAGAAGAAGCAATTGAATACACAAAAAAATACATTGGCTATTTCCCAGCTAACTTCAGAAATAAGCCTAATGTTGCCGATTCCAAGGAGATTAAAGCGTTTGAAAAGTCGATCATAGATTTAATTCCGGAAAATCAAAACGCTCCATTTAACATGTATGACTTTATTGACCGGATAATTGATGAGGATAGTTTTTGCGAAGTTAAAAAGAAATTTGCACCAGAATTAATTACTGGACTTGCCAGAGTTAATGGAAAATCAGTAGGAATTATTGCAAATCAGCCAAGAATGAAAGGTGGCGTCTTATTCCCGGATTCAGCAGATAAAGCTGCCAAATTTATTCAATTGTGCGATGCATTTAATATTCCATTATTATTCCTGATGGATATTCCTGGCTTTATGATTGGTACAAAAGTAGAACGTGCAGGTATTATTCGGCATGGTGCTAAAATGCTAGCAGCAATGAGTGAAGCAACTGTACCGAAAATCTCAGTAGTCGTACGCAAAGCCTATGGTGCAGGATTATATGCAATGGCTGGCCCTGCGTTTGAACCAGATTGCTGTATAGCATTACCGACTGCTCAGATTGCAGTTATGGGACCTGAGGCAGCCGTAAATGCTGTATACGCGAATAAAATTGCAGAATTACCAGAAGAAGAAAGGCCAGCATTCATAAAAGAAAAACAGGAAGAATATAAAGACAATATTGATATTTACCGATTAGCTTCAGAAATGGTTGTTGATGCAATTGTGGATCCGGATAAGCTAAGGGATGAACTTATAAGCCGCTACAAAATATATGAGGCAAAGAATGTTACCTTTACGGAAAGAAAACACGGTGTTTATCCAGTATAAATAAGTTATAAGGCTTTGGTAGAGATACCAAAGCCTTATTCTATGTCCACGAAACTATAAAATTTAAGTGCATAAGGCATGTTTATAGCAAAATATCAATCTTGTCATAGTATATAGAAATACTCAAAGCTCAATTTGATTGACCATAATTTTATTATGTAAACTAAGGTGATTAAAAAACTTGGCTTACCGCTAAGCCGCGATACAGATAAGCATTAGTTGCACTTATGCAGTAAGAAAGTATTTATACTTTCTTTTCTGTCAAAAAACTCTATTTATTTCAGTTTTTCTTTATAAATGATATTCTAAACTAGAAAGTTTTAGAAGGAAAGAGGGGATACTTCGTAATGGATAATAGACTTTTTCGTGATGCCATGGGTAAATTTGCAACAGGTATCACTATAGTAACAACTGAATATAATGGGGAAATCATGGGAATGACCGTAAATGCATTTATGTCCGTTTCATTGGATCCAAAATTAATCGCCATATCAATTGATGAAAAAGCACGGATGTATGATAAATTACAAGAAACCAAGAATTTTGGATTAAGTATATTAACAGAAGATCAAAAAGAATTATCTATGATATTTGCTAAACAAAAGGATAGTGACAAAGATATTTCATACTTAAGACAGGATAATATTCCTGTGATAAAAGATTCTATTGCGACGCTTTCATGCCGTGTCAAGGAAACAGCTGATGCCGGTGATCATAAGATATTCATTGCTGAAGTAACAGACGTAAAAATGAATGGTGGAGATCCTGTGCTGTTTTATAATGGTCAATACCATACGCTTAAATAATGTAAAGGGGTGCCCATATGAAAATAAAAGATTTTATGATAACAGATATTATCAGTATAACGAAGGATAAAACGATAAAACAATTGTTAGAGACATTAGTAAACAATAAAATTGGTGGGGTACCTGTAGTAGATGACCAAAATCATTTAATTGGTATGATAAGTGATGGAGATGTTATTCGTTGTCTTCAGCCTAAAGGCAGAACAGTATATGACATGTTCACAATTGTCCTAGTAAGCCAGGAGGAAGACTTAAGCCAAAAGATCAATTATAGTATTAATAATAAAGTCGAAACGATTATGAATAAAAGACATACCCATACAGTGCACCCGGATGACAATCTGGAAGAAGCCTTAACCATTTTATCTAAATATCATTTTAAGAAAATCCCTGTAGTAGATGAGAATTCAAAAGTAGTAGGGATTATCAGCCGAGGGGATATAATTCGCTCTATTTCTACAAAGATTCTTTCAACTAACGATGGGGAAATTTCTTAGATAGGAGATAAATCACCTAAATATTCGTATCTTTCCATATTTCCATTGTGATGGCCATTAATTTTCTTATGTTGCACACTTAAATTAATAATAACAAGCACTACATATCATTAAATATTTTGAAGGTTAATTGTATAGATAATTTAATTATAGAGGGTGGAAATAAAGTCAGGAATTCAGTATAATAGTTGAAAGAATTGCTAATTGGAAGGAATTTTCTTCATGATCATAACAGAACAAAACCAAACTCAAACTAATCTTCAGCACTTAGCTGCACTATATCAGGTAATGGTTGAAAATGATGATTTAAAACATGCTAATAAAATTCTGGATGTCTATGAAAAACTTAATAGACAAGAATTAATGATCAGCTTTGCTGGTCATTTTTCTGCTGGAAAATCATCGATGATTAATAATCTGCTAGGAAAGTCTATATTGCCGAAAAGCCCTATCCCTACAAGTGCAAATGTCGTTAAAATAAAGTCAGGTAAAGGATTTGCACGTGTTTATTTTCATGATAAAGCCCCAGTAGAATATGAAGAACCATATGATATTGACATGATTAAAGATTATGCAAAGGATAAAGCAAGCATCAAGGAAATAGAGATTAATACAAGGGAAGAAATTCTTCCTGATGAATGCGTTATTATTGATACACCAGGAATAGATGCCGCAGATGATGCCGATCGAATCATGACAGAATCATCATTACACCTTGTTGATGTGTTGTTCTATGTTATGGATTATAATCATGTGCAATCAGAAGTTAATTTACAATTTTTGAGAAAAGTACAAAAAAATAATATTCCGTTTTATATTATTATAAATCAGATTGATAAACATGATGAAAGTGAATTAACCTTTGAAACATTCAAACAAAAAATTAAACAAACGTTTGATCAATGGAATATATTTCCAAAAAATGTTTTTTATTCATCCCTAATAGATAGTAATGCAACCTATAATGAATTCCCAATAATCAAAGATAAACTTACTGCACTGATGACATCTGACAAGAAATTTACCTTAAACACTGAACGATCTGTTACACAGGTTATTGATGAACACAAGCGTTATTTGGATAGCATTTTTGAGGAAAAACTGGCAGAAGTTTCACCTGGTGAAAGTGACACGTATGAAAATGTATCAATGCAATTAGAAGATATTAATAGTATTGTTTCAAACCTCAAAGCCAAACCCAAGGAAATGGAAAGAGATTTCTTAGCAAATTTAAATACAACTTTAAAAAATGCGTACTTGATGCCCTCAGATTTACGTGATAAAGCAGAACTATTTTTAGAATCACAAGCAAAAGACTTTAAGGTCGGATTGTTTGCTTCAAAAAAGAAAACGGAAGAAGAGAGAGAAACGCGTCTAAACAAGTTCTATAATCACTTACTGGAACGTATCGAAGCTACCATTCAGTGGAAACTTCGTGACAAATTTCTAAATCTGCTGAAGCAGTACAATATCCATGACCAAAAGCTTGAACAGGAAATCCAGCAATTCTCGGTTGATTATGATTCTGAAGCACTTATATCATTACAAAAGTCCGGTGCAACAGTTAATGGCGATTATATTTTAAATTATACAAATGATGTCAGCGCTGATGTAAAAAAGAAATACAAAATGGAAGCATGGAAATTATGGGATTTAATTTATAATAGTTTTATAGATGAAGTAAATGATAAAGTTGCTAAGTATGAAAAGGAGCAGCAGCAGCTTAACCAAGCTTTCTGGCAACAGCAAAAACAGTACGAACTGGAAAATAATCATTATGAGAAATATAAACTGATAGATGCTGCAATTGATTATCCAAATCCAAGTGATCAAATATGGAACCAAATAAATGATGAAATAGAATCTAGATATAAGACGGTTAAACAGGAAACTGAAAAGTTTAATACCAAGACTTCACCGGAAAAAGAAGTTGAAATTGAAACCGAGGAACAGACACAGAAAACTGTTTCGATAGATAATGTACTAAATAATATTGAAAATACAATTGAGACTATTGAAACGTTGCCAGGCTTTCAATCTGTCATTGATGATTTGAATAGAAAACAGACTCGGTTAAAAAACCGCTCGTATACGATTGCTCTATTTGGTGCGTTTAGTGCAGGTAAGTCATCATTTGCGAATGCATTAATAGGTGAAAATATATTGCCCGTTTCACCTAATCCAACTACAGCTGTGATTAATCGTATTAACCCAGTAAATGAAGCGTATAGCCACGGAAATGTTGTTGTTAAATTTAAAGATGAGCAGACACTTGTTGATGATATACGATCACTAACCAGACATTTTTCTCCAGAAGCGCTTAAGTTTGAAGAGCTGCTTGATTGGATTATGAAGAATAATATTCATCAGAGTGACCAGCTTCATCAAACACATCAGACATATCTTAATGCAATTATTGATGGATTCACTTACAATAAGGATGCTGTAGCACAAGAAGTAATAATTGGTATAGGTGAGTTTTCAAGCTATGTAACGGATGAAACTAAAGCATGCTATATTGAATCGGTTGACCTTTATTATGATTGCCCATTAACGAGAGATGGTATCACTTTAGTTGATACACCTGGAGCAGATTCGGTAAATGCACGCCATACAAACGTATCATTCGATTATATTAAGCATGCAGATGCCATATTATATGTTACGTATTACAATCATGCGTTAGCAAGGGCGGATAAAGACTTTTTAATGCAATTGGGAAGAGTGAAGGATGCCTTCCAGCTTGATAAAATGTTCTTTATCATGAATGCTGCTGACCTTGCTGAAGATAACTCGGAACTTAAGATGGTAATGAATTACATTGAAGAGCAACTAACACAATTAGGAATTCGTTTCCCAAGGTTATATCCAATTTCAAGTAAACAATCACTTCGGGAAAAGCTAAATAATGAAGTGCCAAATCATCAAATGAGAAATTTTGAGGAAACGTTTAACAACTTTATCCACTATGAATTAGCAGCACTCACGATACAGTCAGTCGGCCGGGATATTAATCGTGCTTCACAATCTATTAAAAATTATATAGACTCGTTACAATTAAATGCAGCCGAAAAAGAAAATTATCGTGAAGATTTATATAAGAAACAATCATCCTTAGAGCAATTGGTAGATCAAATTGATAATGATGTCTACGTACAAAAAATTAAACAGAAATTGGATAAACAGTTATATTATGTTCTGGAACGTGAATCAATTCGTTTTCATGATATGTTCAAAGAAACGTTTAATCCTACGACGATTACAGAATCAGGCAGGAAAGCCCAAGTACAATTGGAACAATGTCTAAGGAATCTGCTGGATTATGCTGGGTACGAGCTAATGCAGGAGTTACGTGCAGTCTCCCTTCGAGTAGAATCGTTTATCACTGGGATGAAAAAAGATATTCAGCTAGATTATTCTACTAAAAGCAATCTGATAGATAAGAACTTTCTGCTTCCTGATTTCGATGATACTAAGCTTGAAACACCTGCCTATTATCAGGCTTTTGCAGAACTCGATGTACAGACGTTTCATAAAGAGTTGAAAAGGTTCAACGGTACAAAAGCATTCTTTGTAAAAAATGAAAAAGAACAAATGAAGGAAGACATATTTAATCGCTTATCCCCATTTGCAAAAAAATATATTGAAGAAGGCCATCTGAAAATGAGCGATGTCTATACCGAACAATGGAATGTTATACTGGATGATATGAAAGAGAAAATAAAACGTATCGTAAGAACCCACATTGATAATTACTTATCAATGGTAACTGATCAGCCTGTGGATATAGATACTTTGAAAGATAAGAATCGTATTATCAATTCAATAGTAGCTGAACAGGAGAAAATGGAGGCGTGACACTATGTCAAAACAAAGTAATGTATTGCTAGTTGACGGAATGGCGTTACTCTTTCGTGGATTTTTTGCCACTTCATTTCGGGGAAATTTCATGAAAAACAGTAAGGGCGTTCCAACGAATGGTATCTATCAGTTTTTGCGCTATTTTTTGGACGCAGTAGATAAGTTTGAACCAACACACGTAGTTTGCTGCTGGGATATGGGTAGTAAAACATTTCGAACAGAATTATTTGATGGATATAAGGCTAACAGATCGGCTCCGCCAGAGGAGTTAATTCCTCAGTTCGATCTTATAAAAGAAGTAGCAGAGGCATTTAATTTGCCGAATATCGGGCTAGAAAACTTCGAAGCGGATGATTGTATCGGAACGTTGGCAAACCAATATGCGTCTGAGAATGAGGTTTTAATTCTTACTGGCGATCAGGATATACTCCAGCTTGTAGATGAAGGTATCAGTGTTGCAATCATGAAAAAAGGGCAAGGAAACTATGATGTATTTAGTCATGAAACATTCTACGAGAAAAAAGGTATACAACCAAAGCAAATGATTGATCTCAAAGGATTAATGGGAGATACATCTGATAATTACCCTGGGGTCAAAGGTATTGGAGAAAAAACTGCCTTAAAATTGATACAGGAATATGAAACCATTGAAAATATACTGGAAAATATTGATAGGTTGCCAAAAGGAGTGCAAACGAAAATAAGTGAGAATTTAGATATGCTTCACTTATCAAGGAATTTGGCTGAAATCAGGTGTGATGTACCTATTGAATGTTCCTTAGAGCAAGCAAAATGGAGTTATGACAAGAAAAAAATAGAAGAGAAATTTACGGATCTAGAATTTAATAATTTATTAAAATTGGTTAATTAGGATAGTTGAAAATGCAAAGCATGCTTTGCATTTTTTTATTGTCTAAGAAGCTATAAAATTTAAGCACTTATTATAAATCGCGTTAGAGTTAACCCATACAACAGAATAATTCCTTTCTCATTGCAAAAGTGCAACTAAGGCTTATCTATATTAGGGCATACAGGTAAGCAAATTTTTCTATGCTTTTGGTGCATAGCCGTTACTATTTAATACAATCGGACGGTATATACGTATAGGTGCAAGGGTATAATTTACATTGATTAAATATACCTATGGGTGTACTGGTATATACCATCGAGAATGTTTACGGTTCTTAGTGACGGGGTATATACTAATAGGTGTATAGGTATGTTAGAATGGTGTTGAAAGAGAAAAATTATACTTAGAAGGAGGCATTTAAATGTTTGACTATACCGTTGAGACATCTAAGAGTATTGACGATGCTGTGGAATCACTTGAATTAAAATTAAAAGAGGATAGTTTTGGGGTGCTTTGGGATTTTGACGTAAAAAAAACCTTAGAGAATAAGGGGCTAGATTATGAACCGAATTATCGTATTTTGGAAGTGTGTAACCCTAAAGCTGCAAAGGAACTACTTGAAAAAAATCACATGGTTGGTTATTTTCTTCCTTGCAAAATTACGGTTTATGAATCTAAAGGTAAGACTTTTATAGGTATGCCCCGACCAACAGAGTTGATAAAACTTACTAAAGATAATTCACTTTATGATTTTGCCTATGATATCGAGAATACATTGATAAAGGTTATGGACGCTGCAAAATAGCAAAATAGTGTAATTTAAAAAGGAACTCATATAAGGCTATATGAGTTCCTTTTTTTATCTCCTGGACATAATTCTTGCTTCTACTATTACTGCAAAGAGTAGAGTTCCTATAGCAAGGTGTAAAACTGCCATGGAAAGTGATACAAAAGAAAGTATCGTTGCAATACCTGCAATTATTTGTAAAATTACTGCGACAAGAGCAACCACCATCCTCTTCTTTAATGGGTGGTTATGTTCTTTGAATATCTGAACAGCTAAAAATATTATGTAACCTGTTACAATAAAGGCTAGAGCACGGTGGGATGTTTGTAATATCTCGGGTAGTGAGGCAGGTAGTACACTGTCATCACACCCAAGCCATCCACATGAAAGACCATAATGCTGGTGCTTTATATATGCTCCTAATCCGATCGTGATAAATAATAATACACTGAGTAAATCTAGATGTTTTATCAAAGAGCTTCCTATTTTATTCTTTGGTTGATTACTTCTCCAGAACCAGATTAATATTGCCATAGTTATCATAGCGATAAGTAAATGGATTGTAATAATAATTGATGGAAGATGATAAAAAACAACGATTGCTCCCATAATTAATTGAAGAATTAATAAGCCGAGCATCCAATTAACAACTTTAACTTTGATCATGCTCTCATTTTCTTTTCTTACTTTGATAAATATAATGACAGTCATGAAGAATAAAATAGCTCCAATAACACGATGACCAAATTCTATCAATGTATCCCCTTGTAACCCCGGAATTATTTGGCCGTTACATAATGGCCACTCTGGTCCACAGCCCATCCCGGATTCTGATGATGCAACATAGCCACCGAAAACAATTAACAGATACGTTAGTAACACTGTGATAAATACAAACTTTTGTTTAGACATTACAACACCCCTTCCCCTTCATTTATACGAAAACATTCACAGTTTAGCAGAAGTAGGAAATATTGATTGTGCTCTGTATCACTTAAATAACGTTTTGTTAAATTTCTAGCCAGTTAAGAAAGTCTAAATTCTTTCTTACTGTATAATTACAACTAAGTCTTATCTATATTAAGGCTTGGCGATAAGCTAAATTTTCTAATAAAATAAAGTAAAGAAAAATTTTAGGAGGAACATGATGCCGTATGTATTTGTGTATGGAACGTTAAGAAAGGGAGAGCGAAATCACTATTTTTTAGATGGTGCTGCATGTATTTTTAAGCAATGCCGAACTAACGGATCTTTATATGATACAAACAATGGATATCCGGTCATGAAAGAAAATAAATCGAATTGGATATATGGTGAATTATACGAGGTAACAAAAACACAGTTGAAAGCAATTGATAGGTTAGAAGGTTTTGAGGAAGGCAACCAGGATAATTTATACAATCGAACTACTGTTCCTGTATACAACGATTCCGGTGAAGAAATATGGGCAATCATTTATACTGCTGGTCAAGCATTACATAAGTCCACCAAACGAATACTTTCAGGAGATTGGCTAGTATACAATTATTTAAAACAGGATGAAATATTATATTTTGCCTATGGTTCTTGTATGGATGACGAACGATTTAAACTGGCGGGTGCAGACCAATACTTTGCTAATTTAAAAGGCAGAGGAATCTTATATGGATTTGAATTTAAATTCTCAAGAAGCACACATGATGGTGGCAAGGCAGACTTGGTTGAAAATAGTAAAGAAAAAGTGGAGGGAAAAGTCTATCAAATACCAAATGAGGCACTAGAATACTTGTATAAACGGGAAGGCGTTTATGCAAATGCCTATCGCCCTGCTATAGTGTCAGTTACAATTAACAGATTGATATTTCAAGTCATTACTTTTATTGGTATGGAAAAATCAGCTGAAACGAAGCCGACTGAGTTGTATGCAACTGAAATTATTCGAGGCGGGTACAGTCTGTTAAGCAACGAATATCTCCAAAGAATTCAACAGAAAATCGATCGTTTTAATTAGAATTGGATTCAATGTCATGATAAAATTTGAATAGGAGATAGTAATAACAGGAAGGGTGATTCAAATAGTCTATTCACAGCAGGAATTAATCGAATGGAAAAATAAGTACCCTATACTAAAAGATATAATTAACTTAAAACCAGTACTTTGGATGAATCCAAATATACAAAACAAAGGAAATTCAAGTACTTTCTCGTTAACAAGAGATGACATGGATAACGCAGAGTTATTATGGCAGCGTTTTGCTCCATTTATAGTAGAAGAATTTCCTGAAACAAAGCAGTCAAAAGGAATTCTGGAATCACCTTTACAAAGGATATCTTATATGGAAAGAGAAATTTCAAATTCTTTTAAAGGCGAGTTCTATTTAAAATGCGATAATGACCTGCCTATTGCTGGTTCAATTAAAGCAAGAGGTGGAATATATGAAGTATTACAGCATGCTGAATCATTAGCTTTTGAAGCAGGATTGTTAACTGGTGGTGAGAACTATGGAATATTATCATCCAAAAAATTCAAAGAGTTTTTTAGTCAGTATTCGATTGGAGTCGGGTCTACAGGCAATTTAGGATTAAGTATTGGTATAATCAGTGCAAAGCTTGGATTCAATGTGTTTGTTTATATGTCAGCGGACGCAAAGCAATGGAAAAAGGACCTGCTTCGCCAAAAAGGAGCAACAGTTCATGAGTTCACCGGTGATTTTAGTGAGGCAATAAGTGCAGGAAGACAGAAGACGACACAAGACCCTAAAGCTTATTTTGTTGATGATGAGGATTCTAAGCATTTATTTTTAGGCTATAGTGTCGCAGCATTAAGGCTTGAGAAACAACTTGAGGAAAGAAATATAAAAGTAAATGAAGAACATCCATTGTTCGTTTACCTCCCATGTGGTGTCGGCGGGGCGCCGGGTGGAATTACGTTTGGACTAAAACAAGTTTTTGGGGATCATGTACATTGTTTCTTTGTAGAACCAACACATTCGCCATCAGTATTGATCGGTTTACTTACTAGGAAAATGAGCAAAGTGAGTGTTCAGGACTTTGGAATTGATAATCGGACAGAAGCAGATGGTTTAGCTGTAGGACGTCCATCTAGCTTTGCGACAGCCATTAGTGATCGATTGGTCAGTGGTATTTATACAATTGAAGACAATGAATTATATAAATTGGTGGCATTACTAGCGGATTCTGAAGGAATATTCTTAGAACCGTCTGCAACCGCTGGACTTGTTGGACCACAACGAATTCATGATTATGCCAACGAAAAGAAGTTAGATGTTCATAATGCAATACATATCTCATGGGCGACGGGTGGAGCGCTCGTACCAGAAGAAGATATGAAAGATTTTTATGAAAAAGGGAAAAGTTTATTATAGGAAGGTTGTCTTAACTTATGAGAGTAGCACAAAACATAACAGAACTAATTGGAGAAACACCTGTAGTTCGTTTAAACAATATTGTACCAGAAGAAGCAGCAGATATTTTTATAAAGCTGGAATCACAAAATCCCAGCAAAAGTGTAAAGGATCGTGCGGCTTATAATATGATAAAGGCTGCGGAGGATAAAGGAATAATTAAACCCGGAGATACAATCATCGAACCAACTAGCGGGAATACTGGAATAGGATTAGCAATGAATGCAGCAGCAAAAGGTTATCAAGCAATTTTAGTAATGCCTGATAATAGCACGCAAGAACGAAGAAATATTTTAAAGGCATTTGGTGCGAAAGTTGTGCTGACACCAAGCAAAGACAAAATGCCAGGTGCGATTGAGAAGGCAAAAGAATTACAGAAGGAAATTCCCGGAAGTTTTATACCACAGCAGTTTGAAAACAGCGATAATCCAGATATCCATCGCACGACCACTGCATTAGAGATTTTTGAGCAGATGGATGGTGAATTGGATGCGTTTGTTGCTACAGCAGGAACAGGTGGCACAGTAACGGGTACTGGAGAAGTGTTGAAAGATAAAATCCCTAATTTAGAAATTACCGTTGCAGAACCAAAGGGATCGCCGGTATTGTCAGGTGGGGAACCTGGTAAACACAAATTAGTTGGAACAAGCCCTGGTTTTATTCCAGATATCCTAAATACGTCTATTTATGACGATATCATGTTGATTGATGATAAAGATGCAGTTGATATGTTTAAGAAACTCCCACAAACGGAAGGGATATTTATTGGATTGTCAGGAGCGGCGGCAGTATTTGCTGCTATTAAAGTTGCAAAACGCCTTGGTAAAGGAAAAAAAGTATTATGCATGGCACCAGATACAGGGGAACGTTATCTAAGTATGAATTTGTTCGAAAATAAATAGTCCGATATTAGAAGGAGAATACGTTTTGGAATATTTGATCAGGTTATTTGAGGAGAACCAGGACCAAGAACAAGCTATTCCTATGAATCGATATATGAAAGGTAAATTTCCTTTTCTCGGTATTAAAACACCCGAGAGGAGAGCTATAATGAAAAAGTTTTACAATGAAAGCGGAATTTTAAAAGAGCCCTTTCATAAAGAATTTGTATTAATGTTATGGAAAAAAGAAGAGCGGGAGTTTCAGAATGCCGCCCTTGACTATATTGACAGATCGTTAAAAAAGCTTGAAAAAGATGATATTTACTTTATCGAATATTTACTTACAACAAAGTCATGGTGGGATACAGTAGATATGCTAGCGCAGAAACCTGTAGGAGAGATTGCCAGAAACAACCCTGATGTAATTTCTGAGACGATTGAAGGATGGGCTTATGGAGATAATTTATGGCTCCGCCGAACAGCAATTCTTTTTCAATTAAAGTATAAAAATGAAACTGATGATAAATTATTGTATCGGTATATTAAACAAAATAAGAATAGCAAGGAATTTTTTATTCAAAAAGCAATTGGATGGGCCTTGAGAGAATATTCTAAGACAAATCCCGAGTCAGTAAAGCAATTTATTTCGGAAAATAAGCTGGCAAGACTAAGTGTTCGAGAAGGAAGCAAATATTTAAAGCAAACTACATAATTAATAGTAAAAGCTGGCGCTTAAGCTAGCTTTTTTTCGTTTTATTCATATTACTTGCTGTTTGTATATGCCTTCGTTTAATATTCCAGCAATAAACTCTTGGAAGCCCCCAGTAAACCCAATAGTCATGTAAAAGAGATGAACCAATAAATAGCATCATCTGCCAATCAAGATGTCTCATGGCATGCTCCTTTCCACCTAATTTATTATACTTTCAAATAAACTTGTCTAAGAACAATCATTTTAAACAAGGCTCCTGTAACAGGCCAAATATACGATGCATATATTATCTAGAATGTTTTACTTAAGACAGGAGGAAAAGTATGTTTTTTAATGATCCTTACAATAGAAATGTATATCAGTATGTAAATAATCCCTATTATATGCAGCAGCATGGACCATATAATAGAAACTATTATGACCATTACAACTGTCAACAGCCAATTAGAGGTCAAGCTACCTGGACAGAGGGAGGTCAGGAAACTAAATGTGGTATTCCTTGGTCTCAAAACCGCTATATGACAGTAGCGGTTGGCCAAAATTCCCCATACAGATGCCGTCAAACAATAAAAGTAAGAAACCCGCAAACAGGAAGAGAGCTTCTGGTAACTGTGGTGGATGAAGTTTCTGGTTATCCGCAAAACAAAATTAACCTTCATCGAAGAGCATTTGAAGCACTAGGAGCAAACACAGCACAAGGAGTAATTGAAGTTGAGATCATTGCTAACCCAGAATTAGAGCAGCAAAAATGGGGGAAGTATTTACTCGAACTTACTCAATTAGCTTATCCTGACTACAATATAAGAGAATACAACTTTATACGAGAAACTCAAGTATCTCCTACACAAACCCAAGAAACGTATGAATATACCTTGCAATCGCAACAAGAAACAATTAAAGTTCGAGGAAATGTTGTTTATAATCCGAACACAGATAGAATTGTTTCTTTTGACATTAGTGAAGTATGAAAATTTTATTTGTAATATCTGGTTAGCGAACAGTATGAATGCTGTTCGCTTTATTGATGCATCAGAAAACTCGGGTTATCAACAATCCTCAGTTGCATTAATGCAGTAAGGAAAGCACTTATAGCTTCTTTACTTCTAATAATAAATGAGGCTGGGACATAACTAAAAACCTCTACTTTAAAGGCGAATAATAACAGGATAGGTTGTTTAGAACGTTCATTATCAATGGTTGAATCTAATACGTAATCCCTATAAACTGAGTCATACTGTGGAAATATTTTTAGCCTTTTTTCTATTTCTTAGCACGTCTCTAGACTATTTGCTAATTGTTAGGATATGGTAGAGTGCTTCGACTCGTTTCGGCAGAACACTTCGCTTTCCATGGGCACGACCTCAGCCTCCTCAGAAGCACAGAACGCTTCTTCCGGGGTCTTTGGAACGTGCTGTTCCCATAGGAGTCTACGTATTCTGCCTCCACTGGTTAAAATGTCACCGTGAAGGTAAGTATTTTTCCATAGCTGGAATTAAAAAGAACTGAATGTGAGTACAATCCAGCGGAGGAAATACACGTAGACTCCCTCCGGAAAGGTTGATATACCAGTGATTAGAATGTGATAATTCTTTTATAAAATTTTTTTGTAGTTAAAGAACGACAGAAATCTTTC
>NZ_JAGGKK010000031.1 GCF_017873675.1 Virgibacillus litoralis | reverse complement strand
CCTCTCCCAGCCGTAGAATCCAGTATCGACGGAGTAAACCATTTTCATTCTCTGTGGTGTAGCGCTGATTTTGCGCTACATGTATGACTAAAGGGATACTTGTCAAGCGGCATTAACACTTTGCCACCTTCAGACAATTTGTTCCAAGCGTTATTTAATTCTTCACTCGCTTCTTTATCTCTCTTTGGGTCAAAATTCACCATGAAAGATACCGATGGATTAAATTTGAAAATAGGTCCTGCATTGATGGACAAGAACTTTTGCCCCCACAACTCAAAAGAGACTAAATGCGAGTCGCCAGATGGTGTGTCGTCAAGTGGGGTTACATCCGTAATTCTGGACTCCGGAAAAATGGAAGCATAAAATTCTGCCGCTTCCTTTGCCTCCTTGTCATACCATAAATGCGGAACGATGTTTTGACCTGTTTTTGTCATCGTTATTCCTCCTTCTAATTGTTATTAACTTAATTACTCTGAAGTTTATCCAGAAATTCTTCAAGCCGATCCAAGAGTTCAGTGGCTCCTTCTGCCATACCCGCTTTTATCATGCCATCTCGACCTTCTACTGACTGATATACCGTAGACTCGGTAAATTTCGTCTTACCACCAGGCATTTCTTCGAAGTGAATCGTGACAAGTCCGAGAAAATCCGAATAGCCTTCAACATCAAAGGTATTGACTATCCTTTCAGGTGAAGATATTTCATGATAAACACCATTAAACGCATATTCGTTTCCTTCAACATCTCGATGAATGAATCGCCAAATGCCACCTTTTTTCACGTCCATCTGATCTACTGTAGTTGTATACCTTTTCGGCCCCCACCACTCAGGGACCGTTACTGGGTCGGTATAAGTCTTAAACACAAGCTCCCGAGGTGCATTAAAGATACGAGATATGACAACATCGTGCGTTCCCTTTTCAGCTATAATCCGAGTTTTTGACATTTTATCTACTCCTCTGTTTTAAATTTAAGAAACATCATATTTGCTCGTCATCGCTCTTTTCAATAGCTTGTTTTTTCATTAAAAGATCTTCAAACCTGTCAAACTGTTCTTCTTTATCTCTGATGAAGGATTCTAACCATTTGTCCATCTCTACAAACGATTCTTGACGAATGGAATATATTCGTCTGTTCGCATCAGCCTTCACGCTAACAAGACCAACTTTAGCCAAAACGTGAAGATGTTTGGATGACTGTGGCATTCGTAGTCCGAGTTTCTGAGAGACTTCCCCGACGGTTAGCGCTCCAAGGTCTCGCAGCAATTCAATGATGTTCATTCTATTGGGTTCAGCCAGAGCACTGAAAGTCGCGGCATTCATGCATACATCCCCTCCTTTCATTATCTGAAGATAACATATCATATCCAGTATTTTCTTTCAAGGGAAATTTCCTATTAAGGAAAATTCCCTTGAAAGAAAATAAAAAAAGAGATTATAAGTTTAACGAATTTTTTCCTTATCATCTTCTATTGAATAGTATGGTTATACTGCATAATAAAAGGGGATACATTAGATCTGCTGATAGTTATAAGTTAACTACCTCTTGATTCAGCAGAGAATAATTGTCTCATATATATGAGACACTCCAATTCCTCGTAAACATATAAAAGAGAGTCTAACAACATAAAGACTTTACGTTTAAATGCTCTTCTCAAATGGAATAAACCCTAGATAGCAATTTTAATTACAACATCGTTAACAGGAGGCCGACAATGAGATATGGTGGAATAGGCTTGGTTATGTTGGCAGCTATACTTTGGGGCATTACCGGCGGGATCGCTGATATATTAATGAATAAAGGTTGGAACCCTACTGTAATTTCATTTTATCGTGGTGCCATTGGACTTATATGTATCTTTTCATGGTTTCTTTTTCGGGCAAAACAAAATTGGCCTAGCTCTTTATCTGTGTATGTATGGTCTATCCTTGCAGGAGTTGGGGTAGCTGGAAATTTCACCTTTTATTTTCTGAGTATTGAAGCGTCTAGCATAGCTATCGCAGCTACATTAATGTACACTGCACCAGTGTTTGTACTATTAATTTCGTTTTTCCTAAGATTAGAGCGCTCCACTTGGCTAAAATGGGGAAGTATCGTTTTTGTACTATTGGGTATTTTCCTACTTACAGGTGCTTATAAATCTGGATCATCAACTGTCACCCCACTAGGCACTATTACAGGACTCGGTTCTGGTCTTTCGTATGCTTTATTTATTTTCAGCTTTAAAAATGCCTCCGCTTTTGGTAAGCCGCAGTCAATATTAACCATCGCTTTTTTCGCATTTTCCTTGATACTATTACTATTTATCGACCACCAAGAAGCACTTTCTGTCATAACTTCGGGTGATGTGGGTTGGTTTATCCTGTTAGGTCTCGTCGGAGCCGGCGTGTCGTTTGTTTTCTATGTAGTCGGCATCAAATGGACAACACCTTCAACTGCTTCAATGATCGCTATGATAGAGCCTGTTACAGCTTCCTTGTTTGGTGTATTTGTTCTTAAAGATAGTTTGACATTTGTTCAACTTATTGGCATGCTCATTATTTTAGCCACTATCACTATCTTAAGTGTTAGACAGTCTAACTAAAAGCCTTCAGTCAATAGATAGGTTATGATTAATGGTTTATAAACATTTCCAGTTCGCTTTCCAAAGCCATTCTTTAGCCAATTTTATTGAAAAGTATAAACTCGTGATCCTGGACATTTTATATTCTCCTCACTTTTAATATGATTTCAGAAAAGTCAAACCGACTCACTAAAAGAGCCAAAAAAAACGACTTTACCTCAATTGAGAAAAGTCGTTTTTTAATAATTAAGTTGTAAGTGTTTAAGCGAATGTTTTTTATCAATTCAGCAATATGAGTTACCAACAATATTGTCGAGTTACATACTTTAATGTTTGTGAACTTGTGGTTACTCACATTCTATAACTCTATTCAACCGTGACACTTTTCGCTAGATTTCTAGGTTTATCGACATCACAATCACGATGCAGTGCTGCATAGTATGCTAGAAGCTGCAATGGTACGACGCTTACGAGTGGCGTTAAGAGCTCATGCACGTGTGGTACAACAAATGCATCGGTATCCTGCTCAAGGCCTTTCATGCTCATGACCATTGCGTTTGCGCCACGTGCTTCCACTTCCTGTACGTTGCTGCGGATTCCGTAATTAACTTCTGATTGTGTTGCTAAAGCAATTACAGGAGTTCCATCTTCAATTAACGCAATTGTTCCGTGCTTCAATTCTCCACCGGCAAAACCTTCTGCCTGGATATAAGAGATTTCTTTTAACTTAAGTGCGCCCTCTATACATACATAGTAGTCAGTGCTGCGTCCGATGAAGAATGCATTACGTGATGTTGCCAGATAGTTCTTTGCTAAGTCTTCAATTGCTTCTTTTTGTTCTGTTAGTACCTCCATCGCATTTGCAACAATGGCTAGCTCCTGCATTGGGTCAAAGTCTAACTGCAGTTCTTTTGCCTGTGCTGTATCTACTGCCAATATGGCTAAAACTGCCATTTGTGCTGTATAGGCCTTAGTTGATGCGACTGCAATTTCCGGTCCTGCATAAAGATTTAATGTGTAATTCGCTTCACGAGAAAGGGTGGATCCTGGCACGTTGGTAATGGTTAGTGCTGGATGTCCCAATTCCTTTATTTTTACTAAAACTGATCGGCTATCGGCTGTTTCACCACTTTGTGAAATAAATACAAATAATGGTTTTTCCGATAGCAGCGGCATATTATAAGAAAATTCACTTGCTACATGGACTTCGACTGGTACTTTTGCTAATTTCTCAATGAACTGTTTGCCAACTAACCCAGCATGATAGCTTGTGCCTGCTGCAATGATATAAATGCGGTCACATGCTTTCATTGCATCACGAACATCCTGATCAAGCTTAAGGTTGTTGTCGTCATCCTGGTATTCCTGGATGATTCTGCGCATAACAAATGGCTGTTCATCAATTTCTTTCAGCATGAAGTGAGGATATGTTCCTTTTTCGGTATCACTCACATCAATTTGTGCTGTAAATGGTTTACGGTCAACGACTGTTCCATTCAGCTTTTGCACCTCAACAAAACTACGATTTACAAGGACAACTTCCTGGTCATAAATCTCAAGATATTGGTCTGTTTCCTTCAATGTTGCCATTGCATCACTTGCAATCACATTGAAGCCGTCACCTAGGCCGATTAGTAGTGGGCTTTTATTTTTTGCCACATAAATGGTATCCTGATCTTCTTTGTCAATTAATCCAATCGCATAGGAGCCTTTTAATAGACTAATTGTTTGGCGAAATGCTTCTGCAGTGTCTTCGTATTTGTTGAAGTTTTTCTCAACTAGCTGAACAATAACTTCTGTATCTGTCTCACTGACAAACGAGACATTACCTAAATAATCTCTTTTTAAATCCTGAAAGTTTTCGATGACACCGTTATGAACAAGTGTGAATCTGCCTGTTGTGCTTTGATGTGGATGTGCATTCGTTGCACTCGGCACACCATGTGTTGCCCAACGTGTATGACCGATTCCCATTGTTGATTCAACAGATTCATCTACACGGCCTCTTAATGCTGCAATTCGGCCTTTCACTTTAAAAAGATTCATTCCATTATCGTTTAACATTGCAATTCCCGCTGAATCATAGCCGCGGTATTCCAACTTTTCCAGTCCATTTAGCAATACGTCTTTTGTATCATTCTGTCCAATATATCCTACAATTCCACACATATCGTTGCATCCTCCTTGATTAAAAGAGGCAGACAAACGACCTGTACGTTTAATTATACTGGGGCGTTCGGCTGCCCCTTTCCCGTGTACATATAATTAATGCATCCTGCTTTATTCTATTGTCCAACAAGTCACCTTGCTGTTTTAGAAATAAAGCATATCGATTGGGATGTGCAATCGGGAGGTATCCGCCGATTCATTCGATTAACCTCCACCTCGTCAACTATCTTCGTTCCCGTCCAGAAAATAGTTCAGGCGCTTTTCGTACGTTGTAACATCGATCCACCTTTCTATATTTGACTAAATACATCCACCCTCGTGTTTAACCTGAAATCACGGATAGTAAACCTTTTTAAGGGCTCATTACATTTTAACCGAGGCGAGCTTATACGGTCAATCACTTTTTTTAGGAAGGTGTTGTATTATGTATATGTTTAATTCACTTATATGTACATTATATTATCTCTTCATGTATACTAGGATAAAAATATGAGGTGAATCTGATTAAAATATTTAGATCATATGATTATCAGAAACTTGCAAAGCTAAATGAAGTTGTTCACAACCTG
Source organism: Virgibacillus litoralis (assembly GCF_017873675.1). Classification (GTDB taxonomy): domain Bacteria; phylum Bacillota; class Bacilli; order Bacillales; family Amphibacillaceae; genus Lentibacillus; species Lentibacillus litoralis. The sequence goes on along the minus strand of NZ_JAGGKK010000031.1, from coordinate 17,585 downwards.
CACGTTAAATTATACCCTCGTTATTTTACACCGTATAACTTATTAGAAATGGAAGTCGAGTTTGAAAAGTTAATGAAACATGAACAATACACCTTTTTAATTTTGTCATATGAAAATGAAAATAAAGGGTTTATCTTTTTTGAAATACTGAATAAGCCTAGTACACCATTTAAAAAGCCATATAAAAGCCTGTATGTGCATCAGCTTAGTATAAACGAGTCAGAACAACGAAAAGGCTATGGACAAGCATTAATGGAGAAGACCCAGCAAATTGCACACAGCGAACAAGTTGATTGTATAGAGCTCGATTACTGGATTAAAAATGAATCTGCCAGACAATTTTATCGAAAAAATAATTTTATGCTAGAAAGAGAGTTTGTACGTAAAAATATTTAAAAGACAAGGTGATAATCTATGAATATTGCAGATATCCCATTTAATATGAAATTTAAATATGGTCCGAATTTACGGGAAGTTGCCCAGGATCAGTTGAGTATGCTTGAAGGAATGCTATATATTAAGGAACAGCTTAATAATAATACATATGATGATTATGAAAAAAGTAAAAGGTACGGGCTGCTTGGTTACTTTTTAAGAATAATAGGTGAATTGGAAGAAAGTAAAAAACACCTTAATGAAGCAATCACAATTTCCGAAAACATGAACAATGAGCAAAGTGTTTTTGTTAATAAAATACGATTGGCAAATACCTATCAATGGGAGAACAGATTCGATATTTCCAACAAAATGTTTACTGAATTAATTGAAATGGCAGAAACAGATCCGAACTATAGCGCATATTTGGACTTTGTCTACCAGCATTATGGCAAAAACCTTTTTGACCAGAAAGAATTTCAGCGTGCGACAGATTACTTTAACAAAGCTTTGGAAATACGCCTGGAAAATGATAATAAAGATCTCATTTCAGAAACCGAACACGCTATTCGAACATGCAGTTATAAGTAGTCCTATCTTTCTACTCCTACAATCGAAACCCAACCGGAAAAAGTGGCATGTGATTTTTTATTTTAAAATCATGCCACTTTTTTGCGCCGGCAAACGATAGTAGTTATAGATCAAGCTCTATCCTGTTTAGCAAATGCAGCAAGATTTTCCAAAGTGGATTCCAGGCCTGCTTCGTGATCTTCCTGCCGTATTCCTTCAGGTACATTCTCACAAATGATAGTGGCTTTGGTGCCCTCTGAGACAGTTTCTAAAGCCCAGGTCATGATCATTGCACCCGCAAACGAGGGATCCTCTGATTCGAATTTGATCTCTTGCACGATTTGCTTGTCCTCGACCAGTTTTAAAAATGTCCCCCGAACGACGTCAGTGTCCTCCGATGTTTTGCCGCGCATGGGACGATCTGGGCTGACGTAGGTAAGGGACATTTGATAAGCCCCTCCTTCCCGGGGTTCGAAAAAGTCAATACTACCTTTCATCCCTTCCGGCGGCAGCCATGAAACGAGCGCCTCCGGGTCAGTGAATGCTTGGTAGATGGTTTGCGGTGATGCCTTAATAACTTTTGAAGCAGAATCAGTCCGCTTTTTGCCTGACGAATTTGTCATGAAACAATCCTCCTTATTGGCGTTATTATGATAGCTATAAACATAAGCAAATATTAGGGAAAAAGCAGTGTTTCTTAAGGATTACTAAATATTTATTGATATCGTATCCACTTCCGAAAAAACTTTTAGATAGATTAATCCATTACTTTCTATTTTTCATCACTTCTGCTAATGCCTTAGAATTTAATTCTTTTTCCTCATGGAGTTTATCAATGATATTTTTATAGTCCTCTTCATTTCGGTTTTGGCTTAATTTATAAGCAGCTTGAACTTCTTGTATTTTAATTTTAAAGCCAACAATACCTTTGATTTGCTTTTTGGTTTGTGAAGAAAGATTCTCCCATAAAGCTGGATTCTTACGATGTTGCTCATATTTTTGTAATAGTAGTTTAAGATCTTCTTTCAATTCTTCTTCACTCATTATACTAGCTGTTCCATATACATGGACAGATTGATAATTCCATGTTGGTACATCTTCAGATTTATACCAAGAAGATGAAATGTAAGCATGGGGACCTTGATACATTACAAGGACGTTTTCATTATCATTCTCGAATGTCTTCCACCGAGGATTTGCATAAGCAAAATGTCCCGTAATATAGTAATCATTTCCTTGTTTATGTAACTCTAAAGGCAAATGAGAGGCAATAGGTTTTCCTTGTTTTGTCGTTACAATTGTTCCAAAAGAGTTATTTTGAATATATTCTTTGATTTCATCAAAGTCTGTGACTTTATAATGTTTGGGGATATACATAAGAATCCTCCTTTCAAAAGATTATTTAAGTGCTTTAGTCATGATAAAATCTATTTGTTCTTCATCACCCATATAAAAAGCGTGGGATCCAATATGGATAAATCCCAATCTATTATAGAAAGCTATAGCATTTTCATTCTTTTCCCATACACCTAGCCAGATTTTCTTTTTATTATTTTTCATTGCAATTTCCATGGATTTATCAAGCAGATGCTTACCAAGACCATGTTTTTGAAACTGTTCTCTAATATAGATCCTTTCAATTTCCAGTGCTTCCTCTCCCATATCTTCCGTTTGGGCTTCATTGACATTTACTTTTAAATAACCCGCGAGTACCCCATTGTAATGAATTAAAAAGAAGTTTGAATATGGGGTTGATATTTCTGCTTCTAACCTCTTTGTATTAAAGGCATTTTCCAAATAAGCTATCATGTTCTCCTCTGCATTCATATCAGAAAAAGTTTCATTAAACGTGGTATAACTTATTTCTTGAAGTGTTTTTAAATCCTCAAGTGTACATTCATTGATAACGATGGACATCTGAATAATAAACTCCTCTCAATAGTCTCGTTTGTGTCCCTTTTTGGCGAATTATAGAGAACCCCTTTAGAAAATAATATCCAAAGGGGTAAAACGGTGCAATTTATTATAGGTATCTCAGCTTATTTAGACCGTAAACTTACACCTGATGCTTTTCCAAAAAATCCAGCATACGGTTATAAACATTAATTTCATTTTCCTTTTTGGAGAAACCGTGTCCTTCATCTTCAAGCACGAGATACTCGACATCACGGCCCGCTTCTTCAAGCTTGGCTACTATATTGTCGGATTCTTCTTTCACGACACGCGGATCTTTTGCTCCTTGGATAACGAGCATTGGCTTCGTCATACCATCCAAATATGTCACTGGTGAGTCTTTGATAAAGCGTTCTTTGTCACGTTCCGGGTCACCTAACCAGCGGTCCATAATTGGCTTCCAGTGCGGTGGTACAGAATTGATGAACGAGAATAAATCGGATGGTCCAAAAATATCAACGCAGGCTTTAAAGTATTCTTGATGGCGTCCATGAAGTAATAATGTCATATAACCTCCATAACTGCCACCAACCAGGAATAACTTTTGACGGTCCGTTATATTTTTCTCAAATAGCCATTCAATGCCTGCTACACAGTCCAAACGCGGCCCTTCTCCCCAGTCCTGCTCGACTAATTTTACGAAAGAGGATCCATAGCCTGTGCTGCCGCGGAAGTTTGGTGCAAAAATTGTGTATCCACGGTTGAGAAAACACTGGAACATCGAGCGGAATGACTTTCGCTCAGACGCTTGTGGTCCGCCGTGCGGCCAAAATATCGTATAGCCATTATCATTTTCAGGCTTTGCCTTAAACAGTAAGGCTTCAATTTCCATCCCATCAAATGACTTATAGGAAACAACATCAGGCTCAACCATATCATTGTTATCCAGTCCCAACACACGATTGTTGGTCAATTGCTTCCAATCTTTGCCGTCTTTAAATTTAAAAATATTATGTGGTACTGTCGCGCTCCGTCCTAATAGATAAATGTTCCCTGATTTTGCTAGATGAATTTGTTCAATGACATCGACTGGTGCCGACAATTTTATAAGACTTTTAGCACTCAGATCATAACGGTATAATTCATCTGTAACCCCATTTTCAGTAGCAAGGTATAACGCATTATTCTCTTTATTGAATTTTAGTGATTCGACGCTCTCATTCTCAATTGAAATCAGTGATGAGAACTCTTTTGTTTCAAGATCAAATTCAGCAACATAACTATATTCACTATCATAATTGGTTACAAAATAAATCGTTTTTTCATCAACAAACACAGGATCAAATGTTACATGAACTTTTTCAGGATCAGGAGTTAAGCTGTGCTGTTCTTCACCGGTTTTAACAAATCCTGTAACAAACGTATTTGCAAAAGCCCTTAAATAGACAAAAGCGTCCTCATTTTTTGAAACAGCTGCTAATTCGGTAGGAGAAACTTCGCCAATATTGACTAATGTATCTGTGTTATTTTCCAAATTACGGACACGCGCATTCAGAAATGACGGGTTTTCCTCTGAAGTCATGTAATAGACGCGCTTACCATCTTCACTCAGGTGAGCAAAAAAATACTTCTCCGCTGCCCCCCCTGAAATCAATGGCTGCGGTAAGCCACCCTCACTTGGTATTGCATAAATATGGTGGTTTTCATCGCCATCTTTATCGAATGCAGCTAATACATGACGATTTTCTGGATCAAATTTTATAAAACTACAGGATTCATCATACTGGGCAAACTGATATGGAAATGTGTCAGGCAGATCTATTGCCCACAAGTTCATTTTGCCATTCAGGTTTGAACTGAATACAAGACGTTCTTCATCATTACTCACTGTAAAATTCGTGATAACATACGTACGAAAAAATTGCTCCACAGTTGGTTTTGGAAATTGTATCATCATATTCCCCCTAAAATTATTTCTTTTTTCTATAGATGTTTGAAAAGTTTCATTTGTAAGATTAATTATAACGTAAATTACGTATTGAAGGTAGTGCGTTTGTGGTTTATTCCTTTTTTCGTTATTCTATCAGTATCTTCTAAAATAAGGGGCTATTCCATTGAATAAAATAAAAAAATTAATTTTTTATGCAGTGAATATTATCATTGGGATAATTTCGTTTTACGCATACTTATATTTTTGGGTACTCTTTAGCTGGGGGAAACCATTTCAATTAAATTCACTCGAAGCACTAATTAGTCTGGCCCTAGGCGCTGTTTTGTTTCTTGGTATTAACTACTTTTTATTAAAGAACGAAACAGCCGCCAGGAACTATTGGTGGATTGGATTAGGTATCGCATTCCTCACAATACTGATTATCATAACGGTAGTTGAATTCTTTTGAAAACTTGGCATTTACCAAGCCTTTGGGCGAATTGCCTTAGTTGCACTTATGCAGTAAGAAAGGATATATAGTTTCTTATCTGCCATTAAAAAAAACCGCCCTTTAATTGAGCGGTTCCTTAACATATATTTTATTATTTCCAACCGGTAATTCTTTCTAATATCTGCTGTTAAATTAAAACATAGCATAAAAAACATACAAACTTATATTTGAATATACTAATCATTTAATCCCTTTCCATTGAGGATTTGGTGTATATATTTTTCAATCCTTGACTCTCGAGTTTTGGATTGTTTGGCTTTAGAAAAATAGATTATGTATGCTCTTTGTCGTCCTGGCGTCAAATCTTCAAAAGCAGTTTTCAAGGCAGGGCTTTCATCGAATTTATTTTCAAGTTCTTCAGGAATTTTGAATTCTGTTTTCTTTTTCACTTCCAGACCGGCTTTTTCAACTTCAATGGCATCATAAATATAGGCTTTCAAGATAGTTTCCATTGCAGCTATTTCTTGAACATTGGTGAAACGAATCTGTCGCTGCGCCTGTGAATTCTCCCCTGGTCTGACTAGAATACCATTGGAATCATTTAACAAGGTTCCTTTGAAAAACATAATTGCACAGTATTCTTTAAATCCTTGTATTATAACTATGTTACTCTTCTGAAACGTATAGCAAGGCAAGTTCCACTTCAGTTCTTCGGTCAGTTCACAGTCAAGGACAATACTCCTCAACTTCTCATATTCCTCCTTCCACTTTTCCGCTTTACTTAAAAAATCATCAACCTTAGGATTCGTTCTATTATTTGTCATTAAGGAAGACCTCTCTTCAGTTTTTCGTTCAGTTGTAATACACAAACAATATCTATTTTATTGTACTAATTAGAATCTTTATAGTGCAGTGTTATTGGCTGATTTTTTTCCATCGCTGCTTTATATAAACTAATGTTTCCTACAGTTTGTTCAGAGGCAGCAGAATGAACCTCAAAATTTTCATTTAATGCTATTGTCCAAATGGCTTCGTTATTCTTTTTTAAAATAACAGCAAGTGTACCAAACTGATGAATATTACCCCACTCAAATAATTCAGTATTACCATTTTCAGTCACAGAAATTCCTTCTGTGTCGCTTACCACCTCAAATGTTTTACCCTGCCATATTCCGTGAATTTCCGCTCCCACGTAATAATAGGATCTGCCACTACCACGATCACCATAAGTACCGATGTATTGCTGGATGGAATTATCTGCTGCTTTGTATGTAACGGCTGCGATATCATCAGCTAACCAATCCACTTTAAATTTGCCATCTGTCTCATAGGGCAGTCTTTCTTTTGGACGAGTCAGAAAACCGTAATAGGATCTATAGTAAACTGCCTCTCCAATTTCTGTATTTTCTTTAATCGATAGGACGTGCTTTAGATCAGGGGAAACACTTGTTATGTTTTTTATTTCCTGGTTACTGGCAACAAGCATTACAATATTAACAAATATAAAAACCACCAAAATGCTGGCACCAATTAACTTAAATTTTTTAGTGAGTCTAAGTAGAAGCAGTATTGCTAGTGTTAGACAGATAATACAGAATATATTTATGATATAAAATAACCTGTTATCAATATACTCTACTTGAAATTTTGCATGAACGACTATATATCCCATTTGTAAACAGAAAAAGCCAATTGCGAAAAGAAATAGAATCCAGCCAATTATTAAAATCCATTTGCCCCTATTCTGCTTCATTAGGCTGAACCTCCTTCTGAAATTCCCATGTTTTTCCGTTATCCATTGAAATAAATCTCCCCTTTACTTGTCCACCTTTAAAATCTCCATTAGGACCTTGATTAACTAAAACTATCAAATGGTCCCTCTCTTTTACAGGAGTTTCAGCCGAAACAAGGATTTGATGATACTTCTCTGGGATATTAATAGTTGCTTTACTCCAAGTATCTCCAGCATCTTGGGTAACATAGAGATCCGGTTCATCTGGATTAATAGTCCCAAACGATAAGAATCCTGTTGTTTCATCTATAAATCCTCCACCCGAAATTAACCTCGTAACCCCTGAATTATCAGTTTGCTCCCAGCTTTCTCCACCATCACGTGTTAGAAAGACATGTGAAGACTCCTGTGACATGGTCCGACCACCAGAAATAATAATATATCCAAAATTATCATTCAGGAAATCTACTTTTCTAAACCTCATTGCCGGAAAGGGCTTTGTAATTAATGATTTCTCCCACGTTTTACCTTGATCAACTGAATAAATTAATAAAATTCGTTTTTCATCCCAGTTAACTCCATCCGAGTATATGAATGCAGCTCGATTTTCTGTTAAGATATAGCTATCTTCAATCAGCTTTTGCTTGTTGCCATTATATTCTCCATCAAATAACTGATCCTTCTCAACCGGAACCTCAATCCAATCATTTCCTTTATCGTATGTAATATTTAGTTTGTCTTTCTGTAAAGTGTATGTAATCGTATCATTTATAACCGGTTGTAACTGCTCGGACTGAGGTTGTTCGGCTTCATTTTGTGAATCTTGGTTATCCTGCAGATTATTTAGCTGACCCAGTTGTGGATTTGTAATTTCATTTGAATCTTTATAATAGATTACTGTAGCAATGATTAAGGCAATCATTATAACACTTGAAACACCTAGTATAATATTCTTCACGAGGACCGCCCCTTGTTTGGCAATTCATTCTTTTCAAGCTAACAGTATTGATAAACTTTTATTAAGGCACCTGTTACTTGTTACTTTCAGTGCCATCCCTTTACAAAGCCTATAGTAATCGATAGGGATGCGGAGGGTTCAATGAGTTATACAGTCTTTTCTTTAGAGAAAAAAGACCTTCTAACATGAAATGTATAAATCAAAACTATAAGTGACAAATATAATTCCCTATAAACGGTTGCTGATCATAGGAAAACAGTAAAGCGTATATTAGCTTAAGACATATCATCACAATATCTGTATTTATTTTAACATATTCATTATATAAATTTACTAAATATTCCGAACCGAAATAGAATCACATACACTGCAATAAATTTATTCTATGCATAGAAATTACAAACGATTTCGAGCCTTGACATAACACTAGAAAACTTGTCATTCTTATGAAGGATTTATACTTGCTTACTGCAAAAAAAACCGCCCAATCAGGTTAATTGAGCGGTTCCTTAACGTTTATTTTATTATTTCATCCCAAGCAAGTCATCAATTACTGCGACTACCTGATCAGCATATTTTTCACATGCTTCCTTCGTTGGCGCTTCCACCATTACACGTACTAGCGGTTCTGTTCCAGATGGACGTACAAGAACACGCCCTTCTCCGTCCATTTCTTTTTCCACCGCTTCGATTGCTTCATTGATTCTAGGATTTGTTAGTGCACTCTTCTTATCGATTACTCGTACATTTTTCAGTACTTGAGGATAAATCTCCATTTCATCCGCAAGCTCTGATAATTTCTTTCCGGTTTCTTTCATAACATTTATAAGTTGGATTGCGGATAACATGCCGTCGCCTGTCGTATTATAATCAAGGAATATGATATGTCCGGACTGTTCACCACCAAGGTTATAACCACCTCTAATCATTTCCTCCATTACATAACGATCGCCAACTGATGTTTTATCACTGCGCATGCCGTTTTCTTCTAATGCTTTATAAAAGCCGATATTACTCATAACAGTTGATACAACTGTATCATGGCGCAGTACACCTTTTTCATTCATATACTTACCGCAAATGTACATGATCTGATCACCATCAACAATATTTCCTTTCTCATCCACTGCGATTAAGCGATCACCATCACCGTCAAAGGCAAGCCCGACATCGGCACCCTTTTCAGTAACAAATGCCTGTAATGTTTCGGGATGGGTTGATCCAACACCATCATTGATATTCAAACCGTCTGGTGAAGAACCAATAGAGAATATATCTGCTTCTAAATCTGCAAATAAATGTGTAGCTAAACTGGATGTTGATCCATGTGCGCAATCTATCGCTATTTGCATATCATCAAAGTCATTATCAATTGTCCCTTTCAAGAAGGAAAGATATTTTTGTCCGCCTTCGAAATAATCGTTAACTAGTCCAACATCGGCACCAACTGGGCGAGGCAGATTATCCTCAGCCTCCATTAATTGCTCGATTTCGTTCTCCTGATCGTCTGTTAACTTAAAGCCGTCTGGTCTAAAAAACTTAATACCATTATCCTCAACCGGATTGTGTGAAGCGGAAATCATGATTCCTGCTTCGGCACTTGTTGCTTTTGTCAAATAGGCAACACCTGGTGTAGAAATAACTCCTAAGCGCATAACCTCAGCACCAATAGAAAGCAGTCCTGCTACAAGGGCACCTTCTAGCATGTGTCCAGATATGCGTGTATCACGCCCGATTAAAATTTTCGGCTTCTTCACATCTCTTGTTAATGCATAACCGCCAAAACGGCCCAATTTAAATGCGAGCTCTGGTGTTAATTCAGTATTTGCTACTCCTCTAACGCCATCTGTTCCAAAATAATTTCCCATGTTGGATCTCTCCTTTTACATCCATTTAACCAATTGTGAGAGCATTGCCGATTAAGAGCACTTAATTACTCCCTAATCCATTTCATAACACTATCCCTATTAATCATCATGAAATTTCTATTGTAACTTGACCAAACTGGCCATCTACTTCACTATTCTCAGGACCTTCAACTGTTACCGGAAGCTGATGCTCCCCACTCTCTAGTCCTCCTGCATCCACTGTTACCTGAAAATCCTCTGCTGAAAGTTCACTAACATCACTCTGGTTACCTACAACAGTTATATTCATAACCGGTTCTGCAGGTTCAACAAACGAAACTTCTTGTCCATCCTCCAGATTTTGAACATCTATCGGAACATCCTCTACAGTTCTCGTCTGCTCGAGTTCAATTGTTACTTCGACTTGCTCCAACTCTGGAGCATTGGCACCATCCGGTAATGCTAGTCCAACATTTACCGTGCCGGATTCGTTTATCTCAGACAAATCAATTTCCTCTGTAGATACTTCTTCTACGCCTTCTAAAACATCACTTGTTGCGAATATTTCTGCCTCATCTACATTAGCAGATATGGAGGATAATGAATACCCTTCAGGCAGTTCTCCAGTTGTCGAAAGGGTTACTGGAACTGTCTTACTCGGATTTTGAATTTCAGCAGAAACAGCCACACTCCCGGGTTCAACTCTAACATTCAGTTCATTCCCGCTAGCATCATATACATTTACCGGAACTTCCCGATTATCAATGTTTTCCTCAAGTTTCGCAACGTCCACAAACACTTTGACAATTGCTATTTTGCTAATAACCTCACTTGAACTCGTAATTGTCACGGTTTTTGGAGTTACTTCTGATTTCCCTACTTCAAATCCCTCTGGAAGTTGTTCGGTATTAATAAAATCAACTGCTACATCAAACTGTTCTGATGCTCGCTCTTCAATTATTACTTCAATTGTTTTTGGCTCGATATATACTGTAAGCTCATTTGGAACACCGCTATGCTGTACCTCAACCGTATGTGTACCTTCTTCAAGATTTTGCAGGTCGACAAATACGTCAAAATTCTGCTGTCTTGCTGCAGCTGTCGTTGTACCTGTTGGACCTTCTAACGAAACAGTAGCCGTTTCTGGTACTCCACTTACTACATAATTATCTTCATCGATTCGTATATTTACTGGGACATTCTCAATCGTCTGAATTCCCTCATTGTTATTTGGAATCCGTGAATCGTTTTGATATTGACCTATCTCCACTTGCACAAAGACGTAAAGGACTATTGCAAAGAATAATGAAATACCACGGACAAACCATCGACTTTTAAACCAATTATCCATTTTCTTTCCCCCTCTGATTTCGTGTCTTAGATTCAGGGGCTCTTAATGATAATGGCAAATTATCACGAAGGTATTTACGTAAACCCTCGCGGTCCAATTCGCGCTTTAATTCACCGTTTTTCGTACATGATATGTTTCCGGTTTCTTCAGATACAACGATTGTAATCGCATCCGTTACTTCACTAATACCCATTGCAGCACGGTGTCTCGTCCCCAATTCTTTTGAAATGAACGGACTTTCAGATAGCGGTAAATAACAGGCCGCAGCCATTATTTCCTCATCCTTAATTATTACCGCTCCATCATGCAATGGTGTGTTAGGTGTGAAAATATTCGTTAGCAATTGATGTGTGAGCTTGCCGTTAATTGGAATACCAGTTTCAGCATAGTCACCAATTCCAGTCTCACGCTCGATTGAAATCAAGGCACCAATACGGCGCTTGGCCATATAAGTACTTGATTGAACAATTGCTTCAATTTTCTGTTCCAGAATCTCTTCTTCTGATTTAGAACCTCTGGAAAACATATTTCCACGGCCAAGCTGCTCTAATGCTCTTCTAAGCTCTGGCTGGAATAATATAATTATGACAACAAAACCCCAGTCAATTGCCTGGTTTGTAATATATTGAATCGTATGTAGATCAAATGCGATGCTTAACAGCCAAACAGCCAATACGACAACAATTCCTTTTAAAAGCTGAATTGCCTTCGTACCTCGAATTAACATGATTAATTTATATAAAACATACCAGACGAGAGCAATATCTATGACGATTCTCAACAGGTTTAAAAAATCAAATCCCCCATCAAGCATGTTCACACTTCCTTCCGCACATATGGTTCCTTCCTATCTAAATGTAATAATAGTATATCCATTATATCATATTTTCCATTGTATCATGTTATATTCCAAGCACAAAAGCGCAAGCGCCTGTTTAGCGCCGTATGGACTGGACTGACCCGTGTGAGATAAAGGATACACGAAGAGCGTAAGCGATTCGATGTTGACTTATCGTAGACACGGGGAGGGAAGTCCACTAGGCGCTAGGCGCTGGAGCTGGACGTCGCTGATTCGGAAGTCCAGTTATTCAAAGCACTTAAATTTTATATTTTCCTATGCAAGCACAAAGAAACCTGGATTATACACCAGGTTTCTTCATTTTCTTAGTTAATGCATATTCGAGACTAATCCCATTGAGAAAATACTTTCAACCATATCCTTTAAATGAAACCAGATCCATTCAAATATTCGATCGACCTCTTTTAGCTCTCCGTTTACTTCACCAGCAGATGCCATAAGACCAGATCCTTCAATCGAGTCATCCACAAGTTCACTATTTATCAATGTAACATTACCATCTACCGTTCCGTCTATCCTCAGGTTACCATTTTTGACTAAGAGGTCACCCGATACTGTAACCCCTTCCGGAACAATAACAGTGTCACCTTGAATAATTAGATTTTCCTGTTTGGATACAACCAATTCACTTTCCTGGTTCCAAGCTGAGAAAATACCACTAAACATAAAGATGAAGAATATTGCTGCCGATGTGATAATCGGATGTGCCTTAAACCAACGTTTATACCTTACACGTTTCTTTTCTGTCGGCAAATTTTTCATTACATTAGTTATAAAATCTTCTGGAGCAGAAATATGCTCGGCACTCTGAATAAGTGTGATCGTTCGCTTCAATTCATGAAAGTGTTTTTGGCAAGCCTCACACTCTTCCAAATGACGGCGCAGATTCGTTTCTTCTTGTTTGGTTAAATCACCATCTAAATACTTATGCATAAACTCGATAATTTCTTCATTACAGCTCAAGTTGATCACACTCCTTTACACATGGCGAAGCTTTTTCCTTAGTGCTTCACGGCCCCTATGGATTCGAGTTTTCACTGTTCCTAGAGGGATATCCAGAATTTCACTAATCTCCTGGAGTGAAAATTCCTCTAAATACCTTAGAATAATAACACCTCTATATTTGGGTGGAAGTGTAGATATTTCGTGATGGATATAGTTTTTTAATTCCATTCCTTCTACTTCTTCTTCAGGTGCCGGCTCATCAGTCGCAAGCCGTGAATACATATCCAATCCCTCTGTCCCTTTTATTTCAGCATCGAGATAGTAATCTGGCTTACGCTTTCGTATCCGGTCGATTGTTAAATTAGTGGCGATTCGGTATAGCCACGTCGAGAACTTACGCCTATCGTCAAACGAATGTATATTTATATATGCCCTAATAAACGACTCCTGGGCAATATCCTCTGCTTCATGCTGGTTTCCAAGCATCCGATAAACATGTTGGTAAATTTTATTTTGATAAAATGAAACAACATCTTCATAGGCGGACTGATCCCCTCTTTTAACCTGTTTAATTTTCTCTTTTATTATTAAGTTCATTATTAGTACCTCCGCTTACTATGCGGTATTTTAAATACGAAACAACATCATGTAAGGTTTCAAAAACTTTTCTAAAAGTTGTTTATAATTATATTAAATTGGGTAAATTCATACTACATTATACTAGATTGGAGGCCAGTTTTGTGGAAAATAATTCAATATTATTAGAAAAGATTGAGGATTGTCGTGATACCTTAATCTCTTTAAGCAACACCCATGGATTGACCTCTGAGATTGTAATTCAAACCAGCAAAAAATTAGACAAGCTTCTAAATGAATACGATAGTAACTTTATTACTTATTGAACTTGCCAAAAATAAAGAGAGATAGGGTAAAAAGACATGCAAAAATGGATGTCTTTTTTTTCTGTTAAAATGTTACAATGGAAAAAACTCTATAGCAGGTGTTCGTATGACCCATAAAAACTTAATTGTATTACTAAGCTCGTTGTCGATCTCAATATTGTTTATCATTGAGCAAATTCTCTCCTTTGAGTATCTATATAAAACAATAGCAAAAGTAGTAATTTTCTTCCTTGTACTATTTATTTTTCATTACATAACCAAAAGCAAAACCACCTACTTTGCGACAGGAAAAACCGACACCAAACGACTAAAAATAAGTGCCGGTTTGGGAATTGGAGCATTCCTCATTCTAATAGGAGCATACCTTGTGTTAAAAGATCATATTGACTTTGCCCAAATTAGTGAAAATCTTGCTCAGAAAGACATAACTGGAGATACTTTTTTATTTATTAGTCTTTATATTATATTCGGCAATTCATTTTTAGAGGAGATTTTTTTCAGAGGACTTATTTTTAAAAATATACAGCAAGAACATCGGTTATTTGCCTATATATATTCATCGTTTTTGTTTGCAATCTACCATACAGCAATCTTTCTTACCTGGTTCAATATCGGATTATTCATGTTAGCACTAATTGGGCTATTTACGATTGGCTTAGTGTTTAACTGGCTCAATGAAAATTCCAATAATATTTATAACTCATGGCTCGTTCATATAATTGCTGACTCAGCGATCATTATCATTGCATTAAGAGCGATATTTTAACAGTTGCCATATTAACTTAAGTTCCGTTATTTCCTAGAAAACCCCTTATCTGGTGTATTGGCTGCGTATTGCGGAGGAACGGGTTCTTTTGGCCACTATAAAAGATTTATCGAGCGGACACAGGAGACGCTATTTTTATATAACAGTGACCTTTTCGAAGTTATCCGGACACAGAAGCTCTTATTTTACCTAAACCATAGCTAATAGAGGGCATTTGTGCTAAATAAGGTCCCTGGTGTCCGCAAACATCGCCATTTTCAAGGATTTCTACCAAATAAGGTCTCTGGTGTCCGCAAAACCTCAAATCTGCTATATGACTATATGAAATCACCTCTCTAATTCGATGACAAATTCATTTTCATAATAGATATGGCTGCGTATTCGACAGCTATGTTGGTTTCTTAACTGCCAAAAAAAGCATCAAATTGCTCTGCAATTCAATGCTCAATTCAATCTATATTCTATTTATACTTTAAAGCTACCTACTTCAACTTTTCACCAAACAGTGAACCTATTAAACCGACAGCTACAGTTGCCGTTTTATTCTTGTGGTCCAAAATCGGATTTACTTCAACAAATTCTGCAGATGTTAGGATGTTGGACTCTGCAAGCATTTCCATTGCTAGATGGCTTTCACGATAAGATAACCCGCCAATCACTGGTGTTCCCACACCAGGGGCTTCTTCAGGATCCAATCCATCCAAATCTAGACTCAAATGGACTCCATCTGTACGATTCTTTAAGTAGTCTATTGCCTGACTCATTACAGCTGGCATGCCTAAGCGGTCAACTTCATGCATGGAATATACGTTTATACCACTTTCTTTAATCAAGTCCTTTTCTCCCGGATCAAGTGAACGGGCACCTATAATCACGATATTCTCAGGCTTAATTTTCGGCTGATAGCCAAGTATGTTTGTTAACTTTTCATTCCCAATACCTAAACTTACAGCAAGTGGCATACCGTGAATATTACCAGATGGTGATGTATCACCAGAATTCAAATCACCATGGGCGTCATACCAGATCACACCTAAATTTTCATAGTGCTTCGCTATACCTGCTAGACTTCCAATAGCAATGCTATGATCACCACCCAATACTAATGGGAAGTGGTTACCGGTAATTTCCTTGTCGACCATTTCTGCAAGTTTCTGATTTGCATCTGCCACCTGTTGTAGATTACGTAAATTATCTTCCTGTTTCTCATATTTACTATCAGGGCGGGAAACAGGCACATCACCCAGATCTTTAATATCGTAGTTTAAATTTTCAAGTGTTTCAACAACACCTGCATATCGGATGGCGCTTGGCCCCATATCAACACCGCGCCGACTTTGTCCAAGATCCATCGGCACGCCAATTATAGACATATTTTTCTTCATCTGAATTCCTCCTCTACCTTTTTATTTTAGCCAAAAAACAAGCAATGACTCAACTCGACAAAAATATGTATATATATACACTGGAGATTGATTGCTGGAATGAAACTTTAGGGTCATGTTATAATGAATTTGAAAGTAAACTAAATATACTTTCGTTTGTTTCATAGTGGGGGTGAGAATTAGTAGTTTATTTCAAGTATATTTTTTTAATCATGTAATGAATGAGTGTTCATTCATTTTTAATTATATATCAGCTCCAGCTTTTCCGATTTCAAAAATTAGAATGGGGTGAAGTGTTATGGATGCACTTTTATTTGATAAAGATCACTTGGAAGTTCAAAGTATGCTGCAAAAATTTGCTAAGAAGGAAATTGAGCCATTAGCAGCTAAACGCGATGAAGAGGAGTATTTTGACTGGGATACACATCGTAAAATGGCAGAAAACGGCCTGACAGGCATTCCATGGCCAGAAGAATACGGTGGGGCTGGAATGGATTATGTTGCCTTCATCAATGCAATTGAAGAACTTTCCAAAGTATGCGGATCAACTGGTTCAGACTTAGCTATTCATACCGCATTAGCAAGTTGGCCAATCTTTACGTTTGGTACCGAAGAACAAAAGCAAAAGTTTCTGCGGCCACTAGCAACAGGTGATAAATTAGGCGCGTTCAGTCTAACAGAACCAAGCCATGGATCTAATTATAAACAGTTAGCAACCCGGGCTGTAAGAGACGGTAATGATTATATTGTTAATGGCAGTAAAGTATTTACGAGTAATGCAGGTCCAGCGGGAATTTACATTGTTTTCATGCTTACAGACGATAAAGTAGAAGGTGATGGCGAGGGATTAAGCGCCTTTATTATAGAAAAAGGGATGGAAGGATTTACAATTGGAAAGCCCGAAAGAAAGATGGGTATTCGTGGACATGTGGTTGCATCACTCAATTTTGATAATTGCCGCATTCCTGCCGAAAGTATGTTAGGGAAAGAAGGGCAAGGCTATGAAATTGCAAAACGCACGTTACAGGGTGGCCGGCTTGCAATGAGTGCCCAGGCTCTTGGAATTGCCGAAGGAGCCTACCAACAGGCTCTAAGTTATGTAAAAGAACGTGAACAGTTTGGTAAACAATTAAAGGACTTTCAATCAATACAATTCAAATTAGCTGACATGGCAATGCAAATTGAGACGTCTCGTCTGTTAGTTTATCAAGCAACAACGCTGCAGCAAAAAGGAATGGATTATCGAGTTGCCTCTTCCATGTGCAAAGCATATGTATCCGAAATGGCAATGAAGTTAACTACAGAGGCGGTCCAACTATTTGGCGGCTACGGCTATACACGTGATTACCCGGTTGAACGGATGATGCGTGACGCCAAAATCACACAAATTTATACAGGAACTGTTGAAATGCAACGAATCGAAATAGCCGAAGACTTGTTGGCATAAGAACAAAAGCGCAAGCGCCTGTTCAGCGCCGTATGGACTGGACTGACCCGTGTGAGATAAAGGATACACGAAGAGCGTTAGCGATTCGATGTTGACTTATCGTAGACACGGGGAGGGAAGTCCACTAGGCGCTAGGCGCTGGAGCTGGACGTTGCTGATTCAGAAGTCCAGTTA
>NZ_JAGGKK010000030.1 GCF_017873675.1 Virgibacillus litoralis | reverse complement strand
TGGCGCTCTCCCTTTTAAAAAAACCAATGAGCTGCGTCTTCTTTAGTTTTGCCTTTTTCTCGTTATTTTAGAAGTTAATTTTCATGGTAGTTGAACAAGAACATACCTAATTTTATTTATACTTTATGAATTCATCTTTTAGTAAACCCATAATGACGGAATCATGGTATTCCCCATTATAAAAAAGTTCATCTCTGATTATTCCTTCTTGCTTAAATCCTAATTTCTCATAAGATTTCATCCCTCTTTTGTTAAATGAATAGACATCCAAACCTATTCTATGTAAATTTAGTATTTCAAACCCAAATTCTAAGAGGTTTGACATAGCTTCAGTTCCATAACCATTCCCCAAAAATTCCTGTTCAAAGATAGAGATACGAACAACAGAGTTCCTATTTTGATGGTCAATATCTAACATTGCTATGTCCCCAATAGGTTGGTTATTCTCTTGCAAGCATATTATTAGGTCTATTCTGCTACTGTCTGTTGATATATTTTCAAACCAATTTTGAACACCTAAACGACTAAATACCGTTTGGGTTCCTGTTAATCTTCTTCCCTCTTTGTCCCAAAGAGATTTAACATAAAAGATGTCTAAATCTTTACTTTCAACCGGTCTTAAATATACCCTCTTATCCTCAAGGAATTTAATTTCTTGTTTTTGCTCCATTTTCTTCATAGTAGTTCCTCCTTGTAAGTATTGCTAAAATCCTGTAACACCATCTTATTTAATGCTAATAATAGTCATTATACGTTTACTATATAGCATTTCCGCAGTTTTAATAAATAGAGAAAATAATTAAGAATCAAACTCGCCATAAAAAGCACTAATTCCCTTTTGCTTTAAGGTAATTAGTGCTTGCACCTACTTTTTTGAGTAAGCAATTTTTTTAATGGTTTCGATTGATAGATATTGTTCCTCAGCTAATTGGCTGATTGGCTTGCCATTTTTAAAATCTTTCCTAATATCATGGTTTCTATCATCAATTATTTTTCTACCACCAGAACGTGTACCCCATTTTTCGTAATTATTTTTAGTTTTCGGGATATAGATTATTTCACCTTGGATGTAGTTTTGAAGTTCTACAAGCAGTTCTTCAGGTATAACCGAGTTTGCATTTGCATATTTCATTTCTGCCAGCCCCTTATTTTTAATTATGAATAGTAATAAGGTGCAAAGCCATATATTAGAAATGATATGATATTTATTAGGCGATATTATTTTTAGCTAATACCACCTCACGCAAAGTATCGCCATCTAATAATAGGCTTTGCATGAGATGACAACGATTTATTCAACGTTATTACTCTTTTCATTTTTATCCTCCTCCATAATAAGATTAGTTAGCCAATTCCATAAACATAAATAAAGACATGATTTATTAAACTATCCTGCTGCTATAGTTGAATATGAAAATTTGGCAATCCCTTGTCCATGTTTATTTTTTTAATTGGTTCATGACATCAAGGTCACTCATTTCACACCACATTTCCTTAATTAATCCACTCTCAAATCTTATTATCATTATACCTGTTTCTTTTACACGTTGGTCAGAGGACGGAATGTCTTCCCATCCCCCTTTGTAAGTCATATGCCCTGTGTATCTCACAGCTACCTTATCTTCTAATTCTAAATAATCTTCAATGCTCCAAACGTCATTAGTGAAAACCGTTCTAAACCAATTCATAAAATCATTAATAAACTCATCATGTCCGTTAAAATCATGATTTGGTACATGACTAACAAAGTTAGGTGCAGTAATCTCTTTTAAAGCATTAATATCACCTTTAGTGAAAATTTCATTAAACCATCTCTCAACAAGTCGTTTCTTGTTCATTTACTCTTCACCCGCTTCATTATTTTTTACATTATTCATTTACTTCTTAAATTAAAATAGAAAAGCACCCGTTAGTTTAAAATCAACGCTAAATTTAGCAGAGCCAAAATTTAAATTGAAAACAACAATCTTTTAGAAAACAGCCTTACAGAACAACCTCGCAACCATAACTACTGTTTCCAATGTATGCTTATATACAAGGACACACATTCGAAGTGTTAAATCATTCAGAAAAAAGAAAATCTCTATCATATTTTAGATTAGAGATTTTCTTTATCTGTCTTTCTTTTATCGTACTTGGATTTGATACCTTTAACACTTACACCAATTAGACCTAAACCACTTAAAATGATTATCCCTCCTGCCGTTTGCCTACGTGGTCTGTAATTTTTATAATCGTCATATTCATGCCACTTTTCTAAAGTTATATATTTTCCGTATCTCAAAACTTCTTTTTTAGGGTTATTATCGCCCCAAGCATAAAAAAAGTCATTATATAATTTTGATAATTTAGACATAATTAAATCCTTCCTTTAAGCAAGTATTTGTTAAAACAGACAAACCTTGTCTATGCCCAGAATTTTACTACAAAAATATTAAGGAACATAATCATCACATTGTTTCATTTTTATCGACATTATATCAGCCTCTTACTACATAACTTTAGTTTCAATACGATTATATTGGGAAAAAGTTTCAAATTTCAATTTCAATAGCAGAAATGACGACTGCTTATTATCACTAACCTGCTGCGTTAGTGCAATAACTTCTACAAAAATAAGCGATAATCCTTCTTGAATTATCGCAACCATTAGTTGAGTAACAAACACTAATTAATAGGCTCTTCGGCTTCCCTTACCAACTGCCATCCTCCATCAGTAAGCTGCCAGTTCTCAATAGTAAATAACCTTGTCAACAATTTTTCATCTTTTACTATCAATTGTTCATAAAATACCACTGCATTCTCGTTATCCCTTAAACGAATAACCCGATTTTCGAACCTCTTTTCAGCTCCTATTAACTGCTTAACAGAATGTTTCATCCCACTAACCGCTTCTTCCCTATTGTAAATACTTGGTTTTTCATTTAAACCTTTGAAAAACGCAACATAATAGTCTTCAGTCATTCTTTCTAAGGCAGTTGTGTCCCCTGAGATCATAGCTTCGTTCCAATCCAAAATAAATTCATCGTGCATTTGGGTAAATTCAATTACTTGATTATCCATATTAAGCACGTTTTTCCTCCTTTTAAGTATTAAACTAAACTGCTGCGTTAATTTAAGTACATCTTTTCACAAATTAATTTTAACATAAAATTCCGATGATTCTTCAAATACAAAAATAGGACCGCCGTTATCGACGATCCCTTGTTAAACTCTTGCTACCCGTCAGTTGAAGCAAAAAAAATATACGCATATTCAACACTCGCGCCAGTTCTCCTTCACTTAATTTAAAATAGAGACGGTGCATAAATAAATTAATTCAATTAAGCCATTAGCGATTCGCTACAACTAGAGCGTCTCATCCAATTTCTGAATCTTTGAGTTAGAAATTAAATAAACATTGCCAAAAACGTCGATTTTGTCTCCTATTACACGTACAGCGCAATCTTTGTTCGACGCATAAATATTTATTTCTTCCGATAGGGGAGATAGTTCGCTTTGAACCAGTGCAATGTTATTTTCAAGATCAAAATGAGACAGGACGGAAAAATTGTCAAGACCGATTCCGTCATAAACAGAGCTCATTTCAACTTCATCTCCAAAGTTTTTCGAGCATAACCATTTAGCCGACATGTTGATTGCTCCAGCGCTTGCTCCCATCACAACGGCGCTGCTTTTTTTAATCGAATCCGATAATTCATATTCCATTAATAAACTATTTTGATTAAGAATATTGCCACCCAACAAGAAAATGACGGAAGCATTTTGAATTATCGTTTGGGCATCTTCCTTCTGTACGCGGTAATTGATTAAATGATACTCATCAAACATAATGCCAGCCTGATCGAGCCACGAGCGTTCAGTAGCACCATCATCTTCATAAATAGATGGATTCGAGCTAATCATAGCAAGAGATTTTCTATCAGTTATATCCTCCTGTAACACCCTAGCCAGATTCTCTGGAAAAAAATTGTCAAACCAACCTAAATAATAGTGAGTTTTCATAAGTACCCCCTCAGCAAAGTGTAAATAACATTTATTCCTTGCGTCACTCATTCTGTTTTCTTGTCACCAACAAAATACTCTCGATATGGACCGATTGTTGAACACAAGTTAAACAACGCTCTTCAACTAACATGCTGCGTTAAGTGTAATTCTTCACAAAATCTGTGTTTATTTTAACATAACTATTCATAACATTTTGCGAAATTATAGAAAAACTGAATATTTGCCAATTCACATAAATTACAGTTAAAGTACATCCTAACACTCCAATTTTAATTGACACTTTACTGAAATACTATTACACCAACAAAAAACGACCATCAATCAGCATGCAGATTGACGGTCGTTTCACGTTAGATTACATCAATATTCGTCTACTTTGTTTATTGAACCAACGTCATGTCAGCTCCTACTTCTCACAGCTTCTGACCCCTGTTTACGATACATGGAAACCAATGCCGCTCCGATTGAAAGTAATGCAAAAAATCCGCCGACTGTTGCATTTTGTTCAATAG
Organism: Virgibacillus litoralis; assembly: GCF_017873675.1. GTDB lineage: Bacteria > Bacillota > Bacilli > Bacillales > Amphibacillaceae > Lentibacillus > Lentibacillus litoralis. The sequence continues at coordinate 19,607 of NZ_JAGGKK010000030.1, read as the reverse complement.
AGGCACGCTCAATAACCAGACCGCCAACCAGTGATCCAAATGCGATACCTAGATGAAGCGCAGAATTATTCAGACTCTGCTGAATGTCAGATGTTTCAGGCGATAAACTAATGAGATAGGACTGTGTTGCCGGAGCCAACGTCCAGCTGAGCATCCCCCAGACTACCAATATCGTTATAAATACCGGAAGTGCGAATGTTGTAAATGGTATAGAGAATATCACCAGCGTAAACAGAACGATCGTTAACATAATGGTCCGCTCTGGCCCTAGTTTGTCTGATAAAGTTCCACCAACTCCACCGCCGCTTACCGCTGCAATTCCGAATATCATGTAAATAACACTTACCCAGGTCCCGTCTAACTCCATGGTCATTTTTACAAAAGGAGTCAAATAAGCATAAAGAACTGTATGACCTGCTATGAACAGAAATGTTATGGCCTGCCCAAAAAATATTCTCCGTTCTTTCAAAGTTGCCAGTTGTTTTTTAATCGGGCTGGAAGGCTTCGGATCAATCCGCTCCATCAAAAGAAACACACCAGCTATGGAAAAGACAGTTAAAACTGAAATCAGCACAAATGGTGCACGCCATCCAAAAGCATTCCCCAACAGTAACCCGACAGGAATCCCCAGAACAATCGAGGCACTAACTCCCATAGATACTATTCCGATTGCCCTGCCGCGATATTTTGGATGAACGATTGATGGCGCTATGGTTAGACATAAAATAATCAGTAGTGACCCACTCAATGCTGAAATAATTCTTCCTATAAAGACAATCGTATATGTCGGGCTGAATACTGTGACAATATTCCCTAATAGAAATATAACCAGTGAAATAAGTGCCAGCCGTTTCCGCTCGATACTCGATGTAAGTATTAATAGAATCGGTGCCCCAACAGCAAAGATCAGTGAAAAAATAGTGATCAGGAAGCCGATCTGACCAAGACTAACATCCAGATCTGCTGCCATCAGGTCCAGTAATCCACCAATAATTAATTCAACCATACCGACAACAAATGCAACAATCATTAAAAAGTAAACTCGTTTATTCATTTCATGACGCCTTTCATCTCTAAGTTAGTTCGATAGTTAATCGTAAACCTAATTGTTCAAAAAGACAAGAGTGCCGATAAAATAGTTTCATCAAATACAATATATGTATATATCGCTATCTTCCTGCTATATCAGGCAAGATTGTACAGAAATAGGGACAAGGGGGGACAGGTTTATTGTCCCATTTGCTATTCTTTAATCAATTTCACCATTTGACCCGCGGGTCGAAAATACTGTAGTCCATTTTATCACGATATTCAACAAATCATCGTGACTCTCCAGCAAGCACACTTCATCTAGCCACCGAATACAATAGGCACAAAACCAGTAAAGGGTGAAAAAAGTGCCACAATCATTACCAGTTCATATTAAACCGATGCAAGTTAGCTACGGTAGGGATATTCAAGTAATCTATCCACATGTTTTCGGTATGCGAGACCGGGGAATGGAACGATTTATCAATCAGAACATCGTCCATGAAACACAGCAGCTTATCAACATGCAAATAGCTGAAATGCCGACCACGCTTGTTGAAATGGACGGCTCATTTGAAATTAAAAACAACCAGCGTGATGTCCTAAGTTTATCCTTATACAACTATGCATACCATTATCAGGCGGCACATGGAATGACCTACATTAAATCACTAACATTTGATTTGGAAAACAAAAGCCGTAGCAGCCTCGGTGACCTATTTAAGCCGGGGAGTAATTATGTGGATCGACTTTCTGCGCTTATTAATGAACAAATTCAAGAGCGCGATATTGGCACATTTGAAGATACGGTTAAAATTCAGCCGGATCAGGACTTTTACATTGCCGATAAAGCACTAGTCATCTACTTTCAACTCTATGAGATCACACCATATGTTTTCGGGTTTCCAATGTTTCCAATATCAGTCTACAGCATCCGGGATATTATCAATGAAGATGGTCCGCTTGGCCGAATGGCAGAGAATAATTAGCTATATACTAATCATAAAAAGTAAAAACATTTAAAGGGAGACCATACTCAATTCTTAATAGAAAAACCCACACCCATAACAGAACTTACGTAGGGTGCGGTTTTTTTATAATCATTTATTGATTAAAGAATAAAAGAAGGAATCGAACATTTGTTCCGGTTTTTACTATTAATCTTTTAACTCTTATGGTAAAATTTATGTAGCAACTACATAGTATAGTGGGCGATTGACCATCTTCCTTTAGAAGGGAGGTGGTAGGATGACGACATTTGAAGCATTAAGTCTAGTAGCGCAATTTAGCATTTCACTAATAGCGACACTGACACTAATTGTAACTATTGTCGTCTACCTAAACAAAAAGAAGTAACCGCCCCGTGATCAATGGTAAGCAGTTACTTCTTTTGGGCCAAAACAACTTATTGGTCTGCCGCTCTTTATGCGGTCTGTAGTTGTCGGTAACGGGTAGTTAGCGCTACTCGTTACCTTATTCTTATTATAAGTATAATTTTATCCACTTATACTGTCAATGTATTTGTGTCACCAGATATTTAGCCTCAAACATTATATTAAAATTCCATGATACTTTTGATTTCCATGCCACTTTTTCACCACAAGAAACGATAGTGCTTATGAATAATATAATTATTCATAAGCACCAATACAGCAAGGACTAGTTCTGTATACAACCTTCCATGCTTGTTTTGTAAGATCTGATTAATTAGATCATTCTACTATATAGATATACTCAATTAGAATTGGCAAGTTTAAATAGCTAACTCCTTAAGAATACTTATTCTTAAAGACTTGTAACTAGTTATACTTCCACCGTTTTATATTCACAAACTATGCAGCATTTTTTGAAGATGTGATATTAACATTCGCCTGGACTAAACGGTTTCTAACTGTTATTCCAATCCAGCTGGCAAGAAATGCTTTAATTAATCCTACGATTATGAACGGATATACACCTGCTGCTAGCGCCTCACTCCATGTTAATTCAACCACATATTTAAGCTGAATAGTTCCAAATAATAGCGTAATCACCATACCTACAGTATTTGCAATCATTGCCATAGGGACAGTAAACCTAGATTTTTCAAGGATAAAACCTGTGACAAAGGCAGCTGCAATAAACCCGAATATGTATCCTCCTGTTGGTCCTACCAGTACTTGAGGGCCGCCACTAAATCCAGCAAACACTGGAAGACCTATAGCTCCAATTGCTGCATAGCAAACCATGGCAACAGCTCCTTTTCGACTTCCGAGAATAGTCGCCGTAATTCCGACTGCCAGTGTTTGGCCACTAATCGGCACTAGAGGAAGCGGGATCTCAATTTGCGCCATAATAGCTGTTATCGCAGCAAAGATTGCACAATGTAATATAAATCTGAGTTTCTCACTTTGTTGTTCCATTTCTCTCAACTCCTTAACTTTTAAATAATTGCATTAACAGGTCACAAGAAAACGTATCCATTATAGTGATTATAGACATAAATCATATAATTGTAAACCATAATATTTCAAGGTCTACAATATAGTTGAACTCATAGAACCTTGTTCAGTATTCTCACCTGTATTTTGGTATTATATATAAAAGTACCCTATCAATCATTATTCTAAAAAAAGGACAAGTGAAACGTGAATAAACTTGGACTTGAAGGAGAGGAAATGGTAAAAGAAGCAGAACTACCAAGTGGACAGCAATCATTGAATGAAGACTTTGGACTTGCACGAAGTCTAGGCGCTACAGGATTCCCTTCCATTGTAATGGTAAATGAGGACAATAAAGGTGTAAAAATTGTTGGCAGCCGCCCATTGGAATGCTATGTATCAGGGCTGAAGCAAGTTCTTAACATAGAGGATCTCCAGCCAAAGCAACAACCAGCACTTTCTGCATTGCTAGAAAAGGAAAAATTACTGTTTTCAAAAGAGATTGAAGTAATGTACGGTGTTGAGCTCGCTGATATTAAAACATTTGTTGAAAAAGAGCTTCCTTCAACTACTTATCAATCAAAGGAAATTCTGGGTGAAACATATTTTGTGAATAAATAACTACGTTAAAGCAGAAATCATCAGGGATAAAAAAAAAAGAGATTTCCAATTAAGGAAATCTCTTTCTTATTAGTAACGCTTATTTTTGAACGTTAGCTGCTTGTGGTCCGCGGTTACCTTCAACAATTTCGAATGAAACTGTTTGGTTTTCTTCTAATGTTTTGAAACCTTCGTCTTGAATAGCAGAGAAATGAACGAATACATCGTCTTGCCCTTCTACTTCAATAAAACCGAAACCTTTTTCTGCGTTAAACCATTTAACATTACCTTGTAACATAAATTGTTACCTCCTGCGTGGATTCAATCCACAATGTATTACTATTAATGCTCTGCATATTCATTCCAGACGAAAGTGACTTACTAGTTACTTTTCTCTTTCATTGACAACCGAACAAGAATAATTAACTTTAATCATATCAGTGAATGTACTTCCTGTCAAGTACTGCTACAAATTATTTTAATTAAGTAGTAATTGCTGTTATTTTTTTAAGCTATCCAAAAAGACGAATCCAAAAACAATGCCAGCTATTGTTGTAACTGTCGGACTGCCAGTTATAATTATATCAGGTATGGGAATAGAGCCTTGACCGAATGGTGAGTATGGTAAAAGAGACATTGTAAGTACATAGAAACATGGTAATCCAATTGCTATGAATTTAATCCAATCAAACGTCCACTGCTTCTTATTATAAATTTCAATTATCAATTTTGGTAATCGCAGCAATAATCCAATAACAATAGGGAACAATGTAGCAAATTGTACGACAGGAAATAATTCAAACTTCATTTTTGCTTCTTCATTTAGTTGAACCTGATACTTCATTCCCCAGTAAATTATAAGTCCAATAATAATCGTCCAAGCAAGATAGTACAAAAAGCGTTTAATTTAAATCTCCCCCTTTAATGTTGCTGATATTTTTCAAACCAATGCAGTGCTTGCATTTCCATTTCCTTAACAAATTCTTTTTTTGCAGGGCTATAGTCACTTGTACTATCAAAACGTTGAGCCAGCTCTTCTTTAAAATTGCTGTATCGATCTACTTCTGTTGGGTGGGATTGCAGATAATCTCGAAATATTAAGTGCCGCTTAATTTGAGGGTTATCCAATTGATAAAAATGAATATGATGTGTCCTATTTTCCCCGCCTTTTCGAAATAATCTTCTTCCTTCGATGCCCCATTCACCAGCAACATCATATCCAAGTGTATGCATTTTGTCATTAAACGAATCAATTTTCTTAATGTCTTTTACTATACACATCATATCGATTACGGGCTTAGACTTTAGGCCAGGAACTGCGGTGCTCCCAAAATGTTCAAATTTAATCACTTCGTCGCCAAATATTGTTTTTAAAAATTGAGCTTCCTTTTCAAACATTTCACCCCAGCTTTCCTTAAAATCTGATAATCTAACTTTCATAAAGACACTTCCCTCTTATATCTTTTCATTATCTATCTACGTCTCACAAAATTCTAAGCATGTTTATTTCCAACTTCTAGAATTCAATTATAAATACTAAGTATGATCTCTTTTCGTGGGATGGATGTTTTTCTTAACTCTTTTACATATTTATCAAGTTCATAAGGAACGCACTGTTGCATTAGGTTATATCCATTTTGGTTTATATCAATAATTCCATAGCGAGCAAAAGGTTTATTAAAGCAACCAACGGAACCAGGGTTAAAAAACGTTGTAGAATTACAAGTAAACTTATGACTACTATGATCGTGCCCAAAACAAACCAACGAAAAACCATCTAACGCGTCTAGCGAAGTGAAATTTTCTTGATTAGGCATACCAGTAAGATCAAAAGGATCTCTACATATATGAGCATTATGAAATGATTGCTTCAACGGATAATGAATTAGATGTAGGCTTTGTTCATAGATAGTAGGGTTTATTATACGAGGAAGTTTTTCCAATACAGATTTATGCTGCTTATTAAGTCTTTCAGCAATCCACTCGTGGTGTGGAATAACATCAACCCTGCTTTTGGGGTATGGTTCATTGTTAAGGAGTGCTAGGACTGCTTCATCGTGATTTCCTGAAACCATTTTAAGATTATCTGTTTCCTGTAAAGTATCCAGAACCTCATTTGAAAAAGGTCCTATTCCAATCATATCACCAAGACAATAGATAAAATCCACTGACTTTTTCTGGATCTCTTTCATAACAGCATTCAATGCATAAATATTTCCGTGAATATCGGTAATTATTGCAATTCTATACATCCCGGATCCCCTTTACCATCAATGTTTGTAAGGCCTATCCTGCAGTAGTAAAAAAACGATATATGATATAACCCATTACCATAAAGAGTTGCATAAGAATTCCTACCACACTGCAAATCAAACCTGACATCGCTATGCCTCTGCCATCCTCATTTGTTTTTACAATTTGCTTTGTCGCTTTTCTTGAAACGACAACTCCTACGACACCAAGAAATAGCCCAATAATTGGAATTAAAATTGAAAGGATCCCTAGTGTTAATGAAGTTATCGAGTTGCCGTTTGTTGTTGCCTTTTCGGACATATAATCCCTCCTCGCCTATTGACTATTAATTCTGTCTACGAATTGGTTGGCTGTTTCTTTTTTATAGTCCCCTTCTATCACAATTTCTTTTCCTGGAATAGCAGCTGATATTCTGGGTGAACTAATCACTTCTATCAATAAATAAGAACAAATATTATTCATATCCATTTGCCTTCTATTCAGTAAATTTTAACATAATATCCCAGCTGTACGTTATTAAAATCCCAATCTTCTGAAATAGTAAACAAAAAATGTCTATTTTACAACGCAAAATACAAATCAGGTCAACAATGTGAATCCTCGTTCCGTTAAAAGCACAAAATCATCGAGTATAAGGATAACGGAATGAGGATTCTCCAGGTCATCGGCATACATGTTTTATTGAGTACGATAGGTTACGGAATAAGTTATAAATTCATCCTCAACCCAAAACCTTCTCCATACGAATATCAGACCACATTCTATTTTGCCAAAAAGTAAAATCATGGATTCTGCTAATTTCCTCGTAGCCCAATTTCTTATACAGCTTGTGAGCCTGCAAGTTAAATTCAAACACACCTAGTTCAATCCGCATAAGACCATGCTGCTTAATTTGTTCCTCTAAAAATTGGATTGCCCTATACCCAATCCCTTTCCCCCGCGCTTCGGGTTCTCCAATCGTAATGCCTATCCAGGCGGTTCCAGGCTTTTTCTTATAGAGGTGGGGTGGATCAACCATGTAGTTCATTTCCCCGATTATCTTGTCATCTAGATAAATTAAGTAGATGTGATGATGTTCGAGTCGTTGTGTAAGGTCATCCATTGTCAGTACCGTTTGGCGTTCCAAGTCCTCCCTATTTTGGTTGGGCCTAGTCAAAGAAGCCAAGCTGGGATCGTTTTCCCACTGGTTAAACATTTTCACTATGGTTGGTGAAGGTTCCTTTAATTTGATGAAATAAGTATTCATGGGAATCTCCTTTTAACTATTAATGTAGAACTTTAACCTGGTATGTACTTAATAAATTCCTAAATCTGCAACACTCTCATTATATCATTTATCTCTTTATATACTTATGCTCCATTTTAATTATTGAATAAATAAAGAGACAACACCATGACAAATAAAATGATGTTGTCTCATATAGTTATTCACCCGGTGCGTACATACTTAGTGTTTTGATTCTGCTTAACTCCTCTGATTACTATAAAATAAATAATAAACCCTATAATCATCAATCCGATCAAGGCAATAAAACCTACGCCAGGAGAGAATTTATCGATTAACAATCCAAGTACAGGAGAAGCAATCGCCTGTATGATAAGCGAGATAGCCATCCAAACGGACATGGCTCTGCCCATAAAAGATTTTGATACTGTCTCCATAAGTGTTGTGTTCATTACGATTCTTAACGATGAATTACTTAGACCAAATAAAACACTTCCCAGAAAAAGAACCAAGACGTAGCTATTAAATGCAAAACTAAGCAAAATACCAATAGATATCCAGAAGAAAAGTATTACGGTTGAGTTGTTCGAAATTTTCTTAGCAACAGGTGCTGCAATGAAACCCGATAACAGCCCACCAATTCCGTAAAACATATCGGATAAACCAAAAACAATGGAATCACCACCAACCGTATCACTCACATATCCAGGAAGTACAACATTAAACATCATGGTGGAAGCTAAAGGAATAATTGCCACAACTCCCAGGAAGAATATCTTTGGTCTATCTGCCAAATAACGAACTCCATTTTTAAAGCTTTCACGATAAGATTCTTCTTTATTGTCAATCGTAATTGAATTGTATTTAACTTTGGAAAGAAAAATACTGCTAAAAATAAATGCAGTTGCATTAAAAATTAGGATGAAATCAAACCCAAAATATTTATAAATCACCCCTGAAGCAGCTCCTGCCATAAACATCCCAACCTGTAAACTTATCTCAACCAGGGAGTTGCCATTAATATAATCCTGATCCGAGAGAATTTCCTGAACGAGACTTCTTGATGTTGATATATATGTCGTCCATCCCATTCCATTAACAACTGCAAATAGATAAACATACTCGATTTTAAATCCTGATATTGATAATAAGCTAGTTATGCCAATTAATATAATTGACTGAACCAGATAAGTCCAGAGAATGATTACCTTTCGATTAAACTTATCAGTCAATATTCCAATCAATGGTGCAACAAGAAATCCCGCTATTACATTTAAAGAAAGCATAAGCCCAATCAGCTTCGTAGAATTAGTTTGGTCCAACAGAAACCAATTTGCACCTATCGTACTCATGCCAACTCCAAAACCTGAAATGATTTCAGATAGGAAAAAATTACGAAAATTTCTTAACCTTAATACACTAAAAACCACGTCTCCACCTCCCCTTCTTATTTCCGCAGTAATCGATGAGCTGAGAATAAAGCTTGTTTATCTTGAAGAATATCGCCGGGTCTGTTTGCTTTTCCAATAATATAGTCCTCAAATGAAGTTCCTATAAAATCGAAAATATATTGAAATTGCTGAATTAGCGGTAATCCTTTAAAGTAGGGATTATCTCCTCCTACTGCAATGACATAGGTTTTTTTAGCAGCCATACTCTTTTTAAAGTCAGGATAGCTTGAATCCCTCATTGTTTGAGACCAGCGATCTATAAAGTTCTTCAGTGTTCCCGACATGCCAAACCAATAAATCGGAGTAACAAACACAAGAATGTCATTCTGTATAATTCGATCAATGATTGAATTATAATCATCTTCTACTTCCTGAAATCCACCTTGGGTATGACGCAAATCTTCAATAGGATGAATATCATAATTTCTCAGATAAATTTTTTCTACAGATAATCCCTGGACAGCTTGATCAGTTAAAATTTCCGTATTGCCATTTTTACGGGTACCTCCATAAATAACTGCAATAGACATATAACACATGCTCCTTTTCATTTACTATTTTTAACTTGCTGTTCGATTACTTATAGCTTATGATAAAACCATAAATCAATAAAGATGATTATTTTAATTGATACAATCGAAAATAACGATTGATGGAGGTGAAAGTATGGAAACTAAACAATTAATTACATTTAAAAAAGCTGCAGAAACTTTAAACTTCACTCAAACAGCAAAGATATTAAATTTTGCACAATCAAGTGTGACAGCCCAGATTAAGGCACTTGAAAAAGAACTGGATACACCTTTGTTTGAACGACTTGGGAAGCGACTATATCTCACAGAATCCGGTCGGCAGTTCAAAATTTATGCCGATAAAATGCTCGTACTAACTGAAGAAGCTCGAATGGTCGCAAGTGGGTTAGAAGAGCCAGCAGGAACGCTTGTTATTGGAGCACAAGAGAGCCAATGCACGTATCGTTTACCACCAATACTTAAAGAATTCAAAGATCAGTTTCCAAACGTTAAACTCATTTTTAAGCCAGCCCACTCGGATGAAATGGCTAAAGAAAAACTGCTTGAGGGAAATCTGGATGTAGCTTTTATTATGGATACACTCAAGCCGGGAGATGCTTTAACAATTGAATCTCTTACAGAAGATAAGATGAAACTTGTAGTTGCTCCTGAACACCCATTATTAAATAAATCAGAGATCTTCCCGAAAGATCTAGAACAGGAAACTCTTTTGCTTACTGAAACAGGGTGCTCGTATCGTACGTACTTGGAAAATACCTTGCGGGAGTCAGAAATATACCCTACTAATAAATTTGAATTTGTTAGTATTGAGGCAATCAAACAATGTGTAATAGCTGGACTTGGAATAGCTATTTTACCTGAAATGGCGGTAGAAAAAGATATTAAAAAAGGACTAATGGAAGAGATTAAATGGAGACAACCTGCCTCACCTTTTTTCACTCAAATTGCCTGGCATAAAGATAAGTTAATGACAATACCATTGCAATCTTTTATAGAACTAACTCGAAAGACTCTTAAGGATACTCATTCTAAATAAAAAGAGCAAGCTGCCAAAGTTTCGGTAGCTTACTCATATTAACTCTCTATATTCACACAAACGATGAATTAAATTGAAGTTCTAGTTCCCTTACTAGATGTTCATAGTTAGCAGATGGTTTTTTCATAATTAATCGATTAATAAAACATCTGGAAAAGTTCTTAACATTAATCTTCTCATGCAACTTTTCTTCTGAAACAGGTATTTCTTTCATCCAGGTTCTAAGTGTCGATAACGGAACCTTTTCATATTCAACCATCGCCAACACTGGGGTTGCAATTCTCTCATCTTCTTCAGCAGCAAAAACATTTGGTGCGTTTACTACTAGTTCCGTCATCCCTTCCCATAACAACATACACGAATCAATATCAGCATGACGATTTTTTACAAGTTCATCGATTGCATCAGAAGCGTGTGCCGGGGCATGTGCCCAGCCCTTTCCTTCAACAAAATCCCGATAATCCTTCTCAAGTCTGCAGTAACTAACAACAAGTTCTACAACACTATTATACTCAGACTTAGAAAGAAATTTATCTTGATTATCGCGATATAACAATAAAGTGATCAATAGAGAAGAGAAAGACCTAAGAAAGACACTATCTGATTCTACCTCGCCTAGCTTATAAAACAACATTTCACCTGAACTCGCATAGGCTAACAATTCCTTTAATTCATTGTTCGAAAGGTAGTTATTATGTATCAGTAATTTAAAGAGTGCCTGATACCCGAGTTCATCCCGTAATTCTGCATCAGTAGACCCTAGCACACTAACCACTTCTAACACTGTTTCATATTCATCTGTCTCGTTCGATACTAATTGGGTTTCACTTAATAAATTATGTAGTTTCTCTTTAATTTCTTTTTCGCTTTTCATTGTTGGTTCTATGCTCCTTTTGGTGCTATAAATTGATATCCTACCACTAAAGGTTGATATTTTCTAATTCAAGTCGATATCCAGACGCTGTGGTTGATATATTTCAATTTCGGTTGATATTTTAATACGGAAGTTGATATACTCTAATTTAGGTCGATATCCTGCTGCTGGGGTTGATATACTCTATTTCAAGTCGATATCCTGCTGCCCGGGTTGATATACTCTATTTCAAGTCGATATCTTGCCACGAAGGTCGATATATCCTAATTCAAGTTGATATCCCACCGCGGAGGTTGATATATCCTAACTCAAGTCGATATCTTGCCACGAAGGTCGATATATCCGCAGTCTAAGTCGATATCCCACTCTTACTACCGACCAACTTCTCCTTTTTCATTTAAATCCAAATATGATTTAATTTCTTTCTTACTCTTAAGCCTAATAATGGTTTTTTCAGGGCCTGTTTTCCTAAATGCTTTAAATCTACTTTCCATCTTTTTCTTACGAGAAGAATATGTAGTAACGATGAATTTCAGAAATTCATAGTCTAACCTTTCCTTGCACCCTTCTCCCATGTCTGGCCGGGTTTTCCCTATATTTAGGATCCATCGCTTAATAACACGATACAGACAAACAATTAACTTAAGCTCGAGATAAATAATTGTATCGGCTTTTTGGGCTCTAATGTCATATGTACTATTATAATTGCCCTCGATTATCCAGTTGTCCTTGGCAACAATTTCCTTCTGACTCGCTCTAAATTCTTCTTTTGGAGCCTCTATCCAATTTGGTTTCCAGTGCAGGACATCAAGATGATAGACGTTTATATCCAGTTGCTCTCCCAGTTTCGCCGCAAAGGTAGACTTTCCAACACCAGCCGACACTCCCATCACCATGATGCGATTCATATTCAATCAGCCTCCTAAACAATCTCGTTATCTAGCACTTAAATTACGAGAGCCTTTTCGACATGTTATAACTTATAGCTTCATAACCCATTTTCTCGTAAAGCGCAACTGCTCTCTCATTATGTGCAAACACGTGTAAGCTTATTTGATTGATGTTTTCTAACTTCGCATACTCTTCCAAAGCTATCATCGTTACTTTTCCATACCCTTTGCCACGTTGATCATCATCCAACTTAATGTCATAAATAAACCCGAGTTTTTCATGCTGTTTTGATTTTATGTTCAGCCACAATGTCCCGACCGCTTCATTGCCATACATAATAGAAAAAAGTACATGGTCTTCCGTTCCTAACCCATCCGGTAACAACTGCTCAAACTGTTTCTTGGCTTTATCAAAAGCCTCTTCTTTACCCCAGTTTCTTGCTTTCACATGTTCATTAGCATATTCTTGTATTGCGCTATTATAATACTGATTAAAAGCTTCTTCATTCATACGAGCTAATTTTATAGACATATACGGATTCCCCTTTATTTTCAATAATACCTTAAAATTCAACCAAGAAAGGCTGCATATTTTGGTTTAAACAATACTCGATCCTTTGCGAAAAATTTTTCCAAGTTACCATTTCCATAGCTTGTTTAATTGGAAAATATCCAACTTCTAAACTCTCAGAACTTGTTGCTGGTTCTCCTCCAATTGGGTTACCCAAGAACAAATTATTGCATATCGAACCATTCACATTTTGAAATATACCACAAAACTTGGTTATCTCAATATCAATCCCCGATTCTTCTTTAGTTTCTCTAATTGCAGCATCCTTCAGTGATTCCCCCTCTTCAACCTGTCCGCCAGGTATTTCCCATCCTCTTCTAGGTCCTTTAATTAATAAAATTTCTTGCTGTTCATTTAAAACAATGGTTGCCGCAGAGACTATGTGCTTTGGTGTTGTCATATCCTTGCCCCCCTAATTTTCAATATTATTTAGTATAACATTAGTTATTTTAAGTGAAGGGTGTAGATAAATAAACGAAGCAATCGTAGCTATAATGCCGCCAACCAGTATCGTAATTTCTGTTCCAAATTGTTCAGCAATTATCCCGGCTGCCAAAGCTGCAACAGGCATTAATATCCATGTCATAAACCGACTAGTTGCTTGCACTCGGCCTAACAAATAATCAGGACTTAAGGTTTGACGAATGGTTACAATGCACGGACTCATAATGGCAGCAGATATTGTGCCAATTGCATTCATCAATGCTAACAACATGAACGTATTCGAAAAGCTGAACACTATAATCGAAATACCACCGATCGTTCCAGATAGAAATAATATTCTTCTATAGGAAAAGTAACGCTTAAGTAAATTTGTAACTAAAGCACCGCCTACTGCAGCAACCCCTCCAATGGATAACAGAAAACCTATATGTACTGTATCTAATTCTACTGTAGACTTTAAGTGTATCACCAGCATTGTTAAAAAAAGAGTCGTTCCAAAAATAGAGAAAAGCATGGCAATATTGGTGTACAAGATAGGCTTCTGCTTTAAAACAAAGACAAATCCTTCCTTTATATCTGCAAAGATTTTCGAACGACTAGTATTTTCATTTCGACGGGGACTATCAATCTTTAAACTTAATACGATTAAGAAACCAATTAAGAAACTTATGCTGTTTATTAATAGACCAACTCCAGGATTAAAAATACTGATGATTATTCCGCCTAACCCTGGCGCAATAAAAACTGCCGTTTGAAATATGCCTGTATTGATAGAGTTAACTAATTGCAAATCTTTCTTTTGCACCAATTTAGGGACTGATGCAAACTGGCACGTATTATAAACTTGCGTTAAAACACCTACTATTAATGCTCCCGCGTAAACTTCCCAAATATAAAGCGAGTTCATCATATGTAATAGCCCTAATAAACCTATCGTTACAAATCTGCCTAAATCACAAACCATCAAGATTCTCTTACGATTAAATCGGTCCGCCAGAACACCAGTAAATGGCTGTATTATAATTGGCAACCTTTCTAATGCAGCAACGATTCCCATACTCAATGGAGAACCTGTTAGAGCTAAAACAATTAGCGGAAGGGCAATTAGATATATTTGATCACCAAAAAAAGAAATTAAATTCCCCCCGATAAACCTAAAAACCTGATAATTACGCTTGAATTCCGGTGTTTTCTCTTCTGAATAGACTTGTCCGACCAAAGATTCCATCTCATTCCTCCCTAACCTAAATTAATTATCTTCCAAAAATAGCTGCAGTTCTTTAGGTAAAGCAGATAAAGCTTTTTCATCAATCTCATATTTATGTGAATTTGATACTACTAATCTTGCTGATTTCAGTATTTTCAAGTGGTGATGAACGGTTGTCTTACCCATCTTCAACTCATCTGTCAACTCTTGCAGGGATAAACTTTTTTCCTTAACTATCTTTAATATCTTTAAGCGATTTTCATCCCCAAGTGCTTTATACCTTTGCACCAGCATTTTATTCGGTACATATTTATTGTCACTAGAAATGCTTTCATTGGCGACCGCATAGTAGAAGACTTTAACACCTTCTAAGTCTGCCTCCACGTTCCAGGGACGGTAAATATATTGAGGAATGAGAAGTACTTGAAATACACTTGGTTCCGGATAATAACGAGTACCATCTGTAGCCCATTCCACAAACTCCTCTGGTCCCAATTTTTCAATCATCTTTTCTTTTGATTTCATATCTCTAATCAGTATAGATTCCAATTCTTCTTCATCAGGTTCAATCACTTCCATATACCAACCAGACATTACTTCAATCAGATGGCTTTTTAATGCTTCCGTATCGACTTTACTAATAAAATCCAGATAGGAAGGCAGAAAAGAATTCTCTTTTGTAATTTGCTGAAGTTTCTTAAGAGCACCATCCGACCCTTCGATCAACTGATTGATTAGTTCTTTTTGTTCCTTTCCCAAATACGGAATGGCTATAGATTTTAATTCCTCCGATGATAATTTTTTTACAAATGAAGTAAAATCCGCTATATTCTTAAAATCTTCTTGATGCAAAAGTTGAAGAAGTGTCTTCCAAGTATTATGTGTTTGTACATATTCCAGGTGCTCAGTCATTTCCTTAGTCATGGAGTCTTTAATCTTCTCCCTGTTTTGCTTCGGCAGGTCAAGAGTCTCAACAAGGGACTGATTCGTAATAGCGGCTATACCTAGTGCGCATTCCCACAAAAGTGAATATTTTAATTGAACACTATATGTTTCCCTTTTTTTCGTTCTCATCGAAAATATATCCATTTTATCTCCTCCTGGTTATATTCTATATTAATAGAATATTTTATTCAATATAATTAGTATATACTTCGAATAAAAAAGACACCCAAATTGGAGTGTCTGCGCCTAAATACTAATGAGGATATTATAGGATGAGTTCAACTAATGGAGTGTATTTCTGAAAGAAGATATTTTAATGCGTATTAGACATATTAATAAATTCACTATTTTTATTTGGTACGGCGACTTGTGATTTCTGATTCCATTTCGTATATGTTAGTCATGTGAATCCCTCCTTTTAATTTTAAGATCTCAGTTTAATTGCTTACTTCGTTCGGCGACCCGCAACTTCTAATTCCACTTCGTATATGTTAATCATCTGAATCCCTCCATATCTCTTTGTAGTTTTTCAATCTTAGTTTTATCTTTACTTCGTTCGGCGACTTGCGATTTCTAATTCCATTTCGTATATGTTAGTCATCTGAGCATCTCCTTGTTTCTTTGATACTCTAAGTATAAGTAAAAACTAAGCCTTCCAAAACGGCTATGAGCATGAACTTCACTCAACCTTTAGACTGATATTTTTATAAGACCTACTGGCTGCCTCAGATGTACTTCTGAACTCAAAAAATGAGAACCTCTTCCGTGATAGTCAAATATCACAAAGGAAGAGGTTCTCATTTTGTTGTCATGATAAACTGTTCTTACATTTTCTCGACTGGAATCCATATTTCACTTTTAAAAGTTGCTGAATTAAAATCATTGTTTTCATTCCACAAAATCTCAGGTCCTTTCACCTGTTGATAGTTTGAGGATGGAAACCATTCAGAATAGATTCGGCCCCAAGTATTTTGCAGTTTTTCGGGAAATGGCCCAACGGATTCAAAAACAGCCCAAGTTAAGGCTGGCACCTCAAGTTCTGTCCAGTTTCCTTGGAAATCATCAGTTGTTGCTACACCTATATAATGATCAAGTCCTCCTTTTTCCTCCATACGTCCTTCTGAGAAATTAGTGGATGCCTGGATCAAGCCTGTAGGTTCGACATTTGAAAAACTCTTAAGCTGGTCTATTTTGTCCGCATTTAACGTTTTCCACATAGCAGTGATTTCTGAATTTTCTCCTTGAAAAACAATAGGAACTCTTTTCTTGATTCCAACTATTCGAAAAGGGTCTTTTTCTTCAATCCGGTAATTCATTTCATTTCCTCCTTCAATTGATAATTGAAAGGTCATTCGTGGATAAGCTTTAAGTGATTGACCGTTTTTCCTGGCTTCTGAGGGTGTAATACCATGCATACTTTGAAAAGCTCTGGCAAATGAATCTGGTGATTTGTATCCATATTTAATAGCAACATCAATAATTTTTATGTTGCTATTATTCAGTTCAAATGCTGCCAGCGTAAGACGTCTGCGGCGGATATATTCTGATAATGTAATACCTGCAAGAAAAGAAAACATCCTTTTAAAATGATATTCAGAACAAAACGATTGCTTGGCAACTTCTTTAAAGTCAATATCGTACGTAAGGTTTTTTTCAATATTATCTATAGATCTGTTCATGTTCTTAAGCAAATCCATTAAATAACCCTCCCTTCACCAAAAGAATAACAGGACTTGAATAAGTCTAACCGACAATTCGTGCACAATAATGCAGGGTCTGTGTTCCTATTTATTCAGTGCACTTCATATTTACGCCTTTAATTAAAAACCATAAAGCTAATGATATCTCTCCAATAACTCCAGATACATCTGCAATTATTATGAATAAGAACGGATCACAGTATCAGACACGATTCAAATGAGTATCCTTAAATTCTGTTGGATACTTTAATCCATATCCAACCATCCTATCCATTCCGATATGTGCTGACCATATTAAACCAACTGCCAGAACGGTATGATTAGATACTATGATACCAAAAGTAATAATAGCTATCGGAGTAGTATATGTATGAAAAAAATTATAAAGATTAGAACCAACCTTATTATTCAATAGATACCCAAGCATTGAAATATCCGGTACTAATAACAGGATTAAAAACAATATCCAGCTAAATTCGCTATACCCATAAAAGAAAAGACTTAATGCTAAAACGGCAGCACCTTCTACGTGTAGAAGTAACCTCATTATTTACACCCCTCCTATCCCCACTGCTTTGTACTAAGCCAATTGATCCTTTTACGTTTTTCTCAAATAAAAAGATTCATTAAAGCAAGTTACCTCGTAAGACTGTTTTTAATTAACAGTTGATTCCAGTTCTTCATTTCTAATTTCTAATATATAATTCTCATACACATTTTCTTTCCCACCATTTTTCTGATACCAGTCCTGAA
This sequence comes from Virgibacillus litoralis, assembly GCF_017873675.1. Taxonomy (GTDB): domain Bacteria; phylum Bacillota; class Bacilli; order Bacillales; family Amphibacillaceae; genus Lentibacillus; species Lentibacillus litoralis. The sequence continues at coordinate 1,676 of NZ_JAGGKK010000030.1, read as the reverse complement.
CTCGTTTGACGTGAGCCTTGTCACTTCTCACTTTTGATTCAACATCTAAGTATTCCTCATAACTGTCTTTTTCCCAAATAGCAAAGATTTCTGCAGTATTATCAGCATTTTCCTTCATCCAACGCCCTATCAGACGAGCGCCATATTTCAACTGGTTGGGTAAGTTTGTGTTATTAAAATGAGCATTTAAAATATCCACGAATTCCTTTCTTACAATATAAAACCTCCTTCTATAAAACATAAAAACCACTCCTCCTCTCTTTATTTTAGTACACTTGGTATTCGCCAAGCCTATAATCACATAAATATCACCATTAAATTCGCCATAAAAAATGGCTTTGGAGAAATACCTGAGCCATTATTTGTTCTAATATATAATTTAATACTCCAATTGACGCAAATACAAGAGAATCTCTTGTTCGTTCAATTTTTTTATGCTGTATTTACGAATCTTGCTGTCAATTTTCTTTTGTTGTTTACTTCCCATACTGAATCTATTGATTAATTGAAAAATAATCCCTCCCCAAATACCTGCTGTACCACGGAATCCCAGATGAAATCCCAATTGTTCATTTTCCGTAAGCGGTAGTTGTGTGTTTTCTTCAAATTCTTTTTTATAGTCTTCCTGAATTATAATATGAGATTCTTTATTCGTTAACGCAACAAGCAATTCTTCAGCGTTATTTGCCTTAAAGTAACTAGCATTCTCTTTAAATTCCAACATATAACCCCCTAAAAAGCCGAATACCTAATTCACTTGACATAAACTATTGAACAAAACGATCCGATTACAATAAATAACTACCATTCTTACAATTTCCAGCTATTAGTGAAACCTGAGCAAATTCCTTACTTAAGGAAAGCATCCGTTAGCAGAAAAGGATTTATAAAAAAACAGCCAATTCTTTTACTCCCATAAAAGACATTAGCGCCGACAAAACTATATATAAATAGCCGAAATTACTCCTCTCTTTGATATGGTCAACCCCAAAGAGTAAAAACATCACAGCCAAATATAGGGAACTAGTATATAGCGGTATTTCTTCAATAAAGAAATGGTAGATAAACATTCCAATACCTAAAACTACAATAATACCCATCGCTATATTCAAGTCCATCCCTCCCCCAAATTATCAGTTCCTTCTTCAACTCTTGCACCCTTTAGTGTAATACGGTAATTTCTTCTGCTTTAACTTCTCTACTACTTTTATCTTTACCTATAAAGTATCTTTTTGTTAGCACTACCGATATAGAATCACCTAATTCTATGTCAGCCAAAGACAGAATTTCGCCATTATTATTGTTAATAATGGTATTTTCAGTTGTTTGAACCTTACACAAATAAGCCATATCATCAACATTACTACCTAACTTTGGCACTGGACAATCAACTATAAGTTGACCATTTTCATCTACTTCAGATACTCTTCCTTCAAAGGAGTTGGTACTCAAACCAAAATAAAAAAGAATGGACACAATTACAGAAATCAGTAAAACTAAAGCTATTATGATTTTTTTCATATTACCCCCCCATTTACTGCGTCTTTAGTGGTAAAAGGAATGTACCTCCTTATTGAAAATAAGCACCCTTTAGTCATACATGTAGCGCAAAATCAGCGCTACACCACAGAGAATGAAAATGGTTTACTCCGTCGATACTGGATTCTACGGCTGGG
>NZ_JAGGKK010000029.1 GCF_017873675.1 Virgibacillus litoralis | reverse complement strand
GTAATGATAGATACAAAATTCAAATGTTTGACTTAGCTATTACCTGTTTATGCAACGCCAGTGAGGAAATTATAAAATTTAAGTGCTGTGGATAAATGGACTTCTGAATCAGCCACGTCCAGCTCCAGCGCCTAGCACCTAGTGGACTTCTCTCTCCGTGTCTACGATAAGTCAACATCGAATCGCTTACGCTCTTCGTGTATCCTTTATCTCAAGGAAAAGGAAGATCGACTAAGACCGCCGCTTTGCGCGGCAACGTCGACCCACCCGCGATGCGCGGGCGCAGTCCTACGGCGCTGAACAGGCGCTTGCGCTTTTGTTCCTGCTTAGGAAACAGAAAACCTAAATACGCATTTATAAGAATTCACTTATTGTATGTCACGTTTTCTAATGTTATTCACTAACTGTTTCTTTTTTGATTCTGCCACTGTCTAAAAGCCAATTATGTTGAAATATTTCCGTCACTGCTAGTATAGCAGCAGCTAAAATGGATCCAAAGAAAGTTATTTCGGTATCTGCAAATAACATTGCTCCAAAGTAAACTATTAACGTTGTAGCAACAAAATCCATAAATACACTTAGCCAATTCGTTTCTTCTCGCAACAAGATTCTCTCCATAAAATATCCTACAAAAGCTAATACAACCCCGAGTATAATTGGCTGATACCAGTATCCAAACTCTACATTCGGAAAAACCCATGCAGCCAAAAATAAACCAATTGGACATATAAGTAACTTTACAACTAACCCAGTCATAATTATCCCACCTTTACGTGTAATTAAGGTTAGTATTAATAGTAAAGGCGGGATTTATTCAGTTCTGTCAAAATAACATTTAGTTAACTCTTCTTGCGCCTAAATATCTTTGTTCCCAATATGAAGTACTTAATTCACTTATCTCCACACCTCTTGATTCTCCAGCGTGAATAAATTTTCCATCACCAATATAGATTCCCATATGTGATGGTCCAGGCTTATACGTTTCAAAAAAGACCAAATCTCCAACAGAAGGGCTATTAATATGTTGGGTGAAGTTCCATACATCACTAACAGTACGAGGCAATACAATGTTTTCCATTTTAAAAATGTATTGGATAAAACCACTACAATCGAATCCTCTAGTTGATTCACCACCCCAAACATATGGTGTACCAATTTGAGCATGTGCCGCATCAATTGCATTTGAATAATTAGTACTTGTAACTTCAACTTTTTTTAACTCTTGTGTTTCCTCTTTTGATTCCTTTTTTACCTTTTGTTCTAACTTCTGTTCTTCATTCTCGTCTTTCTCATATAGCGCAGTCAATGACGATTCTGTTACTTGATCAGATTCATCTATTAATTTTAACCCATGTTCTTTTTCAGCAATTTCTAATGCTTTTTTAGTGAGAGGACCATATATTCCGTCCAGCTCTCCTTCGTAATAACCGAAGTATTGTAATGCATGTTGTGCTATTTTTACATCTTCACTTTTCATCCCTGGATAAATAGACTCAGACATTTCATCTATTTGTTCCATGTACTTTTTCTTTTCTTTATTGATTAGTGTAGTTAATGTTATCATATCTGCTTGGCCGCTGATTTTTATATTATTGTCAGCCTGAAACTTCTTTAAAGCATGTTCAGTTAAAACCGTGAAATCTCCATGAATCTCGTCGTCGTAGTAGGATAATTTGTTTAATTTGTGTTGTAGAACACGAACAGATTCACCGTGCTGTCCATACTCTAACTGTTCTGCTTCTAACAGCTGCTTATTTTGAAGGACAGGATATGCATCAACATAAACAGAAAACGGTTGACTTAACACGTAACTATACAGAATAGATTGTTTAACCACATGTTCTACAGTACCATTTAGCATACAAATATCCCCTTTCTTGGCAGTTAAGTAAGTAAGTATAAATACCTTCTTACTGCATAAGGTGCAACTAGAGCTTATCAATAATAGAGGTCGGCGATAAGCAAGTTTTCTAGTGTGACTCTCCTTAACAGATTTATGTCGATTTAGCGTTGATTATGCCCCAGCAAGTTTACGTTTGTGTTACAATAAATTAAATTATAATGTTGTAAAATCATAACTATATTATGATTGATATATGGAGGGTTAAAAATGTTGAAAGGTGAACAAGCATATTTGGATTTGTGCAAACATGTTCTGGAAAACGGAACTAAAAAGGAAGATCGAACAAATACTGGTACATATTCAATTTTCGGACATCAAATACGTTTTGATTTAAGTGAAGGATTCCCGCTTCTAACAACAAAAAAAGTTCCATTTCGTTTAATTTCCAGTGAATTGTTATGGTTTATTAAAGGGGATACAAATATTCGTTATTTACTGCAAAATAACAATAACATTTGGAATGAATGGGCATTTAAAAAGTGGATAGAGAGCAATGATTACGACGGACCTGATATGACTGACTTCGGAAACCGCAGTCAGCAGGATCCTCAATTCAATATTATTTATCAGGAACAAATGAAGAACTTTAAAGAAAAGGTACTTTATAATGATGACTTTGCAAATAAATTTGGTGATTTAGGTTCTGTGTATGGGAAACAATGGCGTGATTGGAAAACATCCCAAAACGAAACCATTGATCAATTAAAGGAAGTTATTGAATCTATCCGCAACAAACCGGACTCAAGAAGACACATTGTATCGGCCTGGAATCCTGAAGATGTTCCGAATATGGCCTTGCCGCCATGTCACACACTATTTCAATTTTACGTAGCTGATGGTAAGCTTTCATGTCAGCTTTATCAGCGTAGCGCAGATATATTTTTGGGTGTACCATTCAACATTGCAAGTTATGCGTTATTAACCTACTTAATTGCCCATGAATGTGACCTTGAAGTAGGTGAGTTTGTCCATACACTAGGTGATGCACATATTTATGCAAACCATGTAGAACAAATAAAAACGCAGCTTGGTCGTGATTTAAGACCATTACCAAAACTTAAGATTAATCAGGAGAAAAATTTGATTTTCGATTTTGAATTATCCGATTTTGAATTAACTGATTATAATCCACATCCTGCAATTAAAGCACCTATCGCAGTCTAGAATTTAAAGGGGGCAAATAGTATATGATATCATTACTCGTAGCTATGGATAGCAATCAAACGATTGGCGCAGAAAACGATTTACCATGGCGATTGCCAAATGATTTGAAGTTTTTTAAGGAAAAGTCCACTGGAAACACAATTATTATGGGGCGAAAAACATATGAATCAATGGGCAGACCATTACCAAATCGAAAAAATGTGGTGATTACACGGCAACAAATTGATTTTCCAGATGAAGTTGATGTAATCGATAATGTAGACATGATACGGGAATGGAATAAAGAGAACCCAGAGCAAGAATTTTTCGTTATTGGGGGAGGCATAATCTTTGACCAGATAATGCCATATGCAGACCGGATGTATATTACCTGGATTGAAGAGACGTTCAAAGGGGATACATATTTCCCAGAATTCTCACAGGAAGATTGGAATTTAACATCTAAAGTAAAAGGGGAGAAAAACGAGAAAAACCCTTATGATTATTATTTTCTGCAATATGATCGTAAACGATAGGTAGTGTTGTTTATGAATATTTCTGGAGTTGTACTTTCAGGTGGAAAATCGTCCCGAATGGGAACAAATAAATCTCTCTTAACATTGGAAGGTAAACCAGTCATTGAACATATTACAAATGAACTTCAATTAGTAAGTCACACTGTTTCCGTCATCTCTAACAATCCGTCATCTTTTGATTTTCTTAATCTTGATTTGTATGGGGACAGGTATCTGAATTCAGGTCCACTTGCTGGTCTAGAATCAGCAATGTATAACATTGGTGCAGATGTTTATATATTTGCAGCTTGTGATATGCCATTTGTACATAAGGATGTTTTTAATTATTTATTGCAGTCATTAGGAGAATATGATGCCGTTATTCCAATTTATAAAGAAAAAATGCATCCTTTGTCAGGAATTTATACTTGTAATGTCTTACCTAATATACAGCAGCTATTAGCGAATAACCAGCTGAAAGTTAGGGAATTATTTGACCATATAAATGTCAAATATGTCCGAGATTTCGGCCATATTTCAGAACACATTTTGACAAGGCATTTTTTTAATATGAACTATCCAGATCAATATAAAGAGGCAAAACGAGGCTCTCATTAACGAATGCCAATTTGTCTTAAGTTGTTAAACACGAGAAATTCATGTTAAACTGTATATGTTTACATAAACTATGACTATTATGTGTATTTTTCGTTTTTGGATATACGTTATTGTTCAAATACATTATAATATAATCAATCATACAAAGAAGGTGTTACGATGTTATCTAGTATAGGATTTCCAGGACTCATTCTGATTCTGATCATTTCTTTGGTCATCTTTGGGCCTAAAAAATTACCCGAAATTGGTAAAGCAGCAGGTAATACGCTGCGAGAATTTAAAAATTCAACACGTGATTTAACAAGTGATATTTCAGATGAGGTAAAAGAAACAAAAAGTATCGTTAAGGGTGAAGAAAGTAAATAATCTTGCGGAGTGATTATGAATGATTGGAAATATCGGCATTCCTGGATTAATTTTAATTCTTGTGATTGCTTTAATCGTTTTCGGGCCATCAAAATTACCTGAAATCGGAAAAGCTGTTGGCAGTTCTTTAAAGGAATTCAAAAATGCAACAAAAGATATTGTCTCAGATGATGATTCCAGTAAAAATGATAAATCATCAAAAAAATAATTGACTTGTTGAAGGTGTAGGGGAAAGTACCTTACATCTTCTTTTGCGCTTGAGTGCTGGAGGAGTGAAATAATGTCTGAAGAACAGCAATTTGAAAATGAAAAAGAAATGAACCTGGTAGGACATTTATCAGAATTAAGAAACAGGCTTATTGTTACCGCAGTTTTTTTCATTATTTTATTTGTTATCGGATTTATGTATGTTGAGAAAATGTATGATTTCTTTACAAAAAGCCTGGATTTCACCTTAAACATTACAGGGATGACCGATATTGTATCGGTTTATATTACACTCGCAGGTTTGGTGGCTATCATTGGTACATTGCCCTTGCTCTGTTTACAAATTTGGCTGTTTATTAAACCAGGTTTAACTAAAACTGAACAAAGGGCATCATTATTATACATACCAGCTATCTTCCTATTGTTTATAGGCGGTTTAACTTTTGGCTATGTTATTTTCGTTAATTTAATTGTACCTTTTTTATTATCCCTCAATAATGGTATGTTTAATGAAATATTTACGTACGATAGATATTTCAAACTATTATTTCGCATAGTCATACCTTTTGCGCTTTTATTTGAAATCCCAATTTTATCAATGTTCCTTACAAGTTTAGGGATTCTTACGCCTGATTTTATGCGTAAAACCAGAAAATACGCTTATCTTATCCTTGTAATAGTAGGAGCAATCATTACCCCGCCAGACTTTGTTTTACAAATCGTAGTGGCGATACCTTTAATCGTATTATATGAAATCAGTATTTATTTATCTGGAATTGTTTATCGAAAAAAAATTAAAAAGCATCAGGAGTTTATGGAGAATAATGAGGTGTAAACTATGCGATCTTTCTATCATTATATGATGACATATCGGGGGAAGAAAAAAGCTGACGATGAGAGTAAGCTTGCTGATTGGATTTTTTACGATCATGATTTTCCAAAGCATTCAACAGATTATGATGAGATCAGCAATTATTTGGAATGGAACAGCCCCTTTGCCAATGCTCTAGCTGTGTTCGATCAACTATGGGATATATATACAACAAAAAATATTGATTAGGCTGGGATATAGCTAAAACTTCCAATTTAAAGTCGAATAATAACGGATAAGATGTTTAGAAGGTTTATTTTCAATAGTTGGATCTAATACGTAGTTGATATATACTACGAACTAGTGGTTGTGTGCAGTAACACCGCTACGGAAATACACTTCGCGCACCTAGGGCGGCTGTTGAGCCCTCTTCGTGCTGACGCACTCAGATGTCTCATCTAGGCCTATCCTCCCCCAGGAGTCTACGTGTATTTCCTGCGCTAAGGTTTGCTCATTATATGATAAAATAACAAACTATACATTGTGATGGATAAAGAGTAAAAATTTTTAAACCATTTAAACTAGCAGCTGGAATATGCGAGACTCCTATGGGAAGAACAAGCTAGGCGAGACCCCGCAGGTGAGGTACAAACTGAGGAGGCTCGGCACTTGCCCACGGTAAGCGAGTATATTCCAGCTGCGTGGTTAGAGAAACTTACAAATTCACTACTTCGTAATTTATATCTAATCAGCAACAAAATAAATCCGAACTAATTCGAATTCTATTTCGAGAATTTTGAATCATAGTTCGGATTTTACGTTGATAAAACACTTTTGTCTCGGCCACCTCTTATCTAATCGTAATGGATAATATATCATTAAATGCTATCGTTACCTGAGTAGAATCAGTTAATTGTAGTATTATATTATTTGTTTGGCTGTCTAATTTAATGATTACTCCAATATGGTCGAAGACTGTTCCATCTGAATATATGGATACTGAAACCGTTGACCCGTATTCAAAAGCTTCCAGTATTTGAGCGTTAAGCACCTCTATTTCTTGTGAATCCAGTACAGGTTTTGTCATTCGGTAATCATCCTGCCACATATCCTGAAGCAGTTTAACGTGTTCTGGAAGCATCAGTGAAGCCCACTTAATCGTACCGCGATCGTTTGACATTGTAATCACCTCATACTTATTATATGCAAACGTATGTTCTTATTCAACTAAAAGTATCTGATTAGTGATAAACTTATGATACGAGGGGGAAGGAAAATGAAAATACTACATACAGCGGACTGGCATCTAGGAAAGATTGTAAATAGTGTTCACATGACAGAGGAACAGGGTTACGTACTCCAGCAATTAGTGGATATTATCGATACAGAAAAACCGGATATCATAATAATTGCCGGTGATCTATATGATCGTGCAGTACCACCGAAAGAAGCTGTTGAACTATTAAATAGAACCCTAACCAAAATTATTCAGGATTTTAAAATACCAATCCTTGCAATAGCCGGAAATCATGACAGTCCAGATCGTCTTGAATTCGGAAATCAGTTATTCCGTTCACAGCAACTATATATTGAATCCAAATTAACCAGTGCACTAGAACCTGTTGTTATCCATGATATATCGGGTCCAGTAAATTTTCATTTAATCCCGTATTTAGAACCAGCAGAAGTTCGGGCCATTTTTGACGATGAGGACATCTATTCACACCAATCAGCAATGGAAGCAATTGTAAACAGGATCGAACACGAAAATGATATGAATGAAAGACACGTCTTTATTGGACACGCATTTTTAGCCGGGGGAATGGAGTCGGAATCGGAAGAACGATTGTCAATGGTTGGTGGAAGCCCTTATATCGACACAACGTTATTTCAAAATTTTTCATATGTAGCTTTAGGACATTTACATCAGGCACAACGTGTAATGAACGAAACGATCAGGTATAGTGGATCCATTTTAAAGTATTCATTTTCTGAAGCTAAACATAAAAAGTCAATAACAATGGTTGACCTTGATAAAAATGGCGAAGTTCACCTATCACTTATTCCACTTATCCCAAAACACGACATGAATGTTGTAGAAGGATATTTTGAGCAACTTATTAATGACCCAATCGAAAAAAATGATGATTATTTACATATTCGTTTATTGGACGATGGTCAAATTGTTGATCCGATGAATAAATTACGAAAAGTATATCCTAATATACTGCGACTTGAACGGGTTATGCGGACATCGAAAAATGGTCTTCTTGATTTGGAGCAAATCCGAAAAAAACAAACACAATCACATACAGAGTTGTTTGCCTCTTTTTACGAAGAGATTAAGGGAGAATCAATATCTGAAGAAAGTAAACAGAAAGTAGAAAAGATTGTAACATCATTATTGGAAAAAGAAAGAAGGGAATAACTTGCGTGCGATATCACTAAGTCTTACTGCATTTGGACCATATTGGAAGAAACAAGTGATTGACTTTAATGAATTGGGCGGAGAATCAGTATTTTTAATTACTGGCCCAACCGGAGCAGGTAAAACAACAATATTTGATGCAATTTGTTTTGCGCTTTATGGGCGTGCCAGTGGTTCTGACCGTGATCAGGATACACTTAGAAGTCACTTCGCAAGTATTGATGAACCGACAGAAGTAAAGTTTCGGTTTATTCTAAATCAAAAAGAATATGAGGTTATTCGTAATCCAAAACAGTCCAAGAAAAAGGAACGTGGTGAAGGATACACTGACGAACCTGCAAAAGCAGTTCTATACGAAATTGTAAATGATGAAAAGCAGCTAATCAGCTCTCGGGTTAAAGAAGTAAGTGAGTCACTGGAAGAAAAGCTGGGCTTTGATTACGAACAGTTCCGGAAAATGATTCTAATACCACAAGGTGAATTTCGAAAATTGATATCAGAAAATAGTAAAGAACGTGAAGTCATTTTACAGAAAATCTTTCATACATATTTTTATGAACAGATTACCGAAGAGTTAAAGGAACAATCAAAAGGCTTAAAAGATAAAATTAATAACCTGGACCAATTAATTCAACAAGAAGTAGCGAAAATTGAATGGACTGCAATTGAACTTGATGAAACTGACAATATTGACCATGTAATGCAAAAATTAGTACAGGAAATAGAATCTCTTAAAGAGCAGCAGGTTGAAAGTGAAAAATTGAAAATTTCGAAGACCCAAGAACTGAAAGGTGCCCAAAATAACCTGCATAAAGGGAAATCACTTGAAGAGAAGTACCTCGAAGCGGAGTTTCTTAATAAGGAAAAAAAAGACCTGAACCAACAAGCAGACATAATAGAACAAAAGAAAAAGGAATTAAAGCAAGCAAAAAATGCCCAAAAAATCCAGCCTTTCGAAGAACAAAGTTATGCACGTAGAAAAGAATGGCAGGAACAGCAGACCCAATTGAATAAGCAACAAGAAAAGGTAATAAAACTGGAAGAAGAGTATGAAACGATTTCCGCTAAATATAATGAAGAAGCAGAAAAGGAAAGTGATCGTGAACAACTTAAAGAAACAATCGCAAAAGCCAGTGAACAGCTGAAGCAAATAGGGATTTATCAAGAAGAGGAAAATAATGCAAGGAAAATAAGAAAAACCCATGAAAACTTGAAAACAGAACTCGATAAACTAAAGGAAAAAATAACTATACGTGATAATAAAATAGAAGAAATTGAAAACAAATTAAGTGATGATCAAGAAATAACAAGAGCTTATTATTCGAAAAGTACTGAAGTAGAAAAAGCACATCAAATGGTGCGTAAAATCTCCGAATTAGCCAAAGAAAACAAACGTTTACAGGAATTACGAGCAGATTTTAAATCAGTTCATTCCAAATATTATGACATGCAGAAAGAAATAGAACGATTACGGACAAACTATAATGAATTGGAAGCTAAGCAAAGAGAACATTATGCAGCATTAATGGCCAAACAATTACATGATAATTCACCTTGTCCAGTGTGTGGGTCACTTGATCACCCTCATAAGGCTGAAGCACATGAGGAAATAGTACTTATCGATGAACTAGATCAACTTCAGGAAAAACTGCAGCAAAAAGAAAAAGAGTTTGCTGCATTCCAAACAACATACACGGATTCTAAATCTAAAGGTCAGAGTCAAAGAGCAACTGTCAATAAACTATATGAAGAACTAACTGAAGAATTACAAAGTATAGAGCTAGGTGAAATTAATAACAAATTAAATATATGGAATGAAAAAGTTAAAACATTAACCCTTGAACAAAATCAATTACAGAAGAATTTGGAAGAAAAACAGATGTTTAAGACGGAACAAATGGCATTAAAACAGGAAAATAAAGAATTTAAACAAACGTTTGATCAATTAACTGAAAATTTCCAGAAAACCAGTTCGTCTTTAGCAAAAATTGAAGCACGTTTAGATGAAATAGCGAAACATTTGCCACCGGAAATAGAAGATTTTAAGAGCTTTCAAAAAAAGATTTCACACTATGAAGAAACTTATCAGGCATGGTTAACGAAATGGGAAACAACTAAAGAAAAGTATCAGCAAACACAGGAATCGTTACAGAAGGAAAAGACAATCCTTGAACAGCAAAAAGAGTTTGAGAGAAATACGAAGAATAATTATGACATCCAATATAATCTTTTTGCAGAATCAATTGAAGAAAACGGATTTAAAACAATTGAAGACTATGAAAAAAGTAAATTATCACCTGGTTACCAGGAAGAAATTGAGCAAAACATTAAAACATATGAAAATAAAACGGAGCAGATTACCTATCGATTAAAAGAATTAGAAAACCAATTAAAAGAAACTACTCGGCCTAACCTGAACATGTTAGAAGAAATAGCAGATAAAAAACAAACTGAACTGCAATCTATTTATGATAGCCTAAACACACTAGATACTAGAATCAAATACAACCATCAAATAAAAACAACTATAAAAGAGAAAAGTAACATTCAGAAAAAGCTATCCGAAGAATATTACGAAATTGGAGAACTAGCTGAATTAGCATATGGTAATAATCAATTAAGGCTTTCTTTTGAACGGTATGTACTGGCATCCTTTTTAGATGAAATTTTACTACAATCAAATGTACGATTGGATAGAATGACAGAACACCGCTACCAGCTTATACGCAGTGGACAAGTTGCTAAGCGTGGAGCACAAAGTGGTTTAGACTTGGAAGTACTAGATCATCATACGGGAAGACAACGTTCCGTCAAAACATTATCTGGAGGTGAAGGCTTCAAAGCCGCACTATGTTTAGCGCTTGGACTTGCTGATGTTGTCCAGGCTCATGCAGGAGGAGTGCAACTGGATACACTATTTATAGATGAAGGGTTTGGTACGTTAGATGATGTTTCATTACAGCAGGCAATTGACTGTCTAAAAGACTTACAGGATAGCAATCGTTTACTAGGGATTATCTCGCACGTACCTCACTTGAAAAGTGAAATCCATGCAAAACTTCAAATAACTTCATCAAATCAGGGTTCTGAGCTAGAATTTTCTTTTGGATAGAACAGAAAAGGCAATGACGGAATTCGTATTTATTCGTCAAAAATCGCAGTATATATGTAATATTATGTAGTAACATGCGGTTACCCGGGAAATAATAATGTTAGATGACTGATATTTCATGAAATCGTCATAAGTATAGTACCTTTATCATCCTCTTATCGCTTATACTTATAATATAAGGATAAGAAAGAAGGGGATAATATGTTTACGGCAATTGTATTTGGTATTATTCTAACAGGAACAATTGGATTTATTATTGCAGCAGAAGTAGCAGAATAACCAGATTCAAAGCCCTTACATAAAATTTGTAAGGGCTTTTTAATATAATTAATGATGATTGCCTACACTCTTTAGGATTTATTACGTACAATAATCTAGAAAATTGTTTTGAAGGGGAGGATAACATGGTATGGCCTATACAACCGCAAAATCCTAGTAATCATATCTTACAAAATCGCGGAGGGTTCCAGGGAGTTCCACAAGAACCGCACTTGCAAAACTTGATGCATCGTTTCTTACCACCACAATATGCCCAAAATTTATTATCTCCAAATAGAATTGGAGGACTTACACAAACACTGAACAATATACAGAAAGTATTAAAGGTTGTTCAATCTACAGCCCCAATTGTACAACAATATGCTCCAATTGCTAAAAACCTTCCAACGATGTTTAAATTAATGAAAGCACTTAATGAAGATGATGATACGGAAAGCCAGGGTGAGAGCGAGGAACAAACGAGGAGAATAGAATCTAGTAATGACCATAATAGATCGAAAACGAACCAAAATACTTCCAAAAGAGATGTTGGTCAATCGACACCAAAGTTATATATTTAACTATACAAGGCACACAACTTGATTTTTTCTTTTAAAAGCGAAAAAATAGGGTTAAGATAACTTTGTACGCAATGGAGGTATAAATAATGACTAATCAAAATGAACTAGCAACATTCGCGGGAGGATGTTTTTGGTGTATGGTGGAACCATTTGATCAACGCCCGGGTATTATCAATGTAGTATCAGGCTATACAGGTGGCGATACCGAGAACCCCACATATGAACAAGTATGCTCCAACACGACAGGACATGTGGAAGCAGTACAAATTACATTTAATCCTGGTATAATGTCATACGAACAACTCGTTAATATTTTCTGGCAGCAGATAGATCCAACCGATGCAGGTGGCCAGTTTAATGATAGAGGGGAATCTTATCAGACAGCTATTTTTTATCATAATAAGCAACAAAAGCAAATCGCAGAACAATCAAAACAAAAACTAGATCAAAGTGGAAAGTTTTCAAAACCGGTAATTACCCCTATCATACCTGCAAAAACTTTTTATGAGGCAGAAAAAGAACACCAGGATTATTATAAGAGAAACTCGTTTCATTACAAATTATATAAAAAAGGTTCGGGCAGAGAAGATTTCATTAAGAGAAATTGGCAGCAAACACCAGATAAAGAAAAACTAAAAGAGCAATTAAATCCTATTCAATATAGTGTTACTCAGGAAAATGCTACCGAGCGACCTTTTGAAAATGAATATTGGGATAATGAAGAAGAGGGAATTTATGTAGATATAGTATCAGGTGAAGTTTTATTTTCTTCACATGATAAATTTGATGCGGCCTGCGGGTGGCCAAGCTTTACCAAACCAGTTGATCCACATCAATTAAATGAAGAAACAGACACATCTCATGGAATGATTCGTACAGAAGTTAGAAGTAAAAATGCTGATTCACATTTAGGGCATCTCTTTGACGATGGTCCAAAAGATAAAGGTGGAATGCGTTATTGCATGAACTCAGCTGCCATGCGTTTTATACCAAAAGAGGAAATGCAAGACAAAGGATACAGCAACTATCTATATCTATTTAAGTAGATCAACGATAATTTGATTATGTTAACCAATTACACAAGGAGAGATAGACATGATTCATTTAAATTGGGAAGAACGCGATACAAAGAAAATAGTCGAGTGCGTTCATTCAGACGCCCAAAAATTTATTGTTCATAATAAATTAACTCCCGGGAAACATTATGATGTAAAGAATGAAACGGAAGAATTTTATTTTATTATGGATAACAGCAATCGGATTGGCGGTTTTTACAAAAATTATTTTAAAGAACTAAAATAACAGGTTTCGACCTGTTATTTTCTGTAGGATCAAAAAATATTATATTTTCTATTTTAATCTATTAATGCTATAATTAATTTATTATTTAGAAATATCTTGAACTTCCATTATAATTCTTCTATAGAAGGGATTGAATCATTTTGACAAATTTATATTTAATTCGCCATTGTACTGCGGACGGGCAACATTTAGATTCACCACTGACAAATGAAGGAATAAGGCAGGCACAATTGCTTTCGGATTTTTTTACAGAACAAAATATAAATATAGACAAAATTATTTCAAGTCCTTACTTGAGGGCAATTGAAAGTATAAAGCCCTACGCCGAACTAAATAATATAGAAGTTAAGGTAGATGATCGATTAAAAGAACGTATTTTAAGTGAGGACCCGATTGATGATTGGATCGAAGTATTAGAACAGTCATTTACAGATTTAGACTTCAATTTGCCAGGTGGAGAATCAAGTAATGATACAGTAAATCGAGCTAAATTAGTAATTGAAAGTGTCCAGTCGGATAAAGATGCAACAAATGTCATTCTAGTAAGCCATGGAAATCTGATTGCTTTATTACTGAAACAATATGACGCAAGTTTTGGTTTTGAGAGATGGAAAAGCCTTCGAAATCCTGACGTTTACCTAATTAATATTGAGGACAATAACCACTCAATAGAGTGCATATGGGCTGATTAGATTAGTCCTTATGCTATAAATATAAATTAGCTACCATAATACCAAGGCTTTCTTGATATATTTCCTCAAATTGAGTGAACGGCAACGGGTTAACGCCACTGCCTAATTCTATTGTAAATCCTGGACGTCTAAAGTCCTGAATGAACCAATCTTTAAAACCTGCATAACTATCTATATATCGTATTGGCTGATAGCCGCTAACACGAGCGTACTCATTAACGATATCCCTAGAAACTGCTGGTTCAAGCCCTTCGAATCCCCAATATATTACTTCTCCTTGCGTATGAAATGCATTAACACGCAAAAAATTTCGTTCTCTTGCTAGATTTGCCATTGCAATAGCTTCTGGCTCAGATAATGGGTAAGGCCCAGGATAATCACGTGGTTGTGGTGAATCTGGTTTACGTGCTGCTTCTACTTCCCAAAGTGCTGGATATTGATTATTTAAATCTACTCCTGATATATTTGCCTTCCAATTTGAAAAATCCTCATTCTGATTGTTAATTTCCAGAACATCCTGTTTAAACTCTCCCGCAGCTTCAGCACCTTCCAGAACCAAATTAACACCATCTGGATTTACCATTGGAACAATTGATAGAAATGATTCATTATATAATGGCAGCATATTTACACCACGAATAGCCTTTTTATTTGTAAGTGAAAGAACATAGTCATTTACAAACCGCATAATTGCAGATGTTGTTATCCATTCATTAGCATGAAAAGATCCATCTATATGAACTTGTTTACTACCATTTCCAATCTGCAACTCCACTAAATCTTTACCCACTACAGATTTACCAATTATTTGTCTTGAGATAAACGGATAAACTGATAATAGGTTATTAATATCGCTCACCATTTTTTCAAATGTATAATTGTCAAAATCAGATATAAGCAAACCATTTACACGCTGTGGAATTACAATCGTTTGCCCAATCTGAAGGTTCGTTGCATCAATTGACTGGTTCATTAATAAAAGCATATCTACTGGAATATTATTCTCAATTGCAATTTTCCACAAAGAATCTGTTCCATTTATTTGGTAATTATTTAATGTATACCCTGGTAATTTAATACTTTGTCCCACTAGTAATTGATTTGCATTGAGTTGTGGATTTGATTGTTCTATTAATATGAGTGGAATATCGAATAATTGGCTATAATACCAAAACGAATCGTTTGGTCGGATGATTACTTCCATGTACATTCGCTCCTCATTTATCGAATAATAAATAATATGTATAAAAGCCTAACTATGTGTGTAATTAGCTTGAAAGAATAAGAAAGTTTATGTAGTATTATTGTATAAATAAATATTTGGCCTTAATTTTGAGGAGGAGATTTACTTGGCATTTATTATTACATCACCTTGTAAAGATGAGAAATCAGGCGAATGTGTCGAAGTTTGTCCTGTTGATTGTATAGAAGAAGGAAAAGATATGTTCTTCATTGATCCGGATATATGTATTGATTGTGGAGCTTGTGAAGCAGTTTGCCCAGTGGAAGCTATTTATATGGAAGATGAAGTTCCTGAAGAAGAAAATGAATACATTGCTTTAAATCGTAAATTCTATGAAGATCAACAATAAAGTAACAGCCGCTACTCATAAGAGGGCGGCTTTTATTTTATCGAAAAATTATTATACCCCTTATGCTCCTCTATCTTCTCCACTTTTATATCATCAACACGAATGAACTGATTAAACCCATCTTCCAGCTCACTTAAAAATGAAATTACGCTTGTTTCCCTACCTTCAGCCTCCAATTCAACAGTACCATTAGATTGATTTTGGACCCATCCAGCTAAACCATGTTCTTTAGCATTTTGCTGAGTAGTATACCTGAAACCAACTCCCTGTACTCGTCCGCTTACAGTTACATGTACAAGCATGTAATCACTCCCTAGCATAATATTACTTTATTGCATATTTTTAACAATGTGTAACAGCCTAATAGTATATTTCCGCAGAATATGCTAATTAAACTAATAACCCGAGGATTAAAAGTATATGGTTTCATTTAAATCCACTTATGTGATAATTATCACATAAATTTAAATATTCTATATAATTAATTGTTCCATAAAATAATACATGATATGCTAAATCTACTAGATGGAATATGTTTCTATCTTAATTATTATAAACAATTAATAAAAATAGTACACTCAAAGAGGTGATCATTTTATGTCAGGTCCTGCTTTAAAACATGTCGATAGTCACAAAGCCATTCATGAAGCAGCACTAAATGAGGCAATTGAATTGACGAATTTCCTCGATAAGCTAGTTAGAGATAGTCATACTGAGAAAGCATTGAAACTAGCTTATGTAATTGTCGAACAATGGGAAACCAGAACACTTCGACATGCTGAAGCTGAAGAAGAAGGTTTGTATAAAGAATTAGTTGAAGAAAATCCCGATCTAAATGAGGACATTGTTGCATTAACCAGGGATCATAATTTGTTAAGGATATTAATTAAGGAAATTAAATCCACTCTAAATAACGACGGCATCAATGATGAAGTTGTCCAAAAATTTCAATCGTTAATTATAGTAGATGAGCTTCATAACCAAAAAGAAATGGAAGTACTACCAGAACACTAGTCATAAATCAAAAAATTACTGGAGGTGAGTTGATATGGAATCAGAACGAATACAGACAGAGCAGGAACAATTTTTAAGAGTCGCTTTGCCGGATCTGTACAGCTTTCTAATGGAAGAAGTGGAAAAACATTATAATATACATCCATATGATATCCAAGCACACGTCATCAAAGATTCGGAACAATACCAACTCATTTTTTATTATGGAGATGGCTTCGCACACCAAAAATCGAAGTCTTTTTCACATGAAGCAGTTGAAAGAATGGGTGAGGAAATGACAGACTTTTCCAAAGAACTTGGAGAAGCTTGTAAAGAAGTTATGATAGCAGATTATTTTAAAATGATGAAGATGTAATAACTTCAGCAAGAAAAGGGGAATTTAGATGTTGTTTGAAGATGGTGCAAGTTATGTCCAGGATCGAGAAGACTTAATCGCAATACTTAAGATGCGATTTGGCGAAATACCCCCAAAAGTGATTGAAGAAATATATGCGATTGAGGAATATGACACCTTAGAACGTTTAATAGTTGTTTCTTCAAACGTTCCAAGTTTAAAGATATTTCTTGAAGAATTAAAAGAAGGTGCAGGCAGCTTTAAAATTCTCGGCGAACGATTTAATCCTATCCAATCATTAAATGAGGAAGGTGAAAATAGATGAGGAGCAGTAATAAACTGTTAGAAACACTTAAACATATCCGTCATGGCGAAAAAATTAATGATGATTTCACCGAGGAAAGTCCTCGTCCGCGTGATTCTGAAGATATATATCGGAGGCGCTGGCAGCATGACAAGATTGTCAGATCAACCCATGGGGTAAACTGTACCGGTTCATGCAGCTGGAAAATTTATGTTAAAGATGGCATTATTACATCCGAGACACAGCAGACGGACTATCCAAGTACCGGAGATGATTTTCCGGAGTATGAACCAAGAGGCTGTCCTAGGGGTGCAAGCTTTTCCTGGTATACATACAGCCCTATACGTGTTAAATATCCCTACATTCGCAGTGACTTATATGAATTATGGAAACAAGAGCGAGAACAAGCTGGTGATCCAGTAAAAGCTTGGGAGAATATTACAGAAAATCCTGAAAAACGAGCAAAGTATGTAAGTGCTCGAGGCAAGGGAGGATTTGTCCGGGCATCATGGAGAGATATGTGCGAAATTATTGCTAGTTCAAGTATCCATACAATTAAAAATTACGGGCCAGACCGGATTGCAGGATTCAGTCCAATTCCAGCCATGTCTATGGTCAGTTATTCTGCAGGAACCCGCTTTTTATCATTACTTGGTGGAACTATTTTAAGTTTTTATGATTGGTATGCGGATTTACCACCAGCGTCACCTCAAGTATGGGGAGAACAGACCGATGTCCCGGAAAGTGCCGACTGGTATAACTCCAAATATTTCATTATCTGGGGAACTAATTTACCTCAAACCCGTACACCTGACGCTCACTTTATGGTGGAAGCAAGGTATAACGGCACCAAAGTTGTTGGAGTCAGCCCCGACTATGCTGAATATGAAAAGTTTGCTGACATCTGGCTTCCTGCACGGGCAGGAACTGATGGTGCTTTAGCTATGGCCATGACCCACGTTATTTTAAAAGAATTCTATGTAAACAAAGAAACACCATACTTTACTTCGTATGCAAAGAAATTTACTGACTTGCCATTTTTAGTGACATTGAATGAAGAGAATGGATCCTACCGCAGTAACCGTTTCCTTCGGGCATCTGACCTAAACGGTGACCACAAGTTAAGTGAGTGGAAAACAACGGTTTGGGATGAAGCTACAGGTAATTTAGAAACACCAAATGGTAGCATGGGATTCCGTTGGGATGACGACAATAAATGGAACCTGGAACTGAAAAAAGAGGATGGAAGTTCTATCGACCCATTATTAAGCTTTATTGACAACCCAGACGAAACAGCAATGGTGCAGTTCCCGTATTTTGCAGAGAAGAATGGCAATATTGTGGAACGTGGAGTACCAGTTAAGACTATTCAAAACAAAGATGGTGAAACACTTAAAGTAACTACTGTCTATGACTTAATGATGGCACATACTGGGGTCAATCGTAATTTACCTGGTGATTATCCGACAGATTATGATGATCCAAAACCTTATACACCAGCATGGCAAGAGAGCATTACTGGAGTTAATAAAACCCACGTTATTAAAGTTGCAAAGGAGTTTGCAGACAACGCTGAACGCACAAATGGAAAATCTATGATAGCAATGGGTGGCGGAACAAATCACTGGTACCATAGTGATCAAATATACAGAAGTATCCTTAATCTTGTGCTGCTTACAGGTTCACAGGGCGTAAATGGCGGAGGCTGGGCTCATTATGTTGGCCAGGAAAAAGTAAGACCTCAAGAAGGGTGGCAACAAGTTGCTTTTGCAAATGACTGGGAAAAAGCACCACGTCTGCAGAACGGAACTTCTTATTTTTACTTTCAAACGGATCAGTTTAGATATGAAACTATTCCGGATGAGGAAGAAGAAACCGACTGGGGGAACAAATACGATTCAATCCACCCCGCAGATATAAATGCTCTATCAGCAAGACTAGGCTGGTTACCGTCATATCCGCAATTTACAAAGAATTCAATTGATATTGTTAAAGAGAGCCGGGAAAGAGGAGCACAATCCGAACAAGAGATAATTGATGATGTAGTAAGTCAGCTGAAGGATAACAAACTTGAGTGGGCAATTGAAAATCCGGATGATCCGAGAAATTTCCCTAGAGTATTCTTTAATTGGCGATCCAACTTGCTGGGAGATAGTGGAAAAGGTCACGAATTCTTTGTTAAGCACTTAGTTGGTGGAGATAATCAAGTACTTGCGGAACCCGAAAATTCTTGGCAGCCTTCAGACGTAAAAACCAATGGCGAAGCACCTACAGGTAAAGCTGTTCTATTAGTCAGTGTCGATTTCCGTATGACAAGTTCAGGTCTCTTTTCAGATATTGTGTTGCCAGCTGCAACCTGGTATGAGAAATTCGATATTAGCAGTACCGACATGCATCCGTTTGTACACCCTTTCAATGCTGCTATTTCACCACCTTGGGAAGCTAAGAGCGATTGGAATACATTCCGGGAAATCAGTAAAATTTTCTCAGAACTTGCCGAAGAACATCTTCCAGCTACAGAGGAATTACACACTTCACCTCTTGCACACGACTCAAAAAGTGAGATTTCTCAGCCATTTGGCAAGGTGAAGGATTGGCGAAAAGGGGAAGTAGAAGCAATTCCCGGAAAAACAATGCCGAACATGAAAGTTGTAACACGTGATTATCCAAATGTTTTCCGAAAACTGACCTCCATCGGTCCGTTGATTAAAAATGGTTACGGTGGTAAGGGTGTTACAATTCCAGGGGAAGAGGTTTATGAAGAACTTGGTTCACGACTTGGTAAATCAAGGCGAGAAGGCATCGGGAAAGGCAATCCAGACTTATATACTGACAAACAAGCAATTAATGCAATTCTGCTAATGTCTGGCGCTACAAATGGTAAACGAGCAGTTGCAGGATGGAAATCACTCGAGGCCAAAACAGGACAGAAGCTTGGTGATATTTCCCGTGCACGTGAGGAAGAAGATCATACATTATATGATTTAAGTATACAGCCTCGTACCGCTATCTCAACACCTGTTTGGAGCGGACTTGAAAAAGACCATCGACGCTATTCGCCATTTACTGTTAATACGGAATATAACATTCCATGGCGTACGCTGACAGGGCGGCAAAGCTTTTATATGGATCATGAAATGATGCTCGACTTTGGTGAAGGGTTACCACTATATTTGCCACCGTTAAACTACGGTCCGTTTCTGAAGAGCGAGCAAGGCGTTGAAGAAAATGGGAAATCGATTACTGTCAGATATCTGACACCACACCAAAAGTGGGGAATTCACACAATGTTTACAGACACCACGCATATGTCAACATTGTTCAGAGGCTGGCAAACGATTTGGATGAACGAAGAAGATGGCGCATCGATTGATCTAAATGATAATGATTTTGTTGAGGTTTATAATCGAAATGGTGCGATTGCTGCAAGAGTTGTTCTCACGTATCGTATACCTAGAGGTATGGCCTACATGTATCATGCGCAGGACCGTACAATGGGTGTACCAGCAACTTCAATCAGCAAAAAACGTGGCGGAACTCATAACAGTGTTACGCGTATAACACTGAAACCAACACATATGATTGGCGGTTATTCACAATTGAGTTATGGGTTCAATTATTACGGCCCAACAGGACATCAGAGAGATACAATTGCAGTTATTAGAGCACTTAAGGAGGTTGATTGGCTTGAGAATTAAGGCACAGGTAGCAATGGTTATGCACTTGGATAAATGTATTGGTTGCCATACTTGTTCAGTTACATGTAAAAATACATGGACAAATCGTCCCGGAACAGAATATATGTGGTTTAACAATGTGGAAACTCGTCCAGGACCTGGATATCCTAAAAGATGGGAGGATTCCGATCATTATAAAGGTGGTTGGGTTCTAAAAAACGGTAAGCTGCAGCTTAAAGCAGGTGGCCCTATATCCAAACTTATGAATATCTTTTACAATCCTGATATGGCTACTATGGATGATTATTATGAGCCATGGACATATGATTATCAAAACCTGATTAATAGTCCCAAAGGTGAAAACTTACCTGTCGCTAGACCACAATCCCAGATTACTGGTGAGTTCATTGACAAGCCTGAATGGGGACCAAACTGGGATGATGACCTTGCAGGTGGTACTGAAATTGTATCCACTGATCCGACAGTTGAAAAATTGCAAGAACATATTTCAATGCAATATGAGAAAACGTTTATGATGTATTTACCAAGAATATGTGAACATTGTTTGAATCCATCATGTGTTGCGTCATGTCCTTCAGGTGCACTATATAAACGTGATGAAGATGGAATTGTTCTGGTTGATCAGGAAGCATGTCGCGGATGGCGCTTTTGTATGAGTGGCTGCCCATATCACAAAGTTTATTATAACTGGAATACACATAAAGCTGAAAAATGTAACTTCTGCTATCCTAGAACTGAAGCAGGAATGCCAACCATTTGTTCTGAAACATGTGTTGGAAGAATTCGCTATATTGGCGTAGTTTTGTATGATGCGGATAAAGTAAAAGATGCTGCATCTGTTGAAGATCCACAAGATCTTTATGAAGCACAGCTTTCTGTATTTTTGGATCCATTTGATCCAGAAGTAATAGAGGAAGCGAGAAAAGCTGGTATTAATGATGAATGGATTGATGGGGCACAAAATTCTCCCGTATACAAAATGGCAATAAAGTGGAAAATTGCGTTACCATTACATCCAGAATACCGTACATTACCAATGGTTTGGTATGTACCACCACTTAGCCCAATTATGAATCATATTACTAATGAAGATGAATTGGACACTGACGGGTATATTCCTGCTGTTGATCAGATGCGTATCCCGGTTCAATACCTAGCTTCCATACTTGCGGCCGATGACACCAAAGTTATTCGTAAAGTACTTCTTAAATTAATAGCTATGCGAGTTCATATGCGAGGTAAGACAGTAGGTGGTATCGATGAATTCAGACAAAGCGAATTATTAAATGAAGCAGACACGAACCCTGAAGAGGTTGAGGATATGGCGCGGTTACTAGGTATTGCAAAGTATAATGAAAGATTTGTCATTCCTACTGGCCGAAGAGAAATGGATGGCGAAGACGAACTTTACTATGAGCAAGGTGCTTGCAGTTTAGAAGATTTAGCACCACCAGAGGGTGTAGTAACAACAGCATTTGGAAAGGGTAGATAAGCATATGGAAGATCAGGAACGTACTATACTTGTTATTGGTTCCCGTTTGTTAGCCTATCCTGACGATAATTTCATTAATGAACAAATAGATATAAGCGATTGTATTAACGATAATATAACATCACCAGAATTAAAAAAAGAACTTGATAAGGCATTAAAGTCATTTCACCAATTATCACCAGAAGAGCTTAAAAAGTTGTATGTATCAACATTTGACTTAAAAGCTAAACATGGCTTATATCTAACTGCGCATGAATTAGGTGATAGCAGTAAACGAGGTGCCGCATTCATCCGGCTGCAAAAAATTATCAGTGATGCAGGATTTGAAAGAGTAGATGATGAACTAGCTGATTACATTCCAATGTTGTTCGAGTTCCTGGCTGTCGCTCCAGACAGTCAGGACAATGATCGACTGGTAAGACGTCTCGCTGTTGCATTAAAGCGAATTATCAGCAGTCTTCCGCTTGATAATCCTTATTACAATATATTGTACATTTTAAGAAAAAATGTGTTCCCTGAGCCAACAAAAGAGGAAATTGCCAGATTGGAATTTGAAAGAGAAGACGCGGATCTGGAAGAATTACCATATCCTATCATGTACAAGTAATCAAAATCACAGCAAAGGAGGGATAATGTGTGAGTGAGATTTTCTGGTGGGTTATTTTCCCATATATAACCATAGTTATTATGATAGTTGGTTTATTAAATCGCTTTGCATTTCGACAATTGACATGGGCAGCACCATCAACGGAATTCTTTGAAAAAAGATGGCTTCGGATTGGTTCACCCTTGTTTCACTTTGGGATTATTTTTGCGTTTTTCGGACATGTCATGGGAATCGTTATCCCAATGGATTTTTATCAGGCAATAGGGGTATCAGATCATTTGTACCATATCGGAGCAGTTTATGGGGGATCTCTTGCAGGTATAATGGTAGTTGCAGGACTGATTATCTTACTGATTCGAAAAATGACTATTGATCCAGTCAGAATTCATGCAACGTTTGCAGACTTCTATTCGGTAATAGCGCTTCTAATTGTTTCAGCTATTGGAACATATATGACTGTTTTTCAAAATGTTACACCTGAGGAGTTTGATTATCGAACATCTATTGGACCATGGTTCAGAAGTTTATTTATCTTGAATCCACAGTACCACTTGATGGAAAATATCCCGTTCATCTTTAAGTTACACACACTGACAGCATTCGGGTTATTCGCATCAATACCGTTCACTAGATTAGTTCATTTTTATACTATTCCAGTGACATACCCAACGAGGTCACCACAGCAATACCGCTCAAGATCTCAATATAAGAACAAAGTAAAATAATAGGTAGTGAACAAAAAAGTACTGAAGTCTTTCAGTTCTTTTTTGTTATTTAAGAAAGTAAAATTTTCTTAAATAAGAGCAACTAAGGCAAGATGATAAGCAACTTTCTAACTATCCCGAGCATTAATGTATAATTATTGGATTACTGACCAAAAATAAAGTAGAGATTGTAGCCACACGATAAAGGAGTTCAGTATAGATGTCACAAAACATGAAATCACCACAAAACCCTGAGCCTTATTGGCGGGATTCTGTAGAATTACCTTCTTACCCGTCACTGGATAAATCGATCAAAACTGATGTTGGTATTGTAGGTGGCGGTATAACAGGAATTACAGCTGCTTATTTACTGGCAAGAGAAGGTGTAAAGGTTACTTTAATTGACGCCAGCAAAATATTGAATGGTACAACAGGTCATACCACAGCAAAAATCACAGCTCAACATGGACTGATATATAATGAGTTAATTGAGCACTTCGGTTCCAAAAAAGCTTCTTTATATTACAAAGGTGCATCAGAAGCTAAAAAACTTATTAGCGACATCGTTACAAAGCATAAAATAGACTGTAATCTTAAGGAAGAGGATGCCTATATTTTCACGAATGATGATTCATACATATCCCAGCTAGAGAATGAAAAGAAAGCATATGATCAATTGGAAATACCCAGTGAACTGGTTAAAAACATGCCACTGGATATACCGATGAAATCGGCATTATTAATGAAGCGACAGGCACAATTTCATCCATTAAAATACTTAAAAGCATTGCTGAAAGACAGTGTTGATAATGGGCTTGAAATTTATGAAAATACGAATGCAGCAGATATTGAATATAACAAACATCCATCAATTATACTCAAAGATGGAAACCGTATAACATGTCGTTATGTTATCCAAGCTTCTCATTATCCATTTTATGATGGACAAGGATTCTATCCAACTCGGATGTATGCTGATAGATCTTATGTAGTGGCCGGAAAATCCAACAAAGATTATCCTGGTGGAATGTATATCAATGCAGAAAATCCTACCAGATCAATCCGTATTGCTGAGAATGATTTGTGGCTAATAGGTGGTGAAAGTCATAAAACAGGTCAGGGAAAATCCACAATGGATCATTATAACGCACTACAGGAGTTCGCCGGTGAGCACTTTGGAATATCAGAGTTTGTAAATCGTTGGTCAGCACAGGATTTAATAACATTGGATAAAGTTCCATATATTGGACCCCTTACAAAAGCACAGCAATCTGTTTTTGTTGCAACCGGTTTTCGTAAATGGGGCATGACAAATGGTACGTTAGCAGCAAAAATGATAACGGATATGATTCTACAAGAAGATACACTTTACAAAGAATTATATACGCCATCACGTTTTCAGGTTGATCCTGCATTACGCCAGTTTACAGGTATTAATGCCGATGTAGCAAAACACATGGCAAAAGGTAAAATGGATAGAAGAGACGATAATTTGGGTGGTTTGTCACCTGACGACGCAACAGTTACACGTATTAATGGACAAAGAACCGGTATTTATAAAGATAAAGAAGAGAATCTTTATGCTTTAGATACCACGTGTACCCACATGAAATGTGAAGTAGAGTGGAATTCCGGGGATCGAACCTGGGATTGTCCCTGTCATGGATCGAGATTTTCTTATACTGGAGAAGTTATAGAGGGTCCAGCTAAAAAACCTTTACCTAAGGTTGAAATCGAATAATTAGTTCCTTTACTTATCAGAAGCAGCCAATTTGGTTGCTTCTGTTTTAACTTAAATGAAAATTAGATATAAATTTCACAAACTCAGTTTCGATTTCATGTTCATATTTGTAAATTATATACATATTTGCTTTTGGCAATTCCATAAAAGAAACGGGGATTTCCATTAATCTGCCTTCGACTATTTCACGATTTATAATGGATTTTGGAAGAAAACTCACACCAATACCTTCCAAAATAAAACGTTTTGCTATATAGGAGTGTGTGACGCTCATAAATTGGTATGAGGATAATGTGGCTTTCAATTGCTCCTTTAGAACATTCCAATAGGATGGATGATTATCTGTTAAAATAATATTATTTTCAAGAAGATCCTTTGCATCAACAATAGGACCAGACTCCGCATCATAGCCGTCGTGATTACATACAAGACCAACAGACTCCTCGTGAAATTTCAAGCATTTCACGTTTGGATCTCCAGGTAAGCAGGATAATCCCACGTCTACACTTCCTTCTTCCACTAAAGAAGCTATCTCTTTTGACTCCAGCACTTGTATTGATAATTCAACATGAGGATATTGATTTGTATACTCTCTTAAAATACTTGGCAGAATCGTATCGGCTAGCAAAGGTGAAATAGCAATACGCAATGTTTTATTAAATCCTTGCTGAAATTTACTGATTTGACTCAAACTTCTTTCACTTTGAGCAACAATATCCTTTGCTTCTTTGTGAAATAATCGACCTAATTCGGTTAATTTTATATGTCTGCCACGTTTATTGAATAGCTTACCACCAATTTCCTTTTCCAATTGCCTTATCTGAGAACTTACAGCTGGCTGAGTAATAAACAGTTTTTCCGAAACAATCCTATAATTCTCATGTTCTGCAGCCAATATAAAGGTTTTTAATGTTCGTGTATCGATAAGTAACACCTCATTAATAAAATATATTTATTATTATACTAAAAATAATTAAATTTTAATAATGAATTAATTGATATACAATTAAAATATCATTGAGAGGGAAGGGGAGCGTAAAATGTACCAGCCAGGATTAAAAGGAGTAATTGTTACGGAAACGAAGTTAAGTAATATCGACGGCAAAAATGGAGCATTGATTTATAGAGGCACACCCATTCAAAACCTTGTAAAAAATAACACTTTTGAAGAAGTTGCTTATCTTTTGCTGTACGGGGAATTACCATCTAATCAAGCACTCGTTGAATTTAATTCAAAGTTAAAGAACCAGCGCAAATTGCCTGGCCATGTCAATAAAATAATAGAAAACCTACCAAAACATTTATCTATAATGGATGTTCTGAGAACTGCAATATCGTCACTATCTAGTAATACTGATGCTATCCAGCTTATAGCAATCATGCCAACAATAATCGCTTACCGTTATCGGAGTTTAAGTTCAATGAAAGTAATTGAACCTGACTTAAACCTATCTCATATTGAAAACTTTCTTTATATGCTTGTTGGCAGTCTAAATAAATCGGACGTTAAGATGCTTGAGGCGTATATGATTATGACTATGGAACATGGAATGAATGCATCGACATTTTCTGCAAGAGTAACTATTTCCACAAAAAGTGATCTTACTGCTGCGGTAACAAGTGCTTTAGGAACTATGAAAGGACCATTACATGGTGGCGCACCATCTGGAGTTATAAAATTACTTGATGAAATAGGTAACGAAAATAAAATAGGTGAAGTAATTCACAAAAAACTAAATAAAAATGAAAGAATTATGGGGTTTGGTCATAGAGTGTATAAAACGTTTGATCCACGTGCAGAAGCTCTAAAAGACAAATTACTTGAGTTGGCTGATATTCCTGATTGGATTAATTTAGCATTAAAAACGGAACAAGAAACAATAAGAATACTGAAGACATATAAACCAAATCAGAAACTATATACAAACGTAGAATATTATGCTGCAGCAATTATGAAATCACTGGAGTTAGATTCAACGTTATTTACAGCAATCTTCAGTTCAAGCCGAGTTGTTGGTTGGTGTGCACACGCAACGGAACAGATAAATAATAATACGATTTTCCGACCAGCAGCTAGATATGTTGGAGAAAATAATCACGAAATCACGTTATAAATTTATAGCGTGATTTTTTTCTATTTTATCTCACTATCAATAGTATACTTGGAAATTGAGATGAAATTTATTAAAATTAATATAACTTCC
Organism: Virgibacillus litoralis; assembly: GCF_017873675.1. Lineage (GTDB taxonomy): Bacteria > Bacillota > Bacilli > Bacillales > Amphibacillaceae > Lentibacillus > Lentibacillus litoralis. The sequence continues at coordinate 4,934 of NZ_JAGGKK010000029.1, read as the reverse complement.
TATAATATATATTATGTTAACCCGAAGTTAAATTCTACTTTTTATCTCTCGAACAACCTCATCTCTTTAATTTCTTAGTTGCTGAGTCTACAATAAAATCCGAAACTACGGAGCCGTCTTTCATATCAATGATTCTAATAATTCTACTTCTAATTATTTCTAGATTTTTGAATACTTGTCTTAAAGATTGTAAATCATTTTTAAAAAATCGCCCCAATTGAATTGGGGCGATTTTTTAAAATAAATAATATCTCATTGTCCAGATTTTTCTTGATACAAACCTCATAGGTGGTTCCTATAACTTGGATAAATTAATAAAGTCTAACTTAAACCTTTTATCATTCTTTAACCACCTCTTAAATGTAGTGATTTTAATCCCCATGCAATCACATACTTTCTGTTCGGACTTTAATTGTGTATAAATTAATAGGAAATCTAATTTACGTGTTGATACTGCTTTCCTTGTACTAAGGTCTTTTCTATCTTCTAAGTATTCTAGTTTTAGTTTTTCTTTGTTAAAGTTATTAAACTTTCGCCTAAGGTAAAAGGATTTGTCAGTGTTTTTATAAATCCAATTTGAGAAAAGTTTAATAGATCTTCTCCCTCTTATATGGACGCGATAATAACTACCTTGAGAAACAAATTGTGGCCTAAATCCCTCACTTGTTAGAATTTTTAATAAAGATTTCATAAATATCTCTGAGCCACCCACAAAAGTAACAGTATATTTTTCATAACTAATACTGCCATCTCCATCAAAATAACCTCTAATAAAATGACTCATATATTCCTTTGGAACTTCTGGAAATTTAATTTGACTGGATTTATTCGGCATAACCCCATGGATAGTCATTATGTCTTCTTTCATTATTTTACTACTTAATGTAAGTAAATGAACACCTGTCTTCATATTTTTATAAATAGGCTGTTCAGATCCAATTTCCTTCCTTATATCCTCTAGAATATACTTTTCCTTTTGCGCAAAACTAATAGACTGCATATCACGGGCAACTGTGCCGTCCGCAACGAAAAAACCCAATATATAGGCCATATTATTAGACCACGTTTTAAAATAATCTTCATTCATGGAATACTTTCGCTTCCAGCTTCCAAATGAACGCATTTCTACATTATGCTTATGCAGTACCATTCTTACATACCTGGAAGATACATTAGCGCATTTTCCAATTTCAGTTGTACTTTTACCTTTTACATATAACTTAATTACTTCCTGGTCAGTTAGTGTCCTTTTTCGTAACTTCTTAGTCCTCTCACCCATTAATTAATTCCCCCCTATATACAATTACAAGAACATGTGTTCTGTTTAATTATATACCGGAGATAGAATAAACACAAATTTCAGCCATTTAAACCCCATTAAAACTTGGCTTATTGTGAAAATTTATGAGTAAAGCCTTAGAAGCTCTTATGCTTTTATTTGACCTGATCCCCTAACAATATATTTCGTTGATGTAAGGGCGGGTAATCCCATTGGACCACGGGCATGTAATTTCTGCGTACTAATACCAATCTCTGCACCAAAACCGAACTCAAAACCATCGGTAAACCGTGTAGAAGCGTTATGATAGAGTGCAGCTGCATCTATTTTGTTAAAAAAATCTTCCACACTATCTTTGTTTTCTGTAATTATTGCTTCCGAATGTTTTGACCCAAAGGTTTGAATATGTCCAATCGCCTCATCCAAACTACCCACAACACGTAGCGCAACTGTCAGGTTAAGGTATTCAGTTTCAAAATCTTCTTGAGTAGCGGGGAACAAACTACTATCTAGTTGTCTAGCTTTTTTATCAGCCCTAATTTCCACGTTATTTTCATTTAACGCTTGAATTAGCTTCTCAAAGTGCTGTTCAGCCCAATTTTGATGAACCAAAATTGTTTCTGCTGCATTACAAACAGATGGACGCTGTGTTTTTGCATTTACTGCAATCTCTACTGCCATATTTTTGCCAGCACTTTCATCAATAAAGACATGGCAATTTCCTACACCAGTTTCAAGCACAGGTACTGAGGCATTATCAACCACTGTTTTAATTAAGTTTGCACCACCCCGTGGTATGAGTACATCTAAATATTCTGTGAGCTTGAACATTTTTGCTGCCGTTTCTCTACTCGTATCTTCTAACAATTGAACTGATTCAGTTGGTAACTCACTCTTCTCAAGTGCCCAGTGAATAACACTTACAATAGCCTTGTTTGAATTAATCGCTGATGAACTGCCACGTAATAAAACCGCGTTGCCAGTTTTTAAACAAAGGCTTGATGCGTCTACAGTGACATTAGGTCTTGCTTCAAAAATCATCCCGACAACGCCAAGAGGTACACGTATTTTTTCAAAGTGGAGACCATTTGGGTTATCCCATCCCTCTAGTACCTCGCCAATTGGATCGGATAAGGCTGCTACTTGCTGGACTCCTTCCGCCATTTCATGAATGCGTTCCTTAGTCAGTTTTAGGCGATCAAGTAAATTATCATTCATACCATTATTTTTACCTGCTTCTAAATCCTTGTTATTCTCTGATAAAATAAACGCTGTCTCGTCTAACAGTTGTTTAGCTATCAGTTTTAATGCATCATTTTTTTGCTTTGTTGTGCACTGTGCAATAGTTGTTGCCAGATTACTAGCTTTTCGCCCTTTATCATTAAGTTCATTCATTTTATCCCACTCTCCTTTGTCACTGATACCCAATTGTTCCGATGAATTACTTCTGGTCTGTTTTGCATCGTTATTACTTTAGCTTCTTTGCTGGAAAGGCCCTTTATCTGAAAAAGCTCATCAACTGTATAGTTTGTTTGCCCCTTACCGATAATCTCTCCTTTTTCATTTAATACTTCAACAACATCACCTGATTTAAATGATCCTTTTAATGTTTTTACACCTGCCGGCAGTAAGCTTTTACCATGATGAATGATTGCAGACTCAGCACCTGAATCGATACCAATCTGTCCGGCAATGTTTGAATGGATACCTATCCATTGTTTTTTATTTTTTAATAATGTATTTGGAATATATCCTACATATGTTCCGTCGCCTTCACCAGAGATAATATCAAGTAGTTTGTTGATTCCCTCGCCTTTTCCAATAAAAACCTTAACTCCAACTAATAGTGCTGTTTTTGCAGCTTCCAATTTGGAACGCATCCCTCCTGTTCCTACTTTTGAACCTGTATTACCAGCAATAGCAAGAAGATCATCTGTAATTTTTGCTAGAAAGTTATACTTTTTTGCTCTTGGGTTCTGACGTGGATCCCCATCATAAAGACCATTTATATCAGTTAAAATTATTAGTAAATCTGCATGAATAAGACCACTGACTAAAGCGGATAGTACATCATTATCTCCAAATGTTAATTCATCGACAATAACTGAATCGTTTTCATTAATAATCGGCAGTATGCCACGTTTTAAAAGTTCAGAAAGTGTCGAATAAGCATTATTGTATTGTTCTTCTTGTGAGAAATCATGACGTGTCAATAGTAGTTGTGCGGATACGATATCTTCCTTTTGAAATTGTTCAAAATAGCTTTGCATAAGGAGTCCCTGTCCGACAGCTGCCGCAGCCTGTTTACCTTGTATTGTTACTGGCCTTGTTTGATATCCCAATACAGTAAAACCTGCTGCAACAGCTCCTGAAGTTATGAGTATTACTTCATTGCCTTCTCGCTTCAGTTTAGATAATGCTGCAACGTGCTCAGCAATTTTCTCATTCGAAAGTCCGCCGTACGAATTAGTTAATGAACTGCTTCCGATTTTTACGACAATACGTTCTTTTGCCAAATAAATCCCCCCTTCTTATATTGTTGAAACAATGGGAAAATTAAGAGTTTTATTTTGGGTATTAAAAAACCTCCCATCCTGTAAAGGACGGAAGAAAGTTTTCCATTCGAACTGAGTTGATCTATCCAAAAATTAAACGGTATATATTATTTTCAACTAAATGTTTCGTCTTTTATTATCTTTACGTTGAAAATATTATAAGTTCATACGCGCAATCCGTCAAGGTATAGATAAAATAATTTTAAGCATATGAGAAAGATGCCTTTATCTATTCATCATCTGTTGTGATCCATGTTTTCCCATCTATATTATGTTGCACGGCCTCTTCAAGAGGCGAAATCAGACTATCTTCCTTCTGATTTTCATTCTGCCCTGGATACTGTTTAAATTCACTGTCTACTACATCATTTAATACAGCTGGACTATCTGTTTCCTCTTCTACATTTTTAATTTGCTTCTCAAATTGATTTCGCTTTTTCATTATTGGCCACCATCCATAAAGTATATTAATTCTTATTCTCCCTATTTTTTATTTTTTTATTAGCTTGGTTTATAAAAAGATTCCATAAAAGTTCGTATTGAATTTTTTTCATACTTTTTAAGCACTCTACTATTAGGAGGTGGTTTAGATGACAGATAAAAGAAATACAAATAATGGTGATGAGGACCCGCATTTTGATGGTGTAAAAGAAGGCATCATATCTGATCCAGGTGGAAAACAAATTGGTATTCAAACAGGTAAAAGCAACCAATTTGCTAATCCTTTTGATGCGACTTCTTTAAGGAAAAACAGTGAACAGGAGAAATTAAAAAAACGTTAAAATAGATCTAATTAAATGTGGCTGGGACAAAAGTATTTAGTCAAAGTAAAATCCGAACTATATTCAAAATTCTTGAAATAGAATTAAAATTAGTTCGGGTTTTTTATTGCAGATTAGATATAAACTGCGAAGTACTTTTTTAAAGTTTGAGTGCTATTATGCCGCTCTGGAAATACACTTCGCTTTCCGTGGGCGGCTGATGAGCCTCCTTGCTCCTACGTCACTGCGTAGTCTCATCTAGGCCTCAGCTCCCACAGGAGCATTCCTATTGGGGAGACGTCCCCCCCTCTTGAAACATAAAAAGGTCCTCCGTTAAGA
>NZ_JAGGKK010000028.1 GCF_017873675.1 Virgibacillus litoralis | reverse complement strand
TTACGCTCTTCGTGTATCCTTTATCTCAGGGAAAAGGAAGATCGACTAAGACCGCCGCTTTGCGCGGCAACGTCGACCTACCCGCAGCGCTGAGCACAGTCCATACGGCCCTGAACAGGCGCTGCGCTTTTGTTCTGACAGTATTCAACCAAAAAACAACAAATGGAGGAATGGAAATTGAAACAAGAAAAAGTAGCTTTGAATGTTAATGAAGTACCTAAACCACAAAAATGGCTTATTTTAAGTCTGCAGCATTTATTTGCAATGTTCGGAGCAACTATACTCGTTCCATTTCTTACAGGGTTATCTCCGGCAGTAGCATTAGTATCAAGTGGTCTGGGAACGCTGGCATACTTGCTTATTACAAAAGGGAAAATTCCAGCATATCTTGGGTCAAGCTTTGCATTTATCGCACCCATTATTGGAGCTACTGCTTCAGGTGGAGTCGAAGGTGCAATGGTTGGTAGCTTTCTTGCCGGAATTGTATACGGTTTGGTTGCGTTATTCATCCGGTTGCTGGGACTGAACTGGCTGATGCGGATTTTACCACCAATTGTAGTTGGACCAGTCATCATTGTGATTGGGCTAGGACTTGCTTCAACTGCCATTGATATGGCGATGTATGTTCCAGGAATAGATGAGCAGGTATATAGCAGTACACACTTTCTGGTAGCACTAGTAACACTTACTGTAACAATTATTGCTTCCATTTTTCTTAGAGGATTTTTTGGACTTATTCCAATTCTAATTGGCATTGTATTTGGATATATTTTCTCTATCTTACAAGGAATTGTTGATACTTCAGAAATCAAGGCTGAATGGGCAGAAATTACTTCTGCTGGTTCAATTGGAGAATTTTTTACAGCAATCTTTCAAAAACCGGATTTTATTATTCCGTTTGTTAACTATTCACCTTTTGAAATACTAAGTGGCGAGATTATTCTTATAATGGTTCCTGTTGCACTAGTAACAATTGCAGAGCATATTGGCGATCAGATGGTGTTATCGAAAGTTGTCGGCAATAATTTTATCAAAAAGCCAGGTCTTCACCGTTCCATTCTTGGTGATGGTGTGGCAACGATAATTGCTTCATTTCTTGGTGGCCCTCCGAATACAACATACGGTGAAAATATTGGGGTCTTGTCAATTACTCGTGTATTCAGTGTTTTTGTCATAGGTGGGGCGGCAGTCCTTGCACTATTCTTTGGATTTACTGGCATTATAACAGCAACAATAAGTTCTATCCCTTCAGCTGTAATGGGTGGCGTATCAATTCTCTTGTTTGGAATTATTGCATCAAATGGATTGCGTATGCTTATTGACAACCAAATTGATTTAAGTGATAAGCGTAACCTGATTATCTCATCAGTGATTCTCGTGATTGGAATTGGCGGTGCTTTTATACAGGTAACAGAAAATCTGCAGATTGCAGGTATGGCATTATCAGCTCTAATTGGTGTTACGTTAAACCTTTTGTTACCTGGAAAAGAAAGTGGCTATGGTAATGGGGCCATGTTTGAAGATACTGATGTATCCGAAAATAAAGAACATGTGGCTTAGAATAGGAGGAACTATGAGACACTTTTTATCGACTAGAAATTTGTCTAGTACTAGTATTTTTCATATTTTGAATAAGGCTGAAGAATTGCGACTGCAACAGATGGAGATACCTGAACAGGTTTTCGCGGCTAATCTATTTTTTGAACCAAGTACCAGAACGAAAATGTGTTTTCATGTTGCTCAGAAAAAGTTAGGTATAGAAACGCTGGACTTTCATATGGAAACTTCGAGTGTTACAAAAGGAGAATCGTTGTACGATACAGCAAAGACCTATGAGGCAATTGGAGCAAAGCTATTGGTTATCCGTCATCAGATGGATAATTGGGTTGATGGACTTATTCCAAATCTATCCCTTCCGGTGATAAATGCTGGATCTGGTAAAGGTGAGCATCCAACACAATGTATGCTAGATCTGTTGACAATCCACCAGGAGTTTGGAACGTTTACTAATTTAAACGTAGTAATAGTCGGTGACATTAAACACAGCAGGGTTGCAAGGTCTAATGCATATGCCTTAACAACACTTGGAGCGAATGTGTATTTTGCTGCTGCTCCTGGATTTGAAGATGACACCTTGGACTTTCCGTATATATCTATTGATGAAGCTGTTGAAATGTGTGATATCATGATGTTACTCCGAATACAACATGAACGGCATACAGTACAGCAATATGATTCCACTTCTTATTTAGTGCAATTTGGCCTCACCAAGGAACGGGAAAGCAGAATGAAGGATCATGCCATCATTCTTCATCCTGCCCCTGTAAATCGCGGGGTTGAGATTGACACTGAACTAGTAGAATGTCAGCGGTCACGTATATTTAAACAAATGGAAAATGGTGTTTATACACGAATGGCTATAATGATCATCTTATTAAAGGAATGGGGCTATTATAATGAAGCTAAAACTAACAAATGCCAAAAGATTACTTGGTGAAAATGAAGTAGTAGAGAAATGTGAAATTTTTATCGAAGAAGGAAAAATCAAGCAAATAGCACCCAAAATATTGCAAGAGGCGGATGAAACCATAGATTGTGAGAATAATTTTGTTTTCCCGGGTTTCATCGATGTACATATCCATCTTCGTGAGCCAGGTGGGGAACATAAGGAAACGATTGAAACAGGTACAAAAGCAGCTGCACGTGGCGGTTTTACAACGGTATGCGCGATGCCGAATACATCGCCTGTTCCTGATGACGTCGAAACAGTGAAAGAGTTATTGGAAAAAATTAAAACAGACGCCCATGTTCGTGTACTTCCATATGGTGCAATTACACGTAATTTAAAAGGTGAGGAGTTAACGGATATTACTGAACTCTCCAAATCAGGTGTATTTGCTTTCACCGATGATGGGGTAGGTGTTCAAACCGCTGATTTTATGCTTCAGGCAATGACAGAAGCAGCCGCCTCCGGGATGCCAATAGTTGCTCATTGTGAAGATAATTCAATCTTATATGGTGGTGTAGTACATCAAGGTAGTGTAAGTAAACGGTTGAATCTCCCAGGAATTCCCTCGATAAGCGAATCAGTTCAAATCGCCCGTGATGTTCTTTTAGCAGAAGTGGCCGGATGTCATTATCATGTTTGCCACGTTAGTACAAAAGAATCAGTACGAGTAATACGCGATGCAAAGAAGGCAGGCATCCATGTCACTGCCGAAGTAACCCCACATCATTTATTATTAAATGAACAAGCAGTTAAAACAGACGATGCTAATTATAAAATGAATCCTCCACTACGGAGTAAAGAAGATCAGAGAGCTTTATTGGACGGGCTGTTGGATGGGACAATCGATTTTATTGCAACAGACCACGCACCACATGCAGATGAAGAAAAGGAACAAGGATTTCGTAAGGCTCCTTTTGGGATTGTTGGTCTGGAGACTGCATTTTCACTTTTATATACGAATCTAGTTTTATCGGATAAAATCACCTTAAAACAATTAGTAGATTGGTTAACCATAAAGCCTGCTGAAGTTTTTAATTTACCATTTGGGGAATTAAAAGAGAATACTACAGCGGACCTTGCCATCTTCGACTTAACGAAAGAAGCTAACATAGACAAATACGCTTTTTTTTCAAAAGGAAAAAACACACCATTTCATAATTGGAAGATACAAGGAATTCCATTTGCAACAATAGCTTCAGGAAAAATCGTATACAAGGAGGATTCACATGACTAATCGTCGGCTTATTCTGGAAGATGGAACTGTATTTAACGGTGAAGGATTTGGCAGTGATGCTAGCACAACAGGAGAAGTTGTATTTAATACAGGTATGACTGGTTATCAGGAAGTCATTTCTGATCCATCATACTGTGGCCAAATTGTTACAATGACATATCCTTTAGTTGGCAATTATGGTATAAATCGGGATGATTTTGAAACTGTTACACCCTTTATTCATGGATTTATTGTTAAGGAATTATGTGAATATCCATCAAATTTTCGCAGCGACGAAACATTACATGATTATTTGAAAGCGAACAATATCCCTGGTATCTCCGGTATTGATACAAGGAAATTAACGAAAATTATTCGCAAACATGGAACAATGAAAGCAATCATCACGGACAGCGACGATTCTGTTGATGAACTGGTCGCAAAAGTAAAGAATCTGCCATATCAGACGGATCAGGTAAAACAAACATCTACCATCAAGCCTTATGTAGTACCAGGACGGGGCACGCGAATTATTTTAGTAGATTTCGGCATGAAGCATGGTATTTTACGTGAATTAACAAAAAGAGATTGCCATATTACGGTTGTTCCATATAATTATGGAGCAGAAAATATTTTACGATTAAAACCTGAAGGGATAATGCTGACGAATGGACCAGGTGATCCAAAAGATGTTCCTGAATCGATTGAAATGATAAGAACAGTAGTGGAACAGGTACCATTATTCGGTATTTGTCTAGGTCATCAGCTTCTGGCATTAGCATGTGGTGCGGACACGGAGAAAATGAAGTTTGGGCACCGAGGAGCAAATCATCCAGTTAAGGATCTGGAAATGAATAAAACATATATGACATCACAGAATCACAGCTATGCAGTTACACACCAATCACTAAAACAAACAGACTTAGAACTTACGCAGATTGCTCTTAATGATAATACAGTTGAAGGAATAAGACACAACGTATTTCAGGCGTTTTCGGTTCAGTATCATCCAGAAAGCTCACCAGGACCAGAGGATACAAATCAATTGTTTGATGCATTTTTACAACTGATTAATAATGCGAAAGCTAAAAGTGAGGAGGAATCGTATGCCTAAGAATACGAATCTGAAAAAGATACTTGTCATTGGTTCAGGACCAATTGTGATCGGTCAGGCAGCTGAATTTGATTATTCAGGTACGCAAGCATGTCAGGCTTTAACGGAAGAAGGATATACCGTAATTCTTGCTAATTCCAATCCAGCAACAATAATGACCGACCATACAGTGGCAGATAAGGTTTATATGGAGCCTTTAACGGTTGAATTTTTGATCAAGATTATCCGCAAAGAACAGCCTGATGCAATATTGCCAACACTTGGCGGTCAAACAGGTCTGAACTTGGCAGTAGAATTAGAAAATACGGGTATTTTGGGAGAATATGGTGTTGAATTACTTGGAACTTCACTCGATGCTATCGAAAAAGCAGAAGATCGTGAAAAATTCCGTTCTTTAATGCATGAGCTTCATGAGCCTGTACCTGATAGCCAGATTGTGAATTCTGTAGATCAGGCATGTGATTTCGCCAATACAATTGGCTTTCCAGTCATTGTTCGCCCTGCTTACACCCTTGGTGGGACAGGCGGGGGAATGTGCTATGACGAACGGGAACTTAAGGAAATTGCCCGTAATGGATTATCATTATCACCGGTTAATCAATGTTTAATTGAAAAAAACATTGCAGGATTTAAAGAAATTGAATATGAGGTAATGCGTGATAAAAACGATCAGGCTATTGTCGTCTGTAACATGGAGAATGTCGATCCAGTTGGTATCCATACAGGTGATTCTATCGTCGTTGCACCTTCTCAAACCTTAAGTGATCGCGAATATCAGCTGTTGCGCAATGCGTCTTTAAAAATAATTCGTGCTTTGGAGATTGAGGGTGGATGCAATGTACAGTTAGCACTTGATCCTAATAGCTTTAATTACTATATTATTGAAGTTAATCCGCGTGTCAGCAGATCATCTGCTTTGGCATCGAAAGCTACAGGATATCCGATAGCAAAAATGGCCGCGAAGATTGCAGTAGGATTAACGTTAGATGAAATTATTAATCCAATCACAGGCACAACATATGCATGTTTTGAGCCGGCACTGGATTATGTTGTAACCAAGCTCCCAAGATTTCCATTTGATAAGTTTGTAACAGGGGATCGCTATCTTGGTACCCAGATGAAGGCAACGGGCGAGATCATGTCAATCGGACGCAATTTTGAAGAATCATTATTAAAAGGAATTCGTTCACTTGATATAGGTACAGAGGAATTATGGCTGTCAAATTTAGCAGATAAGACTGTTGAGGAGTTAAAATCAAGATTGCACAAGGCGGATGATGAAAGATTGTTCGTTTTGGCAGAAGTTATTCGGAAAGGGATGACGGTTGAAGAAGTATTCCAATTAACAAAAATTGACCGATTTTTCCTAATAAAAATTAAGCGGCTAATTGATTGGGAAACAATATTAACTGCTAATAAACTGTCAGAGGATATTTTACTAGAAGCAAAAACACAAGGTTTCTCTGACACGCATATTGCGAGATTGTGGAATGTAACAATTGATGATGTATACGAATTTCGCATGGAAAACGCGATAAAACCTGTTTATAAAATGGTGGACACCTGTGCGGCAGAATTTGATTCTGAAACACCATATTTCTATAGTACCTATGAAGATGAAAATGAATCCGTTCAATCAGATCGCAAAAAAATACTAGTTCTTGGGTCAGGACCTATTCGAATAGGTCAGGGGATAGAGTTTGATTATGCTACGGTTCACTCCGTACTAGCTATTAAAGAGATGGGTTATGAAGCTATCATTATGAATAATAATCCTGAAACAGTCTCAACTGATTTCAGTATTTCTGATAAGCTTTATTTTGAACCTTTAACACTTGAAGATGTTATTCATGTCATAAATTTAGAACAACCTGAAGGCGTGATTGTCCAGTTTGGCGGACAGACAGCGATTAACTTAGCTGATGGTCTGGAGCGTCGCGGGGTGAAAATATTAGGTACAGATTTAGAATCAATCGACAAAGCAGAAGACCGTGATAAATTTGAACATTTGTTAAATGACCTCTCAATAAAAAGACCAGAAGGAAGATCAGTAACGAAATTGGATCATGCAGTGGAAGTAGCAAAAGATATTGGGTATCCAGTATTAGTTAGGCCATCCTATGTAATCGGTGGAAGCAGGATGGAGATCGTTTACAATGATGAAGAGCTTAATGCCTATTTGGCAAAATCAAATGGGGCTGATAGCGCACATCCTATATTAATCGATAACTATATAACTGGAATTGAAGTGGAAGTGGATGCAATCAGTGATGGTGAAACGGTTATTGTACCAGGAGTTATGGAGCATATCGAGCGGTCTGGTGTTCACTCAGGAGACTCCATAGCAGTTTATCCGCCACAGCGGATTAGTGAAGCTGTTAAGCAAAATTGTCTAGATGCAACTGTTAAAATTGCCCGATCGTTAAATGTAAAGGGATTAATTAATATCCAGTTTATTGTTTGTGAGGAAGATGTTTACGTTCTTGAGGTAAACCCTCGTGCAAGCAGAACGATTCCATTCCTTAGTAAGATAACAGGTGTAACTATGGCAAACATTGCTACTAGATGTATTTTAGGAGAAACATTAGGGAGTATGGGGTATGAATCAGGCATTTTGCCAGAGCAAGATGCTGTATCCGTTAAAGTCCCAGTGTTTTCTTTTGAAAAACTTCGAAGTGTTGATACCATTCTTGGTCCTGAAATGAAATCAACTGGTGAGGCAATTGGCCATGATAAAACGCTTGAAAAAGCATTATATAAAGGACTGATAGCAGCTGGGTTATCTGTACCACAAGAAGGTGCAGTGCTGCTAACCATAGCAGATAAAGATAAGAAAGAAACAATTGAAATTGCCGATCGCTTTCATCAATTAGGATTTCAATTGTATGCAACATCCGGAACAGCTTCTTTTATAAAACGTTATGATATTCCAGTTACAGAAGTAGCAAAAATAGGTTCTAGCACACCAAATGTGTTATCTATCATTGAAAATGGTGATGTTCAATTTGTCATCAATACATTGACTTCAGGAATTAAACCTAGATCTGATGGCTTTATGATTAGACGGGAAGCAGTTGAACATGGTATTGCTTGTTTAACCAACTTAGATACGGCAAATGCCATCTTGAATGTAATTGATTCAACTACCTTTAGTGCAAGACCTATGACAGGAAAGAAAGTAGTTTCGTCATGAAGCGAAAGGTAGAGCTGAATATTAAATCGGTACATGTTATTGCGCTAGATACAATCGAAATGACACTTATTAATAAATATGTGGCCAAAACTGCAATCCCAGGACAGTTTTTGCATTTGCTGGTTGACGGCCATACATTGCGTCGGCCAATTTCAATCGCAAATGCAGACTGCAAAAATAATGAAATTACGATCCTATTTAAAATAGTTGGTGATGGAACCAAACAATTGGCAGCATATAAACCTGGTATGTCGATTGATGCGTTAGGACCAAGCGGTAACGGATTTTCATATGATGGTAAATCAAATTCAGTATTGTTAGTTGGCGGGGGTATTGGAATTCCGCCACTATACAATCTGGGAAAGACACTTCGTAATAATGGAATCAACGTTACATCTGTTCTTGGATTCCAATCGAAAGAACATGTGTTTTATGAAGAGAATTTTAGAGAACTAGGAAAAACATATATCGTGACGAATGATGGAACATACGGATATCAAGGATTTGTAACGAGTGTAATGGATGAGATTGAGGATTTTGATACGTATTATTCCTGTGGTCCCGTTCCCATGCTAAAAGCTGTAACAAAGCAATTGCAGAATCACAGTGGTTACATTTCACTTGAAGAACGGATGGGCTGTGGTGTTGGAGCGTGTTTTGCATGTGTTATTCCCACAGATAGTCATGGTGGTTATAAAAAAATTTGCAAGGACGGACCTGTATTTGCAGCGGATGAGGTGATATTATGACAGACCTTGCCCTAAATTTACCCGGTTTAAATTTAAAAAATCCAGTTATGCCTGCTTCCGGATGCTTTGGATTTGGCAGGGAATATAGTGAATTTTATGATTTGAAAACGCTGGGAGCAGTTATTATGAAAGCTGCAACAGGTGAAATACGTTATGGAAATACAACACCTCGTGTTGCAGAAACAACATCAGGAATGTTGAACGCAATCGGTCTGCAAAATCCTGGAGTAGAAAAAATTATTGAAACCGAGGTACCCTTTTTAGCAACGTATGCTGTTCCAATCATTGCGAATGTAGCCGGAAGTTCCATCGAGGAATATGTGAAAGTAGCGACCGCTTTTAATCATGCTGAATCAGTTAACGCATTAGAACTTAACATTTCCTGTCCTAATGTAAAAGAAGGAGGGATTCAGTTTGGTACTAATCCAGACATGGCAGCTGGGGTAACAAAGAAAGTTAAAGAAGCTAGCAATCTGCCAGTCTATGTCAAGCTTTCTCCTAATGTGTCTGACATCAAAGCAATGGCAAAGGCGGTTGAAAAGGCAGGAGCAGATGGATTATCGATGATTAACACGGTAACGGGGATGCAAATCGATCTAGATAACAAGCAGCCATTATTGGCTAATAAAACTGGTGGCCTATCTGGTCAGGCAATCAAACCAATCGCGATCCGGATGATCTATGAGGTGAAGCAGCATGTCGATATCCCAATTATCGGCATGGGTGGAATTTCTTCAGCTGAAGATGTACTGGAATTCTTGCTTGCTGGAGCAAGTGCTGTAGCCGTGGGAACAGCAAATTTCCAAAACCCTTTTGCGTGTCCGGAAATAATTGATGAATTACCAGCTGTATTACAAAAATACGGATTCGATTCGGTTAAGGATGCTATTGGAAAGGGGCATGAAGCATGAGGAATAACATGTATTTAGCATTGGATTTTTCCACCTGGAAAGATGCCAAAACGTTCATTGATACTCATAAATTTCAAGGAATTCCTGTAAAAGTTGGTATGGAGTTATTTTACCGGGAAGGTCCTCGATTAATAGAAAATCTAAAGCAGGATAATCATGACGTCTTTCTTGATTTAAAGCTTCATGATATTCCCACCACTGTGATGAAGGCGATGACAAACCTAGCAAATCTTGGAGTTGATATAGTTAATGTACATGCGTTGGGTGGCAGTGAAATGATTAAACGGGCCAAAGAAGGGTTAGTTTCTGGGACTTCGAATCACGAAACAAAATTAATTGCAGTAACAATTCTTACATCGATGGATGATACTTCGTTAAATAAAGAGTTAAATATTGGTGGGAGTGTCAATGAGAACGCTGTCCGGCTTGCTGATACAGCAAATAAAAATGGAGCTGATGGTGTCGTTTGTTCGGTTCAAGAAGCAAAGGAAATTAAAGAAGTATGTGGTTCATCTTTTTTAACTGTTACACCCGGAATTCGTTTGCAAGGATCTGATGGGAACGATCAAAAGCGAATTGCAACGCCGGCACTTGCCAGAAAAAATGGAGCTGACTTTCTCGTGATTGGTCGGACCGTAACAAATGCCAAGGATCCAAAATCAGCATATGAGAAAGTGCAGGAGGAGTGGCGAAATGGTATTAAATAATGAAATAGCAAGGGACCTCTTAGAAATAAAAGCTGTTCAAATAAGAACAGATCGTTATTTCACATGGACATCTGGAATCAAATCACCCATTTATTGTGATAATCGGCTGACAATGTCTTATCCAAAAATTCGCGCAAAAATTGCTGAAGCATTTATTGAATTAATTGAACAACTGGATGAAAAACCGGATGTTATTGCAGGATGCGCAACAGCAGGAATTCCACATGCAGCATGGATTGCAGAAAAGCTGAATCTGCCCATGATCTATGTTCGATCTAAACCAAAAGGACATGGCAAAGGAAACCAGATTGAGGGAAAGGTTGAAGAGGGTCAAAAGGCAGTAGTTATTGAAGACTTGATTTCTACTGGTGGGTCATCAATCGACTCAGCCAAAGCACTTCAGTCAGATGGTGTTAATGTACTGGGTATTCTCGCTATTTTTACATATGGATTAACGAAAGCTAAAAAGCAATTTGCAGAAGCTAAATTATCGTTTCAGACGATCACGAACTATGATGAAGTATTAAAATTACTTGTATCAGACGGCGTTATTGATCAAAATGAGAATGATAAGCTGCGGGATTGGCGAAATGAACTTTAAAAGCCATTATTGACAGGCTGTCTAAAAGTTAAAATCTTTTTTGACAGCCTTTTACTAATCTGGTCTTTTAGCACACATTACCATCCATTCGTCAATGGCGAAGGAATGTATGGTGTCCTCCTCACTATCTACCTGGAAATAGCTCTTTGTTTCCTTATCAGATTCAAGAATTAATTGACCTATATGTTGAATTATTTCATCATTATCTAATGTGCGCTGAACCCATTCGTGGTATGGTAACACTTTCTTACGAGTTTGTTCTTTAATTATAGATAAATTTCGATCATCAAACAGTTTTTTCCACTCTATTAAAGAGCGTGACCTTACATGACTGTGGTCGCGCATTTTTTCTAGTGAATTAATGAATTGATCGAATTTTTGAGCTTCCGGCGCAATATTATCTATCAACAAAAATTGTCCTCCAGGCTTTAATACTCGATTAACTTCTGCAATAAACCTTTCTGGATTAGGGAAATGATGTGCGGCTATTCTGCATGAAACAATATCAAAATTTTCGCCTTCAAATGGCAAGTCTTCTGCATCAGCTACAGCATAATTTATATTATTATGAGATTCAAGATATAGAGCTGTATTCTCCAGCATATCTTCGGTAATGTCAGTAGCAACTACTTGTTTAACATGATTAGCAAGATGTTTAGCAACATGTCCTCCACCAGTTGCAATATCAAGAACCTTCATCGTTGATTTAGGCTGCAACCAGTTAATCATTAATGATAAATCTTTACCAAATGCATGTGTTGAACTCGTCACATAGGCTTCTTTATTTTTTGAAAAAACGCGTTTAACATCATCTTTCTCACGCATAGAAACACCTTCTTTTCATTTTCTACTTTAATCATATGTTTTGTTATGCAATAAGTACAATATTAGTTTATAATATAAAGTAATAACAAATACTTATCATATGAGGGGCCATTATGAAAATAGAAGATTATGAATTACTGTTAAAATTAGATGAAGTAGGTACAATTCGAGGTACCGCTAAAGCGATATTAATTTCACAGCCAGCGGTTACCCAGCGACTTAAGTACATAGAGGAATATTTTGAAGAAAATATTTTTATTCGAACACCAAAAAAATTAGTTTTGACTCCGGCCGGTGAAATGATATTAAGCCATGCGAGAAAAGTGGTTGATCAGGAAGAGGTAATTAAAAATTCGCTTGCACAATCAAGCGAAGAAGTACAGGGAACATTATCTATTGCTTGTTCGTCACTTGTGAGTCAACGTTTTTTACCATCAATTCTGGCAGATTATACCAAAGAATTTCCCAAGGTTGCTATTGATTTAGTGACTGGTATTAGTGAAGATATCAAAAGAGGTCATAAAAATTACCATGTATGCATTATTCGTGGTGAAAAGCTAAAAGATAGCGTTTGTACGAATCTTTTCGATGATCCGTTATATATTTTTGATACGGAACCTTTTCCAAAGAATAAGTTAAAAGAGAGACCGTTAATTTCGTTTAAGAGTGATGACAGCATGCATGAATTAGTAGATAATTGGCTTTATCATCATCAGGATGAGATTAAACCCGTGAAAACGATTCGAGTTGATCAAATCGAAACATGCAAACAGTTTATGAAGCAAGGTCTTGGGATGGCCGTTCTTCCAAAGAGTGTTTCTGATTCGATGATGGATGAGTTTCCGCATATATCTATGAAATTAAATGGTGAACGAGTTACTAGAGATACTTGGGTTTGTTATCAGGAAGGTGTTCGTAAATTACCACAGGTTGATCAGTTTATTTCTGCATTAATGGGTAAAAATTTTCTTTAGCCGTTAAGCAACTCAACTTACGTATCTATAGAATAAGCTCAGACAGCCACTTTGATAATCTCAGAACGTTTTTAATTGTTACCTTTACAACATTGATAATAGTTTTTGTACGCATAAGATATAAAATGCGACGTAAACTTGTCGTGATTTCCTCCCATTCTTAATAAGATGAATGCTATGACACCGCTTCGGAAATACATTTCGCGCACCTTAGGGCAACGCTTCAGCTTCCTCGGAAGCAAAAAACGCTTCCTGCGGGATCTTCAGCTGTTGCTGTTCCCGCAGGAGTCTCCATGTATTTCCTAAGCTGGGTTTTGCTCACACTATATCCTGTGAATTAATTAATGCTTAACGTGACATTGCCTCTTAGCCATAGGGAACACAGTACGCGCCTGAAGACCCTGGCGTCACGAGGATGCCCGTGACTAAGAAGAAACTTTAAAACGTCAGATTGAGCAGATGCCACCTTGGTATCCAGGTCGGTGAAAGGGAGTATTTCCCTGCAGTTGGATTTATAAAGAACTGCGCGTTTCTTGGAGTTGTTAATTTAAATGATTTAAAGTTTTTCACCCATCACAACAACATTTGTTTATTTTTAGGATTGTAATACACAATCCAGCGGAGGAAATACACGGAGACTCCTGTGGGAGCTGAGGCCTAGATGAGACTACGCAGCGACGTAGGAGCAAGGAGGCTCATCAGCCGCCCTTGGTGCGCGAAGTGTATTTCCGAAGCGGTGTCCTAGGACTGAAATTTTTTCCACAGTATGTCGCATTATATACCAATTACGTACCGTTGATCCAAATTAAACTCAAGAAGTGTATCTTCAGTTTTTCTTATTTCTTCATGGTTTACGAGCTTAAGCTGCGAAAGTTTAATAAGTAAGTATAAACAATTAAGATGTTTAATAAGAAGAAAAAACAGGAACATACTAAATATAAATAAAGGAGTGTGTTCTAAGATGAGTGAAGTTATATTTACATCAAAGGCTACGGCAAAAAATGGACGTGACGGGCATGTAAAATCAGATGACGGTTTAATTGACTTAAACTTGGTAAATCCGCCAAATAATAAAGGTGAAAAAGGATCAAATCCAGAACAGCTTTTTGCAGCAACATACGCAGCATGTTTTGACGGAGCGCTTAACTTAGTTGCCTCCAAGCAAAAAAAGAAAATTGACTCAGAAACTACTGCTGAAGTCAGCTTCTGCAAGGACCCTGAGGATGATGGTTTTAAAATTGAGGTAACTCTTAATATTAATATTGAAGGCGTTAGCCCTGAAGAGGCAGAGGAATTAGCTGAAGATGCCCATCAAGTGTGTCCTTATTCCAAAGCAACTCGTGGAAATGTTGAAGTAACTCTAAATCCTAAAGCAGTTTCTTAAAGCTCAAATTAAAGTAAACGGATAATCCAGTTCGGGATTATCCGTTTTTTAGTTTATCTACGGTAGCTTGATCTGGTGTTACAAATAACGTTTTCTGGTTGTCGTAGGTAACATAACCAGGTTTAGCACCATTCGGCTTTTTCACATGACGAATTTTCGTATAATCAACAGGTACTGATGATGATTGCTGTGATTTACTGAAGAATGCGGCAAGCAGTGCTGCTTCAAGCAATGTATCGTCACTAGGCTCCTTGTCGCGAATAATGACATGAGATCCAGGTATATCTTTCGTATGCAGCCAAATATCATCACGATGTGCAAGCTTCATTGTTACATATTCATTTTGTTTATTATTTTTTCCTACAAGAATTGGTGTCCCATCAGTTGCGATAAACTTTTCTGGTTCAGGTTTAACTTGTTTTTTTCTCTTTTTTCCTTGTTTTTGTCTCTTTAGATACCCTTCTTCACGAAGCTCATCTCGGATTTCTTCAATGTCAGCCTCACGTGCGGAATCTATTTGCTGAAGCAATTGCTCCAGATAGGCTATTTCGTTATTTGCTTTTTTAATTTCCTGTTTTACTTTCTTCATGGAAGTTTTTAATTTTTGATATGTTTTGAAAAAGCCTTGCGCATTTTCACTAGGTGTCTTATTTGGGTTTAATTCGATTATCATTTCATTTTGTTCTGGATCATAATAATCGATAACCGTAGCTGTTTTATCACCTTGTTTTACTTGATGCATATTCGCTGTTAATAGTTCACCCAACCGTTGATAACGGTCAGCACCTTCAGCTTTCCTAATGGTTTTTTCATGTTTCTTTAGTTTACGTTGATTCTTATCTTTTTCATTTTTTATAAACTGATAAAGATCTTTTGCCTGCTGCTTCACACGATCTCTCTCAGCTTTGCCGGAATAAAAATTATCAAGCATGTGGTTTGTGTCTGAAAACACTTCTTCTTGACCGTCAAGAAAAGATATTGGGAGTACATGGAAATCTTCTTTTTTGTCCCGGTAAATAGTTGGTGTATAGCTATTATCCAGTATCAGTTTCTGCGTGGCTTCAAACCTGGTTTTATAGGTCTCGGATGACCCAAGCTTTGCCTGATGGACGATTTCTTTTCCAATTAAAGGAGAAACACCTATTAACGTGTGGACAATTTGAGTATCCATTTTTCCAGCGTTAAAATCAAGTTTTCGAACAAATGTTTCTTTGTCAATCTCCAATAAATTCAGCTTATCCTGACTTGGCGGAAGTTTATAATCATGACCGGGCAGTATCGTACGATAGCGGTTTTGCGAGATAGATACATGTTTT
This sequence comes from Virgibacillus litoralis, assembly GCF_017873675.1. Taxonomy (GTDB): domain Bacteria; phylum Bacillota; class Bacilli; order Bacillales; family Amphibacillaceae; genus Lentibacillus; species Lentibacillus litoralis. The sequence goes on along the minus strand of NZ_JAGGKK010000028.1, from coordinate 20,739 downwards.
AAACTATCAAGGATATGTCCCTTTTCACCATCAACAAGCATAACGTTACTATGTTTGCCCATTAGCTCGATTACAAGTTTTTTCGTCGTCATGTCGCCAATTTCGTTTCGTGCTTGAATCGAAAAAGTTACAATACGCTCCATTCCGTATTGATCAATGGATTCAATTACTGCACCGGATAAATGTTTACGAAGCAACATACAAAACATCGAAGGTTCTTTTGGGTTTTTATAGGAATCTTTTGTTAAGTGTAACCGTGCATATACAGGATGTATTGACAATAGCAATGTATGGTTTTCGCCTTGACTTCGTATGGTGAAAACTAACTCTGTCGAAGTTGGCTGATAAATTTTCGTGATTTTTCCTGGGGTTATCGTTGAATTTAGTTCATTCGTTACTGCTCGTGTAACGATTCCATCAAATGGCATGTAATCACCTCTTGCTTTCTTAAAGTAGGGCTATTTTTTAAAGAATTGTTGTTTTTGGCGTCTAAATACTCTGGCACAGAACAGAGTTGGGTAACTGATTTGTATTATTTAGTAGTGTAGCTCTATGAATACACAGCTGGAATATACTCGCTTTTCGTACGATACAGATTTGTTGATTTTGCAATTATGCAGTAAGAAAGCATTTCTTATTTGTGAGCAAAACCCCAGCGGAGGAATACACGGAGACTCCTGCGAGAATAGCAACAGCTGAAGATCCCGCAGGAAGCGGTTTTTGCTTCCGATAAAGCTGAAGCGTTGCCCTAAGGTGCGCGAAGTGTAATTTCCGAAGCGGTGTCATAGCACTCACGCATTCTTTCATATTACGACGCAGTCAACTGCCAGTAGCCAAGCGTAACAAAATTTAAAAAAGAATCAAAATAAAATACATTCTTAAACGGGCACTTCCACTTTTGATTCAATTATAGCATTTTTTGGGACGAGTCTGCATAGATATCGTATAAAGATTGCGTTTAACTATAGTGCATGTAGATGAATTTGGAGGAATGCAGTGTGAAATGGTATCAGTTAGATGTAGACCATGTAGAACAAAAATTACATGTTACGACAAATCGCGGACTTGCAGAAAAACAAGTGGAACAACGCAGAAAAGAATTCGGTGCAAATAAACTAGAAACTGAAAAAAACACATCTAAGTGGTTGATCTTTTTCAAACAATTCCAGGATTTCATGGTTCTGGTTCTTCTTGCTGCAACCTTAATTGCTGGTTTACTTGGTGAATATGTTGATGCAATAGCGATTATGGTGATCGTTTTAGTGAATAGTTTTCTTGGTTTTTTTCAAGAACAAAAAGCAGAAAAATCACTTGCTAAATTAAAAGAGATGTCTGCTCCTGTAGCGAATGTTCTCCGTGATGGGAAGTGGGAAAAAATCCCATCCCAAGATGTGGTTGTGGGTGACGTACTGCGTATTAACAGCGGTGATCGAATTCCTGCTGATATACGTATAACACGGTCAAATAGTATGGAAACAGAAGAATCAGCACTGACTGGTGAATCAATTCCAGTAATGAAACATGCTACTGCGATTAGAAAAGACCACCTTGATGCTCAGGACCAGGTCAACATGGGTTTTATGGGAACATTGGTTACAAGAGGATCAGGATTAGGTATCGTAGTTGGAACCGGTATGAATACAGTAATGGGTCAAATTGCATCATTAATGGTTAAGACAAAGAAGACAATCACTCCATTAGAGCATAAGCTTACAGAACTGGGGAAAATCCTGATTGTCGTTGCCCTTTTTTTAACTGCATTAGTTGTCTTTGTTGGTGTTTACCAAGGTCATCCTTTATATAATATGTTTCTTGCTGGAGTGTCTTTAGCGGTTGCTGCTATACCTGAAGGACTACCTGCAATTGTAACTGTTGCATTATCATTGGGTGTTCAGCGAATGATTAAGAAAAAAGCGATTGTTCGAAAACTGTCTGCAGTAGAAACATTGGGATGCGCTTCTGTTATCTGTTCTGATAAGACTGGCACAATGACTGAAAACCAAATGACGGTAAAAGAAGTCTATGTAAATGGGAAAAACTTATATGTAACAGGTGATGGCTACAATATACAGGGTGATTTTTTTGTAAACAAAGAAAAAGTCGATCGTGATTTCCCTAATTTGGAATCAATGCTCTTATATGGGCTGCTATGCAATAATGCGTCATTACAAGTTAAAAAAGGAAAATACATTGTTGACGGAGATCCAACAGATGGAGCATTGTTAGTAGCTGCAAGAAAGCTTGGGTTATCACCTCAAGTAAATGACAATTTCCATATTATTAAAGAAATCCCATTTGATTCTGATCGTAAAAGAATGAGTATGGTTATTGAAGATGAAAATCATATGCGGTTTCTAATAACGAAAGGTGCGCCTGACGTGTTGCTTCCACGTTCTGCTTTCTTTTTAGATGAAAGTGGTCGCAAGTTATTGCGTTCTGAAGACAAGCAAACAATTGACGATGAAATTAACAACATGGCTCAAAAGGCGTTACGAACGATAGCGATTGGCATGAAGCCAATTTCAAAAGATGATCCTCTTAATACAGCAACATTGGAGAAGGATTTAACGTTTGTTGGATTATGCGGAATGATGGATCCGCCAAGAAAAGAAGTAAAAACAGCTATTATGGAATGTCGGGATGCTGGCATTAAGACAGTAATGATTACTGGCGACCATGAAAAAACAGCTCGTGCAATTGCGGTTAACCTGAACCTGCTACCTGAAAATGGATTGGTTTTGGACGGATACCAACTAAACCAAATGTCTGTCACAGAACTTCGTGATGTCATCGATCAGGTTTACGTATTTGCTCGTGTTACTCCAGAGCATAAATTAAAGATTGTCCAAGCTTTTCAGGAAAAAGGTCATATTGTCGCAATGACTGGGGATGGTGTAAACGATGCGCCAGCTATAAAAGCAAGTGACATTGGAATTAGTATGGGAAGAAGCGGAACAGATGTAACAAAAGAGGCTTCATCGTTAGTACTAATGGATGATAACTTTGCGACAATCAAATCAGCAATTAGTGAAGGAAGGAATATATACGAAAATATCCGGAAATTTATTCGTTATCTTTTAGCATCAAATGTTGGTGAAATTCTTGTTATGCTCTTTGCTATGTTATTAGCACTCCCTTTACCATTGGTTCCAGTACAAATATTATGGGTTAACCTTGTAACAGATGGGCTTCCCGCGATGGCCCTTGGACTGGATCAATCAGAAGGTGATGTGATGCGAAGGGGGCCCAGAAATCCAAGGGAAGGGATATTTGCCAGGGGATTGGGCTTTAAAATAATTAGCAGAGGCATATTAATTGGTGTTATTACATTGATTGCGTTTATGATGACGTACCAGGATAACCCGGATAATTTGATTTATGGACAAACTATTGCATTTACAACATTGGTTATGGCTCAGTTAATTCACGTTTTCGACTGCCGAAGTGAAAATTCTGTTTTTGCCCGCAATCCTTTTGAAAATAAATATTTGGTTTTAGCAGTACTTTCATCACTTCTATTGTTGCTAGTTGTTATCTATTGGGAGCCGTTGCAGCCAATCTTCCATACGACATTTCTAAATGTTAGGGACTGGATGTTAATTCTTGTTTTAAGCTCGCTACCGACCGTTTTATTTGGATTTACAAAAAAATAATTGTAAGAGCACTTAAATTAAAAAAGTGGTTCAGTTGTGGCGTACAAAACTTCAATTTGTAGCCTTAATTGAATCGCTTTTTTTAGCGGCTGGGACATAACCACGCAATTGGAATATACTCGCGCACCAAGGGCTCATCACGAGCCTCCGACGCATAGGACGTGCTAGTGCAGACGTTGCTAAAGTATGTGGCGTACTTAGTCTGTCTCGATCGCGAGTATCGCTCCCTGTGAGGGCTCAACAGCCGCCCTAGGTACGCGTAGTGTATATCCGGAGCGATGTCATCGCACATAAATTATTTTAATACTGTGTCACATCAAGACGATAATCATCAATATCAATTCCATTACATCTGGTTGATACTTCAAAACTGTTTCATTCAGCAATTTAATAGAAGGTTTTTTATTTTTTTGTAAAGGACTGTTATAATTATGAAATAAAGTGTTTCTAATTAAATGGATGTGATAAATATGGTAATGAGTATGACGGGGTATGGTCAGGATGTATTTCACCTTGGTAATACGACTGTGACCGTAGAAATACGGAGTGTGAATCACCGCTTTTTGGAATTCACTGCAAAAACTCCTCGTTCTTTATTGTTTTTGGAGGATAAAATTAAAAGAATACTTCAATCTTACTTTCAACGAGGTAGAATGGAAGTATATATAAATATTCAAGGAGATGGACTTGTCCAAAGAGAACTTTATACTGACTGGGAGTTGATGGACAAGTATATAGACCAAATCAGAAGTGCCAAAGCACGATATAATCTTGCTGGAGATATCCCAGTTACAATCATGTCGGAAATTCCTGATTTACTTTCAGTACAGGAAGTTGAGAATTATTCCGAAGAATTGAGAGATTCCATCACAACAAGTATTACGCGAGCATGTGAACAATTACTGCAGATGCGGGAAGAAGAAGGAACCTTTTTGATTAAGGATGTAAATAATAGAATGCTTGTTATCCAAGAGATTGTTTCTAATCTGCAAACCCGTCGTGAAAGTGTGATTGAGGAGTATCGTGACCGTATCCAGTCTCGTATTAACAATTATGTTGGTGAAAATGATATAATTGACCAGACACGTATAAATCAGGAAATTGCGCTTTTGGCCGAGAAAGGTGACATAACGGAGGAAATCACCCGTCTTCAGAGTCATATTGATCATTTTTTTGATACAATTGGACTGAATGATGCGATAGGACGTAAACTGGATTTTATTATGCAGGAAATGCATCGTGAAGCAAATACTGTCGGATCGAAATCCACAGATGCTAAAATAGGGATATGGATTGTTTCATTGAAAAGTGAAATAGAGAAAATTAAAGAACAAATTCAAAATATAGAGTAAACATTTGAATTTTGCATTCCATTTTACTTATAATAGTCGTATTATATAGAGAGAAAAGAACTATATCATAGAAAGAGGAGCAATTTCATAATTAACAAGCTACTAAGGCTAGTATACATAAGGGGGAGCAATTTTGAGCTTACGATTAATTAATATAGGGTTTGGTAATGTCGTTTCTGCCAATCGAATAATTTCGATTGTATCACCGGAATCGGCACCGATAAAGCGAATTATAACCGTGGCACGTGATAATAATAAACTGGTAGATGCGACTTATGGACGACGTACCAGAGCGGTAATCATTACAGATAGTGATTATGTTGTTTTATCTGCTGTTCAGCCTGAAACTGTTGGACAACGTGTTTTAAGTCATGAAGAAATTTCAGATGAATGACTAGGAGGAACTATTTTGATTGATGAAAAGGGTATATTGTTTATACTATCCGGTCCATCAGGTGTGGGGAAAGGAACGGTTAGGCGAGAACTTTTTGCGAAAGCAAATGACTTAAAATATTCTATTTCCTTGACAACAAGGGAGAAACGAGCTGGCGAAACTGAAGGCATTGATTACTTTTATAAGTCAAAAGAAGAGTTTGAAACGCTGATAGAAGAAAAACAGCTGTTAGAATATGCTCAATTTGTTAATAATTATTATGGGACTCCAAGAAAATATGTTGAAGATACACTAGAAGCTGGTCATGACGTCTTTCTTGAAATAGAAGTTCAGGGGGCTCTGCAGGTGAAGGAAAACTTCCCGGAAGGTGTATTTATCTTTCTTTTCCCGCCTAGTTTGGAAGAATTGAAGAATCGAATTGTCAGTCGTGGAACAGAGTCCAAGGAATTAGTTTTGCAGCGATTACGTGAAGCGCGGAAAGAAATTGAAATGATGGATGCTTATAACTATGTTGTCGTAAATGATCATGTCGATTCAGCAGTTTCAAAAATACAATCCATTATTCAAAGTGAGCACTGTAAACGGGATCGAATTGCAAAACAATATAAACAGTTATTGGAGGATGAAATGAAATGATGTTAGAGCCATCAATTGATGAACTGCAGGAAAAGATTAAATCAAAATATACCCTTGTAACGTTATCTGCAAGACGGGCAAGAGAAATGCGTCACGCAAAAGATATGTTAATCGAAAACCCAAAATCGCATAAGCTTGTTGGGGTTGCACTTGAAGAAATTCTCGCAGAAAAGTTATTTGTAAAAGAAGAAGAAGATAGTAAATAATCACAACGACCCTCGCTATTCAGACAATTGCGGGGGTTTTGTTTGGCATGTGGGAAAGTATAAATTTATTAATACTGGTACAGGAGCACATAATTAATAACAATCAATTATTATGTTATAACTAGGAAAAGTAACTTTGAGTAAGGTAAGGGGTGCAGGTATGGTACAGAATAAAAATATACTCTTGGGAGTGTCAGGTGGCATCGCTGTATATAAAGCATGTGCGTTAACAAGTAAATTAACGCAGCAGGGTGCAAATGTTAAGGTGATGATGACAGAAAGCGCAACAAGGTTCGTATCACCTCTAACATTTCAGGCTTTATCCAGAAATCCTGTTTATACAGATACATTTGATGAAAAAAATCCTGCTAAAATAGCTCATATTGATGTAGCTGATTGGGCGGATATTGCGATAATTGCTCCGGCTACAGCTAATATGGTCGGAAAAATGGCCAATGGTATTGCTGATGATATGCTTTCAACCACTTTACTTGCGACTCAGGCCAGCATTTACATCGCTCCAGCTATGAATGTTCATATGTACGCGAACCCTGCAGTAATCAAAAATATGAGACAGCTGGATAAATGGGGATATCATTTTATTGAGCCTGGTGCAGGTTATCTTGCGTGTGGATACGTTGGAAAAGGACGATTGGAAGAGCCGGAGAGTATTATTGATGCTGTCATAGAACACCAGAAAAGCAATACATTATTTACTGGTAAAAAAGTTTTGGTTTCAGCTGGCCCAACTCAGGAGAAAGTTGATCCTATTCGTTATTTCACAAACAAATCATCTGGCAAAATGGGATTTGCCATTGCTGAAGCTGCTGCGAATATGGGGGCGGAAGTAACGCTGGTCGCGGGTGCTGTAAATCTTGAAACCTCTAATAAAAATATAAATAGAATCAATGTAACAACTGCAGCAGAAATGTTTGAGACAATGCATCAGCAATTTCAGTCAAATGATATTGTGATTAAGGCGGCAGCAGTAGCTGATTATCGTCCAAAACAAATTTATGATGAGAAAATGAAGAAGCAGCCTAATGATTGGCAGGTTGAGATGGAGAGAACAAAAGACATCCTTCAATCCCTTGGTGATGTGAAGCAGGATCAATTTTTAGTAGGATTTGCAGCTGAAACATCAAATGCACTTCAGCATGGTATTAGTAAATTACATAAAAAACACTTGGATGCTATTGTCATTAATGATGTTTCGGTTGACGGAGCAGGATTTGGCGGGGATACAAATATCGTAACCTATGTAAATAAATCGCAGCAGCCAGAAGAGGTTTCTTTAACATCTAAATATGAAGTCGCTAATCGGTTAATGGCCTTTATTGCTCGTGATATGAAGGATGAAGTAAAGTGAATATAGCTAAGGTGATAGTAGATGTTCCAGCCAGTTCAATCAATCAAACGTTTGACTATAAGATTCCAGAGCAATTTCAGGACATTTTAACGGTAGGAATGCGTGTTATTGTACCATTTGGACCCAGGAAGATAATGGGGTTTGTTGTCGAGCGAACAGGTGAATCATCTTTTGATAAACTAAAGTATATCAGTGATGTCCTTGATTTAACGCCAGTTCTAACAGATGAATTATTAGGCTTGGGTAAATGGATGGCAAACCAGACATTAAGTCTATATATAACTGCGTTTCAGGCCATGCTTCCACAGGTTCTGAAAGCACAATATAAAAAAGAATTGGAACGAGTGACGGAGGATCCTTTATCAGATGAACTGGAATCCTTATTCGCGGGACGTGACTTTATTACATACGAAGAGTTAGAGGGCTCAACAGTTAGCTATTCACAAATTCAAAAAGCGGTACAGGATGGTGATGTCGTTGTTAACTATCTTGTGAAGTCGAAAATAACCAAAAAACATGTCACAATGATTATGCCTAATCGTGAACCACATCTTTTGGAAGAGGCAATTGAGGATTTATCCAAAAATGCTAGAAAACAAAAAGAGCTGCTTAGCTTTTTCATCGATAACCAACAGGAAATAGAACAAAGCGTACTAATCAAAAAATTTAATACAACTAGTTCTACTATTAAGACCTTGTTAGATAAAGAATTGCTAGCATCAACAAGGAAAGAGATCTACCGAAATCCATATGACGATAAATCGTTCGAACAGACAACTGCTTTGACCTTAACAGAGCAGCAGCAAGTGACAATTGTCCCGATAAAAGAACATATTAGAGATGAAAAGCATGATGTTTTCCTGATTCATGGTGTGACAGGAAGCGGTAAAACTGAAATTTATCTGCAGGCAATTCAGGATGTGATTGAAAAAGGGCAGGAAGCAATTGTACTTGTACCGGAAATTTCACTTACACCTCAGATGGTGAAACGATTCAAAGGAAGATTTGGATCAAACGTAGCAGTATTACATAGTGCGCTATCAAACGGAGAGAAATATGACGAGTGGCGACGTATTCATCGAAAAGAAGTACAAGTTGTTGTTGGAGCAAGGTCAGCTATTTTTGCTCCGTTTGAAAATCTTGGAATCATAATTATTGATGAAGAGCATGAAAATAGCTATAAGCAAGAGGATCAGCCACGCTATCATGCACGAGATGTAGCTATTTTCCGTGGTGAGAATCACCGTTGTCCAGTTATATTGGGAAGTGCAACCCCAACTCTCGAATCATTTGCACGAGCGCAAAAAGGTGTATATAAACTAGCTACGTTATCGAAACGAACAAATGAAAAAGAGATGCCTAAGGTTAATATCGTTGATATGCGAAACGAGCTCCACGAAGGAAATCGTTCGATGTTCTCGAGAAGTTTAAAAGAAAATATAGAACAGCGCATTCAACGGGGGGAACAAATTGTACTGTTATTAAACAGAAGAGGGTATTCTACGTTCGTTATGTGTCGAGACTGTGGTCATGTAAATGAATGTCCACATTGTGATATTGCACTTACATACCATAAAAACAGCAGACAATTAAAGTGTCATTATTGTTCATATGAAGAACCAATGCCGACAAGTTGCCCATCATGCAAAAGTGACTTAATCCGGTTTTTTGGAACTGGAACACAACGGATTGAAGAATCATTGACACAGTTGATTCCAGAAGCACGAATAGTTAGGATGGACGTCGATACAACCAGAAGAAAAGGGTCTCACGAAAAAATACTTAACCAATTTGCTGATAAGGAAGCAGATATATTATTAGGAACACAAATGATTGCAAAAGGTCTTGATTTTGAAAACGTAACATTAGTTGGCGTTTTAACTGCTGACTCCATGTTGCATTTACCAGACTTTCGTTCCTCTGAAAAAACCTTTCAACTGTTGACTCAAGTAAGTGGTCGGGCCGGCAGACACGATTTGCCTGGTGAAGTAATTATCCAAACATATACACCAGAGCACTATAGTATTGAACTAGCAAGTAACTATAACTTTATGCAATTTTATAAAAATGAAATGAGTACTCGAAAAACCTTTCAATATCCGCCATATGTTTTTCTTGCACTAATTACAGTCTCGCATCAAAATCACGTTAAAGTTGTTCAATCAGCACAGCAGATTGCTCAGTTGCTCCTGAATAATATCAGTAATGAGGGGACCGTTGTCTTAGGTCCTACACCATCTCCAATAGCACGTATGAAAGATAGATATCGCTATCAATGCATGATAAAATACAAGAATGAACCGAATTTAAGAACATTAATCAGAAAAATTATTCGTCAATTTGATGATGAGGTTCGAAAAAATGATCTTTTGATTACAGTAGACATGCAACCGTATCAATTGATGTAGAAAGGAGTACTAGCTGATGAAAAAAATTGTCTTTATGGGTACACCGGATTTTTCAGTACCAATTCTACAATCACTAGTACAGGCGGAGTATGAAATCGTCTTAGTTGTGACACAACCAGACCGTCCAAAAGGCAGGAAAAAAGTAATAACACCAACTCCAGTAAAGGCGGAAGCCGAAAAACATGAAATCCCCGTATTTCAGCCAGTAAAATTAAAAGATGAATATACAAAAATACTCGCGTATGAGCCTGATTTAATAGTAACTGCAGCATTTGGACAACTGTTACCAAATGAACTGTTGAAGGCACCTAAGTTTGGCTGTATTAATGTACATGCTTCATTATTACCTGAATTAAGAGGTGGTGCTCCAATCCATTATGCTATTATGCAAGGTAAAGAAGAGACAGGTGTAACAATTATGTACATGGTTGAAAAGCTTGATGCAGGTGACATACTTACACAGCGGCCTGAGCCAATAACAGCAGTGGATAATGTTGGGACAATGCATGATAAGTTATCCAGAACAGGGGCAAGCCTACTAATTGATACTTTGCCGCGATTATTCGATAACAGTTTACAACCAACTAAACAGAATGACGAAGAAGCAACATTCGCAAGCAACATAAAGCGTGAACAGGAGAAAATAGATTGGAATAAAAGTAATGATGCGGTTTATAATCAAATTAGAGGGTTGCATCCTTGGCCGGTGGCATTTACGACTTATCAAAATAATGTGATGAAAATCTGGTGGGGTGAACCGGATGATACGGAATATGAGGGATCTCCAGGGGAAATTGTAGGTATTATTGACGACGAAGCTTTTATAGTAGTATGTGGTAATCAAAAAGGAGTTCGAATTACTGAAATTCAACCAGCAGGAAAAAAACGTATGACCGTTAAGCAATACCTTCAGGGATCTTCTGATCGTATAAAAACAGGCATGAAAATGGGTGATTAAATGAGTAACTATCAAGTAAGAAAAGCTATCGTTGATTTGCTGTTACGAATAGAGCAGGATAGTGGCTATAGCCATTTGTTAATAAATAATGAAATTAAGTCAAGAAAAATTGAACCAAAAGATGAATCACTTTTAACTGAAATTGTCTATGGTACTATTCAGCGTAAGTTAACGTTAGATTACTATTTAGGGGCTTTTATTGACAAAAAGAAAAAAATACAACCATGGGTCAGAATGGTACTTAGGATGTCTGTCTATCAAATGACTTTTTTAAATAAGGTGCCTGATCACGCAGTTATTCATGAAGCTGTTGAAATTGCTAAGACGAGGGGGCATAAAGGAATTGCTTCATTTGTAAATGGAGTTCTTAGAAGTGTTCAACGAAAAGGAGTACCTGATACATCAACAATAGAAAGTAATTCTAAGCGTATTTCAATTGAAACAAGTCATCCAGAGTGGCTTGTAGAGCGTTGGATTTCGATGTATGGCAATGATATTACACGCGATATGTGCCACGCCAATCTTAAGAGAAAAGCATTAACTGTACGTGTACAGCCTCTGAAAATCTCTCGACAAGATGCAATGGACGAGCTAGATAAACTCGGATTTGAAACACGAGAGTCCGAATTTTCGAGTCAGGGAATTATTATCGATAAGGGAAATATTTTAAAGACGACGTTATTTTCTGAAGGGTATCTAACAATCCAAGATCAAACTTCCATGCTTGTTGCAGAAATGCTTCATGTTAAACCTGGAATGGACGTGTTGGATGCTTGCAGTGCACCTGGTGGTAAAGTTACACATATCGCAGAAAAAATGGAAAACCAAGGGTCGATTGATGCCTATGACTTGCATGCCAAGAAGACAAAACTAATTAATGACAAAGCTGCTATATTGGATTTAACGATAATTGATGCTAAACAAGGCGATGCAAGAAAATTACAAGAAAAATATGAAGACGAAAGTTTTGACAGGATTCTTGTTGATGCCCCATGTTCAGGGCTAGGTGTTATCCGAGGGAAGCCAGACATAAAATATAATAAACAGGAAAATGATATCTACCAATTATCAGAAATTCAAAGTGATATAATGGAACATATAGCACCATTGTTAAAAAAAGGTGGATTGTTAATCTACAGTACTTGTACAGTAGATAAAAATGAAAATGAAGATGTAGTTGAGGCCTTTTTAGAGAAAAACTCCGATTTCATCTTAGATACGTCCTTGTTTGAAGATCTGCCAGAGATAATAACAGGTTCACCAGGGATAACAGAGATGGGCTTGCAGATATATCCACAAACGTTTTACACAGATGGCTTTTTTCTAACAAGACTTACAAAGGTTTAATCAAATTTTGCTATTAAACAATAGCACTGCTTTATGGGGTGATAGGATGAAAGGGAAATTTCTTACAGATAAGGGTCAAATCAGAAACCATAATGAGGATTCCGGTGGAGTCTTTTATAATCAGAGTGATCAAATGCTGGCAATTGTAGCTGACGGTATGGGGGGACATCAAGCAGGTGATGTAGCTAGTCAAATGGCAACAGCAGTTATTCAGAAAAAATGGCAGGAATGTAAACAGTTAACTACTCCTGAAGAAACCGAAGTATGGTTATCAAAATCAGTACAGGAAATTAACAATTCCATCTTTGAGCAGGCAAAAACCAATGAAGAATGCCAGGGTATGGGGACAACTGTTGTTATAGCTATTTGTACAGAAGATTTTGCAACCATTTCACATGTTGGGGATAGCCGTGGTTACATATTAAATGAAACTGGATTTAAGCAGTTAACCGAGGATCACTCTTTAGTTAATGAACTCGTTCGATCAGGGCAAATCAGTAAAGATGATGCAGAACAACATCCTCGAAAAAATGTATTATTAAAGGCATTGGGTACTGACATAAACATTAAAGCTGACACAATATCAATTGGCTGGGAACATGGCGATAAACTTTTGCTATGTTCTGATGGCTTAACGAATAAGGTAACAGATGAAGAACTATTTGAGTTTACTCAACTGGAAAAAGGACTGGAAGCATCCGGACATGAGATGATTAAACTTGCAAACGAACGAGGTGGGGAGGATAATATCTCCCTCGTTATTGTACACCATGATTCAACAGAGAAAGAAGGTGAGTCGTAGTGTTAAAAGGTCACATGTTAAATGATCGTTATCAGATTGGGGAAACTATTGGCGGTGGTGGGATGGCCAATGTTTATCTAGCGAATGATACGATTTTAAATCGTGATGTTGCGGTTAAAGTATTACGTTTGGATTATGCAAATGATGAAGAATTTATTGCCCGTTTTGACCGTGAGGCACAGTCAGCAACGAGCCTCTCACATCCAAATGTCGTAAACATATATGATGTAGGTGAAGAGGACCATATTTTGTATATGGTTATGGAATATGTGGACGGGATGACGCTTAAAGAATACATACAACGTTATGGTCCAATAGACGTACAAGAAGCATTGGATATCATGAAACAAGTGACAGCAGCAATTTCACATGCACATGCTAACGATATTGTACACCGGGATATAAAGCCCCAAAATATTCTAATAGACTCTTATGGACGGGTGAAGGTGACTGACTTTGGTATTGCTGTGGCATTGAGTGCAACCTCACTTACACAGACGAATTCAATCCTTGGTTCTGTGCATTATCTGTCACCAGAACAAGCGCGTGGCGGTATGGCAACCAAAAAATCAGATGTCTATTCACTGGGAATTGTTTTATTTGAATTGTTGTCAGGACGTTTACCATTTTCAGGTCAATCACCAGTCTCCATAGCATTAAAACATTTACAGAATGATACGCCTTCTTTAAAAAGGTTTAACCCAGATGTACCCCAAAGTGTTGAAAATATTGTCCTTAAGGCAACTGCGAAGGATCCATTTCATCGTTATGATACGGTATATGAATTAGAAGATGGACTAGAAACTGCACTCGATCCGGATAGAATTGATGAAGAAAAGTATGTACCGCCTAGTGAAGCGGGAGAAGAAACAAAAGCAATTCCCATTATTACTGATAATCACCTTCAGGATAATGTACATGATGATACAATTGTCCATCAAGCAAACGAAGGTACCAAAAATTTCACCAATAATAGTGATACTCAATCTGATTCTAAAACAGGAAATCGAAAGCGAAAGAAAAAATGGATTATTTTTTTCATTATATTATTTACCTTATTTGGATTAGGAGTAGCAGCTTACTTCATAATTTCTAATTTACTTCAGCCAAAAGATGTCGTTATTCCTGAAGTTACAAATATGGAATATGAAGAGGCACTAACTGAACTTAGAGATCTTAATTTAGAAACTGAGCGTGAGTTAATGTATTCAGAGGATGTTGAAGAGGATATTGTTATCAAAACAAATCCACAGACCGGAAGTACAGTAAAAGAAGAATCACTCGTTACAATATTTGTTAGCCAGGGTAAAGAGAAAGTGGCATTTGGTGATTATGTAGGTGAAGACTATAATCAGGTTAAATCTCTACTGGAAGCTAAAGGATATAAGGAATTTAGACAAATTGAAAAAACAGATGAAAATATACCTGAAGGGGATATTATTGATCAACTTGAACCGTCACCAGGTACAGAAGTTGTGCCAAGTGAGACAAATGTAATATTCGAAGTAAGTAAAGGTCCACAACCAATTTCATTGGATTACCTTGAGGGGATGGAAGAGCAACAGGCAATAGCAGCTTTAGAAGATCAAGGATTATCTGCAAATATAGAAGAAGAATATTCAGAGACTGTATCTGAGGGCGAAGTTATCCGCCAGGACCCCGCGACTGGAACCGAAATGGAGAAAGGTGATACAGTCAAATTGTATATTTCCAAAGGTGCTGAGGAAAAACCGCCTAAAAACCATTCTGAAACTTTCACTGTTGTTTATAATCCTGATAGTCAAGAGTCAGAGAACCAGGATGAACCAGTAAAGCAGAATGTTAAAATCTATATTGGTGATGCTAACCGTAAGATATCAGATGTTGCAATAGATGAAACGATAACCGAAGACAAGGAATATAGCATTACATTAACCATAAACCCAGATAGTATTGCACAATATAAAGTAGTACGTGATGGAAATGTATATATTGACAAATCGATTCGATATGAAGATGTAGAAGGTGAGTAAATGGCAGAAGGCAGAATTATAAAGGCGATAAGTGGGTTCTATTATGTGAAGTCTGATGGTGAAGTGCACCAATGCAGAGGAAGAGGTATTTTTCGCAAAAAAAACATAACCCCACTAGTTGGAGATTTCGTAGTTTTTGATAAGAATAATCCTGACGAGGGCTATGTGCTGGAAGTAAAGCCAAGAAAGAACGAGTTGATACGACCGCCAGTTGCGAATATTGATCAAGCCATCATTGTTAGTTCTGCTACGATGCCAGACTTCAATCCTTTGTTATTAGATCGGTTTCTTGTCTTAATTGAATCGAAGGGGATTAAGCCAATCGTTTTTGTTACGAAGAAGGATATTATCTCTGAATCGCAACGACAGTTAATTGATGGCTATGTAAGGGAGTATCAGCAAATAGGCTATGAAGTTGAATTACTGTCTTCCAAAGAAAACCTAGATGAATTACGTAAGCTGGAAACTTATTTTTCCAATAATGTATCTGTTATTGCCGGTCAGTCCGGTGTTGGAAAATCATCATTCTTAAATGCAATTAATCCATTACTGCAATTAAAGACAGATGATATTTCAAAGAGTCTTGGAAGAGGTAAACACACAACAAGACATGTTGAATTGGTAGAAGTGGCTGATGGGTTAGTAGCTGATACACCTGGGTTTAGCACACTGGATTTCAATGAAATTGAAGCAAATGAATTAGATGAATGCTTTCCAGAAATAAACGAGCAAAAGCCTTATTGTAAATTTCGGGGCTGTATGCATAACAAAGAACCAAAATGTGCTGTGAAACAAGCTGTTGAAAAAGGTGAGATTTCAAATAAGCGGTATGAGCACTATATAAGTTTTTTAAATGAAATTAACTCAAGAAAGCCGAGGTATTAATTATGGTAAAAATAGCACCTTCCATATTGTCAGCTGATTTTTCAAAACTAGGAGATGAAATACAGAATGTTGAACAAGGTGGGGCGGATTATATCCATGTTGATGTAATGGACGGTCATTTTGTTCCAAACATTACAATTGGTCCATTAATAGTTGAAGCAATAAAACCAAAAACAAAATTACCATTGGATGTTCACTTAATGATTGAAAATCCTGATGCGTACATTCCGATGTTCGCTGAAGCTGGTGCTTCAATAATAACAGTTCATCAGGAAGCAAGCAGACATCTGCATAGGACAATACAGCTAATTAAAGATAATGGTGTTAAAGCAGGGGTAGTGTTGAATCCTGCTACACCGGTAGACACAATTAAGGATATCTTACATGAAATTGATATGGTCTTGATTATGACGGTTAACCCTGGTTTCGGGGGTCAATCATTTATTCATCATGCTGTACAAAAAATCGAGCAAGTTGCTGATTGGAGAAATGAACTTAATCTGTCCTTTGAAATAGAGGTAGATGGTGGTGTTAACAAGAACACAGCAAAGCTATGTACTGATGCGGGTGCGGATGTATTAGTTGCGGGAAGTGCAATATTTAAGCAATCTGATCGACGTCAGGCAATAGATCAGATTACCCAGTCAATTGAAAAGGCGAATTGATGTTATGTCATTTGTTGCAATAATGGGGAACGGACCAACAGAGTTACTTCCTGATCTTTCATTATACAAGGATACAGTGGATGTATGGATTGGAGCGGATCGAGGTGCTCTAACTCTAGCAGAAGGTAATATGCCGCTTAACTATGCTGTAGGAGATTTTGATTCTATAAATGATATAGAAAAACAAACTGTACAATCATATGCTAATTCATATGAAGTTTATCCTGTCGAAAAGGATCAAACCGATTTGGAAATTGCACTGACAAAGGCATATGAATTACACCCAGAAAAAATTTATTTATTCGGTGTAACCGGAGGACGTCTCGATCATGCATTAATCAACATACAATTACTTTACTCCATAATGAATCGGGGTATTCAAGGAGTTATTGTAGATAATCAAAATCAGCTTGAATTAACGTTACCAGGCAGTTATAAAATAAAGCAAAATGAACGATATCCGAATATTTCTTTTATTCCGTATACCCAGCATGTAAAAGAATTGACGTTAGATGGCTTTTATTACCCATTAAAAAATCAGTCAATCATGTGGGGGTCGACGCTCTGTATATCAAACAAGCTTCTTTCAAATTATGGTACTTTTTCGTATAAAGAAGGCATACTATTAATAATAAAGAGTCGTGATGCTATGTCAGATACGATTCCAATGTAAGCTTTGTTTAAAAGGAAGAAAAGGTTAGAACTTTTCTTCCCATAAGTGCAACTAAGGCTTTCTCCATAAAGCTTGGCGAAAGCCAAGTTTTCTAATATACAGAGGAGGCGGAGAACTCATGAAATTTTATACTATTAAACTCCCACGATTTATCGGCGGATTTGTTCGAGTTGTCATTGGTACTTTTAAAAAAGATAAATAGGGTGAAATCAGCTTTTGTCAATACATTTGGCAGAAGCTCATTTTTATTTGGACAAGGTTGAAAGTTAGAAAGGTTTGCCTTAATTTTATGGCTGAGTTCTTAGTTGTTGTGCAAAAAGAAAGTATTATTACTCTCTTAACTACTAAAAAAGCATCCAAATTAATGGATGCTTTTAAGCTATTAACTAATGTTCGGTTGTTCTGATTTCAGGTATATTTATACGCGCTCTACTTTACCGGATTTCAAGGCACGAGTAGATACGTAAACACGTTTAGGTTTGCCATCTACCATAATACGAACTTTTTGCACATTAGCCTTCCAATTACGTTTGTTGGAATTCATAGCGTGAGAGCGTTGGTTTCCACTGCGAGTTTTACGTCCAGTAACAACACATTTTCTAGCCATGGTAATCCCTCCTACTCTGACATGTGTCATATAATTACTTAATTAATTTATCACATGTATCGCTAGAATGCAATTGTTATTGGAAATTATATAAAGAAAAATATCTTGACAGAACAATGTAAATAATCCATTGTTATAGAGGATAAAATTTTACATAAGTGTGTATGAAGCTTTTAAAATGAATGTGCTTGTAGTAAAATATCCTTATAATGATTGGGTATTAAAGGAGGATAATTAATGTCCATTGAACTTAATACAAATGATGGTCAAGTAACTATTACGAATGAGGTTATATCTACAATTGCAGGTGGCGCAGCAGTAGAGTGTTATGGAATTGTTGGTATGGCATCAAAAAGCCAGATTAGAGATGGGATTGCTGAAATTCTTCGGAAAGAGAATTTTTCAAAGGGTGTAATTGTACGCCAGGAAGAAAATCATCTCCATATCGATATGTATATCATTGTTAGTTATGGTACTAAAATTTCAGAAGTAGCACATAATGTTCAATCACAAGTTAAATATACGTTAAACAAGTCCTTAGGATTGGCAATTGACTCGGTTAATATTTATATCCAAGGTGTCCGGGTCGCAAAGGATTAGTCTTTTTATGAGCAGTTAAGAGAGTTTAAATACCTCTTAACTGCATATGCGTAACTAAGGCTTATCTACATTAAAAAGCTTGACAATAAGCCAAGTTTTCTAACATGTGATACATTGGAAAACTAAACTGCTGATTTAATTGAACATTGTAAAGATCGCACAAATAACAAAGTTTTGTATTGTTTAACTAACATAGAAAGATTAATCAACAGATTAACTTGAGGCGCTTACGCTTTTCTTTCACTTTAATTCTAGTGGTTTAAAGTATAAGTGAAACAAAGGCTTTCGCCATTAATACTTGGTGACAAGCCAAGTTTTTCGAATGAGGAGGAAGTATTTTGAAGGTACAAACGTTGAATGGCATAACGTTTACGCAAATGGTTCTCTCTGGAGCAAACCATTTGTCTAATAATGCCCAGAAAATAGATGCATTAAATGTTTTTCCAGTTCCAGATGGAGACACTGGAACAAATATGAATTTATCGATGACATCGGGTGCAAGTGAAGTAAAGAAAATTACTAGTGAAAATGTGTCGGAAATTGCTAATGCATTTGCTAAGGGGTTACTCATGGGAGCCAGAGGCAACTCTGGTGTAATTCTATCTCAATTATTTCGCGGATTTGCTAAAGGATTGGAAAATAAAGAAACCGTATCATCCAAGGACATGGCAAATGCATTTGATAACGGAGTAGACACTGCTTACAAAGCTGTAATGAAGCCTGTTGAAGGTACCATTTTAACAGTTGCTAAAGATGCTGCTAAAGTAGCAATTAACGAAGCAAAAACAGAAAAAGATGTAATCGCTTTAATGGAAGAAGTCGTTAAAGAAGCAAAGGCATCATTGAAACGTACACCAGATCTTTTACCTGTGCTTAAAGAGGTGGGAGTTGTAGATTCTGGTGGACAAGGTCTTTTAACAATTTATGAAGGATTTCTTGCTGCTCTAAAAGGTGAAGAATTACCAGAACAGGATGCTAATGCGGCAGAAATGGAAGAAATGGTAAATGCCGAACATCATAAAATTGCACAAGATTTCATGGATACATCTGAAATTGAATTTGGCTACTGTACTGAGTTCATGGTCAAGTTTGAAGAAGATAAATTAAATGAACATCCATTTGATGAAGAAACATTCCGTAATGAACTTAGTGAGCATGGCGATTCACTTCTTGTTGTGGCAGATGATGAAATAGCAAAAGTTCATGTTCATGCAGAATATCCTGGATCAGTAATGACTCTTGGGCAGCGTTTCGGTAGTTTAATTAATATGAAAATCGAAAATATGCGTGAACAACATACAGCAATTGTTGGAAGCCAAGATAAAGAGACTACTCCAAAAGCTCAAGCTGAATATGGAATTGTAACTGTTGCTATGGGTTCTGGGCTGTCTTCATTGTTTGAAAGCCTCGGTGCGTCTGTTGTAATTGAGGGTGGGCAGACAATGAATCCAAGTACACAGGATATTACAAATGCAATCGAAAAAGCTAATGCTAAAAATGTACTTATACTACCAAATAATAAAAATATTATAATGGCTGCCGAGCAAGCTGCAGAACTGGCTGAAGTCAGCGCTGAAGTAGTTCCAACTAAGACAATTCCACAAGGGATAAGTGCGTTGCTTGCCTTTCATCCAGATAGTGATATCAAGAACAACAAAGAAGCAATGGAAGAAGCAAGTACACAGGTTAAAACGGGTCAAGTTACATATGCTGTACGTGATACGCAAATTGATGGTATTACAATTGAAAAGAATCATTTTATGGGTATTGCAGATGGAAAAATTAAAGGATCCAATCAAGATAAAATAGAAACTGTTAAATTATTGCTGAATGAAATGATTACAGAAGACGATGAGATTCTAACTATTCTTCAAGGTGAAGATGCAAGTGCTGAAGAAGTAGAATTAATCGAGAAGTATATAGAAGAGACCTATGAAGATGTAGAAATTGAAATACACAATGGAAACCAGCCGATTTATTCGTTTATTTTTTCAGTAGAATAAATAAGCTTCGATTACTTTTGAAACACAAACAGGAAAATATAGAGCAGATTGGGCATTAAATTGGATAGCAATTTGGTACTGCACCCTAAAAGTTAGAGTTAAAAATCTAACTTTTAGGGTGTTTTTATATGGCTAAATATAGCAAAGAGTTCAAATTGAATATTGTAAA
>NZ_JAGGKK010000027.1 GCF_017873675.1 Virgibacillus litoralis | reverse complement strand
ATTAAAAATGGTGAATTTGGTTTATTGAAACTAGCAAACAAACATAAAAAGATTTTATTTGAAAAACTTCAATAGACTATTGCGCTAACGGGTGCTTTTGTTGAAGAAGGTAATATTACTATCATATATAAAGGAGCTTGGAAATCCAAGCTCCTTTTCTTGTGAATTACAATGTGATTCTTTTGTGAATTCCATTGCGAAACGCTTTGTGTTTTGTCGTGCGAATTATTGTTTTGCACCTCATAACGGAACCAGCTCCTTCCAACTTACTACACCGTTTTCCGTGTCCTGTAATATAAGGCCCCAACAAGCGCCAGGAAATAAACTAGTAACCCAATAAGTGTATAGACATACATGATTGGCTGGTTCTGAACGTAACCAACGATTGGCACATTTAAGAGCAGTAATAAAGGAAATCCAAACATTATTGCTGTCGCACTTCCCATCACCATATTATCTGCTGTATTGGATTGGAATTTTGGATCAACTGCCTTTAATAGTGCCATTCCAGTTGATATGGTACCAGTTTGCATTCCGTAAAATCCTAAAACGTTTGGCAGTTTGTCTTCCGGAAATACGCGCGGTCCAATCCAAAGTAAAAATGCGATGGTTACAAAGCCGCCTAAGGTAGTTAATATCAGAATCGGGACAGCATACTCCTGTAATGCATAGATCGAAATAGCAGCTATTGATGCAGTTATCATGTAATCGAACGAAAAACCGGAAATTCGCTGCAGTAAAAAGTTGTTCGGTGAATGTTCAAGCTGAAGTCCAGCATTTTTTAATCGATTTAAAACAGTTCGGAAAAACATCGCGTACAAGCTTCCGATTAAAAAGTGGAATCCAATGATTAGCTGGGCAAAGGTTGCTCCAAATGTTCCAAGTGGCGTCAATACTTTGTCTAACCCGTATATAGTCAAATATGTAACAAGGTAAATGAAGCCAATTAATGCTATTTGATAGGTTAGCTTATCGATTGCATCACTTAATGAAATTTCATCTGGCTCGGACCGTTCGACCATTTGTTTATGTGTTTTGACTGGGCCAGATTCGGTTTTTTGGAATTTTTTGTTGCGGGCTAATAGGTTCATCAGGATAATCCCGACAACCGTCGCCCAGATAAAGCCTATTCCGGCAATCGTTAAACCAAGGTTCCCGCCACCAACTAGTCCCAATTCTTCCCACTGTGTACCTATCGAATATGCTTGTCCAGGTCCTTGGCCGAATCCGAGTGGCAGCAATAGTCCAACACCTGGGAAAAAGTCCGGATAAAATGTTTCGACAAGGATCATGAATAAACCAAAACCGACCAACCCCTGTATGAGATATGTTGAAACGATCATAAGACCTGAGTTGATAATTGCAGGGCTGTTTTCCACTTCCCGTTCTTTTAACGACAAAGCAATAAAGCCAATGGCCATTAGATGGTAAACCAGGTTTCCAAGTAAATCCTTATCAAAATTTATCCATCCCAGTAGTTCAGGTCCGACGATTAACCCCAGGAAGCCCGCAATCATGGACGTTGGTACAATTAATTTTCGCAAGGCTGGAATTCTCGCTTTTAATACAGCGGCAATAACAATTAAAAAAGATAAAAGAGCAAAGTCGAGTACAAATGACCAGGAGTTACTCATGAGATAACCTCCTTGGTCTGTTCAGATTCCAATGCCTGTGCGGTTTTGATTCCCATTAACCATTTGTATGCCGAGGTGTGGGGCTGATAAAATACAATTCGGTAAAATTGATTTTCATAAAAGAAGTCCAGCTTATGATGAAACTGAATATTAATCCCTTCCAGGTCCCGAAACGCAAACGCATAGTTTTCCTTGTTATCACCATTAAACGTGATTGTTTTGTTGTTCCACTTTAAATCCCCTTTAGAAATAAGCCTAAATGGTTTGTTATCCCAAGATAAAAACAGCTTAACATGGTCCTGCATTGCCTCATTCCAGTTCTGTTGCCAATCCGGATCAAGTAAAGTCTCTTTCAAAAATTCAAGCTGCCATTTATTCCAATCACGAGGATTAGAATAATAGGCAGGGTATGTCACTTGCTCAAACGTTCCTAAGGATGTATAACGCACGGTATAATCACAGCTCCGGCATTCAAACAGGTCATCATGCGATTGAAGCTGCCCAGGTATTCTACAATGTGGACAAACAAACAACAGGCGCTCCAAGTAGTTTGCTAGATTTTTCCCCTGATATTCACTCTTACTCTCGGACTGCCATTCCATTTCATTATGGTAAAGCGCCTCGGTTAGCTTTTGGTTAATGACTTCAGGTGAATCGTTAGTAAAAGCTCCCTGATCCCATTCTTTTTTATAAGAGATAGAAATTAAGCCTTTCCGATGTTTATCTGCCCACCTTGGATGAGTCAGATGCCCGCCGCGAATCGTTGTAATCACAACAGGGATATCCAACAGCTTAACTAATTTAGCGGTTGAATAAATAAGCGGCTCGGTGTCACCATCCCAATTACGGTTCCCCTCTGGAAAAATACCAATAACCCGATTATGCTTTTTAGCCTTCAGTACACCTCTTATCGTGCTCGTATCATTTTTAAATTTCATCTTTGGAATGGCACCAACATAGTTTAATATTCTTTTTAAGAACGGATTTCGAAAAAGAGGATCAGCCGCAATAAAACAAATCGGTTCTTTTACATAGCTATTTAGAATCAGCGGATCCCAGTTATTTACGTGGTTGGCTAAAATAATATAAGGTGGTTCCATATGAAGTGTATCATTGCGTTCAATTACTATTTTCGAACGTCTTCTGGTGAAGAAACGGATTAAAAATAATAACACATTTATGATTCGCATATTTGGTTTATTTTCGATACTCATCGTTTCACATCCAACTATAAAATTATAAAATTAGTACGCTACTATTTTACCATATAATATCGTATTTTCCTTAAATGCAAAAAAAGCTATACCCCATGAGTTTACGGAGTATAGAAAGGCAGTGTTAGTACCAGAAAAACATGAATTTAGGATTAGTCTAGTTTATTTGTATAAATCGACAAAAGTTGATTTCGTTGGTTGAGCTTCACATCTAGTAGTTGACTAACTTGTATTAATGATGGATCTGTAAACTCACTTCCATTCGCTTTAACTTGATACATCAAACGTTTGAGCATTTGAATATCATCGTTAATAATCTTAAGAACATCTTCAGTATCCAAATCACATCCCCCTTTCAGGAATAAGGAGTGTATTCGAAAGCTGGCTGACTTATTGGAAAACCCAACTTAGCCCCTATAGCTTTGCGTCATCATCTTTCAATGATTTTGCCATTATCGTACATGATGTGATGGTACTAACACTATAAAAGATATTCCCCACAATATACTATATATAGTGAATTAACGCAATATTCATGCAAAAATACTGAAACATTTTTAACTTGCCCAATCTGGATTATTGTCCCGTCTTTTAATAATACGCATAGGATAATACAATAATATGAATAAGGAAGTGAGCAAGCGATGGGATTATATATCAATAATAATGATCATCCAGACGTCTATATGAATGGCAGCGATATCCTGGAGCCGAACCAGGGATACTTTCGCGTAGATTATTTCTCCGAGATGATAAAAGAACAAAAAGAGTTAAATAAATCATTATCCAATTCCTTCCGCGACTTAAAATCGTTATACCACCAGCAAACTAATACGCAAGCAGGCAGATGGCAGGAAGTTGGCAAACAGCTGGAAGTATTAAAGGAAAGTAACCTTCAGCACCAAAATTTCGAGAATCAGGCTGTCCAATGGCTGAAAACGTTAGATAGAAATAATGCAAAATTACAAGCTATTTTGGAAAACGGTGGTTTACTAAATAAGGAGATTGCAGAACAAGTCAATCGCTTAGGTGAATCGAATCAAGCTATTGTAGATCAATTAGGAAAATATGAAAGCTCAAGCCAGGCGCTCGCATCACACATGAATGAGTTGTATGATCTCAACAAGCAGATGTCGGAGAGGATTTCTACCCAAGACGATAACCAGGAGAAAGTTATAAAACGACTGGAAAATCAGGAAGCCCTGATGGAGAAAACCTTAAGGCAAATTGATCAGTTTCGATCCATTCTTTTCGAACGAACCAACTATATAGCAGAAAGCATTGAAAACAGTTATAATCTTACGTCCACATATGTCTATAAATTGATGACCGGATCAGAACAACCACTGTCCCTTTTCATGACGAAACAAAGAGAAGAAGAGAGGAAGTCTGATTAATTGAATGAAATGGCGATACTGGAATACGGTATCGTCATTCTTTGATACAATGTAAACAAAAGAAGTCCATAAAGGAATGATTTCAATGAACATAAAAATTATCGCAGTAGGAAAATTAAAGGAAAAATACATTAAGCAGGGCATTGACGAATACTTGAAACGGTTAAGTACATATGCAAAAGTTCAAATTATCGAAGTCGCCGATGAGAAAGCTCCTGAAAATATGAGCGATGCTGAAATGATAGAAGTAAAACAAAAGGAAGGCGAACGCATTCTCGCTAACATCAAACAGGATACCCATGTGATAACGCTCGAAATCAATGGCAAAATGCTAAGCTCCGAACAACTCGCAGCCAAAATGGACGAGCTTGCTACATACGGGAAAAGTAAGCTTGCATTTATTATCGGCGGATCATTAGGCATCAGTGATGAAGTCCAGAAGCGGAGTGACCTCGCATTATCATTTTCCAAAATGACATTCCCGCACCAGATGATGCGCCTAAT
The DNA here is from genome assembly GCF_017873675.1 of Virgibacillus litoralis. Taxonomy (GTDB): domain Bacteria; phylum Bacillota; class Bacilli; order Bacillales; family Amphibacillaceae; genus Lentibacillus; species Lentibacillus litoralis. Next base: position 35,228 of record NZ_JAGGKK010000027.1, on the reverse strand, counting down.
ATTGTTGGAGCAGATTTATCGGGGGTTTAGGATAAATAGGGGGGAACCTTATCATAAGTGACTGGCAAACAAAATTTAACTCTTAAATTAACAAATAAGATACTAGAAAAATTAAGTTTGTTATAATAAAGCAATAGCTAAAGAGGTGGCTCTTACTATAATATCTAGGTTTGTCCTTAAAATTTTTGTTTTTGCGAATATGTGAATTAAAAGTTATATATATTCCGTTAGGGGGTTAGTTTTAAATGGAAATAATTATAAAAAGCAACTTTAGAATTATAGGGATGCTACATGTAAGAGAAACTGTTGATTTTAAAATGCCATATAATGAGTTTATGGAGATACAAGTACACGAAGATAGGACAGTTAGCTGTTTTTATAAGGTAAATATATCTGATGAGTTATTTTATAACCTTAAAAGTGATTCAGGTTTTTCTGGATTATCAACAGATTTAAAAGAAGAACTTATAGATTACTTAGAAAGAATGGAAAATGATACGTATAAAGTAATTGATTTAGTTAGGTATTCTTTAAACGAGAATATCTTCTCGGAACATACTATAAACCTTCAAAAATTAGAGTGGAAGGAATTATCTGGCGAATGGGATAACATTGGTGACATCAGAAAAATAATATCGAATGGTCATTCATATACTCCACTTGCTTTAACAAAAGAAACTGCCAAGATAATTCAACATAACCTTGATGGAGAAATAGAACCTTTTGTTGGTCTTCGCCATCTACATAAAGCAAAGCAAGAAGAAAATCCAAGGTTTATGTGGATTGAGGCAACTATAGCAGCTGAACTGGCTATAAAAGAATTTCTAATAAAACTAAAGCCTGATTTAGAGTCTATTTTATTAGAATTACCTTCTCCCCCCTTAACAAAGCTATATGGCGTAATATTAGAATCATATTCTGGAGAGCGTTACCCTGACTTAAAGGTTTTAAGTAAAGGAATTGAGATAAGAAATAGATTAGTTCATAGACCATTAAATGAAGAAATTGATTATAAAAAAGCTATAAAATATGTTGAAGATATTGAAAGTGCAATCTTTTATTTACTTAAGAAATTGTACCCTAACGACTTATTAATTGATAGAATTGTAAATCCACCTTTAAAAATTGAAACGTCAGTATCTTATATTTCTGAAAGTGAATAGCCCACTTGATTAAGATAACAGAACTAGTGAAATTCAAATGAACCTTATATTCGTAGAATTATATAAAAGATAGAATAATAATTTTAGTACACTAACGTAAATTAATCATCAAAAAATTACGGAATATATAGAGGACGTCCAAACATGGACTGTTTTATTAATGGAAGGAATTTAATATGTCTAATGATAAAAATAATATTGAAAGAACTACAAGGTTAATAATTACTTTAACTATTTTTGGAGGTATGTGGTTTTTATTTAAAGGTGCTATTGCTTTATGGATTAGCACTTTTTCTACCACAGCATTTACTAAATCAATTATCAATATAGAATATGTTCTATCAGTAATTACTCTTACTGTTATTCTAGTAATAACAATAAAAGTTCTGATTTATGTATATACGGAACTTAAAACATTTCAATTTTTTATTAATATAGAAGATAAAGAAAAGCTTCAAAAAAATGCTGATATAAAATATGGTGATATATTTAAAACAATAAAATATATTATAAATGGATTATTTGGAATAGCGATTTTAAGTATTATTATTGAATTAGTTGCTAAGCCACACTTAATTATTTCAATATTAATAGGTACTTTATCGGTTACGTTGTTATTCTGTCTTTCTCTTTTCGTAAAAAAAGAAAATGTTAAGAAGGTTATTACAACAATAGAAAAAATCGAAGAAAAAATATCTCCTTATAATTTTTTGTTATACATTGGGGTTTTAATATTATTTGTTGGGATTTGTATCTCTCTGGTTTCACTAAATCAAAATCAGATTGTTGAAGTGGAGTTTAAAAATAATAAAAATGTTATCTTAAATGCTAACATACAAAATATAGAGAATGTGGAAATGGCAATAACAATATATAATGAAAAAAATGGGGAAGAAACAAATCTTGATATCGCTCACACAGAGTTCAGTCAAGATTTGGTAGAAGTCTATGAAAAAAACAGTACAGAAAACACAAAGCTCTACATTGATAAGTCACAACACCAATATCATTACTCAATGAATCTAGATAAATATCTCATAGAAGGAAATAATCAGATTGAATTAAAGATTTCTAATCAGAAATCTTCTAATAGTAAGATAGTAAGAATAGTTAATGATATAGAAAAAAATGGGTCAAAAATGGAGATTTCTGAAGAAAAATTTATTGTAAAACCTTAATTATAAATGTAAGTGTTTTTACTTAATCAGAAAATTTTTATGTTAGTTTATAAAGACAGAACCGTTTAAATAAGTAGGGTCTTGGGGACATGTTTATAATGACACTTATGGATTGATGTCGTTCCATAAGTGATAGTTGGTATTTCATTACTTTCCTCTATATTTATTTACACAGTTAAGTGCTATTTATTCTCATGATTGATTTTAAACTCTGGGTTATGGATGGATGCTGTCGGTATGGACAAATTGGACAATACATCAGAAAAAACAGTTTGATTAGGAGGTGTATAGTTTTGTTTAGAAAAAAAGATAACCCTTTTGATAGAGGATTACCCAATGAATCAAACAAAATTGAAATCATTATTCAATCTCAATTTTTTAATGATTTTATTGAAGAATATGAAACAGAAATAACTAGGTTATTCTATTTGTCTCGTTTACCTTTCATCAACTTAATTTTATTACCACTGAACAATGTGAATAATAATTTTAGAAATATATTAGAGCAACATAATTTTTCCATTCCAATATATGAAAAAAAGCAGGTAAATGGTAATAAGATAATTTTTTCTACAAAGGATTATGAGTTAGTAGTACTAAATGGCGAATTAGATTGTTGGAAAGACAAAATGTTTGAAAGTGGACAAATTAGTGTACCAGATATGCAAACAATAAATCATCTAGTGCCTGATTATTTTATAATGGACAAGCAGGATCCATATTTAAAACGTAAAGACGGTAATATTAGAAAGGTAGGAATCCAGCAATTTTTTGATGAAGTACGTATTCTTTTAGTGCATCATCAAATTTTTTATAGTCACTTTAATCACCTAATTAAAGGTCAAATGGTATACAATAACTACAGATTAATGAGTAAATTCACAAAAGCTTTTGAATTGGGTTTCTATTATAAGAAAGTATCTGAAGAAACTTCTGTGTTAAAGCAAAACTACTCTACGAGCTTAACTAATAGATTATATCTTCTATGTAAATCCGTAGATGAGATTGAATTTTATTCCTACAAAACACCTAACAACGATACAAAAGATGAAGCCTTGTATCACTTAGGTTACTATATAATGCTTCTAACAGGCTCGTTTGAGAACATAGCTGGGGTAATTAAAGGTCTTCACAATGTTGAATTAAAACATCATAAAGAATTATCTATAAGAGTGTATAATCATAAAGAAAATAATCCTCTTTTAATACGTGTTATACAAAAAAACCCTGAATTGGTTAGATATTTATTAGATAATAAAGTAAAAACTTTTATTAATTTAGTTTATGAAATTCGAGATACATTACAACACAGGGATTATATACAAGGTATGGGTTCCTCTTCACCCAATGGAAAAAATCCTAATTTATTATGGATACCTGAAGAGAATGCTGAATCTTTTGAAAGGTTAGATGGAGAATTTCAAAAGAAACTTAGTTTTGATGGAAAGTTAGAGGGGGGTTATCTTTTTAATATGCATCAATTTACTAAAAGACTTTTTGAATTTAGCGTAGAGATGGTAAATGATATTATGCATCTAATAAATATATATTTACATAAGGAATTAAGTTTAACTGATAAAAGTATTGTAGAAAAACGAATTGATGAGTTTAGGCAGGGAAACTCATATATAATGAGAATTGGAAAAGATTCATTATATTTTAATTAAAAAATTGCGATGGATATTTTCGTGCCACACCAATGGAAACTAGATACGTCCAGTTCCTTTCAATATGTAGTTATAATACGTTATTTTGACTTAAGGTAGCCTGATTTTACTAGGCTGCCTATTTCCTTGTTTATTTTCTATCTAGGATATTTGTGCTAATTTGGGGGCTTAAATAAGCAGAAATCTATCTATTTGAAAACACAAGTAATAGTTATTTGATTTTTTTATAAAAACAGGAATTAACTTAACAGTTTATTGTCTATAATTTGTAATTTTACTTTTGGAAATAGAAAGTGTTCTATTAAAGTTACAAGATAATGAAGATAAACTACTTAGTATATTTGGTACTGGTAGCGCTGTTGCCTATATAAGTCTAGAAGAACTGAATCTTTAAAAAGACAGACCTACCAATCAGGGAGGAGTAAACTGAATGATAGAAATGATATGGCCACGAATAATGGAATGCGAAGGACAACATTTCACTCAAATAAGAGGAGGGAAATAGTGAATGGCAATCTTATTAAGTTGAGTAGGACCAATCGTTCTGTATCGAAAAATACATTTAAAGAGGCATTGAATTATATGAAGTTAGAAAATACGGAACCCCCTTCAATATTTCCAAGCTCCGCATATTTGTATGCAATTCTGATGGACGATCGGATACGAAAGAATAATTGGTAGAGAACGACTTAGTCTTAACTGACTATTTACAAAGATTTTGGGTGTGCAGAAATTTGCGCACCCTTTTGCATATAATAAATATGACCTATTCTGTCAATTGGGGCTTTGGGAAAATGGTAATATATAGCGGTTATTAAAATATAATATATTCACAACGGTGGTATACTCCTTTGTTCACATTTAATGGTGGTCAGAGAAAATATATAGCTATTTTTTCAAATCTATTGTGTTACCAAAGATCTACATATAAAATAAAGATAAAGTATAAAAAAAGTAAGAGTAGGTGACTTCATTATGGATGTTAAACTGTTTCAAAAAACACAGCGTGATTTAGCGGCGTCTATTAACTTAGTTATTGATAAATATTGGGAAGATGAGGTTAATGAATCAAAAATGGTGGAGTTAATTCAAAAGTTGTACATAACGAATACGAACAAACTTGTTAAAAATGGGGATTATACAACCATTATTCGTCAACAATGTGGAAAGCGTCGACTTGAAGTTGTCGATCAAGTCATTAAACAAACTAATGTCGGATAAAAAGGTAGGCTGATAGAGTATATGGAATATTCAGCGGGGTTTACTAAAGAAAAATGGTCAGAAAATGATATTGAAGTAGTTATTGAACTTATGCTCCAAGATAAGTCAAAAAAAGAAATATTAAAGGAAGTTACTGAGAAAAACTTATTTCAATTGAGAAGTCCTCTCAGCATTAAAAATAGATTTAATATGGTGTACAATCGTGCAGCTGTCCTTGAAGATGAAATGAAACAGCATTTCTTAAGAGCTAATGATTATGATCGAAAGGCATTAACGTTGTATTCGTTTCTTCAAGCTTACCGAATACCACTCGAATTTTATGTGGAAATTATTGCCTATAAGTACGAACAGCAGGAATTGTTGTATCGCAACGACTTTCATTACTTCTTTGAAGATAAAGCCAATGTCAGTGAAAAGGTTAACGGGTGGAGGCCTGAAACCATTAAACGCCTGATAAATTCTTTATTGATGTTTTATTTAGAAGCAAGAATGATTGAAAAGGTTGATCAGACAAAATATATCATAAAACCGATCCATCTAAGCCAGGATGTAAAAACATACGCTGAAAAGAACGTTCCGCTGTTATATTCTTTTTCAGTTTTAGAAAAGGTGAATAATTCATGAAGTCGACATACGAGCGTTTAGAACAAATGGAAAAAAGAATTAACCAGGACGGATTCACTCAACCAAAAGGTATTGGGAGCGATATTCCTCATTTTGTTTTGGACTATCCACCAGAAGATGAGTTGCAAGTTCGTGTCTATATAAAAAATATGTTGAAGCGAACTAAGATTAACATCAAAGAAGTGAATTTATTTGAATTTCTATTATCATTTTTTGAAGAAGACGAACTTGAAGAATTATATGAAGTGGCAGAAGAAGAAGGGTTACGTGGCTTAAATGATGTTATCGAACCAATCTTAAATGAAAGTAATACGATGATTCAACAGTTTAGAGATATAACGGAAGAAGCGGATTTGATATTTATTACGGGAGTAGGGACTGCACATCCATTTCTGCGATCGAGTCAGTTATTAAAAGCTATATCAAGTAAAGGCTATAAAAAACCAATTGTATTATTCTATCCAGGAGAATTTACAGGGTTAAGACTGAAATTATTTAACATTCTTGATTATGAAGATGATTATCAATTATCGCGCTTATCTTAAAGGGGAGGTACAAATATGCAAATTAAAGACTTATTTCAAAAAGACATATTCCGGCCAATTAATAACGTTGTTCAAGCGGAGCAAATGGAAGAGAATGTAGTCAAAACGGAACTAGATGAGTATGTCTTAACAGAAGAAAGTGAACATTATTTAAATCGTTTTTATCGTAATTATTTAGCTGTTTATGACCAACCATCAACTAAAGTAGGTGTGTGGATTTCTGGTTTCTTCGGATCTGGTAAATCACACTTCTTAAAAATCTTGTCCTACTTATTACATAATCAGGCGATTGCAGAGAGAAACCCGGCTGATTATTTCCAGGATAAAACAGACAACGAAGAGTTACTAAGTATGATGCAACAAGTGTCAGAGAAAAATTCGGATGCTTTACTTTTTAATATTGATTCACGCTCCACATCTTCATCTAAGGATTCAGAAAAAGAACGAATCATTGAAGTATTCCTAAGAGTGTTTAATAACCATCTTGGCTATTCAGATACACTTTGGGTAGCAGAAATGGAACGTCAATTAGATGGAGATGGAAAGTACGAGGAATTTAAGCAAGCCATCTATGATCAAAACGGTACAGCTTGGGAAGAGTTCCGTTTAAAGATATTATTACGGAAAAAGAAAGTCATTAAAGCATTAGAATCAATAGGTTATGACCAAGACACAGCTGAAACCTTCTTTGCGATGAGTAGAGAATGGTTTTCGATAGATGCTTTACGTGTTGCAGAACTTGTGGCTGATTATTGTAAAAAACAAGGCCCAGATTATCGTTTAGTTTTCCTAGCGGATGAAATCGGTCAGTATATCGGTAATAACACCAGTTTAATGCTTAACTTACAAACAATTACTGAAAAATTAGGTGATTTAAGTCAAGGTCAAGCATGGGTCATTGTGACTTCACAAGAAAAATTGGAATCAACTGTATCAGATCTTGACAGTACAAAAGACTTCTCAAAAATCCAAGGTCGTTTTGAAACGAAAATCAACCTATCTAGTGCCAATACAGATGAAGTCATCAAGAAACGTCTTTTAGAGAAGAAAGATGTCGGTGAGGATACGTTAAAAACGATTCATGACCAAGAAGGAAAGCTCATTCATAACAGACTCGCTTTTGATACTAAGAACACACAACTCCGATCAGGCTATCGAAGCATAGAAGAGTTTGTATCCTTTTATCCATTTGTCCCTTATCAGATTGAATTACTTCAAATGATATTTACAAAAATTCGTAATCTAGGTGAAGGGGGACAACACACATCTCGTGGTGAACGTTCATTACTTAAAGCATTCCAAGAAGCTGCACAGTTAAATGCTGATGAGAATGTCGATAATATGGTGACTATGGCGGAATTTTATCCTTCTATTCGAGACTATCTAGAATCATCGATTACAGGTACGATTGCAAGAGCTCAGGATCGAGCACGTAATGATGAGGGCTTAAAAGAGTATGATGTAAAAGTACTTCAAGTTCTTTACTTAATCAAAGCGATCGATGAAATCAAATCAGCACCTAGTAACATTGCGACCCTTATGGTTGAAACCATTTATGATGAACGTCAGCCGTTAGAATATAAAATCAAGGAATCATTAAATCGCCTGCAAACAGCCATGTTCATTGAACAACATGCGGATGGTTCATATTCCTTCTTGTCAGATGAAGAGCAAGAAATTAATCGCGAAATCCGTGTAGAAGAGTATAATTCAGCAGCGGTTAAAGAACGACTTGGGAACTTGTTCTTCAATGTCATGTATCGTCATCCGAAGTATGAATACAAACATAATGAGCAGACGAAACACTTTGATTACAATAAACGATTCGATAGCTACGTAAAAGGTCAAATGAATCATGAGTTAACCATGCAAGTGTTTACAGAAGGGATGACTGATTCAGAAGCCGCACTTCAAGCCAACTCAGGTCATTTAATTATATTGTTGGATAAAGAGAACGTTGCAGAAGCGGAAGGTGCACTAGCTTATATTCAGCAGGTTGATAGTTATGTGCGTCGTAAACAATCTAGTACAACGACCCAGCAGCAAAAACGTATATTTGAGACAAAGCTTGCTGAGGTAGATGAATATTCGCAAAAAGCAGAAGAGTTATTAGCAAAAGCTTGTGAGAATGCCGGTTTTTATATTCAAGGTCAACTTCGTGATTTTAGCGGCAATTTTCAAAGTAAAGTTGACCATGCAATGAACATGTTAATTCGAAGTACATTTACGAAATTTCATTATATTGAAGAACCCATTTCGTTTAAAAACAGTAGAAATGAGTGGGAACAAGTAGCTGAGAATTTAGGTCAACAGAGCTTATTCAGTGATCTGAACCACAACGCAATGGATGAAGTGAAACATTTTATTGAAGAGTTGGAACGTTCACATGACCAAAGAACGTTAAAACAAGTTGTACAAAAATACAAAGCTGTTCCTTACGGGTGGGAAGAACAAGACACCATCGCTATATTAATGGGATTAATGAATGCTGGAAAAGTACGATTCACGTATGCAGGCGAGCCATTTAACCCTAACTCCAACAAATTTTATGATCGATTGGAAAAAGTATCTGAACGAGATCGTATTGTCGTCTTACCAATCGTAGAGATGGATAGCCAAGTCAAACAAGATTTGATTGCATTAGTCCGTGATTTCTTCTCTATTACACAAACACATGACACTTATGAAGCTTATGAGGAAATTGTACGAGAAAGAGTCAAAGAAGAATTTGTAAATCCTATTGAAGAAATTAGAAAAAGACGACGTCAACAAGATCCATCAAGTGGCTATTTATACCCGGGTGAAAAGGATATTAATAGGGTTGCAAATGATACCCAAAAATTACTTTCTATTCGTGATCCAGAACAATTCTGTCGAACATCTATTCAATATGAGGATGATATTGAGGAATGGTACGACGTATTAGAAAAGCTACAAGGGTTTTATAATGGTATCCCTATAAACAATTTTGACAAAGCTGTTCAAGCACTCAAAGATCATCAACATGACTTAGAAATCATTCATAAAGAAGAGTTAGATGATATCACGCAACGCATGAAACAAATTTTATTACATGAAGAACCAACAAAAGACATTAGCCAATTGCCAGAGCTGACAAATGATCTACAGAATCTCATTCAAGAAGAAACTGAAAAACAAAAACAAGCGGTTTTAGTTCAATCCGATAAATCAATTGAAGCAATCGAAGAATTACTGGATCAGTATTCTCAACATGAAACGATAGTGGATTATGTTCAATCCAGAAAAGAACAAGCTAAGCAACTTTACGATAAAATCAAAGAAAGCGAACGAATTTCTAGTGCCCGTATTAATCAACAACAACTTATCGACATTGTTGATTCAACAAAATCAAAAGCACGTGAAATGCTAAAGGAATTACGGAAAGATACAGATACAGTTTCAAGAGAGCCTAAAACTATCACTGAACAAGAGTTGTATAATTCCTTCTTTAGTCAAGTCAATACGATTGAATCAGAAGAAGATTTAGAACGTGCCATTGAATCATTGAAGAGAACTTTGATTAAAGAGTTACAAACTCATTATTTCGTAAAATCATAAACACGGAGCAGAGAACCTTCTGCTCCGCTACATATAGGGGTGAAACATTGAATAAGGTAGAACTTAAGAAATTTGCTGTTGAAGCTAGACGAGATTTAATTGATAAAGTGTCATTGAAAACTGAACAATATGGAATTACCAAAGACAATCAAGAAATAAATATTGAAGAAAACTATGGACAATTAATAGTTAATGGTAAGACCTTCCCAATAGAAATGAAACATGCTGTTCATACGTTACAACAAAGTTTGAACCGGGTGGGTTATGACCAGCTTGTTGAGGAAGTTGCTTACACGTGGTTTAACCGAATTATTGCGATTCGTTATATGGAGGTCAATAACTATTTACCTGATCGGGTAAATGTGTTATCTAGTAGTACAGGTAAAAATGAACCTGATATTTTACTTCAATATGAAACAATGAATTTAGATGTTGATCACCAACAAATAAATAAATGGCTTCAGAAAAACGACAATGAAAAGGCTTATAGGAAATTATTTGTTGCTCAATGTAATAATTTGAATACTGTTTTTCCTACACTATTCGAAAAAATAAATGATTATACAGAGTTACTTCTCCCAGATTATTTATTGGACAGTGAATTTATTATTTCCAAACTAGTAGTTAATCAAGAATTAGTTGATAGCTTTAAAGAAGTAGAAGTTATTGGGTGGTTGTATCAATATTACAATGCAGAACCAAAGGATAAGGTTTTTGCTAAATTAAGACAAAATAAAAAAGCTGAGAAAAATGAAATACCAGCTGCAACACAATTTTTTACACCTAAGTGGATTGTCCAGTATTTGGTTGAAAATTCTCTTGGGCAGTTATGGTTGGAAGCTTATCCAAATTCAGAAATAAAGAAATCGCTTGATTACTATATTGAACCGGCTGAGCAAACAGATGAAGTAAAAAGAAGGTTTGAAGAAACCAGATATAAATCCATTAACCTAGAAGAGATAACACTTATTGATCCGTGTGTAGGATCTGGACATATATTAGTTTACACGTTTGATCTACTATATCAAATGTATGAAGAAGCAGGATATTTAAGTAAAGATATTCCTAAACTCATTTTAGAAAATAATTTATTTGGAATAGATATTGATGAAAGAGCGACCCAAATGGCTTCTTTTGCTCTAATGATGAAGGCTCGAGAGAAGTCTAGAAGAATATTGAAGCAAAATATAAATTTAAACATTATAGCTATTGAAGAATCAAATAATCTTGGTTTACAAGGTTTAGTTAATCTTTTAGCCAACAACAAACAAGAAGAAAAAGAAATTGAGTTAATTATAAACTTGTATCAGAATGCTAAAAACTTTGGTTCAATGTTAAAACCTCCTAAAGTCGATTACAATAAGTATCTTGATCGTATAGATTCAATAGGAGAAGTTCAAATTTCTGTAGAAACTACTAGAGCATATGAACAACTGGAAAGCTTCAAATATATTCTAACTCAGTCTATAATTTTAGTTTCACAATACAATGTTGCAATTACTAATCCTCCATATATGGGTAACAAAGGTATGAATAAGACATTAAAGAATTTCCTTAAGAATTATTATGATAAATCAAAGTCTGACTTATACACAGTTTTTATTGAAAGAATTCAAGATCTCACTAAAGAATATGGAATTAATAGTTCTGTAACTCAACACTCATGGATGTTTTTAAGTAGTTTTGAGGGAATAAGAAAATATTTATTAAATAATAATACAATCCTAAATTTAGTACATTTAGGTACTAGAGCCTTTGAGGATATTGGGGGAGAGGTTGTTCAAACTTCTGCGCAGACATTACGAAAAGTCGCAGAACCTAATTATAATAGTACGTTTGTTAGGCTAGTGCATTATAATAATTCCAAGTCTAAGGAAGAAAATTTCTCTAACGATTCTAATAAATTCTATGCACTTCAAAATAGTTTTAGTAATATTCCAAGTTCGCCTATTTCTTATTGGGCAAGCGCCCAGGTAAAAAAAATATTTAGAGAATTCGATGGTATAGGAGAAATAGCTAAACCAAGGCAGGGAATGGCTACTTCTGATAATGATAGATTTTTAAGAAATTGGTATGAGGTTAATAATATGCGTATTGGGATTGGGTTTGGTAGTAATGCAGATGCTGAAAAATCTAATTATAAGTGGTTTCCATATAACAAAGGTGGATCATATAGAAAGTGGTACGGAAACTATGAGAAAGTAATAAATTGGGAAAATGGTGGTCAAGAAGTTAAGGAGCTAGCAACATCATTATATAATAATGCGACAAGAACAATAAAGAACATTCCTTTTTATTTTAGAGAAGGAATTACATGGTCATTCGTAAGTTCTGCCTATTTTGGGGTTAGATATACTCCAAAAGGATTCATATTTGATGTAGGAGGATCATCATTATTTCCAGATGAAGATATAAATGTTTATTTAAGTTACTTAGCTAGTAAAGTGTCACCTTATTTTATTTCTTTTATAAATCCAACTTTAAATTTTCAAGTAGGCAATGTTGCAAATTTGCCTCTTCCAGTTATGAGTGAGGAGTTAAAATCTAAAGTAGTAGAGATAACTCAAGAGAATGTTGATATTTCTAGATTAGAATGGGATTCATTCGAAACTTCCTGGGACTTTAAGAGTCATCCGTTTATCAGCTATACAATTGATAACACACTATCGGATGCTTACGGTAATTGGAATCAAGAAACTACTAATAGGTTTAATAATTTAAAAAATAATGAACAAGAACTAAACGAAATATTTATTAATTTTTTTGGTTTATATGAAGAACTGTCTTCAGAAGTAGCAGACAATGAAATTACCATTGTAAAAGCCGATCGTGTAAGAGAGACAAAATCATTCTTATCCTTTTATATAGGTTGTGTCTTAGGTCGTTATTCCTTAGATCAAGAAGGTCTGAATTTTGCTGGTGGAGAGTTTGATGAATCGAAGTATGAGTCATTTAAGCCGAATCAAGACGGTCTGATCCACTTAACAGATGACCATTATTTTGATAATGATATTGTGGTTCGTTTACGGGAATTTTTATCAGTAGGATTTAGCCCACAAACTGTGGACGAAAATATGCAGTGGTTAGCTGAATCGTTAACAATGAAGAAAAATGAATCGCCTGAGGAGCGGTTACGTCGTTATTTCTTAGATGAGTTCTTTAAGGATCACTGTAAAATGTACCAGAAACGACCAATCTATTGGTTAGTTGATTCAGGTAAACAAAAAGGATTGCGAACACTCATCTACATGCACCGTTACCAACCAGATACGATGGCATCGATTCGTTTTGAACACTTACAAGAGATTCAATCGAAGTATCAAAATGAAATTAGCATGATTGATACTCGTTTAGCTAATCCAAGTTTATCGGCAACGGATAGACGTAGTCTGGATAAAGCGAAAACAGATTATCAAAAGAAAATAGATGAACTTCAAGAATTTGATAAACATTTAGCGACATATGCCAATGAACAAATTGACATTGACTTAGATGATGGCGTTAAAGTAAACTATGCGGAATTTGATAAAGTGCTTTCAAAGATTAAATAACCACATGAACAAACTTAAAGGGCGGTGCTGTAATCTGCTCTTTAAATGAGGGGTGTAACAATGAATAAGGCTGAACTGAAGAATTTTGCTGTAGAAGCTAGACGGGATTTAATTGATAAAGTGTCACTTAAAGCTGAACAATATGGAATTACCCAAGATAATCAAGAAGTAAATATTGAAGAAAGCTATGGTCAATTAATCGTAAATGGAAAGCCATTCCCAATAGAGATAAAACATGCTGTTCATACGTTACAGCAACGCTTAAATAAAGTGGGATATAATCAGCTTATTGAAGAAGGTGCTTATACATGGTTTAACCGAGTCATTGCAATTCGTTATATGGAAGTCAATAATTATCTACCTGATCGAGTGAATGTATTATCTAGTAGTACCGGCAAAAATGAACCTGATGTACTACTTCAATATGAAACAATGAATTTAGATGTCGATCGTCAACTAGTAAATGAATGGCTACAAAAGGGTGATGATGAACAAGCTTACCGTAACTTGTTTGTTGCACAATGTAATGCGTTAAATCAATTGTTACCTTTTTTATTCGGAAAAATTGAAGATTATACGGAGTTATTGTTACCTGATTATTTATTAGACCAGGAATCCATCATACGGAAAATGGTTATTGACTTGTCTGATGAAAACTTTTATCAAATACAAGAAGACGGTTCTCGAAAAGATAATGTAGAAGTTTTAGGATGGCTTTACCAATATTATATGTCTGATAAGAAAGAGCAGGTTGGAGGACTTAGAAACAATGCTGTTAAAAAAGAAGACCTACCTGTTGTCACGCAATTATTCACACCTAAGTGGATTGTTCAGTACATGGTACAGAATTCACTAGGAAAATTATATGATGAAAAATATGAAAGTAATCAACTGGCACAACATTGGGAATATTATTTAAAACATGAGGAAAATCATCATCTATACCCAGAGTTTGATTCACTAGAAGAGCTAAAAATTATGGATCCAGCTTGTGGGTCAGGTCATATCTTACTTTACGCCTTTGATATGCTATATGACATGTATGAGGAAGCGGGCTATCCATCTAGAGAGATACCTCAACTGATTTTAGAAAATAACTTGTATGGTTTAGATATTGATAAACGCGCCCAACAAATTTCGGATTTTGCATTGTTAATGAAAGCTGCTGAAAAACAACCGCGCTTCATTTCAAGATTAAGTCGTAAAGGAATAAGTCCAAAACTGAATGTATATGAGATTGTTGATACAGATCAGTCGTTATCTGAAGAAGCTATAGACTATTTTGTAGAGAATGAAACTGAAAGGTCATTAGTGAATGAATTACTAGGCCAGTTTGAAAATGGCAAACAATTTGGGTCATTGATTAATCCAATTGATATACCTTATGAAGAGTGGATTGATAGAATCAAAAGTTTAGAGAACCGACAAAATAATTTAATTGATGAAACATATTCAAAGGAGCTTAAAGAAAAATTATTACCTGTCTTAGAACAAGCTTTGATATTATACCAAGAGTATGATGTAGTTGTGACTAACCCACCTTACCACAATAAATATAATTCTGTTCTTAAATCATTTATGAAGAAGAATTATACACAGTTTAAAACGAATTTATATTCGGCTTTTATTATCAGGTGTAAGGAAATGTCCAAAGCATATGGTTATTCAGCCTTGCTAACACCTTTTACATGGATGTTTATTTCAACTCATGAACAAGTAAGAAAACATATTATTGATAATAGTTCTATAACCTCTTTAATTCAACCTGAATATCATTCATTTTATGATATTGCTGATGTTGCTGTATGTACATTTGTTATACAAAATCAAACAATAATTAGGAAAGGGGAATATTTGGATTTATCGAACTTTAAAGGAGAACAAGCCACATGGGTAAGGGATGCTGTGAATAAACAAGTTCCATATAGGAAGTCCTTCAATTTAGAGGATTTAAAGTATATACCAGAAAAGCCATTAGCATTAAGTATTACGAAAGATGAATTAAAGGCCTTTCAAAATGGGTATTTAATATCGGAGTTAGCTTCTCCTAAAGCTGGATTAGCAACAGGTGATAATAATCGTTTCCAAAGATATTGGTTTGAAGTTGAGTTTAATAAAATTGGTTTTTATTATAGTGATGTATCAGATACAAATACTGGAACTCATAAATGGTTCCCCTGTAACAGTGGTGGAGAATTTCGTAAATGGTATGGTAATAATTATATGGTTGTTAACTGGGAAAATAATGGTGAGGAAATAAAAAACTTCAAAAATGACAAGGGGAAGCTAAAATCACGTCCGCAAAATACAAGTTTTTACTTTAAGGAAGGCATTACTTGGACTAAGTTAAGTTCGTCTAATTTCGGATGTAGATATAAGGAAAAAGGATTCGTATTTGATGATACGGGAAGATCGGCCTTTCCGAATAGTGAAGAAGATTTGAAGTATATTCTTGGACTTTTCTGTTCAAAGGTAGCGATAAATTATATGAGCACATTAAACCCAACATTAAGTTTCACAAATGGTGATATTAAAAGGATTCCCGCTATATTAGGGGTGGAGTCTTCTGTGAAAAATCATATCTCTGAAATTGTAGATGAGAACATTTTTCTGTCTAAAGAAAATTGGGATTTCTTTGAGCGGTCATGGGGGTTTCTACAACATCCTTTCATCACTTTGAATAAAAAGGATAAGAAAATAGGTGAAGTATATTCTTATTGGAATAGTTATTTAAATAATATGTTTAATACATTAAAAAAAAATGAAGAAGACTTAAATAAAATATTTATAAATCTATATGATTTAACTGATAAAGTTTCTACAAAAGTATTAAGAAATGAAATTACTATTGCATTAGCAGACAGAGAGAGAGATGCAAAACACTTTTTATCTTATTTTATAGGATGTGCTATAGGACGTTATTCATTAGATGTTGAAGGTATTGCTTATGCAGGTGGAGTATTTGATGAATTAAAGTATGAGATATTCAAGCCCAATTCTAATGGACTAATTCAATTAACAGATGATCATTACTTTGATAATGATATTATCGTCCGTTTAAGAGAGTTTCTATCCGTAGCATTTAGTCCAGATACTGTGGATGAGAACATACGTTGGTTAGCTGAATCATTAATAATGAAGAAAAATGAGTCGCCGGAGCATCGGTTACGTCGGTATTACTTAGATGAGTTCTTCAAGGATCAATGTAAAATGTATCAAAAACGACCAATATACTGGTTAGTTGATTCAGGTAAGCAAAAAGGATTGCGAACACTCATCTATATGCATCGTTATCAACCAGATACGATGGCAACGATTCGATTTGAACATTTACAAGAAATTCAATCGAAATATCAAAACGAAATCAGTATGATTGATACTCGTTTAGCTAATCCGAGTTTATCGGCAACGGATAGGCGTAGTTTGGAAAAATCCAAAACAGATTATCAAAAGAAAATAGATGAACTTCAAGAATTTGATAAACATTTAGCGACATATGCCAATAAACAAATTGATATTGACTTGGATGATGGTGTCAAAGTCAACTATGCCAAATTTGATAAAGTCTTAGCTAAGATTAACTAACAGAAAAGAGGGGATTTCCCTCTTTCTCTTTACATAATGAGGTGAAAGCCGTGAATGTGATTGAAAAGTTACAGGATAAAATACAACAAGAGAAGGCCAACAAAGAACGAGCGATTGTTTTTTGGTATGATCCACAGCAGCAGGTGAGCATAGATGAACTAGTAGCACAGTTAGGTGATATTGAGGTTAGACATTTAACTGACCGGAACTTTTTTCAGTTAAAAGTGGAACTAGAAATTCAACGCACAACTGATTCATTCCTAATTTATTCTGATGCACCTAGACCAAATGACAAGGATAATATGTTGTTGGATATTTTAGCTTACAGTACGGAATTTAAGGCAGATGAGACAGCCATTTTATCTGAAGACTTACAAGTATCTGATCATGTGTTACGTCCAATGATGGAACAATATCCTTTATTTTTCGATAGCCAAGAGCGTAAAAGAAAGTTGGGTAGATTATTACCTGAAGAAGCTGGTGATTACCAGTTTGAACTGAGTATTTTGGCTGTATTAGTCAAGGCATCTGTACCTGATATAAAAGTTATTTCCCGCCAGCTACTTATCAATGGTTTCCATATGGAAGACAATGACTTCTTGAAGCAACTTAAGCGCAATTTTTCTTTAGAACGTACGTTTGAAATCATCTGTCGGTATTTTGGTGTGACATTAGAACGTGCTGAAGAACCACTAGTCGAGCTATTAAACGCATTAATCTATCAACACTTTAAACAAAGTGTCAATTTTACGGTAGAAGAATGGGACAAACAATGGGCATCGTCTTCTCCTAATGTTTGTTCGCTATTCGTTGAAGAATGGTTACAGCACGGTGATCGTAGTGTGCTAGAAGAACAAATTAAAGAATGGGAAAAGCGTTATCATGTGAGGAATCAGTTAGCTAATCAAGATATTGAGAACTATTCGTTGGTTGAAACATTCCCCGTGGTCGATGCTTTGATGATTGAGAAGTGTATTGATGAACTCTATCATCAAACGATTAATGTTGATGACCGTTTATCGTTGATTGATCAGCGCCTTAGGACACACTGGGGTTCAAAAGGAAAACTGAATTCCTTATATGAAACATTATACGAAGCTGTACGAATGGAGAAGTTAAAAGCTGTCGTTAATCGAATGCAACAAGAGACGGATTATTACGGGAGTTATGCTAAGCATCTATACGAAATTGATCAGACCTATCGTCATTTTATGTATCATTTTACTCATCTTGATACAAAAGACAGGCTTGAAGAAATTGCGAGTCGCTTAACAAATTGGTATGAAAATGAGTATTTGCGTCGAATTGCAGATGAGATGAATTTCAAATTAGAAGATGGTTACGTATCGAAATTAATGCCACAACGCACATTTTTTGCCAAGAAAATCCTTCCGATTCTAGAAAAAGAAAATACCAGAGTTTTTGTGATTATCTCAGATGCATTGCGATATGAAGCGGCTTATGAGCTTCATGAGCAGTTAACCGAGCGTGAGAACGGTACATCAGATATTGAACCGATGGCAGCAAGTTTCCCTACTTATACGCAATTAGGCATGGCATCATTATTACCTCATCGTAAACTTGAAGTTGATGAAAAAGGTGTAGTTAATGCTGACGGAAAATCAACAAAAGGAATGGATAACCGTCTTAAGATACTGAAAACGGTCGAACCGCAGACAGAAGCTTTAAAATTAAAAGACCTGTTAAGTATGAAGTCAAGTGAAGCAGAGCAGTTATTAAGAGGAAAACGATTGGTTTATTTATATCATGACCGTATTGATGCACATGGCGACTCAAACAAAACGGAACATGAAACATATGAAGCTGTTCAAAATACGATTAAAGATTTACATTATGCAGTTGATCGTTTATCCCGTCTTCAAGCAAAGCGCATCTTTATAACCGCAGATCATGGCTTCTTATTTCAATTTAAACAAATTGAAGAACATGGAAAAATTCCATCTGTGGATGGCAAAGTAATCGATGGCAGTCGTCGTTTTGCGATTGGTCATCAGTTGTCAGTTCCAGAGGGGGCATTCAAGTTAACGGAGCGCCAGAGCCCACTTAAAAATGCCGAAGTCGTTCTTGCAAAAAGTCTAAACAGATTCAAAACCGGAGGCGGTCTCCAGTTCATTCATGGGGGAGCTTTACCCCAAGAGGCCGTTGTTCCATTAATTGAATATCGACGTATAGAAAAGGCGCATCCAGTTAACCTGGCCGTAGCGATGATTAATAAGGTCATTACGAATTATCGTGTTCCGATTTCATTCTACCAAGAACAAAGTGTTTCCGATGAATACACGTCACGTAAGGTCCGTGCAGCTTTTTACCAAGGTGATGAACGAATTTCGAATGAAGTTGAACTTGTGTTTGACTTAAAAGGCGAAAACCGAGAACGTAACAGAAAAGTTGAATTCAACTTAGTTGAAAAACATTATAAAATTGGCGAAACATGTAAGCTGAAAATCGAAACAGTGACGAAAAAAGGTTATGAACCATATTTAGAAGAGGAATTTGTTTTACGTTTATATGAAGCATTGTATTAAGTTGAGAAGAAAAAGAAGGTGTTATTGTGCTTAAAAAAGGTGAAATTGTAGGTGCTTCGTTTTGGCCCGAACCCGTTCAAATTAAACATGTCGAAAGCATAGATGAGGATTTGTATTTAGTTGAGGCTGTGGGAAGAGAGTCGAATCAATTCTTCGAGAATTACTTGGAAAAATACCAACTACAAGAAGTCGAGCATTATTCTGAAGATGAAGCGTCCAATCAATTGAAGAATCGATTTCAACACTACTTGCAGTATCAAGTGCTAAAAACTGAAAAAGAGTACTCTCACTCACGGGTTCGCGGAAATAAGAATTTAATTCCATTGCCACACCAAATCGAAGCCGTTTATAGCAAGATGTTGCAAGCACCTCAAGTGCGTTATCTGTTGGCAGATGACCCTGGCGCCGGTAAAACCATTATGTCTGGTATGCTCATCCGTGAATTAAAAGCACGTAACATGATTCGAAAAACATTAATACTAGTACCACCTCTCGTGTTAAAACAGTGGCAAGCAGAGTTAAAAGAGAAGTTTGATGAAGATTTTGTGATCATCACTCGCGATTATTTAAAAGCATCAGGTGAAATCAATCCCTTTGATATGCATCAACAAGTGATTGCATCGATGTATTGGGCTTCTCGTGAAGATATTAAAAATATGATCTTGAACGCCCATTTTGATTTCGTCATTGTTGACGAGGCCCATAAGATGGCTGCATATACGGTTGGCCAAAAGAAGCGCAAAGTAAAGCGGACAAAGATGTTTCAATTGGGTGAGAATTTATTAAGACATACAGAACATTGTCTTCTGTTAACTGCCACCCCCCACAAGGGTGATAAAGAGAACTTTAGACATTTAATGAGTTTGGTGGACCACGATATTTTTTCTCAACTAAATCGTAGTGATGCTATTTTTGAAAAAAGTAACCCTTATGTAGTACGTCGTTTAAAGGAAAATATGGTTAATTTTGATGGGACACCAATCTTTCCCAAACGAACGACCAAAACATTAGGTTTTAATCTGAGTCCTGCTGAGATTGATTTATATGATGCAGTCACGGAATATGTCAGACACTATTTCAATCGTGCAAAGCAACATAATAAACCTAATGTTGCTTTTGCCATGATGATTCTACAAAGGCGATTAAGCTCTTCAGTTGAAGCGATTTATTTATCTCTAGTACGTCGGAAAGAACGTCTTCAAAAGGTATTAGAAACAGGGCAAAGAGTACAACAAATGATAATGGACTATGAAGACTATGAAGATAGTTCGCTTGAGGAACAGGAATTAATCGAAGCATACGCTGAAGGCGAATTTGAAGAAATTGATTTTGATGAATTACAAGTCGAAATTGAGATGTTAGATCAACTGATTCGAAAAGCTAATGTTATTAGACAAAATCAAAATGAGCGTAAATTTTTAGAACTTGAAAAAACACTATTTGGCGCTGGCGGTGTGTTAGCTCAAGGTGAGAAAATTTTAATATTTACGGAATCTAAGGATACGTTAAACTACTTAGAAAAGAAATTGAAAGCCTATGTCCCTGATATAGCAAAAATTGTTGGTGACTTCTCGATGGATAGACGACAAGAAGAAGTAGAGAAGTTTCGAAATGAAGTTCAAATTATGATTGCAACTGATGCAGGTGGAGAATCGATCAACTTACAATTTTGTAATCAAATGGTCAATTACGATATTCCTTGGAATCCCAATCGATTAGAGCAACGAATGGGACGTATCCACCGTATTGGACAGAAGAATGAAGTGTTTGTTTTTAATTTAGTTGCCACGAATACAAGAGAAGGTGACGTGCTAACTCGATTATTAACTAAAATGGAACAAATGCGAGAAGACCTTGGACAAGACTTGGTCTATGATTTTGTAGGTGAAGTTCTCGAAGACCGTCAAGCTGATTTATCTTCCATCATGGAACAAGCTATCACAGGACGTGAAGATTTGAATGAAGTGATTGAACATATGGAGAAGTCATTATCGGAAGAACATAAACGATTATTGGAACTCACTCAAAATGAACGATTAGATGATAACTTTGATCTACCAGGTGCGAAGCGATCTTTCGATGAGGTTTCCGTTCACAGTATTCCGAGTCGCTTTTATGGGAAGTTCGTTGTGAATGGTTTAGAAAATACGAGAACAAGAACAAGTATATCTGCAGATCAAACTACAGCCCGTATTGATCGATTTCCAAAAAGAATAAGAGACTTTGCACGTGATCAGAAGTTAATGTTTAATTTTGATGAATCTATTCGGTTTGCATTAACAGCATCAAAGGAAACAGAAACATTGTCAATGGTTGAAAATGATGACGCATTATTTAGTTTGGTGATGAGATTAACAGCGAAGGAGCTGCAACAAGCTGTTCTACCATTGTATGAAGTTCAAACGTCCATTCCAGAATCTATGACAATGGAATTGAATCAAGTGACAATTGTTGATGGTAATGGCCGAGAGCTTGACCAAAAGTTAATGTTAACAGGGAAACGTGGCAACGGTGAGTTTGTTCAAATATCACCTTATTTACTGTTTAATCGATCACTAGATGTCACAAACACGTATAGCAATGAAGAACAAGATATTAAACGACAAGTGATTCAACATGCAAGAAAACTACTCAAAACGATTCAGCGAAAGCGCGAAGACTATGCCAATCGAAAACGCGTTTTCTTAAGAAAGTCATTTGAGGATCAAATGGAAACGTTGCAAGAACGTTTAAAAAATTACCAAGAAGAAAACGTTGAAGGTAAAAACAGCGCTCTAATTAATCAAACATATGCCCAAATCGATGAAATGGAAGACCGAAGCAAAGAACGATTAAATGAAATTGACCGTGAACGATCAATTCAATTGAAGCCTGTTAAACGAATAGCCCAATTTAAAGTTAAGCCAAATGGTGGTAACAATGGTCGAGTTGTACCTGAAGACAATATAAGTTTAATTGAGGATTATGAATTAAAACATGGCAGAATGAACGTCAGAACACAACCTGCATTTGGTTTGGTTGATTTCATAAGCGAGGAAGTGGATGGCGATAGTCGTTTGATTGTTGTTACAGATGATATACACTCATTTAAACAACAATTGGATGAAGAGGATTATGAGCTAATTAAGAGTCAGGTGTATGTGTATGAGGTTATAGAAAGAGAAATTACTGAACATCGCTTAGAGCAAGGTCTATTATTATAAAAAAGAGATTATGAGCGGAAAGATATTATGAAAAACCACGCTATAAATTATACTTTTTAAATTATAAGTAAATTACTGTAAAATATAAATAAATAGTTGGTTCTAAAGAGGTGATTTAGTGCAAATCAGTAGCATACCTAAAGAGAAAAGGTTTTACGAATATCTACTAGAGTTAACGAAACTTACTGGAAAAGTTATAAGAGACTATCGTGGTTTTGAAAAACACTGGACCCCTAATGACTTAAAGGATGTTGAAGGCTGTAATGTCGGTGATGAATTGGATGACTCAGATACATTCTTAGAAATACAAAAGCCACAAATTAGAAGAGAAGAGAAAATTCCTCCTTATCCTAATGAAACAATTAAAGAGTGGTTGGCTTTTAACATAAACAATGAAAATGCATTCCTCAATCATGAAACTCAAAAAAGGTATATAAATGAACATGGTGAAGAGAGCTCTGAAGCATTTGAAGATGATGAAGAGAGA
Source organism: Virgibacillus litoralis (assembly GCF_017873675.1). Classification (GTDB taxonomy): domain Bacteria; phylum Bacillota; class Bacilli; order Bacillales; family Amphibacillaceae; genus Lentibacillus; species Lentibacillus litoralis. The sequence continues at coordinate 11,879 of NZ_JAGGKK010000027.1, read as the reverse complement.
GTTAAGCTATATCATAACTTTATTATCAGATGGAAAGAATGGTCGGAAAATTTAAAAGAGAAAAAGAAACTTGAAAAATTATATAATGAGTTCTTTGACTTAGTATCTCGCTTTGATCGTGAAGGCGAATCACTTGAATTAGTTTTTGGTAGGGGTATCTTAACCTGGAATCACCCAGATAAAAAAGTTGGCCTTATTCGCTCTCCCTTATTAACACAAAAATTAGAGTTAGATTTAGATGCTGAAAAGGGTGTAATAACAGCAAGTAGAATAGATGAAATGAATAATGTAGAACGTGAAATGTTATCTGGTGTTCGATTGCCGAATAAAAATAGGGTTGATGAGATTTTAAATAGTTTAAAAACATTCGATATAAAAGATGATATTACGGATTTATTAACTCAATTCGTTCATACAATTGATGCAAACGGTGAATATAAAGAGCCTGATGAAGAAATGGAAAATCGTAATACACCAGTTATTTATGATGACACTATTTTTATTTTTAGAGTTAAAAATACTCGTGTATTACGTGACGACCTTGAAAATATTATTGAGGGTATAGATTCTGGTCGCATAGAATTGAATGAAGCTGTTAAGTCAATTCTGGGGGAGGAAGTACAGTTTAGTCCTGCTGATTCTTCAGAAGCAGATACTGATGCCGATGCCAATAATACTTTTACCAAAAACCAATTATTTTTCCCACTAGAGTCTAATGAACAACAAAAGGACATTGTCAATAGAATTGAAAGGAATTATGGAGTTACGGTACAAGGTCCACCTGGAACAGGTAAGACACATACAATAGCTAACTTGGTCTCTCATTTCTTAGCAGAAGGAAAAAGAGTATTAATTACAAGTCAAAAAGAAAGCCCTTTACGAGTATTGAAAAGTAAGATACCAAAAGAAATTCAAGGTTTATGTGTTCCAGTATTGGGTGGTGGAAGAGATTCCTTACAAGAAATTGAAAAATCCATTAATACAATTAGTGAAAAATTGGGAGAACTGGATACTGATAAATTAAATAAGAGTGTTGATTTAAATCTTAAAGAGCTTCATGAGAGCAAACAAAAAGAGGCGAGTCTAACAAATCAATTAAAAGATTATGCAGAAAAGGAAGGCTCTGTATTAAAATATAAAGGTGAGGAATTATTTAGGTATGAAGTAGCTAAACAGTTGTCTGAAACAGATATAAATTATGAATGGTTATTAGATGATTTACATATGGAAGCTGAATTTCCAATGGAAGAAGTTGAGTTTAAGGAACTTTGGAATTTAAGAGATCAATTAAGTACTGAGGATCTAAAATTATATTCCAAAACACTTCCAAAGATTGATGCGGATTTAAGAAATGAACAATCCTTTAAAGCTCTCATTGATGAAGGTGAAAAATTATCAAAAAACAAAGATGAAGGTTCTAAACAGTTGTATGCACTTCATTTATCTTATGATATTACTGAAATAGAAAAGTATATCCAGTCTCTTAACACTATTTTAGATTTTAAACATGTTATACAAGATGAGGGTTATAAACTCTTATTAAATGATTTGAGAGCAGGAGGAATACGAGAAGAGCGTTGGAAAGATTTAGTGGACAGCATGGAAGATAACTGCAATAAATTGTTTAAATATTATAATGGATTAGTTACCCATATGGTGAAGCTTCCTGAGAAAGGACTTAGCGAACTAAAAGAAAATATTGCAATTGCAAAAGAACGAATTAAAAGTGGGAAAAAACCTAATTTCGCCTTTTTCCTATTTAAAGGTAAACAAACTAAATATTTATTTGAAGATCCAATATTAAACGATAAACCATTATCAACAATTGATGATTTTAAGCCCATTGATGATTATATTGAATACGAAGAATTGAAGGCTGAAACGGCAAGAATAATTAATGGTAATTTAAATGAGATCAATCAGTATAATATCGATCCGGATGCAGCACGTTTTCCACATATTCTTGAAGAACGACTGAAAGAGTTAAAAACCGTAATAAAAGTTTTTGAAGTAATGAATGAGATAGATGATAAGTTGTCAATCAATCACGTTGATTTATATTCAGTTAACGATGTAAGTTCTTTGTTAGCGGATATAAAGCAAGCTAAAGCATATTTGGATTATAAAGAATGGCCAGAAGTTTACCACCAAGAATTATCAAACTTAAAGTCCTTTGGTAATAAGGATAGTACTCATTCACTGATACATGATTTTATTAGTGCCTTTGAAAGTGAAAATATTATTCAATGGAATTACTTATTAAATCATTTATTAGAATTATATGAAGTGAAAAAAGATGTTCGTAGGTTCTATGAATTATTAACAAAAATGAATCAAATTCTTCCATTAACTGAAAAGTCGATCGAAATGTCACTTGGGAAAGTATGGGAATATCCTGATTGCTACTTAAACTCTTTTGAACTCAGAAAACTAAGGACATGGCTTGATGAGACTAGAGATATTAATGCCACTAAATTAAGAAAATTAATTGAAAATGAAAAGACTAATCAAAGGAAATTGATTCAAGATATTGTAAGGGATGCATCATGGGAAAGCCAAATTAAAAGAATAACAGAAAAAGAAAAAAGAGCATTGAATTCTTGGAAGACCTATATAAAGAGGTATGGTAAAGCAACAGGTAAAAACAAACGGTATTTAAGTAGTATAAGAGAATCTATGAAGGATGCTCAAAGTGCCATTCCGGTATGGATAATGCCAATCACACAAGTTCTTGAAAACTTTCCGATTACTAACGATAAGTTTGATGTTGTTATATTTGATGAAAGCAGTCAATCTGACATTTTTTCGGCAAATGTACTATTAAGAGGTAAAAGAATGATTGTCGTTGGTGACGATGAACAAATCAGTCCACAAGCAATAGGTGTTAATCAAGATGATGTAAATGAATTAGTTCATCGATATTTATCTGATATTCCAAATTCTGATTTGCTTGATGGTAATATATCTTTATATGAAATAGCCGAACAGTCTTTTCCTAAGGAAGGAAAGTTGATGCTGAGGGAACATTTTAGATGTGTTCCTGAAATTATTCAGTTCTCTAATGACCTTAGTTATGGCGGAGAAATGATACCTTTAAGGTTACCGTTGGAGGAAGAAAAAATTGAACCACCTGTAATGGCAGTTAAAGTTAACGATGGTTATAATGATGAAAAAGATAAAGATATTAACCTTCCTGAAGCTGAAGCAATCGCTAACGATATTTTTGAAGTTGTTAATGACTCGAAATACAGTAATCAGACTTTTGGCGTTATAACGCTACAAGGAAATAGGCAGCATAAACTCCTCGAAAATTTAATAAGAGATAAAATAGGCGATGCTGAATACGTCTCCCGGAAAATTATCTGTGGAAACCCTTATGAATTACAAGGAGATGAACGTGACATTATATTCCTTTCAATGGTAGTTGCTCCGAATAGGAATTTCAGAAAACTAACTCAGCCTAGCGAAAAACAGCGTTATAATGTAGCGGCAAGTCGCGCAAAGAATCAAATGCGATTATATCATTCAGTTGATACAAATGAGCTAAAAAGCGATGATTATAGATACGCTTTATTAAGCTATAGCAAAAATCCCACTAGGATCAACGAAGAACTAGAGGATTTAGAAAAGTTATGTGATTCTCCCTTTGAGGTAGATGTACTAAAGTTAATCTTAGCTAAAGGTTATAAAGTTACTCCACAAGTTAAGGTTGGTGGATATCGTATTGATCTTGTCATTGAGGGTATTCGCGATAGACTTGCTGTAGAATGTGACGGAGAGAAATGGCATGGTCCTGAAAGATTTGAAGAAGATAAGCAACGTCAAGCGTCACTGGAGAGAGCTGGTTGGAAGTTTTGGCGTATTCGGGGTAGAGAATTTTATTTTAACAGGAAGAAGGCAATGGAAAGTCTCTGGGCGAAATTGGATGATATGAGGATTGAACCACATCTAGATGAAAGTAGTATGGATAGTAATATGGAACGTCAGACTATGATTGATAATCCCGAGGAGTCATCTTACGAATATCAGAGTATTATAAGCTACTCTAATAGTGAGGGTTCAGATAATGAAAAACAAATGAAATTATTTGAAGATGATTCTGTTGATACTCAACAAATGAAATTATTTGATATAGAAAATGCTAGTAATTCTCGAAATTCCAATGATAGCTTAACTGAATATTTAGTATCTAAAGGGTTAAATATTATTGATAAACGGGTTAAGGGTGGAAGTTTATGGGTTGTTGGTGGATCGGAACTCGAACCAACTTTAAAGGAACTAACCAGTAAAGGTATTCACTTTGAATATGTACCTAATGGAAGCCGTTCAACTGAAAAGCAACCTGGTTGGTATATGAATCCTGATAAATAAATTAATAAACAATATCTTTAAGTGCGATACAAAAGAGTTCTGATTTGCAAAGCCTATTGTGCAAGTAAAACTTAGGAAATAAGGGTTAGTCCCCACTGTACTTATCACTGGGAAAAGAGATAATGGTGAATGGATTCATTTTGCACCATACTTCATTCTTGAAAATTGTCAAACATTAATTGAAAAGTATGATGCAACAAGGACGACTGAATGTGAAAGCACAAAGACCATTCTGTCTAATTTATTTTTTATAAGTGAAGAAGCGGATGGCGAAAGTCAATCGAACACTATAACCTGTGATCTACATCGATTTAAGGAACGATTAGTTTAAGAAGACTATGAAGCTATTATGAGCAAAGGTTTTTGTGTAAGAGCTCGCTAATCATAATATAACTGAATACATGCTATAAACAATATTAATATTTCAATAATTACGGGGTGAAGGTCATGAAAAAGTGGTGGATGATTCGTGCAGGGGATAATAATGAGTTAATCCCTGTTTGGAAAGAAAAAGGTATTGCTTCTATTGGATGGCCTAAATTAGGTGATCCAAACCAATACCAATCAAAAGAAGAAATGGTTGCAATAGCTGATACTGTTTTTTTGGAAAGTAAACCTAAGTCCAGGAACAGTTGGGTGAATCAAGTATGGCGTTTCAGTAGAGAAATTAACAAAGGTGATCGAGTAATAACTTATTTTAAAGAGACACGACAATATATGGTAGGAACAGTTACAGAATCGCATTTTTATGATAAGTCTATTGGAAACCCCGATTATCCTAATAATGTAAGAGTTGAATGGGAAGAAATCACTGTAGAACGAGATTCATTATCGCAAGCAGCCAAAAATAGTTTGGGTTCTGTGTTAACAGTCTTTCGTGTGGATGATTGGGGAAGTGAAATTCAAGAGTTAGTTGAGCATCCATTTTATGAGCCTGATGATAACGATGAAGATGAAATAGAAGACAGCGAAATTATTGAAGATCTTGTCAGTAAAGCTTTGGTTATGGTACAAGACAAGGTCGATAAACTCGATCCATGGCAAATGCAAGAATTGGTAGGAGGACTCTTACAAGCAATGGACTACAATGTTCAGGTAAGTCCCAAAGGCCCTGATGGAGGCGTAGATGTCCTGGCATTTAAAGATGCATTTGGATTTGAAAAGCCTATTATTAAGGTACAAGTAAAGCATCGAAAATCTTCTGCATCAGCACCAGAGATTCAGCAGTTACTTGGGGCAAACCCAATTGATTCTAATAGTTTATTTGTTTCAACAGGTGGATTTACTTCACAAGCTAAAGCGGTAGCTAAACATAACTCTGTTAGATTAGTAGATATAGAGGAACTAGTTAATTTGTCAGTAAAATGGTATGAAAATATGCCTAATGACGTTAGGGCATTGTTGCCGTTGCAAAAGATGTATGTGCCTGAATAAGAAACTATATAGTGAAAATTAGTTTCCGGAATTCAGGCACTTTAAAGAAGGGGGTGTACCTTTTTGGATAATAATCCAAGGATTATCAACACTACAGGCGGTGAATTAACCTATAATAATTCAACTAAAACAAATAATGATAATGAAGTATCAGTCCCTTCTGAGTTAATTGATACAGTTAATAAAATTATTTGGGAAAATATTAACAATAATGATATTCCGTTAAACAAAGAAAAACTTGATGATTTATGGAAAATAACCATAAACCCAGAGTTTCGAGGTGGGATTGATAATGGTAGCCTCTCAATTAAAAAAGGATCTCTAGAGATTAGAAATGCTAAGACTGGTCAATTTGTTGGAAAGGCTCAACTTAATGAGATGACAACAGAAGAACTTATCAAGAAAAATAAGCCATCCACACTCTCTAATATTACTAGAAACATTGCCAGCATATCGGGGCAACTACAAATGGCCGAAATCTCAAAAAAACTCGATGTGATACACGAAAAAATAGATTTACTTGGTGAGTTTTTATGGAGAGAGAAAGTTTCTAGGGTGCATAGTATAAATTCGGTTATTGAAGAGGCCATTGAATCACTTCCCAATAAGAATGCCATGGTAAGAATTAACGATTGTATTATAGATTTGAAGTTCCTATCCGACTTTATTGAAGAAACTATCGAAGAAGTATTAAGTAGAAAAATAGATTATAAACTTATTCCGAATTTCATAGATGGTTTGAAGGTTTGGGAATGGAGAAGTAAATATAGGAATGAATACAATAAAAAATATAATGATGAAATCCAATTATTTATTCATGAGTATGGTTTTTTATTGGATTTATATTTCCAAACTCTTGGTCTTATAGGAACCTGTTATCAAATAACTAATGAATATCATCATGCTTCGAAATATTATAGGAAAATTGAAACTAAAATGAACTACTATTCGACAGAACTAGTTTCTAAGTTAATATATTTGCTGAATGTTGATGGAATTAGTATCAATGATGATGTTTCTCTTTTACATGTTGCGGAAAGGCTAAAAGATAGAAAGTTACCTAAAACTTTATTACAAGAAATAAATTCAAACGATATTAAAGTAGATGAAGTTAGAAACATGCATAAAAGACTTGTTTCACAATTTGAAGAGATCCAAATTTCTTATGATGTTGATACACAATTATTAATGGGAGACATAAATAATGACTGAATTAAATTGTCCAAATTGTAAAAGAAGAAGGGTCTTTATAGAAAAAGAAATGAATAAATATGAATGTGAATCCTGCAAAAATGTATATAGACAGTGTAAAGTAGAAAATTGTTCAAATCTCGTAAATCTTGGGTTCGTTTGTAAAGAATGTATTGGTAAAGGCATCAAAAGTGGTGGATCAGCAGGTCTAACTGCATTAGTTGCTGTAGGTGGTATTGCTTTAAAGGTGTTAAGGAAGGGTAAATAAGATGAGGAGGTAAGGTGGTACGATAGGTATTATCAAGTATGTGAGACAACAATTTATAATAACAAGATAAATTCCTGATAAAAGAAAGGTCTTTCATGTAGAGGTGTATGTATGAATCAAAGTATTATCAATATCATTAATGAAGCTATTAGAAAAGCTAAATCATATGAGTGCTTTGACTACCGACAAGAACTGTTAAAATTGACCGATGGTTTGGATGGTACAGAAAAAGAAGTTATACAATTAATAACAGATATACTCTCGTATCATATGAATAAAAAAGACCCAAAACAACCATTTGAACCTTATGCAATTTTTGATGGGAAAAAAAGCGCAGCATTAAGTGATCTTTCACAACAAGATATTAAGACATTAATAAACTTATATCCATATTTTGAAGATAGTGAGATTAAGGCAAGAATTTCTGATGTAATATGGACTAGGAACAAGATATATAAATATGGTCAGGATGCAATTGATAACTATCTGATTTCAGCGGCTAGATTAGAAGATTGGGATCAATGGACAGTTTTTTCTGATAAAATTGAAAGGGCATTACAACTTGCGCTATTTTTTGGTAGAGATAATGATAAAGTTGATCAAGTTAATACATTTATAAAAGAAGCAATAATAAAAATAAATGGGGAAGACCCACTATATCTTACAGGGAAATTAGTGGAGTTATTACTTGAACAAAAAGATATAGATGTAGGGCAATTTATTATTATTTTGGAATCAAAAGTATTAAGAAACCTCGAAGAAACTGAATACTCAATAGCTAAATATTACATGGAATTATTGGCTAAATGTTATCAAAGATTGGGGAATAACGACAAATATAAAGGTACAATCGAAAGAATAGCTATGGCATATGAAGAAGAAGCTGAATATTTGAGTGAAGATGGTAATAAAAACAATGTGGCTATAATTAGATTGCTGGAGGATGCTATAAAAACCTATCGGAAAATTCCAGGAAAGAAGCAAAAAAATGATGAGATTTTATCAAAACTTGAGATTTTCAAGAAGAAAATGAGTGAAAACCTTCAGCAATTTTCTCATAATATGGATATAACTAATGTAGTTACCGAAATTGAGAAGAGTTTTAGAGGAAAAGAAAAGCTAGTATGTATAGCAAAGTTAGCTTTTATTCAATCTATTAATACGAAAAGTAGTCTTGAAAAAAGAGTAAATGAATTACATAAATCATCCCCTATAGCCTATTTAGTCAATAGAGAAATTATTGATAATGACGGAAAACGGATCATAAGTATGCCAGATTTAAATTCCGGAAGTGAAGAAGAAAGAATGGAAGCCCTAGAAGCTCATATGCTGATGGAAGCAGCCAATAATCATTCAATTCAATCTGGTATTTTAATTAATCATGCCTTAAGAATAATTTCTAATGACCATGAAATCGACAGAAAAGATATAGAGTTCCTTGTTACCAATAATATGTTTGTTCCTTTGGGAAGAGAAAAGATTTTTGTAGAGGGTCTGTACGAAGGTTTTAAAGGAAACTTTTTGAAAGCTATTCATTTATTAATACCACAAATAGAGAATTCATTTAGAGAAATTGCAAGAATGTGTGGGGATATTGTAACTACTTATGAGAATGACGGTAAGGAACAAGCAAAGTCGTTAAATAGTATATTTGAATTACCTAATTTTGTAGCGGCATTTGATAAAGATTTACTCTTTGATTTGAGATCACTGTTAACTGAAAAGTATGGCTCTAACATGCGAAATAAACTTGCACATGGGTTATTATCATATGAAGAAGCATCATCATCTACTATTTCACTATACGTGTGGTGGATAGGCTTAAGGCTATGCAGCATGTATTCAGATAATTTAAATCAATATATTTCAGAAAATAAAAAGCTATTTGTTTAATAAACTAAGGGCAGTTATTCATATTACTCCATATGGTTAAATCGTTCTTACATTAAATATAGCTAGCTCAGGAAATCATCTTTTTGAACATTTTGAACATATTAATTAGGAATTATACATAAATCCTGACAGAAGAATAATAACGAAAATAGATTGATTATTAAAAAATCTTGTAACGAAATGATGAAGCTGAATGTTGCCGTAAAAGTGTACTAAAAAAATTACCAAATATATTATTCGATTCAATTCTCAAAAAGTTAATATACCTATAAATCATAATGGTTATAGTGTAATTAAGAAATTTTGATATTAAATATAGTTTTTATAATTCAAAAGTAGAATATCACAATCTCCATGTCTATTAATAAAAGGGGTGAAAAAGTGAAACTTAATATCGAATTAACGCCAAGAACAGCTATTGGGCAAAATTTGAGGGTAAAACCCGAATGGGAGATATTACGGAAGAAAGTATATGATATTTATAATCGGGAGTGTCAAATCTGCAGTAAACAAGATTGTTTGCTAGATGCCCATGAATTATGGGTATGGGATGAAGAAAGTCATATACAGAAACTTGTAAATATAATAGGGATATGCAGATTATGTCATGATACAATACATTTTGATATAGCTGAAAAAAAAGGTAGAGCAACTGAAGCTAAGGAGCATTATATAAAAATTAACAATTATGATTACAAGGAATTTAAACAAAAACTTGATGAAGCTAGGGAAGTTTATCAAAGAAGAAGTAGAATAAATAAATGGAGTTTAGACACATCTTTGATAATTCAAAAGCAATGGATAAGAAGAATATTTTACCCGGAGGAACACATATTGTCAGACTTTGACCAACAAAAAAGATGTGAATTTTGCTGTGAATTCTATCATATAGAAGCTATTATAAATAATAAATGTTTTAACTGTACAGAAGAATTTGAGGAAGATTTAACTGAAGACTATGACTCATTTTAGTTTATACGGAAGAAAAAGGGTCTGACCCCAGTATGCCCGGAATGAATTCAATAAAAAGTTTAATCGCGTGTTTGATATAATGGATCAACTAGAGTTAGAACTAGATACGGAAGAATAGATGCTCTTCTCAAAGCGATTCCTTTGACAAGGCATCGCTTTAAATATGGCTTTTGGTGTCCGTCAACATCTATATCCGCTTATATAAATTAAAAATCAAGTTAAAAGATAGTTATGCTAATATGCCTCGTTGTTCAATTTAGCAATTTTAGCTAGTACCTGTCATTCCCAAACTAATTATGATTATCATGCCAGGAAAAATATATATAGGTCTTGACAGAAGGATATCGCATGGGCGGAGTTCGTTGGAGCATAAAATAAAAAGAACCACCTATGGTATAGGCGATAGATAACTAGTCATTATTTTTTATGCTTAGTTTTATCGACTTGTTTCCACTGGTTACCTGGTTTCGATTTAGTAGGTAAAGGTTTATTTTCTACACCTGTTATTTATGTATTACCTTGTTTGCCACCACGACTTCAATAAATTTGCCAGGGTCATTAGGTCTTGAACCTGGGGTATAAGTTCTTCCCAAAATAATCACCTCCTTCTCTAGTAATTTCGACATTATAATCATTAACCCATGTTAATTTGCAGGAAAATTTAATTATTTGTCGAAATATTACGTATGAAAGGAGTGTGAATTTAAGTGACGTTTAAATAAGAAACTATGGATGGAAAGAGAAATCCTTATCGAAGCGGCGTCAGTGTTACTTAACGCATTTAACTAGAAAAACGGAAGATATGATGACTTCCACCAATAAGAAATTGATAGTTGTTTTGCCTGGGCTTAATTCTAATTTGTGAAAATTTAACTAAGATAATTTAAAAGACGTATAAGGACGAATCTCATGCTTCCTTTTTGGGGCATGGAAGCGGAAGAACCGTCCCCATGCTTCTCTAATAGGGAGTACCTATGAATGAAACGAATATTTGGCTATATTGTGGTGTTTATAGTTGGTTTTATATTAGGTGAAATGGATATTAATTCTATTACAATTAAAGTTATTAAAGAAATATCTCAACTTAATATTGCTTCGGTCACTGACATATTTTCTAATCGTGAAATTGCGATTGGAATCTGGATTTTTATTTTTATTATCTTTATACTTTCAAAGCCTAAAATTAGAGACGCTGTGTTTAAAGTGGTTCAAGCTGCTACGGCAAAGCAGCTAATTATTCCATTGGTTATTATTATTATATATTCTACAATTTTGGTATTAATAGCTTCATTGTTTTCATTCTGGCAGTTGAAGTATTTGAAAGTTGTTGCTTTCTGGGTGATATTTGTTGGAATACCTGTTAGTTACAGTGCTATGGCAATCCACGAAGTTAATCATTATTTTAATGATATATTAAAAAGGAATTTTAAATTTATTGTTATTGTTGAGTTTTTATTAAGTACAATTACTTTTAGCATTCTCACTGAATTGATTCTATTACCTCTTTTGACATTTCTAATTTTATTAGAAACAGTTGCTACTACTAAAGATGAGTATTATAAGGTTAAAAAATTTTTATCATTTATCGTAGCATTTGCGGGATTTGCGATACTTGGGCTAACTCTAAAAGAGGCTATTGAAAATTATGTTATCTTTCACTGGCGTTGCATAAACAGGTAATAGCTAAGTCAAACATTTGAATTTTGTATCTATCATTACTAATTGAATATTCTGATATAACTTACGTCAC
>NZ_JAGGKK010000026.1 GCF_017873675.1 Virgibacillus litoralis | reverse complement strand
GCTCTGATTTGGGTTTTTCTTTCTTAGTAAACAGTCTACCAAATTAACCCACGACTTTACGATTAAGGAGCCAGTTTTGTTCATAGTAGCTATTTGTCATTTCTGCATCAAAATAGGCTGATTTTCTGCTTTTAACGGAACGAGGATCCGTCTCACCCTTCCGAGAGCACTTTTTCAGCTATTTAGCGGAACGAGGATTCACTTCGATTGTTTGGCCGATCCGAGTGGCAATGCTTCGTTTTCCTATTGCATAAGTGCAACTAGGAATTGGCACTGCAGTTTTCTAACAATGTTTTTTCTATAACTAAAATTTTTATGTGAATTGCAAACATAATTTGATATGATAACGGTATGCTTTTAGAAATGGAACTGTTACAAAGGGAGATCGTTACATATGGAATGGAAAAATATTTATAGAGGTATAATTATGGGAGCAAGTGATGTGATTCCGGGTGTAAGTGGGGGGACCATTGCCGTTTTACTTGGAATTTATGACAGGTTAATAGCTGCTATAAACGGATTTATCAGTAAGGATTGGAAAAAGCAATTAGGCTTTCTGGTTCCACTTGGTATTGGAATAGTGACAGCCGTTTTATTATTAAGCCGTCTGCTTGAGTGGTTATTTGAACATTACCCGGCACCAACACAATTTCTTTTTTTGGGACTAATTTTGGGAGTACTCCCATATTTATTCCAGAAAGCAGATGCGAAAAATAAATTTAAACCGAATCATCTGGTTTTACTTATTATCGGCGCTATTGTCGTTGGTTCGATGCTTTTTTTGAACGCTGGAGAAAGTGCGGTAATTGAAAATAAAACTATGTCAACATATGTGTTATTATTTTTCTCTGGCTTTATTGCAAGCAGTGCCATGGTCCTCCCAGGCATAAGTGGTTCATTTATGTTACTGATCATTGGTGTGTATCAGACAATATTGACAGGGATAAACAACTTCCAACTTGATGTTATTGCTGTAACTGGTGTAGGAATCGTGATCGGTATTGTGGTAATGAGTAAGGTTGTTAACTTCTTTCTAAATAATTACTATACAGGAACATTTGCTATTATCATTGGTATGGTAATTGGTTCGATTTTTGTTGTCTTTCCAGGATGGCCAGCAAATAATACACTCATTCTATTAAGTGTAGCTACATTTGCATTAGGTCTCGCTATAGCTTATCTTCTTGGAAGAGTCGAATACAAGTCGTAAACAGATTAAGAGACATGCTATTACAAAATAGATACAATAAAAATAGAGAAAATCACAAAGGGGTGTTTATGATGAAACATATAGATACAGAGGAAAAATTCAATGAGATAATTCAATCAGATAAACCAGTTATTATAAAGTTTTTCGCTGATTGGTGTCCAGACTGCAAACGGATGGATATGTTTATTGGTGACGTTATGGAAGAATTCAATAATCATGAATGGTATCAAATCAATAGTGATGAAGTTGAGGGAATTGCACAAAAATACGAGGTTATGGGAATTCCAAGCATGTTAATCTTCCAAAATGGTGAAAAATTAGCCCATCAGCATAGCGCTGACACGAAATCACCCGAATCCGTAAGTTCATTTCTGCATCAGCAATTAGTATAAACCAAACCTAAGTATAATCACCCTCTTGAGGGTGGTTATTTTTTTGATTTGATGATTAATTTTGGCTCTCTTACCTCGCAGTTGGAATATACTCGCGTACCTGTGGATCACCACGAGACTCCGACGCATAGCGTTGCCACAGGATGTGGTGTCTCTTAGGCTTGCTGTCCCACAGGAGTTTCGCATATTCAAACTGCTGGTTTAATTGTTTAAAATCTTGTTTTTATCCATACAATATGCATTTGTTAATTTTTAGGATAAGGTGAGCAAAACCCAGCGGAGGAAATACACGTAGACTCCTGTGGGAGCTGAGGCCTAGGTGAGACTACGCAGCGACGTAGGAGCAAGGAGGCTCATCAGCCGCCCACGGAAAGCGAAGTGTATTTCCAGAGCGGCATTATAGCACTCGTACTTTTTAATATGATTATTGCCAGTAGAAGCAACAATCTTGTAAAAAACAGTGTTATCTCTTGACCTTATGTGGGAATAACAATTCCAAAGGAGCCGATGATAATGGAAAAACTATTCTCACAGTTTGCTATGCCACGTGGACGTCTTGGTCAGCTAGCTGGATGGTTTATGTCAAAGGAAAACAGGGGGATTAATAAATGGACAATTGATTTTTTGTCCATCAAAAATAATGATCATATACTGGAAATCGGTTTTGGCTCAGGTAAGGCTATGAAGTATATACTGGAGCAGAAAAATCTGGTGGAAATTACTGGGATTGACCCGTCTGAAGCTATGGTCTACCAAGCGTTAAGAAAGTTAAATAAACGTTTGATCAATAGTGAGGTTCGACTAATTGAAGGGTATGCCGAGGAACTGCCTGTACTGTCTCAAAAGGTTGATAAAGTATTAGTCATAAATAATATCACATTTTGGCGTGATCCAGTAAATACATTGAAAAACATTCGCGGCCAAATGAATGATGGTGGTAAAATTGCCGTAACGATTCAGCCCCACGAGAAGGGCGCAACAGATGAAACAAGCGAATTAATTGGTGGTCAGTTATCGGTATTGCTGGATCAATCGGGTTTTACTTTCATTGAAATTTATATCAAACCAACAAAGCCAAATGACACTGTGTGTGCATTAGGAATTAAATAAGATGATCATTCGCTTTGGAATGATCATCTTATTTTCAGTAAACGCAATGCATTTAGTGTTACAAGCAGGGTTGCCCCCATATCGGCAAAAATTGCAATCCAAAGTGTCAGCCATCCAGGGATGACGAGTAGTAAAGCAAGCACTTTGATACCGATAGCAAAGGAAACATTTTGTTTAATAATTGACAATGTTCTCCGGCTTAATTTTACTGTGAATGGGAGTTTTTCCAGGTCATCGCCCATTAAGGCAACGTCAGCTGTTTCCAATGCACTATCTGTTCCAGCAGAACCCATTGCAATTCCAACAGTTGATGCAGCAAGTGCTGGTGTATCATTAATTCCATCACCTATCATCGCAATATCACCGTTGTTTTTCTGATGTTTTTTTATAAAATCCAATTTATCTTTGGGTAATAAACCTGCTTTTACATCGGTGATTTCAAGGTCTTCTTTTAATGCAACAGCTGTTTGAGCATGATCGCCAGTCAGCATGTACGTATGGTTGATTCCTAGTTTGTGTAACTGTTTAATAATTTGTTTACTTTCTTTCCTAGGTTCATCACGAAGCGCAATCGCTAGTAGTATTTCCTCATTAGTTCCACATAACATTACGGTTTTTCCAGATTCCTGGAAGTTATTCACTTCTTCATTTGGTAATTGATCGAACAGGTTTGGTGACCCTGCATAAATCATTTCACCATTGATTTCTCCTTGTATTCCTTTACCTTTAATTGTTGTGAAATGCTGTACGTCAACTTTTAAAGTGTTAACTTTTTCGTCACTGATATAGTCCACAATTGCCTTTGCTAATGGATGGTTCGATTTGGTTTCCAATGCATTCAGGTAGTTAATTGCTTTTTCACGGTCATCCGTAAAATAGTGAACATCGGTAACTTTTGGGGTTCCGTTTGTTAAAGTACCTGTTTTATCAAAGGCAATTGATTTAATTCTTCCCATTTGTTCAAGGTAGATTCCACCTTTAATAAGAACTCCATTTCGTGCAGCGTTTCCGATTGCCGTTACGATTGCGACCGGAGTGGAGATAACCAATGCACACGGGCAGCCAACAACTAATACAGCAAGACCTTGATAGACCCACACGCTCCAGGCACCACCAAAAAGAGGAGGGATAACTGCTACCAGAATGGCAATCGCAATAATTACAGGCGTATAATATGCGGCGAACCGATCAACAAATGCTTGTGACGGGGCCCGTTCACCTTGTGCTTCTTCTACCAGATGAACAATCTTTGCAATTGTTGTATCTTCTGCTTTTTTCGTGACTTCAATTTCCAAATAACCATCCTGATTAATAGTACCAGCAAATACCTCGTCATTCTTGGCTTTTTCAACTGGAATAGATTCACCGGTAATTGATGCCTGATTAATTGCAGAAAATCCGTCAATTACTCTTCCATCCATGGCTATTCGTTCTCCAGGTTTAACGAGCATAAGATCGCCAATTACGATATCTTCAATCGCTATTGTTTGATCAGTTCCATTTCGTCTGATCAGTGCTTTTTTAGGGGAAATCTTCATCAGTGAACGAATGGAAGCACGTGCTTTATCCATTGAATAGGATTCAAGTGCTTCACTGATAGCAAATAAAATAACTACGATTGCTGCTTCCCGCCATTCACCAATTAGGATTGCACCGATTACGGCAATAGTCATAAGTGTCTTCATATCAAAGCGAAGTCTTGTCAGGTTTATTAGTCCAGCTTTAAAAAGCGTTAATCCCCCGACGAGAGCTGCTAATCCAAAGAGGATGGTGGTCAGGTAATGTGAACTTCCAAAAGTGAATGTTGCTGCAAAACCCAGCACGACTAACAAGGCTGAGAATATAATTCTATCGTAACGGATCCAGAATGGCTCCTTAGCTTGATTGGCATTATCATCCTCCGTTACAACCTTTATGTTGTCGAACGATCCTGCTTTTTCAATGTCTGATATAGAAGCCTTGCCATCTATGTCAACTTTCAATGTGGCAAAATTAACCTCTGCATTGTCGACACCCTTAATTCGTTTGACATTATTTTCGAATGTCTTGGCACAATTAGCGCATGACACCCCTTCTACTCGATATGTTTGTTGGCTAGACGGCATGATACGAATCCTCCTTCATGTGGCTGAAGGCTTGTGAGATTAATTGTTTGATATGACTGTCATATAACGAATAATAAACAAGCTTTCCATCTTTTCGGAAAGAAGCGATACCAGCCTTGTTGAGCTGACGTACGTGGTGTGATGTTGTTGCAGTTGTTGCACCAATAATATTGGCAATATCACAGACACATAATTCTTCTTCAATTAACAATGCATACGCTATTTGTAACCTGTTTTTATCTGCAAGCAGCTTGTAGATCGTTGTTACCTTTTCGAATGGCTGCTGGTCTATTTGCTGTTTTACACGTTCAACTTTGTCTTCATGTATACAAGTTACTTCACATATATCTTTTGGCATTTACTGCACCTCATTCAAATGAGTATTTGATTATAGTATAGTCAAATAGATGTTTGAATGTCAATGGGCATAGTCATTATTTAATGGAAAACGCTAATTTATCTGAAACGCTTAATCTGGCATTAGCTAGTTGCAGGTCTATATGATAAATATCCTTAAACTTCGTGAGATTATTAATATCTGCATAAATGGTGTGAATCTGCTGTTCGTTTATTAAGCGGTCATCCTCTGGAACATTCTTAACATTACCCCACTCAATTAAAAAAGGGAGCTGTTCTGATACGTCTTCTGGAAAAAGCATTCGCCATTCTAATATTGAACCACTTGGTTTTCTTCTGCTTCCAGGGACGGGACCGGTAAATGGAATAGTAGACTTATAAAAATGATCAATATATTTATCCATTTTATCTGTCCGTAACGCATACTGGATAGGACCTTCCATATTATCATCGAGTGCATTGACAACTTGTTTAATAAGAGGATTCTCTGATTGGACCGCTATTTTTTTATCAAAAATACCAATCCATTCGATATAACTGTCATTGCTGAAATAAGCCAAATAATTATATGTTCCCCAATTGGAGTGTTTCCCCCCTTGTATAACAGTTACATTATGCTCTTTTCCAAATTTCTCCGCGGCTTCTGCAGGGTTGTCGGATACAATAACAATGTGGTCAATCGCTAGCATTCTGTCGCCTCCCTAAATTAATTTGTTATCGCAATCTTAATGCTAAAGCGCTATAATGAAAAGAAATTTATACGGGGAAGGGGAATACAAGATGCAAAAACCGATACTCAAGGATTTTCCAAATGAATTCCATACCGAGAGGCTTTATATACGCCTGCCTAAACCGGGAGACGGCGAGTCAGTTTATTTTGCTATTGAAGCAAGCAAGGAAGAGCTGAAAAAATGGCTTCCATTTGCACAAAAGAACCAAAGTAAGGAGGATGTGGAGGCAAACGTAAGGGAGTCATATATTAAGTTTCTGAAAAGAGAAGATATGAGAATGCATATTTTCAACCGAGAAACGGGAAATCTTGTTGGCTGTACAGGATTACACAGAATCGATTGGGAAATACCAAAGTTTGAGATAGGCTATTGGATTGATTCGCGCAAAAGCGGATATGGCTATATTACGGAAGCTGTCCAAGGAATAACAGATTACGCTTTTAGAGAACTCTTAGCTAATAGGGTCGAAATCCGGTGTGATCGGGAAAATAGCAGAAGTAAAGCAATACCCGAACGGCTTGGATTTAAACTGGAAGGTATTTTGCAGAATGATGATGTTGCAGCTGATGGGGATGGACTTAGGGACACCTGTATCTTTGCAAAAGTAAAATAACTAATTTGCTGAATTTGAAACTATAAAAAATGAAGATCTGTGTGAACATCAGTTCAACATCAATACTTTTCATATAAATTTTGGTATAGTACTTAAAAAGGCACATATAAAGTGGGTGTAATTATGGGAAATCCAAACGTATTAATTGTTGAAGATGAACAGAAGCTGAGCAGGGTTTTGCAGCTTGAGCTTAATTATGAAAATTATACGACTGAGGTTGCCAATAATGGGAAACAAGCACTTGAATTATTGGAAAGTAAAAAATGGGACTTGGTGCTGCTTGATATCATGCTTCCGGAATTAAGTGGGATGGAAGTTTTAAGACGGTTCAGACGTAATGATACTAGTACTCCAATTATCCTGCTGACTGCCAGAGACCAGGTACATGATAAAGTAAGTGGACTAGACCTTGGAGCAAATGATTATGTAACAAAACCGTTTCAGATTGAAGAATTGCTTGCACGTATTCGCGTACATTTACGTAAGCAAACAACTGCGGTGAATAACGGTGATTATTTGACTGTCGGTGACTTGCAAGTAGATATAAACACACGTGAAGTTAAGCGGGAATCACAGCAAATTGAACTTACACCCAGAGAATTTGATTTGCTTATTTACCTGATGAAAAACAAAAATATTGTGCTCACAAGAGACCAATTAATCGAGCATGTATGGGGATATGATTATTTTGGGGATACAAACGTTGTTGATGTTTATATTCGATATTTGCGCCAAAAAATCGACAAAGGATTTGAGAACACCTATATTAATACGGTCCGTGGTGTTGGATATACGATAAAGGAACATGTGCAATGAAACTATCCGCGAAGATTCGCTTGTTTTCAAGTCTATTTATGCTTGTACTAATATTGCTTGTTAACACATCAATTTACTTTTTGTTTAAAAATATATCGATTAATAGTGAAGTAGATGAAATGACCAGCCAAACGAACGAAATTGTAAAGACGCTCAACTCAAATCCGGAGATTGCCAGAAGTGACTTATTAAGAGCATACTTGCCAACAGATGGCATGATTCGTGTGGTTGAAGAAGAAAATGATCGTCTTCTGCTGACGTTAACCAAAAAAGATAGCTTTACTGAATTGCCTGCATCGTTTGTAAAAACCGAGTCCAATTCAATTATCCATTTAGATAATCAAGCCAATTTTGTAACCATTTCTAAACCAATTATATGGGAGAATGGAGAAATTGTAACTCTGCAGGTATATAAACAGCTCGTTGCACATACCGAAACAATGCAAACCTTATTTTATGTTTTAATTGTAGCGTCAGCCATTATGCTTATTCCAACGATAATAGCTGGCGTATTTTTAAGCAGGTTCATTTTAAATCCAATAAAGGCATTAACTGCTGCGATGAAAGAAAATATAACCAATACGAAATGGAAAAAAATATATGTGGAAAACAGATCACGTGATGAACTTTATGAAATGGAAAATACGTTTAATACGATGATTGAGTATTTAAAGGATAATTTTGAAAAACAGGAGACGTTTGTATCAGATGCTTCTCATGAGTTGAAAACACCGATATCAATAGTAAAGAGTTATGCAGAGTTATTGGAAAGACGTGGACAGGGTAACCCGGAGCTTTTCAATGAGTCAATCCAGGCTATTGAATCTGAAGCAGATCGTATGCAAAAGCTGGTAGAACAAATGCTGTTGCTTGCAAGAAATCAGGAAAAAGACGCGCATGAACAAATAAACATAGTTGATATTTGCAGGGAAACAGTAGCTAAATTTAAAGGTGCATATAACCGTGAAATCATTATAGAAACAGAAAAAGATGTGCTTTATGTGAATGGAAGTCAAGACCAATTACAACAGGTTATTTATATATTAATTGATAATGCCTTAAAATACAGTGATGGGATAGTTAAGTTAACTATTCGGAGAGAAAATACCAATGTTATCGTTAATGTCCAGGATTCTGGTCAAGGGATTCCAAACGAAGAGCAGGAAAAAATATTTGACCGGTTTTACCGAATGGAAAAATCAAGAAACAGGGATTTAGGTGGTACTGGACTTGGATTGTCCATTGCAAAAACAATTGTTGCAGCTCATGATGGAAGTTTACGGGTAACGAGTAAAGCAGGAGAAGGCTCCACCTTTACGATTGAATTTCCGATTGTTAAGGAAAGTTAATGTTATTCTCATCAAATTCTAATCTTTTGCACAGTGTCCTTTCACTTGAAGGGGATATCATGTAATTAAGAACAAAGAGGAGGAGAATAAATTGAAGAAGAAAATTGGTATTGCGTTAGCAGTTTTTATTGGTGCAACTGCGATGGGACTCGGTATTTATCATTCAGATGCAGCACAGGCTGAACCCAAATTATCAACAGGGGAAATTAAACAATTGGTAAAGGACCAATATCCAGGAGAAATTACGGAGATGGAACTTGAAAAAAGCCAAAATCGGGCTGTTTATGAAATAGAAATTAATGATGGCCAAAAAGAATATGAAATTAAAATGGACGGAAATACCGGTGAAGTACTGAAATTAGAAGAGAAAATGATTGCGAATAATGGTAAACAATCGAATGAAGTAAAAAGTAATGATAATTCAGATGATGACACTAATAAGCCTGCTAACGCTAGTAACGATAATAAAAAGGCTGAAAAAGATGATAACAGTGATGACAACAACAAAGAACTAGCCATCAAGGAAAAAGACGATTCCACGAAAGACGATAAGAATCAGGAAACTAAAACGGATGACGATAATTCTAAGGTTGTCAAAGCTGTAATCGACATTGGTAAGGCAAGGGAAATCGCACTTAATGCATTTTCAGGAACTATTGTAAGTATAGAGTTGGATGAGGATGATGGACGTCTGCTTTATGAATTGGAAATGGATACTAATAAAAGAGAAGCAGAAATTGAAATAGATGCCTATACGGGAGAAGTTTTGGTATTGGATATCGAAAGTAAAGATAACGATGATGATACCAACGACTCTAACGATAACGACGATGATAGTGACGATAGCGATGACGATGATAATGACGGCGATGATGACGACGATAAGGACGACGATGACTAATTGCAAACTTGAAAGCTACCAGATTAGCAGGTAATCCGGTAGCTTTTCTCATGTTTTGACTGTGAAATTATTCGTTTTTTTTGCTTGTACAAGTTTGTACTTTTCAAAGTAGGAACGGATTAGTTCAACAGCATCTTTCTGAATTTCTTTTACAATTGGTTTACCCTTAAACATATTGTAATCACCACCACCGTTAGCACGATAATTATTTAATACGACATGGTATTTTCCATGTTTATCAAGAGGAATACCATGGTACTTAACGTTCTCAACCCGGGAACCTAAAGGCTGTTGCATATTTATCGTGTATTCTATTCCTTCCCACATATCATAGTTGTAATGTTGTGGTTTTGGATCAGTGTAGGCAGGGTTAACTGCTATCTTTCCATTTTTTAAAATAAAATACCCAGCACTTTTCTCAAGGGCGTCTATTATATCTTGTCCAGTTAATTCAAGTACCACTAAGGTATTTGGATACATATAGTTTGAAACAATATCACGCATTGTAACGGTGGAGTCAAATCCTTTGGAGTCGTTATTTAACAGAGAAGTAACAGAAATATCTATGCCACTTGCCTCCATTTGTACTTGCTGGATAAATTCTATAAATGGATGCTTCCTAATTCGTGCCTCTAACGGATCATTGATTGTCATATCGCCATCAACGTATCCAATTGGCTGGTCGAGCCATTTTTGAGTTGAGGTTTCAAGATCTTTAATATAAGAAAGAACATCTTCATCAGGTTGCACGCCCTCCAATGTGTTAACTGACGCATACTTATCAATTAATTTCCAGCCATTATCAGTCTGCTCCATTGTGATATCAATTTCACCATACATTTTGCCGTTGTTACCGGGTTGAACGACTAGAACGTCATTTACTGTGCCGGTTAAGTTACGGTGCTGATGGCCGGTTAATAATATGTCAATTCCTTCTATTTGTTTACACATCGCATAGCCCTGGTTCTCGCCGGTGGGTGCTTCTGTATCTTCGCCTGTCTCAATATCACGTTCAAAACCCCCATGGTACGAGGCTACTAGGACATCAGGTTCTTCGTCTTCATTGATTTGTTTAACCCATTTTTGAAGTGTAGAAAGTGCGTCAGCAAAATGTATTCCTTGAATATGCTCAGGTGATTCCCAGTTAGGGATATAATGAGTCGTTACACCAACAATTGCTACTTTAATTCCATTGTTCAATGTCTTTATAATATAGGGTGGCCCAAAATAGGGTTCGCCATCATTGATATCGATACTGTTTGCTGAAATCCAAGGGAAATCAGACCACTTAACAGCATCAGTTAAGATTTTTTTCCCAAAATTAAACTCATGATTGCCAATGACACTTGCTTCGATTTCTATTTGATTCATGATTCCAATCATAGGGTTTTCTTTATCAGCATGTTCTTTTACATAATGGGTCATTAACGGTGTTCCCTGAATTAAATCGCCATTATCTAATACAATTACATGCTTATTTTCCTGTCTTACTTTTTGAACAGCTGTAGCGTATTTAGCTAGACCTAAGTCGGCATGTTCATTTGTTCCATATAAAACGGGTAAGACATTGCCATGAACATCACTCGTATATACTAGCTTGATAGTTGCTGTGTTGTTATGCACTACGTTACATCCTTTCTAAGAAAACTGCTATAACAGATGATTGCACTTTGTTTTTAGATTGGTTTCTAAAAGTTTGTTTTAGTTCGCAGTTGGTATAAACTACGAAGTACCATGGAAAAATTATGACACCGCTCCGGAAATACACTTCGCTTTCCGCGGGCGGCTGTCGAGCCTCCTCGTGCTGCGCACTGCGGGGTCTCGCCGATGCCTTTCCTCCCGCAGGAGTCTACGTGTATTTCCTCCGCTGGTTTGCTCAATTATTCAAAAAATAAATGATGATATTAACAAGATTTTAGACCATCTAAACCAGCAGTTGGAATATGCGAGACTCCTGTGGGACAGCGAGCCTAAGAGACCCCACAGGGAGCGTTCTTTGCGAGCGAGGCAGACTAAGTACGCCACGTTCTGTGGCAACGTCTGCACTAGCACGTCCTATGCGTCGGAGGCTCGTGGTGAGCCCACGGAAAGCGAGTATATTCCAGCTGCGTCGTTAGGGAGCCTCACGAAATGCTTCCAATAGGACTCCCTTAGTTACTTCGCATTTTATATCAACTGCGAAGATTAAAAGTCAACAGAACTATAAAAGGTCTTAGGATCCTAATGAAAGAAACGAAACCAGGGTATGCTCCTAGATTTCGTTTCTATTATAACTTATTATACAATTTTCCGTCTGATTCTTGCAGAAATAGAGTCAATTACTGTCACCACAATTATGATAGCAAGCAAGATTAATCCCATTTCATTCCAGTTACGGTTGTTTGCTGCAAAGATAATCATAGTACCAATACCACCTGCACCAACGATACCTAGAATGGATGATGCACGAATATCGATTTCAAAACGGTAGATGGCGTATGATAAGAATTCAGGAATAATCTGTGGCATAACACCATAGAATAGCATTTGAACTTTATTAGCGCCATTGGCTTCCATTGCTTCGACAACTCTCATATCAATTGATTCGACTACCTCAGAATAGAGTTTTCCAAGCATTCCTGTCGAGCCAATTGCAATTGCAAGCACACCAGCAAATGCATTTGGTCCAACTGCAACAACAAAAAGAATGGCCAAAATAATATCTGGAAAGGCGCGAATAGCGGATAGAATCCATTTTCCAGATGCTGTTAATAATCTGCTTCTGGACATATTTTGAGCTGCTAAGAATCCTAATGGAATCGCTAGAATAGCGGCCATGAAAGAACCGGCAAACGCAATAGTGATCGTCTCAAACATTTTCCCAGCTACTTCTCCGGTTGCTTCCCAATCTGGGTGGAATAATTTAGGAATGACGCGATGGAAATTGTTTACCGCCCGTTCAGCTGCGCGTGCCCAATCCACGTCGATACCTAGAAAAGTCCAAACGTAAACGGCAACTATTGCGAGAAAAATCATTATCCTTTTTGTTTTTTTGAAAAGAGAACGTTTCGGTTTCGGCGGGAGAGAGTATGTTGCCATTATATCAATGCCTCCCTTAACTTGTTACTTATATACTCAATAATAAGTACTACGATAAATATTAAGATGATAATTGCCATAACGTTTGGATAATTATAAAAACCCAGCTGCTGATCAAGTACAAGTCCAATACCACCTGCACCAACTAATCCAAGTACAACAGAAGCACGAATGTTTATTTCAAATACATACAGAACAAATGATGCAAACTGTGGCAGGACCTGTGGTACAAGACCATAGTAGATTACCTGAAACACATTGCCCCCAGAAGCACGCATTGCCTCAAGTGGATTCATATCAACAGATTCAATTGTTTCGCTAATCAATTTTGCCAAAATCCCCAGTGAGAATATAATAAGTGCGATAATACCTGGAAACAGTCCGATACCAAATAAACCAACGAAGACAACAGCTAAAACTAAGTCCGGAATTGTTCGGAGGATATTCAGAAAAGTTCTTGTCATAATATATATTGGTTTAAAGGTTGCAATGTTTTGTGCTGACAATAATGCAAGTGGGACTGTCAATATAGCTGCGACAGTTGTCGCGATAATAGCCATTTGAATTGTTTGTGCCATTGGGTCCCAAACTGCAGGGATAACACTTAAATTAGGAGGGAAAAATTTATTGATCACCACTCCCATATTGCCTAGTGCATCCGCAAATCCTCCCACCATCTGACGCTGTGTCCATATCATGCTAAACAGGTAAAAGCCAATTACGATGAAAAATATAAGTGTAACTTGGGCTTTTGTTTTTGCAGGATAAAGCGGCGGTGTCATTTGAGAGGATGTGGAATTAGTTTGATTAGTCACGATTCCTGTGCCCCCCCACGTAAGTCATCCTCACGTATAGTACGGCCATAAATTTCTTCAAATGTTTTCTCGGAAACCTCTGATACTGGTCCATCAAACACAACCTCACCAGCACGCATACCAATAATTCGATCAGCATACTCCATAGCCATATCAATAAAGTGCAGATTTACGATAGTTGTTATGTTATCTTCTTTATTTATCTTTTTTAAATAAGTCATTACTTGATGTGATGTTGGCGGGTCAAGTGATGCCACGGGTTCATCAGCAAGTATATAGTTAGGCTTTTGTGTTAAAACACGGGCAATACTGACACGCTGCTGCTGACCGCCACTAAGTTCATCAGCACGACTATGAATTTTATCATCAATATTTACACGTTGCAGGCTTTCGTAGGCTAGTCCGATATCTTCTTTTTTGTAAAGATTAAGAATGGAGCGTAGTGTACCCGTATGACCTAAACGGCCGGCAATAACATTCTTCAATACATTAGAACGATTTACCAGGTTATAACTTTGGAATATCATACCAATCTTTGTGCGAAGCTTACGCAGGTCGGAACCACGATACTTAAGTATATCTTCGTCATCAATTAAAAGGAAACCGGAAGTGGGTGTGACCAGACGATTCACACTACGAATAAAAGTAGACTTTCCCGCTCCGGAAAGACCTACAATAACTACAAATTCACCGTCATTTATTGTTACATTTATATTTTTTAAGCCTTCTGTTCCATTTGGGTAGACTAGGCTTACATCTTTAAATTCAATCATAATATGTATTTCCCCCGTTACATTTGTTTGAGAAAATGGCTAACATAAACGTTAGAAAAAGGAGGAGATAATTACCTCCCCCTTTTTAAGTTGATATTACAGTTCTATGTTATCTTTGAATTTCTTGTAGGTATCTTTAACTACTTTATATTCCTCATCAGATGCTTCAATAATGGCATCCCAATTGTATACTTCATTCATAATCTTGATCATTTCCTCATTTTCATTAAATGATAGGAATACATCCTTGATCTCCTGTACTAATTCGTCATCTAATTCTTTAGTCACAGAGATTGTGTCATTAGGAATATCTTGTGTATAACCAATAACATTTAATTTTTCCATTACATCAGGATATTCTCCTTCAAGTTCTGTGCGCACATCATCGAACGTTGTGGCAACATCAGCATCTCCTTCATAAACCGCTAGAGCAGCTGTGTCATGTCCACCTGCAGCAGTTGTCCCTGAGAAGAATTCAGTTTCCAACTGTGGTGCAGACTCATAGTCAAATTCCATCATTAATTGATTTGCTGGGAATAAATAGCCAGAAGTAGATCCTTTATCTGGATAAGCCCAAATTTTCCCTTCTAAATCCGCTAGTTCTTCAATGCCTGAATCAGCTTTTACGACGTATTGTGCTTTGTATGTACCTGACCCGTAACGCTCTGACTTCAGGATTACTTCAGCCCCGTATTGCTCGTTAGCTAAAACATAGCCAAATGCTGGGATAAATCCAATGTGTACTTGGTTAGCACCCATTGCTTCAACTAATGCATTGTAGCTAGTCATTACTTTACCTTCAACCTCTTTACCCAGTTCTTCTCCTAACTGGTCTGCTAATGGTTTAATCGTATCAGCAATCGTATCAGAATCCTGTGACGGCACGAACCCCATTACAATTGTTTCTGGAGTAATACTTTCTTCACCTTCACCACTGCTGCCATCTGCATCTTCTGAACTACCGCACGCTGCCAATACTAGGACTATACCCAACACAAGCAATAGACTAAAAAGTTTTTTCATTTTGACCCTCCTGTGTATTGTGAAAATTATAATTCCTTCCTCTTTATTAAATAACATTTAGACAAAAATTACTAGACTAAATTGAAAATTTTACACTAGATTAATAAACTTTTAGCAAATTGGTGTAACATATTTCGTGAAATGTGTTATCTTACATCAAATGTTTCTATAATGAATATTTAGGAAATAAATATAGAAAGTGACACGAAATAAGGGGAGGATAATTTGGGTTATGAGAGAGGTTTGTTTTTATATAATGGTAATGCAGGAAGTGATAATATGGAACAAAAACTTTCCCAAACGTTACCTGTTATTTCGAAGGCTATAAAGAAATTAACTGTAATTCAGACGGAATCGATTGAAGAAGCGAAGAATTCCTGTAAAAACTTTGCTGATCAAGTTGATATTATAATTATTCTTGGTGGAGATGGCACGTTATACGAATGTATAAATAGTCTTGCTCCTTTAAAAAGAAGACCAATAATCGCTGTCTTGCCAGGGGGGACCTGTAATGATTTCAGCAGAATACTTAGTATTCCTCAAAATTTATATCAGGCAGCAGAGGCAATTGTTTCTGGTGAAGCGGTCAAAATAGACATTGGTAAAACATCGGATAAATACTTCCTGAATTTTTGGGGTGTTGGACTGGTTTCAGAAACATCGCTAAATATAGATGAAGAACAAAAGAAAAATTTTGGAGTATTAAGCTATTTCATGAGTACACTCAGGACAGTTAATCAGGCTGAACCTTTTACTTATAAAATAGTTGCCGATGATAAAGTTTATGAAGGGGAGTCGGTTATGATCCTTGTGTTAAATGGGAAATTCATTGGTACAAGGGAATTTCCGATACCTACAATAAATATCAATGACGGTAAATTTGATGTGTTAGTTATCAAAAATTCAACATTGGCCACTCTACGGGAGCTATTATCAATGAATCGACCTACTACAAACACAGAGGAATTAACAGAACTTACCTATTTTCAAGCATCAACTTTAGCGATTAGCACGAATCAGCAGAAAGCTGTTGATATGGATGGTGAAATAGATGGAGTTACACCAGCTAATATTGAGGTTTTGCCACGTCATATTCAAATGATAGGAAAACTGTAAGAATATTACTGTAATGCTTTATGGTTTTGGCAGTTTTAGGGTATAGGAAAGTCAATGTGTTTAAAAAGGAGAACCTACTTAAATGTTACAATACATTTTAGATATGATTAATGAATTAGGACTTTGGGGTCTGTTCATAAGTTTGGCTGTTGAGGCTTCATCAGTTCCTTTTCCTGGTGGCTTGGTCACGCTGACGTTTGGTTATATTCTTAATTTAACTTTTCTTGAAGTACTATTATATGGCTTTCTTGGAGGTGCAGTTTATTCATTATTCAGCTTAATCCCTTATGGTGTAGGTTACAAACTGGAAGATAAATTAAAACAAAAGATGAATAAGAAAAAGGTAGAAAAGGCGCAAAGATGGTTCAAGGAGTTTGGTGTATGGACAATAGCATTCGCGAGACCACTTGGTATAGGTAATTACATCTCATATATCGCTGGTATTAGTAAAGTAGGTGTATGGAAATTTCAAAGCTTGACGTTGTTAGGAATTCTTCCGTGGACGATTGGAATGCTATGGCTTGGCAGTGTGGGTAATCTGAAATCGGTAAAAAAATTTATGGAGGATTTCCAACTATATATACTTCTGCTTTTAATTATAACTGGGGCAGTTTATTGGTTTTATCGTAGACATAAAAAACGAGCATCATATTATCAGTCAGAACCAACCTGATTTTATAAAAAATCCAAAATAGTGATATATATCATAGCATAGCTGGTTGAAACGCGATATGCTCAAAGTGGGATAACGGGATGTCCTCTACTCTTTTATATAGTGCATGCTTGTCGGCAAGCATGTAAACTAACATTGAGACTTAGTCCTCAATATGAAGTGAAACACCTATCTTTATAAAGATAGGTGTTTTGTTTTTCTATTTAAAGGTAATATTAAAGTTATGGAGTATATAAGTTAGGCTTTTTTCATAAGTTTTGCTGCTGTTTAATCATACTCCGACACAACTGTCGGAGCCCGTCTTTTAGAAAACTGCCAAAAGTAATAGGAGGAAAACAATGCGTGTTTTAGTAATTGGAGCAAACGGTGGTATTGGTAAGCAGGTGGTTGAGAAGTTATTGGAATCCGACCATGAACCTGTTGCAATGGTAAGAAATACAGACCAAATTCCCAAATTTGAAGAATTAGGTGCCCAGACAGTTTTAGCGGACTTGGAAGAAGATTTTGAGAAGGCATTTCATAATATAGATGCAGTTATATTTGCTGCTGGATCAGGGCCACACACTGGCGCTGATAAAACAATCGTTATTGATCAGGAAGGTGCAATTGAATCTGCTGATTTAGCGAAGAAATATGGAATAAAAAGATTTATAATGTTAAGTTCATTTGGAGCAGATCGTCCTAAGCAAACAGGTCAAATGAAGCATTATCTTTATGCTAAGCACCGCGCAGATGAATATCTTAAAAAAGCAGGCTTAAATTATACGATAGTTAGACCAGGGAGATTAACAGATGACCCTGGTACAGGTAAAGTGAATCTGCAGGAAAAATTATCAGATATAGGAAATATACCTCGTGAGGATGTTGCAGCAGTTCTTGTCTATTTGCTGACTGTCCCAAGAGCAGAAAATAAAATCTTTGAGCTTGTCGAAGGAAACACAGAGTTGTCGGAAGTGCTAGCTTATTAACTTTTAATATCTAATCATTAATGATCTTTAAAGATATTCTGCATTGTGGCACGACACAGTGTAGAATATTTTTGTGTAATAAATTTGTAATGTTTGTGTTTAATTTGTTACATTCATGGGTAAATACTGATATAAAATAAAATGTAAGAATGAAGTTTCCAACTTCAAGGAGGAGCTTAACATGAACGATAAGGAAGTAATTGTATATATCAGTAATGATTGTTTGAATTGCGAAAAACTGTTAAGCCAATTGAAACAATGGAAGATTAAATATACAACGAGAAATGTAACAGAGAACCAAGAATACATTAAGCAGCTTCACGAACGTGATGTATTTGGTACTCCAACAACCTTGGTGGATGATCACGTGATTTGTGGTTCTCAAATCAATAAAATTAAGTATTTATTAGGCATGTCAAATAATCATCAGTCTTATTTTAGTTCATTTTATGATCGTTACAGTAGTTATTGTAATTGAATAATTGGATAAACGTTTCTACACACTTTCTGTATGTTTGCATATAGTAGTAACACAAGAACATGTAAAAGAGGTGTGTATCATGTTTGAGAGACCTTATAATTATACGCCAACTCATCATGGTAATCCGTATTTCTATGATCAAAATACCCAGCAGCAAAATTATGCTCAGATGTACCAAAGCTACAACAAAAACTTTCAAACCCCTTTTGAGATTTATTCAAAACCCAAACAACCAATGGATTGGCATCCATTTGCTCAGTCTATAGGTGGTTCTTTTAATGCACCACCTAAAAATAATCTTCTCTATTATTTTCAGGATAATAAAGGTGAAATGGATCTTGACAAAATGTTATCAACAGCTGGTCAAATAGCAAATACGTTTCAACAAGTGTCCCCAGTCGTGAAACAAGTAGGGTCAATGATGAAACAATTTCGATAGCATAGAAAGCTGATGAAGCAATATTTGCATTTCATCAGCTTATTTCTGCTTTGTAAAATAACAACAATGATGGTAAAACATTAAAAAGTTATTTCGTTGTATTGTGCCATAATAAGTAGAAGGTCTAGGTTACATTAACTGAACATGAGGAGAATTTATTATGATTGGGTGTCTGATAATACACGGGTATACTGGAGGTCCGTATGAAGTTGAGCCATTAGCTGCTTATCTCAAGGAGCATACCAACTGGCATATTGAAGTACCAACTTTACCAGGACATGGCAGGAAGTTAGCATTGGACAATATTTCTCACAAAAGGTGGATAAACGCAGCAGAAGATTCTTTAAAGCAATTAAGTGAGAAGTTCGATGAAATATATATTATCGGATTCTCGATGGGTGGGATGATTGCTGCTTATCTAGCTGCAAAGTATAAAATTGATAAATTGGTGCTGTTGGCTCCAGCTGGGAAGTATCTATCATTTAAACAGATAACCAAGGATATCAAAGATGTCACTGTAGATGGATTCAATGGAAAGCTCAATCAAAACAAATTATACCTGCATTACAAGAGGAAACTGGGAGCTGTTCCTTTTAAAGCTAATATCGAATTTCTAAAGTTATTAAGGTTTACAAGACGCTATCTAAAAAAGGTTGAATCGCCTGTATTGATTGCCCAGGGACAGCAAGACGGGATGGTTCCCTATAAAACCGTTTACTATTTGGATAAGGAAATTACATCGAAGGAAAAAGAAGTTGTGTTTTTTGAGCGATCAAGACATCTTATTTGTTTAGGCAATGACAAAGATGCTCTTAATATAATGATTTATGAATTTTTATCAAAAGAAAAGTCCAAAGAATAACAGGGAGAAGACTTAAAATAACTAAGCCTTCTCCCTAAATTTGTCCTTTATATAACTAAAAGGACTTTGTTATTGCTTGTCCTTGAAGAATGAAATAACCAGACCACCTTCACCTGCATATGTGGAAATCAACGGACCCATTTCAGTTAAATAGGCGTCTTTAAATGGATATTTCTGTCTGATTTCCGCAAGAACTTTACTTGCTCGTTCCTCGGCATTGTAGTGCGTCATCGAAATGACCTTATCTTCAAAGTCCTTCGTATACTCACCAATCTGATCAATAAAACGTCTGATTGATTTTTTATCACCACGAACCTTTTCAACTACTTCTATGCTTCCTTCATCATCGCTAGCCTTCATTAATAGCTTTATATTAAGTGTTTTAGCAATAGTGCCTTTTACTTTATCTAATCGTCCGCCACGGACTAAATTTTCTAATGTTTTTAAAACAAATAATGTAGTTGTTTGTTCAATTTGACTGTTCAGATGGTCAACAAGCTGCTCGTACGAATAGCTCTCTTCTATCTTTACTTTTGCTTCATGGAGTAATAATGCTATGCCGCATGAAGCTGTTTTTGTATTTATTACCTCGATTCTGCGATTTGGTTCTTCCTCAAGAAGCATATTTTTAGCTAGGACTGCATTTTCATACGTAACACTTAGTCCTTTTGTAAGACTTAACATGATAATAGGAGTGCTTGGGTCTATTTCCTTGTATGCTTCATAAAAGTCATTAGGACTTGGAGCAGCTGAACGAGGTAATTCCTCTGCCTCATTCATTTTTTTGTTAAATGTTTCTAAATCAATCGTTACACCTGTCTTGTATTGTTCATCTTTAAAATGTAAATAAAGAGGTACTACAACAATATCCAATGCGTCATGTAAACGCTTTGGTATGTCTGCTCCTCCGTCTGTCATTAACTGAATATTCATGACATCACCCAATTCATTAATTATTGATTTAATTATACCAGTTTTAAACAGTAGTTGGTATGTACATTTGTCATTTCTTTTGCGATATTGTAACTTTTGATTTTCGGGCAGTGCTCATTATGAATAAAAATAGCCCGAATAATACGATCGTTCCTCCAAGCCATTGTGACCATGTTAGTTTTTCACCTAGAATAAAGTAGGCGAGTATTGAAGCCCCTATTGGTTCAAACACGATTCCCATTGAAATAGTGGAAGTACTTAACCATTTCAAAGCCCAATTAAATAATGTGTGTCCGAAAAATGTTGGGATAATCGCCAAGGCAATAAAAACTAACCAGTGATTAGCGGGGTATCCAAAGAAAGGGTTTTGAACAGCAATATTATATAAAATTAATGTTGCTGAACTTATTCCGTACACAACAAATGTATAAGTCATTAATGATAAGCGTTTCCTTACTTGTTGCCCCATTAAAAAATAGGCTGTAACAGTTATCGCTCCAAGTAACGCAAGAATATCACCAAATAGTGCGACACCACTTATCTGAAAATCACCCCAGCTGATAATAACGCTGCCTAATAGGGCTATTATCATACTAATAACGGCCCCAGGCGAGAATCGCTCTTTGAAAAAGAAGTAAGTGCCCAGAAATGCAAAAATAGGCTGTAATGTAACTAATACGACTGAGCTTGCAACTGACGTATAGTTTAATGATTCAAACCAGAGAATAAAATGAAAAGCCAAAAAAATACCTGCAAGGGCTGAGAGAATCCAATCCTTCTTTTGGATAAGGCTAAATTCATTTCGATGTTTGAAAAGTACATATGGTGCCATAATAATTACTGCAAACAATAGACGATAATTTGCAATAATTGCAGCAGGAGCTTGATTAGCCAGTTTCACTAATATTGCTGATGTTGACACAGCTATAACACCAATCACAACCGCAATATATGGATTAAACGGAGGTAGACGCATATAAGTCCTCCTTTAAATTCGTAAAGGTTAGTTAATCTGAATATTATTTTATCATGCTATTGATGAAAAATCATAATAAGAAGTAGTGGATATCATCATAATGTATGTGTTATGATGAAAGAACTGTTATTTTCTGTATGATATTTCATGAATGAGGCCCTTTTCCATAAACTGGAGTAGCCTCTTTTTACACTTTCAGAGCCTGTCCGGAATTTATTGTCGATTGGAAGTCTAAAATAAACTGAGTTCTCGCCAAACTCGGTTTTTCTAAAAATTATACATTAGAAAACTTGAGTTTTTCAGGGTTCTAATGGCGAAAGCCTTAAGTGGCAGTTATGCAGATTAGGAAGTATTAATACTCTCTAATCCGCCCAAATAAATATGTAAGAAAAAAGGAGTAGAGTAACAAGGTGACAACATTTAATGAATTAAGTATATCACAGCCCATTATGACAGCACTGGAAAAAATGGGATTTGAGGAAGCAACACCGATTCAAGCTGAAACAATACCACTTGCTATGCAAGGGAACGATGTAATTGGACAAGCACAAACGGGTACAGGGAAAACTGCAGCATTTGGTATTCCAATGATTGAGAAAATTGATCCTAGTCAAAAGATAATCCAAGGATTAGTAGTAGCACCTACGAGAGAGCTGGCAAACCAGGTTGCAGAAGAAATTAATCGTTTAGGCAAAAACAAAGGTGTACGCACAATGCCGGTGTATGGTGGTCAGCACATGGAGCGACAAATTAGAGCGTTAAAAGATGGTCCGCATATTGTCGTTGCAACACCAGGAAGACTTCTTGATCATATGCGCAGGAAGACAATACGCACGAATAATGTGAAAGTCGCAGTATTGGACGAAGCTGATGAAATGCTGAACATGGGATTCATCGATGATATACGCGATATCTTAAAAAACATTCCTGATGGAAGACAAACATTGCTTTTTTCAGCAACAATGCCTAAGGAAATTCGCGATATTGCAACAAACTTGATGAACAGTCCAAAAGAAGTAAAAGTAAAAAGCAAGGAAATGACAGTAACAAATATTGAACAGTTTTTTATTGAAGTGCCGGAAAAATATAAATTTGATACATTAACAAACCATTTGGATATTAATGCACCCGCACTAGCAATTGTATTCAGCCGTACGAAAAAGCGAGTTGATGAAATAGCAGAAGGACTTCAAGCAAGGGGATTTCGTGCTGAAGGTATTCATGGAGATTTAACACAAGGGAAACGAATGTCTGTTCTAAATAAATTTAAGAATAGCCGTGTGGAAGTATTAGTTGCAACCGATGTTGCTGCTCGTGGACTTGATATCTCCGGGGTAACCCATGTATACAATTTCGATATTCCACAAGATCCTGAGAGCTATGTACACCGAATTGGCCGTACAGGAAGAGCAGGTCGCGCAGGAGAAGCAATATCCTTTATAACACCAAGAGAGATAGCTCATCTGCAATCAATTGAAAAAATGACTAAAAGTAAAATGAAGCGAATTATGCCTCCAACCAATCAGGAAGCAGAGCGTGGTCAGCAACAAGTTACTGTGGACAAGCTATTGCAAACTATCGAACAAAAGGATTTAAAATCTTATCATGAAACAGCAAATGAATTACTGCAGAATCATGACTCGATAACAGTAATTGCTGCAGCACTTAAGATGTTGACAAAAGAGCGTCGTGATACACCAGTACGAATATCGTCAGCACAGCCAATCAGTGTGAAAAAGGCACCAAGAGGTAAAGACAACAACCGCAGAAACAATAATAAAAAGTTCTACGGTAAACGTAATCAAGGTGGCCGTAATCAAGGCGGGCGCAATCGCAAAGGAAATTTCCAGAAGCGCAGAAATAATAATAACAACTAAGTAGAGGCTCCTTGCGTAAAGGGGCTTTTTTAGTGCGTATTATATTATATATCACAATACTAATGGAAGTTGAGGTATAACTATATGAGGAAGCCACCAGTAAATACAATTGCAACCGATGCAATAAAAGCATGGAAAATAACGGCATGGATTTATGTTGGGATTCTTTGGCTAGTAACTGTTGGCCTGGCTGTTTTAACGTATTTTTTTGAGTTTTCAAACTGGTTTACAGTAGTAGCTTTAGTTATTAGTGGACTAAGCACGTACTTATTTGTTTTTCTATTTCCAAAGCTGCGCTGGAAAAGATGGCGTTACGAAGTGTTTGATCAGGAAATATATATTCAGCATGGGATACTAATTGTGTCACGGACACTAGTTCCAATGATACGCGTACAGCATGTTGATACACAGCAAGGGCCAATTTTAAAAAAGTACCAACTGGCAAGTGTGACTATTTCAACTGCAGCTACAACACATGAAATACCCGCATTACTGGATGAAGATGCTTCGGAGCTAAGAGATCGTATTTCAGCACTCGCAAGGGTGGACGAAGATGATGTTTAATCAGAAAAGGCTGCACCCGGCAGCTATATTTTTCAATTTTATTAAGGTGCTGCGCGAATCGCTTTTTGCACTTGTTCTAGGGTTTATCACATTTAAGGATGATTCACTATTTTATTTCATTCTAATTGCGTCAGGTATTTTTATTTTAATGCTGACATTTAGTATTCTGTCGTGGTATCGCTATACATACCGAATTGAAGATGAGGAACTTCGAATTGAATATGGTATATTTATTCGGAAAAAGCGTTATATTTCCAAAAATCGTATTCAGTCTATTGATCTGACTTCAGGAGTTATCCATCGAATATTTAAATTAACAAAGGTTCAAATTGAAACTGCAGGAAGCGGTAATGGTGCAGAAGCTTCGCTTAAAGCAGTCAAACGATCAGAAGGAGAAGCACTGCGTCAGGAATTAAAAACGGCCAGCACTAGACGCGCAGAGGTACATGATGAACATGTAGAGCTTACAAGTCCATCATTAAGGATTACCTTTAAACGGTTGTTTTTAGCAGGATCAACTTCTGGAAGCATAGGTGTCCTCTTTGCTCTAATGGCGTTTGGTTTCTCTGAACTGGAACAATTCATACCTGATCATTATTATGATAGTACAGTGGAGTGGGCAATCGGGTTAAGTGTTATCTTTATAGTGGTGCTTGTTATTATTGTATTAATCTTCCTTTGGCTATTAGGAATTGCTGGTACAATGATAAAATATGGGAATTTCACAATTACTAAAAATGACAATGAATTATTTATTACTCGTGGACTACTGGAGAAAAAACAGGTGACTATTCCATTAAAAAGAATACAGGCAGTAGGTATTCAGGAAAGCATTATAAGGCAGCCACTCGGTTATGTTACGATTTTTGCAGAAATAGCTGGTGGGTCAATGGACAAAGGTGAGGATTTTTCATCGATATTATTTCCAATCATGAAGGCTGATGAAGTTGGCGATTTTTTCAATACGTTTTTGCCGGAATATGCAGCAGAGAATCAGGACATGATACCACTACCCAAGCGTTCTCGTAAATTTTATCTGCTGCGTTCTTCTTTACCGGTAATCATAATTGGGGCGGGAATTGGATATTTCTTAACACAATTTGTTTGGGTACCGATTCTTCTGCTGATAGGAAGCCTATATATGGGTGTTTTGCGTCATAAAGATGGTGGGTTTTATCAAGATGGCCAACGCTTAACTATTCGATATCGAACTTTTAGTAAAAACACAGTAACTATGTATCATAAACGTTTACAAGCTTTTGAGAAGAAGCAATACTTGGTACAGGCTAAACAGGATTTAGCCACGATGAGGCTCTCAATAATAGGAAAGATGGGTATGGGCAAACATTTTATAATCAAAGAAATGGACGAGTCCCATACAGACCAATTAACTGATTGGTATTCTTATCGGAAATGAATATATATTATAATGAGACGAAATGTGGGCAAATACTTGAGTGCTATGCGTCGGAGGCTCGTGGTGAGCCCACGGCCAGGGAAGACACTGTGAAAGCTTCAGCTTGAACAGATGTCGCAGTTTATATCTTATCTGCAATATTAGAAAACTAGGCATTCACCAACCCTTTTGGTGAATGCCTAGTTGTACTTATGCAGTAAGAAAGTAGTTATACATTCTTAACTGCAAAAATCCGAACTAATTCGAATTCTGTTTCAAGAATTTTGAATATAGTTCGGATTTTACTTTGACTAAATACTTTTGTCCCAGCCACGTATTCTTAATTTTTCCTAAAATATTCTGCCTATCAGGCCAAGTATAATCAAAATTCCAAGAAAGCCCCAAAGAATTTTGGCATATACTTTCTTGGGTATACGTCTTTTTTTCCAGCGGTTTGGGTTAAACTGTATTGAATCATCGTCCCGATATCGTCTGTTTCGCCATGGAGAGAATGGTTGGGCTTTTGATAACACCAGTGGTGCTAATGCAAAGCCACCGATAAACCCGAAAATATGTGCGTAAATATTTATTCCTGGCTGGATAAATGTCATAACTAACCCAATGATAAAAATAGTCATGATGATTTGTGAGTTTGCCTGGTCGATTAAATGCTTTCTGAATGCTACCATGTAAATATAGATTCCAAATAATCCATAGACTGCACCGGAGGCTCCAACATACTCATAATATACAGTAGGTGTCAGAAAGTATGTTGCAAGATTCCCTGCCAGACCTGCTCCGATGTATGCGAATATAAATTTGTATTTACCAAGCATCTGTTCCAGCGCTGGTCCAAATAGGACAAGTGCAAATGAATTAAAGACAGCATGCATAAGACCAGCATGAAGGAAGATTGATGTGAGTAAACGCCAGTATTCACCTTGACTGATATAAAAGTTGTTACCTTTACCCCAACTATCTAATTGATCACCAATAGGGAAAGGTAAGAAATCTGTAATCAGCCATAGGACAAGGTGGATGATTATAAGTCCTGCGACTATCGGATAAGACTGAATAAATTCTTTAATACTTCTTTCTGTGCGGATGAACAATGGCTTACCTCCTTACAAGAATTTTTTGTCTGGAAATTAAAAAGATGTTTATGTAATTATTTTAGTGAACTTTAGTACTTCATATGACCATTATAATTTTACTAAAAGTCCTTAAATAAATATATCGATATGCATTATACATGTAGAAGGGTTAGAAATAATTATGATAAAAGGTATTGGAATTGACATAATTGAATTGGATAGAATTCAAAAAAGTATGGAAAGAAGTGGGCGTCTTGAAGAAAGGATACTAACACAAAATGAGAAGACATTTTTTGACCAATTAACGAATAAGAGAAGAAAAGTCGAATATCTTGCCGGAAGATTTGCTGCCAAAGAAGCCTTCGCAAAAGCAACCGGTAAAGGTTTTGGTGAATTAAGCTTTCAGGATATAGAAGTAGTTGCAGATGATAATGGTGCTCCAGGAATAAAAGTAAGGCAATTTCAGGACAGTACTATTTTTATTTCTATTACGCATAGTAGAGATTATGCGGTCGCACATGTAGTAATTGAAAACAACTAATAGGGGATTCTGCATAATTGTTAGGGTTGTCTCATATATTTTAGTGCGGGTAGGAGGGAACAAAGTGTTTATTGTCACCGCGAATGAAATGTACGATATCGATCGATATACCATGAACGAAATCGGGATGGATGGAAAGTTATTAATGGAGAATGCAGGAAGGGCTATTTCAGGAAAAATAGAATCTATTATTGAGAAGCCAGATCACATTTGCATTCTAACAGGCAGTGGGAATAATGGTGGTGATGGATTTGTTGTAGCGAGGACATTGTTAAACAAAGGCTATCACATATCCGTTGTACAGGTGGTGCCAAATCAAAAAATCACAGGGGATGCACTTTTCCACAAAAACTTACTTCTATCGTTTGGAGGAACTGTAATTGTTAGCCAACAACCTTCAGAAGTATATGAGCTGATCCGGGACTCAGATGTAATTGTTGATGCGATTTTAGGGATAGGTACGAGTGGAATGCTCCGTAATCCAATTGCTGAAATAGTATCCATTATAAATGACACATCTAACCTTGTAATTTCTGTTGACATACCATCAGGGCTTCCGGCCGATGAGGGGTTACGTGATTTTCAATCGGTACAAGCCGACTATACTGTGATTGTAGAAGCAGCTAAAGCAAGTGCATTTCTGCAACATACTGCATCTTTCTACGGAAAGTGGGATACTGTCTCAATTGGGTTGCCGTTAGACGCTTTGCAAAATAACATCAAACGGATTAGCTGGACGGAGGAGCTGTTCAGACAAAGCATGCCTAAGCGAGAAACAGATGCCCATAAAGGGAATCATGGAAGAGGACTGGTAGTTGGCGGCAATGCGGAAATGCCAGGGTCGATTGCAATGACTGTTAGAGCAGCATTACGTGCTGGCGCTGGGTTAATTACAGCAGGTACAACTGAAAAAGTCATTCCTGTAGCTGCATCACACTGTATGGAGGCTACTTACCTGAAGCTAGGCGAGACGAACGGTAGTTTGAATGATGAGATCTCTATACCATTTAAGAGCTTTGATGCCGTAGCACTTGGTATGGGAATGGGCCGGCAACAAGTTACTGGTAATCTAGTCAGACAAATGGTGGAAGAAGCAACATGTCCGCTTATTGTGGATGCAGATGGTTTATACCATTTAAAGCCGCTCTTTGATTTGGTCAGTAATAGAAAAGGCCCAACTATCATAACGCCGCATCCGGGTGAAATGGCCATGCTTTTGGATATTTCCGTACCTGAGCTTTTGGTCAAGCCTTTCGCATATTCAAAGGTATTTGCAGAAAAATACCATGTTTATGTCGTATTAAAAGGGAAATTTACTATTGTTACGACGCCGTCAGGAAAACAATCTGTAAATAGAACTGGAAATGCGGGTTTAGCCAAGGGTGGAAGTGGTGATGTGCTATCTGGGATCATTCTGGCAATGGTAATGCAAAAACAAAGTATATTTGAAGCACTTTGCAATGCATGCTTTGTCCATGGTAAATCTGCTGATATACTAGTGGCAGAAGAGAACTCTGTATATGATTTAATGGCTTCCGATGTAATTGATGGTATCGCTGAGGTATATCGTACACTTGAAGTTTGATTTGTGACAATAGCTTTTCCTCCTGTCAAGTCCGTAGCTCGTTCAAAGAGTGAAATGAGACAAGGGAGATATGTCCATGAAAAAAATGTTTGGGATTTGGATGGTAATTGTCTTCGGCTTAATCCTTGTACTTGCAGCCTGTGGTGAAAAATCCCAGGAGGATGTTGTTGAGAAATTAGAATCCAAGCTAGAGGCAATGAATGGATATAAAGCAAAGGCCGAAATGAAAATGAATACTGGACAGGAAGATCAGAAGTACAATATAAACATCTGGCATAAGAAAAAAGATTTCTATCGTGTCGAATTAACGAATGATCAGGATAAAAAAGGCAGCCAAATTATCCTGAAAAATGAAGACGGGGTATTTGTTCTGTCCCCTGCGTTAAACAAAAGCTTCAAATTTCAAAAAGAATGGCCTGAGAACGGAAGTCAGCCGTATCTTTATCAATCACTTGTGAATGATGTTATGAAAGATAAGGAAGCTTCTTTTAAGGTAAGCGATAATTATTATATTTTCGAAACTAAGACAAATTATCAAAGTAACAATAATCTTCCATATCAAGAAATCTATTTTGATAAAAAATCATATACACCAGTTATGGTGAAGGTATTGGATAAAGACAAAAAGGCTTTAGTTGAAGTAAACTTTTCTGAATTTAGTACAGATCCAACCTTTAATGATGACGATTTTTCAATGGAAAAGAATATGACAAGCGGACTAACAGATGCACCTGTTTCTGGTGATGGAGAAGCGGATGCGTTTACAGTGGTATTTCCGCTGAATATGGCCGGTTCTGAATTAGTTGCACAAAAAGAAGTAGAACTTGAAAATGGTCAACGTGTAATCATGACATTTTCTGGTGAAAAGAACTTCACGCTGATTGAAGAAAAAATGGAAGTATTACCAACTATGTCTTCTCCGCAAGTAGTAGATGGTGAGATAGTGAATCTTGGACACTCAATTGGTGCACTTTCCGGAAATACAATAGAGTGGAGCAATAACGGGATGAACTTCATCTTGGCCAGTGATGAGTTAAATAAAGAAGAGTTAATTGAAGTAGCAAAATCCGTTCAAGGCAAAGAAGTGAAGTAAATGAATAGTAGCAAGCAGGCTCATAAGGAGAGGGGGTCTGCTTTTTATTTTTAAAATAATAAGATAAGATATAGATAATACATAGAAGAGGGGGATTTCTGCCGTGGCAGACGCAATATATCGAGATACATGGGCTGAGATAAATCTGGATGCAATCGCTTATAATGTTGAACAAATTAAGCAGAAGCTACCTCAACATAGCAACGTGATGGCAGTAGTGAAGGCTGATGCATACGGTCATGGTGGTGTAGAAGTTGCTAGAAAAGCATTAGAAGCAGGTGCTAGTATGCTAGCGGTCGCATTGCTGGAGGAAGCCCTGGTATTACGCAATGCTAATATTAAAGCACCGATTTTAGTCTTTGGAAGAGTTTCTCCAAAAGATACTCCATTAGCAGCTGAGCACGATATTACGCTGACCTTTTTTCAGAAAGATTGGCTTCGTGAAGTGAAAGATTTCCCATTAAGTCATCCATTGAAGCTGCATATGAAATGGGATACAGGTATGGGCAGAGTCGGCATACGTACAACGGATGAGCTAAAGGAGATAGTCGACGAATTACAGGGCGAACAGCGTATAAATCTGACAGGAATATATACACATTTTGCTACAGCTGATGAACCTGATTTATCCTACTTTGAAGTGCAACAAGCGCGTTTTGAACAACTATTACATGTATTCAACACTATTTGGAAAGAATCTATAATAATCCATGTCGGTAATAGCGCAGCTTCTATCCGTTTCCCTGAAAATATGTATCACTATATTAGATTTGGTATCGCTATGTATGGTCTATATCCATCAGAAATAGTGAAAAGAGAACGTAATATTGACTTGAAGCCTGCTTTCTCCTTAAATAGCCGATTAATTCATGCTAAGAAAATTGCGAGTGGAGAATCGATTAGTTATGGCGCAACACATATAGCATCAAAAGATGAGTGGATTGGAACAATACCCATTGGTTATGCCGATGGATGGATCCGTAAACTACAAGGAATTGACGTATTAATAGACGGAAAGCGAATGCCTATTGTAGGAAGAATATGTATGGATCAGACCATGATAAAGATGGATGGTGAATATCCGGTAGGTACAAAGGTAACGCTAATAGGGAAGCAGGAGAATGAAGAAATCGAAATAGATGAAATTGCAGCACATTTGGAAACGATAAATTATGAGATACCTTGCATGATAACCAATCGTGTACCAAGATGCCATAAAGAAAAATGAGACAACACTTTTATTTTTTTGGGGCAAGAATTGGCATAATATAATTATCTCAAAATAAAATATATATACCACAAAGAAATAATTTTCATGGAACTTGACCTTTCGACACGGTTAGAGGAGAAAGTATTAGCAGGAATAATGCAGTAAGTAATTATGCTTTCTGAACTTTTAAACAAAAATCTTTATTTTTTATTTAAAATTTTTTTATATACCTTTGCAAACCTTGGGCTACAATGATATTATTAAAAAAGAGTTAAATAGTGGTCGTTCAACAGTTGGCGGAGGTGTATGGTTTTGTCAGAGAGCTTACAAGAGATCTTAGTACGATTACCAAAAAACCTATTAAATGAGGTGGATGGATTAATGAAATATGAAAATAGTGATTTCAGTGATTTCATATGTCAAGCTACAAGAAACTATCTGGAACATAAGAAAGATGAGCATATTCAACAATTTCGCGAATCTATGCAGCAAGGATACGAAGAAATGGCCAGAATTAATCTAACAATTGCTTCCGAAGCTTTTCAAGCTGAAGAGGAGGCTGAAAAAAACACCCTAGAGCGCTCTGTGATCGGGGTGTAAGCATTTGATCGTTCAAAGAGGCGAAGTATATTTCGCTGACTTATCCCCTGTGGTTGGATCAGAACAGGGAGGCATACGCCCGGTATTGATCCTGCAAAATGATATCGGAAACAGATTTAGCCCAACGGTTATTGTGGCTGCGATTACTGCGCAGATTCAAAAGGCCAAGCTTCCTACACATGTGGAGATAAACGCAAAACGGTATGGGTTTGATCGTAATTCGGTCATATTGCTAGAACAAATTAGAACGTTAGATAAACAACGCTTAACGGATAAAATAACAAAATTAGATAATAAAATGATGGAAAAAATTGATAAAGCATTGGAAATAAGTCTAGGACTTAAGGAAATGTATGATCAATCATGATACCCCCTTCCCGATGAGTGAAGCAGGGGTATTTTTTGTTGTAGAGTATATGGAGTAGAATAAACATTTATTTTTCGATTTTATGTTACAATATACAGCAATAAAATACATCTTTCTTGAAAAAAATAAATCCCCATGATAAAACCTAACTTAAATGGTATTATTAATATATATAGAATTTTATAAAAATTAACTCAACAAAATTGATTTATGTGGTAGCAGGAGGTAAACTAATGGACCAAAAGTTTAAAAAAATTGCTTTAGAAAACAGTGATTCAATAGTTAATATGTGGATAGGTGAAATTGATTCTTTAAAAAATGGAAATTATACTTCGAATGTATCAGATGAATTATTTGAGAGTACCAATAGAGAATTTGTGAATGTTATTTTTAAAAGTATTAAAGATCAAGGTTCTACCAAACATCTGGAGGACTTTTCTGAAAAGCTGATAAATTTAGGTTGGCCGTTAAGTTATATAACAGATGGCTTACAAGTTTTTAGACGAGTAACAGTTGACTTCATTCTCAGTCAGTCTGAACAGGTCGATTCAAATTATATCTCGCAGGTCTTGAAGAGTGTAGATGCCTGGACTGAACCGATAATTCGACAATTGGTAAATGAGTATTCAGGTAGCTGGGAACATATTGTTTCGCTGCAGCGTGTTGCACTTCAGGAATTGTCTGCACCATTAATTCCCGTTATGGATAATATTACGGTTATGCCTTTGATTGGAACGATCGACACTGAACGTGCGAAGTTAATCATGGAAAACTTACTTGAGGGTGTAATGAAACATAATTCAGAGGTTGTTCTAATGGATATTACAGGCGTCCCTGTTGTTGATACGATGGTTGCCCATCACATTATTCAGGCAGCAGAAGCGGTACGATTAATAGGATCAACATGCATTCTTGTAGGTATTCGTCCTGAGATTGCACAAACTATTGTAAATCTTGGAATTGATCTAGGTAAATTCCCTACCAAAAGCTCGCTGAAAAAAGGATTTACAACAGCACTTGAAATTACAAACAGAAAAGTAGTCGATATGAATATCGAAGATCAGA
Organism: Virgibacillus litoralis; assembly: GCF_017873675.1. GTDB lineage: Bacteria > Bacillota > Bacilli > Bacillales > Amphibacillaceae > Lentibacillus > Lentibacillus litoralis. The sequence continues at coordinate 10,736 of NZ_JAGGKK010000026.1, read as the reverse complement.
AAATTGAAGACATGATTGAATCCATTGGTAAGGAGTGATAGTGTGCGGATACCTATTTTAAAATTACACAACTATTTATTAATCTCAATTCAAACAGAGATTGATGATAATACAGCAATACAGTTCCAGGAAGATTTGTTGGACAAAATTCACAAAAGTGGTTCATCGGGAGTAGTAATTGACCTAACATCTGTAGAAGTAATTGACTCATTTATTGCCAAGGTATTAGGTGATGTCGTTACAATGTCAGATCTTATGGGGGCAAAAGTAGTATTGACAGGAATCCAGCCTGCAGTTGCTATGACATTAATTGATTTGGGAATTCATTTAAGAAATGTCCCAACTGCATTAGATCTGGAGCAGGGCTTGGTAAAACTGCATCAGGAATTGGGGGAATGAGTATGGATCTCCAATCCTGTGTTACTATTCAAAAAGAGTGGGATATTGTAGCTGCGCGTCAGCTTGGTCGCGACATAGCAAGGAAAATCGGATTTGGTACAGTTGACCAGGCACGTATTGCGACAGCGATATCTGAGTTAGCTCGAAATATATATTTATATACTGATAATGGAAAGATTTGCTTTGAAGTGATTGATAATATTGACCACAAGGGAATGGGCATTATTTCCGTAGATAGCGGCCCAGGAATTAAGGATATCAGCCAAGTAATGGAGGATGGTTATTCAACATCTGGAGGACTTGGCGCTGGACTTCCCGGAGTTAAAAGACTAGTGGACGAGTTTGATATAAGATCAGAAGATGAAAAGGGAACAGAAATCAGAGCTATTAAATGGGTAAGATAATAATAAATAGATAGATAACTTGGTTAATCGTCAAACTTTGTGGCGATAGCATTAGTTGCACATATGCAATAAGAAAGAATTCATACTTTCTTAACTGCTTAAAAAAAGGGGGAGAATATAAATAAAATCTCTCCTTTTAACATTGTAGAAAGTATATTACAGGGAGGAACGAATGTATGGATGCCCTAAAATTGGATGCAGTTAACTATAAAGAACTATTAAGGCATTACATTAATACACAAGATGAACAATCACTTTATGGGGCTGAACAAATTAGTAAGACATTCATTAAAAATAACATCCCCCCAGAAGAAATAGTAAATTTTCATATCCAGGCACTAACAGAACTTTACGATGAAATTCCAGACCACATTCGACATTCCATGGATTTCTTATTGGAAACGATGATTTCTTATGGGGTGGCACATCAGGAGTATCAGACATTAAGGGAACAGCAATCCGAACTGAAATCGGAAATTTCTGTCGCTGCAGGTATGCAGGATACGTTGCTTGCTACTACTAAACCTGTTATTGATGATTTGGATGTGGGTGTCATAAGTGTTCCGGCACATCAAATGAATGGTGATTACCATCATTTTATTAAAGGCAAGGATGGTTCACTTGGGATAGCTGTTGCGGATGTTATTGGTAAAGGTATACCAGCTGCATTATGTATGTCCATGATTAAATACTCGATGGACAGTTTTCCGGAAGCAACAATGAGCCCAAAATCGATTTTAAAAAATTTAAACCGTGTTGTTGAACGAAATGTTGATCCAAGTATGTTCATTACGATGTTCTATGCACAATATCTCCCAGCTGAGAGTAAACTCCGGTACTCCTCAGCAGGACATGAACCCGGGTTTTATTATGATGCAGAAAGTAATACTTTTGAAGAGATAGAAACGAAGGGGCTTGTACTCGGTGTTTCCGCAGATACTAATTACAAGCAGTATGAGCGTATCATTAATAAAGGTGACATGATTATTCTGTTAACTGATGGAGTTACAGAGTGCAGGCAAGGCGATAGCTTTATTGAAAGTGAAGAAGTGCTGGATGTTATTAAACAATATGCCCATTTAACGGCTCAGGAACTTGTTAATGGTGTGTATAAGCACTTCGAACGTTTGCAGAACTTTCAATTACGCGATGACTTTACTTTAATTGTTTTACGAAAAGAAGTTTAATCTTTTTCTGTTTTGGGTATAGTACTTTGTTACTAAAAAAGAATTTTATATATAAATAGATATGTTAATTCAAGGAGGATGGAGATGAACTTAAAGGTTGATGTTGCAGAAGAAAATGAAAAGTCTATTGTTAGCTTAATAGGCGAAATTGATGCTTATACAGCACCGCAGTTAAAAGAGTCTTTATTACCACTTACCAGAATTGATAATCAACTAGTAGAAGTGGACCTTGAAGACGTTAATTATATGGATAGTACTGGTCTTGGTGTTTTTATAAGTGCTTTAAAATCAACAAAAGAAAATAATAGTCATTTAAAATTGGTGAATCTGCAGAATCGTGTTTTACGTTTATTCAAAATTACTGGTTTGGACGAAATTATAGACATAACTACTGCAATTAGAGGTGGGAATCAAAATGGACAAATTTGATTTTATTGAAATGAAGGTTCCTGCTAAAGCAGAGTATGTTGGCGTTGTCCGACTAAGTATATCAGGAATAGCTAACAGAATGGGTTTTACCTACGAAGATATAGAAGATTTAAAAGTGGCTATTTCGGAAGCAATTACAAATGCTGTTGATCACGCTTATTCTGAAGAAGACAATGGGGAAATAACTGTTGGATTTGGCGTGTATGAAAACCGTCTTGAAGTTATGGTAGCCGATCATGGTGGCAGCTTTAATTTAAATCAAATTAAAGGAGGAATCGGCCCATACAAGAACTCAGAGCCTGTTGAGAATTTACGTGAAGGCGGCTTTGGGCTTTTCTTAATTGATGCATTAATGGACAAAGTTGAAATTAATAATAACTATGGTGTGATTGTGTTAATGACAAAGTACCTTAATGAAGCTGAGGTGGGTCTAGATGACGACCAGATCTCAACAAGACAATAAGGGTAAAGGTGAGGTATACCAATGGATTGAGCACCTTCAACAGGACCCGGATGATAAAGAAACACAGGAAAAAGTTGTGCTCGCATATACCGATCTTGTGGAATCAATTGCCAGAAAGTATTCGAAAAACAGCAATATACACGAAGACCTTGCGCAGGTCGGCATGATTGGATTACTTGCTGCTATCAGAAGGTATGATGCTTCTTTTGGTAAATCATTTGAATCCTTCGCAATTCCAACTATCATCGGAGAAATAAAACGTTTTATCCGTGATAAGACCTGGAGTGTTCATGTACCACGCCGTATCAAGGAACTAGGACCCAAGATTAAGAAAGCTGTTGATGAGCTAACTACTGAAAATCAGGATTCACCATCAGTTAAGCAGATAGCTGCTTATTTAGAAGTTTCTGAAGAAGACATTTTGGAAACGATGGAAATGGGCAAAAGCTATAAGGCGCTTTCCGTTGACCGGAAAATTGAAGCTGACTCTGATGGAAGTACAGTAGCCATTCTTGATTTAGTTGGTAATGATGAAAATGGCTACGAAAATGTAGATCAGCGAATGTTACTTGAGAAAATTTTACCAGTTTTATCTGAGCGAGAACAACAAATATTACGATGTACCTATTTTGATAACCTGAGTCAAAAAGAAACCGGAGAATTACTTGGTATTTCACAGATGCACGTTTCACGACTCCAGCGCCGTTCTTTAAGAAAACTACGTGAGGCATTAAAGACAGAGAGTGCGGAGGTTTTTGATTGAGTACGAAAGAGAATAATGTAGAAGTAGCTATTTACCAAAAAGCAAAAAAAGGTCAGTATTATTGTGGTGATAGCTATTTCTATACAGAAACAGAAAATGAATTTGTATGTGCTTTAGCAGATGGATTAGGTAGTGGTGAATTAGCCAAAGAATCTTCTCAAATCGTAATTGATATTATTAAAAGTAACATTGATACAACTGTCGAACAGTTGATAAAGAGGAGTAATCAGCAATTATCTGGTAAGCGAGGGGCCGTAATAGGAATTATCAAAATCGATTTTCACACGCGTAGCTACTCGTATTCATCTATAGGAAATATTGGGATGATAACCATTACTGAGAATGGCAACACAAAGAGGAATATACCTAATTCAGGTTTTCTTGCTGGTTATCACAGACCTTTCAAAGTTGTGACAGGCAGACTGGAACCAAAAACGAATCTAATAATGTTCTCAGATGGTGTATCAGATGCTGAGCTATCGCAACGGTTCTTATTGAGTAAGGATGTAAACCAAGTTACGAATGCTTATGCAAAACACATTGATGGAACAGCTAGAAGCGATGATACAACTTTAATCGCAATGCGTTATGAGGATTAGGCCGGCTTTAAAAATGCCGGTCTTTTTCATTGTTTAGGAAATTATAAAATTTAAGTGCTCTGGATAACTGGACTTCCGAATCAGCGACGTCCAGCTCCGACGTACAGGACGTACTAGTGCCGGTGACGCCACAGGACGTGGCGTTCTCACCGGCCAGCGCCTAGCGCCTAGTGGACTTCCCTCCCCGTGTCTACGATAAGAAATAAAGGATGTTCGACTAAAACCACCACATCCTGTGGCAACGTCGACCTACCCGCAGCGCTGAGCACAGTCCATGCGGTGCTGAACAGGCGCTTGCGCTTTTGTACTTTTAGGTCTTTTTTTGATAAAATGAGTTCGTACATAAAGGAGGAGCCGATTGTGTCAATTGAATTAGAACAATGGGTGGCAAAGGAAACTGAAGTAAATAATGCTACCGTAAAAAAAGTAATCGCATTAATGGATGAAGGTAACACCGTACCATTTATTGCACGTTATCGAAAAGAAGTAACAGGTGGTCTTGATGAAGTCCAGATCAAATTGATTCATGACAAATATCAATATGCTGTTAATCTAGCTGAACGTAAACAAGAAGTAATTCGACTAATTGATGAACAGGGGAAACTAACAGAAGAACTCGAACGTGATATTACACAAGCCACACAATTACAACGCGTGGAGGATTTATACCGACCATATAAACAAAAACGCCGAACAAAGGCAACAATTGCTAAAGAAAAAGGACTTGAACCGATAGCTGAAATTGTCTGGAAGCAAGAATTAACCAACATTTCTGCAGAAGCTAAGTCCTATTTTTCAGAGGAGCATGAACTAAATACAGTAGAAGATGTATTAACAGGTGTTAACGATATAATTGCTGAGTGGATATCAGATGATCCAGAGTACCGTGATTTTATTCGTGAGGAAACCTTTAAACGCGGTACCATACATGCAGAAGCAAAAAAAACGGAGAAGGACGAAAAAGGCGTCTACGAAATGTACTATGATTATGATGAAGCCATTCGCTCAATGGTGTCACATCGTATTTTAGCATTAAATCGCGGGGAAAAAGAAGATGTGCTAAAGGTGGCAGTTCAGCCCCCAACTGAGCGGGTGCTCGAGTATCTCCAGAAAAAAGTAATATCAGATAAAGGCAACTCGGAATCTGCGCAGATTTTGCAAAATACTATTGAGGATAGTTATAAACGATTGATCCAGCCATCGATAGAACGTGAAATTCGTAATAGCTTAACTGAAAAAGCTGAAGAACAGGCAATATCTGTTTTTGCCAAAAATCTAAAAAACCTGTTACTGCAACCACCATTAAAGGGGAAGACTGTTCTTGGGGTTGATCCAGCTTATCGAACAGGCTGTAAACTTTCTGTGGTGGATGAAACAGGAAAGGTTCATGAAGTAAGTGTAATCTATCCAACTGCACCTAAACATGATACAGCGGGTGCTGAAAAGATTGTGATGGAGTTTATCAATAAGTTTGGTATCGAACTGATTGCAATAGGAAATGGTACTGCTTCAAGGGAGACGGAACAATTTATTGCAGATGTGATTGGAAAGCACACCTTGGATATACCTTATATCATAGTCAATGAAGCAGGAGCAAGTGTGTATTCTGCTTCGAAACTGGCACGTGAAGAATTTCCTGATTTGAAGGTTGAAGAGCGTAGTGCAGCGTCTATAGCGCGACGGGTCCAAGATCCACTAGCTGAACTTGTGAAAATTGATCCAAAATCAATTGGAGTTGGACAATATCAACATGATGTGAGCCAAAAGTCGCTTAATGAATCGCTGACATTTGTCGTAGAAACAGCGGTTAACCAAGTAGGTGTTAATGTTAATACTGCTTCCACTTCACTCTTACAATATGTTGCAGGTCTAAGTAAGACAGTAGCAAATAATATTGTGAACCAACGTAATGAGGAAGGGAAATTCGTTAATCGTAAGCAATTAAAAAAGATTCCTCGCTTAGGTGCTAAAACCTATGAACAGGGGATAGGCTTTTTACGGATTCTGGATGGTGAAAATCCACTGGACAGGACTCCGATACACCCTGAAAGTTATGCACACACAAAGAAACTTTTAAAAATAATTGGTTGCGAGCTTGAAGATATCGGCTCAAATACACTGCGAGATAGATTTAATGAATTGGATAAAAAAGAGATAGCTGAACAATTGGAGATTGGCGAACCTACATTAATGGATATTATGAATGCATTAGGTCGTCCGGAACGTGACCCTCGTGATGATCTGCCTAAACCATTACTGAAACAGAATGTATTGAGTATGGAAGATCTAAAACCCGGGATGGAAATGCAAGGCACAGTAAGAAACGTAGTAGACTTTGGAGTTTTTGTAGATATTGGAGTAAAGCAGGATGGACTTGTTCATATCTCAAAAATGGCAAACAAATTTGTTAAACACCCGATGGATATCGCATCAGTAGGTGATGTCGTAACGGTATGGGTTGAGCAGATTGATGTTGACAAAGGTCGTATCGCACTATCAATGATTGAAAATAAAGGGTAAATAAAAACAGCTGATTATCAAAAAAGATAATCAGCTGTTTTTTGGTTAACTGTACCTATTTAACGCCTTCTGGAACAGATAATCCTAAACCACTTGCGATTCTTTCGCCCCATTCAGGATCTGCTTTATAGAAGTGTTCAATTTGACGTAATTTGATTTCATCTTTGTCTACAGGCTTCATATGACCTACAAAAGCATCAATGAGACGGTCTTTTTCATCTGCACTCATTAATCGATATAAATCTCCTGCTTGAGTATAATGGTCATCACTGTCATATGACACACTGTCAGCCTCTCCATAAACTTCAAACGGACTAATTTTTGAAGCTGGGTCTTCCTTTGGCTCAGTATCATAACTGTTGGGTTCATAATTAACCGAACCACTGCCATTACTATAGCGCATTTGTCCATCGTATTGGTTGTTATTTACTTCGTTAACCGGACGGTTGATTGGTAATTCCTGATGGTTGGCACCAATACGGTAACGGTGAGCATCAGAGTAACCAAACAGTCTTCCTTGCAGCATTTTGTCCGGAGAAGCTTCAATTCCTGGTACAAAGTTACCTGGTGAGAATGCAGCTTGCTCTACTTCAGCAAAATAATTTTCAGGATTACGGTCAAGGACCATACGACCTACTTCGATGCGTGGATAGTCTTTTTGAGACCATACCTTGGTAACATCGAATGGGTCAAATCTATATGTTTTTGCGTCTTCATACGGCATAATTTGTACATATAGTTTCCATGCTGGGAAGTCACCTTTATCAATGGAGTTGTATAGGTCTTCCACATGGTAGTCTGGGTTTTCTCCAGCAATTTGGCCTGCTACATCTTCATCTAAACCTTTTACACCTTGTTCACTAATGAAGTGGTATTTTACCCAGAATGCTTCACCTTTGTCATTTACCCATTTGAAAGTGTGGCTTCCATATCCATTCATGTGACGGAATGTTGCCGGAATACCACGATCACCATGTAAGTATGTGATTTGATGCAGTGATTCTGGTGATAATGACCAGAAATCCCAAACAGCATTTTTGTCTTTCAAGTGTGTCTTAGGGTTACGTTTTTGTGTGTGAATAAAGTCAGGGAACTTAATAGCATCCCGAATGAAGAAGATTGGTGTGTTGTTACCAACTAAATCATAGTTACCTTCTTCTGTGTAAAACTTAACTGCGAAGCCACGTGGATCACGTACTGTATCTGCTGAGCCAAGTTCACCTGCAACTGTTGAAAAACGAATAAACATTGGTGTACGTTTCCCGACTTCACTTAAGAATGCTGCTTTAGTGTATTTTGAAAGATCGTTTGTTACTTCAAAATAACCATGTGCCCCAGCGCCTTTTGCATGTACTACACGCTCAGGTACACGTTCTCTATTAAAGTGTGCTAGTTTTTCTAAAAGGTGAACATCCTGAATTAATGTTGGACCTCGATTACCTGCAGTAATTGAATTCTGGTTATCCCCAACTGGAGCACCAGAAGCTGTTGTCATTCTTTTCTTTTCATTACTCACTTACTGAACACCTCTCCTTTTACAATATTAATCTCATATTCAATTATAATATAATACTATCAAAAATCAATGTTTAATTACAATTATTTTAATTAAGCCTCGGATATTAAAAGTTCTAAATCTATGATAAAATAGTGTTGTTTTAATACGTTAGGGATGATTATATGAAGTTATTAAGTGAAAAAGGACTATACGAATTGGTAAATGAATTATCATTAAAACATTTTCATAAATCGTTTAAAGATAGAATCAGATATAATAACCGGCTTAGAACTACAGGCGGGAGGTATGTACCTTCTAAAAGAGTAATTGAGTTAAATCCGAAGTACTCTATGGAAATGGGGGAAAAGGAAGTAATAGGTATCATAAAACACGAACTCTGCCATTACCATCTTCATATAGAAGGAAAGGGGTATAAGCATGGTGATAGAGACTTCAAGAATTTATTGAAAGTTACAGGCTCACCACGGCATTGTCAGCCACTTCCTTCCACTCTAAAACAAAATAAACATATCTATATATGTAATAACTGTTCTCGCGTATACAAACGCACTCGACGGATAGATGTTAATAAATACAGATGCGGAAAATGCAGAGGTAAATTAGTAATGAAAAGAACCAGTTAAGGTTTAACAGATTGAAATTAAAAAACTTCAGCTTGTTTGATATAATAAGGTACAGATAAAATTTTCATAGAATAGATTGACGAAAAATGCCCTACGTGTTAAATTAAATAAGGCTTAAAAAAACGTGTCGACTTGATTATTTATTCTATTGAAACTTGTTGACATTAAACGCAAGATATTGTATAGTATTTTTCGTCGCAATTATTTGGAATTACATTTCAAATTATGAATTACATTGATAAATACTTTAAATTTTTCCGCAGTAGCTGACCGCATGCATCACTGAATAAGGTATCATGTGCAGGTCTGCGAGGAGCGCTTGCTCATCGAATAACCTTTCAACAAGACGAGCAAATATAAATACTTTAAATTATTCCACAGTAGCTCAGCGGTAGAGCAATCGGCTGTTAACCGATCGGTCGTAGGTTCGATTCCTACCTGTGGAGCCATCAGGAGAAGTACCCAAGTGGCTGAAGGGGCGCCCCTGCTAAGGGTGTAGGTCGCGTGAGCGGCGCGAGGGTTCAAATCCCTCCTTCTCCGCCATTTTTTATGGCCCGTTGGTCAAGTGGTTAAGACACCGCCCTTTCACGGCGGTAACACGGGTTCGAATCCCGTACGGGTCATCTTATACTTTAATAAATAAATCGGTTGGGTCCGGTAGTTCAGTTGGTTAGAATGCCTGCCTGTCACGCAGGAGGTCGCGGGTTCGAGTCCCGTCCGGACCGCCACTGTTGGGCTATAGCCAAGCGGTAAGGCATCGGGTTTTGATCCCGTGATTCCCAGGTTCGAATCCTGGTAGCCCAGCCATTTTTTTATGGATTAAGAAAGTGTAGCGTCGCAGAACAATCCTTCAAAACGAGGAGTTTAATGAACGCTCACTATAATTAAAAAACACTCATATTATGAGCCATTAGCTCAGCTGGCAGAGCATCTGACTTTTAATCAGAGGGTCGGAGGTTCGAATCCTCCATGGCTCACCACTTTTTGCGGGTGTGGCGGAATTGGCAGACGCGCTAGATTTAGGATCTAGTGTTTTACGACGTGGGGGTTCAAGTCCCTCCACCCGCACTCAAGATTCACTTTGCTGTGATTATCCCGGTACTTTATATTGTGCTTTAGATAAGTTATTTCCCATTTGCCAACTTTTACTAATGATGATTAGGCGGTCGTGGCGGAATGGCAGACGCGCTAGGTTGAGGGCCTAGTGGGGGCGACCCCGTGGAGGTTCAAGTCCTCTCGACCGCATTAAAAAAACTTCTTGATATTATATACTGTATATGGTATATTTAAGTTTCTCGCTTTGAAGCGCCCGTAGCTCAATTGGATAGAGCGTTTGACTACGGATCAAGAGGCTAGGGGTTCGACTCCTCTCGGGCGCACCATTTTAACGGGAAGTAGCTCAGCTTGGTAGAGCACGTGGTTTGGGACCACGGGGTCGCAGGTTCGAATCCTGTCTTCCCGACCATCGAAAGATTACAAGAATTTTAAACAGATTTTATATGCGGGTGTAGTTTAGTGGTAAAACTTCAGCCTTCCAAGCTGATATCGTGGGTTCGATTCCCATCACCCGCTCCATTTTTTCTTATGGGCCTGTAGCTCAGTTGGTTAGAGCGCACGCCTGATAAGCGTGAGGTCGGTGGTTCGAGTCCACTCAGGCCCATTTTGCTCCTTGAAAACTGAACAAAACAACCAGTATGTCAAGAAAACAGGTTAAAAGTTAAACTTTTAAACCCTGTTTCAATTATTAAAGCTAAGACAATTATATGATTGATTGGTGTCAATCATATTCAAACTAACTTTTATGGAGAGTTTGATCTTGGCTCAGGACGA
>NZ_JAGGKK010000025.1 GCF_017873675.1 Virgibacillus litoralis | reverse complement strand
CGATAAGAAATAAAGGATGTTCGACTAAAACCACCACATCCTGTGGCAACGTCGAACTACCCCACGTCCTGTGGGGCAGCTTACGCTCTTCGTGTTCCTTTATCTCAGGGAAAAGGAGGATCGACTAAGACCGCCGCTTTGCGCGGCAACGTCGACCCACCCGCAGCGCTTAGCGCAGTCCATACGGCGCTGAACAGGCGCTTGCGCTTTTGTTCTTGTTAACTTAAGTCTGCGGATAATAGACTTCCGAATATGCTACGTCCAGTTCCGACGTAAAAGTATGAATTTGTTCTTTAATTCTTATTTTAGATTTTAAATCGAGAAGTATTGTGCCTTTATTTACGCACAGTGTTTAATTAAATTACATAAAATAATTAGTAACAGATAACTATGATGAGGTGAAAAACAGTGAGTGATGATAAGCTTCACCCTAGTGTTAGGGAGTTTAAAGTGTTCATGAATAAGCATCCAAAGCTTATTGAAGAAGTTCGTAAAAGCGGGAGAGGCTGGCAGGAGTATTATGAGAAGTGGGCATTGCTTGGTGAAGATGATCCGGTTTGGGACAATTACAAGAATGAAGAGGTTAAAGGCAAGTCAAAAGAAGGAAAAGGAGAATTGTTCGGCCAGTTAATGAAACTATCGGAAAATGTTGATATAGATAAGGTACAAAAACAAGTACACCAATTAAGTAATACCATTACAACAATTCAAGATGTATTAGGGCAATTTCAGACAACAAAAACCCCTCCGCAACAGTTCAGGAAACCAAATAATCCATTTAATTGGGGGAGGGACTAGAGGTGGTACGATGCAGACATCAACACATCAATACTTGCAACAAAATCCAAAGCTAGCTAATTTTGTGCGTTATAATCCTGCTTGGTATCGATATCTTTCAAGAGATCCTTCAAGAGTCAAGGAACTTGAAAAAGAATCAAAAAAGTATTATGGAAAAACATTACCTCAACAAGTTGAGAAATTCGGGAATCAGGTGAAAATGGTCAATATGCTAATTCAATTTGCAGGGGCTATGAAGGATTAAATAAATTACGTTTTCATTAAGGGAATTACATGATAAGATTAAGGTGGAGGTGAAAAAATGATTGGTACAATGGAATATGTAGATATACTTGACCATTCTGATATAGTCAGTGACATGATTCAAAAGTCAGATGTAATGGAAGCCTACGAAGATTCCCTTAAAAATGTAAGAAATGATGATGAAGCACAACGGCTTATAAAGGCGTTTAAAGATACAAAAGGTCATTATGAAGACGTTCAACGTTTTGGAAGGTATCATCCTGACTATAATCAAATTATGAAAGAAGTACGCTCTACAAAACGTGAAATGGATATGAATGACAAAGTTGCAGCATTTAAGATTGCTGAACGTAACTTGCAAAAGTTACTCGATGAGGTAAGTGAGTATATTGCTTTAAGTGTAAGCGATGATATTAAGGCACCGAAAGATGGAGCTGCATTAAGTGATGGCGGCTGTGGTTGCGGAAGTGGAAGCAGTGGTTGTGGATGTAAAGCATCCTAGTGAATATTGATGTATTTATTATATTCTGATACACTTATTTGCAAACATAATGTTAGCGAGGATATCCGATGATAACGAAACGTCAAGGGTTAATTGTTTGGTTTCAGCACATGAAAAACATAAAACAAATAAAGCGATATGGGCACTTAATATACACTTCAAGGAAGTTAAAGTACGCGGTAATTTATGTAGACCAAGCTGAATTGGAAACTATAGTGACTAAGCTGCTAAAGCTTTCTTTCGTGTCAAAAATCGATCGTTCTTATAAACCATTTGTACGAACAGATTATGAGAACGCTAAACCTGATAAGGCTAAACAGTATGACTATAAAATGGGAATTTAACCTTTGCGGTGATACATAACTTGACCGCAAAGGTTTAGTTTTGTCAAAAATATTATTAGAAAAATTGATATTTCGTTAAGGGATTTTTGTGAAAGCGTATATTGCTTCCTTATACTTATAAGTGCAAGCCTTAATATAGATGATCCTTAGTTGTACTAATGCAGTAAGCAAGTATTTATACTTTTTTAATTGCAAAAAGAAAAACCTGCAGATATTTTCTGCAGGTCCCTTTGTTTTCTTGTTAGAAAACAAAAAGGCAAAGGGAGAGGAGAAACCGGAGGAAGAACTTATGGGGAAGTGTAAGTCTTCTCCGAGTTTTGAAACAACCAAGCAATCTTAGCTGTCTCACTATGCTATTATGTACATGGTAATAAATTATATACACTCACTTTTATTTTTTTAGCAGATAAGAAAGTATAACTACTTTCTTACTGCATAAGTGCAACTAAGGCAATTCGCCCAAAGGCTTGGCGAATGCCAAGTTTTCTAAGCAGTTAAGAAAGTATAAATCCTTTCTTACTGCATAAGTGCAACTAAGGCTTCCGCCATTAAGGCTTGGCGAATGCCAAGTTTTCTAAGCAGTTAAGAAAGTATAAATCCTTTCTTACTGCATAAGTGCAACTAAGGCTTCCGCCATTAAGGCTTGGCGAAAAGCCAAGTTTTCTAATAGTTAATTAGATTATAAACTTGCTCTTTTGTTTTGTTAGGATTATTATGATTTATTGAGGTGGTTACATGCGAGTAGTAGCAGGTGTACATAAGGGTAGACAATTGAAAGCGGTGCCAGGTAATACTACCAGACCTACTACAGATAAAGTAAAAGAGGCTATATTTCAAATTTTAGGGCCATTGTTTGAACATGGTATGGTTCTTGATCTGTATGCTGGGAGTGGATCATTAGGAATTGAAGCGTTGAGCAGAGGAATGGAAAAAGGGATATTTGTTGATAAACATCCTAAAGCAATACATACTATTTATGAAAATGTTAGGACATTAAAATTGGATGATAAGGTTGAAGTGTTTAGAACAGAAGCATTTCGTGCCCTGAATGCTGCTTCAAAAAGAGACCTGCAATTTGATTTGATTTTACTAGATCCGCCATATAGGAAAGTAAACTATGGGAAATTGTTGGATGAAATTGATAAACTTCAACTATTGAATAAAAATGGAATGATATATTGTGAACATGATACAGCGGAAGAATTACCAGATGACAGGGATCGTTTTTCCATAGTAAAACAAGATAATTATGGTGGTACAATAGGCGTTACAATCTATAAAAAGGAATAGAAGGGAGAGTTTTTCATTGAGCAGATTAGCAATATGTCCAGGCAGCTTTGATCCAGTTACATATGGGCATTTGGATATTATAGAACGAGGTGCAAGTGTTTTTGATAACGTTATAATTGTCGTCTTTAATAACCAATCTAAAGCTCCATTGTTTACAGTCGAGGAAAGAGTAGCCCTGTTAGAGGAATCCACAAAGCATTTACCTAATGTTACGGTTGATGAATCAAATGAATTGTTAATTGATTATGCCATGCAGCAAAAAGCACAAGTGGTATTACGCGGATTGAGGGCGGTTAGTGATTTTGAATATGAAATGCAAATTACATCTATGAACAGAAAGCTTAATGAAAGAGTTGAAACACTATTTATGATGACAAATAATCAATATTCGTTTTTAAGTTCAAGTATTGTAAAAGAAGTGGCCAAATACAAGGCCAATGTATCTGATCTCGTTCCTGAAGCAGTAGAAAAAGCATTAAAGAAAAAGTATAGCTAGTATAAAAAGATGTTGATAAGTGAGATGATCAACATCTTTTTTATGTTTTTCTTAACCGATTGCTTAAAATAATGAAAGCAATCAGTAAAAATGTAATGGTTATTATTGGCCCAAGCTCTTTTAAGTCATATAGTATTGCCAGCCATGAATCATGTGGAATCCCATTTGAAACAGGAACCCCCTTAAAGTCAAAAGAGGTTCGATTCAAATATAATGGCTTATACAAAATAACCGTTAGAATGCTTGCAAATACTCCATGCAGAATACGAGCGAAAAAATATGGCGAAAAACGGATATCCGTAGGTGCTATAATACTTGCGACTTGTGCTTGAATAGAAAATCCATTAAACCCTAATATAAAGCTTACTACAATAATTTTAGCTAATAAACTGCCTGTCTCTGTTTGGGATATCGCTCTTGCTCCTTGTGTTATCTCGAATAACCCGGAAAATAATGGTAAGGATAAATCTACTGGCAGCATAAATAATTGTAAGATATATTCAAAAATGGTAGAGATTGCTGGTGAAAATCCTATGATAAACATCAGTTTTGTTAAAACGGAAAAAAAGATGATAAAGCCACCAACCATTACTAATGTTTGAATCGAAGTTAAAACTGCATCCCCAACTATTTGTCCAAATGGACGTGGGTCATTCATTCTGGCACGGTGCATTTCCCTGAATGCATAAACGATAGAAACTTTATGTTTTTTTGATTTCACCACACTCTTTTCCTTTTCTCTACCGTAAAACCGCATGCATATACCGACTAGTGCGTTACCAATGTAATGTGCGGAAGCAAGTAATATTCCCAGTTTAACGTCGTAGAAAAAACCAACTGACACTGCTCCGAATATAAAGAGAGGACTTGAAGCGTTTGTAAATGAAACGAGTCGTTCAGCTTCGATTTGTGTTAGCTGACGTTCCTCTCGTAGTCGTGTCGATATTTTAGCACCAGTGGGATAGCCACTAGCCATTCCCATCGCCCAAGCAAAGCTTCCGGCACCGGGAACATTAAATAAGGGTCGCATTATAGGTTCAAATAATATTCCAATAAATCTTACAACGCCGAAGCCAATTAATAATTCGGCGGTTATAAAAAAGGGTAGTAGTGAAGGAAACACAATTTCCCACCACATTTTTAAGCCCCTTATACTAGCCTCAAATGATTGGTCTGGATATTTAATTAGGCAAAATGCAATAAAAACAGTAATCCCAGATAGCAGTATTGTTTTGACTTTTTGTGTCAACATAAAGCCCCCTAGAGTATGAGCTAGCTCTGTACTTCTTTTTTCGATAGTAGTAGAATGATTCTAGCTTGATATATTAAATTAATTAGCATGTTAAAGAATGAATTTGTACGAGTCTATATCAATATACGCACATACATCATGGTTTTATGCCATACACTTTTTATCACCTTAAGAAAAAATGATGTAATTGGAAAGATGGAAGGGGTTTTATGGTGAACTTTACAAAAAAGCATATAATTTATTTAATAGTTGTAATAGCAATAGCATTTTTCCTTTCAACATATCAACTCCCATATTATGTATATAAGCCGGGAGGTGCTGATGCACTTAATCCAATTGTCAATGTCGAAGGTGGATATGATAGTAAGGGTGACATGCATCTTGTTACGGTCCGAGGCGGGCAAGCGACCCCAGTCCAATATTTGTGGGCAAAGGTTTTGCCCAATCATGAGATCTACCCCCTTAGCGAAGTAAGGCCAGAAGGTGTTTCAGAGAATGAGTACTTTCATGCACAGCTCCAAATGATGGAAAGCTCACAAGAGGCATCAACGGTAGTTGCCTATAAAGCGGCTGATGAGGATATTACAATTAATTATGAAGGAGTATATGTAGTTGCGGTTGTCAGCGGTATGCCAGCAGATGGAAAATTAGAATCGGGCGACCGTATCACTGGAATTGACGGGAATGAGATTAAGGAATCTAAGGATTTAATAAATTACGTGGAGAATAAACAAGCAGGAGATACGATTAAGTTAGAAGTTGAACGTGATGAAAAGCAATTGACAAAAGAAGTTCAACTTGAGAAATTTAAAGAGGCGGATAATAAAGTTGGCATTGGGATAAGACTTGTTACTGATCGTAGCGTGAAAGTTGATCCAAAAGTTAACTTTTCGAGTGGTAGTATTGGCGGGCCAAGCGCAGGATTAATGTTCTCCTTGGAAATTTACGATCAACTGACCGAAAATGATTTAACAAAAGGCAATCAAATTGCCGGAACCGGTGAAGTGGACTACAATGGGAATGTTTTACGTATTGGCGGAATTGATAAAAAAGTAATTGCAGCTGATCAGGAAAACTGTGATATCTTTTTCGCTCCTAACGATAATGGAGCGAAAGGATCAAACTATGAAGTAGCAAAGAAGACTGCAGAAGAAATTGACACCGATATGAAAATTGTTCCAGTCGATACCTTCGATGATGCATTGAATTATTTACAAAACATAGAATCGAAATAATAAAAACCTGTTTTATGCTTACTGAGCATAAAACAGGTTTTTTTATTGTTTAGGAAACTTTAAAATTGGTGGCTGAAGTTCTTGCTTATGAAAGTCTCGTTTCTTTTTAGCTGGAAGTATACTATAATAGGCCCTTGAGGCTTTTTCCTCCATGGATAGCATAGGATCTGTATTACGACTCAAATTCGCAACTAGAGGCACTTCCATATTCTTTTTATGCCTATTTAAATAAGATTGTCCAATTTCTGTCATTCCTAAAATACGGACATACGGAACAGATGAAGAGCTTTTTGCAGCTTGCATATCTGCTTTGGTTGTATTTGTTAATATATGAGCAAATATTCGTTGCAATCGTGTCCATGTATATCGTTTTGTTTTAATTTTCTCGATCCATTCGTCTAACGAAGTGACATCATTAGCAGTTCTTTTAATACGATGTTCCAGCCCCTCATCAACACCATGAATTCCGGCAAGCTCATTTAGTGACATTGTTAAAACACGGTAATGAACAAGTTGAAAATAATGTTCCCAATTATGCCAGGTAGTTGCTTCATGTTTATATAGTTGGAGCTGACTTACGGTCTCTGCTGGCATGGTTTCCTGAATTTCTGCTGAGATAACCTGGTCTGTAAAAAGTTTGTTACGAATACCTGTGGCGGATGCAACAGCCCCCGTTATTTTTTTGTCATGATAACCACTTTTCGTTCGTGTTATCGTTAAGGGGTCAATAGGTAGATCATTATCAAGTATCGCTTTAACGTAGCTAAAACCAAGTATATTGTTTGGCTGCGATAAATCTATCTCCGAAGTAGTTAACCCTATCTTCTCATATGCTTTCCTGCTTGCCTCTGGAAAAGATAGACCCTGATTTAAACAGCTTTTAAGAGTCTCCTTGAAAATGGCCTTATTCTCATTATAGACTTTGTAGCTCTTAGTAAAATGGGATATGTCACCAGATTCACTGCCGAAACAGATACTGGACACACCAATCTCATTTAATGTATGTACTGAACCTTTGGAAAACATATCACTGCTTTGAACAGCGTATGGATAGGGTAACTCCAATACTATGTCAATTCCAGCTGATAATGCTGCGTTTGTCCGGTGGAATTTATCAATAATTGCGGGTTCTCCGCGTTGTAAAAATGATCCGCTCATAACAGCAATTATGCAATCGGCTTTAGAGACTCTTTTTGCTTCCTGAATATGATATACATGCCCATTATGAAACGGGTTATATTCGACGATTAAACCACAAGCTTCCATACGTTCATCCCCTCTGTGTGAGTTGGTATTAATTGTATCAAAAAACTTATCCTGACGCATTGTTCATAAATATGATTATCAGAAATAGGAAAGGGAACACTAAATATATATAATTTTTTGAAGGAAATTTAGATAGTATCATTACTTTCTTAGCTGAATTAGTGCAATTAGGATTGTACCTATCAAAGCTTTGTAATAAGCCAAGCCTTCTAAACAAATTTTATTCTGTAAAGAAAACATGTTGACAAAAGTTCATTTTCATTTTAAAATAACTCTTGTTGCCTTGAGGTGATAATAATGAAATTTACATTAGGTCAAATTAAGAATAATGCCTATAATGAACCCTTTGCATTCGATGATTGGGTTAATGTTTCCGAGTTGGAAGCAATGAATAATGATATACGTGAAATTGATTCTGCTCATGTATATGGTACAGCATTCGACCAGGGAAACGAAATTGTTTTTTCATTTACGATAAGTGGAAAGATGATTTTACCATGTGCCCGTACATTAGTCGATGTTCCATATCCTTTTGAAATAAAGGCAACTGAGATTTTTTCTGAATCAACCTATTACGATGGAGAAGAATCAGAAGATGAAATTCATCCTATTGATGGGGAAGTACTTGACTTAACCCCATATATCAAGGAAAATATCTTACTAGAGGTTCCTTATCGTGTGTTTTCGGATGATGAAGAAGCCAAAAGACATGCTCCTGTTAAAGGAAATGATTGGGAATTTGTTTCAGAGGAAAAAACTGAAAAGAAGATTGATCCACGTTTAAAAAAACTGGAGTCATTACTTGAAGATAACGAGAAAGAGGAATAAGAATATAAATTCTGATTTTTGCTTTCGTATTTGAAGGAGGTGTAAGTCATGGCAGTACCAAAAAGAAAAACATCTAAAAAGGTTAAAAATCAACGTCGTACTCATAAAAAGCTACACGTAACTGGCATGGTAGAATGTTCAAATTGTGGTGAACTAACCAAGTCACATCATGTATGTAAATCATGTGGACATTATGATGGAAAAGAAGTAGTTAATAATTAAATTGTACTAATAGCCTATAATTAACAGATCACTGCTTAGTGATCTGTTTTTATATGGAATACAAGTTATACTATGATGAGTAGGAATAAGTGATAAAAGAGGGGATTCCATAATGGAAACAATTCAATATAATACTTATGAAGATGATGGTTACGCTGTAATACAGTTACATCGTCCCAAGAAACGGAATGCTGTATCAAATGAAATGGTTAATGAGCTTAAGAATGTACTGGAATCTGCGAAGCAATCTTCGCTTAAATTCTTAGTAATCACAGGTGCGGGAACTAAGATGTTTTGTGCGGGTGGAGATTTGCATAATCTTCATGGAGAACTAAGTACAGATGAAGCTTTTTCAACGTTGTATCCAATGAAAGAAGTACTTTATGATATTGTCTCCTTTCCGGTTCCAACTATATGTTTATTAAACGGGGATGCGTTAGGTGGTGGATGTGAAATCGCAACTGCTTGTGACTTCAGAATTGCAAGAGAGAACACTAAGTTTGGTTTTGTGCAAACTAAGTTAGGGATAACGCCTGGCTGGGGCGGTGGAGCACTTTTATATGAAAAAGTTCACCCAAGCTTTGCATATCAGTGGCTTATGGAAGGAGAAGTATATAATGCATCTTATTTACTAAAACAAGGTTGGCTACATAAAATTGCTTCAGATGAATTATGGACTGATCATCAAAAACTATTAAATCCTTATTTATCGAAGTCGTTCGATCAAATGAATATATTAAAAATGCAATATAGGAAGAAGCTATCTATATTAGGCTTTTCTGCATTAATGGATGACGAGGTTAGAAATTGCGCTAAATTGTGGGAATCACAGGAACACAAGGACGCTGTTCAACAATTCATATCACGATAATAATACAAACTATTCACAAAAATAGTAAAATTTATTCTATCACTCCTACTTTTTGCATACATTGATAGCAAATGTGTAAGGAGGGATGTTATGAATGCAACACGTCAAGATGCATGGACGCAAGATGAAGATATAATATTAGCAGAAACTGTTCTTCGCTATATTAGAGAAGGAAAAACCCAGCTTGAAGCGTTTAAAGAAGTTGCAAAACAGCTATCACGAACGTCAGCGGCATGTGGCTTTCGCTGGAATGCTTCAATTCGGAAGCAATACCAGGACGCTATTGATTTTGCTAAAGAAGAACGTAAACAAGGCGGACGACAGAAATCATGGAATTATACAGAAACAAGAACCATGCAAGAGGATGATCCAATTAATACTGCGATTTTGCTGTTGGAGAAAATGAGGACTAATTTTACTAGTGAAAGTCAATTGTCTCAACAAGAAGAGAAAGAGGCAGTAAATAATTTGAAGAAAGAAAATGAGATACTTAAAGAACAATTAAAGCGTTATGAAGAAGCGTGGAGAGAAATGGGGAACCTGTGGAATTGGGTGAAGGAAAATAAAATGTAATAACATGACAAGTGAACAGAATGTATAAACTAGCCGTGGCTAATTCTGAAGAGAAGCTGGAGCGTAAAAAGACATGAATGATTTATCTTTATCATTCATGTCTTTATTTTATTTTAGTTTTCTTTTTCTTTTACGCCTTCAGGCATCCAAATCAGTGGATTTTCACCAAGGTCACGTTCCATGTCATATTTTGCTTTTTGAAAACCCATCTTCTCCCAGAAACCATGCGAATTAATTCGTGGGTTTGTTTTTATGGGTAACTGATAGCTCTTCGCAAAATCGACTAAGGCTTTACCATATTCCTGTCCTCTATAGTCTGGTAATACCTCGAGTTTCCAAAGCTCCAAGTAATCCTGGGGCGGTTCAAAATATGCATCATATTTAGCGGTAACCTTGTAAAGGCTCATTCTTGCTATTAAGTTATTCCCAAGATAGATCCCATAAAAAGGTGATTCGCTGTCGTTTTCGACAATATTATTTTGCAAGTCTTCCAGCATAGATAGTTCCTGGTTGCCATACTCCTTGAATCGCTTAAACTTTTCTAGTGTCTTATAATTAATTAAAAGCTTCTCAACTTTAATTTGGTTCATGACATCTTCCCCCTTAAATCAGAAGTATTTGGTTTTTTCCATTTAATTTTATTATAATATAAAAAAATTCAGATTGAAATGACTGATACTTATAATCTTAGTTCTATTATACTGTAAATTAATAGGAAATTATACTTCAAGTACATAATGGTGTATATTCTGCTACAATTAAATAAAGAGAATGTTCAAAAAGTCAGGTAAAAGTGACGTATAAGGAAAATTTCAGAAGGGCGAATGCAAATATGGATATTGGAATTATAGGTGGAGGATCTACTGGTCTGCTACTTGGAAGTCATTTAGCAGTTAAACATAAAGTGACTATTTATGTTAGGCGAGAGCAACAAAAACAATCGCTGAATAAAAATGGGATTTTTTCGCCAGAATCAAATAAATCAATACAAGTTAAGTCACTTCTAATTAGTGAGATGCATAGAGAAAATTATTTAATTGTCTGTGTAAAACAGCATCATGTTTCGCAAGTTATTCCATTTATTAATCAGACAAATATAGAATCCACCATTATCTTTCTACAAAATGGCATGGGACATATTGATTTGCTGCGAAAAATGACTCAGACGGTACTAGTCGGAGTGGTTGAACACGGGGCTCTGCGAAAGAACGACCATAGCGTTGCACATACTGGGAAAGGCGTTATTAAGCTTGCGGTATTTTCAGGTGTCAAAGATGAGCTTGAATCCATTATAAACAACTTATACCAACGTCAGTTTCCATTTAGTGGCTCCTCAGACTGGGAGAGTCTACTGCAGGGAAAATTGATTATTAATGCCGTAATAAATCCATTAACATCGTTATTCAACATGAAAAACGGTGATATATTTAAGAACGTATATATTCATAGTATAGCTTATGAGTTATGTCGTGAAGCATCACTGGTTTTGGGATTAGACTTTAATCAACAATGGCAACGAGTGCAGGAAGTTGCAGAAAAAACAGAAAACAACATTTCATCAATGCTGAAAGATCTGCAAGAAAATAGAAAAACGGAAATTGAAGCAATATGTGGTTACTTAATAAACCAAAGCAACCATCCTATTCCGTATACAACATTTATTTATACTAGTATAAAGGCTATGGAAAAGCAGAAGGAGATTAAGGAATAGGAATGTTGGATTTTATCATTTATTTTATCGGATTTATCATAACAGTTCCTGTAATAGCTACATGGATTGTTTATTACATCTCCTTGAAAATATATAATCATAAATGGAAAGCGTTTCATATTGCTGTCAACTGGACAACCATACTATACATAATAGCCGTCAATACTTTAGTAAAAGAAGTCTTTGGTATATCATTTTTTGGTATCGTTCTGGTTATATTAATAGGTATCTATACGATCATCATAATTGCTCATTGGAAAATTTATACAGAAGTTTTATTCAGTAAAGCGTTTAAGTTGTTTTGGCGAATTTGTTTTTTATTGTTTTTAATACTCTATTTTTGTTTGGTTTTTGCTGGTATTTATTTGCGTATTTTTTCATTTTAAGGACTTTATAGTAAAGATTGCAGTTTATACATTTTGTAAAGCAACACTTTAGTACCAAGGCGGCATATACTCAAGAATACAGTTTTGCATCGTCTCTTCAGTCCTGAATATTTTCACTGTTGACGAGCATTCATTTTCCTAAATAACAACTAACTGTTAGAAAATATCCTAATTAAATGGATGGGCTAAAACAGATTAAATGAAATTAGCGACAGTTTTATGTACAATACATATTGGATATATTTCATTACGTTAAAAGGAGCATGTGATCTATGCGGATCGATCCAATTAAACTACAGAACCAAAATGCACTAATAGATGATTATCGCAATAATAGAGAAAGTATCACGAAACATTTTGAATATAACCCATATTCGGATGCTTCCTATCAAAGTAGACTGCAAGCGTTGCAAAACAGAAATTTTGATCGTGAGCAGCTTACCGAAACACTTTTCGAAATTAACCAGCAATGGAATGCTCCTGAATCTACATACTTAAATATTGAACGTCTGAAAAATGATGATAGTGTTGTGGTTATTGGAGGACAGCAAGCGGGATTATTGACGGGGCCCATGTATACGATAAACAAGATTATTTCGATTATACAGTTTGCTAAACAACAAGAATTTAAGCTTCAAAAATCGGTAATTCCTGTTTTTTGGATTGCAGGTGAAGACCATGATTTTGATGAAATTAATCATATTTTCTTACCAGAAACAGCCTCCATGAAAAAATACAAATTGCTGCAGCGAGTCTTGGATAAACAATCCGTTTCTGATATTTCGATTGATGAAACCTATGCAAACCAGTGGATGAATCGATTATTTGAACAAATGGATGAAACACAGTACACGAAAAAGCTCTATCAGACAATAAAAGACTGTTTAGAGAATTCTTGTACATATGTGGACTTTTTTGCACGTGTCATTTATCAATTATTTGATGAAGAAGGTGTTGTGCTAGTTGACTCTGGTAACCCGAAAATGCGTAGACTTGAACGAGATCATTTTCTAACATTGATTGAAAATCAGACTGAAATCAGTACAGGTGTGTACGAGGCATTGCAGCAAATTAAACAAAAGCGTTATTCTGTGTCTTTGGATGTTGAACCTACTGATGCACACCTTTTTTATCATCGTAATAATGAGCGAATTTTGCTTGTGCGAAATGAGAATGGGGATTGGGAAGGAAAACAGAATGAAGTATTGCTGACTGACCATGAAATGATTAATGTTGCCAGAAATAATCCGGAATTATTGAGTAATAATGTGGTTACAAGACCAATCATGCAGGAGTTATTGTTTCCGACATTGGCATTTATTGGAGGTCCAGGCGAAGTAGGGTATTGGTCTATATTAAAACCAGCATTTAAGGCTGTTGGTATTAAAATGCCGCCAGTGCTACCACGATTATCATTTACATTTATCGACCGTAATGTGGAAAAAGCAATAAGTAAATATGCAATAGATGAAGAAGATGCTGTTAATCACGGAGTAGAAGAGATAAAGGGAAACTGGCTGGCATCACAAAGCGATCCGCCAGTAAAACAGGTCGCTTCCGAAATTAAACAAGCAGTTGACAAAGCTCATAGCCCTTTACGAAAAATTGCTAAAGATACACGCTCAGACCTTGGTGAGTTAGCTGATAAAAATCTGTATTATTTGCAATGTGATATTGAATATCTTGAAGATCGGATTATTAAAGCACTAGAGGAGAAATATAAAAAAGAATTGATTGAATACGATCAAATTCAAATAGCTTTACGACCAAATCAGGGACTTCAGGAACGCACGTGGAATCCGTTACCGTTGATTAATGATTATGGACCATATTTTATAAAACAGTTGGCAAAGGAATCATGTTCCTTTGAACAGGAACACCACTTAATCTATATATAATAAAAATTCACCCACTATCCTCCACCCATTATAAAATGGTGGGGGATTTTTGTGTTTAACATTGAATGAAATACTATAAAACGTTGAGATATACTGATGTCTCAACGTTTTTTGTTTTTGTCTTATCCTCAGAAACCGAGCAATAATCAAGGTGATAATGTAGAACAAAAGACCTATTTTAAAAATATAGATAAAAAAGTTGGGAATTGAGTGGTGAATAGTGGAGGAATGTGGTAACATATGAAATATGAAAGTGGGGATAGCTTTATGTTCATGGGCGAATTTCAACACAACATTGATACAAAAGGTCGAATAATTGTTCCTGCTAAGTTCCGCGAAGGGCTTGGCGACAACTTTGTTGTTACCCGTGGACTCGATAAATGTTTGTTTGCCTATCCAATGGACGAATGGAAGTTACTTGAAGAAAAGCTAAAGAAGCTCCCCCTAACTAAAAAAGATGCACGAGCTTTTACAAGGTTCTTTTTCTCTGGAGCAGTTGAATGTGAAGTGGATAAACAGGGAAGGATAAATATTCCCCAGCCACTACGAAATTATGCTGTGCTGGATAAAGAGTGCGTTGTAATTGGTGTATCTAACCGAATTGAGTTCTGGTCAAATGAAAACTGGGAAGATTATTTTAATGACTCCGAAGAATCATTTGGTGAGATTGCCGAAAACCTTATGGATTTTGATATTTAACTTTCATAACCAACAAATAAAACTGTGAATCCAAACTAATTGTGAATGTGCTAGTCTTGATGATTTCCGGACGCTTTCGGTAAATGTTTATTACAAGTATTTATGAAATTGATTCAGTTTATAAAGAAATTTCAACTTGACGTTAAATCAAGTTTTCTAGAAGTAGGTGTGACAATGTTTGATCATTACAGTGTACTAAAAGAAGAAGCCTTGGATGGTATGGCTATTAAGCCTGATGGTACATATATTGATTGTACGGTTGGTGGCGGTGGTCATTCTGAACAAATTGCTGCCCGCCTTGGAAAAAATGGTTTATTGGTCGCCTTTGACCAGGATTTGGATGCACTTGAAGCAGCTAAATCAAGATTGCACCACTATCATGATCGAGTTACATTTATTCATGCCAACTTTAGAAAATTAAAAGAAGAATTATCCAATCATCATATTGACAATATTGATGGAGTTCTTTTTGATCTTGGTGTTTCATCTCCACAATTAGATCGTGGTGACAGAGGTTTCAGTTATCAGCATGATGCAAAACTGGATATGCGGATGAACCAGGAGCAGGCTCTTGATGCACATGTAATTGTTAATTCATGGCCATACAACGACCTGGTAAAGATTTTTTTTAAATATGGCGAAGAGAAATTTTCCAAACAAATAGCGAGGAAAATCGAAGCGTTCAGAAAAGAACAATCAATTGAAACAACGCATCAGCTGGTAGAAATAATAAAAGATGGTATTCCCGCGCCTGCACGAAGAAAGGGAGGACATCCGGCGAAACGTATTTTTCAAGCATTACGAATAGCAGTAAACGATGAGTTAGAAGCGTTTAATGATGCCTTACACCAGGCTGCAAGGGTCGTTAAGGTTAATGGAAGAGTGGTTGTTATTACATTTCACTCACTGGAAGATAGACTATGTAAGCAAGCGTTCAAGAAATGGAGTACAGCTAAGGAAGTGCCAAGGAATCTTCCAATAATACCTGAAGGTCATCAGGCACCATTTAAACTAATTAATAGAAAGCCAATTTTAGCAAGTACTGGTGAATTGGATTTAAATCGCAGGTCAAAATCTGCTAAATTACGGATTGCTGAGAAAGTAAATGAATGGAATGAAGATTTTACATATGAAGAAGGGTGGAAAAAATCATGAGTGCAAGCCATGCTCGGAGTTGGGAACAATCTTATACATCACATGCACCTAAACAAGACAAACAAATTGCAGTTAAGGTACATAAGAAAGGCTGGATCACAAAAGGCGAAAAGATTTTGTATTCAGTAATTGGATTTTGTTTAATTATAGCGTGTATTTATATTGTTTCTTTTTCTTCTTCAACGGATACTTTAAACAGAGAATTACAATCTCTAGAGCAAACCGTACAAAAACAACAAATTGAAAACGAAGGATTAGTCTATGAAAAAAAACAATTAAGCAGACCTGAACGCATCACAAGAATTGCTAAGGAAAACGGCTTAAAAATTCAAGATGCAGAAGTGAAACAAGCAACTGCGTTTAACAACTAAGCAAGGTGATGTGATATGTTATGAAAAAAAATAAAACAACCCATTTCATGTCTAGCATTCTGATTCTTATTTTTGTCGGTGTATTTTTACTTATAGCAGGCAGGTTTTTATACATTCAGGCTACCGCTGAAATTAATAATGTTTCACTGGATGAATGGGCCAAGGAAAAACGAACTGCATCCTACACCCTGGATGCGGAGCGGGGTAAAATCTTTGACAAAAACGGGATGACACTAGCTTATGATCGGCCTACATTCCGTATTCAAGCAATTGTTGAGGAATCATATACGCAAAATTCAGAGGAGCCACTGCATGTTAAAAATCCGGAAGAAACTGCGGAAATGCTGGCTCCTTTATTAAATACTGAACAAGGATATTTACTAGAACGACTGGAAAAAGGTATTAATAAAGATCAATTTCAAGTAGAGTTCGGGAATGTTGGTAAAGAATTGTCCCAGCAAACAAAAGAAAAAATCGAGAAGCTGGATCTGCCAGGTATTACTTTTCAAAAAGAGGCGGTTAGATTTTATCCTAATGGTATGTTTGCATCTAACATTATTGGGTTTGCTCGTAAAAACGATGGAAAAATCAATGGAGTAACCGGCATTGAAAATGAGATGGATGATTTGCTGAGTGGAGAGGCCGGACATATTTCTTACCAACGTGATAATTTTAATAAGAAATTACTAGATCCAAATGAAGTTATTAAGCAGCCTGAAGATGGAGAGGATGTTTATTTAACTATTGATCAAAAAGTTCAAACATTACTTGAAGACGTTATGTCCCAAGTTGATAAAGAATATAAGCCCGAGCGAATTACCGCTGTTGTCATGAATCCTAAGACAGGTGAAGTATTGGCTATGGGTAATCGTCCAAGCTATAATCCGAATAATCCAAATGTGGATAATTGGTACAATGATGTGATTTCTGCACCGTTTGAACCAGGTTCGACAATGAAGATATTCACATGGGCTTCTGCTATTCAAGAAGGAGTCTACAATGGTGATCAGTGGTTAGAATCCAGCAGCTACCAGATTAGTGATAATATAGCTCCTATTCATGATTGGAGCAGTAACTGGGGTTCAATAACATATGATGAAGGATTTGCACGCTCATCGAATGTTGCTGCAGCAAAATTAGTCTGGGAAGAAATAGGCACAGAGAAATACTTGGATTACCTTAATGCTTTTGATTTTGATCAGAAGACGGGTATTGATTTGCCACATGAAGTTGCAGGAAACCTTGTGTATAATTATCCACGTGATAAAATGGCTACAGGTTTTGGTCAAGCTAGTACTGTAACACCGATTCAGCAGATGAAGGCTGCGACAGCAATTGCTAATGATGGTAAGATGCTCAAGCCATATGTTATTTCAAAAATAGTAAATTCAACTACAGGAAAAACAATAGAGAAAAAGTCACCAGAAGTAGTTGGAACCCCTATTTCAGAGAAAACATCTGAGCAAGTGCTAGATCTGATGGAATCTGTAGTTTCATCAGAACCTGGAACAGGTAGCCCCTACAAACTGGAGGATTATTCAGTAGCAGGTAAAACAGGAACAGCCCAAGTATATGAATCTGAAGCAGGCGGTTACTTAACCGGGCATGGTAATTATATCTTCTCATTTTTAGGTATGGCGCCCAAAGATGACCCAGAATTAATGATGTATGTTTCGGTTAAAAAACCAGAATTAGAGGGCAATACTCCTGGTTCAACACCTGTTTCATTTATATTTAAAAATGTGATGCAAAATAGTTTACATTACATGAATATTAATCCTGACAAAGACCAATCCAAACCAGTTCAATCTGTCAAGGTTCCAGAATTAAAAGGTATGAGTAAAGCAGCTGCGATAGAATCCTTAGAAGCTAAAGGTTTAAATATAACTGTAATTGGTTCAGGGGATACGATTGTAAAAGCGAGTGCTGCAGAAGGTGACGAGCTGCTTCCGAATGATCGTATTATGCTGATTACTGACAAACCAACAATGCCTAGTATAATCGGATGGTCGACAAGAGATGTATTACAATTAGCGAATTTACTTCAACTAGATATAGAAATCCTAGGCAACGGCTATGTCAATAGTCAAAGCATTAAAAAAGGTGCTGCTCTTAAAAAGGATGATTATTTAGGAGTCGAATTAAAGCCGCCTAAATCTAAAAACGAGGATAATGAATCGAATGAAGAACAAACCGAAGAACAGACAGAAGATTCAAGTGACCAGTAATAAAATAAGCCTTTTCTAGTCTTAAGAATTAGACTTCGTCATGCGGGCACCTAAGCTTTTTCTAACATAAACAGTGTTCTATTCATTTTTTTTCATTCATATAGTGGATACAAGCCTACCTATGAAAAGGGGATGGAGAATGAAACGTGTATCTGCCGTGACTGTAAGAAAAAGAATAGTTACTGTTTTTCTTTTTGGATTGTTATTTTTTGCAATAATTGATGTTCGCTTGGGATATGTTCAATTTGTTATTGGTGACGAACTCATGGACCTGGCAACGGAGTCCTGGAGCAGGGACATTACCTTTGAACCTGAGCGGGGTAATATATTGGACCGAAATGGTGAGATATTGGCTGAGAATGTCTCTGCCCCCTCTGTTATTGTCGTTCCAAAACAAATTAAGAATCCCCAGGAAACTGCCGCCAAGATAGCAAATATATTAAATATCTCAGAGGAAAAGGCGTATGAATATGTAACCAGGAAGTCCGTCTATACACGTGTGCATCCTGAGGGAAGAAAGATTTCAGAAGAGCAGGAGAAAACATTTCGTACGCTTAATTTAGATGGTGTTTACCTTGCTAAGGATTCAAAACGACACTACCCGTATGGAAATTACTTATCGCATGTATTAGGATTTGCAGGTATTGATAACCAAGGATTAATGGGGTTGGAAATGTACTATAATGATAAGCTCGATGGTGAAGAAGGCAGTCTATCTTTCTATTCAGATGCCAAGGGAAAGAAGCTTGAACAAATTGCCGATGAATATAAGGCACCGGAAGATGGATTAAATTTAAAAACAACAATTAATTCAAAAGTTCAAACAATCATAGAACGTGAGCTTGATTTGGCTGTATCAAAATATAATCCGGACGGAGCTCTTGCTATCGCAGTTAATCCCAAAACTGGTGGAGTTTTAGGGATGACTTCGCGTCCTAATTTTAATCCAGAGAATTATCAGGACGTTGATTCGGAAATTTACAACCGGAATCTACCAATTTGGAGCACATATGAGCCTGGTTCAACATTCAAGATTATTACACTTGCAGCAGCACTTGAAGAGGGTGCCGTCGATTTGGAAAAAGACCATTTCCATGATGATGGAGATATCTCTGTAAGTGGAACGGAGCTGCATTGCTGGAAGAGCGGAGGCCATGGCAAGCAAACATATCTGGAAGTTGTTCAAAATTCATGCAATCCGGGTTTTGTTAATTTAGGGATGAATTTAGGTGAAGAAAAGCTGTTTAGTTATATTAAGGATTTTGGCTTTGGAAAGAAAACTGGAATTGACCTTCAAGGTGAAGGAAATGGAATACTGTTCAAACCTGAAAATGTTGGTCCTGTAGAACTTGCTACTACTTCATTTGGACAAGGTGTCTCTGTAACACCAATTCAGCAAGTGATGGCAGTTGCAGCGGCAGTAAATGGCGGTAAATTATATGAACCTTATATTGCAAAAGAATGGATAGATCCCCAAACGAATAAGGTAGTCGGAAAAGTTGAGCCAAAGCTGAAAGAAAATATTATTTCAGAAGCAACTTCTAAAAAAATTCGTCAGGCATTGGAAAGTGTTGTGGCTCAAGGAACCGGACGTCCAGCTTATGTTGATGGTTACCGTGTTGGCGGTAAAACGGGGACTGCCCAAAAAGTTGGACCTGAAGGAAGATACTTGAAGAACAATTATGTTGTATCTTTTATTGGATTTGCTCCTGCTGATGACCCTGAAATCGTTGTATATGTTGCAGTAGATAATCCTAAAAATACTGTCCAGTTTGGTGGAGTTGTTACTGCACCAGTTGTAGGAACTATTATTGGCGACAGCTTGCGTGCGATGGGAGTAGAGCCAAGAGATGATGGACTTGATAAAGAGTACATGTGGCCAGAACAGCCAAAAGTCGAAGTACCGGATTTAGTAGGACTGAAAAAAAGCAAGTTAACCCAATACATGACTAATTTATCTATTGAGACGAGTGGTTCTGGTGATTATATTATCGACCAGGCACCAAGTCCGGGAACGAAAGTAGAGCAAGGTGAAAAGATAAGAATTTACCTATCTGATAAAAATTAATCGTGAATACGGTAAATATTTGCTATAATGAACAAGGAATAATAAATGTTAACATTTGGCTTATCGTTAGGTCATAATGACGAAATCCTTAGTTGTACTTATGCAGTAAGAAAGTATTAATAATTTCTTAACTGCTTAAGATTTTAAATAAGAGGGTCATTGTACCCTCTTAAAAATTGAGGCTTTCTAGAATACATATGTGAGACATTACTAAAACGAGGATGTATTTAGATGAAATTATTAGAAATTCTTTCCGTCTTACCATTTTATGAAACTACTGCTTCAATTGAAAATGTGGAAATCAATAATATAGAAGTCGATTCCCGAAAAGTTACTGAAGGTAGTCTAT
Source organism: Virgibacillus litoralis (assembly GCF_017873675.1). GTDB lineage: Bacteria > Bacillota > Bacilli > Bacillales > Amphibacillaceae > Lentibacillus > Lentibacillus litoralis. Next base: position 23,608 of record NZ_JAGGKK010000025.1, on the reverse strand, counting down.
TCATTTGTATAAATGGTTTTACGGTTGATGGACACGATTTTATAAGTCAGGCTGTTGATAATGGGGCAAAGGCTATTTTAGCTGAAAAGAGTGTAGACACATCAGTGCCAGCAATACTTGTGGCCGATTCGTCCAGAGCATTAGCAGTGATAGCAGCAAAGTTTTATAACTTTCCAACTAAAAAATTGCCATTAGTCGGCGTAACTGGTACTAATGGTAAAACGACAGTAACTTATCTGCTGGAATCCATTTTTAATCATTATGACTTGAAAACAGGTGTAATCGGAACAATTCAAATGAAAATCGGTCCGGATTCCTATCCTGTTAGCAATACAACACCAGATGCATTGTTTTTGCAGAAGACTTTCAGGCAGATGGCTGATGTAAACGTGGATAAAGCAATTATGGAAGTATCATCACATGCGTTAGATATGGGGCGCGTATATGGCTGCGAGTTTGACATTGCAGTGTTTACAAACTTATCACAAGATCATTTAGATTATCATAAAAACATGGAGGATTACATGCATGCAAAAAGTCTTTTGTTTGCCCAATTAGGGAATACCTATAATGATGAACAGAAGAAATATGCAGTAATTAATGAGGATGATCCAAACAATGGTGTGCTAAAAAGAAGTACAGCTCAGCACGTCATAACATATGGTTGTGTTAATGATGCACAAGTAATGGCGGTTGATATTAATCTCGAAGTTACGAATACATCCTTTACAATGAATACCCCAGTAGGATCCATACAAGTTAATAGTCAGTTAATTGGTATGTTTAATGTCTATAACATGCTTGCGGCAAGTGCAGCGGCAATTTCTGCAAACATACCATTGCACAACATTAAAGATGCACTTAGTGATATCAAAGGTGTTAGCGGTCGGTTCGAACCAGTAGATGGTAAACAGAATTTCGCTGCAATTGTAGATTATGCACATACACCTGACTCTTTGGAAAATGTGTTACAAACAATTAATGGCTTTGCGAAACAAAAAGTGTACGTTGTCGTCGGTTGTGGCGGAGACCGTGATAAGACTAAACGTCCAATGATGGCATCAATTGCATTGGAATATGCTGATAAAGTTTTCTTTACATCAGATAACCCACGTACAGAAGATCCTAAGTCTATTTTGGATGATATGATTGAAGGGATTGAAGAAAGCCATTTCGAGGTAATAGAAGATAGGCGTGACGCCATTTTTCATGCAGTAAGTCTAGCGGAAGAGGATGATATTATTTTAATCGCCGGAAAAGGCCATGAAACATATCAAGAAATTGGTAATATAAGATACGATTTTGATGATCGGGAAGTTGCGAAAGAAGCAATTCAAATAAAGGAGAAATGATAATGTTATTTACCACAGAATGGCTTACATCCATTTTTGGCGATTATAAAGGTGCTGCAGCTGATCGGATTGAAATTGGCGAGGTAGCAACAGACAGTCGTAAAAAAACGCATAAATCATTATTTATTCCTATAATTGGTGAAAACTTTGACGGTCATGACTATATAAAACAAGCATTCGACCAAGGTGCTGTTGCAACATTGTGGCAAAAAGAAAAACAGCTTCCAAGCTTTTTACCGACTGATTTCCCTGTGTTTTTTGTGGAAGATACATTAAAGGCATTTCAGGAACTAGCTGGTTTCTATCGAGATAAGATTAATCCTATTGTAATTGGAATAACGGGATCGAATGGTAAGACTACGACTAAGGATATTGTAGCATCAGTTTTAAAAACAACATTTATTACAGAGCAAACAAAAGGTAATCTTAATAATCATATTGGTCTGCCATTAACGATTCTTTCAATGGAACCTGGGACCGAAGTACTTATCGTTGAAATGGGTATGAATCAATATGGTGAAATAGAAACGCTATCGAACATAGCAAAACCTGATATTGCAGTTATAACAAATATTGGCGAGTCACATATTGAGTACTTGGGATCAAGAGCGGATATTGCCAAAGCTAAGCTAGAAATTATTAGCGGAATGAAACATGACGGTTTTCTTATTGTTGACGGTGATGAACCGTTATTAGAGGAAATGCATAAGCGGGATAATGTAATAACATGTGGATTTGATGCCGACAATGAAGTAGTAGTGGAGAAAATAAAGTTAACTTATAACCACACACAATTTCAGCTTTCAGATGGATATGAGTATTCGGTTCCTTTACTTGGTAATCACCATGCTTTGAACGCAGCATTCGCTATTGCAATTGCTGAGCACCTTAAAATACCAAAATCTAAGGTAGTAAAGGGATTAACAGAGCTGGAACGAACATCAATGCGATTTGAACTGCTTAAAGGTAAAAATGATGCCTCTATAATAAATGATGCATACAATGCCTCGCCTACTTCCATGAAAGCAGCAATAAACGTTGTGAAACAAATGAAAGGATTCAAGCAAAAAGTTCTTGTGCTAGGGGATATTTTTGAACTTGGAAATGAGTCTAAATTGTTCCATCAATCAATTGCAGAAAGTATTGATAACTCAGTAGATGCTTTATTTACGTTTGGTGAAGAATCAGAAGAAATTTCATCCACTGTAAACAAAAGAAATTCAGATATAAGTTGCAGCCATTTTACATCGAAAACAGATTTATTGAACGCCTTGGAGGACTATTTGACAAAGGATACGCTGATATTGTTTAAAGCTTCAAGAGGTATGCAATTTGAATTATTCGTTGAAAAACTTACAGATCCATCATAATTAGCATGGACGGTTGTTGCAAGAGGAGGAGAAACAATGAATATATATGTATTAATGATGACAATAGCAATAGCTTTCCTAATTACCGTCCTTCTATCACCATTTTTTATTCCGTTTTTACGGCGTCTGAAGTTTGGTCAAAGTATTAGGGATGAAGGTCCGCAATCACATATTAAAAAAACAGGAACACCGACAATGGGCGGTATAATGATTGTTATTAGTGTGACCGCTACTTCGATTATTATGGTAAGTAAATTCAGCTCAGGCTCAATTGGGTATGAATTGTGGCTGCTTATTTTTGTGCTAGTGGGTTACGGCTTTTTAGGATTTTTAGATGACTTTATTAAAGTAGCAATGAAGCGAAATCTAGGATTGACGTCCAAACAAAAAATGCTTGGACAACTTGTTATCGCACTTGTATTTTATTTTATTATACAATATAACGGTTTTGCGACTTACATCCATATACCAGGTACAGCAATTCAATGGGAACTAGGCTGGGGATATGCGTTACTTATTATATTTATGCTTGTAGGTGCATCTAACGCTGTTAACTTAACTGATGGACTGGATGGGTTGCTAGCAGGAACAGCCGCAATTGCGTTTGGTGCCTTTGGCATTTTAGCATGGTATGGATTCCCTCAATCTGAGGTGACAATCTTCTCGCTGGCTGTAGTTGGAGCCTTATTAGGGTTTTTAGTATTTAATGCTCATCCTGCTAAAGTATTTATGGGTGACACCGGTTCTCTGGCATTAGGCGGCTCCATTGCTGCGATAGCTATTTTAACAAAACTTGAAATAATTCTAGTGATTATTGGTGGTGTTTTCGTAATTGAAACACTTTCGGTAATTATTCAGGTTATATCGTTTAAGACAACAGGTAAAAGGGTATTTAAAATGAGTCCACTGCATCATCATTATGAATTACTTGGCTGGTCAGAGTGGCGCGTTGTAACAACATTCTGGCTAGTAGGACTTATTTTTGCAGCTCTAGGCATATATATTGAGGTGTGGATAGTTTGAAGGCATTAGATAATTTTCCTTATTCTCAGGTACTTGTATTAGGTTTAGCAAAGAGCGGCACTGCTGCTGCCAAGCTATTATTACAAAGTGGGAAAAGTGTTCGTGTAAATGATAAAAAAGCAAACGAAAACGATGATGCTGTTCATGAATTGAAGTCGATGGGGGCAGAAGTGATTACAGGTTCCCATCCTCTTTGTGTTTTGGATAGTATTGAAATTGTTGTTAAGAATCCGGGGATTCCATATGAAAACCCGATATTAGTTGAGGCAAAAAAGAGAGACATACCAATTATCACTGAAATTGAGATTGCCGGTAATTTAGTGGAAAGCTCGATTATTGGTATAACCGGATCTAACGGAAAAACTACAACTACGACTTTAACAACTGAAATGCTGGTAAAAAGCAATCAGTCTGCTAAAATCGCAGGAAACATTGGATATGTAGCAACAGATGTTGCAAAATCGCTAGGAAAAGATGAAAAGATGGTATTGGAGTTGTCATCGTTTCAATTGATGGGAGTAAAAACTTTCAAACCAAAGATAGCAGTTTTATTAAATATCTTTGAAGCTCACCTTGATTATCACAAGACTTTTGATAATTATAAAGAAGCAAAATGTAATGTATTTGCCAATCAGTCTGCTGATGACTATTTAATTTATAATGCTGATGATCCAGTAGTATCAGAAGCAGTTCTCTCAGCAAATTCAATAAAGATACCATTCTCTTTGAAAAAACAGCTCAATGAGGGTGCTTGGGTCGACGAAACTAGCATCTATTTTAAGAGTGAAAGAATTATTGATAAAAGTGATATTGTATTAGTAGGTGCGCACAACCTTGAAAATATTCTGGCTGCAATAAGTGCAGCAAAGTTAAGTGGTGCAAGTAATGAAGGAATACGGGAAGTTCTAATTAATTTTTCCAGTGTTAAACATCGGCTTCAATTTGTCGAAAACATAGATGGTCGGCTATTTTATAATGATTCGAAAGCAACAAATATACTTGCTTCACAGAAGGCCCTTTCCTCATTTAAGCAACCAACAATCTTGTTAGCCGGTGGACTTGATCGGGGAAATGAATTTGATGATCTAATACCATATTTGAATAACGTTAAAGGAGTCATTCTGTTTGGTGAAACAAAAGAAAAACTCAGAAGAACCGCCAGTGATGCTGGAATAGAAGTCGTTTTAACAGCTAATGATATGGATCAGGCTGTTAAACAAGCTTACAGTATTTCTGAGCGTGATGATGTCATATTGTTGTCCCCTGCATGTGCGAGCTGGGACCAATATCGCACTTTTGAAGAAAGAGGAGACATGTTTATACAAGCTGTGCATACATTAATGTAGGGGCTTGTTTCTATTCAATACGCAATTAAATTATAAACGCCCCTTCCGATTAAACTGGAAACGGGGTGTTTTTTTGTTACGGAGAATTTTTAAGAACCAGTATGCACCAGATTATACGCTACTGGCAGTCATATTGTCGTTGCTTTTAATAGGAATCGTTATGGTTTATAGTTCTTCATTTGTGTGGGCTGAATACAAATATGCAGATTCATTTTATTACGTAAAACGTCAACTTCTCTTCTGTAGTGTAGGTCTTATTGCCATGTTTTTTATTATGAGTGTTCCATACGGCACTTGGAAGAAGTACAGTAAAGTCATATTGCTCGCGTGTTTTTTGTTACTGTTGGCTGTATTAATTCCGGGAATTGGTATGGAACGTGGCGGAGCACAAAGCTGGATTGGCGTTGGGGCATTTAGTGTCCAACCTTCCGAGTTTATGAAGTTGGGCCTAATCATATATTTATCCGTTTATTTATCTGTTCAGCAAAAGTATATTACTTCTTTTAGAAAGGGCTTCTTTCCATCGCTTCTGTTAGTTTTTACAGCGTTTGGATTAATCATGCTGCAGCCGGATCTTGGAACGGGGGTTGTGCTTGTACTTACATGTATGGTGATGATTTACAGTGCTGGTGCCAGATTATCCCATTTTTTTGGATTGGGTGTTCTTGGAATTATTGGATTCTTATTACTAATTATATCTGCGCCATATCGAATCAATCGGATAACAGCCTTTCTAAATCCGTGGGAAGATCCATTAGGGGATGGATTTCAGATAATCCAGTCGCTATATGCTGTCGGACCTGGAGGATTAATGGGACTTGGATTAGGTGAGAGTCTGCAAAAATATTTCTATTTACCAGAACCCCAAAACGATTTTATCTTTGCAATATTAGGTGAGGAACTGGGCTTTTTAGGTGGTACATTTGTAATTGGACTATTCATGTTATTATTTTGGCGAGGGGTAAAGGTTGCACTTGAAGCACCAGATGCTTATGGACGATTTCTTGCACTTGGAATTGTCTCGATGCTAACGATACAGGTAATGATAAATATAAGTGTAGTTATTGGATTAATCCCAGTTACAGGAATAACACTTCCATTTCTTAGCTATGGGGGTTCATCATTAACGTTAACGCTCTGTTCTGTTGGTATTTTGCTAAATATTAGCAAATATTCCAAACTATAATAATTTTTGTTAGAAAACACTTCAATCTAGGTAATGTTTACTACATATTTAAATCTATTATGTGATATAATTCATGTAACAAAAGAGAAACGGCATTTTATAGTGCCGTTTCGCTCTTTTCAATTAATTAAAATTTTCTGACAAAGGAAGAAATAGAAATGGGGAAAAAAAAGAATGTAGTTTCAATTGAGGATCGCATTCCAATGTTGAAACAGGAACGTAAAAAGAAGGCAAACCGCCGTCTCATATTTTATCTTTCTATTTTTTTCTTTTTAATCTCCATAATTGTATACCTTCAATCACCATTAAGTCATGTGAAAACAATTGAAGTATCAGGAAATTCATTTGCTGATGATCAGGAAGTTATTCAACAAAGCAATATCTCCAAAGATACGAATATATGGATGATTAATGAAGCAAAAGTAGTACAAGCAATTAGTGAAAACCCGGTAGTGAAATCCGTAGAGGTGAATCGACAGCTACCTTGGACAATTGAAATTCAACTAAAAGAGTACGATCAGGTTGGCTATATTAAAAGAGAAGGCAGTTTTTACCCAATATTGGGTAATGGTAGGGTTTTAACTGAAATGAAGCAGAAATTAGCTAACGGGGATGCACCATTAATTCTTGGCTTTAGTGAAGAGGCATATTTGGATAGTATGACTGCGGAATTGAAAAAACTACCTGAGAGCATATTAAATTTAATCTCAGAAATACATTGGAAACCAAGTGACGATAACCAAAATAAGATCTTGCTTTATATGAATGATGGCTATGTGGTTGATGGAACAATTAGGAATTTTGCAGATAAGATGGATGTATATCCATCGATCGTTTCCCAGCTAAAACCAGAAAGTAAAGGGATTATTCATATCGGTGTAGGTGCATATTTTGAATCGTTTAACGATGAAACAGAAGATGAGGAAATCCAGAATGAAACTGAGGGTTAATTAATTAAAATAGTGACTAAAACTTCTTAACAAGAAAGTCACATTTTCAATATCTTTAACGAATTCTATGGAGTGGCTACAAAAATGCTTAGCAATAAAGAACCTCAATTGTTTGAAACTTTTATTTGATTGAAAGGTAGTTGGAAAAAAATAGTATAAAAACTCGATAAAATAGAAGGATTTAGTAGCTTTTTTGTTGAATTAACTAATATATATTTTCTTTTTAGTTATATTCCTTTAAAATAGTAGATTATAGTGTAATTAGAAATTTGGCTTACCGTTAAAGGGATTTCTTATGAAAGCGTACTTTGCTTTTCTTAGCCCCCTTATGCTGTGGAGTGTATGCTTTAATGGTAAGAGCGATAGTTGCATTTATGCAGTAAGAAATAGTAGTTATAAATTCTTAACTGCAAATAATAGAAAATGGAATAAGAGAAATCATCTGATGAAAAAATGATTGAATCAGATGCTTCTGAATCAGGAGGTGCCTTTCTTTGAACAACAGTGAAGTACTAGTGAGTCTTGACATAGGTACATCAAAAATCAAAGTAATAATTGGAGAAGTATTAAATGACTCCCTTAATATCATTGGGGTTGGTACAGCAAAATCGAATGGCATGAAAAAAGGTGCAATAGTTGATATTGATCAAACCGTAAATTCCATACGAAATGCCGTTGAACAAGCGGAACGAATGGTTGGAATGCAAATTGATAGTGTAGTTGTAGGTATTAACGGGAATCACATACAATTGCAGCCATGTCATGGAGTTGTAGCAGTTCAAAGTGAAAACCGGGAGATTGGTGATGAGGATATCTCACGCGTAATCGATGGTGCTCAAGTTATTTCAATTCCACCAGAACGCGAGATAATCGATGTTATTCCTAAACAATTCGTTGTCGATGGTTTAGATGAGATAACAGATCCAAGAGGAATGATTGGCGTAAGACTGGAAATGGAGGGAACAATTATTACTTGTTCCAAAACAGTTTTACATAATATTTTAAAATGTGTGGAACGTGCTAATTTACAGGTTTCAGATATTTGTTTACAACCACTATCGGCTGGAACGGTAGCTTTATCAAAAGATGAGAAAAACCTTGGTGTTACACTTATTGATGTTGGTGGAGGCTGTTCGACAGTTTCGATATTTGAAAATGAACACTTGGTATCTACCAGTGTAGTTCCACTTGGCGGTGACAACATTACCAAGGATTTATCCATTGGGTTAAGAACTTCGACGGAAGAAGCGGAAGATATTAAATTAAATTATGGACATGCTTTTTTTGATGATGCAAAAGAAGAAGAAACGTTTGAGGCATCTATTATTGGCAGTAATAATACACAAACCCATAACCAGTTGCAAATTGCTGATATAATAGAAGCAAGATTGGCAGAGATATATGCTTATGCAGAACGCGAAATCAGACGTATGGGATACCAACAATTACCTGGAGGTTATGTGCTGACAGGTGGTACAATGAAGATGCCAGGTGTTCTAGAACTTGCACAAGATATTTTCCAGTCAAATGTACGTATGGCTATCCCTGATTACATAGGTGTAAGAGAGCCACAGTTTACTGCTGGAGTAGGAATCTTGCAATTTGCCTATCGTAATGCGAAAATACAAGGAAAAGAACTATATCCGTCTGTAGTAGTAAATCAGGATGAACCTAAACCAAAACGTACAAAAAAATCAACAAAAACGGATGAAACAACAACAAAAACAAAGAAAAAAGAATCTGGAATGGCTAATTTGTTTAAGTATTTTTTTGACTAAACACTAGGAGGGGCATTTTAAAGGTGGTTACCATCTTGCCTCTAGCTATGTTTTTCGATACTAGATCCCTAGAATATAAATTAGCTTCTAGAACTCTTGTAATTTTGCATATTAGGAGGAACGGAAATATGTTAGAGTTTGATACGAATATGGATCAGCTAGCAACAATTAAAGTTATTGGTGTCGGTGGTGGTGGAAGCAACGCTGTTAACCGCATGATTGAACATGGAGTTGAAGGTGTTGAGTTTATTGCCGTTAATACAGACGCACAAGCTTTAAATCTATCAATGGCAGAAACTAAATTACAAATTGGCGGAAAACTGACTCGCGGACTTGGTGCAGGTGCAAATCCCGAGGTTGGTAAAAAAGCCGCTGAAGAAAATAAAGAACAGTTAGAAGAAGTATTGCAAGGTGCTGATATGATATTTGTTACAGCCGGTATGGGTGGAGGCACTGGAACTGGTGCTGCACCAGTAATTGCACAAATCGCAAAAGAACTTGGTGCATTAACGGTTGGTGTTGTAACCCGTCCTTTTACATTTGAAGGAAAAAGGAGATCTACACAAGCAGTAACTGGAATTGATTCTCTTAAAAGCAGTGTAGATACTCTAATTGTTATTCCGAACGATCGATTATTGGAAATTGTTGATAAGAATACACCAATGCTAGAAGCATTCCGTGAAGCTGATAATGTATTGCGACAAGGTGTACAAGGTATATCTGATTTAATTGCAAAACCAGGATTGATTAATGTTGACTTTGCTGACGTGAAAACGATCATGTTTGATAAAGGGTCTGCGTTAATGGGGATTGGTGTTGCCACTGGAGAAAACCGTGCACCTGAAGCAGCTAAAAAAGCTATCTCTTCGCCATTACTGGAAACCTCTATTGATGGAGCACATGGTATTCTTATGAATATTACAGGTGGTTCAAATTTAAGTTTGTATGAAGTTCAGGAAGCGGCAGATTTAGTAACCTCGGCTGCAGATGACGAAGTGAATGTTATCTTCGGGTCAGTTATTAATGAAAACTTAAAAGATGAGATTATAGTAACTGTAATTGCTACTGGTTTTGATGAGAACCAAAAAGTAAATAAACAGCCTAAAGATCGCCCGGTTATTAATCATAATCAGCATGCTGCATCCAAATCTACTGATGAAATGCCTAGAGAAAGAGGGCAGAATCAGCAAAGTCGTTCTAATTCGCAGGATGACGAATTGGATATTCCTACATTCTTAAGAAATCGTAATCGCAACCGATAAATATAAAAACATATTTCAAAAAGCAATCAGACATTATCTGGTTGCTTTTTTTGATGTGTAGGAAATTATAATATTTCAGCGCTGTCAATTGCGTAAAACGTAGCGTTTTCAACGGTCATCGATTAGTGAAACCAATTAACCGCCTTACGATATGAGATGAATTATGTTCGAGCTGCAATATCGACCTACCCGTAACGCTGAGCATAGTCCATATGGCGCTGAACAGACGCTTGCGCCTTTGCCTCTCATTAAGACGACAAATTCTCCGATAAGTAGTTAAAATTAGCACATTTTTGCATACAAGAAGTGACAGACTTCGCTAGCTAAACAAACTATACTTCTAAATAAGGTATTCGAGTAAGGTGAAAGGAAGAAGGAAGTGACCATTTATCTTGATGCTGTCTGGCTATTAAATTTCTTCTTGGACTTGATGCTTTTAATGCTTACTCAAGCCCTGGCAAAAGACAGCACGCAAAAGGTTCGAATTATTTTTGGTGCGTTTATTGCTTCGTTATTGGTTCCGTTATCTATTTTTTATCCGAATTCAATTTTTACTAGTGTAATAGGAAAGCTGATTTATTCGATAATTATTATATTATGTGCTTTTAAATTTCGGTCGATCTATCGAATGATAAAGTTGCTTCTTCTATTTTACTTTACGACATTTGCCATAGGGGGTGGATTAATAGGGATTCACTTTTTACTTCAAAATCCAGTTGGTTTGTCTGCAAATGGTATTCTGACTTTTAATAGTGGCTACGGTGATCCGATTAGCTGGTTATTTATCGTTATTGGATTCCCATTAGTCTGGATATTCACCAAAGGTCGTATGGACAAGCATGCAGTAGAGAAGATTCGATATGATCAACTTTGTCCTATAACTATTCAAATTGAAAACACAAGTAAATCAACTACAGGATATATTGATAGCGGTAACCAGCTTGTAGACCCTTTTACAAAGAAACCTGTCATTATATGTGATGAGCATTTTTTAAAACAATGGTTTAGTTCAGTTGAATGGGAAATGTTGAAGGTCGCTCATGATGAGTTAGATTTTGAAAAGCTACCAAAAGATTGGGAAAACCGTATTAATATTATCCCTTTTCAGGGTGTTGAAGGTAATCGATCCTTTATGATGGCTATTAAGCCGGATAATGTAGTGATTTTTTATAATGACCAAAAGATTGTTACTCATAAAATTTTGATAGGAATTCAATTTGCTGATCTGACAAAGGATCAATCGTACCATTGTCTATTACATCCACAAATTGTAAAGATGGCAACTGCTAATTCTGCTTAAATTGTAAAGGTGGATAATCCTGCCAATTATTATGAAATATGTGCTAAAAAGGAGCGTCTTAATTTGAAATTATGGAAATTGCGAATGCGTTTATGGTGGTACAAATTTTTATTTAAGCTCGGATATAAAACAGACGAAATCTATTATATTGGCGGAAGTGAAGCACTGCCTCCACCATTATCAAAAGATGAAGAACGAGAATTACTTGAATTACTGCCAAAAGGTGATAAATCCGCCAGAGCAGTGCTAATCGAACGAAATCTTCGTTTAGTTGTATATATTGCACGAAAGTTTGAAAATACCGGTATAAATATCGAGGATTTGATTAGTATAGGAACAATTGGCTTAATAAAAGCTGTAAATACTTTTAATCCAGAGAAGAAAATCAAGTTAGCAACATATGCATCAAGGTGTATAGAAAATGAGATACTAATGTACTTACGAAGAAATAATAAATTAAAATCTGAAATTTCGTTTGATGAACCACTTAACATAGACTGGGATGGTAATGAATTAAGGTTATCAGATATCTTAGGCACAGATGAAGATATAATTACGAGGGATATAGAAACAAATGTGGATAAATCTTTATTAAAAAATGCCCTATCTCAATTGAATGCGCGAGAGAAACAAATTATGGAACTTCGCTTTGGATTAGTAGGCCAAGAAGAAAAAACACAAAAAGATGTCGCGGATATGTTAGGTATTTCTCAGTCTTACATATCCCGTTTAGAGAAAAAAATTATTAGACGTTTACAAAAAGAATTCAATAAAATGGTATGACATACTGCGACAAGAAATTAGGTGGTTTTAGACCATTTTTGTACTGAATAACTTTGCATAAAAAATCCTCTACGGGGAGATACTGTCCATAAACAGCATCTCCAAACCGGGAGGGTAGAACAGAATGACTAGACATAAGGTTGAGATTTGTGGTGTTGATACATCTAAGTTACCTGTACTAAAGAATGACGAAATGCGCAAGTTATTCACGAAAATGCAAGATGGCGACATATCAGCGAGAGAGGAACTTGTTAATGGAAATTTACGGCTCGTATTAAGTGTGATTCAGCGATTTAATAATCGCGGAGAGTACGTTGACGATCTATTCCAAGTAGGTTGTATTGGACTAATGAAATCAATTGATAATTTTGATTTAGGACATAATGTTAGGTTTTCCACGTATGCTGTTCCCATGATTATTGGTGAAATCAGACGGTATTTGCGTGATAATAATCCGATTAGAGTTTCTAGATCATTACGCGATATAGCTTATAAAGCATTACAGGTGAGGGAGAAGTTAATTAGTAAATCTTCAAAAGAGCCAACTCCTATGGAAATTGCCGAAGAAATGGGTATTCCTCATTCAGATATTGTTTTTGCGATGGATGCCATACAAGATCCTGTTTCCTTATTCGAACCAATTTACAATGATGGTGGTGATCCAATATATGTAATGGATCAGATCAGCGATGATTCGGATAAGGACTCAATGTGGGTAGATAAGCTATCGTTAAAAGAAGGAATGTATCGTTTAAACGAACGAGAAAAAATGATCTTAAATAAACGTTTTTTCCAAGGGAAAACACAAATGGAAGTAGCAGATGAAATCGGAATATCACAGGCACAAGTATCACGCCTAGAAAAAGCAGCTATTTCCCAAATGAATAAGCAAATGTTTGAATGACAAAATACGGAGTAGTATTGGTCACAGGTTGCTAGCCAACGGAGCTAGTCTAATGAAAAGCGGAAATGGTTCTTCAGTCTATACAGACACGTTATAAATACGCCAGTAGGTGGCACGGACTGTGCCTTGTTAAAGCTACTCCTATATATACAATCGGACGCCAACTATGTTTGGTGTCTTTTTTTTGCAGTTAAGAAAGTGCAAATACTTTCTTACTGCATAAGTGCAACTGGCTTATCTATATTAAGGCTTGGCGATAAATTAAGTTTTTATGATTCTTCAGTAAATTATAAAAATTACTTGACTTCCGAATCAGCGACGTCCAGCGCCTAGCGCCTAGTGGACTTCCATCCCCGTGTCTACGATAAGAAATAAAAGATGTTCGACTAAAACCACCACATCCTGTGGCAACGTCGAACTACCCCACGTCCTGTGGGGCAGCTTACGCTCTTCGTGTATCCTTTATCTCAGGGAAAAGGAAGATCGACTAAGACCGCCGCTTTGAGCGGCAACGTCGACCCACCCGCAGCGCTGAGCGCAGTCCATACGGCACTGAACAGGCGCTTGCGCTTTTGTTCTGCCACTTTCTCTTAATGAGGTTCGATTGTAATAATAAAAGAAGGAATTTTAATTTTGCACTATATTAAAGTTTTTTTTGCAAATTCTTTGCATATATATCATTATTAAGGTAGGTGAGTCATGATGATAAAGTTAACCGATCTTCAAATAAAAGAGGTTATCGTCATTAATGATGGCAGAAGGCTTGGGCATATTTCGGACTTAGAAATAAATGGAGACAACGGTAAAATCACAGCATTAATTATTATTGTGAAGGATAAAAAAGCAGGTTTATTTGGGAAGCCTGGAGAGATGGTAATACCATGGTATAACATTGAAACTATTGGCTCAGACGTTATCCTAATAAGAGACGTAAATACTCCAACCCTCTATCCAGAACAAAAGCTTATCGAATGATGGAGAAATTATGATAAGATAGTTTTAACATACTATACTGAGGAGGTATTGATATGGCTGATCCCTTCCAGCATAATGAAGCAGTCTATTTGCAAATTGATAAATGGCAAAGATTGAATAAAAATTTAAAAGCTGGCTTTACAACTCGAAAGGGTGGAAAGAGCCAGTCTCCGTTTAATACGTTAAACCTTGGTTTGCATGTTCCTGATAACCAAGGAGATGTCTTATCGAATAGACAGATCTTAGCTGAGGATATAAACATACCGTTAGAATCATGGGTATCCGGGGAGCAAACACATCAGACAAATATACACATTGTTAAGGAAGAGGATAGAGGAAAAGGCGCAATATCTTATCAGTCTTCACTACCTAACATTGATGGTATTGTTACAAATCGAGCTGATATACTGTGCACAGCTTTTTTTGCTGATTGTGCCCCATTATATTTTTATGATCCAGAAACAGATTATATAGGTATAGCCCATGCAGGATGGAAAGGAACAGTCCATGGTATAAGTGAAAAAATGGTTGATACGTTTAAATCAGTTGGAGTAAACACAGATACTCTTCTAGTTACAATAGGACCATGTATATCTCAAGAGGTTTATGAGGTTGATGAAAATGTTATCGCACAAATTCCAGATAATTATACTGGAAAAACTGTCATTCAAAAAGAAAATAATCGCTATTTATTGGATTTAAAGCAATTAAATGTCGAAATCCTTTTACAACAAGGGGTTCTTCGTCATAATATAGAGGTCACAGAATATTGCACATTCAGTGATAATGAATTATTTTTCTCACATCGACGTGATCATGGTAAAACAGGTAGAATGCTAGGGTATATTGGCTATGCAACATGATTATACTTGGGAGGAGCAATGGTAATAATGGAAGTAGTAGCAAATCTGAATGAAATAAACAACAATATTAGACAAGCATGCGAGAAAAGTAATCGAAATCCCAACGAAATAACCATTATTGGCGTCACGAAATATGTTACAATAGAGCGAACAGAAGAAACGATTAACGCTGGAATTAAAAATCTTGGCGAAAATCGGCTGGAAGGTTTTCTGGAAAAATATAATTACATACAAGATCAAGCCTCTTGGCACTTTATCGGAACATTACAATCTAGAAAAGTAAAAGAAATAATTGATAAAGTGGATGCGATTCATTCACTGGATCGCAAGTCGCTTGCGAAGGAAATTAACAAACGCGCGACAACCCCAATGGACTGTTTTGTTCAAGTAAATGTTAGTGGTGAAGAATCAAAACACGGTCTTGGTCCTGAAAATGTCCTTTCATTTATTTCTTCGTTGGCAGCTTTTGAGAATATTAGGATAGTAGGTCTAATGACAATGGCTCCACATATGGAAAATAAAGAACTTTTACGTGACATTTTTAGAAAACTTGCTTCATTGAGGGATGAAGTCAGGAGTGAGCAACTTGCTCATGCCCCTTGTAACTATCTGTCAATGGGTATGAGTAATGATTATCAGCTTGCCATTGAAGAAGGGGCAACACATATTCGAATTGGTTCAAAATTAGTTGGATCTTTCAAATAGCGGGGTGAAATGATGAGTATGAAGAATAAGATTAAGACTTTTTTTACAATGGATGACGAGTACGAATACTTTGAGGAACAATCAGAAGAGAATGTTCCAGATGCTGCCGGTAATCAAAAACGAAAAAATCAAAATGTAGTTAACCTGGCTAGTATGCAACAACCGTCATCTAAAGTAGTATTGTCTGAGCCACGAAATTATAATGAAGCACAGGAAATAGCAGACAATGTTGTCAACAGACGAGCAGTAGTTATCAATTTACAACGTGTTGATCATGAGCAGGCAAAACGTATTGTTGATTTCTTAAGTGGAACAGTGTATGCCGTTAGTGGTGATATACAAAAATTAGGTGCACAAACATTTCTATGTACTCCTGAGAATGTAGATGTGTCGGGAACAATTACAGAATCATTTGTTGAGGATGACGAATTTGAAAAAGGATGGTAGGCGTTAATGGAATCAATTTATATGGTATTATTTTATGCACTTGAGATTTATAGTTATGCGTTAATTATTTATATTTTTATGTCATGGTTTCCAGGAGCTCGGGAATCTGCATTTGGCAGTTTTTTGACAAAGATTTGTGAACCGTATCTGGAACCATTTCGGAAGATTATCCCACCACTTGGAATGATTGATTTATCACCAATCGTAGGAATCTTTGTATTGTTCTTCGCACGAGCATATGGGTTACCTGTATTGTTCAATATGCTAATGGGTTGGTTTTAAGGTAGTTAAAAGTGGATATTTACCAGCATTTCAGAAAAGAAGAACACCCATTTATAGATAAGGTATTGTCTTGGATAGATCAAGTTGAGAAAACATTTCAGTACAAGGTAACCGATTTTCTTGATCCTAGGGAGCAACAAATTGTAGCTATGTTAATTGGGACGAGCCATGAAGAATTAAAGATTTATCAGAATGGTGGCAGTGAATTCACAGAGCGAAAGCGTGTTATTATTGCGCCATTCTATGAAGAAGTGACCGATGAATCATTTCAGCTCATACTAATGCAAGCAACTTATCATGAAAAATTTGTCACTATAACACACGGAGATGTCATGGGGGCATTTTTATCTTTAGGCATTAAGCGAAAAAAACTCGGAGATATACTCGTTGAGAATGGAACAATACAAATTGTGGTGGCAGAAGAAATAGCTGCATATGTATTTGCAAATCTTACAGCGATTAAGAAGACAAAGATTAAGCTTGAAGAAAAGCCGTTGATATCAATTATTAAAAAAGAAACAGAGTGGATAGAATCAGACCAGACAGTATCAGCATTGAGATTAGATGCAGTACTAAAAGCGATTTACAATATTTCCAGAAAAGATGCTTCTGAGTACATTGCTAAGCGTTATGTGAAAGTTAATTTTAGAGTAGTTGACGATGGAAAGTTTTTGCTTGCTGAAGGGGATATGCTTTCTTTAAGAGGTAAAGGCAGAAGTAAGCTTATTAGCATTAATGGGCTTACCAAAAAAGATAAACACAGAATTACTACTGCTATTTTAAATTAATTTCGATTATTTGAAGGATAATTTTATTTTATGTCGAATAAAGACGTAATATAGGAATTTATTTATTTTAATATATAATTGGGTTAAAATTTTTAAGGAGGTGGCCTACGTGTCATTAACACCATTAGATATTCACAATAAAGAGTTTACAAGAAGTTTTCGTGGATATGATGAAGATGAGGTCAACGAATTTCTGGATCAGGTAATAAAGGATTATGAAATGGCAATTCGTGAGAAAAAAGATTTAACAGAAAAAGTTGAACAGCTGAATGAAAAACTTGGTCATTTTACCAATATTGAGACAACCTTGAACAAGTCCATTTTGGTTGCTCAGGAAACAGCGGAAGAAGTTAAAGGGAACGCTACTAAAGAGTCCAAATTAATTATTAAAGAAGCTGAGAAAAACGCTGATCGCATTATTAATGAAGCCCTAAATAAATCCCGCCGTATATCAATGGATGTTGAAGAGTTAAAAAAACAAGCTAAAGTATTCCGTACCCGTTTAAAAATGCTTGTTGAAGCTCAGTTAGAGATGATAGGTACAGATGACTGGGAAGAATTGTTCGATGCAGAGTTTGGCGGAGAGCTTGAGGCTGCTGCAGATAAAGAATCATAAGCCTTGACGTTTTATGGAATTTTACATATAATTCATTATACACAAATGTTATATGCGATTGAAAACTACGATGATAGAGACAGTATGAATGTAATTACTGTTTAGCGAGTCGGGAACTGGTGGGAGCCTGATACAGTAATACTTCAGAAAATCACTCTTGAGTACCCATTTTGAATACATTTAAAGTAGAAATGGGCGTCTGTTCACGTTACGAATATCGAGTGAATTTAAAATATGTAATTATTTTAAATTTATAAGGGTGGTACCGCGAGTCTTCTCGTCCCTTTTGGGGATGTTTGAGGGCTTTTTTTAATTTAATTGAAATGTATAGGAGGATGAACAAGTGGAGTATAAAGATACATTACTAATGCCAAAAACAGAATTCCCAATGCGCGGAAATTTGCCGAATAAAGAACCAGAGCGCCAAAAAGCGTGGGATGATAAAAAACTATACGAAAAAGTACAAAAAAGAACAGAAGGACGTCCGTCGTTTATTTTGCATGATGGTCCTCCATACGCAAATGGTGATTTGCATATCGGTCACGCACTTAATAAAATTTTAAAGGATTTTATTACGCGCTATAAATCAATGACTGGATATCATGCTCCATACGTTCCTGGCTGGGATACACATGGACTCCCAATTGAAACAGCATTAACAAAAAAGAAAAAAATTAAGCGTAAGGAAATGAGCATTGCCGATTTCAGACAAAAATGTGCCGAATACGCAATGGGGCAACTCGATAGTCAACGTACACAGTTTAAACAACTAGGTGTACGAGGTGATTGGGATAACCCATATATTACGCTTACCAAAGATTATGAGGCAGCACAAATTAGGGTTTTTGGTGAAATGGCGAAAAAAGGATATATTTATAAAGGACTTAAACCCGTGTATTGGTCTCCATCATCTGAATCAGCATTAGCTGAAGCAGAAATAGAATATCATGATAAACGTTCCCCATCCATTTATGTCTCATTTGATGTAACAGATGGAAAAGGCGTACTTGATACTGGAGATAAATTCATCATTTGGACTACTACGCCCTGGACTATTCCAGCGAATCTTGGAATTAGTTTACATCCAGATCTTGAGTATTCCGTTGTTGCTGTTAATAATGAAAAATACGTAGTTGCTTCCGATTTAGTAGAAACTGTAACTGAAGAACTGGAATGGGAAAACCCACAGGTAGTTAAAACATTTAAAGGCCAGAAAGCAGATAAAGTTGTAACAAAGCATCCATTTTATGAACGTGATTCACTTGTCATGCTTGGTGAACATGTTACAACAGATGCAGGTACCGGTTGTGTTCACACAGCTCCAGGCCATGGTGAAGACGACTTTTATATCTCGAGGTCTTACGGACTAGATGCTTTGTCTCCCGTTGATAATAAAGGTGTGTTCACCGATGAAGCCCCTGGATTTGAGGGAATGTTTTATGATCAGGCGAATAAGCCGATTACAGAAAAGCTTGAAGAGGTTGGTGCGTTATTGAAGCTTACATTTATCACGCATTCATACCCGCATGATTGGCGTACGAAAAAGCCAACAATCTTCCGTGCTACCTCACAATGGTTTGCATCCATAAAAGATTTCCGCCAAAATATTTTGGATGAGATTAATCGGATTAATTGGTATCCGTCATGGGGGGAAACACGTCTTCATAACATGGTTCGTGACCGTGAGGATTGGTGTATTTCACGTCAACGTACATGGGGTGTTCCAATTCCCGTATTTTATGGGGAGGATAACACACCAATTATTACCGATGAAACGATTGAACATGTTTCACAGGTATTTGCTGAACATGGTTCGAATGTATGGTTTGAGTGGGAAGCTAAAGAACTATTACCTGAAGGCTACACTTCAGAACATAGTCCAAACGGTAAGTTTACCAAGGAAACTGATATTATGGATGTATGGTTCGATTCAGGCTCATCTCATGAAGCAGTCCTTGTAGGGCGGGAGGATCACCGTCGTCCAGCAGATGTTTATCTGGAGGGCAGTGACCAATATCGTGGCTGGTTTAACTCGTCACTATCAACTTCTGTTGCGGTAACAGGTAAGGCGCCATATGAAAATATTATCAGTCATGGATTTGTGCTGGATGGAAACGGACGTAAGATGAGTAAATCATTAGGCAATGTTATGGTTCCATCTAAGGTTCAAAAACAGTTAGGTGCTGATATCTTGCGTTTATGGGTATCATCAGTTGATTATCAAGCAGATGTTAGAATTTCACAGGAAATCTTAAAACAAATCTCTGAAGCTTATCGTAAAATCAGAAATACGATTCGCTTTATACTGGCGAATCTGTCAGACTTTGATCCAGCAAAGGATGCTGTACCTGAAAGCGAAATGGAAGAAGTGGATCGCTATATGGTTCATCGTTTGCAGACCTTAGTCTCAAATGTTCGTGCAAACTATGAAAAATTTGAGTATTCACCAATTTTTTCACAAATTCATAATTTCTGTGCCGTTGATTTAAGCTCGTTTTATTTGGATTTCGCAAAAGATGTCCTCTATATCGAGGCACAAGATAATAAGCGTCGGAGAAGTATTCAAACAGGATACTATGAAATCTTAACTACACTTGTTAAATTACTGACGCCAATTATTCCACATACAACAGATGAAGTATGGGAGTATATTCCTGGAGTAGAAGAAGAAAGCGTTCAACTTACGGATATTCCAGAACCAAGAAAAATTACTAACTTTGAAAATTCCCAGGATAAATGGGATCACTTCATGAGAGTTCGTGATGATGTCCTCAAAGCATTAGAAGAGGCTCGAAATGAAAAGATTATTGGTAAGTCACTGGAAGCTAGAATTACCTTGGTTCCAAAAGATGCTAAAACCAAAGAAGTATTAGAGAAAATACCTAATATTCATCAACTGTTTATTGTTTCCGAAGCTGTTGTTGCAGAGAATTCAACTGATGCATCTGAATATCGTTATGTAGATATTGCAGTTGAAAAGCATCCCGGAGAGAAATGCGAACGTTGCTGGACTGCTTCAGAAACTGTTGGTGAAGATAAAGATCACCCAGAGTTATGTACACGATGTGCAGATATTGTGGAAGAACACTACAGTGCATAATTGATTATAAGAGCGCCTGTTCCTTTTGAATTTTTTCAAGGAAGAGGCGCTTTTGCTTTATCTATGGTAAAATGCAAAAGGAATAGTTTGTTTTTAGATAAGAAAGTATTAATACTTTCTTACTGCATAAGTAGTTAAGGCGCTCGTCATTAAGGCTTGGTGATATGCTAAGTTTTCTAAATGAAATTGGGGGAAATGAAATGTTTTTATATTACATAATTGCACTTGTTATTATAGCCGTTGATCAACTATCAAAGTGGGTCATTACAAAAAAAATGGAAATTGGGGAACAAATAACTGTGATTGAGAATTTTTTCTATCTAACATCACATCGAAATAGTGGTGCAGCATGGGGAATATTGCAAGGGCAAATGATTTTTTTCTATATCGTCACTGTAATTGTAATTATCGGTGTTGTTTATTATATGGAAAAATATGCAAAGGATAGTAAGTTACTAGCTATTTCCTTAAGTTTTATTTTAGGTGGAGCAATTGGTAACTTTATCGACCGCCTTTTTCGAAAGGAAGTTGTCGACTTTTTTGACTTCAACCTGGTTGGATATGATTATCCGATATTTAATATAGCTGATTCGACCTTAGTAGTCGGTGTAATTCTTGTGCTTATTGCAACATTCATCGATGAAAAGAAGAAAGGAATAAATCAAAAATGACTTTAAACCAACATACCGTATTAGAAACTGAAAACAAAATAAGAATAGATAAACTGTTATCGAATTTGGTTAGCGAGTCCCGTTCACAGGTCCAATCATGGATTACAAATGAACATGTATTAGTAAATGGAGAAATTATAAAACCCAACTATAAATGTCAAACTGCGGATGAGATTAGCTGGACAATTCCTGAACCAGAATCATTAAACATAAAAGCTGAAAACATACCACTACGGATAGTTTATGAGGATAGTGACTTACTTGTTGTTAATAAACCCAAAGGAATGGTAGTCCACCCATCCGCTGGCCACCAAAATGGCACATTGGTAAATGCGTTACTTTATCACTGTGACGATTTATCTGGGATTAATGGTGTAGAACGGCCAGGCATTGTCCACCGGATTGATAAAGACACCAGTGGACTTCTAGTGGTTGCTAAGAGCGATCTCGCTCATACAAATCTGTCAGAACAGATGGCCTCAAAAGATATTGAACGAAAGTACGAAGCAGTTGTTCATGGTGTTATTGAACATGAAACAGGGTTAATCGATGCCCCAATTGGCAGAGACAAAAATGACCGGCAGAAAATGGGTATTGTAGATTCTGGTAAACCAGCAGTAACCCATTTTCGGGTTATACGACGATTTGAAAATTTCACACATGTAGAATGCCAGCTTGAAACAGGCCGTACTCATCAAATACGTGTACACATGAAATATATAGATTTCCCAATCGTTGGTGATCCTAAATATGGACGGAGGAAAACATTGGAGACAAATGGACAGGTATTGCATGCTAAATCGCTGGGTTTTAAGCATCCGAGAACAAATGATTGGCTATTCTTTGAGGAGGAAGCACCAGCGTATTTCAAGGAATTATTGTCACAAATGGAGAAAATGTATTGACAGATTGAAGCTGGTTTGTAATAATTAAGCAAATGAATAAAAGATCCTTTAACAGAGTCCAGTGAGGCGAAGAAGGAAGCGGAACGTATTAAGTATGTAGAGATACGTATATCTAAATCCCTTTTTTCCTTATGGAGAAAAGGGATTTTTTAGCGCTAAGAAGATATAAAACCTTTTTTACGCATAAGTGCAACTAAGGTTTGGTGTTAGGCCAAGTTATCGAAAGCAGAAAGAGGTGCAGCAGTGAACAAAAAAACGGAAGTACTGGATCAGTCAGCAATGAACAGAGCGCTAACTAGAATCGCCCATGAAATTGTTGAAAAAAATAAAGGTGGGGAAAATTTACTTTTAGTAGGGATTAAAACAAGAGGAATTCCCATTGCGAAACGATTACAGGAAAAGATAAATCAAATCGAGGGAATTAATGTTCCAATTGGCGAGTTGGATATAACGTTGTATCGTGATGATTTAGAAAAAGCAACAACGAACCATGATCCTGAATTGAAGGAAACCAATATTAACGTAGACTTTAATGGAAAAAAAGTAATACTAATTGATGATGTGTTATTTACAGGCAGAACAGTGAGGGCAGCAATGGATGCCGTAATGGATATAGGCAGGCCTTCACAAATCCAGTTAGGTGTATTAATTGACCGAGGGCATAGGGAATTACCTATTCGTGCTGATTATGTTGGTAAGAATATACCAACATCAGAAAAAGAGATTATTGTAGTAAATTTACTTGAAGCAGATAACCATGACGAAGTAAGTATCTACGAAAAGTGAATAATGAGACCTTTAACTAAATCCAGCGAGATTTAAAAGGTTGCCCTGAGAACACGTGTGTTTAATCGTAACTACACGTTTACCTCTTTGCGACCTTGCGCAAAGAGGTTTTTTAATTGTATAGGAAATTATCACTAGCGTTGCATAAAAAAACTATAGCTTAGTCAAATAATTAATTTCAATGTCTGAGATAGATGATTGAATTTTCCGATATTA
>NZ_JAGGKK010000024.1 GCF_017873675.1 Virgibacillus litoralis | reverse complement strand
GAAGAGAGCACAACAGAAGATGGCTCTGAAGAGAGCACAACAGAAGACGGATCTGAAGAGAGCACAACAGAAGATGGCTCTGAAGAGAGCACAACAGAAGATGGCTCTGAAGAGAGCACAACAGAAGACGGATCTGAAGAGAGCACAACAGAAGATGGCTCTGAAGAGAGCACAACGGAAGACCAAGCTACAGACAGTACAAGTGAAGATGGTACAGAAGAAAAAGAAGAGCTAAAAACAGCTACATTTGAATCAAAGTCTGTTACACTCAAAAGTTTAGATGTTAAAGAAAAAAGTACAAGCAAGCTTGGCCATATTCATAGTGGCGCAACTATCTATGAAACAATAGGCGATGACAATTCATCATTTAGCTCTGCAAACTATCTTAATGCAGTCTATTACATTAAGAAACAAGCAAAAGCAAATAAGCAAACTTACTACTTAATTAGTGAACAGCCAAGCAGCACAAAAGGAGTGATTGGCTGGGTAAAAGCAAGTGATATGTCTACTCACTCTCATGTTGGCGTGGATTGGAAATCCAAATCATTTATTATTAAAGGAAGCGGAAATGCTTATAGTAAAGCATGGGGCGGTTCAAAAGATTTGGTATACGACCTTTCTGATTATAAGAACAAAGAATTCAAGGTTCACTTAACAGAAAAAGTAGGCGGCAATATTTGGTATCGCGGTAATCTGAATGGAAAGACAGTATGGGTGCATTCAAGTTATGTTTTAAAAGTTGAAAAAAGTCATACAAGCAAACTTGGACACATTCATAGTGGAACAACAATTTATAAAAGTATTATGGATGGTTCAACATCATTTAGCTCTGAAAAGTATTTGAATGCAGTTTATTACATTAAACAGCAAGCTAAGGTAGGTGGACAAACCTACTATTTAATTAGTAAACAGCCAAGCAGGACAAGTGGAGTAGTTGGCTGGATAAAGGCTAGTAATATGTCTACAAATCCACATGTTGGAGTTGATAGAAAATCCAAGACTTTCTTTATAAAAGGTTCCGGGAGTGCTTTCAGTAAAGCATGGGGCGGTTCCAAAGACTTGGTATATGATCTTTCCAAATATAGAAACAATGCATTTAAAGTTCATCTAACTGAAAAAGTAGGTGGGAATATATGGTATCGCGGTAATTTGGACGGCAAAGTCGTTTGGGTGCACTCATCTTACGTGACATCACAGGTAGATAATTCACATAATGATTCGAGTAGCACTAGTAGACTCGGCCATCTTAGTTACGATGCCAACATATATCCCGATTTAGACAATCTGTCATCTTATGTAGAAGCAGCTGGTACATTTAATAATGCAGTCTATTACATTAAAAAACAGGCTGAAGAAAATGGAGATAAATTTTACTTAATAAGTACGCAACCAAGCAGTAATAGAGGAGTAATAGGCTGGGTCAAGTCAACTGACATGTCTTCACACTCTCATATTGGTATAGATAGTAGAACTAAAACTTATTATGTAAAAGGAAGCGGAAGTGCGTATAGTAAAGCCTGGGGAGGATCCAAGGATTTAGTATATAAAAATCTTTCCGAACATAAATACCAGGTTTTTAAAGTTAATTTAACAGAAAAAGTAGGCGGAAACACATGGTATCGCGGAACCCTGGATGGAAAAACTGCTTGGCTTCATTCATCATATGTTACAACCAAGGAAGTGAGCAGCACAAGCAAACTAGGCCATCTTAGATATGATGCAAACATATATCCAGGTTTGCATAATCAATCAAACGTAAAGAAAGCAAAAAATGGATACATCAATTCTGTCTACTATATTAAGGAACAAACTGTAATTAATGGACAAACGTATTACCTTATAAGCAATAAACCAAGCAGTACAAAAGGATTGGTTGGTTGGGTTAACTCTCAAGATATTAGTACAAATCCCCATACATGGCTTGATAGCTATACCAAAACTTATTATATTAAGGGTTCTGGAAATGCTTATAGTAAAGCATGGGGAGGATCTAAGGATTTAGTATATGATGACCTATCCAATTTTGCTGGAGAAAGTTTTAGAGTTAATCTAACAGAAGACGTTGGGGGGAATACATGGTATCGGGGCGTTCTGAACGGTAAAAATGCTTGGATTCATGGATCCTTTATTACTAAAAGTAATGGTTTAACTTTAAATCAAGCTGTAGATATCCAATTAAAAGGTAATCCACAAACAGATAAAGATTATGCTTATGTATCTAAGGATTATATAAAAGACAGCAAAGTAACAGCAAGTTCTCTTAATGTTAGAACTGGTCCAGCTACTTACTACGGTAAGGTTGGAAGCTTAGCTAATGGTACTACTGTTAACATTATTGATCAGTTTAATGGATGGTATGTTATAGAACATTATGATAATCAACAGTGGGTTAGTGCTAGACCAGCAGATGTAAAATATAATCTGAACCCAGATAACTTTTTAGATAAGGAAGTAGAAAAATTTCAGTTCCTTGATCTGTCTAGGTCTAGCGGTGCATCAAAATCTGTATTGAATAACTTTCTAGAAGGAAAAGGAACCTTAGCAGGTGAAGGTCAAGCGTTTATAGATGCAGGCAATATTTATGGAATTAATGACGCTTACTTAGTATCACATGCTATTCTAGAAACAGGGCATGGTGACTCAACATTGGCACAAGGCGTTGAGTATAAGGGTGAAACTGTTTACAACGTTTATGGGGTTCATGCGTTTGACAGTTGCCCAATAACATGTGGTGCTAAAAAAGCCTATGATGAAGGTTGGGATACACCTGCCAAAGCAATTATTGGTGGTGCCAAATTTATAGGAAACAACTATATAAAAGGATCGAATAGTTATAACACAGTACAAAACACACTATATAAAATGCGGTGGAATCCTGAATATATGGCTACTGAAGGATCATACGGACACCAGTATGCAACAGATATAGGTTGGGCATCAAAACAGGTATATACAATGTATGATCTTTACCAAGACTTAGGTTCATATACGTTACAACTTGATATTCCGGTTTATAAATAGAAATCTTTAACACACTATCCGCACCACAGCGGGTAGTGTGTATTTCTTTAAAATAATACATATCTTTCTCTTTAAACCTATTATGAATCTACCGATATTAGAATGGATAATAGAATAATAGTAATTAAGATTTATATACAGGAGGGTACTATGAAAAAAACAGTCATCTTAGTTGTTGCCTTATTATTAATTTCTTTTATGTTCCCATTACATCTATTAGCACAGGGAAATACAGATGATAAAAGTGATGCAGAAGTACAAGACGGGACGAACGTATACGGTGAAGACATTAGTGAACTAAGTGAAGAAGAACTTAAATACATACCAAAAGGCTGGAGAGATGGAGAATTTAAAAGCGATCATGATACAGGTGAAACGCCAGAAGAAAAACCTTTCTCTATAATGTCCGGATATCCAGATGTGAATGACTATATCAGGAATATGTCTGTAGACAGGATAGATTATGATCATAATAGTGACTTTACAAAATTTAATTATCGTAACGGATATGGTGCGGTAGAGGGAGTTGTATCCCACGAAACTGCTAATGAGGGCTCTAATATAAAAGAGGAAATTAACTATATGGGTCGGAATCATGAAAATGCATTTGTTCATGCATTTGTTGATGATACGAATATAATTGAAATCCATCCCACTAATTTAGCAGCGTGGGGAGCAGGACGGTATGCGAATGAGCGCTTTGTACATGTAGAGTTAGTCCAGGTTAACTCATTTGATAAATTTGCAAAGTCTATCAATAATTACTCAGATTATATAGCAACCATTCTATATAACTATAATTTAGGCGTTACAAACGCTGAAAAAGACGGAATTGGAACTTTATGGTCTCATGATGCTGTTAGGGAGCATCTGGGGGGCACTACCCATGTGGATCCGCATGGTTATTTTGATAAATGGGGCTATAAATGGAATGATTACGTTAAGTTAGTTAAGAAAAAATATAAAGAGAAAGTCAGAGAACGAGGCCCAAATACTAGTAAACTTGGTCATGTTAATTCTAATAATGCCCGTATCTATAGTGACCCTACGAATCTTGACAACTATAGGGAAGTCGGATCCAATAACACAAATGAAGTATTTTATATTAAAGCTGAAGCAAAATTAAACGGAACAAGCTACTATTTAATTAATAGAGAACCAAGCAGCAATAACGCCATAGGATGGATTAATGCTAAGAATATGAGTGTACACACTCATAGTGGAATAGATAGTCAGAGTA
The DNA here is from genome assembly GCF_017873675.1 of Virgibacillus litoralis. Classification (GTDB taxonomy): domain Bacteria; phylum Bacillota; class Bacilli; order Bacillales; family Amphibacillaceae; genus Lentibacillus; species Lentibacillus litoralis. The sequence continues at coordinate 54,720 of NZ_JAGGKK010000024.1, read as the reverse complement.
AATCATTTAAAGTCCATGGTAATGGAAAAGCATTTAATAAAGCATGGGGTGGATCTAAAAACTTAGTATATGATTTATCATCTCATTCTGGTAAAACTTTTAATGTGAATCTTACAGAATCGGTGGGAAGCAATAAATGGTATAGGGGAACTTTAGCGGGAAAACAAGTATGGATCCATGCTAGCTACTTAGTAAAAGAAAATGGAACAAGCAAACTTGGTCATCTTAGCAACTCTAATGTAAAGATATACGAGGGCTTAGTTGATGATGCTTCATCCAAAAAAGTTGGAACAGAACTTACAAATGCAGTTTATTACATTAAAAAAGAAGCAAGAGTAAGTTGGAAAACTTACTATCTAATTAGCACAAAACCAAGCAAAAAAAATGGAATTATGGGCTGGGTTAGTGCAGATGATATGTCTACTCACTCTCACGTTGGTGTCGACAGTGAATCCAAGACCTTTATCATAAAAGGAAGCGGAAAGGCGTATAGCAAAGCCTGGGGTGGTTCTAAAGATTTAGTATACAATCTATCAGATTACAGGAATAAAAAATTTAATGTTCATTTAACAGAAAAAGTTGGAAGCAACATTTGGTACCGTGGGAATTTGGATGGAAGGACTGTATGGATGCACTCCAGTTATGTTACCAAGATTAAGAAAAGCAATACAAGTAAACTTGGACACATCCATAGTGGTACAACAATATATAAAGACATCACTGATGAAACATCTTCTTTCAGTTCGGATAAATATTTGAATGCAGTCTATTACATTAAGCAACAGGCAGAAATAAATGGACAAAACTACTATTTAATCAGCAAAAAGCCAAGCAAAACCAGTGGAGTTGTAGGGTGGATAAATTCTAAAGATATGACTACTTATTCTCATATTGGTGTTGATAGAGAAAACAAAACGGTTTATATCAAAGGAAGCGGAAATGCTTACAGTAAAGCCTGGGGCGGTTCTAAGGATCTAGTGTATGATTTATCAGATTATAAGAATCGGAAATTTAAAGTTCATTTAACAGAAAAAGTAGGTAGTAATACTTGGTATCGCGGTATTTTGGATGGAAAAGTTGTTTGGATGCATTCATCATATGTGACATCGCACGTAGATAATTCACATAGTAATACTAGTAATACAAGTAAACTTGGTCATCTTAGATATGATGCCAGCATGTATCCAGATTTAGATAATTTATCATCAAATCTACCGGTTGCCGGCAATTTTACAAATGCAGTTTATTACATTAAAAAACAAGCATCCGTTAATGGACAAACTTTTTATCTAATAAGTACGCAACCAAGTCGTACAAATGGTTTATTAGGCTGGGTTAAAGCATCTGATATGTCTACTCACTCTCATGTGGGTGTTGACTGGAAGTCCAAGACCTTTATTATCAAAGGAAGCGGCAATGCATTTGGCAAAGCCTGGGGTGGTTCTAAGGATCTGGTGTATGATTTATCTAATTACAAGAATCAGAAGTTTAATGTACATTTAACAGAAAAAGTAGGAAGCAATACATGGTACCGTGGTAACCTGGATGGCAAAACGGTATGGATGCATAGCTCATTCTTAAAATGAAAAAACCATTTAAAAAGTTCTACTCATAATTTGAGTAGAACTTTTTTAGCAATTTAGAAAGTATAAATACTGCATAAGAGCAGCTAAGGTACTCGTCATTAAGGCTTGGCGTTTGCCGGTTTTCTAAAAATTTTTATGAACGAAATTTTGTTGTAATAGCTGCGTCTATTACATCGAGCCATTTTTGTTTATAAATATTTTTGTTAAAGTGTTTATCAATATAATTTCTTGATTTTTCTCCCATTTCTCTTGATTTATCAGGGTTCTTAAACATATAAATCATCTTATTTGCAAGTTCTTCAATATTTTCATTTTCAATAATATATCCATTCTCATTATCTACTATCATATCAGTAGGACCGTATTTTATTTCATAGCTTATCACAGGTGCTTTATTATACATACTTTCTAATACAGAAAGAGCAAACCCTTCTTTTTTTGATGTCATAACTGAGAATAGCGCTTTTTGATAAATTTCATCAGGATTATGAGTATAGCCTTTTAGGTAAACATTCTCTTTTAAGTTTAATTCTTTTATTAATTTTTTAAGGCTTGACTCTTGATTCCCAGTACCCCAAATTTCCAATCGCGCATCTGGTATTTCATCCACTACATATTTAAATGCATTTATTGTATGGTCAAGGCGTTTTAAAGAAGATAGTCTGCTTATTACTACACCTAGTTTATTATCTTCATTATTTGACTTAATAGTTTTAGTAGATTCCTCGTGATAATGAGGAATTACCATTAAATTTGACTTCTCACCTAGTCGCTTAGTCACATCATTCTTTTGTTCTTCTGTTAAGAAAACTGCTGCATCAAAAGTTTCTAAATTATCAAGTGCGGGCTTAACTGCAGGAGTTATGTTAGCGTCTACAGTAAATGGTGAATCCAGATGACTACTGTGTAACCTCCACACTTTTGCAGCTTTAGGATGGTCCAATTTGATTAAAACTTCATCAGTACTTCTAGTATCAGAGATAACAACGGATCTTTCTCCACCCAACTTATTAATAGTTTTGGTTAACCAGTCAAGTTTATGTGTAACGTTATCATTAGCATACGTGTGCGTAATTGATGAATTTTTGTTAAAAATGTTAACCCTTTGAATAATTTCAGATTCTGGATCATTCCATTGTGAGAAATATGCTCTTCCTTCGTTATCATAATAAATTAATTGATTTGGTTTATTAAGAAGTAAATTCATGAATGCTACCTTTTTCAAGTTACCCCAAGGATCATAGACTTCTCTTTTTGTGCGATAACGATTTTCATCAAAGTAATCTATAAAATCCAATGAATTGTCTTCGTTCAAAGAGATATATTTAACATATAACCCATTATTATAAACTCTGTAGGCATTGCGTTTGTGTCTTTTATCAATAGACATTCCGTTTGATAACTCAGTTAATGAGGCTTTCTTTGACGGAATAGTAAGTGTTAAAGGCTCGTCATAACCTTCGAGTTCTTCATACATGTTTAGGATTGTCACGTTTTTATGTACCTTATTCATTTCAAGCAATTTATCTCGAATTATTGGGTATTTTGGATTAAAATTAAAAGTCAGCATATAGGTCTCATAACCCATTTCGGCAAAGAAAGATGCCTGTTTTAATGAAGCTCGTGTTAGTCCTCCTCGAAGTATGTCGATTGAATTAATTAAAAAGAACATTGTTGGTTTCATAAAAATTATTCCTTTCTTTATTTCTAAAGTGTATTTAGTATAACAGAATAATATCAAGGAGTTACATAAAAGATTATATTAATAAAAAGTTTGAAAATCAATAAGCACAACTATATAATATTGTTTATAATTGATTTATACATGAGAGGGGTTTATTCACAACATGTCAACGCCTAATAATAACCAAGTATTGGATATAACTCTAAATGATAATAAATACGAAATCAAAGTATCTCTGAAAGAAAACATTTTGCAGGATTATGACGAATACTATTTTTCTTTGGAAGAACGTGAAACCGAAAAAATTATATATATCAGTTCTTCTATTATAGACAAAATAGATGAATATATAATCTTCAAACTATCTATTCCCTTCCATGAGAACTCGGAAACTTTTTTGGAAAGTGATATATGGGATTTATATTTGAATCAAAGAAAAGGGGAAGACTTGAAGAAAAACAAGGTGAAAAGTAATTATGATAATATTCGTTTTTTGACAATTCTTTTTCCGGATTTAAATAGGATGTTTTATCCATATACTAGTAACAAAGGTAAAATATCTTTTAGATTGAATGAATATTTTTTATACTCAAAGATAGATACGGTGAGTCTGGAAAAAAATGAGTTTTCTTTTTCTGGTTATTTCAATTTCCCTCCGTTATATAAGTCGAATGAGTACGAGCTTAGTGATTTAAAGTTAATTGTTATCTATAATGATGAGAATGAATATGAAGTACCTGTTGAGAGGTTTAGCAGAAAAGATATTTATGATAAATATGACGGGAACGAGGAGTTGTTGGGATGTGGGATTAAAGGCCAGTTCAACTTCTCGAATTACTTTAATATGGAGAAGACTGTCTTTTTGAAATTCTATCTGCAAATGACTTATAAACACCATGGAGAGTTTGAAACAATAAGAAGCACACGAATTCGTCTCGATCATAATAGCAAAGAATTCCCGATCAAAAGAATAATTCCCCACGATAACAAGAAAATGAAAGTAATAGTTAAGCCGACAAAAGAATCTTCATACTTATCGTTCCAAATAGCAAGGTACAACTTTAAGAGTGAAGTGGTCAAAAATACAAAATCCGTTTGGTTAAAAATACGAAGAGGTGAAAAGTTAAAATACCTGTATAAATATGCCTTTTATATGTTAGGTAAACTTCCTGCGAGAAAAAAATCAGTAATGTTTGAAAGTTTTCTAGGGAAACAGTACAGCGATAGCCCAAGAGCAATTTATGAATATATGTTAAAAGAATATCCAGAATATAATATGTATTGGAGTGTTGATCGAAGACATCTTAAATATTTTGAGGATAAAAATGTGAATTATGTAAGAAGGTTTTCAATAAAATGGCTTTTAGTAATGCCAAGAGCTGGCTATTGGGTATCTAACAGCCGATTACCTTTATGGATTCCAAAACCTAACCATACAACGTATTTGCAAACATGGCATGGAACACCACTGAAAAGATTGGCAACAGACATGGATGAGGTGCATATGCCAGGTACAAACACAACTAAATATAAAACTAACTTCTTAAAAGCAACGAATAAATGGGACTATTTAGTTTCACCAAATGCTTATTCTACAGAAATTTTTAGAAGAGCTTTTCAATTTAATAAGACAATGATTGAATCTGGATATCCTAGAAATGACTTTTTAATTAATTCTAATAATGAGGAAACCATACAACAGATAAAAAAGAATTCTAACTTGCCAACGGATAAAAAAGTCATCTTATATGCGCCGACTTGGCGGGATAATCAATTTTATGGACGAGGAAAATATAAATTCAATTTAGAAATGGATTTAGACAAGTTAAGGGACGAACTGGGCGAGGACTATATTATATTACTGAGACTACATTATCTTGTAGCTGAAAATCTGGATCTAACCGAATATGAAGGTTTCGTTTACGATTTTTCTTCACATGAAGATATTAGAGAGTTATATTTAATATCTGATATGCTAATTACAGATTATTCTTCGGTATTCTTTGATTATGCTAATTTAAAGCGACCGATGATGTTTTTCGTATATGATATTGATGACTACCGGGATAATTTACGAGGTTTTTACTTTGACTTTGAAAAGAAAGCTCCAGGTCCATTAGTAAAAACAACAGAAGGGTTACTGTCTGAGATCAAGCAAATTGAACAAAATGGTTTTATCCCTTCAGAAACAACCGAGGCATTTTACAATAAGTTTTGTTATTTAGAAGATGGTAATGCCAGTAAACGTGTGGTAAATGAGGTGTTTGATAGTAATTAGGCTTATTCGAAAGGATAGGCTTAATTACTATTGTTATTTTAGAACGATGCTTGTATAATTTAGTAGCGTTAAAATTCATGTTAAGAATTGAAAGGGTATACGTATGAAATCTGTTATTACAGTTATAAAAGAACAAATAGAGTATTTTTATTTAATAAGAAGACTTTCTCTTTATGAATTAAAGAGTCAAAATCGCAATAATTATTTGGGGATGGCATGGGAAATTATAAGCCCTGCTATCCAAATTTTAATATATTGGTTTGTTTTTAGTACGCTGAGAACTCGGGGTGCAGTTGAAGTTGGTGAGGAAAATGTGCCGTTTTTTGCCTGGCTGTTAGCAGCTTTTTTCTTATGGATTTTCTTTTACCAGTCTACGATTCAAGGATCTAAATCTATTTATACAAGGTTACGAATGTTATCAAAAATGAATTTTCCTATGAGCATCATCCCTAACTTTGTGATATTTTCAAGATTTTATGTCCATTTGGTTATGCTAGGAATAACGATTGCTATTCTCCAATTCTTTGGCTACTTTGTTAACATTTACTATCTGCAACTTCTATATTTTATTTTTGCATCATTCTGCTTGTTTTTTGCTATATCTCTTATAACTTCAACTTTATCTACTATTATTAGAGATGTGCACGTGTTCTTAAATTCAACTTTACGGATGATGTTATATTTATCTGGGGTGTTATGGCCATTAACTCTGTTAAGTGACTTTGAGACTCTAATGAATTTAATGCAGTTAAATCCACTGCATTACCTAATAGAGGGATATCGTTATGCTTTATTTGGGGTAGATTGGTACTTTATCACGTATTGGAAATATACGCTGTTTTTCTGGGGATTAGTAATTGTATTATTCCTGTTTGGTGCAAAGATTCATGTTAAATTCAGGAAACATTTTATTGATTATTTATAAAGGGCTTGTGATGATATGGAAAAAGCAATAATTGTCAAAGGTGTAACAAAAAAATACAAATTATATAATGGCATGAAAGAACGAATTCTAGATCTTGTAACCCCTAGGGGCTATGGGAAAGATTTTTATGCCTTACAGGATGTTAACTTTGAAGCTGAAAAAGGTGATGCTGTAGGGTTTATAGGGATAAATGGTTCAGGGAAATCGACTTTATCAAATATTGTAGCGGGGATAGTTCCAGAAACAGCTGGAACTATTGATGTAAATGGCCAAGTAGCATTGATTGCTGTTGCTGCAGGGCTAAAAAATGATCTGACGGGCAGAGATAATATTAAGCTAAAGTGTTTAATGTTAGGTTTTAATAAAGAGGAAATAAAAAAACTGGAACCTGAAATTATTGAGTTTTCAGAACTGGATAACTTTATTGACCAGCCAGTTAAATCCTATTCTAGCGGTATGAAATCAAGGCTTGGGTTTGCAATATCTGTCAACATTGACCCAGATGTTTTAATCATTGATGAAGCACTTTCGGTTGGTGATAAAGCCTTCGCCGAAAAAAGTCTTAATAAAATGAAGGAATTTAAAGAAAAAGGCAAGACGATGATTTTTGTTAGCCACTCTATTGGGCAAATGAAGCAATTCTGTGATAAGATTCTCTGGCTTGAATATGGAAAGGTTAAGGACTTTGGAAGTGTCGAGGATATCATTCCCAAGTATGAAGACTTTTTATCTCAGTGGAAAAAAATGTCCAAAAAAGAAAGACAAAAATATAAAAATAATGTTTTAAAGAATAATTCGTCAAATAATAATTTATTTGGGGAATGGGAGCAAAGTGTAGCTAATTCGAAAATTAAGAATGACACAAACTATATAGAAGAGCCAATAAGCCGTCTGGGGCATATTAGAGGCGGAGAATCCTATATTTATAAAAGTCCCTACAGCCTTAATGAGCCTCAACCGACAGAAGCTTTCAAAGACAGTGCCTATTATATTAAAAAACAAGCAATATATCGTGAAGAGTATTTTTATTTATTGAGTAATCAGCCAAGTGCGGAATCAGGTGTTATTGGTTGGATGAAAGAATCTGATGTTTCCAGTCGTCTTGATGTAGTTATTGATAATGACGTTAAAACTTTTTATATAAGAGGTGAGGGAGCAGGATATGACCGACCTTGGGGAGGAAAAAAGAACCAGGTTGTTCATGACCTAAAATTAGCAAAAAATAGTAAGTTTAAGGTAGATAAAACAGAAAAAATAGGAAGAAATTTATGGTATCGTGGAATATTAAATGATCAAGAAATATGGATTCATCATAATCATCTGAAAGAATTAGACGAGTAGTATACTACCCGTTTAACTAATCTTTAAGGAAGGGGTAATATTATCAAGTATATAAACGTTTTCCTAGTTTTTATTTTAGCCATAAGCGTTTCACCTTCTCTTGTAGCAGCAGAAGGCTTTGGCCCAGAAGAATGGAATCAATATCGTTTAAACAGTGAAAAAAATGCAGTGTTTGACAACGGATCTGATTCATTGCAATACCAAACATATCAAACAGCGGAACAAATAAGAGCTACTCCTGTTGTTGCTGGAGATAAAATGTTTGTAGGTAACCATAATTCAGGAGATTTATTCGCATTTGATGTTAAAACTGGGGAAAAGCTATGGCAAAATAAAGCCCCAAATTGGGTTCATTCGGAAATGATTTACCATGATGGAAAAGTTTTCGTTGGATTCGGAAATCGTTTCTTTCAAGGTGATGGAATTCGTGGAACCGAAGAAAGCGGCGTTCTAGCCTTGGATGCTGAATCTGGCGATATTCTTTGGAAGTATAATACTAAAGGTGAAGTAATGCCGACGCCTGCCTTTTATGAAGGGTCTGTTTATGTTGCAACTGGGGACAAACATTTATATAAATTAGATCCTGCATCAGGCGATCTTTTGGAGAAAATAGAAATTGGATCAACTGTTAGTATGTCATCCCCTAATATAACGAATGATACTTTATACGTTGGCGGAAGTGGACCATTACCTTTTACATTTTCTGCTTATGATTTAACGAACGAGGAATTTAAATGGCAGACAGAATTTCCTGAAGTATTTGCTGGGTTAGATGATGTACCTCCGGCGGTTTCTGACAACATAGTTGTAACTACTGCTCTAACAGGAAATAGTGATAACCCAGAACATTGGCTATATGCATTGGATGCTGAAACAGGGGATATAATATGGCAGAAAACCTTAGGCACTGGAGAATTTGTTAAAAATAATAAATCTGGAGCACCGATTATTTATGAAGGCAAAATCTTTGTCGGCAGTCCTATTACAAAAACTTTTTATGCATACGATTTAAAGTCAGGTGAAAAGCTTTGGGAGTATGAAAATGAAGTTATGAAAGCTCCACCAGTTGCTAAGGATGGCGTAGTCTATTTTTCGAATACAAAAGGCATGGTTTATGCACTTGATTCTGAGAATGGAAATGTTGTTGGTCAGAAAGAATTAAACGGAACGCTTGCACCATCAGGACCTATTATAATCAATGATACACTTTTTGTTGGAAGTCAGGATTCAAATGTATATGCAGTACCCTTAACAGAAATTACTGATAATGCGCAGAGTGGCCAAGATACAAAATTGGAATCTGAAGGTGATACTGAAGATAATAACATCACATATTATGCGGTGGCTGGCTTCTTAGTGTTAGTGCTGATAGGATTGTTATTTTTCATTAAAAAACGAAGAACAAAATAAAGTTATATGGGAATAGGCTATTCTATATTAGTTGTAGAATAGCCTTAATTCTTCGTAGATAGTTAAAAAAGAAAGTATAAATTCTTTCTTACAGCATATTTACCAACTAAGACTTTGCTATAAGCCGAATTTATTAATCCTATATTTTTGTTTGTTTTTTTGCTACAATATGTACTAGATTTTATTTAATTATAGAGAGAATAGGTTCTCTACTATTGGCAAAGCTGAATCCTAATATTTCTAAATATAATAACAATTATAAGGGTGAATACGATTGAAAAAAACGATATACTTACATGTTGGCTTTCATAAAACAGCTACAACTTTTTTGCAATGGAATGTATTCCCAAGATTAAAAGATCTTAAACTAATCCGTAAAACACATGCGAAAGATCTCTTTACAGAAGTAAGGTTAAAAAAATTAAGTGATGATGATGTTCTAAGACTTAGAAAAAGTTTTGATAAAAAAGGGTCTGAAGAGGTTCCTACATTAATTTCATATGAAGGATTAACAGGGAGCCCTTTTTCTCAAAAGAAATCTAAAAGTGCTTTCAGTATACTTAAAGACCTTCGGAGGATATTTCCAGAGGATCTCTATGATGTACACTTAATAGTCGGTATTAGAAAACAAGTAGATATAATGACCTCGCTATATATTGAATTTCTCCATCAAGGAGCAAATAAGAAAGAAAAAGAGTATATTAACGATTTGGAGAAGCATGGTGTATTTGAACATTATCTATATAATAACTATTTAGATAGTGTCGAGCGAGTGTTTGGTGAAAATTATTTTGTATTTATTTATGAAAATTTCAAAAAGGAAAAAAATGAATACCTATTACAATTATTAAACTATATGGGTGTAGAAAAGGTACCTAAATACAGTAACGAACAATTGAACAGGAGTTACGGTGTATTTCAAGCAAAAATGGCCAGGAGACTTAATTCACTGTTTAAAACGAAGAAAAATCCAAACGGTAAAATACCTGAAGTAAAGATTAAACTAAAAAGAAAATACAGTAAGAAATTAGTGAAAAAATTAATGGGTAAGAAAAAAAATTCAATCACTTTATCTCCAAAGACTTTCTTGCAAAATAAGCTGAGTTTTAAAATACATTATAAACGATATCAATTAAGTGAGGAATTGCAGGACAAGATTAATAACTATTACAGGGAAGATAATAAAAAGTTAGCTCAGAGGGAAGGTATTGAACTCCCTGATTATTATTCAAAGTGAACCTCAGAAGTAAAAGGTAAAGTTTGAAGTTGAACTTGCTTTTTGGCAGTTGAGAAAGTATTTATACTTTCTCAACTGCAGAAGTGCAACTTAGGTATTTACTAATAAGGATTGCAGCCCAAGGCATAAGGGGGTTTTATAAAAGGCAAAATATGCATTCATAAGATTCCTTTTAATATTGATAAAATTTTAGTTAACTTTTAAATATTTCCGGGTTGTTGGAAAACACACCGTCCACTCCATATTCTAATAGTTCTTTATATCTTTCTTGGTCACTAACTGTGAACGGATAGATATCATATCCATTTCGTTTACAGGATTGAACAAACGTTTGATCAACATATATCTGGTTCGGATGGATACTTTGAATATTCAATCCGCTAGCGCTAGCATAATCCCATGGATTTAGAATGCGATAATAGAACAGCATCCCAAGTGGGATAGTTGAGTTGATTTCCTGTACTTTTTTTAATGCTACATGATCGAAAGAGGAAATAACAAGATTGTTTAGACGGTCATGTTCATGAAGCGTCTTAAGCAGAATCTGTTCAATACCATCATAGATTACCGGTATATTTTTTATTTCGATATTCAGCAGTAAATCTGCCGGGCAGATATGTAGAACTTGATCAAGCGTAGGAAGGGTAACGCCTTTAAATTCTTCACTAAAGGTTTCTCCAACATCAATTTGCTGTATTTCTTCCAACGTGTAATCTTTTATTAGTCCTTCCGCATCTTTATTAAATCGAGAAAGTTTGTGATCATGACATACGATTAGGTGATTATCTTTTGACAGCTGTACATCAAGCTCAAGTGCCTTAGCACCATGCCAAATAGCTTTCTTAAAAGCAGGTAACGTATTCTCCGGTGCTTCAGTCAACGAGCCGCGATGGGCGAAGTTTAGTGTCATGTTGTACACACTCCTTACAGTTTTCTAAGTAAATCATAACATAATACAGGGATGCATTATTTTTTTCATGAACGGGTAAATTACAAGAAGGATTATTTTAGTATCTATGGTAGCAAGCTCTATCAAAAAAGTATATAATATATATTTGAGTATGAAACATTTTAACACATGAGACGTCTATTAGTAAGATATAACAATTGAGGTGGGCTAAATGATAAAGATTGTACTCTTAGCCTTTTTATTGATGCTTGTTTCCTTAATCATCACGCCGATGTTTATAAAATTTGCATTAAAAATGAATGCTACAGATAAACCAAATCACAGAAAAATACATGCTGCTCCGATACCTACATTAGGTGGTTTAGCTATTTTCATTAGTTTTATAATTGGGCTACTTATACTTCAGCCAGCAAGTGAGTATCACATCCCCATAATTAGTGGTGCTCTTATAATAATTTTGCTTGGCTTCTTTGATGATGTTTATAATTTGTCGCCACGAATTAAATTTATAGTTCAACTAGCTGTGGGATCATTAGTTGTCTTTTGGGGAGGACTGCAAGTTGAATTTATTAACCTGCCGTTTGGTGGACAGATTGAGTTTGGTTTTTTGAGTTCAATTGTAACACTTCTGTGGATTGTAGGAATTACGAATGCGATTAACTTAATTGATGGTTTGGATGGATTAGCTGCAGGTGTATCAGCTATTGCGCTTTTTACGATAGCTGGAATGGCCGTTATTATGGGAAACGTTTATGTGGCTACAATGGCTCTTATTTTATTTTTCAGTACAGTAGGGTTTTTACGTTATAATTTTTATCCGGCAAAAATATTTATGGGTGATACAGGTGCACTTTTCCTAGGGTACATGATTTCAGTGTTAGCCTTATTAGGGTTCAAAAATGTAACTATTATTTCATTTATTATACCTATTTTTATTTTAGGTGTACCAATCTCAGACACGTTAATTGCGATTGTGCGAAGGCATATTAATAAACAACCATTATCTAGCCCGGATAGCTCGCATTTGCACCATAGGTTAGTGAAGTCTGGATTCACCCATAAACAAACAGTGTTATTCATTTATGCGCTTAGTACTATGTTCAGTTTATCGGCGATACTATTTTCAATGACAACAGTATGGGGATCCATTTTAATCTTTTCTATTTCATTATTAGCAATTCAAATTTTAATTGAAAATCTTGAAATGATTAATAGTGAATTTAAACCATTAACGAATTTCATAAAAGGTATCAAGCATAGATCATAAAAAAAAGAAAGCTGCTAGCCTAATTGGCTAGCAGCTTTCTGCTTAATATGAACTGGAAGAGTCTCCAGCTGCTGTAGAAGTCTCATCTGAGTCAGAAGCGGTTGTAGAGTTATCAATTTCAAGATGCTGTTTAAACATTTCTTTTGTTTCAGTTAATGCAACATCATCCAATTGCCAGTAGTACGTATCACCTGGTTGATAGTCACGACCTTCAAGGGTATAGGTTTCAAAGTCAAGGTTTCCTCCGCCTGTCCCGTATGAAATAAAGCTTTTCATTTCACTGAATGTCATATTTGTCGCCATATTTTTACCGACAGCCTCAATTATATTGTCATATTTTAAGATAGAATCAATTGAAACAGCTTTTTTAATCACGGATTTAATAATCTCCTGTTGTCGTTTACCACGTTCAATATCGCTATCATATTTTCTGGTTCGAGCAAGTGCAAGTGCTTCTTCCCCATTTAGATCCTGTTCTCCAGGTAACAAATGGACCGCCCCAGCTACGTCCTTTGAATTTTGCTCATATAGTTCATAAGGAACATCAACTGTAATTCCATTTACTGCATCCACAACATCGATGAAAGCTTCGAAATTAAGTTTTACGTAATAATCGACTGGAATATCCATTAGGTTTTCTACTGTTTTAACTGTTGCATCCATACCACCGTAAGCATGAGCATGGTTAATTTTTGTTTCATAGCCGACTTCTGGAATATAAACGTATGAATCCCTCGGGATACTGAGCATTTTCACACTTTTATCTTCCTTGTTCAAAGTTGCCAGCATTAGTGTGTCCGTTCTGGAACTGTTCGAATTACTGCGGACATCACTAGCATCAACACCAGCAATCAGAATAGAAACATTGTCCTCACTAGGATCAACTTCCTTTTCGCGCAGGTCTGATTTTTCTTTGCCATCCTCCTGGTAGGAATCTGATAATACAGTATCGGCTTTCACGTACAAATACGCTCCATATGACAGGCCGATAAATGCTATGATAACTGGTATTAGTATAAAATAGGCTCGTTTTCGAAGTTTACGTTTCTTATTTCTCCTTATAAGTCTTGATTTTTCAGACATAAAAAAATTCCCCTTTTGTACGTAATTTATATATAGTATATGTTTATTAGGAAAATAAAACATTTAATGATATCATAATCCAAAAGTCTTTAAAAACTTTACACTCACTTAACGAAAAACTATTCTTTATTTTACTATGAATAGGCTTTTTAGTAAATTCTTTTTTTATTACATTCTTATTAGAAGAATATTTCAAATTAAAATTTGAAACCCATATATATTAGACGAATGAAATCAGGAAAGGTTGCAAAATATGAGTAATCAGTTAGAAACAGTTGAAATTATGAATGTTAATTTTATAAATATCACTAAAAATGAATTCTTGAAAAATCATATCTATCCAAGCTTAATGAATGAACATAAGCAATTTATCGTTACAGCTAATCCAGAGATTGTTATGAAGGCACACGAAAATGAACAGTATAAACAAGCGATTCATTCAGCAGATTATGTTGTCCCAGATGGTGCAGGTATTTTAATGGCAGCTAAATATATGAAACTACCACTTCAGGAACGAATAGCTGGTTACGATTTAATGCTAGATTTGCTCGAATACGCCAATAATAAAGGATTACGTTGTTTCTTCTTAGGAGCAAGAGAAGAGGTTAATGAAAAAGCTGTATTGGAAGTGGAAAAACGATTTCCCAATATAAATATTGCTGGACGTCACCACGGTTTCTTTAAATTGGATGACCAAGAACTTGTAGAGAAGGTTCAAAACGCTAATGCTGATATCGTTTTTGTAGCTTTAGGTCTTCCTAGGCAGGAACTATGGATTGCCAGGCATAGTGAACAATTCCAAAAGGGAATATTTATGGGAGTGGGAGGCAGTATTGATGTTCTTGCTGGTGAGGTTAATCGCGCACCTGAAATATGGATCAAACTTAATCTTGAATGGCTTTACCGATTGTTGAAACAACCATTTCGACTAAAGCGTATTTTGAAAGTGTTTGAATTTATGGTTCGTATAATGTTCAGAAAAAGCTAGTGGCACACACTAGCTTTTTAATATACCTCTTTTTGCTTATCATTCTCAGCAAAACCATCTATATTTGATTATAAATTCAGATTATCACGTAATTCGATTTGCACACTGTTAATACTTTTATCATCCACTGCATAATACCACAGACCATCGTCCGTAATTTCACCATGACCTTCTAGACTGACTGATTCAACAAAATATGTAATAACAACGCCACAATATTAAAGCCATTTTCTCTTAAACTTAGGTCAAAATCCTTATACAAAGTACATAAAACCTATTTTACATTTTCTTCATGAAAATGTGTAGTAAAATTTTAACATTTCTAAATTATATTTTAATTATGTGTCACGTTTTTGTCTATTATGCCAAGGTAAGGTAGTAGTCTGTTTGTTAAGGCAAATATATTCCACACCCAAAAAGAACTTCATTATTTCGAATTGTTCTTAAAGTAAATGATTATTTATCCCTAAAGCAGGGTACTTAAAACTTATAAGCAAATTATATATCTGGAGGAACACCATGGAAGAAACTATATCCCTTAAAGAAATATTCGATGTAATCAAAAAGAAGTTTCTATTAATTCTATCGTTCATTATTGGGGCGGCTATTATAAGTACAATAATAAGTTATGTTTTTCTCACACCAACATATGAATCAAGTTCTCAGTTCATCGTAAATCAAAGCGAACAGGATAAAAGCACTAATTATAATGTTAACGATATCCGTTCAAATGTTGAACTTATTAATACATATAATATCATTATTAAAAGCCCTGCTATTCTTGAGGAGGTTGTTAAAGAATTAAACCTATCCTACTCAGATACACAACTACAAAATAAAATCAATGTTTTAAACGAGGAAAATTCACAAGTTGTTACAGTTACTGTAACAGATACAAATTCAAATCTAGCAACACAGATAGCAAATACTACTGTTCAGATTTTCCAGACCAAAATTCCTGATTTGATGAACGTAGACAATGTTCACACCTTATCGGAAGCAGAAATGAAGGAGAACCCTTCTCCTGTTAGTCCAAGGCCTATGCTCAACATCGCTATCGCAGTAGTATTAGGAGGAATGATAGGTGTTGGAACGGCTTTTCTACTAGAGTATCTAGATAACACTATAAAGTCAGAAGAAGATGTTGAAAATACATTAAATCTCCCGGTACTTGGAGTGATTACACATATAAATGATGGGGATGTACAACAGAAACGTTTTAAACCAACACTAAACCGCTCAGATAGGAGGCGACTGTATGGCTCGAAAAAGGGGTAGTAATAATAAAATAAGAAACCTAATTACAAACCAAAATCCCAGATCACCAGTTTCTGAGCAGTATAGAACTATTCGCACGAATCTTCAATTTACATCGGTTGATGAGGAATTAAAGTCCATAATGGTAACGTCCTCCGGTCCAGGTGAGGGGAAATCGGTAACAGTGGCAAATTTAGCTGTTGTTTATTCACAGCAAGGAAAGAAAGTATTGCTTATTGATGCAGATTTAAGGAAGCCCACGGTGCATTATACATTTCGACTAGATAATCTAAGGGGATTAAGCAATATGTTAGTCGGTGATATATCGCTGGAGGAGGCAATTTCAACAAGTGAAATCAATAACCTAGATATTATTTCATGTGGTCCGATTCCACCTAACCCATCCGAATTACTAGCATCAAAAAAAATGAAGCAAATGCTTAACGAGGCGTCTCAACTATATGACGTTATATTATTTGATACCCCTCCAGTATTAGCAGTTACTGATGCGCAGATTATAACAAATATTTGTCAGGGGGCAATTCTTGTAGTACGTAGTAAACATACGGAAAATGAGGCAGCAAGAAAAGCTGTAGAATTACTAAGTCCTGGCAAGGCAAAATTACTTGGTACTATTTTGAATGATCGTGAACAAAAGGAATCACAGAACTACTATTATTATGGTATAAACTAATAGCAGAGAGGTGTGATATAAATGATTGACATACATTGTCACATATTGCCTAACGTTGATGACGGACCTTCAACATTACCACAAAGTATTGAAATGGCTAAACAGGCAGTTGATCAGGGTATACACACCATTATCGCCACACCGCATCACAATAATGGCAGGTATACAAATAATAAAGAAAGTATATTGCGCAATATTGAGCACTTAAATAACAAACTAATGGAAGTTGATATCCCTTTAACAATCTTACCAGGGCAAGAGCCACGAATATACGGAGATCTATTAAATGATCTTACTAGTGAAGATATTCTTCCATTAAACAGAAATACAAAATATATATTTGTCGAATTACCTACTTCAGAGGTACCTCGATATACGAGGCAATTACTATTTGATATCCAAATGGCAGAATATATCCCAATCATTGTACATCCGGAACGAAACAAAAGAATTATTGAACATCCCTCTATTTTATATGACTTTGTTCGTACTGGAGCGTTAACACAAATTACTGCAGCCAGTTTTGTCGGCAACCTCGGAAAAAATGTACAGAAAATATCACATAAATTGATTGATGCTAACCTGACCCACTTTATAGCATCTGACGCACATAACACGACAACAAGGGATTTTCATTTATATGAAGCATATCAAATGCTACGTAATGAGTATGGGTCTGAGACATTCTATCAGTTTATGGAAAACAGTCAACTTTTAATTGAAGGAAAAACAGTCATTAGGAGTCAGCCAATAAATATTAAAAAGAAAAAAATTCTAGGTTTGTTTTAGTGAAGCTATACATCTTTTTGTATAGCTTTTTTTATATAGTAGGGAAGTAGGAAGTAAATAACCTATATTTTCTCGGTAAAAATTAGGTGGAAAAAAGTAAATTTGTTCTTGCCTAACTTTGTACATGGGAGTATACTGAAATACAGATTTCGACTCAAAAATGGGTATTTCGTATTATATACATAGATGGATTTAGTTTGCGAGGATTTTGGCAACCGAAATGAATTAAACAGGGTCTGTTTTTTTGTATGCCTAAAAGTGTTATAATATGTAAGACTAATTTCGACAAAAACTATAACTTAATCATTTAAATATAATTATAATATACACTCCAATACATCAAGAAATACCGAAAGGAGAGGCTAGTTTGACCTATCGCTTAAGGATGTCTTTGTTAATATTGCTAGATTCGTTAATTGTTAGTTTAGCAATATTTGTTGCATCATGGATTGTTTATCCGGATATATCAGTATTTGCAATGCCCGCTTTACTAATTAGTTCAATTGCACTCTTATTTTTCCATCACCTTTGGGCTTTTATTTATAAATTATATAATAAGGTTTGGGCATATGCTAGTGTTGGAGAATTGATTGCTATAGTTCAAGCAATTACATTATCAATTGTATCTGCTGGAGTCGTTCAATATATTGTAAATGATTTTGCCATATACAGGAGAGCGCTAGTAGTAACTTGGATGCTACACGTTATATTAATTGGAGGATCCCGCTTTTTATGGAGAATTGTTCGTGACCGATACATAACTGAAGAAACAAATAAAAAGCGCACACTCATAGTTGGCGCTGGCTCAGCTGGAGCTATGATTGTACGTCAATTAAAGAACAACAATAACACATCTGAGTTACAACCTGTTGCATTTGTCGATGATGATTTTTCAAAACAGAAGATGCAGCTTTACAATTTACCAGTTATGGGACGAGTTAAAGATATATCAAAAATAGTTGAAAAAAAGAGCATTGAACATATTGTAATAGCCATTCCATCATTACGTAATGGGGCTTTAAATAAAGTTATTGTCGAATGCAATAAAACAAATGCTAAAACTCAAATGATCCCCAAAATTGAGGATATAATGACTGGGAAGGTTTCAGTCAGTCAGCTGAAAAATGTTGAGGTTGAGGATCTTCTAGGACGGGAACCGGTTGAATTAGATATTGATGCGATATCTGAAAATGTAACTAATACGACCATTCTGGTAACAGGTGCGGGCGGGTCGATTGGCTCGGAAATCTGTAGACAGCTTATGAGGTTCACACCTAGTAAAATAGTACTTGTGGGTCATGGTGAATTTAGTATCTATACCATTGAAATGGAGCTTCGTGAAAAGTTTGGCAATATGGGAATAGAAATTGTACCTATTATTGGTGATGTGCAAGACCGGAACCGCATGTTTGAAATAATGAAAGAACATAAGCCGACAACGATATACCATGCTGCAGCACATAAACATGTGCCTCTAATGGAGTATAACCCACATGAAGCAGTAAAGAACAATGTTCTTGGTACAAAGAATGTCGCAGAATCAGCTGACGCATTTGGAGTAGACACATTTGTTCTAGTTTCTTCTGATAAAGCGGTAAATCCCACCAATGTGATGGGTGCTACAAAACGAATTGCCGAGATGGTAATCCAGGATTTTAGTTTCCAGAGCAAAACCAAATTCGTTGCGGTTAGATTTGGGAATGTATTAGGAAGTAGTGGAAGTGTTATCCCATTATTTAAAAAGCAGATTGAAAAAGGTGGTCCTATTACAGTTACTCATCCAGAAATGACACGATATTTCATGACAATTCCAGAGGCATCACGTCTGGTTATTCAAGCAGGAACACTAGCACGCGGTGGAGAAATATTTGTTTTAGATATGGGTGAACCGGTAAAGATAGTCGACTTAGCCAAGAATCTTATTAAATTATCGGGTTTCACGGAAGAGGAAATTTCGATTAACTATACTGGTAAACGACCAGGGGAAAAAATGTTTGAAGAACTTCTAAGTGTAGATGAAGTTTACCCTAAACAAGTGTTTGATAAGATTTATATTGGAAAGACCAATGGCGTTAACAAAGAAACTGTTGAGAACGTAACGAATGAGTTTAACCAATTAACTAAGGATAATTTGAAAGAAGCACTTTTAAAGATTGCTAACAGAAAGAATAAGTTAAAAGACGTTATTAGTAATTGATAAGAAAGTTGGAAAGACATGCATAAAGGTCTCGGAGATAAGGATAATTTAGCTAAGTATATTCTGAATCTGATGTTAATTCTTTGGGTTTTTGTAATGGCAGTGCAGGTTACCGAATTTAATTTCATGGATAGAAGCTCATTAATTGGTCCTGTGATCATCATTATTATTATTAGTGCTTTCTATTTATTTTTTAATAGACAAATGTTTTTAACTAAATATTCAGTTCTTATTATCTCTTCCGCAACAATATTTTTTGTGTATTACATTGTAAACATTAATAATCAAATAGAACGATTGCCAGAATATATGATTTTTTTGGCAATAATATACTTGCTATTTATATTCATTAGTGTATTTAAACAAACCTTCTTTATATTCCCGATGTGGGCTATATGTGTTGCTCTAGTTTCTACTTTGTTTATACCTGGGTTATTCTCAGATAATACAATGAATAATTTGCATGCTTCTACAGCTTTTGTGTTGTTATTTTTTTGTGTTATTACCATGAAAGAATCACATTTTTTTATAAAATTTATAAATATATATTCTATGCTAATTTTGATAGCAGTTATATATAGTTCAAACTCCAGAAATACAATCATAGCTTTAATATCAGTGCTTCTTGTATTTTGCTTATATAGTAAAATAAAGAAATATATTTTCCCAATAATTGTTTCTACAATCGTACTAAACATAACTTTCACGCTTACCTATGTCTTAATGAAAAATACTAAACTTGGTATATTTTTAAATGATATTACAAAAAAATATACAAATAAAAATCTCTACTCAGGTAGAGGCAGGATATGGGGGGATTCTTTTAATGAGGTGGTAAATTCAAATGCAGCTCTAACTGGACTTGGGAATAACTTTCAGTTTGAGACTAACAATGGCTATATACATAACCTTTATGCACAAATATTCTATCAATCAGGATTGATAGGAGTTTTATTATTTATTAGTCTAATCGTGTTAATAGGATTACTTGCAAAAAAAGTAAAAATTCAAACTAATGATTATTATTTTAGAACATTATTTGCATTTTTTATTGGTGTTTTAATGCTTCAATTATTCGAGAGATTTTTAATAACAAGTTATCTAAAGATATCTCTTACGACTGTCTTATGTTGGGTTATTATTGGACTATTTGTTAACAAATTACTTTTTATGCAAGATGTAAATAAAAAATATAACATATAAAAATTTATCTATTAAATTAATGGGGGAACTTGGGTGAATAACATGGAAGAAGAAATCAGCTTACGGGAGATTGTCGAGAAATTATGGAAAGGCAAATCGATTATTGTTGGTATAACAATTGTAGCATTATTAATAAGTTTTGTTTATAGTTTTTTTATTGCCGATCCAGTATACAAAGGGAATGCGAAAGTAACAGTACATAATGTTGCTTCAGTTCCTGAGACGGTTCAGCCGTATATAAATGAAATGACTAGGCCAGAAGTTTTTGAACAGACCCTGAAATCAACTAGTGTTATGAAAAAGCTTATAAAAAAAGGAAATCTGGAGACAACAGTTGGAAAATTGCAGAATAAAATAAGTGTTGAACTTCCGAGTACGGAGGGTGAAGAAGCAAATTCAATTATCTCTATTTCAATGGAAGGTACAAAGAGAGAGGAAATTAAAACTATTATAGATAGTGTCATTTCATTAACAAGAGAAGAATTGGGGAAAAGTATCCAGTCAAGGTTAACTTTACTGGAGAAAGAGTATCAATCAAAGATGGAAGAAGAAGATAAACATATTACTGAAGCGGTACAAGAATTTAATGATATTGGTGCTGGCAAGGGATTGCCCACATTAATATTATTCCAGGAAAATGCTGCCGGAGGCGAATATGTCCTCGAAGCGAATGAAGATCTTTTAAGTCAGTTAAAAGATTTGGAAAAGACCGATCAGATTAAATATGAAAGGATAAACAAAAAAATTGAAAATCTAACGTCATTATATAATTTTTATAGTAATAAACATGATGAAGTAAGAAGTATCAGTACGATGAATATAGTTGATATAAGTACAAATGTTTTATCTGATACATTTGTACCTGAGGGTCCAATTTCGCCGAATAAGATATTGAATTTGACTATTTCTTTAGTTTTAGGATTAATGGTTGGTGTGTTTGTTGTTTTTGTTAGGGAATATTTTAAGAATGAGTCTGATGGAATAAAAGATATCGATAACTAATTTATATAGAATGGGGGGTTAATTAAATTGAAAACAGTAAAAAAAGCAATCATCCCAGCTGCTGGACTGGGGACTAGGTTTTTACCAGCAACAAAAGCAATGCCAAAAGAAATGCTACCAATTGTAGATAAGCCTACAATTCAATATATCGTTGAAGAAGCTATCGAATCAGGCATCGAGGATATCATTATTGTGACAGGTAAAGGGAAACGCGCAATTGAAGATCACTTCGATCATAATTTTGAGTTGGAAGATAATCTTGTGAAAAAAGAAAAATTTGAGCTGTTGAATAAAGTAAATTATGCTTCTAACGTCGATATTCATTTTATTAGACAAAAAGAACCAAAAGGACTAGGGCATGCAGTATGGTGTGCACGTAAGTTTATAGGTGACGAGCCATTTGCAGTACTTTTAGGTGATGATATTGTTAAGACAGAAACACCCGCATTAAAGCAATTAATTACCCAATATGAAGAAACGCAATCTTCCATTGTGGGTGTACAGCAAGTTCCGAAAAATCAGACACATCGTTATGGTGTTGTTGACCCTAATACAATTGAGGGTAGACGGTATCAGGTTAACAACTTTGTAGAAAAACCTAGTCAAGGATCTGCCCCATCAAATCTTGCTATTATGGGAAGATACATTTTTAATCCGGAAATTTTCGGCTTTCTGGATAAGCAGGAAATTGGAGCAGGTGGAGAAATCCAACTCACCGATGCTATTCAGAAGTTGAATGAGCTACAGAACGTATATGCTTATGATTTCGAAGGTAAACGGTATGACGTTGGTGAGAAGCTAGGGTTTGTGAAGACGACGATTGAGATGGCAATGGATAATGATGAAATCAGGGATGAGTTGTATGAATATTTAGTGCAAATGATGAAAGAGCAGACTTTAAAAGATATAAAAGTAAACATTTTTTAACAGCAGGATGAAATAGAATTGACCATGGATGTGGGAATCATTCTTACTGGGACTGATTACGTCTTATTCGTAAACAACAAGCTTTAAATTAATGAGTAAATTCTAATTAAGCTCTAAAAGGGCTGAGGAGTGAGCCGGAGATGTACTTAAAAGTAAAAAGATTAATAGATATAATTCTTGCTTTAATAGGGTTAATTACTTTATCACCAATATTTTTGGTTCTTATCATGGCTATCAAAATAGATTCAAAAGGTCCAGTGCTGTTTAAGCAAAAACGAGTCGGAATTCAAAAGACTCATTTTAACATGTTAAAGTTTCGTACCATGAAAGTCGATACACCGAAGGACACTCCAACTCATTTATTAGAGAACCCTGAACAACACATTACCAAAATGGGTAAGTTTCTAAGAAAGACCTCATTAGATGAGCTCCCTCAGATATGGAATATCTTTGTTGGACAGATGAGTATTATTGGTCCAAGACCAGCTTTGTGGAATCAGTTTGATTTAATAGAAGAAAGGGACAAATATAGTGCTAATGATGTGCCACCTGGATTGACTGGTTGGGCCCAGGTTAATGGCAGAGATGAACTTCCTATTAAGGTGAAATCGAAATTAGACGGGGAGTATGTTGAAAAGATTAATTTTTGGATGGATGTAAAGTGTTTTATTAGAACCATCGTTAGTGTTTCTAAAAATGATGGGGTTGTTGAAGGTGGGACTGGTATTAAGAAGGAATTATCTACTAAGGAGACCATTTCAAAATGAAAAAAATACTAATAACAGGAACTAATAGTTACATAGGAAATAGCTTAGAGAGCCTGTTGGTAAAACAACCTTATGACTATTCTGTCGATGCTATTAGTGTTAGAGGTGACTCATGGAAGATCAGAGACTTTTTTAAATATGATGTCGTGTTCCATGTAGCGGGGATAGCGCACGTATCTTCAAATCCAAAAATGGAAGAAATCTATTATAAAGTGAATCGTGATCTTACAATTGAAACTGCTAAAAAGGCCAAGAGTGAGGGTGTGAAGCAGTTCGTTTTTATGAGTAGTATTATCATCTATGGTGATAGTAGTAGTAACAATAGAATGATTGATAGAACTACCGAACCGAACCCAAGTGATTTTTATGGTAACAGTAAGTTGCAAGCAGAAGAAGGTATAAAATCTTTAGTAAGTGATAACTTTAAGGTTGTTATCTTAAGACCACCAATGATTTATGGAAAAGGTTCTAAAGGTAATTATCCTAAACTCGCTAAAGCGGCCCAGACGCTTCCGGTATTTCCCGACATGGATAATCAGCGAAGCATGCTTCATATAGATAATCTTTGCGAGTTTATAAGGTTATTGATTGATAATGAAGAGAGCGGTTTGTTTTTCCCACAGAACAAAGAGTATGTTAAGACAAGTGAAATGGTAAAGCTAATCGCTAATGCACATGGCAAGAAGATAAGACTCACGAAAATTTTCAATCCGCTGTTAAGAGTTATGGCTGAAAATGTTGGCTTAATTAATAAGGTGTTTGGTAGTTTGGTTTACGAAAAAAGTATGAGTGATTATAAAGAAGATTATCGGAATAGGGATTTAAAGGAAACGATAGAGTTGACTGAGAGGTAATAATTGTTAAGGTCGCATTTATAGTGGGGGATTTCATTGAAAATATCCATAATTACTGTTTCATACAATAGTGCAGAGACAATAAAAGACACATTAGAATCCGTTTATAATCAGACTTATGACAAGATTGAGTATATATTAATTGATGGTAAATCAAATGACACGACATTACAAATTCTTGAAAGCTACGAGAGTGACTTTGCGAAAAAAGGGATTGAATATAAATGGATATCAGAAAAAGATAATGGTATTTATGAAGCAATAAATAAAGGGATCCAACTTTCTACTGGAGATGTTATTGGGATCTTAAATTCTGATGACTACTATAATGACAATGATGTAGTTAAAGATATTGCTACAGTATTTAATCAGAATGATATTGATTGTATTTACGGTAATTTAAAATACATTGATCCTTTGAATAAGAAGGTAACAAGGAAATGGGTATCAAGGGACTTTGAGTTTGGGTTGTTTGAAAAAAGTTGGACACCTGCGCATCCAACCTTTTATTGTAAAAAAGAAAGTTATATAAAACATGGGCTGTACAGGACAGATTTTAAAATTGCGGCAGATGTAGAGCTTATGTATAGATTTTTAGAAAAGGATCGAATTAATTCAAAGTTCCTTAATAGGCCAATGGTTGTCATGAGGCAAGGTGGAGTGAGTAGTAGTGGTCTCAAGAGCACTTATATAATAACAAAAGAAATGAGGAAAGCATTTAAAGACAATGGTGGCAATTTTAATTTGTTAAAGTATCTTGGATATAAAATATTGAAAGTAAAGGAATTTATCAAGATATAGAAGAATTTCTCTTTATTAATTATTAAAAGATAATGAGGAAATATTTCTACTAATAGGAGAAGATGACATGAACAAAAACTCAAGAATATATGTTGCTGGCCATAGAGGTTTAGTTGGTTCTGCAATCTTAAATAAACTACAAGAAAAAGGTTATACAAATTTAGTATATAAGACTAGTACTGAATTAGATTTGGAGAATTCAAATCAAGTGAAAGATTTTTTTGAGAATGAGAGTATTGAGTATGTAGTTTTAGCAGCAGCGAAAGTCGGTGGAATTGTTGCTAACAATGACTATCCAGCTGATTTTATTCGAGATAACATTATAATACAGACAAATGTAATTGATGCTGCTTATAAAAATAATGTTGAGAAGCTTCTCTTTTTAGGTAGCACATGTATATATCCTAAATTAGCAAAACAACCATTAAAGGAAGAATACTTACTTACTGGGGAATTAGAGCCTACAAATGAACCATATGCAATCGCAAAAATTGCCGGAATTAAAATGTGCGAGTCGTACAATAGACAATATGGAACTAACTTCATCTCAGCTATGCCGACGAACTTGTATGGCCCAAATGATAATTTTGACTTGGAAACGTCTCATGTACTACCAGCCCTTATAAGGAAGTTTCATGAAGCTAAGGTATCTGGTAAAGACCATGTTGAGCTTTGGGGATCAGGGGCACCAAAAAGAGAATTTCTGCATACTAACGATTTATCAGAAGCGTGTGTATTCCTTATGGAGAACTATTCAGGTAATGAAATCATAAATATAGGTATTGGTGAGGATATTGCTATAAAAGACTTAGCAGTAAAAGTTAAAGATATTGTTGGTTATAATGGGCAAATTATTTATGATGCATCGAAACCTGATGGTACGCCTAGAAAATTAGTTGATGTGACTAAAATCAATGAACTAGGCTGGTATGCTAAAACTAGTTTAGATGAAGGCTTGGATGAAACTTATAAATGGTACCAAAAAAATGTAGCAAGTGTAAAACTATAGATTTGATTAAACATTCAGGAGGAAGTTATGAAAAAAGCATTGATAACGGGAGTTACAGGACAAGATGGTTCATATTTAGCGGAGCTCTTACTAGAGAAAGATTATGAAGTACATGGTGTTATTCGCCGTAGTTCTTCGTATAACCAAGAACGTTTAGAAAATCTAATGAATAATGAAAGATTTATATTACATTATGGAGATGTTACTGATACGTCAAATGTAATTCGGGTTATTAGTGAGGTCCTTCCAGACGAAATATATAACCTAGCTGCCCAGTCCCATGTGCGTGTATCTTTTGATATGCCGGAATATACCCAAGATGTGGATGCAGCTGGCACACTGAAACTTTTAGAAGCAGTAAGAATACTAGGTCTTACTGATAAGACACGGATATATCAAGCATCTACTTCAGAGCTATATGGAAAAGTTCAAGAGGTTCCGCAAAAGGAAACAACACCTTTCTATCCTCGCTCTCCGTATGGAGTTGCTAAAATTTATGGTTTCTGGATTACAAAAAATTATCGTGAGTCATATAATATGTTTGCTGTAAATGGAATCCTTTTTAATCATGAGTCTGAGCGTCGTGGAGAGACGTTTGTAACTCGTAAGATAACCCTAGCTGCTGCTAGAATTGCACAAGGTAAACAAAAGAAGCTAGCCTTAGGTAACTTAAATTCATTGCGTGATTGGGGTTATGCAAAAGATTATGTCGAGTGTATGTGGTTGATGCTTCAACATGACAAGCCAGAGGATTTCGTAATTGCTACTGGAGAAATGCATACAGTGCGTGAATTTGTTGAGTTGGCATTTAAATATGTTGATATCGAAATAGAATGGCTAGGACAAGGTTTAGAGGAAAAGGGTATAAACAAGAAAACAGGTGAAGTGATTGTAGAAGTTAACCCGAATTTCTTCCGACCAGCAGAGGTTGATCAGTTACTAGGAGACCCAGCTAAGGCAAGAACATTGCTCGGGTGGAATCCAACAAATACTCCATTTGAAGACTTAGTTAAAATAATGGTGACAGCTGATATTGAAAAAGTAAAAAAAGAAGAACGTATAAAAAAGTCTTTTGATTGATTACTAAGAAAAAAACTTAACGGAGGGGAGCACAAATGAAATTAGTTTTATTATCAGGTGGTTCTGGTAAAAGGCTTTGGCCATTGTCAAACGATACCCGATCAAAACAGTTTCTTAAGGTATTGGAAGGGGGAAAAGGAGAGAAGCAATCTATGGTACAAAGAGTGTGGGAGCAGTTAGTTTCTGTCAATCTTTCCAGTGAAGCTGTAATTGCTACCTCTAAGATGCAAAAAGATATGATTCAAAGTCAAATAGGATTAGATGTACCTTTAATTATTGAACCTGAACGTCGAGACACATTCCCAGCCATCGCATTAGCTGTTTCCTATCTTTATTCGATCCAAGGTGTATCCGAAGAGGAGGTTATCTCAGTTCTTCCAGTAGATCCTTTTGTGGAAAATAAGTTTTTTGAAAAAGTAAAAGAACTTGAAGATGTCCTCACGAATACTAATTCAGATTTGGCTCTAATTGGGGTATCTCCAACCTATCCCTCTTCGAAATATGGCTATATTATTCCTGAATCGGAGGATAAGAACCAGGCATACCTTAGTGTCAGTCATTTTACTGAAAAACCTACTGAGGAAAAGGCCCAGGAGTTAATTGAAGTGAATGGACTTTGGAACTGCGGAGTATTTGCATTTAAGTTAAAATATATAATCGATATTTTAGAAGAAATGGATTTACCTACACATTTTGACGAATTACTCAGACACTACTCGACACTTCCGAAGATTAGTTTTGACTATGAAGTTGTTGAAAGAGCGAAAAAGATCGTAGCTTTGCCGTACAACGGAAGTTGGAAGGACTTAGGGACATGGAATACATTAACTGAAGAAATGGCTACGAAACAGATAGGCAAGGGTGTTATCTCAGAGGACTCTAAAAACACTCATTTAGTAAATGAGTTAGATATTCCGGTTACTGTTTTAGATGTTAGTGATGTCGTAGTAGCTGCTAGTCCAGACGGAATTTTGGTAACTGATAAAATATCTAGCCCTAAAATTAAAGAAATTATAAAAGGTTTTAATCAACCACCAATGTATGAAGAACGAATCTGGGGATGGTCAAAAGTATTGGATTATGCAAATTATGATGATGGACAAGAAATGGTTACAAAACGAATATGTATCCATGAAGGGAAAAACTCTAGCTATCATTATCATAATTTACGTAACGAAGTATGGACTATAGTAAAAGGGGAAGGTGAACTTGCCTTAGGTGATAACATTACTCGAGTCAAAGCAGGGGATATAATTCATCTTCCAATAGGTAAAGCACACGGCATTCGTGCAATTTCAGACCTTGAATTTATTGAAGTTCAATCTGGTGTAGGGATTACGGATTCAGATTTTACTAGGTTATATTTTGATTGGGATGAAGTGTTAAATCATTTTCAAAAAGCAAAGACTAAAGTGATACACTAGTTTGAATGTCAGTAGTGAGATATCTAATCTTTCAGTAATTAGGTTGGTATGAAATTAGGTGATTAGAAGTGAAATTATTACAAATCAATACAGTATGCGGAACTGGAAGTACAGGAAGAATAGCAACCGATATAGAGGCAATATTAAAGGAAAAGGGACATGAAAGTTATATTGCTTATGGTAGAGGATTACCGACAAACTCTGATACACCAATAAGGATTGGTAATAAAATTGATAACTACACACATGTTGCCAAGACTAGATTATTGGACATGCATGGTTTTGGATCAAAAAAATCCACACAAAAATTTATTGCTAAGGTAAAAGAACTTAATCCTGATGTAATCCATTTGCATAATATTCATGGATATTTTATAAATATTGAAATATTATTTGACTATCTAAAGGAAGCTAATAAACCCGTTGTTTGGACTTTACATGACTGTTGGCCATTTACCGGACATTGTGCTTATTTTGACTTTGTTGGTTGTGAGTGCTGGAAAGTAGAAGGCAGCCATAGATGCTCTCAAAAGAATAGTTATCCTGCTAGTCTTTTAATTAATAATTCAAGGAATAATTATGAGAGAAAGAGAAAGGCTTTTACAGGAGTTGAGAATTTGACTATTGTTACACCATCAAAATGGTTAGCAAACTTAGTGAAAAAATCTTTTTTAAGGGATTACCCTGTTAAGGTGATAAATAATGGGGTTAATTTAGAGGTGTTTAAACCAACGGAAAACAACTTTAGAGAGAAAAAAAATATTAAAAATAAATTTATAATATTAGGTGTTGCGAGTATTTGGGAAGAAAGAAAAGGGTTTGAGTACTTTAAATTAATATCACAAAGGTTGTGTAAAGACGAGATAATAGTCATAGTAGGGTTAACAGAAAAACAAAGAAATAACCTACCATCTAACATTATAGGCATTACAAGGACAAATAATATTGAGGAACTGGTGGAAATATATTCATCTGCTGATGTATTTGTAAACCCTACATTAGAAGATAATTTTCCTACTACCAACATTGAATCCTTGGCTTGTGGAACACCGATAGTTACATTTAATACTGGAGGAAGTGTAGAGTGTGTTTATAGTGATTGTGGCTTTGTTGTAGAAAAAGGAAATATAGAAGAGTTGATTGATAAAATTAAAATAGTGAAAGAAAAAAGAAAATCAAGTTATTCAGAGCAGTGCAAAAAACGTTCAAGAGCATTGTATGATAAAAACGATAGATATTTTGATTATTTAAAAACTTATGAAGGTATACTCTGAAAAGTTTAAATGAGGATAAATTATTAAAAATAACTTATAATTTCCTCGGGTTTAAATCGAAGTAGGTAAGTAAAACTAATTAGGAAAACTAGTAATAAATTGCTCTAGTAGTTTTTTAATTCTTTCCTGTCACCTTTTTCTAGGTATCTTTAAGCACTTGATTACTTGTTGAAGACCTAAACCCTAACTATTCCACTATCTTGTTAAAAGTTATATAACACCTAATGTACGTTAAAGTCTTACACGGCCATTTTCCTATGGTAACAAGATGTTCTTACAAACACGATTTGTTGTCTTAAAAAACCGAATGGTGTTAGTTGAATTTGTTAGTAGAAAAAGAATGAATTTGAGGTGACGCCATCATGGAAAAGTTTTTTTTAAAGAATGGTTTCCAATTATGAGGAAAAATATAATAAAAAAAGTATTAAGTGGTGATCAGCTACAGGCAACATTAGTCAAGATAGCAAGCGGCACAATAATAATAAAATTAATAGGAGCAGTTTTACTTTTTCTTATGCAAGTATACCTAGCTCGAATCATGAATCTAGAAAATTACGGTTACTACACATATACAATTACTTTACTAGGAATTGTTAGCTTGATTACAAGACTTGGATTGGAAACTACTTCTGTTCGCTTTGTTTCATCTTACAATTCAGATAATCGCCTGGGAGCTATTAAAGGACTTTATTTGCGTTTCAGGTTTATAGTGTATATGATATCCATTTTAATTGGTTTTTTGAGCCTTTTTGTATTATATAATTTTAAAAATGTTATTGACTATGAATTTTTTATTACTTTGTTTACGGCAATTTTATTGATACCATTTTATTCGATGGTTCCATTATTAGCCGCAGTGCTAAGAGGATTACAGAGAATCGTATTTGCTGAAACTCAAACGCAGATAATAAGACCGATCTTAATTATTGCTTTCGCATTTATATGTGATCTTATTATTGGTTCCTTGAAATCTTATCACATTTTAACTATAACTTTTGTAGTTTTTTTAATTCTTCTTTTTATATATAAGTTTGAAATTCGAAAACAAAATTTTATGAGAAAAAATATTGTTAAAGAGGAATATACGAAAGAGTGGCTCAGCGTGACCTTACCCTTACTCCTGTTCACGACACAGAGCTATCTACAAAAAAACACGGATATTTTGATGATTGGGGCAATACTAGGCCCTACACAATCGGGAATGTATACAGTGGCCTCAAGAGTAACAGATTTAAGTTTATTTGGATTAATGGCCGTTAGTACCGTAGCAGGCCCTTTAATATCTAACTTATATACAAAAAAGAATCAAAAGCAATTACAAAAAGTTGTTAGTATTTCCACCACCATTTCATTCTTTGTAACCTTATTATTTTCAGTTTTATTGGTAATATTCGGAAAGATTATTTTATCGTTTTTCGGGACAGAATTCATTTCTACTTACCCAGTAGTCTTAGTTCTACTTTTAGGACAATTAGTAAATGCATTCAGTGGTACAGTTGCACTGATCTTAGTTATGACGGGATATCAAAAGGCAGTATCTTTAATACTAACAGGAGGGATGGTACTAAATGTAGTTTTGAATTTAATTTTATTAGAGGTTGCAGGAATATTAGGAGCATCGATTGCTACTGCGATTTCTATGGTTTTTTGGAATATAATTATGGTTTTGTTTGTGAATTCTAGATTGAACTTAAAAACTACAATTTTTAGCCTTAAGAAAATATCTAACACTAAAAAATAATCGGAGTTGGTAATGAAATGAAACCAGTTTTTTTATTCTCCCTTCCGCGTTCGGGATCTACACTGTTTCAAAAGTTGTTAATGACACACCCAAAGATTGGTTCAGTTGCTGAGCCTTGGTTATTGTTACCCTTCGCACATACATTAAAGAAAAAAGGAACCATAACTCAGTATAGTCATAGTACCAGCTATTATGCTTTCAAAGATTTCGTGAACAACTTGGGAGGAGAGGAAGTTTATTATAAAGAATTAGCTAATTTTGCTTCAAAGTTATATGCTTCAGTTCTAGTAGATAATCAAACATATTTTCTTGATAAAACACCAAGGTACTATTGGATTATATCAGATATAGCTAAAATGTTTCCTAATGCTAAATTTATTTTTCTGTTTCGCCACCCTTTAGCTATTTATTCTTCAGTACTTAAAACATGGCAAAATAACAGGTTGATTACACATGCGAACTATGCTGATTTGAATGAAGGGCCTAACTATTTAGCTGATGGTTATAAACTACTTCAAAACAAAAGCATTATGGTCAATTATGAAGAACTAATATCGAATCAGGAAAGTGAAATGAGACGAGTGGCTGAATACTTAGACCTTAGTTATAATGATTTCTCATTAGAGTCTTTTAAAAAACAAGATTTAAAGGGGGTAATGGGTGACTCTCTAGGTATAAAACAATATCAAAATGTATCTTCTGATAGCATTCAGACTTGGAAAGAGACTTTTAATAGTAAATACCGTAAACGTGTAGTTTATAAGTATGTTGAAAGTTTAAGTAGCGATTATCTTTCATATACAGGGTTCTCAAAGGAAGAATTGTTAGCGGAAATTCAAACCATCTCAGCTAAGTACCTAGGAGTAAAAGATGCGCTAGATTTTAATACTTCAAAGGCTTGGCAACTATTTAAGGCTAAAACTCAAACAACAAATGCTAGAAATCTATTCTTGAAAGGGGATGAAAAAAACTTATATTCTTAAATATAATTATATGAACTATTAAAAACATTAAAATGTCACATATAGTGGTAATTTTGAATTTCTAATAATATAAAATAATGATTAATTGTGATGAACTGTTCCTTTTATCAGGAAGTAGAGATCCTTTAAAATTTAAATCAAAATTGCTAATTGATTTTTATCAGAGCCTTGTTTTGGAAATTACTTTTATTATCCATAGTTTGGAGATTGTTTAGAGAGTAACTAGACAATTTCACTTGTATTTTTGTAAGATGGCTCCAGGTGTTCATAACACTTCACTAACAACCTTAAATGAAAAAATCAAAAATCAAGAATTAATTAATTATCAATAACTTTCAATTAGGAAATATTGAGAATTTATATTTCTGAAATAAACATCATGTTAGTTAAGTAATACAGGAAAGTAATAATCATTAAGTTGTTATGGAGTTAAAATTTTTACGTCTGTTAATTTTAACCTGTTGCCTGAGTTAAGTTGATAGAACATCTATAAATGGGGAGGTGGCATCGATGGCAAATCATAAGGGTAAACCATTAGTTAGTATTATAACAGTCTGTTTTAATAGTAAATCAACGATTGAAGACACTATTAAAAGTGTTATTAATCAGACATATGATAACATTGAATATATCATTGTAGACGGTGGGTCAACTGATGGTACTATTGATATCATCACGAAATACAAGCAGTATATATCAAATTTAGTTGTTGAACCAGACGATGGTATTTATGATGCAATGAATAAAGGTATAGAAATTAGCAGTGGGGAACTTATTGGAATTATTAATAGTGATGATTGGTATGAAAGTAATGCAGTGAAATATGCTGTGACTTCGTTCTTATTGAACAAGCACTCTGTAATCTATGGATTATTAAGAATGTATAATAAAAATGGTGAAATGTTTATGGTTAAAGGACATACGCATTTTGCTTTAAATACTAGAATGATTCAACACCCTACATGTTTTGTTCCTAGAGAAATTTACATGGAATTCGGAAAATTTAATTTAGAATATAAAATTTCTGCAGATTATGAATTAATGAACCGCCTGCTTAATAAGGGCGTTGAGTTTCAATTTGTCGAAAAGGTTATTTCCAATTTTAGGTTCGGTGGTGCATCAATAAATATTACAGGACCAATGGAATCGTTAAAAATACAATATAGATGTGGCTATATAAATTACAGTGCGTATTTAGTGAAATTGCTAGGAATTAAAGTAGTATATACTGTGAAAAATATTATAAAGGGGAATATAAGTTGAATAAATTATCCTTGCTAGATACATCAATTTGTACAGAAAATAATGGAGACAAGATCATTATGGATTCCATTCAAGATGAGTTAAAGGAGCTTTTTATAGATGCATTTTACGTCAATTTGCCAACTCACGATAGGATAGGAGTTTCTAGTTACAAACATATTAGGTCATCTGACTATACTTTTGCCTGTGGTACGAATTTGTTATCATCTAATATGCTAGTTTATAAGCAATGGAAGGTAAACCCTATAGATACTTTCTTTTTAAATAATGTTTGCTTGTTAGGCGTTGGATGGTGGCAATATCAAAAGTCACCTGATTTATATACAAGACTATTACTTAAAAGAGCATTAAGTAAAGATCTTATCCACTCAGTTCGTGATAGTTATACAGAGAATATGTTAAGGGAAATAGGGGTGAATAATGTAATTAATACCTCTTGCCCTACTATGTGGAACTTAACCCCAGAACATTGTGCAAGAATTACTAAATGTAAATCGGAAGATGTTTTAGTGACATTAACAAATTATAATAAAAATCCAGAAAAAGATAAAAAGTTAATTAATATTTTGAGCAATAACTATCAAAGAGTGTACTTTTGGGTGCAAGCTTATGAAGATAAGGCTTATATAGAATCATTAATTCAAACTGAAAAAATAATTTTTGTAGGTCCATCTATAAATTCACTTGATAGAGTCCTAGAGGATAATAATATAAAAATTGATTATGTTGGTACCCGTTTGCATGCTGGTATTAGGGCATTACAAAATAAACGAAGGACAATAATAATAGGAATAGATAACCGGGCAATAGAAAAGTCTAATGACTTTAACTTAACAGTGTTAACAAGAGATGAGTTAGATAAATTACCTGAGCTTATTAATAATTCTATTCAAAATAACATAAAAATACCAATAAAAAATATTGAAAAATGGAAGTCACAATTTCAATAATAATTCCAAAGTTATTATATTTACAGTTCAATTTAGAATTAGAAAGTATAGGATGATAAAAAGTTGAAATATATTAATAGAATAATTAAAAAAAGAAGTTTTTTCCATTTATGCAATTTATGGCTGATGATAACTAGTGTTTTTCCGTTTATGTTTTATCAGTATAAATATCACCCTTATAAAGTACTTGTATTTTTAATTCTTTTTTTAATGATAGTATTTTTAGTTTTAAAAGTCCGTATTAAAATTGAGGATTTGAATATAATTATAATTATTGGAGTTCAATGTATCTTTCTCATAATTTGGTCGATGGTACATACAGATTTAGATTACATTGTTATAATGATTCGAATAATTAGTATTCTAATAACTTATTTGTATATAAGTAATTTTGTCGGATGGATTCGTTTTGTGAAGTCTGTATTTGTAGCCATGTTACTAATGGGTGGATTTGGATTCCTGGCCTTCCTTTTAGGAATCATAGGTCAAATTCAACCATTATCTTTTCATGAAAATCCAGATGGAAGGTTAGCACATAATTTTATATTAACTTTCTCAAATGATGTTCATTACTTTTCTGATATCATGCTCATAAGAGTAGCAGGGTATTTTGATGAGCCTGGAGCTTTTGCGTTTTATATTGTAATTTGTTTACTATTAAATAAAATTATTTTTAACAATAAACGGATTGAGTTTTTACTGATATTTATTGGTATTTTTACTTTTTCCCTATCATTTTTTATTATATTAGTATTTTATCTTATTTTTTTCTATTTTTTACAAAATATTACTTTAAAACGCATTAGTTTCCTTGGTCTCGTTTTAGTTTTATTCTTATTTTTTTCAACCTTACTTATAAATTTTCATGACAAGAGTCCAGTACTAAACATATTATATTCTTTTACTTTTGAACGATTAGAGTTATCAACGGGAGATGAAACTTCTATAATTAAAGGAGATAACCGTACTGGTTTATTAATCAATGCATATTATGCCTTTCTCGATAGTCCTTTAATTGGACAAGGTCAATCATATATAGACGACAAATCTAATGAATTTTATCAACAAAAAACTGGTTCAAACCCTTTTGGGCCTCTTGCTACAGATGGATTAATAGGGAGTATCCTTTTCTTTTTGCCTATTATCTATTTGGCGTATATTATATTCTTTTATCGTAGTTTTATTAATGTGAAAAGTGCAAAAATTTTCATATTGCTTATAATCCTCTTATTGCAGCGTCCTGTAATAACTGATGTTCTCACATATTTATTAATTATAGCTTTAATACTTTTGCTGAAAAAAAGTAAGATTGAAATAACTGAAATAAATGAGGTCAGACCCCCACCACGCTAAAGTGCTAAATCGTATTTGTGAGAGTGATTAGTGGTGAGACGAGGATGGTTTGTGCTTACCGAGTACTTCAAATACGGCGGAACAACAGTAAGAAAAAGTTATCAATATTACGAAGCATGGGGACGGTTCTTTTGCTTCCTTAGACACTGTCCCTTCGGAAGTATAAGGTGCGTCAACAGCCTCTCCTAACTTTTCTATGTAGCGATAATCGGGGGTCACCCCACCACACTTGAAGATATCAAAGTTAATGACTATAATTGTTACTTTACTATGCAATTTGTAGTAAAGTGGAACCACAATCCAGACTGTTTTTATAGAATACATGTACAATAATCGGAGAGGGTATTATATGCCCCCCTTAGTGCTCCTTATTATCATCAGGGAATGACACGTATCACTGGGGAAGTTCTTGTTTAAAAATAATTACCCAGGCTTAGTGGGAGAAAACGAATACTTAACCATCAAAAGTGTATTTGGCAAGTAAAAAATGTATGAAATGGCATTTAAAAATGCATGCCACTTACCACCCCTTATTAATCGTGTAATAAAGATTCTTTATATCGAAAACCTTCTCCGATATAAAGCATTAAATGAAAGTGATGAGTCAACCTATCAATGACTGCTTCTGTCAATATGGGGCCTCCAAAAACATCGTTCCATTTTCCGAGTTGAAGGTTTGTTGTTATCACAATACTTTTATTCTCATAACACATGGATATAACCTGAAATAACAATTCTGCACCTTCCTTGTGAAGTGGAATGTAACCTAGCTCATCCAATACTAGTAAATCTAATTTTTCAATCTGTTTCATCACTTTTGTAAGTGATACTTGTTGATTAACTTCAATTAATTTGTTAACTAATGATGCCACAGTAAAAAACTTTCAAAGCAAGGGGACGGTTGTTTTGCTTCCGCAAGAATCATCCCCATGCTTCCATTCAAAAACGTAAAATTAAGTGATTTTAATTCATACACAATTTGAAGGTTATGTGTGGATTTTTTTAAGTTATAAGGGTTTTTATAAAACTGGTGAATATTGCCATCGGAATGAATAACTTCTGCCAAAAAACATGGGGAGGCGGTTCTTCTGCTTCATTTACTATTTTGAAATAGGCCTTGGTAACGATATTGTAAATGTTTTAGTGTAATGGAAGCATTAGACGGGGAATGGTGACCCAGCTATGGGGGAGGAATAAAGCAAGCTGATAGGAGGAATTGAGGCGGGTGGAACAAAGTTTGTCTGTGCAGTTGGTAATGAAGATGGAGACATCGTTGATAAAATCAGTCTGCAAACGAAGGTACCTGAGGAAACATTGTAGACTGTTAGGCGATTTTTGAAAAATATCCGATTGAGGCACTGAGTGTTGGCTGTTTTGGACCAATTGATCTGGATGCTACGAGCGAAACGATGGAACAATTGTGAATACAAATAAAACTAAATGGCAGCATTATAACATGTTGGGAACGTTGAAAAGGGATTTTGCCATCCCGATGCATCTAGATACAGATGTGAACGCCGCATGTCTTGGCGAGTCTTTATATGGTGCAGGAAGAAATGTTGATAGTACGTTGTACATAACCGTTAGCACAGGAATTGGAGCAGGACTCGTTCATCATGGAGATATTTATCAGGGGAAAAATCACTCCGACATGGGGAATGTTTTTATCCAGCAGCGGGAATATGATCAATTTACAGGTGTTTGCCCGTATCATAGCAATTGTTTGGAAGGACTGGCTTCGGGAACAGCAATTGAAAAGCGTCATGGTGCAAAAGTCCATTTACTAAAGAATGATGCTGCTGTATGGGAGCTTGAGGCGTATTATTTAGCCCGGGCAATCGCAAATTATATGCTGATTTTGTCCCCAAAACGGATTATATTGGGCGGCGGTGTCATGAAGCAGGCGAAGTTATACCCGTTGATTCAGGAGAATGTTCGCGAAATGGTAAATAACTACATTGCTGTTGGTGATGTTGATGAATTGATTGCTGCACCGGAACTCGAGGATGAGCAAGGTATTAAGGGTGCGATGGCGTTGGTCAAATGAATGTTAGGTAATAAAGGAGGCTTACATAATGTATAACGAACCTATTTTTTTACAACCCGTGTTCCAGGAAAGGATCTGGGGAGGTCGAAAGCTAAATACAGAATATAATTATATAATTCCATATGAACAGACAGGAGAGGCATGGGTAATATCGGCGCATCCAAACGGACCGAGCATTATATCTAATGGCCCATTAGAGGGTAAGACCTTGGTCGAAGCATGGGAAGCACATGGGGAGTTATTTAATAAAGATGTAGGGAATGATGGGGATTATCCGCTACTAGTAAAAATGTTGGATGCGAATGCTGATTTATCGGTACAAGTCCATCCAAATGACAATTTTGCACAGGAAACAGAGGGGCAGCCATATGGTAAGACAGAATGTTGGTACGTTTTAAGTGCTGAGCCAAATGCGGAAATTATTTTGGGGCATTATGCTAATTCCCGTGAAGAACTAGAGAAGATGATGGATCATGGAGAATGGAATAACTTATTGAAACGAGTGCAGGTAAAAGCAGGAGACTTTGTTTATGTTCCTAGTGGTACAATTCATGCGATTGGCAAAGGGATCGTTATTCTGGAAACCCAGCAAAGTTCAGACATTACATACAGGGTGTATGATTATAACCGAGTTGATTCTAAAAGCGAAAAAAGGGAATTGCATATCGAACGAGCAAAAGAAGTTACTGCCGTTCCTGATAGGCAAGTAGAATTAAATCAAAGTGAGGAAGTAATCGGTGGTATGAAGATGAAAAAGCTAGTGGAAGAGAAGTATTTCACCGTTTATCATTGGGATTTAAAGGGCAACGTTTCAAAGGTATTAACAAAGGATTTTCTGCAGGTAAGTGTGATAGAGGGAAATGCCGAGATTACTGTAAATGAGAAGACTTTTAGTGTGAAGAAGGGCAGTCATTTTATTTTGCCTAATACTGTTAAAGAGTATGAACTGGCGGGAGATGCTGAGTTTATTGTATCGCATACATGAGAAGCATGGGCACGATTCTTTTGCTTCCTTAGAAATTGTCCCTTCGGAAGTATGATGTGCGTCAACAGCCCCATTAATTAAATAAAAGAAAGACAAAAAGAAATAAAACAACCCGAAACGAAATGATACTGCTGCAACAACAGCTGCTTTCGTGTTTTACCAAGAAAATTTCGGCGTGATTAATCCGTTTGTCGTTGATGCATTGCTCAATTGGGTAAATGATGTGGGAGAGGATCTCGTTCTGGATGCCATGAAACGAGCATTAGAGCGAGGAAAAGGGAACTTGGGTTATGTGAAGGGAATTCTACAAGCCTGGGTGAAGAAGGGCATTACTAGTGTGGAAACAGCAAAAGCCGAAGAAGTGGAGTTTAAGAATGAGCGAATGCAGAAGCAAAAACAAAAGCAGTACCGGAATTATGAGAAACCGAACGAAGTCGTGCCAGATTGGTTTACAGAGCATAACGAAAAAACCAGTAGGCAGCAGAGAAGAAGAGAATGAACAGGAAGAAGAAAGCAGGAATCCAGTCTTCATAACAGAGACAAAGGCGATGCTAGAAGGACTTAAGCAGGAGAGAGTTGATGGATAGAAAAACTCATTTGACTTTATTTGTCAATTTTTTAATAAAACAACAATAATTTATGTTAAAATGAATAAGTGTGTTTTATTATAATCACACACGTTGTAAGACTTCACATTATTTAAACAATAAATACAAATGGGGGTAAGAAAATGTCGAATCAACCACACGGCGGTACACTAGTGAACCGTGAACTAGAAGGACAAGAAAGAGAAAAAGCAGTATCAAATGCTGAATCATTAAAGACAATTCAAGCAAACCCTTGGGTAATTTCAGATATTGAACTAATCGGTATTGGTGGCTTTAGTCCACTTGCTGGTTTTATGGGACAAGCTGATTATGAGAGTGTTGTAAAAAACAACCATTTAGCAGATGGTACAGTATGGACGGTACCTATTACATTGTCTGTTACAGAGGATGAGGCAGAACAGTATAAAATCGGTGAGGAAATCGCACTTAAAGGTGAAGACGGGATCATTTATGGAACGATTAAGCTAGAAGAAAAATATACGTATGATCAGAAGCTTGAGGCCCAGAATGTTTATGGGACTACAGAAGAAGCACATCCAGGTGTTAAAAAACTTTATGACCGCGGAAATGTATACTTAGGTGGACCAATTACGTTATTGAACCGTCCTGATCATGGCGTATTTAACGAATTCTATATGGACCCGAATCAAACACGCAAAATGTTTGCTAATTTAGGCTGGAAAACGATTGTCGGATTCCAAACACGGAACCCGGTACACCGTGCACATGAATATATTCAAAAATGTGCGCTAGAAGCTGTTGATGGATTACTTTTAAATCCATTAGTCGGTGAAACAAAATCAGATGACATTCCAGCAGATATCCGCATGGAAAGCTATCAAGCTATTCTTAAACACTACTATCCTGCTGAACGTACTCGTCTTGCAATCTATCCAGCTGCAATGCGCTATGCTGGCCCAAAAGAATCTGTATTGCATGCAATCGTCCGTAAAAACTTTGGGTGTACACACTTTATTGTCGGTCGCGACCATGCTGGTGTGGGTGATTATTATGGAACCTACGAAGCGCAAGAGTTTATATCACAGTTTGAAGAGGAGTTAGGTATTCAAATATTTAAATTTGAGCATGCTTTCTTCTGCACAGAGTGTGGTAATATGGGTACAGCCAAGACATGCCCGCACGATAAGGAATACCATGTACATTTAAGTGGAACAAAAGTACGCGAAAAATTACGCAATGGGGAACGTCCTCCAAAGGAATTTTCACGTCCGGAAGTTGCTGACATTCTAATTAAAGGGATGCAACAAAACTAAAAAGGGGATTGACTCCCATGTCATTTGAGATGATTTTTGTTCTGATCATGATTATAGCCATGTTAGCCGGGTTACTTTTTGAAGTAGCTCGGCCTGATATGGTTATTTTTTCAGTATTGGTTATTTTATTAGTAACTGGTATATTAACACCAGACCAAGCATTGAGTGGATTTTCGAATCAAGGAATGCTTACAATTGCTTTACTGTTCATCGTTGCAGGGGCAGTGCAAAAAAGTGGACTGATTGATCGGATGATGGAAGGCTGGCTGAAGAACAGTAAAACACAAACCGGTTCCATGCTTCGATTCTTTCTGCCTACCTCATTTTTTTCAGCATTCTTAAACAATACACCGATTGTCGTAACATTTACGCCAATCATTAAAAAATGGTGTGAGGATCGTGGGATTGCCCCTTCCAAGTTTCTGATTCCTTTATCGTATGTCACTATTTTAGGTGGAACGATTACATTAATCGGAACGTCTACTAACTTAGTAGTTCATGGAATGCTGGTAGATTATGGTTTTAGTGGCTTTTCGTTGTTTAGCCTAGCAGTAGTTGGTATTCCAATTGCAATTGTCGGTCTTATTTATTTATTTACAATAGGCCATCGGCTGCTTCCAGACAACAAAGGTTTCAGTCAGCGGGTTAAGGAAAATTCCAAAGAATATATTGCTGAAATGCATGTAACAGATTCATTCCAGCATGTTGGCAAAAACGTTAAGGATGCAGGGCTCCGGGATTTGAAAGGTCTGTACCTGGTTGAGATTATCCGGAGGGAAGAGCATATCTCACCTGTGAAATCGAGAACCGTAATTATGCAAGGAGACAGGTTAATCTTTACAGGTTTGATAACAACCATAGCTGAGCTTGAAAAGATAAAAGGTCTGACACTTGAGACAGGTACGAACATTGGATTAGATGATCTGAAAAATGGTACATCCAATTTGATCGAGGTTGTTGTATCCCACCAGTCCTCTTTAACGTCAAGGTCTATTAAAGAGTCTCAATTTCGCTCTAAATATGATGCGGGTGTCATAGCCGTTCACCGTAACAATGAACGAATTAAAAGCAAGGTTGGGGAAATTGTCTTACGTCCTGGGGATACACTGCTATTATTAGCAGGTGCAGACTTTTTGGAAAAGCATTATCAATCCAATGATTTTTATGTTGTATCTTCATTGGATACACCAAAAACACTTAAACAGAATCCAGCAAAAGGCTGGTTCTCAATCGTACTGTTAGTCGTCATGATTGCACTAGTTACAGCTGGCGTGTTTACTATGTTTAAGGCGATGGCATTAGCAGTTCTCATATTGCTGGGCACAAAGATTCTTAGTCCAGGAGAAGCGAAACAATATGTTCAGTTTGATGTATTGTTGTTAATAGCAAGTGCTCTTGGGATTGGAGCAGCCATGACAGAGACAGGATTGGCTGAATGGCTTGCTAGGGGACTTGTCATTTTTGGTGAACCATTAGGGCTATTAGTTATTTTATTTATGGTTTACTTTTTAACAAATCTATTTACAGAATTAATTACGAACACCGCAGCAGCTGTCTTGATGATTCCAATTGTCCTTGAGCTTTCAGCCCAGCTTAATGTGTCCCCAATGGGTTTTGCGGTAACTGTTGCAATCGCTGCTTCAGCAAGCTTTATTACACCGATAGGTTACCAAACAAACCTTATCGTATTCGGCCCCGGCGGATATACGTTTAAAGATTATATAAAGGTTGGTACGCCACTTAGCATTTTAGTAATGATTACATCTGTTTCAATAATATATAATGTATGGTTTTAGGAGGAATATAACATGGCAAAGTCAGAAAACATCGTATGGCACGATTCGAAAGTAACAAAAGAAAATAGACGTGGATTAAACAAACATAAAAGCGCAGTAATTTGGTTTACAGGTTTATCAGGTTCAGGAAAATCAACCGTATCAGTTGAATTAGAAAAAGAACTTTATTCTCACGGAGTACGTACTTATCGCTTAGATGGAGACAATGTTCGTCACGGTTTAAATAAAAACCTAGGATTTAGTCCAGAAGATCGTAAGGAGAACATTCGCCGTATTGGGGAAGTTTCAAAATTGATGGTTGATGCTGGATTATTCACCTTATCAGCGTTTATTTCACCATATCGTGAAGATCGCGATGAAGTCCGTGAGCTTGTAGAAGATGGCGAATTTATTGAGGTATTCGTAGATGCTAGTGTCGAAACATGTGAATCGCGTGATCCAAAAGGCTTGTACAAAAAAGCACGCGCTGGAGAAATCAAAGGATTTACTGGAATTGATGCGCCATATGAAGAGCCTAGGAATCCAGAAGTAACCATTGATACCGATAAATTAACTCTTGAGGAATCTGTACAAAAAATTGTATCGTATTTGAAAGAGAAAGGATACTTGGAATAATGGCAGATGTGAGCATAAAAAAATTACTCGATGTTTCATTAGAA
This sequence comes from Virgibacillus litoralis, assembly GCF_017873675.1. Taxonomy (GTDB): domain Bacteria; phylum Bacillota; class Bacilli; order Bacillales; family Amphibacillaceae; genus Lentibacillus; species Lentibacillus litoralis. Next base: position 11,074 of record NZ_JAGGKK010000024.1, on the reverse strand, counting down.
GCTGGACGCGAAATTTTTGATGTGTACGAAAAAGATATTGAAGTTGAAACGAAGGAAGACGACTCACCATTAACACAGGCTGACCAACGTTCACATCAGGCTATTATGAATGGCTTGCAAACTGCGTATTCAGATATTCCTGTGCTAAGTGAAGAAGGCACGGATATCCCTTATGAGGAACGTAAAGATTGGACTCAATTTTTCCTAGTGGATCCCCTTGATGGAACAAAAGAGTTCATTAAGAAAAATGGCGAATTTACGGTGAATATTGCACTGATCGAAGGAAAATACCCAACATTGGGAGTAATTTATGCACCTGTCCTGGATACATTTTATTTTGGCCGTGAAGGCGTAGGTGCTTTTAAATTGGAAGACGCTTCAAAAAAAGATATTGTGAATGACGAGGCGTTAGTTTCTGCAAGTATTCGTTTGCCAGAAGTTGATGATGCTGATGTAATTAATGTCGTTGCAAGTCGTTCCCATATGTCAGCAGAAACGGAAGAATTTATTGAAGAATTACTATGTGGGAATTATGAAGTAGATGTTGTAACTGCTGGAAGCTCACTTAAATTTTGTTTAGTTGCAGAAGGTAAAGCTGATTACTACCCGCGTTACGCACCAACAATGGAATGGGATACAGGGGCTGGACAAGCTATTGTTGAAGCTGCTGGCGGTAAAGTGATTAGACACGAGGATAATGAGCGATTTTATTACAACCGCGAAAACTTGAGAAATGGATGGTTTTTGGTAGAGAATAGAGACGTTTGATCTCTAAAGTGGGTTGAAGCTTAGTGGAGTCCATATGACTAAGGAAATATGAGCAGTTCATTTAATGAACTGCTCTTTTGACTTAGCAACTTCATATTTACGTAAAGCCTATAGAAGAGGGGGGACATTAAGGTTTATTCTTCTTAGACAAGGAAAAGTCATCTTCTAAGGTAAGTCTTGTTCTTTAAAGTTAGTACCAAAAGTAATAATTAACCATTGAAAGATTCCTATGGCAACAATTGAAGCTGGAAAAATTGTTGTCTCAAAATTTAAATAAACCAAGAATCCAATAAAATAGAATGCCGATAGTTGTGCTGCAGTTGATCCGATATTTTTTAATAACATTTTCCATAAGAAATATAAAACGAGAATAAATATTATTAAACCAATTACCCCACTTTCTAACATGATTTGTAGATACATATTATGCGGAGATTGTCCTCGTGAATTCATCTCGTTAAAATTGGTACCATAACCATATCCTAGAAATGGCGCATTTAAAGAATGGTTAAACAAATCATTCCAAAGGATCTCCCTTCCAGAATATAGGCTTTTTCCAAAAAGTGTCTTACTCAATTTATCCATGAAATCACCTAGCACAGTATTGAAGGAAAAAACATAGAAAATCGAAAATAGTAAACTAAATATCAATGTAACAGGAAAGAGATATTTAAACTTGTTGTAGGAATAGTTGTAGATTACCCAAGCTAATAATATAAATAAAAGTGACAACCAGACTGTTCGAGATGTACTACTGTAAATTAGAAATAAGGTAATTAGAATAAGAATAGTGTTAAAGATTTTAGTAATATGATTACTATATAGCGTTCTAAGTATAAGAAAATAACTAAATACCAATAAAACGGCCCCTAAAGCGTTTGGGTTTCTAAAAAAACTCTTAAATTTCAGGAGTGGGAAGTCTAAAGTAATCCATTGGTATAAAAACATAATAATGAATAAAGTTACTAGACTCGAAATTATATTTAAATCTCTTTTATTCCACTTAATTAAAATTAATGAAAAAATAAATATAAAAAATAGTACTAATTCTATAATAAGCTGAAAAGTTGGTTCTGTTTTAAAAAGAAAATAGCTATATGTATAGAACACTGCTAGTAGTATAAATAAACATGCTATTTGATACTGGTATTGGAGGTTTAATTTTTCACTAAATCGATATAAAGTAACAAAGATTAAGGACATGATTAGCAAAACATCAATACTTTGCTGACCGATAGATATTAGAGTTGGATTCTCAAATAAAGATAAAATACTAAAAAATATAAAAACGATTAAAAATGTACTATAGGCTTTTGTTATATTATGAAAACTTGGCATGTAAGAGATTGCTCCTTTTACTATGTTAGATAGTACATTATATAATATTTCTTGTTCAAATGAAATAAAGTTTTGATAAATAAATGGTGTTTTTATTAAAACGAATAAATCACGAACTCTGATAGTAACCAATTATTCATATCTATGACGAGTATACCATTAATAAAACTATAAAAGTATATAGGAGATATACCCTTGGTTTCCAATTAGTAATATGAAATGTAAAACTATGTATGCAATTTCAACATAAAAATTAGCCTATTTAGTAAATATAACAGACAAATATCACTCTAACTGATAAAATCTAGTAAGAAGCAATTTGAGGTTAAAGGGGAGGGACATTAGAGTTGTCAAAGATAAATAAATTTTTTCTGGTTTTTATCTCTATATCATTTATTATTTTCTACCATCCAGTAATCTCATTTGCAATGAATGATAGTGAATTGGAAGTAATTATTGGATACGATAATAATATTGGTAAAGAGATGATTATCGATAAAAGTAATGAAGTAGATTATGTGTTTAGTAGTTTGTCAGCAATTTCTGTATCCATTGACCAAAGTGATTTAGATGATTTACAGCAAAATCCAAACATTACACACATTGAAAATAATGCGCCTGTTTCATTAACAAATGGTGGTAATGGTATCAAGGCAATGTCAGCAAACTTTAATGTAACAGAAGGAGAACAATGGAATATAGAATCAATTAATAGTTCTTCTGCATGGGGAGAGGGATACAACGGAACAGATGTTAATATTGCTGTGATTGATACAGGAATCTCTACCCATTCGGATCTAAAGGTCTCGGGCGGTTACTCAAGTGTTGGATACACGTCGGAATGGACAGATGACAATGGACATGGAACACATGTAGCTGGTGTCATTGGTTCAGAGCTCAACAATTTTGGAGTGGTTGGTGTTGCGCCAGAGGCTGATATTTTTGCTGTCAAGGCGTTAGATCAAAATGGTGAAGGTAACCTATTTAGTTTACTTGAAGCAATTGATTGGGCTATTAAAAATAATATGGATATTATAAATCTTTCTTTAGGTAATGTTGATAATAGTTCTTACTTAAAGGAGGCCATAGATAAAGCATATGAAAAATACGGTATTCTAATTGTTGGCGCAAGCGGGAATGGTGGAGAGAATAGCTCTGTCATATATCCAGCTAAATATGAAAATGTTATTGGCGTATCAGCTGTAAATGAAAAGTTAAACATCGCCAAATTTTCTTCAAGAGGGCAAGCAGTTGAATTTTCCGCACCTGGGGTTAATATAATTAGTACATATTTAAATGACTCATATGGAATAGCCGATGGTACATCACAAGCAACACCTCATGTGAGTGGTATGTTGGCATTGTTAAAACAAAAATTTCCTGGGATGCCACCTGTTGAACTTAGAAGAACATTAGTTAACCATGTCAAAGATTTAGGTTCATCAGGTAGAGATACAGTATATGGTTATGGCTTTGTTAAGTATTCTTCGGACCAAAACAAAAAATATCACCGTAACAGTAATGGCAATTTAACCTATGCTGAAGAATATGCAGATGGCAAACTAGTAAAAATTCAGGAATTTTACCCTAACAGCAATATAGAAAATGCAAATGAAAATATTAAGTATGAATTCAATTTGAATAACAATGAATATATAATTAATGCTGAAAAGTTAGATGACAAAACACAAGAAGTTACTAACCACTATGAATATTATCCTAATACAGAATACGGCAAGCATGGAAATAAGATTAAATATCGCTTCGATTTAAATACTGCAGGATATGTAATAAAGGCATCGAAAAGAGAAAAAGGAACACAGCGTACACTGAATAGGTATGAATATTATCCTCGAACGGTGTATGGAAATCATGGAGATGCTATTAAATATCGCTTTGATTTAAGTAATACAGGTAAGGTAATAAAGGCATCGAAGAGAGAAAAAGGAACACAGCGTACGCTGAACTGGTATGAATATTATCCCAATACAGTGTACGGCAATCATGGAGATGCTATTAAATACCGATTCGATTTAAATAGTGCAGGTAAGTTATTAAAAGCATCGAAGAGAGAAAAAGGAACACAGCGTACACTGAATTGGTATGAATATTATCCCAATACATTGTACGGCAATCATGGAGATGCTATTAGATATCGATTCGATTTAAATAGTGCAGGCAAGTTATTAAAAGCATCAAAGAGAGAGAAAGGAACGCAGCGTTATTTGAATTGGTATGAATATTACCCTGAAACGGTATACGGAAACCATGGAGATGATATTAAATATCGGTTCGACCTAAATAGTTCGGGTTATATTGATGGTGCAACAAAAAGAGAACAAGGCACACAGCAAATTCTGAAATGGTATGACTACTATTCTAATACAGCATATGGTAACCATGGAGCGAGGATTAGAAGCGTAACGTACAAGTAATTAAAGTATTAAAAACCGGCATTTGCCGGTTTTTTAAGTATGTCTCGTATGATTATCATATCGATTAAGAAAACAAATATATGTCCATACTGTTCTCAGGATTTAATTTTAAGGAGCTACACATATGGAACAGCCATTAGTCACCGTATTTATACCACTATATAACTGCGAGGTATATATTAGTGAGGCTTTAGAGAGCATTATTAATCAAACATATTCGTATTTGGAAATATTAATAATAGATGATGGTTCAACGGATAATTCGGTAAATATAGTGAATTCCTATACAGATCCTCGCATCAGGTTAATAAAAAATGAAATTAACAGAGGTATACCATACACTAGGAACTTAGGTCTCGAAGAATCACAAGGTAAATATATGGCTATTATGGATTCGGATGATATTGCGTATTTAACAAGAATAGAGAAGCAAGTTAATTATATGGAAAACAATCCAAATATAGATGGTATTGGGACTTACTATGAGATATTCGGTGGCAGGTTTAAAAAAGTAATGAAGCCGAAGAACATTACCTCTGAAGAGATCAAGGCAGGATTACTATATCTTAACCGTATTGCCAATCCAACTTCTTTCCTTCGCTTAGAGACAATAAATAAATATGCGCTTAGGTATAATCCGGAGTATTTTGTAGCCCAGGATTATGATATGTGGGTCCAGCTTTCCAAAGTGGGTGAGCTGTCAATTCTACCTGAGGTATTACTTAAGTATCGAACTGGGCACACTAATGTTACAAAAAAATCAAAGTCCAGTAAGATCATTCAACGGAAAAAAATAAACGATTCTATTCATCGAGACATTTTAGATTTTTATAAATTTGATTTAACAGAAGTAGAATTGAGGGTATTTAATGAATTTTTCAATGATAACTATCAAAGTGAGATTAGCGATAGTACATTAGAACATTTACCAAAGGTTCTAACAAAAATGGTGGAGCATAACAGGCGTAATAATCTGTTTAAAGAAGAATTATTCTCAGAAATAATCAGAGACACAGTGCTCGTGGTCTTAAATCGTCGTAAGATTAATCTAAGGCGAAAACTTCATGTATATAATGAAGTTTGTAAGGTAAAAAGTGTCAGATCAATAACAAAGGATTTGAGTTACATGGTGCCAAAACATATATATAATTTTCTACTATTATAAATTCAATATTTTAAGAGGGGTATTGAATGAAGCGTAAAATTTTGAAGTTAACTAAAAAGCCATTTGTACGCAATGTCATAATTATGGCATCTGGAACAGCTGCAGCTCAATTAGTAACGATGGCACTTTATCCCTTTATCACTCGCTTGTATGGGCCTGAAGCCTTTGGTTTAATGGGGGTATTTATGGCAGTGGTTGGCATTATTGCTCCTATTGCAGCGTTGACCTACCCGATAGCAATTGTACTTCCTAAGAGTGATCGGGATGCTAAAGGAATTATAATACTTTCGTTGTATATTTCGACTGGGATTGCAGTTATTACGGCTATTATCTTGTTGGTGTTTCATCAGCCAGTTGTTAGATTATTTAACTTGGGAGATATCGCTCCATTTTTGTATTTAATTCCTATCGTTGTGGTATTTTCAGGCTTTATGCAAGTCGCAGAGCAATGGTTAATTCGAACAAAGCAATTTGCGATTACAGCCAAAGTGGCATTTCTTCATTCCTTAATTGTACAAGGAAGTAAAGTGGGAATTGGGTTTATTTATCCGTTGGCAGCTGTTCTTATTATTCTATCAGCATTAGGTAATGGGTTGAGAGCCTTGATGATGGTCATATTTGCTAGAAAAACTGACTACAAGCAAACAGATATACATACAAAAAAGGTATCCATTAAGGAAATTGCTACTAAATACAGGGACTTCCCATACTATAGAGCACCAGAAGTCTTCCTGGATGCTGCCTCGCAGGGCCTGCCAATTTTATTGCTGACGAGTTTTTTTGGTCCAGCTTCTGTAGGCTTTTATTCAATTGGAAGAATGGTCCTTCGCTTGCCAACGCAACTGATTAGTAAATCGGTAGGCGATGTTTTTTATCCACGAATATCTGAAGCTGCCAACAATGGTGAAAACCTCACAAAATTGATTAGAAAGGCAACGATAGCACTTGGAGCAGTAGGGATAATCCCCTTTGCAACTGTAATCATCTTCGGACCCTGGCTTTTTAGTTTTGTATTTGGTGCAGAATGGGTGACAGCAGGGGAATATGCACGATGGATTGCACTTTGGACCTTCTTTGGATTTATCAATAGACCAAGTGTTGTGGCACTGCCTGTTCTGGCAGCACAAGCTTTCCATTTGAAATTCACGGTATTTATGTTAATTACAAGAATTGCTGCTTTAGCAATTGGTTATTATGTATTTATGAGTGATTTAGTGGCAATTGCCTTGTTTGGAGTTTCAGGTGCAATACTTAATATTAGTTTAATTTTAATAACGCTTCATATAAGTAAAAACTATGAAAATAAACAATCGGATGGCGATAGGTTATGAGTGATTTCATATATTCTAAAGAGTCTATAAAAAAGGGGAAATTAACCCAGGATATTCAGTCTATTTACCAGCAGGACAAACCATCAGTTGAAGAATTTCATGGTGAGTGGGGATCTCTAGCTGTAAGCCGAAATCTGTATAATGGATTTCAGCCTTATGAAAATTCTGAGCATATTTGTGCGTTAATTGGTGGGCCTGTATTATCCTTTCGGGATAACAAGTTCCTAAATAATAATTCAGGCGTAGCAGGTACTAAAGCAATTTATGACCGCTGGCGTGAAGGTGTTATGCAATGGGATGAAGATTTGAGTGGTCCGTTTGCTATATTGATTATTAATAAGCATTCATCAGAAGTAACTTGTATAACAGATTTAATGTCATTTATCCCAGTATTTTTATACCAGGAATCAACCATTATACTGTCAACTCACGTCGATATACTGGCAAATGTAGCAGGGCAGCAAGCTAAAATAGATGTCATATCAAAAGCCGATTTTATTCTTCATGGTGTAGTAACTTTTCCATTTACAATGTACAATGCAATCCGCCAGATAAAACCGGCAACGGAGTATTCTGTCATAAGCAGTACCTTTGAATTTCAAAAAAATACATACTGGCTACCTGAAGAAAAAGACATGTATCAATCAATCAATAAAGCAGCTGACGATCTTAGAAATGGTATACAAAAATATGTGGACCTTATTACAAATGAAATGTCTCATATTGCGCAGTTTATTAGTGGTGGAGAAGACTCACGTACAATTTCTGGCCTGTTACCTGAAGATACTACCCGAGACGCCTTTATTTTCCTTGATCATATGAACAGAGAAGGAAAAGTGGCTAAACGAGCTGCTAATACTTATGGGGCCAATTTCAACTTGGCTGAACGGGGAAAGTTGCATTATCTTGAAATACTGCCGCCTAGCACAAATTTGGTTGGTGGCGGTTCACAGTATTTTCACGCACATACTTACGGTTTTCACAAAAGCTGTAAGTTGGTCGAGTATCCCGCTGTTTTTGGTGGACTGTTTTCAGATGTTTCCTTAAAGGGTGCATGTGTGAAAAAATTCGGTGGTTCAGGACGCTTTCCATTTGTACCTCATATTAAAAGAAATGATCATTCAGTCGATGTGCATTTAAAAAATAATATGTTTACGGATGACGTACTTTCAGAATTAACTAAACGACGCCAAGCTCATTTAGAGTATATTAGGCGTTTTCGGAGTGAATCCGCAGAAGAATGGTTTCAGCTTTGGCCAATTTCTATGAATATTAATATACCCAACCTTCATGCTAATCGCAGGCTATTTCGCACCTATGAACCCTTTATGGCTAAAGATGCTGTCAAAATAAGCGCTGCAGTTCAACAAAAATGGAAGCTTAACAGGAGACTGTTTCAAAAGGCAACCAAGCCATTGTTAAAGCCCACTAAATGGCTGTTTCATGTTGATGGACGATTACCTTATTACCCATGGTACATTAACAGCTTTGTTCAATTTATAAGCTGGGTAAACGAGGGAATAGGTAAAAGAGCCGGATTGATTAAAGGTAACCAGGGTCCCTGGACGGAATGGTCGACAGTCATGAATAGCGCGTACTGGGAACAAGCTATAAGCGAATATTCAAGTGGTATGAATGCAATAGATCCAGCGTTCAAGGAAAAAGATGTGTCTAAGTTGTTTGAAAGTAATGATTTGAATTATGTCCAGAAAATTAATCTTATGCAGACATTGTATAGTGATCATAAAGAGAAATAAATTTAGGCACCTCATGGGGTGCTTTTTTTTATATCCATTTTCTGCTAAAGCAGAAAATACCTTTCTCATAAGTACAATCGTTTCTCAAGCCACAAAAGTGCCATTATTCATGTTAAATTTTAATAACAACTTTTTCACTGATGGCCATAATACCAGGAACGCCCCAAAACTCGAGCGAGGAACACCTAAACTCGAGCGAGTAGCCCTCAAACTCGAGCGCTATGACTTCCAAGGATGTAGATTTTCGGCCTGCGCCGAAAATCCTCTACTAAATTTCAATAGGTCATTTTCTGCTAAAGCAGAAAATACCTTTGTCATAAGTACTATCGTCTCCAAAGCATGAAAAGTGGCATCTGAATTAAAAAAATACTTTATTCAACCCAGATGCCACTTTTTTCACGGGAGATTCGATTGTAGTAGTAACAGAGGGGTACGCGAAGCTTCTGGTCCACCGGAATGTTTAAAGACCTATTAAGGACTTAATGTTAATACTATAATGATAAGCAATGTATTAGTTTTTAGAGGCATGGCTAGCGAAAGCACAGAACGGAGGCAAAAAATGGATTTTAGTAACCTTAACTACTATGTGCCATCACAAGTTTTGAACAACCCGCAAACAATTATAAAAGATTTAATTGTATATGGTGCGACACCAGCAGGTATAACGGCTACAGTTCAAGCAAAAAGAATGGGGCTGACCGTTGCGATCGCTGAATTTGGAAATCATATCGGTGGAATTACTGCTAGTGGACTTGGAGCGACTGACTTAGGTGCCAAAGATGCGATTGGCGGTCTTTCAAGAGAATTCTATAAAAAAATAGGAAAGTATTATAGGAAAGAAGAACAGTGGACATTTGAGCCGAAAGCAGCCAAGCACGTATTCACGAAATGGATAGAAGAGCACAATATACCAGTCTATTATAACCAGCATCTTAAAAAAGCCGTAGTGAAAGATAAAGAGATTAACGAAATCGTGATGGAAAACGGCAATACATTCAAGGGAACATATTTTGTGGATGCTAGTTATGAAGGAGATTTGATGGCAAGGTCGAACATTTCCTACACGGTGGGGCGCGAGTCTAATGCGACGTATGACGAAACGTATAATGGTGTTCGTTTTGGTGAGCCACATCATAAATTCGAAACGCCAGTTGATCCATATGTCATTGAAGGCGATAAGGATAGTGGGCTGTTGCATGGAGTGAGCGAGGCGGATTCCACGGCCCAGGTATCTCAGGGAGATGGGGATCACCTGATTCAATCCTATAATTTTCGTATTTGCCTGACAAAGGATCCTGAGAATCATGTTTCTTTTCCAGAACCCCCAAAGTATGATTCAAATAGATATTTGCTTTTATTACGTTATATCAATGCAGGTGTATGGGATGCTATGAATCTTCATATAATGCTTCCTAATGGAAAATCTGATTTGAATAACTATGGGGCTGTATCAACTGATAATATTGGAATGAACTATCAATGGCCAGAAGGCAGTTATCAGACCCGCGAGGAAATTTTTCAGGATCATGTGAATTATAACTTAGGAATGTTGTACTTCTTATCAAATGACACGCGAGTTCCATTACATGTTCGTGAGGAGGTTTCACAGTGGGGGTTGCCAAAAGATGAATTTGAAAGTACCGGGCACTGGCCACCACAATTGTATATTCGCGAAAGCAGAAGAATGAGATCCGAATATGTAATGACAGATAATAATTGTCTGGGAAAAACGCGTGTTAATGATTCGATTGGTCTTGCTTCCTATCAAATGGATTCCCATCATGTCAGAAGGGTTGTATTGGATGGAAAATGTGTTAATGAGGGAGATGTTGAAGTTCCCATTTCACCATATCCGATTTCGTATCGCTCCATTCGACCTCGTGCAGATGAATGTACGAATTTATTAGTTCCAGTCTGTTTATCAAGTTCCCATATAGCCTACGGGTCAATCCGCATGGAACCAGTATTTATGATTATTGGTCAATCAGCAGGAGCAGTTGCTGGACTTGCTTTTAAAAATAAAACAAGCGTGCAAAACGTAGACTATAATGAACTTAAAAAAGAACTTTATAATGCCGACCAGGTTTTACAATGGGATGCTGCAATAGAAGATGATCCACTCGAACGAATGAAAAATACGTTTGGAAAATAAAAAAGGTCAATGTAGGTATTGAATACACAATACGGTACTGCACCCTAAAAGTTAGAGTTAAAAATCTAACTTTTAGGGTGTTTTTATATGGCTAAATATAGCAAAGAGTTCAAATTGAATATTGTAAA
>NZ_JAGGKK010000023.1 GCF_017873675.1 Virgibacillus litoralis | reverse complement strand
TCTTAACGGAGGACCTTTTTATGTTTCAAGAGGGGGGGACGTCTCCCCAATAGGAATGCTCCTGTGGGAGCTGAGGCCTAGATGAGACTACGCAGCGACGTAGGAGCAAGGAGGCTCATCAGCCGCCCTAGGTGCGCAAAGTGTATTTCCGTAGCGGCATCATAGCACTCAAACTTTTTAAATAGTACGTCGCAGTTTATATCAATTACGTATTAGGTTCAACCATTGATAATGGACGTTCTAAACAACTTATCCTGTTATTATTCGTCTTTAGAGTAGAGATTTTTAATTATGTCCCAGTCTCTTGATAACACGATCGTATGAAATTAAGACGGGAGAACGAACCAAAAGACATTAACTCCAATTTAACTTTTTCTGGAAACATATATTTGATAATTTCCTTATCGGTATATCCCTTTTGGTGTAACTGGATTACTTTATGTCTAGTGGATTGTAAATAATCGAGTTTCCGCTTCATCATTTCTTTCCCATTGGGAACCACACCTTCATGAGCACAAAGTACGGTATTAAAATTGTAATGACTAAGCTTTTGCAGTGAATCAATATAGGAAGCAATTGACTCACCCTTTAGAAATACCTTTGGGTAGGGTGTTATATAAAAATCACCAGAAAACAGCCATCCCCTATTCGGTTCCAAGAGACATACATGATCTGAAGAATGACCAGGAGTTTCTATCGGAAGGAACTCAAACTTAGATGTCCGGATACTGTCAGGGTATGGGATTACCTTACTTTCAAACTGATGACTGGAGAATAACCCTTGGTACCAAGGTATTTTTACTTGTTTGCTTAAGGCAGGAACTGCTGTTGTATGACTATAAATATTCGCAGGAAAATTATTAGCAACCCACCGTAACATCCCAACATGGTCCTCATGACAGTGTGTTATAGCAACCTGCCGAACATCCCATGACCTAAACGCTCGAATGATATTTCTACGCTGCACACTAGGACCAGTGTCAACAAGTACACCATCAACAAAATATAAATATACTTTCATCATTTGATACAATGGATGAACTGCAATTTTTTGAATGTTTATATCCTCATAGTTTACCTTCTTCATACTTCTTTCTCTCCTAATCCCCTTCTTCCTACATTAAACATAAATTCGAGTGAAATATATATCCCGTGAAATGAAGGGTTCAAATCATCAATTAAAGCTGTCTTCTAAAAGATTGATGTTCAGAAAAAGATATAAATTGCGAACAAAACCTTATTATAATTTCCTTCCATCTTTTAAACTAAGCACTCCAAAAAGATACTTAATTGCTATGAACCACTCCAGATATCAAGGCGGTATATACTAAGCTATCGCTAATGTCTACCAAGCCGGCTCAACTACGCTCTAACTGCTCAAAAAAGAATGAAGAACGGTTAAGTTCTTCATTCTACTAGTTATTATAAATTTAATTACGAGGTCTTTCTTTTAGTTCTTCCCCATTTTCCCCTTGGAAACGAAGTCCCCATCCGGTTAGTGCAGCAATAAGCATCACGATTACCAAGAACCAGCCTTGGAAAACAAACGGGAACACAGCAGTCGGCTCAACGATAGGCAGCCAATCATACTGACCCTGCATTGTTTTAATGGTAGACCAGCCCAATAACACTGGCGCACCCCAAGGAAAGATATATCCTAATGCAGAAGTTACTGCATCAAGCATATTAGCCATACGGTAACGGTGAATTTGATATTTTGTTCCTAATTCTTTAACAAATGGTGCAGCTGCAATCTCTGCTGCAGTATTAATTGTAATAGCACTATTTAATAATGCAACAATACCCCAAATAGCAACCTCGGCTCTACGGACAGAATTTTTAATCCACTTAATTAAGCCCTTCGTTATTGCTTCCATTGTTCCACCTAATTTTAACAAGTGAGCTGCGGCTACAATTAACAGGATAAGGATTGCCATATTAAAATAGCCAGTCAACCCGCTTACCAATGCACCCTCAACAATAGTACTTGAATCAGGATTAAAACTAATTATATCACCAAATGTTCCTAATCCTGCTAGAACAATAAGTGGAATAGCTGAGATAATTCCCCATGTTAACGATGTTAGTAGATGATGACCAGATAAAGCTAATATAAGTACAAGTGCAAACGGAGCGAGCATAATAAGCCCACCAGGGGTAGTCGATTCAATCATGGCATCAAGTGCACCCTGATCAGCCTGTGTTTGACCACCACCGCCAAAGATTGCAAATAGAATAACTGCCGGCACTGCCGCTACAACCGCATATTTAAAACGGCTACGCACAACCCCAGGTACATCAGCATCCTGTGTTGTTGCCGATACGATTGTCGTATCAGATACTGGTGCAAGGTTATCACCAAATACCGCTCCAGCTAAAATTGCTGCAAACATGAATACAGGATCTGCCCCTACGGCAACTCCGGCTGGATACATCAACGTACAGAATGCAACTGTAGTTCCGTACCCGGTACCAACAGCAGTTGAGAATGTTGCTGCCAATAGAAAGGTTAATGCAACGAATAAACCACCAGTAAGGCCAGTAATAGCTCCGATCCATACAAGACCTTCTACTAGTCCGCCAGCTTGTAACACCTGTGCGAACATACCAGCATAAAACCATGCTACCATTGCAATAACACCAACTGGCTGTGCTAGCCCATCAAATAAACCCTGGGCATAATCTTCCCATTTACTTTTACAAAAAAGTAAACCAAGAGTTAGACCAATAACGGCACCCATAACTAGCCCAACTTCGGACGATAGCTTTAGTACACTAATCGAAATAGCCCAAACTACGAAAAATAATAAAGGTATAGCTGCCCCGACTGCCCCGAGTCTAAAGTCCAGTTTTTGTATCGTTCTGTCTCCAGTTGCTTTTTCCAATTCTTCGTTATCTGACATGTTTCTTCCCCCCAAAAAATATTTAATAAATGCTTTTAAATAGCTATAGAAATATAACTTCTAAGCTTGCATACAAGTTTACCATAAGTTTAGAAAAGTATGAATAGAAAAAAAGGTTTAGTCCCACTCAATTTCTTATATGAGGGGGCTCACTCCTATAATCGTAAGTCATCTGAAATAAGTGGCATTATTTATTATAAAACAACTGGGGTTTTCGCCAAACCCTAATATAGATAAGCCCTGATTGTACTTATGCAATGAGAAAGGATTTATTCTTTCTTCTCTGCTAAAAATTAAATTCCAAAAATAATGCCACCAAATCCAGTAGAGAAACGATTAGTAATATAAGAGACAGGAAAATAACTAAGACTTTCCACAGTAAAGAAAGATAATAACAGGATAGGATGTTTAGAACGTTCATTTTCAATGGTTGATTTAATACGAAGATGATATAAAATGCGATACAGTGAAATCTTTCTTTTGTACCACACCGGTACCAATGCAACATCAGCTCAAGCTATCACTTTCGCAATCTACTAGCCACGGGCTCAATCATTAAGATTATGAGAACCCGAATGCTGTTTAATTTACTTGTAATGTGTCTTCATCAAGGTTATGAGAACGCGAACGTTGTTTAAAGTGCTTGTAATGTGTCTTCATCAAGGTTATGAGAGCACGAATGTTGTTTAAATTGCTTGTAATGTGTCTTCATTAAGGTTATGAGAACGCGAACGCAGTCCAAATAGCATGAAACGTTCACTCATGGGGTTATGAGAACTGGTTGAGTTCGTATTTTATATCTAAACAGCAACATTAGAAAACTAGACATTCACCTAGCCTTTTGGTGAATGTCATAGTTGCACTTATGCAGTAAAAAGTAGTTTTAGTTTCTTAACTGCTAAATAAAACCGAACTAACTCAAATTCTATTTCAAGAATTTTGAACAAAGTTCGGATTTCACTTTGACTAAAACACTTTTTGTCCCAGCCTCTTAAAGAAAACTTATTCTTTTAACTTGGACAACGCATCTGCCAGTGCATTATTTTTAAAACCATCGTCGTCCTGCTTTTTCAAGTATTTATTCACATCTTTTTTAGAGACTTTATGCTTCTTCTCTTTTTCTTTTCGCTTATTGAAAGCTGATAATTTTTCTCGGTGACCACATTTACAAATGAACATTTTCCCTTCACCTTCACCACGAAGCTCTAAACGCTTATGACAATTTGGACATCTGGCATTGGTGTGCTTGGCAATATTCTTTTTGTGTCCGCATGAGCGATCTTGACAGACGAGCATACGTCCATTCTTATTCTTAATTTCCAGCATTAATTTTCCACAGTCAGGACATTTCGTCCCTGTCATATTATCATGCTTGAACGTTTCATCACTGTTTTTTATTTGTTGGACAACTTCACGGGCATAGCTCTTCATTTCTTTGATGAAACGATCTTTATCAAGCTTACCTTCAGCAATCTGGCCAAGTTTATTCTCCCATTCTGCTGTAAGAGCTGGTGATTGCAGGTCTTCAGGGACAAGATCAAGCAGCTGTCGACCTTTTGAAGTTATAAAAATATGTTTTCCACGCATTTCCATCAACTGATTATTAAATAGCTTTTCAATAATATCGGCTCGTGTCGCAACTGTTCCAAGACCGCCAACTTGGCTAATTGTCTTTGCTAAGTGCTTCTCATCAGAGCTCATATAACGGACAGGATTTTCCATTGCCTGAAGTAATCCGCCTTCTGTGAAGCGCTCGGGCGGTTTTGTCTCACCATTCGTCTGCATAATTTTAACATTTGAAAATAATTCTCCTTGTTGGATAGCTGGTAACTGAGTCTCTGAAGTATTATTTTCCTTATAAATTTCTTTCCATCCTAATTTCTTAACGATGTTTCCTTTAGTGGAAAAACGTTCATTTTCAATATGCACATCAATTGTAGTTTGTTCGTATTCATATGGATCAGCCAGTACCGCTAAAAACCGCTTAACAACAAGGTCATAAATTTTACGTTCTTTATCATTCAATTCACTTAAAATAACCGATTGTTCAGTAGGGATGATTGCATGGTGATCGGAAACTTTTGTATCATCAACAACGGATTTTGGCAACTTCCATTCGCGCTTTAACACTTTATTGGCAAATCGTGCATACTCATCAACACCACATGCCTTAACGCGCTCTTTCAATGTTGGAACAATATCAGTCGAGATAACTCTTGAATCGGTACGTGGATACGTGAGTACCTTATGCTGTTCATATAGTTTCTGCATCAGGGATAATGTTTGCTTTCCGGAATATCCAAAGATGCGGTTTGCATCACGCTGCAGTTCCGTCAAATCATACAACTGTGGTGCATATTTTTTCTTATAGGATTTATGAACGTTTACCACTTTTGCAGGTTTGTTTTTCAACTGATTGTGTAATGTATTGGCCTTTTCTTTGGAAAAAATCCGACCGTTATTTTTTGCATCCTGCCATGTTAGTGTAACGCCGTTTGATGTTTTTGCTTCAATTCCATAAAACTTCTGTGGCTGGAATTCCCGAATTTCTTTCTCTCTGGCTGCAATCATTGCAAGTGTCGGCGTCTGCACTCGTCCAGTGGATAGCTGCGCATTAAATTTAGTTGTCAACGCACGAGTTGCATTCAAACCGACATACCAGTCAGCCTCAGATCGAGCTACTGCAGAGGCATATAAATTCTCATACTTTCCTCCAGGCTTAAGTTGCTTGAACCCATCACGAATTGCTTTATCTGTGACAGATGAAATCCACAATCGCTTCACTGGCTTTTTAACACGTGCTTTTTCGATGATCCATCTAGCAACCAATTCACCTTCACGTCCAGCATCAGTCGCAATTACAATATCCTGCACATCATTTCTGTTCATTTGTGTTTTCACTGTGCTGAATTGCTTGCCGGACTTTTTGATTACAACTAGCTTTAGTTGCGAGGGGAGCATTGGTAAATCGTCTAAGCGCCATGTTTTTAATTTTTCATCATAAACTTCCGGGTCAGCCAGGGTAACTAAATGCCCAAGTGCCCATGTCACAATATAATTAGATCCTTCAAGGAAGCCATTGCCTTTTTTATTACAGTTCAGCACTCTAGCAATATCTCTTCCGACAGAAGGTTTTTCAGCTAATACTAGTGTTTTGCTCATTTAAAAAACCCTTTCTTATTTAACTACTCTCTCATGCTACTTTACCATAATTGAACTAAATTTGTGGACGGTCACAACTCATTATTATATCCATACAATAATTTAGATAATTGCAGAAAGGAAATTGATATAAATGCTCTTTAATGCTGGATTAATACTTTTAATTATTGGAGTAAGTATCGATGGATTTGGAGTTGGAATCACCTATGGAATGCGACGGATTCGGGTTCCATTTACTGCATTAAGTATAATTATGTTCTGTTCTGGATTAATTGTTTTTATATCAATGACAATTGGTAACATATTAAGATCCTTTATCACACCTGACGTAGCTGAAATGATTGGCGGTATTATTTTGCTTTTAATTGGTTTATTTTGTTTATATAATGTTACTCGTTCCAAAAGTGAACCAGATCCTGATATAAATTCAAATGATGAAGCTTGGGGCAATTTTAAAACTGTAATGAAACAGCCCGTTCAAGCCGATTTGGACCAGTCCGGGACCATTTCAGCAAACGAGGCACTACTTCTAGGGTTCGCGCTGGCAATTGACGCTTTTGGTGCTGGTCTTGGAGCAGCTATGCTAGGCTATTCACCAGTCACAACCGCTGTTTCAATAGCCCTTATGAGCGGGGGATTCGTATTATGTGGAGTCCGTTTGGGAATTTTTTTAGCCACAAAAAAATGGATGCAACGGTTTGCACTGTTACCTCCATTTTTACTGATCATGTTAGGGATTTCTAATATAATATGATTTACAATGCCTTCACTTGCCCGCCGTCAATAATAAGCGACTGTCCGGTAATATATGTATTAGCACCAGATGCAAGAAACACAATCGCCTTTGCAAATTCATCGGGTTCTCCGTATCGCTTCATTGGTATTTGCTGAACCGCTTCTTGTTTTACCTCTTCAACAGAAACTCCTTGTTTATCCGATTTTTTCTGATTCAATTCCAGTACTCGATCTGTTTCAATTGTTCCTGGGCCAACCGTATTTATTAAAATATTATCTTCAGCAAGTTCTCGCGCAAGACTTTTTGCAAGTCCAACAATTGCAGGTCGCATCGTATTGGACAATATAAGATTATCCAGACTTTGTTTTATTGATGAAGAAGCAATATTTACAATATGACCAATCTCCTGTTTTTTCATATATGGAATGACCACGCGAGTTGTTCGAATGAAACTTAGAAGATTCAGTTCAAACGCATGGTACCAATCCTCATCTGACATGTCAGCAAACTTTCCAGCTGGAGGCCCTCCTGCATTATTAACTAAAACATCAACAGTCCCATATACAGATACCGCATGCTCTGCCATCTGCCTGATTTCCTCAGTATTTTTCATATCACAAACAATATAACTGACATTCTCATTACCCGTTTTCTTCTTAATCTCTCTAACAGTGCTGGCAAGTGAAGATTCACTTCGGCTACTTATTAAAACGTTAGCACCCTCTTGTGCAAATTCAGTAGCAATTGCTTTTCCAAGTCCTTTGCTGGCAGCTGTTACAAGTACAGACTTTCCTTTTAGTTGAAGATCCATCCTAATCACATTCCTTTCGGCAAATTGCTTATGAAAATCCGGAATCCTTCTTAGAAAGGACTCCGGATTCTACATTTTTCATACTCTTATTATAACATTGAAAGTATCCAGCCAATAACTACAATCGCACCTATTACCATTAAAATTGTCCGTATCATATAATTCACCCTTTCAACTTTGTGCATATCATTAAAATACCCATTAAATTAAAAGTGAAAACATCACGCAATTACATTTAGCAGCACCGTCACTGTAACAATACTGATAAGCGTTGATGTTGGTGCCTGTCACTTCCCGTTTTTTGTCGAACACTTCCCCAAAAAAATGTTGACAAGCGTAAGATTATGTGAGATTATATATAAGTTATAAGTGAAGTAACAAGTAAGTATGAAATTCTGGCATTCTGCTAGTAAGTTTTTGAAGATCTTATTCACACTGGCGCGACTAAGGGGTCGCAAGGACGTCAGAGCAGGTAGGGCTGACGTTGCTTAAGGAAGAAAACCCCAGTGGAACAATGACCGCGGTAAAAGCGAAATCCCATAAATGGTGATTTCCCACCCGATAAATCAATTCGGGATAAATATAAAAATGGAAACTTATGTGTTACTTTATAAATCAAAGGGGTACTCTTATAGTAAGAGTACCCCTTTTCCAATACATATAAGGAAAGTAGGCTAACAAAAATGAGAATAGGATTAATCCAAAAACTTAAGGTACTTCGAAAAATTGATACTGGTTACGTATTAGAGGGCGATGTACTTCTGCACAATAATGAGCTGGACACAGAACTTGAACCAGAACAGGAAATTGAAGTATTTCCCTACACTGATAAGAAAGGACAGCTCATCGCAACCACCAAGCTCCCTTCTGTACAAATGGACGAGTATGACTGGGCTGAAGTTGTTGAAGTCATGCCAGGTCTTGGCGTGTTTGTAAACATTGGTATCGCAAAAGAGATGCTTGTGTCTATCGATGATCTCCCATTATTCGAAAGCGTTTGGCCAATAATCGGTGATATGCTTTACGTAACTTTAGGAAAAGACCAAAAAGGCCGCTTGCTGGCAATACCGGCATCCGAGGGCGTCGTTGAGAGACAGTGGGATCTAGCACCAGATGACTTGTTAAAGCAGGCATTCAGCGGACGTGTGTATCGAACAAGCAAGGAAGGCTCAGCTATTATATCTGAAGACGGTTATCGCGGATTTATTCATCATACAGAACGAAAAGAAGAACCACGGCTCGGCGAATGGGTTGAAGGACGGGTAATCGATGTAAAAGAAGACGGGACACTAAACGTTTCGCTTAAGCCGCTTAAGCAACACAGCATGGGTCAAGATGCCGATAACATTTTAATGCACCTTAAACAGAGTGATGGCGTTATTCCATTCAGCGATAAAAGTGACCCTGAAGATATTCAAGGAACATTTAATATCAGCAAAGCCGCCTTCAAACGTGCCCTAGGGAAACTCATGAAGGAACGAAAAATAGAACAACATGACGGCAAAACATATCTGAAGTAGATTCGAGGGGCATTTGTCACTTCCCAATCAATGTCGGTATGTATCAAGGGAAATTTGCGACTAACTAAGCAGCCTAATCATGGCTGTTTTTTTTATTTAGGAAATTATAAAATTTAAGTGCTGTGGATTACTGGACTTCCGAATCAGCGACGTCCAGCTCCAGCACCTAGCGCCTAGTGGACTTCCCTCCCCGTGTCTACGATAAGTCAACATCGAATCGCTTACGCTCTTCGTGTATCCTTTATCTCAGGGAAAAGGAAGATCGACTAAGACCGCCGCTTTGCGCGGCAACGTCGACCCACACGCGATGCGCGGGCGCAGTCCATACGGCGCTGAACAGGCGCTTGCGCTTTTGTTTTATACTTAAGTATACATTACAGCACTATTTTTAGTGTGGTAAAGTTTGAGCACCAACACTAATAGAGGTGTGCATATGAAGAAGTTAACAGGTTTTATCTTAATGGGGATTACCCTATTATTAATGACCGCATGCAGTGAAGAAGAACCAGTAATGAATGACGAAACCAACAAAAATACAGTAGAAGAAACAGAAGCAACAACTGAGGAAGTTAACGAAGTCGGAGAAGAACAGCAAGACGATGATGATGAAACTGGCGAAAAAAAGAAACAGCCAAATGAAGATGATAGCAATCAATCAGACGAGCAAACAAATACCGATGATACAAACATGGAAGAAACGAATCAAAGTGAAGACGCAACAGCTAAACTAACGGACGCTGCAGCAATTCTCCGAAAATCCAGTGAAGCAATGAAGAATGTTGACAGTTTATACATGGGCGGTACCACAGTGTCAGATGCAATCATCAATGATGTCAAACGTATTGAAATAATCAATATTAATGCAGATATGATGATCGGAGAGCAAAAGACGCTCCACCAAACCGTTAAAATTGAAGCCAACGATGAGCCTGACAGTAACATGGAAATGTATCTAAATGAAGAAATGTATTACCTGAAAGAGAATAACAAATGGATTTCAATGGAGGCTGAGTACGCAGTTAATAATCTATACAACACTGTTTTTGATGAGCAATTAAGCTTTTATTCCGACTACAGTTCCCTTTTCCAAGTTACTGATGAAGAAGACCATTACATCCTAAGCTATTCTGGCACTGATGAGGAATTTAAAGAAATCGTTTTTGGCGCAGGTCAAAAAGTCTTGAATGATTTTTTCAGAGATTTCTATCATAATATGAAAGTCACTGGAATCTACAAATTGACCATTGATAAGCAAACATTTTATCTAACAAACTATTTGCTCGAATATGAAGCGACCACCTCTGGGGAAGCTGGTAAAGGGCATATCTATGAAAAAAGCGAGTTTTCCTATGGTAACTTCAATGCTTACGTTGAGCTTATTGTACCACAAGAAGTTCGAGAAGCTGCTGAACCTGTAAAGTAAATTTATATACTTGAGGATACATTACAACAGCTTGTTTCGTATGCTAATGTTTAATAATAACCCTAAAAGAGGTGGCCTATGAGGAAAATAATAGCTTTACTATTTCTAATTTGTGTAATGGCTCTCGCAGCATGCGGCAGTGACAATGCTGATCAAGATAAAACGGAAAAAGATGCTGTCGCAGAAGAAGAACAAACGAATGAAGAAACATCAGATACCGGTGATGAGAACACTGAAGAAAGTACAAAAGAAGAGGATCCCGAAGAAGCTGAGGAACCCAGCGAAAGCGGTAATCTTATTGGTTCTGACGCCAAGAAGATATTTCAAAAATCAGCAGAAGCAATGCAAGAGGTGTCCAGTTATCTAGTAAAAGGAGAATTCACAGATGACAGTACTATTAGTGGGCAGAATGAAAAAGCAACAACTGAACTGACAATGGAACTTAGCTTAGCTGATCAATCCAATATGTATATGAAATCATCGACAACTAGTAATACGGATTCCGGTGGAGTCGTCGAACTCTACAAAGTAGCAGACGGAATGTATATAAAATCACCAGATCAAGATCAATGGATGAAGATGCCTGCTAGTTCAGATTATGGAAGTTTGTTTACTACGTTACAGGCGGACCAATTGACCGAGTACGTCAATCTCAGTAATGCATTTGAAGTTAATGACAATGGCAACCATTTTGTTTTAACATTTACCGGTACAAATGAAGAATATAAATCAGCCGTAATGGGGGCTGGGATTGCAGCACAGGAAGGTATTTTAAAGGAACATTATGATAATATGAATGTCAATGGAACTTATGAAATAAAAATCGATAAAGATTCACTTTATATGGTGGGCTACACATTTGAATATGAATCAACTACCTCAGGAGAAATAGGTGAGGTTGAAACATATCATAATGCAGAATATACCATAAGCGAATTTAACGAGCACGATGATATCACGGTTCCAAAAGAAATCACGGATTCCGCAGTTTCGGTTGGACAGTAGTTCATTAAAAATCGGCTTGGAGATGTGTAAATTATCCTCAAGCCGATTAACTTTATTTATGAATGTGTGTATGTGTCCACTATTGAAGTTACAGTAAAATCAATAGCTGCAGCGAACATGCATGCAATTCCCCATCCCCCAAGGCCTAATCCGGTTATTACAATTTTATCTCCAATAGTTGCGACGATAAATAGGATTAACCCTGTAGCAAATAGCACAACTCCAGGCATATACAATATGTACCTATCTTTAGAAGATAGTTTACTCAGGACGATGTTGAAGAGCATCAGTACAACTACTAACACAAGCCCAATAGTCACAGTAGTAACAAACATAATATCACCTCATCATTATTTGTTATTATCATTCAGTCTATCCCGGAGCTTTAATAAAGTCAATTAAATTATCTCATTTTTCAGAATTACAGTTATTTCATAATCCCAAACATATCATCCAACTTATCACCTATATATGCGTGACTATCTTCAACACCTAGATTATAAAATACCGGTGCAATTTCTTCGATAATAAATTCCAGCATTAACATTGCAGCAAGGTCGCCAATCTCTTCATCCCGCTCCTCCAAAAAATATCTTTTGAGTAATTCTACCATCCCTGCTTTCTTTTCTTTTGTCAGTTCAAATTTTGGCTTCATGTAAAAAACCTCCGCATCATTTTAGAAAGATAGTATATCACATATTTTACCTTCTTTTGAAAACCTGGGATTTGTTAAAGGGTGTGATTTCCTTGCGTGCAAGCCTTTGCAGCGGAATGTTATAGTTAAACTTATGCAGTAAGAAACTTAACTACGAAAAAGGATTTCGACGAAAAATGTCGAATACGATAATTATAACAAGGAGGAATACCATGCAGTCTTTTGAAAATTACACATATGAGCGACCTGACATGCAGCAGGAAAAGAAGACGTTCAACAAGCTATTAGAGAAGTTCACAAATGCACCATCAATTAATCAGCAAAATGAAGCTATCAAGAAAATAAACGAATTCCGCAACCGATTGTCTACACTTTCTAATCTAGTTTATATTCGTGCATCGATTGATACAAATGATGATTATTATCAGAAAGAACGGGATTTTTTCGACGAGATCGAACCGGAAATACAAGAGCTGGACACGTTATTTTATAAAGAACTGGTAAATTCATCTTTTCGTGACGAACTTGAGAAAAAATGGGGCAAGCAATTATTTCAAATTGCTGACTACCAAATCAAGTCTTTTTCACCTGAAGTTATTACACTGCTTCAAAAAGAAAACAGGTTATCATCACAGTACTCAAAGCTAGTCGCTTCGGCCGAGGTAGAGTTTCAGGGAGAGACATACACATTGGCACAGCTTTCACCATTTACCGAAAGTAAGGATCGATTAGTTCGAAAAGAAGCTGTTGAAGCAAGTGCAGGTTTCTTCGCCGGACATGCAAAGGAATTTGATGACATATATGACCAGCTTGTTAAAACACGGCATAAAATCGCAACAACATTAGGTTACAAAAATTTCGTCGAGCTTGGTTACATAAGAATGCTGCGTATCGATTACGACGCTGATATGGTTGATATTTTCCGAAAACAAGTCCGTGAATCGATCGTTCCACTAGCTACTAAACTTTACGAAAAACAAGCAGAGAGAATTGGTCTTAATTCACTCAAGTTTTATGATGAAAACTTCAGATTCCAAACAGGAAATGCAACTCCAAAAGGGACACCAGAATGGATTATTGAAAACGGGAAGAAGATGTACGAAGAGCTGTCTCAGGAAACGAAAGGATTTTTCCGATTTATGCTTGATCGAAACCTAATGGATCTTGAAGCGAAAAAGGGCAAAGAGGCTGGTGGGTACTGTACATTCATTGAAGATTATCAATCACCATTTATTTTCGCGAACTTTAACGGTACTTCAGGTGATGTCGATGTTCTAACACATGAAGCAGGTCATGCATTTCAATTTTACTCCAGTCGTAATAATGAAATTCCTGAGTACTTAATGCCGACGTGTGAATCAGCAGAAATTCATTCGATGAGTATGGAATTTTTTACATGGCCATGGATGGAGCTATTTTTCAAGGAAGACACTGAGAAATATAAGTACGTTCACTTGTCAGAAGGATTACAGTTCCTCCCATACGGTGTTGCAGTTGATGAATTTCAGCATCTAGTTTACAAGAACCCAGATTGGACACCAGATGAACGTAAGCAAGCATGGAGAAAACTTGAGGAAATTTACCTGCCCCATCGTGACTATGATGGCAATGCTTATTTGGAAACAGGGAGTTTCTGGCAGCGTCAAGGTCATATTTATGAGGTTCCATTTTATTATATCGACTACACTTTGGCTCAAATGTGCGCTTTTCAATTCTGGAAACGATCATTTGATGAAAACGATAATGCCTGGAGCGACTATCTTAACTTATGTAAATTAGGTGGAACAAAATCGTTCCTGGGTCTTGTCGAAGCCGCTAATCTCCGTTCTCCATTTGAAGAAGGAGCCGTTGAATCGATTGTTGAATCAATTGAAAATTGGCTGGATTCAGTAGATGATAAATCATTGTAACCAAATGCAGAATCGTTAACAAGTGCTGTAGAATTTTTCTTAGCGAAAAAAGAGTAACTGTCAAAATAGGCAGTTACTCTTTTTGCTTTCATTATGATCATTTTCTTAGAAAACCCCGGCATTCACCAATTCTTTGTGATGAATTTTAAAGTTGTACTTATGCAGTAAATATAAACTGAAGAGCATTCATTATTAAGCAGCTAAACTCGATTCATTCGGTATTTTCTGCCCCCATACCCTGTTTAAAATGAAGGCCAGTATAATTAGCGTGATAACTCCTGCAATAATAGAAAGAATTGCAGAGCCTGTTATCCCAGCAATCAGGAATGAAACTATACCGGAAATTCCTGCTGTTATTGCATAAGGAATTTGAGTATTTACGTGATCGATATGGTCACTCGCAGACCCAGCTGAAGACAGGATAGTTGTATCGGAAATCGGAGAACAATGATCACCAAATATCCCTCCACTTAGAACTGCTGCAATTGCCAAGTACATGGAAAGATCCATCGAATCAGCAATCGGCATTGCGATTGGAACCATGATAGCAAATGTTCCATACGAAGTACCTGTTGTGAAAGCAACAATTGCACCAATAATGAACAATAATACTGGAATTATCGCTGGCGATGCTGTTTGTTCCGCAAAATCAACAATATATGCGGCTGTTCCCAGTTCAGATGTTACACTTCCAATTGACCAAGCCAGCGTCAGTATAATATACACAAGCATCATACTTCTAAAGCCACTTACATAAATAGACATCGCTTCTTTAAATGAAAACAGTTTTTGCTGCATGCCCATAATAAGAGCAACAACCCCAGCTGAAAAAGCAGCAATTAATATTGATTTTCCGCCGTCAGCTTCACCAACTGCCGCAACAAAATCTTTTTCAGGAAATCCACCTGTCCACAAGAATAGTGGTGGAATCAATCCAATAAGCACTACAATTGGAACAATCATATTTCGCTTCTTTGGAGTATGACCTTCAGCCAATTTTACATCATCAGCCATTTTATCCTCTGACGGTGGTTCAGCACCCTTACGAATCACTTCGCCAGTTGTACGTGCACGGTATTCAGCTTTTGCCATTGGACCATAATCCCATTTCATAAAGACAATAATTGCCACAAGGGCAAGTGCTAATATCGAGTAGAAATTGAACGGTATCGTGAAAATATATGTCATATACTCTGACCCTGTCATACCAAGCTCTACAAACTGCGCACCGATAAGCCCCATAACAAAAACAACCCAAGTTGATACTGGTGCTAACAGACACATTGGTGCAGAGGTAGAATCAACTATATAAGCAAGTTTTTCTCTTGATACACGCATTTTATCTGTTACCGATCGCATAACACTTCCAACTGTCAGTGCATTAAAATAGTCCTCAAAGAAAATAATGATACCAAATAGGAACGTTGAACTCTGTGCCCCCCTTGGCGTTTTCACCTTTTTGGAAATGGAATGTGCAATAGCGTGGGCACCACCTGTTTTTTGCAAAAAAGCGATTAGAACTCCAAAAAGTCCACAGTAAATTAAAACAGTTGCACTCCACTCACTCCCTACATTAGGAATGATAAAATCACCAAAACTTGCGTACAATCCCATTAATGGATTCCAGTCATGCATCATCGTTGCACCAAGCCAGACACCAGCAAATAATGCAGGTATTACATTACGGGTGATCAAGGCCAGCACAATCGCAATAACTGGGGGCAATAGCGAAAGAATTCCAAACTCCATGTTCTCATCTCCTTTCAAATTTGATTAAAGTACTACCTATTAAAACATATTAATGCTTATACAATAATATTTCTTTATCGTACTAAAAAATCCTGCAAAAGTCTTAGAAAAATTCAGATTATTTTTAGCAACTAAAAAAATAAAAGCAAACCCACTAATTAGGTTTGCTTTTATTTTTCCTTTAGCTGAGCAATTCGTTCTTAAAACAGAACGATAAAGTTAAAAAAATTAGCTGTCTTCATGTCCATTCTGTAAAAAGTCTTTAATCTCTTCAATGCTTAAACCCGCTGCCTTTGCCTCCTGCACTAATTCAACCCATTCCTCATCAAGCGCAATCATAAACTGATCATTCATTTCGTTTCCCCCATATAATCATGTTTATGTAAATTCAAAAAGTTGATCTGGTTATAAATTCCCATGCCTACTTCAAAAAGTATATACAACAACAATACAAAATAAAATTAAAATATGAAAGTATACCTAAGTATACAAATGAGACTTTTGGTGTCACCCACCTCAGCCTCATTTAAAAAAAGCCACCCTAACTACTTGCAGTTAGGGTGACTACCCGCATCACTAATACAAACGCTACTTATTTGTATCAGACATGCTTGATTCGGCTATTTTGATCATTCGTTTAACCATTTCGCCGCCCACTGATCCGTTTTCGCGTGCAGTTGTGTCAGCACCAGTCTGAACACCAAACTCACTTGCAATTTCCTCTTTCATGCGATTCATTGCATTATCCGCGCCAGGCACTAACAAATCATTACGATTATTGTTACCTGCCATAACTGATCACTCCTCGTGGGTTTTTGAACAGTCAATAACCTGTTCAGTGTTATTTTTTGATAACTTACTAAATTTTACCCCTGTTAAAAATTGCATTAGAAAACTTGGCTTATCGCCAAGCCTTAGTTGCACTTATTCAGTAAGAAAGAATTTACACTTTTCTTATCTGCTAAATAAAGGAAGCCCCACTTCATGGTCTCCCTTAATCCTATTTCTTAAATTTTTTATGCTAACACTTCTTATTGTGCTGCCATTCCACCATCAATGCGATACTGTGAACCACTGATAAAACTGCTTTCATCAGAGGCTAGAAACAGTACTAAGTTTGCAATATCACCGGATTCACCATAACGGCCCATTGGAATAGCATTTTCCTGTTCTTCTTTTGCCTGTTCGGCATCATCAGGATTAAAGCCTTTCTCCAAGGAACGCATCATTCTAGTATTGACTGGTGAAGGATGAATTGAATTAACCCTCACATTCGAACCTGCAACCTCCAATGCGGCTGACTTTGTTAATCCAATTACAGCATGTTTGGAAGCTACATAAGGTGAAACACCAGGTGATCCGATTAGCCCTGCGACAGAAGAAGTATTAATAATACTGCCGCTCTCCTGTTTTGTCATAATTGGAATCACATGCTTCAAGCCAAGAAAAATACCCTGTACATTTACAGTCAGCACTTTATTAAAGTTTTCAACCTTCTGTTCTGCAATTGGGGCAACTTCTCCTTCTATACCTGCATTATTGAAAAACACATCTATACTGCCAAACTTCTCTATTGTTTTAGTAACATAATTCTTCACTTCATCTTCATTCGTAACGTCAGCCTTGACTGTCATAACATCACCGTATTGCTCAAGGTCCGACTTCACATTATCAAGTGCATCCTGCTTCATATCAACCAGCGATACCTTTGCACCCTCTTTTAAAAAGTATTCAGCTGTTTTTTTGCCAATACCGCCAGTAATGATTGCTGTTTTTCCTTCTAGTCTTGCCATAATCTATACACTCCTTATAATGCGGCTTGTAAAGTAGATCCTATTGCCTACTCCCACATAATCTAACCCTTATGGAAGAAAGTTAAACATATTTACACAAAATAATGACTGTCTATGCTAAAATACGATATATGTTAGAAAACTTGGCTTATCACCAAGTTTTAATATAGATAAGCCTTAGTTGCACTTATGCAGTAAAGAAGGTATCTTTTCTGTCAAAAAAATATAAGGAGATTTACATGACATACAAAATATTATTTCTCGATATTGATGGTACTATTTTAAAGCCAGATCATACGTACACTGAAGCTACAAAAAATGCTATAACAAAGGTAAAAGAACAAGGTGTTGAAGTATTCCTCGCGACAGGTCGTCCATTACATGAGATTCATGATTTAGCAAAAGAACTCGATATCCATTCGTATATAGGATACAACGGTGCTTTTGCAGTCTATCGT
Organism: Virgibacillus litoralis; assembly: GCF_017873675.1. GTDB lineage: Bacteria > Bacillota > Bacilli > Bacillales > Amphibacillaceae > Lentibacillus > Lentibacillus litoralis. The sequence continues at coordinate 44,176 of NZ_JAGGKK010000023.1, read as the reverse complement.
GATAAGACCGTTGTAAATGAACCAATGGACAAGAACACCGTAGAGCAAATTTTGGATATAGCTAAAAAAAATGATCATGAACTAGTGTTATATACAAGGGATACAAGTTACTACACAACACTAACACGACCTCTTGTCACCCATTTTATTGAAACATTTCAAATGAAAAAAAGTGAGCTCTACAATGGGGAGAATAAAGATAAAATATTAGGTGCAACATTAATGAATTTATCCCCATCACAACCTGCCCTATATGAATTAGGAGCTAATATTCATCTATCTCCAGTTCATGTACCTGGTGTCGAACATTGTTATGATATTATTCGCAAAAACGTTAACAAAGGAATTGCTGTTGATAAGGTGCTTGATCTGTTGCATATCCCACGTGAACAATCGATAGCTTTTGGCGATGGTATGAATGATAAAGAAATGCTTCAAGCTGTTGGAGAAGGCTTTGCAATGGGAAACGCTCCTAATGAACTGTTCCAATATGCCAAGGATAAAACAACCACTGTCTCAGATGATGGAATAGTTAATGGATTAAAAAAGTTAGGTTTAACCGTTTAAACGAAATGGCAGGATTGGTCTTCAAACCAATCCTGCCATTTTTTATGTACAAACACGACCAACCTGTCCATCCTCCAGTCGTACTTTTATTCCATGCGGATGGTAACTCGAATTAGTTAAGAGATCCTTTACAACACCAGCCGTACGTACACCACTCTTCTGATCTTTTTTTAAAATAACTTCTACCTCTAACCCAGGATAAATATTCTTCCTGTGCCTGCCATCGATTGTCATATTATTAATTCCTTTCTTTTAACTTCCTCTTTTAGAATAGTTTATCAAAATCAGTTAAAAATATATACACAATGTTCTCTAAGAATTCATCTTCTAGATGTGGATCCAAATATAAATTCCTCACAATTTTTCAGTAGCCGAATTCGCCACCAATCTCTTTCCAAAAAGTCTGATTTCTATCTAAGTACTATAGTCTATAACATTAATAATGGGGATATGTGAGAAATGTTTAGTAACATACAACAATCGAGAAAGGACGAAAAATTTACATGAGGAAATCAGTAAGTTTACTTTTTATAATAGGACTTTTATTGTTAGCTGCATGCGGAAACACAGAAGACGAATCCATTAACCAACAGGATAAAAACTTTAATGATAATAAAGAGGGAACAATCGTATTTGGACAAACTGAATGGACAAGCACAAAAGCACCAACACAAATTGCTAAACAAATTTTAAAGAAAGCAGGATACAATATAAAAATATCACTATTGTCACAACCATTGATCTTTGAAGGCCTGCAATCAGAAGAAATTGACGTTTTCATGGATGCATGGCTACCATATACAGAGAAGGAACTATGGAATCAATATAAAGATGATTTACAAAAGGTTGCAACAAGTTATGAAAACGTGCCATTAGGCTGGGTAGTCCCTAGCTATGTTGAAGAAGACTCAATAGAGGACATCAAGGAAAATCCAGATAAATTTGGTGGTATAGTATATACAATTAGCCCTGGTGCGGGAATAGTTTCAATTTCTGAAGAAGTTATGAAAGATTATAGTCTTGATGGATATGAATTGGTACCATCCAGTGAAAGTGCGATGCTAGGCGTACTTGACGATAAAATTAAAAATGAAGAACCTGTTATCATTACAGGTTGGCGCCCGCATTCCATGTTTGCAAAATATGATCTTAAGTTCTTAGAAGAGCCAAAAGAAAACTTCAAATACGATAATGTTTATGTACTTTCTTATCAGGGACTGGAGAAAAAGCACCCTGAGGCATACGAAATTTTATCCAACTGGAGTATTAAAGTAGATGACTTAGAAAAAATGATGCAAGAACACGAAACTAACGATGTTTCATTTGAAGAATCCGCAAAGCAGTGGATTAAAGACAACAGAGATCAAGTGGACCAAATGCTTGGAAAATAATTTACCTTAGAAGTAACCGCTAATGTTAGGCATTGGCAGACCCTTCTCCTCCTTTTTCAATCATCGTTTGATAAATATCATCCATTGACCAGGTTTTACCTTTTTCATCCTTATAAACAACATGTTCACGCTTGAAATGAACTGGTGAATCTAGCCCTGATGCAGCAGCAACCCGGAACAATCCCTTTCGCATCGTAATCACATAGTTTGCTGTACGGTGTTTTTTTTCATTAATTACTAGGGCTTTTTGCATATCAGGGTCAGTAGTTGCCACCCCAACAGGGCACATATTCGATGCACATTGCAGCGTTTGAATACAGCCAACAGTTATCATAAAACCACGTGCAATATTAACAAGATCTGCCCCCATAGCAATCGCTATTGCAACTCTGTCCGGTGAGATTAACTTCCCTGCAGCAATAATTTTCACAGTATTACGAACGCCATATTTTTTCAACGCGTTATCAACTAGAGGCAATGCAGATCTTATTGGCAAACCTACACTATCTGTTAGTTCTTGATAAGATGCACCCGTTCCCCCCTCACCACCATCTACTGTTATAAAATCCGGCCCTTTTCCCGTATCTCTAATCTGTTTTGCTAATTCATCTGCTTCAATGTGGCTTCCAATTACAATCTTCATTCCAACAGGGAGCCCCGTGTGTTCCCTAATTCGTTCAATAAAATTAAATAACGAAGGCATATCACTAAATTCAGGAAATCGATTTGGACTGTCAATAGACTTGAATGGCTCAACCATACGAATTCTGGCAATTTCTTCATTAACTTTTTCAGCATCAACATGTCCACCACGTGTCTTAGCGCCTTGTGCCAGTTTTACTTCAAAAGCCTTTAATTCTGGAATCCTACTTTTCTCAAGTAACTCATCCCAATTGAAGTTGCCTTCACGGTCTCTTACACCAAACATACCGGGGCCAATTTGCATGATAAGGTCAACGCCACCTTTTAAGTGGTAATCCGAAAGCCCGCCTTCCCCGGTATTCATCCACGTACCTTTTGCCATACCCAAACCTTCAGAGAGTGCAGTAATTGCCCTGTCGCCTAATGAACCATAGCTCATTGCTGACATACCTATTTGACCTCTTACTTTAAATGGATATTTACATTGCCCACCTATAACAATCGTATCTTTTTCATCAAGCAGATACACGGAAGATTCATGTTCCTCTAACTTTTCCACTCTTTGTGCAAACATGGGTTCCTTAATCAGTAAGTAACGATTCGTTTTTGCTTTTGTTTTTTGATCCATTTTTAATTCCTTAGTGAGCTTTGGAAACATTGAATTCCGTATATAATATCCTTCTGCTTCAAAGTCGCGCTGTGATCCGAAGCCAAAAACATCACGTTTATATTTTGCCTTTCTAACAATATGCTGGAAGTCATTACGTGAAAAGGGCTTTCCTTCATTATCATTATTGAAAAAATACTGCCGTAACTCGGGTCCTATACTCTCAAAAAAATACCGTGCCCTCCCTAATAATGGATAATTACGGAGAACCGGGTGCTGCTTTTGCTTTTGATCAACGTTATATAAATAAATACCTGTCACTACTACTATAATTAAAATAAGAAAGACAACCACAAAGCCAATAATTGTCATGACATTAGCTATATTCATCCTGCAATTCCACCTTTAATTAAGCGTCTATAAAGTTAGGATGTATAGTAGTGATAAAAATTATCCAAAATAAACATTGAAAAACTTCAAAAACTTGGCTTACAGCTAATCCACAGCTGCACTTATGCAGTAACTTTCTTAACTGCCCACGCAAAGCGTCCGCCTGCAGAGGAAATCAACAGTCCTAGCACATTTTCAATTAGTTTGGATTTACTGCGTTACTTTTGAATTATGAAATTGTTTCAACTGCAAAAAACTTGCCAAAAGCCGAATTGACTTGGCAAGCTGCTTTACTGTTCCAGTAATTAATCGCGGACTGTTACATTATATTTACTTAACCAATAATTAATCTGACACAAATGCGCAATCAGCTGCGGACCTTTCATTAATTGGCCATACCATGGCTCTTTGAATTCTTTCCCTTCACTAAGAACAATAGCTTCTACTCTTTTTCGATCTATAAATTCAAATAGCGGTGAACCGGAATCTGCTAAAATTTCATTCATCCAGTTAACCACTTGCCTGGTGTATTCTGGTTGAAAAGTCTTTGGATATGGACTTTTCTTTCGATACAAAACATCATCCGGCAGTATACCTTCCATAGCCTTTCGTAATATACCTTTCTCCCTGCCATGTAAATTCTTCATTTCCCATGGTATATTCCAAACATATTCTACTAATTTATGATCGGCAAATGGCACCCTAACTTCCAGACTGGCACCCATACTCATTCGATCCTTTCGATCAAGCAATTGCGCCATAAACCAATGCATATTTAAATAAAATAGTTCTCTGCGCCTTGTGTCCTCCGCGTTCTCCCCATCAAGTCTTGGTGTCTCATCAATCGTTTCTTTATAGCGATTATATACATAGTCTTTAAGATTTAGTTTTGTTTGCCACTCTGGGTGAAGCAAACCTATTTTTTCATCCAGGGATCTCATCCACGGAAAACCACCGTCTGAAGAGGCTGTTGGATCATGAAACCAAGGATATCCACCAAAAATTTCATCTGCGCATTCTCCAGATAAGCTCACTGTTGTATGCTTCTTTATACGCCTGCTAAACCATAACAGTGATGAATCAATGTCAGCCATTCCTGGTTGGTCACGTAAATCAACCGACTCCTTTAGCAAACTCGCCAATTCATTTCCCGTCATCACTTCATCATGATGATTTGTTGAAAAGTGTTGAACCATCTTTTCAATCCATGGTCGATCACTGGAAGGCTGAAATTTGCTAGACTCAAAGTATTGATCATTACCTTCATAATCTACCGAGAACGTAGACAACTGCCCTCTGCCATTTGCTTTAAAATAGTCAGAAGCAATAGCAGTAATCGCGCTTGAATCCAAGCCACCTGATAAAAATGTTGAGACTGGTACATCAGCAACTAGCTGACGCTGAACAGCATCAACAAATAACTCCCGTACTGTTTCGGATGTTTCCTCTATTGAATCATGATGCAGCTTGCTCTCTACATTCCAGTATCTCCAGACTTTTAGTCCGTTTTTAGAAAAAATTAAAGAATGACCTGCCCGTAATTCATCAATTCCTTTAAAAATTCCATGTCCTGGTGTTCTCGATGGACCTAAGCCAAATATCTCAGCAAGTCCATCACGATCAACTTCCGCCTTCATATCTGGATGCGCTAAAATTGCCTTTAACTCAGATCCAAAAAGAAAATGTCCTGAATTCTCATGGAAAAATAACGGTTTAACCCCAAGTCGATCTCGTGACATAAACAGTTGTTCCTTTTCCTCATCCCACACTCCAAAAGCATAAATCCCATTAAGAAAATCAACGCAATTTTCTTTCCATTCGATATAAGCCGTCAGCAGCACTTCTGTATCTGATGTTGTACTGAAATCATGGCCTCTGTCTCGTAATTCTTTTCGTAATTCTTCCGTATTATATAACTCACCATTATATACAAGCGTGTAAGAAAATCCATCCTTCTTCTTATGCATTGGCTGTTTTCCACCTTCAATGTCAATAACAGCAAGCCTTTTGTGACCAAACGCCACATGTTTATCCACCCAAACTTGTGTATCGTCCGGGCCACGCAACGTCAATGTTTCTGTCATCTTAGCCAATGCAGGTCGCTCGTTCCAGGCGCTATTATTCCAATTCACCAATCCAGTAATCCCGCACAATTCACTTCATCCTCTCACAGAATATCAACAAAATAGTATATGCAGGAGACGTAATAAGTATTCCAAGTACAACTTAAGAGTATATGACAAACAAACATAAATAATGTTAAGAAAAACGAAACAGGGACATATCTAAAACTTTCACTTAAAGACGAATAATAGCAGGATAAAATGGTTGGTTAATACGCAGTTTATGAAATGTGTCTTCATCGAGGTTATGAGAGCACGAAAATTGTTTAAATTGCATAAAATGTGTCTTCATCGAGGTTATGAGAGCACGAACCCTGTTTAAATTGCGTGAAATGTGTCTTCATCGAGGTTATGAGAGCACGAACCCTAATTAAATTGCATGAAACTTGTCTTCATCGAGCTTATGAGAGCACGAACACTGTTTAAATAGCATGAAATGTGTCTTCATCGAGCTTATGAGAGCACGAATTCTATCCAAACATCGAGAAACGGTCACTCATCAGGGTTATGAGAACCGGCTGAATATTTTCCACAGTATGTCGCAGTTTATACCTAATCTGCACCATTAGAAAACTAGGATTCACCAAGTCTTTTGGTGAGTGTCACAGTTGCACTTTTCACTTTGATCAAATCACTTTTGTCCCAGCCTCGTTAGAAAAAAATGGCTAATCGTTAAAGGGGTTCTAAGAAAGCTTATTTGCTTCCTCGGAACCCCTTATCATTTTAGAGTTCAAGCCTTAGATTCAATCAGGCAACTAAAAAATGATTTATCCTACCCTCCAGCACAAGCCGTATCTATTTTTCAGAAGCAAATACAATTCCAGTTTGTCTACGGGCTTCTTCCGTTACGGAAAGTACATTGAAACTCAATTCATTCAGATCCTTATATGCCTGGTCATTTCCTGTTTCTATAATGCTAGCAAAATGATCAATCTCAAACACCATGTTATTGTCTTGATTCACAGAATTTAAGGATACTCGTTGTTTTGATGGTGTCTTAAATAGCCGCGGGTTATTTATCTCCCCAGCATCGTCAAATACTAGTGTACCTTCCTCACCTTGAATCTCACAGGCATTAAAGGAATTGGATATCTTTGAACATAGAATCGTACAAGTGAAATCAGAATACGTTAAAACTAATGTGCCATTACCATCGATCCCACTTTTTAATTTAACCGGAAAGTATGAAACATCTTCAGGCTGTCCAAACAAGGCTACTGCAACAGATAACGGGTAAACACCGAGATCAACAAGCGCTCCACCAGAAAATTCCGCTGTAAAGATATTTGGGTTTTCTCCTCTCAAATACTTATCATAACGAGAAGAGTACTGAATAAGATGCAACGACATACTGCGAACTTTTCCAATTTCATCAAGATTTTCCTGCAAACTTTTAAAATTAGGTGAATGTATATTACGCATTGCCTCGAATAAATAAACATTATTTTCTTCAGCTATTTGATGAGCCTCTTTCCACTCTTTCGTATTTGAAAAAATCGGCTTCTCACAAATAACATGTTTTTTTTGTTTTAAAAATATAATCGCATGCTCTGCATGCATCGAATTTGGAGATGCTATATAAACACAATCTATTTCACCGCTTTTTGCCATTTGTTCGATGTCTGTAAACACGTTTCTAACATTATGTTTGTCAGCAAACATATTCGCCTTTTCAGAAGTCCTGGAATAAACGGCATTATGCATAAAATTTTCGGAACTTTTAGCCGCATCTATAAATGCATCCGTAATCCACCCTGTACCAATAGTACCAAATCTCATCATCTCATCCTTTCAACTGAATATAAATACTGCCCAACACCAGTGATGTTAGGCAGTATATACTACAAAATTTTATTGTTCAAGCTTTTCGATACGCTTTTCCAGGTTCTCTTGTGATTTCAACTGATTTATCATTCGCTTGATCAATTGTATCTCTGCCTGTGCAGTCATTACATGATCCTGTGCGTGTATCATGAAGAAGTTTGGCACAGTATCATCTTCGCTTTGGATTAGCTGTGTTTGATACTTATGACCTTTAAGAAATTCTTCATCTGCTTCCTCTAGTAGCTTCTCAGCATCATCAAACTTATATTCCTCCGCTTCATTCAGGGCTTCATAAGCTGCACCACGGGCGTTTCCACCGTGTAAAATAAGCTGCATCATTATTTCTTCATAATTCATAGCGCAATCTCCTCTCTAGCTGTTAGCTGGCTGTTCTTCTTTATTTGATTGCTCTTCTTCGACAAGTTGTTTTTCATATCGTTTAAAGAATGGGTAATAAATCACCGTTGCAATTACTGCGTTCATAATCTGAACAAGACCCGCCAGCCATGAACCACCGGTAGCGATAAATCCACCAAAGAAAATCGGTACCGTAAATGGTGGTTGAACGATAACAGGTGGCAAAATACCTGTTGCAAACAAAATATAGTTGACTGTAACAATAATTACTGGACCTAATATAAATGGAATAATCAGAACCGGATTCAGAACGATCGGAAGTCCAAAAATTACCGGTTCATTAATGTTAAAGAATGACGGAATAATAGCTGTCTTCCCTACTTGTTTAATTTGTGCTGACGCTGAGAAGACCATGAAGATAACCAGTCCTAATGTTGCACCTGAGCCACCAATATGTGTAAACATATGAAAGAAAGGTTCTGTAACAATACCTGTTGCTTCACTTCCTGATTCAATAGCATCAGCATTGCTAGCTAGCTGCGTCATCCAAAATGGATAGGCAACAGAAGATACGACGTTCATTCCGTGAATACCAATTGACCACAAAACAAGCATTAATAAAATCATACCGAGTGCAGCCCAGTAAGAGTTTGATGCCGCAACAAATGGACTAAATGCGTCCAATACTAATTGTGGAATTGTAACGCCAAAGTTTGCCCAGACAATCCATGCCAAAATCCACACTAAAGGAAGGATTAACATGAATGGAACAAGTGCCCGAAAGGTTCGCATTACATATGGTGGTACACCTGCTGGCATTTCAAAGGCAACACCCTTATTAATAAGAAAACGCATTGCTTCAGTTGTTAGTATACCTAATATAATTGCTACGAATAACCCTTGTCCACCTAGATAGTTTAAAATTTCACCAAAAGGGACTTGTGTAATGTCTTTTACTGGAAACGCAGTCATAAAGAAAGCTAGCATCGAAAGAATACCTGCCATAACTGCATCCATATCTTCCCGAATCGCTAAACTATAACCAACACCAAATGCCACAGTTAATGCCATTAATCCAAAGGTCAGGTTAAATGGAAATAGTAGCTGTGCCTGAATAGGCTGTACTGCGTTTTCCCACGCATTAATTATTCCCCAATCCAAAGAAGATGGTGGGTTGGCAATAATTAAGAAGAACGCACCTGTAATAATAACTGGTAATGCAAAAATAACGAATGCATCTCGAATTGCCTGCAAGTATTTATTTTGGGCAATTTTTCCCAATGGTTCCATAAGATGATCTTCTAGCCATGTTGCTATGTTCATGTCTTTCTCCCCCTTATTTCACTAAATTTAATGCTTGATCAAGTACTTTATCGCCATCCATCAATGCGAATGCACGCTGATCAACAAGTTCTACCGGAATGTTATGCTCATCTGCCACTTTTGTAACTTCCTTCTTCAGGTGACGAACCTGTGGCTCCAATAATGCAACATCATATTCGCTTGCTTTCTGTTTAAACTCACCGGTTCCACCAGCAAAAGCTTGAAAATCTAAATCTCTTTTTTCTGCCGCTTCCTGAACCTTTTTAGCTAATTGACTTGAAGTTGCTCCCCAGCTGCATAAGATAATTAATTTCATGTAAGTCCACTCCTTAGATTAATTTTTTGATAGAATTTTTCTAGCTAATGCATCAACATTTTTGTAATGACCCATCAGCCAATATGAAAACCATGACGCTGCGAAAATAGTTAATGAAAATGCGACACCAATTCCCAGGATAAGGTTTGCGGAAGGCTGATTCGTTATGACTGAATACAGACCGTATCCCACCCAAATCAGTGAAAATGCGAGTGCATAAATAAATAGAAACTTTTTCATTTTATCCCTCCCCTTGTTATAGTCCCAAAATTGTTGTTACCTATACCTTTTTACAGAATTGAAACTTTTAACACATCTTACATATATCATAAAGCAAAAACTGTGCCAATATATATTAATCACACGGGTATACTCTTCTAACCCTTGTCATAGTAATAATGCTATATTTTAATATAAGTTAAAAAAGCGCACAAAAAAATGTGTGCAATAATTTCTGCACACATTTAACGAGAGAGCTTTACCAGTTCCTTACGTATTTCGCTTACTAGTTCAATCTGGAAAACTTCTTCTATTTTGTTATATAAAGGCGACCAAAGCTTATCCTCTTTGTCCGTAATTGCTGTTGTATTATCTAATGGAATAGATGATATATATTGTTCATTAGTACCTTTTACATTAACCGAGATAATCCGATCAACTAAAACACTTAAATGCATCCACATACCAAGCTCCCTATTCGTATCCCATCCATAGTAATGGCGAATCGGCGGAATAAACTCATTTAAGATTCCAGCAATTGTCTTCGGATTAATATAGGTAACAATTTCTCCAAGTCCTTGAACAATTAAATCATAAAGTTCTTCACTTGAAATATTTTCTTCCACGTTGGGGACTGTTGATTGACGGGTGATTTCCAACAGTTTCAACATTCTGGAAATACCCTCTTGCTGTAATAGCTCCCACGCTGGAATATATGGAATACCATCGATAGAAACAGGAACGGTCCCGATTATAGCAATCACTTCATAATAACTTTTCAAGTCCTCAAGGATAGACGTGTCTTTCGTGCTCGGATCAATCCTGACTGACCGAATCAATACATCCTGATCAAGTGTTGATAATTGATTCTCAATCCATGACTCTAGTAACTGTGCAGCACCCTCTCCAGTGAAACACACGGTAGCAATAAGGCGCTTTTTCTTAATATTAGCTGTCTCCTGTTCTTTTTCCATAAAGGTAAACATTGCCTTTTTAGATTCGTAATAGATGTCATCCAAAGTCTGATCAGAAACAAGCGATTTTCTGCCAGCTTCCAGAACCATTGGAAGATTAACGCTTGATAGAGTCTTAATCGGAACATCCAATTCGTGCTGAATTGTATCACCCATCGTAATCAGTGATCCGATATCAACTAGTAATAATGCACCTTTTATATGGTTCAGCCCAATAATTTTTTCCTTAACTCGTTCATATGTGTCTGCTGCAGCAATATCCAATGGCATATCAATTGCATGTATTACATTATTTCCAAGCAGATAATTCGTGACTTCGGCCATCGAGGATGCTGTTGACTTGCCATGGGTGACAAGAATAACCGCTATGGTTTGTTCAGAAGCCTGGCTGTAATTCTGCTCAGGTGTCAGAAAATGTGCAATGAGTTCCGTTTCGGATTTAGGCAAGTCTAGTCCAATTGTTTTTTTCAAATGTGCCGCAAGCTGGCTTGCTGCCTGACGATAGGCCTCATTCGGATGAATCATTTCGGGAATAGGAGCTTTATCAACATTATTCTTAAGGTGATTGCGATAATTCTGTAAATGCAAACCAATTACATATAGCTGATTCTCATGAATATTAATTGGCATAATATCCTTCAGTTGTTTCGCCGCATTCTTTAATGCCCAATACAAATCTTCCTCTATCAACTGCTGCCACCCTTGCTGCATTGAGCCAGGATGCTGATACTTTTGTGTTAAATCCTGTATATAATTTAAAACTACTGATTGAAGCCTATCATTTCCATTCTGTTGCGACCCCTTATCAAGCCGCTGATAAATATTGGGAAAAGGCTTATGGTCTGACTCATTTGCTTCAATTAGTTGAACCGCTTTTTGTTCATCCGTTTCCTTATGCATGAGTGCCATGTTTTTACCAGGAAAGTCTTCCATTTTGATTAGCACATTTTCCTCTTCTTTATTTAAATAACGTAAATAAGCACGCGCACAGACAATTTGAATATCACTCTTCAGCTGACCGATATTACCAGGACAATCATAAGTCAGGAATGCATTCCGACATGCATCTTCAATCGATAAATTAGTATTCATTTTCGCAGCTTCTTCAGCGAGGAAATGTTCAATCAATGCCTCGCGTTCTGATATTGTTCTTTCTCTTAAAGGCGGAACGTTCAACTTAACCGAAAAACGTCTTAATAATGTCGGCAGCAAATAACTTTCGGAATCCTCCGTTGTGGCACCTATCAGCGCAATGTTGGCAGTTCGTTCTTGTGTTGCCTCACCCAGGCGGCGATAAACCCCTTTATCTATTAAGTAAAACAACATTTCCTGGCCAGAAGGCGGAAGACGGTGAATTTCATCCAGGAAAAGAATCCCTCCATCTGCCTGTTCAACTAAACCTTTTTTATCCTCTGTGGCCCCTGTAAAGGCCCCTTCTTTAATACCAAAAATTTGCCCCACAAGTAATTCAGCATTTTGCGCATAATCTGCACAATTAAAGGCAATAAAAGGTACCTCCCTGCGCTCAGTTGACTTTTCTATCGCCATGTTGGATAGTTTTTCTGCTAAATAGGATTTCCCTGTTCCCGTTTCACCTGTCAATAAAATGGGGAGTGGCCTCGAAGGATACAAAAACGCTGCAGTTCCTGTCTCCAGAATTGGCTGAAGACTGTCACCTGCGCCAATTACGTCGGTTCCAGATGCTTTATTGCTGCTGGGAGTTTTTATTTTATATCTCACAGGCTTCCCAGGAATCTTAATGACCTTTTCCGCTTTTACCAAATCATTTAAATAGCGACTGGCTGTGGACCGGTCTATATTAAGCTGCTCACCAATATCACCCGCACTTAAGCTGTTTTCATCTGTATTGTTAAGTTTTTTATAAATATCCATTATGCGACTCATAGCATGCTATACCTCATCTATCTTAAATAATAGTAATACACCTTTAATTTTAGCAGGAATAGCACAAAAATGCATATTTGTTGGCTTTTAAATGAGGGATGAGGAGACCTTATTTGAATTAGAAAAAGCTTAGAGAAAAAATCTTCTCTAAGCACGCTTTCTTTTATTAGCGGACTCACGGGACGCTATGTTTGCAAAACAATGACTATTTAGTAGTCATCCAAGCATGGAAACACTTACATCCATCGTACTTAATAGAAGGAATTTTTGCCAAATAAGGTATCTGGTGTCCTCTAAACTTCATAATTGGATTTTCAGCCGAATTTGCTTTATATCTTTTAAGGTGTCAACGTTAATTCCATTCCTTTTTCTGCATTCATCTCAGTCACATGATACCCGCCGCCGACCCAGTCATTCATTTGGTTATGGTACCAATCACTCTTGAAGTGTCCAGCTTGCCCGGGACCAACGATATGATAACCTGTTTCCATATCATTTGTATCGATCACAAACCGCCATGATGCACCGTGATCAACAATACCAGTTTCGGAATCATAGCTCGCAGCCATTGGAGTAACACTGCTTCCCCCAACAGAAATCGGATCCTCGTTATTAAAAAAGAATTCCAGCACCGGACTTATATCTGACAATGGATGATAAAACTGAACCTTATGGTAGTCGCCCCATTTCCAGTCTGCTGGCTCTTTTCCATGTTCTTTTACCAATTTATCCATTGTATTTTCGAGTGACTGGCTTAGTAATTCCTTAATCCCGCCATTTTCCTGAATCCAAATCGAATTATTCCCTCTTCGCAGGAGTTCATCGGTTGTTTGTCCTCTGCTTCCAAACAAGTCCATGACATCTTCTGGAATTTCACCATCATATAAAATAGCTTCAATTTCATCCAGCCATTGGTGAAATATTAAAGGCTGTGATGCATCAACATTGTCCTTGTAATCCCAATTCAAAAGAAGTTCCATTGCTTTTTTCGCGTCATCAGTTAATTCCACACTATCTAACGTTTCAGCAAACATTGGTACAAACTCACGTGCCTGTAAATTCATCTTATCCATCTGCAACGCCTGCATATCTTTAGCCGTTAAATCATTACCTGCTGCCAGTACTTCAGCAATCCGTTCATAACGATACGGTTGCGCCCACATGTTGCTGATATGATAAGGATATTCGTCACCGATTATTTTATTGTTTGCAGTTGCAACAAAACCCTTATCAGGATTAACTACTGTCGGCAATTCATCAAATGGAATATACCCTTTCCAGTTATTCTCTTTTTCCCAGCCCTCGAGAGGTAACTGTGCATCCTCACCATTTTCATAAATAGGAATATTTCCATTTGCTTTATAAGCAATCGTCCCATCACTAGATGCAAACACAAAGTTTTGCGCTGGAGACAGGAACTTTTCCAGTCCTTTCTCAAATTCGGACCAATTAGATGCACGGTTTATTTCCAAAATGGCTTCAAGCTCTGTCGTTGCTTCTAGAGCCGTCCACCTTAAGGACATAACTGTATCCTTTGCGCTTTCATTGGCATGTTCTGAAATTATCGGCCCATGACGTGTCTCAATAACCTCGTAATCTATCGTTTCACCATCTTTAACCTTGATCGGCTCATCGATTACTTCAGCTTCTTCCCAATTATCTTCATACAAAAATTCATTAGGGTTATCAGGATTTCTCTTTTCCAGATACAGCTGCTGGACATCTGGCCCAGTATTCGTAACACCCCAGGCAATCTTCTCATTATGACCTAAAATAATTCCAGGAACACCAGCAAAAATAACGCCACTCACGCTTACATCAGGCGATTCTAATTGCATCTGATACCAAATTGATGGCGTCGCAAGACCTAAATGCGGATCATTCGCTAATAACGGCTGGCCCGACTTTGACTTTTCGCCACTCACAACCCAGTTATTGCTTCCATTAAAAGCATGTGGAATAATCGCGTTTTCAAAACTTGCTGCTACATCAACTTCATCCTCGCCTATGATTGTCGGCTTATTTTCAGGGTAAACAGGAAATAACTCATACGCCTTTTCTTCAGCAAAGTTGTTCAGAGCATAATAGTTAAATGCTTGACGCTCCCAATGACCACCAAGGTCAAACGCCATATATTTACCTATTGTCAACGAATCAACTGGTGTCCATTCAGCTGGTTCAGACCCCATAAGTGTAAACTCGACAGGCAAACTATTTTCTTCTTTTGCCTGTTTAATATACGCATTTACACCATCAGCAAACCACTGCAATACCTTCTTGCTTTCATCAGAATAGATATTATACGACTCCTCCGCTGCCCGTCTTAATCCAAGTGAACGAAAATACTTATCATGACCGACAGCTGCTTCGCCAACAATCTCACTTAACGTCCCAGATGCCTGCCTGCGTGACATTTCCATCTGGAACATTCTGCTTTGGGCCTGTATGTATCCTTGGGCCATGTAAAGATCATGATTATTTTCCGCCTTAATATGCGGGACACCATCCCCATCTGTTGTCACTGTCACCTCATTTTCCAATGATGGCAACTGTATTGTCCCTTCAGTCTCTGCTAGTGACTTATTTATGTATCCGTTTGCAAAAATGAATAAACTAAGCCCTATTGCCAGCAATACTCCGAGACTGATAAGAATTATTTTTTTCTTATTTCTTTTTTTCTTTTGTGGCTCCAAAATAACTTCCTGTGTTTGCAATGACATAGCCCCCTGTTTCTTAACAAGATAATACTGAACAAGTACAAATAAGGATTCCACTCCATGTTTAATCCAAGTTCTCTAAACAGAAAGATAAATCCTTTCTTACTGCATAATTGCAACTAAGGCTTATCTATATTAAAACCTGGCGATAAGCCAAGTTTTCTAATATCTATTATTATATTCATTCGATATATACCGACAAAAGTCCTGCAAATCTACTCAATATTTAACGGTAAGAGATCGTAGAATAGACTTGCTTAGAAAGGACAAGCTCATTTCAACAGATACAGGCCTAGTCATTTACAACCTTCCAAGTCCTGATCAACCCATCAGCAACAGCGCGAACCACTTCCGAATCTGTATCATATTTTGTATGCGAGAGCGGATTCCAGCTTGTCAGCAAGCCTCCAGCATTTACATCAACATCCTTTGTCACTGCTTGATTATATTCACCGTTCAGCCCCTTAAGCGGATATGCCAAAACGTCATCTTTATCATAAAAATTTAGCCACTCTCCTTTTAAACCTGGGTAAAGTTTCTCTAAATCAAGTGACGGAACAGCAATCGGTGAGCCAAAATCAATATATCGCATCGACCATAATGCCATTGGACTTCCCAACGTATAAAAAAGAGATAACGTCTCACACTGTTCAATCGGTGTCTGGTGGGTACACTTCCTCGTTTCTACTCCCATATTTTCACGTCTGAACTGTAAATCGTAAAAATAATTACTCGCGACTACAGTTCCAAGGCTATGACTGATGACACAAAGTGGTGCGTTTTTTCCAGCCCGTTCTTTTAACTTTCGAATGGCTTTAGCAACCAGCTTATGAACCTTATCATAGTTTTGCCCGCCCGAACTCGTAGGCTGGTACGCAACAGCATCGGATAAAAATTCAATTACAAATCGGCGCATCCGTGTATAATCCAAATCCTGATTCTGTTGCAGATTGTTCCAAAGCTCCTCCTGCTCACCTGCAAAAATAGCCGACCAGAACACAGGCTCAAACTCCAGCTCTGAGCTTTTTACCCCTAGCTTTTTCTCAAAGCGATTCGAAATACATCTAATCATTTTCTCAGCGAAATGTTTATCAGGAGTACCTGCTCCATGCAATATCAATATGGCAATTTTTTGGGTCATACGTCCCCTCCTCTAAATACCTATTAACCTACTAAACAAAACAGACTTCAATTACAAACAATATAGCCCATCTTCACTAAAAACAATCTCCTATTCGTAATAAAAATGCAACGAAAATGTAAGATTATTACAGCGGTAAAAAGGTTATATGTTTATTAACAGAGCCATTTCTGTAAGCAAAATATTATTTGACATAAACCGACATAAACCGGGAAGTGACAGGCACCACCACTATCAAAGGAGTGATTTTAATGAAGGGTATTATTCTTGCTGGGGGTAGCGGTTCGAGACTTTCTCCGAGTACTGACAGTATTAGCAAACATTTACTGGCTGTCTATGATAAGCCTATGATTTATTATCCATTATCAGTATTAATGCTGGGTGGGATTACAGACATCATGATTATTAGCACACCTGAAGATAAACCCCGCTTTAAGGACCTCTTGGGCGACGGCTCATCACTTGGCATCAACCTCACCTACATGGAACAATCCGATCCAAATGGGATTCCGGAGGCATTTATTCTAGCTGAGGATTTCATCGGAAAAGATGATGTGACACTTATACTAGGTGATAATATTTTTTATGGCCAAGGGTTTACGACCCTATTTAGAAAAGCACTTGAAAATCATCGAAGCGCAACGATATTCGGATATCGTGTAAAAGATGCTCATCGGTTTGGGGTAGCAGAATTTGATCATAATCAGAAAGTAATCTCCCTTGAGGAAAAACCGGAACAGCCAAAATCAGATTTTGCCGTAACGGGGCTGTATATTTATGATTACCGAGCTGTCCAGATTGCTAAACAACTACCCTACTCAGCGCGAGGCGAGCTGGAAATTACCGACTTAAATAAAGAATACCTAAAAGGCAGCCAGCTTGACGTGCAATTATTGGGTAGAGGATTTGCTTGGATGGATGCTGGAACACATGAATCGCTTTTCGATGCATCTGAATTTGTAAAAATTACACAGCAGCGTCAAGGTTTTAAAATTGCATGTCTGGAAGAAATCGCCTATTACATGGGCTATATGAGCCAAGAAGCACTTCAGAAAAAAGGGAAAGCAATGGAGAAGACCGATTACGGGAAATATTTACTCGAAATTGCTGACCGTAAACACACAGAACAATACTGGGAATCTATTGATCGCAATCCAATGTTGGGACTGGTAGAAAATGAATAAAACATTACTCATAACAGGTGGAAATGGATTTATTGGTTCAAATTTCCTCCATTACTTCTTGAAAAAATATCCCGATTATCAGCTGATAAATATTGATAAATTAACCTATGCAGGCTCAACAGCCAACCTTCGTGAAGTGGATAATTTTGAAAATTACCATTTCATTCAAGGAGATATTGCTGATGAAGTTCTCATAAAAAGTGTATTTTCTATTTACAATATTTATGGGGTTATCCACTTTGCAGCTGAATCGCACGTTGATCGGTCCATTGAAGATGCAGCATCGTTTATTGAATCAAATGTACTCGGAACAACCGTATTGCTTCAGGCTGCTCGTGAATCATGGGAAATGAAAGGTGAACTTGCAACAAGACGCTTCCATCATATTTCAACCGATGAAGTTTATGGATCACTTGGCTCATTCGGGAAATTTCATGAGGATACACCTTATGACCCCCGTAACCCATACAGTGCTTCTAAAGCAAGTGCCAATATGCTCGTTAAAAGCTTCGGCAATACGTATGGGATGAATGTTGTTATATCGAGCAGCTCTAATAATTATGGGCCCATGCAGCACGAGGAGAAACTGATACCGAGAATTATTTCAAAATCCTTAAAAGGTGAGTCTATTCCTGTCTATGGTGATGGAAAAAACGTACGTGACTGGCTTTATGTTCAAGATCATTGCAGGGCATTGGATCTTATTTTTCATAATGCAAAACCATTAGAGACATACAACATCGGTGGCGGAAATGAAATTACAAACATCGAACTCGCGATGAAAATTTGTGATATCCTGGACCATCTAAAACCCGAGAATCATAGCTGTAAAGAATTAATTGCATTCACAAAAGATCGCCCGGGACATGACAGACGTTATGCAGTCGACGATACTAAACTCAGGCAAAACTTGGGGTGGGAGCCAGCGATGGATTTGGATAAGGGATTAAAAAATACGGTTGAATGGTATGTGGAACAATGGGAACAAGTCACCCAACAATCTCTGTAGTCATTCCAGTATATGGATGCGAACCTTGTTTAAACCAACTTTATGACCGTATTAAAACCACCATCGAAAAAATCCCGGCCCACTTCGAAATTATCTTAGTAAACGATGCCAGTCCTGATAATGCCTGGGAAACCATTAAACAGCTAAGCGTAACAGATGATCGAATAAGAGGAATTGACCTTGCCAGGAATTTCGGGCAGCACCATGCAATAACAGCCGGCCTTGACTACACCACTGGCGACTGGGTTGTGGTGATGGATTGTGACCTACAGGACCGTCCAGAAGAAATCCAAACATTGTATGATAAAGCTCAAGAAGGATATGAGGTCGTATTTGGGCATCGTATACAACGTCAGGACAATTGGTTTAAGCGAAAATCATCACAGCTTTTTTACAGAGTCTATGACTATTTTACAGGCGGGAAATCAGACCATACCGCTGCCAACTTTAGTATCAGTTCCAAAAAAGTGGTAGATGGATTTAAGCAAATGCGCGAACAAAATCGCTTCTTCCCGCTTTTCATTCAGTGGATGGGGTATAAAGCGAGTAGCGTCCAAGTCGAGCACAACTCAAGGAAAGCAGGAAAAACCTCTTATAACATTAAAAAGCTGGTGACACTAGCAACTGATGCCATTATATCCCAATCAAATAAGCCGCTTCGCTTATCGATCCAATTCGGCTTCTTAATTTCGTTGGGCTCATTTCTTTACGGGATGTATCTATTTGCAAGATACTTCTTTTTAGCAGAACCAGTTCAAGGCTGGACTAGTGTCATGGTCTCCATTTACTTTATTGGTGGATTAATTTTCTTCAACTTTGGCGTTCTCGGGCTATACTTAGGCAAGGTATTTAATGAAACAAAGGCAAGGCCACTTTATTTAATTCGTGAGACGACAGAAGATAACGACGAACGGAGCTGATAATATGAAACACCTACGGGAAACCCCTTGGGACAAGAGAAATTTTAATATGGACACATTTGAAGTAACCGGAACATTTGAAGAAGCACTTCAGGAAACAAATAAGTATGATGGACACTACACGCTTAAGATTGGCCCCTTGGAAAGTCCGGAGCTCCTTCTTAAATATAATTTTTATTATATGGACACTTTAATCGAGCCCTTATGTAAAAAAGAAAACTTACACCTTTTCGATAAAGATGCTACATCAATTACGAAAGATTATAATCCATCTGAGATTATTCTAATAGCGGAAGAATCGTTCAAGCACGGTCGGTTTCATCGTGATTTCAATATCCCTAATTCGATGGCTGACACTCGCTACATGAATTGGGTAAAGGATCTTCAAGAGAAGGATCAGATTTTCGCTCTCATGTATGAAGATGATATAGCAGGGTTTTTTGCTTATGAAGATGACAAAGTTCTTCTGCTTGGAATTAAAGAGGAATACCGAAGCAGAGGTCTTGCAAAAGCATTTACGAGCCAAGGCTGTGCCGAGCAATTTAAGTTAGGGTATAACGAGTTACGGACGTCCATTTCAGCTGCTAATGTAGCTTCATTAAATCTATTTTATTCACTTGGCTTTAGGCTTATCAATACAGTCGACGTTTACCATAAAGTAACCGGACCAGGTGTGTAATCATGGGATATCTTTATATTTTTGGCACAATATTCTTCACCGTTTATGGCCAAATTGTTTTAAAATGGAAGATTGATAAAGCAGGCTTACTACCAGAAGCACTAATTGATAAAGTATATTTCCTCCTGCATTTATTACTCAATCCTTGGATTCTTTCCGGTTTCATTTCAGCATTTATCGCATCCCTTTTCTGGATGGCGGCAATGACAAAATTCAATATCAGCTATGCTTACCCTTTTATGAGTCTGTCATTTGTTCTGGTGTTTCTGCTTTCCGTAATTATTTTCGGAGATCCCGTAACTGTAAAAAAAGTAGTTGGATTATCGTTAATTGTTGCGGGCATTATCGTTACAAGTCAATCGTTGTGAGGTGATTAATTTTGATTCCGTTTAATAAACCATGTGTAATTGGAAAAGAAGCAACAGCAATGAAGGAAGCAATTGAACAAACAAAGCTATCCGGAAATGGACCTTTTGGAAAGAAATGTACCGACTGGCTTGAAGCACGACTGCAGTGTGAGAAAGTTATTCTGACACCATCATGTACAGCTGCACTTGAAATGACCACACTGTTAACGGAAGTTGGAGAAGAAGATGAGGTCATCATGCCATCGTACACATTTGTTTCGACAGCCAATGCATTTGCACTAAGAGGAACTGCAATTCGCTTTGTTGACATCGAACCTAATACGATGAATATCTCACCGGATGCAATTGAAGCAGCAATAACCAAGCGTACAAAGGCGATAGTTGTTGTTCACTATGCAGGTATATCCTGTGATATGGATGCAATAATGGACATTGCAAATCGCTACGGACTATGGGTTATAGAGGATGCAGCCCAGGCATTGTTCAGCACGTACAAAGGAAGACCCCTTGGTACCATTGGCCACTTTGGCGCGATAAGCTTTCATGAAACAAAGAATTTCACTTGCGGTGAAGGTGGTGCCTTAATTGTAAATCGCCCTGAGGCAGTTGAACGCGCAGAAATTTTACAGGAAAAAGGCACAAACCGGGAGCAATTCTTTAAAGGAATGGTAGATAAATATACTTGGCGTGATGTTGGTTCATCCTATTTATTGAGTGACCTGAATGCAGCATATCTATCTGTTCAATTACAGCATGCCGACTTGATTAATAAGAGCCGATTACGTGCATGGAGGCAATATTACGATGCGTTAACTGATTTACCCGAAGTTGAAGTTCCGTACGTCCCATCAGAATGCCAACACAATTCCCATATGTTTTATATAAAAACCAATCAGCAGCAGGAGTTGATTGCATACCTTAAAAAACATGACATAATGGCCGTAACACATTACGTGCCGCTGCATTCGTCACATGCAGGAAAAAAATTTGGAAAGTTTATTGGCGAAGATCAGTTTACCACAACTGAAAGTGAAAAAATTGTTCGCTTACCTTTATATTTTGGAATAGGAGAAGAGGCTGTAGATGATGTGGTCACCCATACACAAGCTTTTTTCAACACCTAAATTAATAACGTTAGCATGTCTGGTGATCGTCGCCTATCTGCTTCCATATTACATTCTTGGTGAAGACACACATATTCGCGTGCACGACAATTTAGACTCAAACATTGTCTGGTACAAACTGCTCGTAGAAAGTGGACAGCTATTTTCACCAGGAACACTACCAAATGTTATTAATGGACTGCCACGAAGTTCACTTGCCACACCATTTGATGCAATGGTATGGCTTTATGTACTTTTCGAACCGATGACAGCTTATACGATTGGGCAAACAATCATGCGGTTTGTTGCTTTTTATGGAATGTATATTTTACTTCGAAATCGTATCGGAACACCATTAATTTCAGTTGGTGCAGCACTATGTTTTGCACTGCTGCCATTTTGGCCATCAGGTCTCTTATCAATTGCAGGACTTCCGCTTGCTTTACATGTATTTTTAACAATCCGCGAACATGGGTGGAACATC
Source organism: Virgibacillus litoralis (assembly GCF_017873675.1). GTDB lineage: Bacteria > Bacillota > Bacilli > Bacillales > Amphibacillaceae > Lentibacillus > Lentibacillus litoralis. The sequence continues at coordinate 21,933 of NZ_JAGGKK010000023.1, read as the reverse complement.
AATAAATATTATTGGCTAGTATTATTCTTACTGCCGTTTTTCTCAAGTTTTATCCTTACATTTGTATTTTTCTTAGGTCTGATGGGTGTAGTTTGGTTAATTGATTGGATACGATTAAAAAAGTCCAACTGTGCATTTTTTACCGCGATTACCTCTATGACAGTTCTCTTTTTGATGAAAAATTATTTGTTACTTTATTCCATGTTTTTTAGTGATGGATTTACATCGCACCGGACAGAAAATGACCTTGGACATAATGATTTGGCAGAGACATTGGAGTTATTTTCCCATAATTTCATTAACGGACATACGCACGACATGGCAGTCCACACCAAAATCATCATCCCTGTTATCGGTGTTGCATTCCTAGTTGCAGCATATCGTAATCTGAAACCGAAATTATTACTTAGCTTAATTATATTCAACGCCTTGATTTCACTCTGGTATGCATTTTGGTATTGGGAAGGATGGCGTGTATTAAAAGATGAAATAATGATTCTGAACACGTTTAACTTCAGCAGGATACATTTTCTCGACCCGATGATTTGGTATATCTGCTTTGCGTTGGCATTGTGGATTCTAAGGAAGCATATCCGATTTGGAAAAATTTTAGTAGTCATGGTAATTGTTGCCCAATGCAGCATCGTGTTTTATTTAAATGAAGAGAATAAATACAGCAGGATTGGGACTCCAACATTTGCAGAATTTTATTCAGAGGATTTATTTGATTCGATTGAAAGTTATATTGGTAAGGACCAATCCAAATACGAAGTTGTCAGCATTGCTATGCACCCAACCATTGCTCAATATAACGGATTCTATACACTTGATACGTATAACAACAGTTTTCCATTAGAATACAAGCACAAATTCCGAAAAATAATCGCACCCGAACTTGAAAAAAATTCTAACCTAAAGAATTATTTCGATACCTGGGGCGGCAGACTGTATATGTATGTAAGTGAGCTCGGCGAAAATTATCGATTCACAAAGCAAAGTAACAAAGAATTAGAAAATCTCAATATAAATAGTGAGGCACTGTCTAAGTTAGGTGGAGACTATGTGTTCTCTGCCCTGCCTATTTTGAATTACGAAGAGAATGGGCTTAAATATGAGCGGAGCTTCGAAAACAGTGAATCCCCGTGGAAAATTTATTTATATAAAGTTGTCGCTTGACCTTGAGGGGAGCGATTTTAGATGGGGCTCGCTCGACTTTGAGGCGTCGTCGCTCGACTTTAGGGCGTCGTCGCTCGACTTTGAGGCGTCGTCGCTCGACTTTGAGGCGTTGTCGCTCGACTTTGGGGCGTCGTCGCTCGACTTTGGGGCGTCGTCGCTCGACTTTAGGGCTTCGTCGCTCGACTTTAGGACGTGGTCGCTCGACTTTGAGGCGTCGTCGCTCAACTTTTGTGCGTCGTCGCTCGACTTTGAGGCGTCGTCGCTCGACTTTGGGACGTCGTCGCTCGACTTTGAGGCGTTGTCGCTCGACTTTGGGGCGTCGTCGCTCGACTTTAGGACGTGGTCGCTCGACTTTGGGATGTTGTCGCTCGACCTTGAGGCTTTATCGCTCGACTTTGGGGCTTTGTCGCTCGACTTTTGGATGTTGTCGCTCGACTTTGGGGCTTTGTCGCTCGACTTTGGGGCGTCGTCGCTCGACTTTGAGGCGTTGTCGCTCGACTTTGGGGCGTTGTCGCTCGACTTTGGGATGTTGTCGCTCGACTACAGGTCTACTTATTATAGTCCCAAAGTATTTTCCACTCCTCTTCAATCACCGTTGCGTAAATATCCTGGACTATATGAAACCTGCCATATTTACCTTTATAATCTTGTGTCACTGTCACTTTATAAACTAGATCAATCGGTTCTGCTCCTTCTTCAATTTTCCAGTTCTTTACTTCCACTGCTTCATCTAGAGAGTAAGTAAACGTAGTAACACCAAAGTGATTCATGAACACGTGTGCACGATCCTGCAGATAATGCCCTTTATCAAACTTCTCTTTCATTAATGGATGAAACATCGCCCAGGAATCAGAAAAGGCCCCATCCTGTTCATATGCATAAAACATGTCAACAGCCCCAACAGCATAATCTTCAGGAGACTTATCAATGAGAAAATATATGGTAAAACCAATACCTAGGGTAACCACTAACAGCAGCACTATCCTCATCGTATCCCTCCTAATCGACTGGCAATTATAGTCCTAATTTAACCCATAACTTATCCCCGATAACATTGAACCCTTTGACATTTCCAACCGGTATATCTCTAATCCTGTTAATACAATTCAAATCAATCATTATCATATCTTTTTTATAATTTAAAAAAGGTGGTCTGTTGAATATTTTACTTTTTAGCCACCCTAAATTAAGCGGTGTTATCCTATTAATTTGAAAATACAGCAACCGCTTGTCCGCATACATTGGTTTTAAATCTATTTCAAAATACATATTAAAGAACAGTTTTTTAGCCACACCGCTGATCCGTATTAAATCATCTTCCATGGATATAGATAAGTCCTGCACAGAATTTTGCTGAGCCAGTCTTTTTTCAAAGACTCTTAAAAGTAAATTTGACGAAATTGGCAGGTTTACTCCAAAACTGTTCATTAGATTCTTCCTTTACGAATGCCGTTAATACCATTTTATTCGGGGATGGGAGAAATATTATATAATATACCTTACCCAGTCTAAAATCTTGAACTTTCATAATCTAAATGAAATAATACAATTAATAAATCCGACTATTTTTATCGGAAATACAGGAGGTTGAATATGAAGATAACTGACCTAAATACAATTGAAGAACGCATAAAATTAATGGAAGAAACAGTAAGACCTTTTACAGATAGGTCCAATGAGCATGACGAAAATGGAACATTCCCTTTTGAAAATTTTAATGAACTAAAAGAAATTGGCTATCCAGCAATTACAATCCCTCAAAAATATGGAGGGCTCGGAATCTCTCTCTATGAAATGCTGCGTCACCAGGAAACAATTGCCCAAGCAGATGGTGCAACAGCATTATCTATCGGCTGGCATATGGGAATCACCAAGCATAACGGAGATAACAATAGCTGGAAAGATGAAAAATATCAGGAATTTGCAACAGACGTTATTAAAACCGGAGCACTGCTAAATGGCGCTGCAACTGAACCAGCAACGGGGAGTCCAACCCGTGGAGGTAAACCTGAGACTACAGCAAGAAAATCTGATGAAGGTGGATGGGTTATTACGGGGCGAAAAACATTCACGACAATGGCGCCAATCCTCTCCTATTTTCTCGTCAGTGCTTCGATTGATGGAACCGACCAAGTCGGGAACTTCCTCGTCAAACGGGAATGCCAAGGTGTGACGATCGATGAAACTTGGGATTCTATAGCAATGAAAGCTACAGGCAGCCATGATCTCGTTCTGACAGACGTATATGTGAATGATGATGATCTGGTTGGATATCTCACACCAGGCAAAAAAAGCCCAGCAGGATGGCTGCTTCACATTCCGGCATGCTATCTTGGGATAGCCAAGGCTGCCCAGGCGTATGCTGTTAACTTTGCAACAGAGTATTCGCCTAATAGTATTAAAGGAACAATATCGGAACTTCCAAACGTAAAACAAAAAATAGGAGAAATGGAACTACGTGTCATGCAAAGCTCCAGTTTTCTGTATGATGTAGCTAAAAAATGGGATGAAAGTAGTGATGAGGTACGCGCATCAATGCAGCCAGAGCTTGGCGCAGCAAAATTATCCGTTGTGAATCAGGCAGTAGAAATTGTTGACCTGGCAATGCGTATCACCGGTGCACGGAGCCTATCCAAACAAAACCCATTGCAGCGCCATTATCGTGACGTAAGAGCAGGTATCCATAACCCACCAATGGATGATATGACGATCATGCAACTTGGGGATAAAGCCATAGCACAAAACAGCTAGTATAGTAAAAGGATCGTTCGCATTTAATAGCGATCGATCCTTTTTTAATGTTAGGAAACTATCCAAAATCAGCCACGTCCAGCTCCGACGTACAGGACGTATTAGTGCTTTTGTTCATCAATCCTTATAATTTAAATTGTCTTACTAAGCCATTCAATTCTTCTGCTAACTTGGCAAGGTCCTCTGAGCTTGCTGCCACTTCCTCCATTGAACTGCTTGTTTGCTGCGCCGAGGCAGAAGTTTGCTCAACGCCCGCAGCAGATTCTTCAGAAATAGATGCAATTTCCTCAATAGACCCATTCATTTCCTGACTCCCTGCTGAAATTTCGGATAAATTTTCAGATACCGTGTTTATGCTATCAACCATTTCTTTAACGGCTGTATTAATTCCATTAAATGTCTCACTTGTTGTTTTGATTTGGCCTGTTCCTTGTTCAACCTCACGATATCCGCCTTGTAACGATTCAGATACTGTGGTTGATTCATTTTGGATACTTGCCACAATTTCTGTAATATCCGTAACAGAAACGGAAACCTGTTCGGCAAGCTTCCGTACCTCATCAGCTACTACAGCAAAACCTTTTCCATGCTCACCTGCCCGGGCAGCTTCAATTGCTGCGTTCAACGCTAGAAGATTTGTTTGTTCGGCAATATCCTTAATTACCGAGACCAATTTGGATATTTCCTTGGATTTGGAATCCAAACCTTCCACTTTTTCAACAGCATCTTTAACAATTTGGTCAATCTTAATCATTTGTTCTGTAGAAGACTCCATCAGCTGACTACCTTTATCTGTCATACCAAGTACATCACTTGAGGCTTGTTGAATACGCTCCCCATTATCATTAGCTTCCATAACCTTAGTTGAAAATGATCCCATAACCGTGGATAGTTCACTTGCGCTGTTAGCCTGTGTTTCCGAACCAGAAGATAACTCCTGCATAGTCGTGGCAATTTGTTCAGATCCTGACTTTACCTCATTGGCCGACTGGGTAAGTTCTTCACTTTGGCTGTTTACCGTTTCCGAAACATTTGCCACCTGCTGAATTACACTTCGCAAGTTTGTACTCATTGTGTTTACTGCCGTAGCAAGTTTTCCAATTTCATCTTTTCCATTGTATTCAATTGTTTGAACAGTCAGGTCTCCATCGGCAATTTTATTACTTACTTCAACTACCCTATTCAGGTTATGTGAAACTTTACGACTAACTATGTAAGCAAGTATTCCGCCAATTATGATAGCTGTAACTACAGATGCCACCTGGATAATAAGTGTCAAATTCTGACTTTCCTTCGTTTGTGTTATTGCTGCTTCACGTTCTTCGTTAACAATGGACCGCAAACTCTCCAATAAATCCACTGTTTCAGACCTAAGTTTGTTCGCTTGCGTTACATAGTGCTCAGCAGTTCGCTCATCACCATTTTCAATGGCATCAACAATTCGTTGTTCAAACAACTTATCTATCAATTGGTCATTCTCAACAATTTCATCAAATAACTTTTGCTGTTCCTTCGTATCCATTTTATCACTCAATTGAGTTTCCAATACATCGAACTGATCGCTGCTCGCCGCATATTCATCAGCAATTTCCTGATCCTGACTATTAAGATATTCAACAATTCGAATACCTTTAGACCTTGTCAGTGAACCCATTTCAGTAAGATTGATGGACCTGTCTCCTCTTCGTTCCAATGCATCAACATTATCGCCTATATTTGAAATTAACATTGTTGCCGCTCCAGTTGAAGCTCCAAATAAAGTAAAAATTAAAATTAGAATAAGACCGTACTTCTTCCCAATCGATACATTCTTAAAGTTGAACTTTTTGAAGTTGAATTTAAATTTGTTTTTAAACATTCCCGTCTTCCCCTCTGTCTCTATTAACCTACTATTATGTTATTCTCTCCTATTATTATCGGCACAAAGTACCTGTTTGTTTATAATAAAAAAGCTATTCTACTAAAATAATAGAATAGCCACAGTTAAAGAGAGATAATAATGTTAAGTCGTTTGGCAGTCAAGTCGATCATAGCAGCTTCAATACGTTAAACCCATAACTTTGCGTCCTGCCTTTATTCGTCATCTATAGGACTTTACTAATGGTACTAAAAACATACAGAATTTATTACCAATTAAAAATCAACAAATTTCTGTATATGTTGGAAAGATTATGAGCTGCGGGGGCATAGGGCTTGCCCGCATAAAGCGAGGATATTTCCAAGTCGGCATTATACAACCTTAAAAAAAGTTCTCTTATCGCCAGTCCTTACTGGAGCAAGCTTTATTATGCAGGAATCTTTACTTATAAATTATTACTCACCATCAAAACTGTCAGGATTTCCACCACTGCGATCATTAATATTTAACCCGCTGATCTGTTCAACTTCTTCTTCCGTTAATGCAAAATCAAATATATTCGCATTCTCGATAATCCGATGTTCTTTTACCGACTTAGGAATTGTAACAACATTCGTTTGTGTATCCCACCGTAAAATTACTTGTGCTGTAGACTTCTTATATTTTTCGGCAATTTTAACTATAGTCGGTTCATCTAAGAGACCACCTCTTTTAAGCGGAGACCATGCTTCTAGTTGAATACCTCTATTTTCACAAAATGATTTCAGCTCTGGCTGCGTAAGGTGAGGATGATGTTCCACCTGATTTATTGCTGGTCTAACATCACAATCAGCTAAAAGACTTTCTAAGTGCTGGACATGGAAATTACTCACACCAATTGCCCTGACCTTTCCCTCTGCATACAATTTCTCCATTGCCCTCCAGGTCTCTTTAAACTTCCCACTGACAGGCCAATGAATTAAGTAAAGGTCAAGATAATCTAACCCAAGTTTTTCAAGGCTTGATTCAAAAGCATTCAAGGTATTATCATAACCCTGCTCATCATTCCACACCTTTGACGTAACAAAGATTTCCTCTCTCGGTATTCCGGATTGCCTAATCCCTTCTCCTACTCCTATTTCATTATCATAGAAAGATGCAGTATCAATACTTCTGTAACCATGGGTAAGAGCTGCTTTCACAGCTTTAGTTGCTTCCTCTCCATCGTCAACTTTATAAACACCTAGGCCAAAGCCAGGCATCTTGACACCATTATTTAATGTTACCGTATCCTGAAGACTATTTATCATAACTATTACCTCCACATAAAAATCTATACTTAAATTCTAGCTTACTTTTCAGCCAGAACTCAAATTCTAAGAACCATTTACCAGTAAAATTTTGGTTGAACTACATACTTGAAGAAAACAAAAAAATGGAGTATTATCTTTATTGTTAGAAAACTTGGCTTATCACCAAACTTTAATGGCAAAAGCCTTAGTTGAACTTATGCAGTTTGAAAGTAGTTCTTTCTTAAACTGCAAATTTTATGGAGAAATACCCAAGTCTGGCTGAAGGGGATGCACTCGAAATGCATTAGGGCGGGCAACCGTCGCGTGGGTTCGAATCCCACTTTCTCCTTTTCTATCATAATAGATAAAACCGGATAGTGAAAACACTATCCGGTTTTTACTGACTTTCCTTTTTAAGTCTTTCAAATGAATCCCATAATCCCCATAAATACATAATTCCAAGCGCTCTATCATAAAGCCCATAACCTGGTCTGCTTTTTTCTCCCCAAATATGTCTTCCGTGATCCGGTCTAACATATCCAGAAAAATTTGATTTATGATAACTCTTCACTACATTATATATATCAACACTTCCATCGTCTGTACGATGGGAAGTTTCAATAAAATCCCCATTTTCATATGTTTTCACATTTCTAATATGAGCAAAGTGAATTCGGCTTGAAAATTCACGAACCATACTAGTAATATCATTATTAGGATTTGCACCGAGCGATCCACTACATAAAGTTAAACCATTATAAGGGTCATCAACCAACTTTAAAAACCTTTGGATATTTTCCTTACTTGTTATAATTCGCGGTAAACCAAATACTGACCAAGGTGGATCGTCGGGATGAATTGCCATTTTTATATTGTTTTCTTTAGCAACTGGTATAACTCTCTCAAGAAAGTATTGAAGGTTTGACCATAAATCTTCCTCTGTTATCTGTTTATATTGTTCAAACAGCTTAGATAAATGTTCAAGTCTTTCTGGCTCCCAGCCAGGCATAGTAAACGATGAGTTATTAGAAATCATTTCCACTAATTCCATTGGATCAGATTCCTTTATTTTTTCATTTTCAAAATATAAGGCTGTTGATCCGTCCTCCATCTTCTTAAACAATTCAGTCCGTGTCCAGTCAAAAACTGGCATGAAATTATAACAGATGACTTTCACACCCGCTTTTCCCAAACTCTCAATAGTCTTTATATAGTTATTGATATATTGTTCACGTCCAGGTAATCCAAGCTTTATATCTTCATGAATGTTAACACTTTCTACAACATCTATATTTAAGCCCTTATTCTCTACTTGTTTTTTCACCTCTAAAATTTTATCCTCAGGCCATACTTCTCCTGCCGGCACATCATGAAGAGACCATGCCACGCCTTCTACACCAGGTATTTGTTTGATATGTTCTAACTCAACCGTATCGTTCCCTTTTCCAAACCACCTTACTATCATTCTCATATATTGTTACACCTCTATTCATCTTTAGCAGCCCTTTTTACCTATTTCAAATTTGAAACTTTAAATACAAATTTTCTGGATGCATTCTCAATATCCTTTAAACTACCTTTAATCAATGAGCTCCCCACTCCTACAACTTCAGCACCGTTCTCAAACCAATCGTCAATATTAGATAAATCCACTCCACCTGTTGGCATAATAGACAGTTGAGGTAATGGAGCTTTGAATTGCTTTATAGCCTTAGGACCAAAAACACCGCCAGGAAATAGTTTAATCATAGAACATCCTGATGAAAGTGCAGTCATCATTTCAGAAACTGTCATGCATCCTGGCAAATAAGGAATTTGATATAGGTTGCACAGCGATGCAGTTTCTTTATCAAACCCAGGACTTACAATGTATTCCGCGCCAGATTGCATTGCCATTTTAGCTGTAGTTGCATCCAATACAGTTCCTGCCCCAACCAGAGTATCAGGAAAGCGTTCGGACAACGTTTCAATTGCTTCTTCGACTTGAGGAATTGTATAGGTTAACTCAATACTCGTTATCCCACCTCGAATACACGCTTCCGAAAATTCAATTGCTTCTTGACTTGTCTCCGCACGAATTACAGCTACTATTTTTGATTCCCTTAGTTTTTGTAATGTGTCGATCATTTGCATAGCATTCACTCCCTGCTAAATTTTGGTTGCACCAAAGCCTCCGTCTACAGTTACCATTGAACCAGTAACAAAACCAGCCGCTTTTTCAGATGCTAACCAAATTACTGCCCCTTGTAATTCTTGAGGATCCCCAAATCGTTTCATAGGTGTGTGGTCCATGATTGATTTCACACGATCCTCCGTAAGAATTTTGCGATTTTGTTCTGCTGGGAAAAAGCCTGGAATTATAGCATTTACTCTTATATTATCCGGTGCCAGCTCCTGCGCCATAAATTCTGTGATACTATTAATTGCAGCTTTAGAGGCAGAATAAGTTACTACTTTTGTCAGCGGCGTAATGGAGGAAACAGAAGAAATATTAATTATGCTTCCTCCTCGCTCTCTTTCTTTGTTCTTTCGAGCAAATTGCTGGCATGTAAACATTACAGACTTCAAATTAACATCCATTATACTGTCCCACTCATCTTCTTTTATTTCATAAAAAGGTGTTGAACTATTAACCCCTGCGGCATTAATCAAAATGTCCCAACCGCCGTACTTTTTATCAATCACTTCAGCCGCTTCTTTAATAGAGTCCATTTGCAATACATCTGTTTTTATAAAGTCTGCCTTTACATCATACTGTTTAATCTCTTTCAAAATAGAATTTGCTTTATCCTCATTTCGGCCAGTTAAAACTACATCAGCACCACTTTGCGCCAAGCCTAGTGCCATAGATGAACCAAGTGTGCTTGTACCACCCATCACAACTGCGATTTTATCCTGCAAATTAAACATTTCATTCATTAAAAAACCTCCAAATATCTTGTCATTCTACAGTTTAATTATTACTTTACGGACCCCGGAGGGCATTTCTTCCATTAATTTAAAAGCTTCTTGAGCATCCTCTAAAGCAAACTCATGACTTATCAAGTCTTTCACATCAAAGTCTTTTGAATTAAACAATTCAACGACCTTAGGAAAACGATGCGTCTGTAGTCTCGAACCACATATAGTCAATTCTTTCTTTGTGATATTAACTTGTGCTATATGAGAAACATCTACATGGAAACCTAATAAAACAACTCTTGCTGCAACAGAAGTTACTTCGATTGCTTGCACAGCTGTTTTTGGAGTTCCTACGGCATCAATTACTACGTTTGCGCCCATTTCACTTGTCCAGTAAGAAAGTGCTTCACTAACATCCTGATCTTGAGGATTTATTGTAAGATCTGCTCCCCACTTACGAGCAAAATCTAACCTTTCCTGATTAAAATCAGAAATAGCTACTTTCGCTCCTGCATTTAGAGCCATTTTCAAACAGCATAATCCAATTGGTCCGGCTCCTATTATATAGACCATATCTTCATTTTGAATTTGACCACGATATGTTGCTTGTGCACCAATTGAAAAAGGTTCAATTAGAGCAATCTCGGACCAGTTAAGCGAGGAATCGACACGATGAACAAGGTTTCCAGGCATCACAGTCACTTCACGCCCACCACCTTCTCTATGCACACCGTATACTTCTACATGCACACACACATTTGGACGACCCTGTTTACAAGCGTAGCATTCACCACAGGATGTCATTGGTTCAATTACGACTTTATCACCAATATTTAAGCCTGTTACAGAGTTACCTATTTCCTCTATTTCCCCTGACACTTCATGGCCAATAACTCGAGGATAAGAAGCAAAAGGGTTTTGCCCATGTAGAATGTGCATATCAGATCCACAAATCCCCATTGCTTTCATACGAATCTTTACATCATTCGATTTCGTTAATTTAGGTTCTTCTGCTTCAACCACACGTAAATCATGTGGCTTAGTTACTTGTATTGCTTTCATATATATACCTCCGATCTAATTATCAAATAGACTTGGTAAAAACAGAGTGATTTCCGGGATGAACGCCACTAATAATAATACAATTAAGCTTACCGCTAGAAATGGCAATAATGCTACGGAAGCACGGCCAATTGATACTTTCCCAATACTGGAAGCCACGAATAAACATACCCCTACTGGTGGTGTTGACAGACCAATCATAAGGTTCAATACCATCATGACACCAAAATGAACTGGATCCATACCAAGTTGTGTTGCAATCGGTAATAGTACAGGGAAAAGAATAACGATAGCCGCTATAGTCTCCATAAATGTACCAACAAACAGCAATAATAGATTTATTAATAAAATAATTATAATTGGATTATCAGAAATGGATAATATAAAATCAGCAACTAACTGCGGTATTCGCTCACTTACCAATATCCATCCAAATAAATTTGCAAATCCAACGAGAATCATAATACCAGCAGCACTAACCATTGAATCTAGTATAATTTTTGGCATTTCACGAATCTTCAAGTCCCTGTAAATAAATAGGCCTATTAAAGTCGCGTATACTACTGCAATGATTGATGCCTCTGTCGGTGTAAAATAACCACTGAGTATACCAAATAATATAACAACCGTCATCATTAAGGCCCAAAATGCACCCCAAAAAGACTTGAAAATAACTGGAAAACTTTGCCGTTCCCCCCTGGGATACTTTCGTTTAGCAGAAATAACATACGTAACAATCATCAATCCTGCAGCAAGTAAAACTCCTGGGATCACACCTGCAATAAATAAGTCACCTATCGAAACTGTTGCCAATGTACCCAAAATGATCATTGGCAATGATGGTGGGATAATTGGGCCAATTGTTGAGGATGATGATGTAACCGCAACTGAAAAAGATGCATCATACCCTTCCTTTTTCATAGAAGGAATCATAACCGAACCAATACTTGCTGTATCTGCTAGTGCTGTTCCAGATATTCCAGCAAAACCCATTGAAGCACCAACATTTGCTAAACCAAGTCCTCCACGTATATGACCTACAATATTATTTGTAAATGCAATAATTCTTTTTGTTATCCCACCTGCATTCATCAAGTTTCCAGCTAATATAAAACCAGGTATACAGAGCAAAGTGAATGAATTAATCCCTTCAAACATTTTTTGCGGGATAATCGATAAAGATATATCAGTTAAGAGAAGGTAAATTAGCGAGGATAAACCCAAACTAAAAGCAATTGGAACACCAACAAAAATCATTACGATAAATGACAAAAATAATATTAGTGCCATCATTATTCAACACCCTCTTCCCTCTCAACAGTATTTTCCTTTAGAACATGAATTATATTTATAAAACTATACACAGCTAGAAACAGAAGTGTTATAGACATACTTAAATAGACATAAAACATATCAATTCCCAAAGTTGCAGATGTTTGCCCTTCTCCAAGCATCGCAAATTCATATGCATACATGACGAGCATCGCTGAAAATGCACCTAATACCAGATAAATAAATGCATTATAGAACTTTTTTATCCTTTCTGGAAGGAATCCAACAAGCAAATCCACTGTAATATATTCCCTTTTTTCCATTGCTACTGGTGCTCCAAATGCAATAGAATAAACAAATAAGTATCTTGACAACTCTTCAGTCCATACAAAAGTTAACGGTGAATATCTACCTGTAATTTGGATAAGTACAACTACAATCAAAGCAGAAAACGTTAGAACTGTTAAGAATTTAAGTATCCTGCTGAAAACATTTACCGCTTTCATGGTTTCACCTCATTTAATAAGATTAAGGGGGGAACATCTACTAAAAGATGTTCCCGAAAATTAATTATTCTGCTGCTTTAAGAATTTTTTCATATAGTGCTAACTGTTCCTCTGAAAGACTATTTTGTACTGCTGGTTTCATTGCTTCGGCAAAAGCATCTTGATCAACTTCAACGAATTCCATGCCTTTGTCTTTTAACTTTTGAACATATCCTTCTGTTTCAGTTTCATATAGATCCATACCGAAAGCCTGTGCTTCTTTTGCAGCCTCTTTTACTGCTGCTTGCATATCATCATTCAACGAGTTTAACTGTTCGTTTCCTACAACAACATAAATCCAGCTGCGAACGTGTTCTGTTTTGTTAACGTAGTCTTGTACTTCAAAGAAACTTGCACTATGAATTAAATCAACAGGGTTTTCCTGACCATCAATAACACCTTGTTGTAGCCCTGTAAATACTTCACTAAAATCCATTACTTGTGGACGAGCTCCAGCTTCTTTCCATGAATCCATGAATAACGGAACATTAGGAACTCTCATTTTAAATCCTTCTAAATCAGAAGGTGATTTAATTGGTTCATTTGATGTTAAATTACGTGGAGCACGCAAATGATAGTACAATGGTGTTACGCCAACTTTTTCTTTGACCGCGTTTTCAATTTCCTTACCAATATCTCCTTCTACAACACTCTTAACATGTTCTTCATTTTTAAATGCGTATGGTACTGCCATTAGAGCAGCTTCGGGTGCCCAGTTTTGCATCGTTTCACCAGAAATAGTCATATCAACCGTTCCAGCTTCAATACCATTTAGCACTTCTGTTTCACTACCTAATTGCTCATTGGGATAAATTTCGATTTCTAATTTTCCATCTGTCTTTTCACTAACTAATTCTGAAAACTTTACTGCAGTTTTATGCCATTGATGGTCTTCATTTGATAAATGACCAAGCTTCCAAGTAATTGTTTCTCCTTCACTGCCGCTGCTTTCCTCATTTGATGAATCATCTCCACCACAAGCTGCCAAAACAAAAATTAGTGATAGCCCCATTAGTAGGCCAATAACTTTCTTCATAATATTAATCCTCCCTGGAAATATAATTTGTTGTTCTCTTAGGTACCGTTTTCATTTAAGAAAATTTAGTATATTTAATAATTGAATCACCCCTTTAACGTAGTAAAAAATAGATTATGAAGTTAAATATTCATAAATACTTTTAGGAACAGGTATACCACTATTCAAACGTTCTTCCTCTTTCAATTGCTCAGGTTCACCTGGCACCATAACTGATTTAAAGCCTTCTGCGGGCTCTAGCTGATGCAATTCGTCGATCATATTGTCAATGTTTTCGAGGAAATGATCTTTTTCAATAAATAATCCTGGATCAACAGTTAAAATCACGTGACCCAAACGACGGTAATTATTATAATCACCATACATAGAGGCTATATTTGTTCCGAATGCGGATCCTGTTAAAATTCCAGATAGTACATCTACAGTTAGAGCTAATCCATAGCCCTTAGGACCACCGATAGGCAATAGGTTTTTAACTAAGGTTGGATCAGTAACAGGATTTCCGTTGGTATCTACACCCCAACTATCAGGTATTGATTTACCAGTTTCTCTTGCGTGAAGTACTTTTCCTAATGCTACGTTACTTGTTGCCATATCTAGTATAATTGGCTTGTTATTTTTTGCTGGAAATCCATATGCTATAGGGTTTGTACCAAAATACGGCTCAGATCCACCAAATGGAACCACTGCACTGTCTGTTTGAGTCATTACCATGCTTACAACTTCTTCTTTTGCAGCTTGTTCTGCAAAATAAGATAGAGCGCCACAATGACTGCTGTTAACAATTCCAACCATACCAATCCCGTTTTCCTTCGCTAAATCAATTGCTTTATCCATCGCTTTTTTAGTAATTACATGACCCATTCCATTATCACCGTCGAATAATGCTGCTGTCTTACCTCTATCCTCAACTTTAAACTCCGGATTTGGATTCATTCCGCCTTCATTCATTCGTCTCACATAATGTTCTGTTCGCAACACTCCATGAGAACTTACACCTCTAGAGTCAGCATGAACCAAAACATCTGCCACTACTGATGCATGTTCCTCACTCACATCTGCTTCAGTTAATTTTTTTACAACAAGTGATTTTAATTCTTTCTCTTGTACAATTATGTCTGCCATCTATATCTTCCTTTCTAGTCAAGGTTCTCGTGCTGCTCCTTCATATAATGATTAATATCATCACGACTTTGAGTTAAGGAAATTACAACTGCATCTAGTAAAATATGAACACTTTGGTCAAACTGATTACCCATCGGTTGTATTGTCACAGGTTCTTTTGGACGTCGTAGCTTAGTTGCAGCAGGGACCCGAATAGTTTCATCAGCTAGATGACCAAGTTCTGAGTCAGGTGCTGTTGTAACTAATAATAAAGTTGCTCCTGATTTCTTCACCTGCTGAGCAGCCGATAAAAGTGAGGTTGAATTACCCGACCCACTAATCTCTACCAAAACATCGTTTTTTTGAATACTGGGCGTTATTGTTTCACCTTTTACAAAAACGTCGTAACCTGCATGCATCAGCCTCATGGCAAACGCCTTTCCCATTAAACCTGATCGGCCTTCACCGGCAACAAATATTCGTTCTGCCTTATTAAGTTTATTTGAAAAAGACTCAATTTGGTTGTCATCTAGCTGTTCAGCAACTTGCTTTAGTTCCTCAAGAATCTTTAAATGAGTTTTCTTCATTACTTTCCAATCACCTCCTGCATATTTTTAGCCGCTTGTTCAGGATATTTAGAACCCGTAATATAGCTTCCGATAATATACACGTTAGGATTTATTTTCGAAAAGTACTGAACGCACTCTGGGTCAATACCTCCAGCCACAAAAATGGTAAAGCCTTCAAGTACATCCAGATAATCTTCCAAATAGTCCAAGGATGTTTCACCTTGCATGTCTTTTCCGATATGCATTGATACCGCTTTTACACCTATTTCTTTCAACTCTAAAATACGATCCTTTGATGTTATACCAAGTAAGTCTACAACAATATGTTTTCTGTGTTCTTCAGCAACTTGTAATGAGTCTATTATTGTTTTATCTGCCGAAAAGCCCATTACAGTAGTATAATCAGCACCAGCTTCGAAAGCTTGAAGTGTCTCGTGTTTTCCTGCATCACATGTTTTCATATCAGCTAAAATCTCTTTCTCAGGGTAGAACTTTTTCATCTCTTGAACGATTGACATCCCGTATTGCTTTATAACACCAGTTCCAATTTCAATGTAATCAATATATCTATTAATTTGGGCAATTATCTTGAAGCATTCTTCCTTACCCATTCGGTCAAGAGCTATTTGAATCATTTAGACCCTACCTTTCAATAGTCTTTATTTCCTCTAATCTGTTCAGGGCATCCTCTAGGTATGGCAACCCTTCATTATCACCAACCACTTCAACAACCATTGAACCAAGTATATTGGCAAACTTTAACATTTTTTCAGCATTCCAGTGATTTAGAAGTCCATAAAGAGCACCTGCATCGAAACCATCCCCAGCACCAACAGTATCTATAGCGTTTACATTTTGTTCAGAAGGTTGTTCATATAAACTATTATCAGTCCACAGCATTGCGCCATTTTCACCTTGTTTAATAAATAAATGTGATACTGAGTATTCTTTCATTTTCTCAATCCATTTGTCTATATCCTCTGTACCGAATAACAATTCCAATTCATCAGTTCCTGCTAATAAATAATCAACATCTTCCATCCATCCCAATAGTGTTTTTTGAGCCAGTTTTTCATCCCATAATTTTAACCGAATGTTTGGATCCATTGATATTTTTAAGTTATGCTTTTTTGCTAATTTAATAGCCTCATATACAGTATTAATGTTTTGATTATTTACTGCTGGGAAAACCCCTGTAATATGCAGTAATCTTGCTTTTTTAAAGAATTCTTCATTTAAAGAGTTCGAATCTAGCGTTAGAGT
Source organism: Virgibacillus litoralis (assembly GCF_017873675.1). Taxonomy (GTDB): domain Bacteria; phylum Bacillota; class Bacilli; order Bacillales; family Amphibacillaceae; genus Lentibacillus; species Lentibacillus litoralis. The sequence continues at coordinate 5,125 of NZ_JAGGKK010000023.1, read as the reverse complement.
TGGTGATTTCTCCCGGTAGTAAAATGTATTTGAAGACCCATCTCCGTTTATTTCCTTAAAATTAATTGATGTCGGATAGCCATACATGAGCTCCACTTCGCTAACATCAATACCTTCTCCACGAGCGAAATTATAAATATATCTGCCAAATTCATCCTGACCTAACCGGCTTATCCACCCCGTTTTTAAACCAAGCCGAGCACATCCAATCGCAACATTAAATTCTGCCCCACCAACTTTTCGTTTAAATGCGTTAACGAAGCGCATCGGTCCAGTTGAATCAGGATCAAAAGTAATCATTGCATCGCCAATTGTTATGACATCATTCACTAGATACACCTTCTTTCTTAGTTGAATTCCGAATGATTATTGATGGTTCATGTCGATGTATTACTGGATCTTTTATTTCTTTATCCTTGATTTTTTTCAGTAAAATTGTTGCCACCTCTGTACCCATTTCAAATGTTGGCTGCGCTATGGTCGTTAGAGGAGGTGAATGAATAGGACCAAATGATACTTCATCAATCGTTATTAAACCTATATCTTTTCCAATTTTTATATCGTTTTTAAAGGTATATTTCAAAATTTCCATTAGAGTCAAGTCGTTACCAGAAATAATAGCATCAGGTTTTTTATCCAATGAAAACAGAGCATCTAGTCCTTGGCTGAACGAGTTCAGTTCCATCCCTCTAATGAATTCAGGTCTTACTGTTATACCGTTTGCTTCAAGAGTACGTTTGTACCCATTAATTCTTTCAATCCTAGGCGTAACGTTATCAACTAATGATGTAGTTACTATGGCTATATCTTCATAGCCATTCTTCAATAGATGACTAACAGCTAGTTCGGATGCCCTTTCATTATCTAAAAGAACTGTATCCGTATTAAGCCCATCTACTAATCGATCCAAAAAGACAATTGGGTAGTTCTGCTTCAGTAGTTTGTCATAAGTTTCTAAGTTACCACTTATCGGTACTACTATTAATCCATCCACTTGTTTAGCTAAGAGGGTTTCAATATATTTCTTTTCTTTTTCTGGATTATCGTCAGCGTTACATATTATCGTCGAAAAACCCTTCTCGTTACATACATTTTCTATCGCTCTAATAACTTGGGTGGAATATGCATGTAAAATATTAGCCACGATAACACCAATCGTCGATGTACTCTTCTTTTTTAAGCTTCTGGCAACCACGTTTGGTTGATACTCCAATTCCGAAATTGCATTTTGAACTCTTGTTCGAGTTTCCTCACCCATATATTCAAACCGCTCATTCAAAAATTGGGACACTGTACTTTTTGATACCTCAGCTTTTTCAGCCACATCTGCAATAGTCATTTTCCTACTCATCAAAATCTCCTTACCCCTTACTAAATCGGTTTACTAAATCGATTTAGTGAAATTATATAACAGATGTAAGCGTTTTACAATGGTAAAATTAATATTTTTGGAAAAATTCCTTTAAAACATTGGATAATAACACACATAGATCTAGGCACAGCAATGTATGACAAATATAGCTCATAAAAAAACGTCATCCCATCTGGAATGACGTTTTTTTCTATGCAACTTTACCGACAGATCTTCTGCCTAATCTCACCAACAAGTATGCTATGGGAGTGTCAACTAATGCCACACATAGTTTAAATACATATTGTGTTAGGATCATACCAAACAAAACACTGGTTGGGACAGTACCCCAAAAGGCTACAGTTATAAATAAACTTGTATCGATTAATTGACTTGTCATAGTAGATACATTGTTACGCAACCATAATTTCTTTTCGCCGTGCCTTGCTTTTAAACGATGAAAAATTGATACATCCAGGTTTTGGCTGGCAATATATGAAATTAAGCTTGCCAAAATAACCCTGAAGCTTCCTCCTAAAACCTGTTCGAATTCTGCTTGGGAACCGAAAACTGGTGCAGCAGGTAGTTGAATTGCAATAAAGATAAAAATTAATGCAATTACCTGTGTTATAAAACCTGCCTGAACAGTTTTCCTAGCTGCATCCTTTCCATAGATCTCACCAATAACATCTGTTATCAAGTAAGTTGCTACATACACTATAGCTGCAGCAGGTAATACAAATTCCCCAATACTGAATAATTTAACTCCTAAAATATTAGCTATTAGTAAAAGTCCTACAAATAAAGCATTTAAATAAACAAACATAATAATCCTCTTCCTATCTAGGAAAAAGAACAAAGCTAACCCTCAAAACTTAAACGTTGCTAGCGATTATCTACCTTTTCTGGATACATATCATGGTTCATTAAGCGATGATCAGCCACCTGTTCAAACTTAGTTCCGGGCTTTCCATAATTGCAATAGGGATCAATGGAAATACCTCCACGTGGCGTAAATTTCCCCCACACTTCAATATAGCGAGGGTCCATTAGTTCGATAAGATCGTTCATAATAATATTCATACTGTCCTCATGAAAATCGCCATGATTTCTGAAACTGAATAAATATAGCTTCAGTGACTTACTCTCCACCATCTTATCGTTAGGTACATAACTAATATACACTGTCCCAAAATCGGGTTGTCCTGTTTTTGGACACAGTGTCGTAAACTCAGGACAATTGAATTTCACGAAATAATCTCTGTAGGGATGTTTATTATCAAATGCCTCTAATACTTCTGGTGAATAATCAAAGTTATAAGGTGTTCCTTGGTTCCCTAAAAGAGATATATCTGTTAATTCTTCATCACGTCTACCAGCCATTTGATAACCTCCTCACTTTATTTTTAGAAAACTTGGCATTCGTCAAGCCTTAATGGTGAGTGCCTTAGTTATACTGTAAGAAAGTATTTATACTTACTTAACTGAAAATATAAAAACCATGGCCTCTAAGGCACATGGCTTCATAATCGCATCATCTGTCCTTAGTTTTTTATAGAGGGTTAAAGCTAAGAACCTCTCCCGTTATTTTTAACGGATCTGAATTATCCATTTTACTCGACTAATTATATAGTCGAAAGAAAGTCATGTCAATAAGTCATTTCAATCGGAAATATGTACAAATTAGGCAGACTTAAAAATCGGCCAATTATGCTTTTCGGCTAACTTTTTCATTGCATCATCTGGATTTACAACAATTGGATGGTTGGCAAATTGAAACAATGGATAATCGCTTAAACTATCTGCATAAGCCCATACTTCAGTTTTCTCAACTAAATCACTTTCAGCAGCCACCCAATTTTTAACTTCCTTTACTTTTTCATCTCCATTTATCACAGTTCCAATTTCACCAGTGCATATGCCGTTTTGATCATATTGTAATTTCGTACTGATGATATGTACTTGCAAGTTTACTTCCCTTGTAAACGCCTTTAAAAAGGGATGGAGTGCACCAGATAGGACAATTATTTCATCCCCTTGCTCCTGGTGTTCGTGAATTTTTTGAACCAGTCCCTGATGAATATCTTCCCTGCCAATGTCCACCAGCTTACGGAAAAATTCATCCATTTCTGTTTCAGACTTTCCTTTAAAGGATTTGGCAAAAGCTTTAAAAAAACTGATACGGAATGCGTTCTTACCTTTTAAAATCCCACTAACAACCGCTTTGATTACTCCCGCACCAACGACTGCCCACTGTTTAAGATTAAAATCCTTTTGCGCCGCTTCAAACATAACTTTAAATGAATTCCCTTGAAATAGAGTCCCATCAAAATCTACCGTTACAACTGCCATTTATAAATCACCTCTATTTCAATTGTATCCGAGCCATGTAGGATTGTAAATATTTCCATAGATGTATATGCTTCAGTATATATCACAAAATTGATATTAATGTTTATTCCATTTAATATACAAACAAGGAGTGTTGTTACATGCGCATTAAACATGGAGGAAAGCTAAGCAAAGCTTATTTCAAGTCATATATGAAATTGATCATGAACACCAAAGACTGTTCACTTGAAGATTCAAGCAAAATAACGCTGGAGCGGGTATTTGGTGAGGAAAAAGATGGGACTGATGTCGAGGTCTATCAAAATTATTTAAAAGCATATGAAGAACTACGTAATAGAGATTAAGGAATTGCCAAGAAGCAATTCCCTTTGTACTGATCCTAATTCTTACTTATTCCCTTTACAAATTCCACACACTTTTCAGCAATCAATTCTTTATCGTTGTCCAGTGTTGCTACATGATAACTATTCTCCAGCTTCACCAGTTCACGGTCATTTGATGAGATAGAATCATATATCTCCTGTGAATTTTCCGGTGGTACAACATGATCAACCGTTGACGAAAATATCATTGCTGGTGTTTCTACCTTTGATAGATTCCCTCTGACAATCATCGATAGGGCGATTAGTTCCTTCATTGACTTTACAGGTGTTTTAGCATATGCGAGTTCTTCCACGCCTTTTTGTTTTATATCAGACCCAATACCATCAACAAATCGCGTCTTTGTATCCCGAAGTGAATCATATGTTTTAATTAAATCAGGCATATGCACTGCAGCGTTAATGGGCATAATTCCTTTGATTGAGGAAGAATTTTCTGCCACATAAAGTGTTAATGTTCCACCCATGGATAAACCTGTTATGAAAATTTCATCACATGTCTTATTTAGTATTTCTAATGCATCTCCTACTGATCGAATCCAATCACGATACGATGTAGTTTCCATATCCTCTGGGTCAGTTCCATGCCCTTTCAGACTTGGTCCATATACAGTAAAGCCTTCTTCTGCTAATGTTTCACCCAAAAACCGCATACTCTGCGTCGTACCAGTAAAGCCATGGATAACTAGCACTCCTGTTTTGTTTCCCGGAAAATAAAATTCTTCAGCATTTTCCATAAGTTCAATTGATTCGGCCATATTTCCCCTCCGTTCACACGATTACTGTTTTATTCATCTATTTTAACTATTCGATAGACACTTTTAATATTCCTTCTGTCAACTGGGATTAAAAACATTATAAGATAAAACTATCTTCTCTACTACTATATTCGATTCTCCAAGGGTAAAAGTGGCATTAGAAGAACAAAAGCGCAAGCGCCTGTTCAGGCCGTATGGACTGTGCCCGCGCATCGCGGGTAGGTCGACGTTGCCGCGCAAAGCGGCGGTCTTAGTCGATCTTCCTTTTCCCTGAGATAAAGGAT
>NZ_JAGGKK010000022.1 GCF_017873675.1 Virgibacillus litoralis | reverse complement strand
TTAATAATTGAAATCAGGGTTTAAAAGTTTAACTTTTAACCTGTTTTCTTGACATACTGGTTGTTTTGTTCAGTTTTCAAGGAGCAAATTTCGTTTTCGCCTCTCAAAATGGCGACTTAATTAATATACCATCTTTCAACAACAAAGTCAACAATTTTTTAATCTTGTTTATTAGAAAAATGCAAGAGAATCGCTGAAAAAGATGATAATGTTTTGTTGCAGTTATTTAAGCAACGTTTAATAATTTACCATGATTATTACCCTAAATCAATAGGAAATACATAAAAATTATTGGGTATTTTATCCAATCCTGTCACAACAATGATTTTAGAAAACTTGGCTTATCGCCAAGCCTTAGTTGCACTTATGCAGTAAGAAAGTATTTATACTTTCTTAACTGCTAAAACTAAAAAAGAAGAACAACTCGCACAGAAATTACAGTTATGCCAAGTTGTTCAACTATATAAGCTTATTGTTTATTACGCATTTGCGGGAATAGCAATACATCACGAATTGATTGTGAGTTGGTTAATAGCATGACAAGGCGATCAATTCCAATACCCAGACCACCTGTTGGAGGCATACCATATTCTAATGCTTCCAGAAAGTCTTCATCCATTAAGTGTGCTTCCTCATTTCCTTCGTCTCTTTCTTTAACTTGCGATTCAAACCTTTCCCGTTGATCAATAGGATCGTTCAATTCACTAAAGGCATTTGCGTGCTCACGACCGACAATGAATAATTCAAAGCGATCAGTAAACCGTTCGTCTTCCTCATTTCTTTTAGCAAGCGGAGAAATTTCTACTGGATGCCCATAGATAAAGGTGGGCTGAATTAATTCCTCTTCCACTTTTTGCTCGAAGAACTCATTTAGAACATGACCAAACGTCATTGTATCCTGGATTTGAATACCGTGTTCTTTAGCTAATGCTCTTGCCTCTTCATCACTCATGTTTTTCCAGAAGTCTACCCCTGTATATTCTTTTACAGCGTCAGCCATGTGAACTCTTTTCCATTCAGGTTCAAGACTTACTTCATAGTCCCCATACATTAAAGTAGTATCGCCTAATACTTCCTTTGTAATATGTGCAATTAAATTTTCTGTTAAGGACATGACATCATGAAAATCTGCGTATGCTTCATAAAGTTCCATCATTGTAAATTCAGGGTTATGCCGTGTAGAAACCCCTTCGTTACGGAATACTCGTCCAACTTCATATACTTTTTCTAATCCGCCAACAATTAATCGTTTTAGATGTAACTCAATAGCAATACGCATGTATAATGGGATATCCAATGCATTATGATGCGTTTCAAATGGACGAGCAGAAGCGCCACCTGGGATACCATGCATCATTGGGGTTTCCACTTCAAGAAATCCTTGTCCATCTAAATAATGACGCATGGATTGGATAATCTTACTGCGCAACACAAACGTTTCTCTGCTATCAGGATTTGTTATTAAATCAAGGTAACGTTGACGATAACGCTGTTCAATATCCTTAAGCCCGTGATACTTTTCTGGAAGAGGACGTAAGGATTTCGTTAGTAAGGTGAACTCTGACGCCTTTACTGAAATCTCGCCTACTTTTGTTTTGAACATAACACCGGTCACTCCAACAATATCTCCCATATCGGTTGAATTAAACACGTCATATGCCTCTTCACCAATCATATCTTTACGAACGTAAATTTGGATTTGTCCACTCAAATCCTGAAGATGCGCGAAACCAGCTTTTCCCTTTCCGCGTTTTGTCATCACACGCCCGGCAATTGTGACTTTATCTGTCTTTTCTTCTAGCTCTTCTTTCGAAAATTGGTCGTACTTCGAAATTAAATCTTCTGCTAAATCTGTTCGTTCAAATTTTCCGCCAAAAGGGTCAACACCTTGTTCTTTATAGGACTGTAACTTTTCACGACGAACTTTCATGTGATCATTTAATTCTTCTGACACAACTATCACTCCAATATTTTTTATCGACAAAACACCGACCTCAATATCCCACATTATATACAAGTATATAGAAAAACAAAATTTCTTTAATTTATATAATCTAATTTTAGTAAACTAACATTAAAGACATTCTGATGAAAGTGTAGTTCACTTTCTTAGAACCCCTTATTCCTTAGAGTGCAAGTTCTAATCTAGATAAGCCTTAGTTGCGCTTATGCAGTAAGAAAGGATTTATACTTCCTTATTGCCAAAAAAAACGCCAGCAAGCAACTGGCAATTCTTTCGTAGATGCTTTTAACTTACAAGATTAGGAAGCTTTGCCAGCAGCTCTTGTACATAGGTGAGTAAAATGTCCAGCAAGCCTTCTCTTATTTCAATATGGTTAATTCGTGCTCTTTCTTTTCCGTTTCCTTTTATCCCATGTTCATTGTTTTCTCTTTATTGTTATTAATTGCTTACCATCTAAGCGAGCTAAGACAACTCTATTTGGTATTGTTATAATTATGGATTATTCCTCCTTTGCGGATTCATCCGCTTTAGTCAATTCTTTTTTACTTACAGATAATGTATCAGCTATATGATTTAATAATTTCTCCGAAGCCTCTTGCTTACCTCGCTCAATACTGCCTAGTGTAATAATAGGAAGTTCCAATTTATAAGCTAGCTCTACTTGTGTATATCCTTTTAGTTTGCGAAACGCCTTTATTCTTCTGCCGAGCCTTTGTGTGTCCATCGCGTTACATCCTTTATGTCGCTTTCCGAGAGTGCTTTTATATAATCCGACACTGTCTTACCACCTTTGTACAATAACAATTCAGGTGCAATCTCATGTAACGGAATAAGCACGAATGCGCGTTCATGCATTCTAGGGTGCGGAATTGTTAAAACGTCTGTTTTTCTATTTTCTTGATTATAGACTAAAATGTCAAGGTCAATTGTTCGAGGACCGAAGCGAATTAGCTTTTTTCTCCCTAATTGCCTTTCGATGGTTTGACAAAGTTCCAGTAGATTTAACGCTGATAAATATGTCTCCAATTCAATCACCATATTCAAAAAATCAGCTTGGTCAGCATAACCAACCGGTGCCGTCTCATATATAGATGATTGTTGACTAATATGAATATTATTGTCTTTTCGCAGTATTTCTAGTGCTGATGTTAAATATTCTTCCCTGGGCTCGATGTTAGTCCCCAAGGCAAGGTATGCAGTCTTCATTCCGCTCGCTCCCGAGTAATTTCCACTGCTACTGATTGATAATGCCCTGGTATAGGAGGGTCAGGCTTCGTAACTTTCACCGTGCAAGCTTTAAGTAAATAAAATTCATGAAATAAATCCTTGGCAATATCTTCAGCAACAGCTTCAATCAGATTTTTTGGCTTACCTTCCATTATTTCTTTTACAAGCTCATATACATCTCCATAATTGATGGAGTCATTCATATCATCAGACATACTTGATTTTTTTAGGTCAAGCATTAGCTGCACGTCAACATAAAATCGTTGACCAAGTTTATTTTCTTCCGGAAAAAGACCATGGTAACCATAGAACGCCATTTGATTAATCAAAATTTTATCCAAGGGTTTCCGTCCCTCCCTTTCCTAGCATTGCGTCCATCATTTTAGCTAGCTCAACATGCATTTTCACATTATGAACTCGGATGATTTGAGCACCTTTAGTAATTCCAAGGCACGTTGTTGCTCCAGTACCATTATCACGTTCTTCTGGAGGCACATCCAAAATTTTGCCAATAAATGTTTTACGTGATGTCCCCAATAATATTGGATATCCTAGAACAGCAAATTTCTCCAGATTATTCATAACAACCAAATTGTCTGCTGCAGTTTTAGCAAATCCAACTCCTGGATCGAGAATTATATTTTCATTTGTGACGCCAGCTTCCAAAGCGATATCGATACTCTCTTGTAAATCCTGCTTCATATCATCAATAAGTGACGTATAGTTCTTGTTTGCTCTATTGTGCATCAATATAATTGGGACATTGTATTCTGCTGCAACTTCAGCTATTTTAGGTTCTCTTTTAGCTCCCCATACATCGTTTATGATATCTGCACCTGCCTTAACTGCTTGTCTTGCTGTTTCTGCCTTATATGTGTCAATTGAAATCGGAATACTTACCGCTTCTTTTACCTTGCGAATAACCGGCAAAACACGATCAAGTTCTTCAGTGGCTGATACCGGCTCATGGTTTGGGCGTGTAGATTCACCGCCTATATCTATAATATCTGCACCTTGCTTCTCCATTGCAACTGCTTGTTCAACTGCCCGGTCTATAGATGTATAACTTCCACCGTCTGAAAAAGAATCAGGAGTTACATTCAGTATCCCCATAATATGTGTGCGATTAGTTAAATCATATGTTATCAAGTTCGTTTTTAAATTCAAGGCACAACCTTCTTTCACATCTGATTATTTCGGTTACTATCGTATCACAGCAGAACAAAAGCGCAAGTATCTTCAATTAGGTACTAAGAGCGCTAATTCACTTCAAACATGAAAAATTCACACGAGATTTTGCATTGTGAACCCGATAATATATTTTTAATGTTATATCAAGGGTGAACGGCCATTCACAATTCGATTTATGGTGTGACATCAGCGGAATATAAATCACACAAAACAGTGAAGTGAATCGTCGTTCCGTTAAATGAGTAAAAGATCCGTCCTAGAAGGTTGAAACGGTTCCTGGTTTCGTTATTTACCCAATAACAAAGAAAAATGTGGCTGAAAAGGGCAAATAACGGAATGAGGATCCGCCAAATCAGCACGCCAACCTGTCTATGAGGTGAAACTAACTGTTTGCGCCACATCCCCCTTTTTTTCAGAATATTTTCAGGTGTATTAAATTGAAAAAAGGACTAGCATCTATCTACGGATGCTAATCCTTTTTGAATAATCATGAAACATTATTCATCTTCTGTATCGTATTGGTACAATGGTGTTGATAAATAGCGTTCACCATTGTCAGGAATTACCGCAAGTACTTTTTTGCCTTTACCTAGTTGCTTAGCAACCCTTTTTGCCGCTGCAACCGCTGCACCAGCTGAGATGCCACCTAAAATACCTTCACGTTTTGCAACTTCTCGTGACGTAGCAAAAGCCTCATCATTTGAGATTCGTATAACCTCATCATAAATTTCAGTATTTAGGATCTTAGGTACAAAGCCAGCTCCAAGACCTTGAATTTTATGTGGACCTGGGGAACCGCCAGATAGAATAGCGGAATCATCCGGTTCTACAGCATAAATTTTTACATCATCAAAGTTTTCCTTCAATACTTTACCAGCACCTGTAATTGTCCCGCCTGTGCCAATACCAGACACAAATGCATCGAGACCATCACTCATCTGGCTTACAATTTCTTTACCAGTTGTCCGTTCGTGGACCTCTGTATTTGCTTCGTTGTTAAATTGTTGTGGCATGAAATAGCCATTTGCATCTTTTAATTCTTCAGCTTTTTTAATAGCACCTTTCATACCATCGGCTCCAGGTGTTAAAACTAGCTCCGCCCCATAAGCTCTCAATAAGTTACGACGCTCTTTACTCATTGTATCAGGCATCACGAGTACTGAATTATATCCTTTTGCAGCAGCCACCATTGCTAAACCAATTCCTGTATTTCCGCTCGTTGGCTCAATGATTGTGTCGCCTTCTTTTAAAACGCCTTCTTTTTCTGCTGCTTCAACCATTGATAGAGCAATACGGTCTTTTACAGAGCTTCCCGGATTCATAAATTCCAATTTTAAATATACATCTGCGCTATTATCATCTACGGTACGATTCAATTTTACTATCGGGGTTTCCCCAATCAAGCCAGTTATATTGTCAGCCACTCTCATTACAATTCCTCCTAATTCCTAGTGTTTTTGTAGGATTTATTTATAATGTACGTTTAAATCAAAAAAATGTCAACTGAAACGTAATGAAATTGGTAAAATACCTACATCTAATTTAGCTTATTCTTCATATACCCAATCAATGTCTAATTTATCCCAAAGCGGATCAGCAGTCAGCGTTTGATTAGATTCTCCTAAAGCAAGCTCGCGTTTAATGTATGGTTTTATTTCATCGTACTCAAATGTTATTGATGGCAGTTTTTGATGAAGATAAATAATAGCTACACCTGTATCACTCTGAAAAGGATCACTATATGTCCGTTCATCCATTCCAGAAGCTGCTTCCAAGTAGCCCCCAGGTAAGAACTTACTTTCATTCACGAACAGACCTAAATATCCTCCACTAGCTTTAGTTTCTTCATCGGTTGAATATTCTTGGGCTAGTAGATCAAATGATGCACCGTTATCGAGTTCTTTTTTAACCTTTTCAGCCGTTTCAAAATTCGGCACTATAATATGCGAAAGTTGCAGTGAAGCCTGAAAATTATATTGGTCACCGTACTCGTCAAAGTGTGCTTTAATTTCTCCTTCTGGTATTGAAGAATCAGCTGTTAAAAGTGCACCTAGTTGATAACGATATAAGATTTCCTCACGCCACTCGTCTTCTTTTTGTTTCGTTTCCTCCGCAGACATGGGACTTTGCATTGAAGTAAGAAGTGCTATTTCCCTGGCAATAACTTTATCATTAATTTTAATATTTTTTTCATCTGCAAGCTGCTTCACAACAGCTTTGTCAATCATTCCCTTAAGTTGTTCTTCCCCGTAATTTCCTCGTAAGGATTCCATCCATTGTTCGTATGAAATTTCCTCACCATTAACAGTAGCAACAGGTTTTTTTTGATCTATTTCTGTATCTTTATTGTCGAGAGTCACATTGTCATCACCATTCCAAATAAGCAAAGTAGCAACATTTGTGATGAGCAATACCACTATTACTGCCAGTAGAAATTTTTTCTTCATCGGTAACTCCTTTCAACTATATCTTTGTTGATTGTTTAAGTATTTCTAATTCCTGCTCTGAAAATTGATATACTTCATTACAGAAATGACAAGTCGCCTCTGCACCTTGATCTTCATCAATCATATCTTGGATTTCTTCACTTCCTAATCCAATAATAGCCTGTTGCACGCGATCCTTTGAACACTTGCATTGAAACGAAATTGGAAGCTGTTCATGAATCTTGACTTCCTGATCACCAAAAAGACGCTCCAAAATCTGCTCTGGAGAATTCCCTTCCCTAATCAACGTCGAAATAGCTGGGAATGACTGAATTTTTTCCTCAAGACGAGTAATCATTTCTTCATCAGCTCCTGGCATAACCTGAATGATAAAACCACCTGAAGCTAATATTGTATGGTCTGGGTTAACTAATACACCAGCTCCTACCGCAGAAGGAACTTGCTCAGAGTTTGCGAAATAATAAGTGAAGTCTTCGCTAATCTCACCCGAAATAATAGGAACTTGACCGGTGAAATTATCTTTCAGCCCTAAATCTTTTACGACACTTATGTTTCCTTGTGTTCCAACGGCGCGCGCAACATTTAGTTTACCATGTTCATTCAAATCAAAATCAACATGAGGATTTGTGATATATCCGCGGACATCTCCCTTAGCGTTGCCATCAGCAACCATAACACCAATGGGACCATCTCCCTCGACCTTTACCGTAATTGAATCTTCACCTTTGAGCATTGCACCCATCATTGCAGTAACAGTGATAGTACGCCCGAGTGCTGCGGATGCAGTAGCCCAAGTATCCTGTCGTCGGCGTGCTTCTTCTATCGTGTTGGTTGAGGTTGCTGCATACGCGCGCACCATTCCATTGTAAGTTGTTGCTTTCACTAAATAATCCTTCATGTTGTATTCAGTCTCCTTCTAGGATTTTTCCTTTTGAATATTTCTCTTATAAATTAAATACAAGCCTTTTAATGTCAAATGCTTATCAACATAATCAATTGTCTCAGATGCATCTGAAATCAAAGTGGCCAATCCTCCTGTAGCAATCACCTTTGGCTCAGCTTTATTCTCTTGCTTCATACGATTTACTATGCCATCAACTTGTGAAACATATCCATAAAAAACACCTGATTGCATCGCTTCAACAGTCGTGCTTCCGACCACATTATGCGGGGCCTGAATTTCAATTTTAGGGAGCTTCGATGCCTTGCTGTATAATGCCTCCATTGATATATGTATACCTGGTGCAATCAAACCACCCTGATAGGCTTTATTTTCATTGATATAACAATACGTCGTTGCTGTACCGAAATCGATAATCACTAATGGTGAACCATATTCTTCGATTGCACCTACCGCATTTACAATTCGATCTGCGCCAATTTCTTCAGGATTTGGATAAGCCATATCTAAAAACGTGTGTACCGATTCTTTTCCGAGCACCAATGGCTGCAGCTTAAAATACTTTGTACACATTTTTTCAAGTGCAAACATAATAGGGGGTACAACAGAAGAAATGATTACCCCATCTACATCCGTTAATGAAATACTTTCGTGTTCCAATAAAGATTTAACAAGCATACCAAACTCATCTTCCGTCTTATAACGATCTGTCTTAATACGCCACTCATGTATTAGATTATCGTCCTCAAAGACACCTAAAACAGTATTTGTGTTTCCTACGTCGAGCACAAAAAGCATTTCCAACCAAACCTTCCCGTCTGCAGTTATTTTCTATCTTATTAATATACCATAATTCTGTAATGCAATAAAAAGCCTACGAACCTTATATTCAAAACATTGGCTGAATGAAATTCACTTCCGCCTAATGTATTCAAACTTCATCCACCTTTTTCAGTTTGCTAAAAGCAGAAACCCTTGGCTTATCGCCAAGCCTAAGTTGCCTTATACGGTAAGTTATAATTTCTCAACTGCAAAAAACAACCTCTCATTTTCATGAGAGGCTGTGCTGTATGATAGAGAACTTATTGTTTTTTATCATCCGAAGAAGTATTTGTATCATTTTCTTCTTTTTCTTCTTCGCGTTCATTTTCTTTCTTTTCTTCTGCTTTTTGTTTAGCTTCTTCATAGTTATCTGGTGATACATCGTCATCTTTTTTAGATTGGATATTAACTTTCATATCACTATCTTCTTCTGAAGCCTTTGTTTCATCTGCTTCTTTAACTTCTTCTTTCTTAGCTGCTTTATCTTTATCGTCCTCTTCCGGTTCAGGAAGTACACCATCTTCAAATAGTCCTTTAATTTGTTTAGCATCCAGGGTTTCTACATCAAGAAGTGTTTTGGCAACTAATTCAAGCTTATCTTTATTTTCCGTAAGAATAGTTTTGGCACGATCATAGCAATAATTGATAAAGTTTTGCATTTCCTGGTCGATATCATGTGCGATCGCATCACTATAGTTCTGATCGTTTTGGATATCACGGCCAAGGAATACTTCTCCACCGCCACTTGTGAATTGGATTGGACCAATTTTATCACTCATACCGTATTCAGTAATCATTTTACGAGCAATAGCTGTTGCACGTTGAAAGTCATTTGATGCACCAGTACTTACCTCACCAAAGATAATTTCTTCTGATACACGACCACCTAAAAGTCCAGTAATCTTATCAAATAACTCCGGCTTCGTCATAAAGTAACGATCTTCTTTTGGCAGCATAACAGCGTATCCGCCAGCTTGCCCACGTGGTACGATCGTAACCTTGTGTACCAGGTCTGCATCATCTAATACCATACCGATAATTGTGTGTCCACTCTCATGGTATGCAACAATGTTTCGCTCTTTAGGTGAAATAACTCTGCTCTTCTTAGCTGGCCCAGCAATAACACGATCGATTGCTTCATCGACAGCTAACATGTCAATTTTAGTTTGATCATGACGCGCTGCTACTAATGCAGCTTCGTTTAACAGATTTTCCAAATCAGCGCCAGAAAATCCTGGTGTGCGCATTGCAATTGTTTTAAGGTCCACTGTACTATCAAATGGTTTATCTTTAGCGTGTACCTCTAACACTTCTTCACGACCTTTAACATCTGGGCGGTCTACCGTTATTTGACGGTCAAAACGTCCTGGGCGTAACAATGCCGGGTCAAGAATGTCTGGGCGGTTTGTTGCAGCAATCATGATAATTCCTTCATTTGCTCCAAAACCATCCATTTCAACTAGTAACTGGTTCAAGGTTTGTTCACGTTCATCGTGTCCACCACCAAGACCAGCACCACGCTGACGTCCAACTGCATCAATCTCATCAATAAATATAATACATGGTGCATTTTTCTTCGCATTTTCAAACAAGTCACGTACACGGGAAGCACCTACACCTACAAACATCTCAACGAAATCAGAACCACTGATTGAGAAGAATGGTGTGCCTGCCTCACCTGCAACTGCACGTGCAAGTAATGTTTTACCTGTACCTGGAGGTCCTACCAGTAGTACACCTTTAGGAATACGTGCACCGACAGCTGTAAATTTACGCGGATCCTTCAGAAAGTCAACAACTTCAACAAGTTCCTGCTTTTCTTCATCTGCACCTGCTACGTCTTTAAAGCGAACTTTTTTCTTATCTTCAGTATACATTTTCGCTTTACTCTTACCAAAGTTCATGACGCGTCCGCCGCCGCCACCTTGAGCCTGGCTTAGAATAAAGAAGAAAAATAACCCTAATATTAGAAATGGAATCATCGTCGTTAGAAAAGTTACCCATCCGCTTGGTTGTTCCTCTTCTTTCACATTAAGTACACTTTGTTCAGTGGCTTGTTGTGTAATATTCGAGACAATTTCCGTATTATCAGGAATTTGGGCGACAAACTGTTCTCCTCCACCCAATTCACCAGTAATGCGTATTATTCCATTTGATGGCTGCATCGTCATTTCTTCGACGTCACCACTATTTAATACATTTGTAAATTCTTGCACATCATATTCTGTTGCTTCATCATTTTGTCCATTAAATACCCCTATAACGCCTATAACGACTAAGAATATGAGTAAATAAAAGATCACATTACGAAATATCCGATTCATTACTTACCTCCTCCCAAGCGGGAAAAACTACAAACAATATTACCATAGGAAAAAGTGCTAATACAACTAATTCCACTTACGCTTTTATATTAATTTAAGCATGCTTCATCCATATTCCATTCCGTGTAGCATATACGGAATTTATTACATTTTTGTGAAGAATATATCCCTATTGTGCCTGGCATTATTTTTATGATTCTTCTCCTCCATATATTCTCGGTTTCAACACCCCAATATACGGTAAGTTGCGATATTTCTCTTCATAATCCAAACCATAGCCTACTACAAATTCATTTGGTACTTCAAATCCAATCATATCTGCTTTAATATGTGCCGTTCTACCAGAAGGCTTATCAAGTAAGGTGACTATTTTAATTGATTTAGCTTTACGATATTTAAATAAATCGACTAAATAACTTAGTGTAAGACCACTATCGATAATATCCTCTATAATTAATAAATCCCGGCCCTCTACCTTCGTATTCAGATCTTTCTCGATTTTCACCTCACCGGATGAACGCATTTTGCCGCCATAGCTTGATACATCCATGAAATCCATTTCCAGGTGTGTTTCTGTACGGCGCAGAATATCTGACATAAATGGCATAGCACCTTTTAAAACGCCGATTGCTAACGGAAACTTACCGTCATATTCTTCAGTAAGCTGTTTACCAAGTTCAGCGCATTTTACCGAAATTTCTTCTTCTGTAATCAATACTTTTTCAATATCGTTATGCATGTTGCCCCTCCTACACATTACCTGCTTCGTAATTTAAATGAATATATGTGCCTTCTTTTGCTTGTTTTGGTGGTTGTCCTTTTTTTAAGCCGATCAGCCATAATACTTCTCCATCATCATCGGTTAACACTGGCCATGTATCTCGTTTATCCAACGGGATTTTAGCATCAATAAAAATATCTTTAACCTTTTTACTTCCTTCTAACCCTCTCCAGCTCATTCGATCACCATTTTGACGTGTCCTTATATGTAAGGGCAATGTGACACTGGCTTTATTACATATGTATTCTGTGTCACTATCCCAATCGGGGCAACCCGTAAAATTCGCAGTTACCATTATGCCATTTGGTAACTTAACTTCACCTGGGATATCTACAATTTTATGATAAGAAACAGGATGGGATTGTTCATTTGAGAAGCAAAACACTACTTTTCGATATCTTTTCCTGAGCTTTAAGCTGTCGGGAAAATCAATCTGGACATTACCACTATCACTTTCCAACAACGCAAAAAATTGTTCTTCGTGCACATAAGATAAACTTTTAGGCAATTCATTATATAGATAGTTTAATATTAGATGAAAGGCTCGCCTTTGTAAAGAACGTGGACTTGTTTTAAATGAGTCAATAGTAAAGGATGCCTCTTTATCCGTATCGGTAAATACGACAAGATCATTGACCAAATTAGCTGCTTTCTCTGCCAGAAATTGTTCATCCTCTTGAAGTGACTGACTTAGGTACTGTGTTGTTGTATGTATATTACTGTTTTTCTCCTTCAGTATCGGGAGCAACTCTTTTCTGAAATAATTTCTAGTATAGGTTGTTTGTTCGTTCGATGGATCTCTACGTGGTTCAATCCCATTGTTGTAACAGTAGTCTTCAATTTCATCTTTCGTAACACACAAGAAAGGGCGAATAATCTCGCCTGTCACAAATGACCGCTGTAACGGAATACCTGCTAATGACTTTGTAGTAGCTGAACGGACTAATCCCATCAGCATAGTTTCAACTTGATCATCACCATGATGCCCCAGTGCTAAATAATCTGCATTGAACTCAATCATTTGTTTCGCAAAGAATTCATATCGTACCTCCCGGGCGGCAACTTGAGTTCCAACCTGATTCTCCTGTTTATACGAGGGAACATCTAAAGAGGTTCCAATAAATTGTACGCCCCACTTTTCACAAATATGTTTAACAAAATCAAGGTCACCTCTCGATTCACCACCTCTTAACTGATGGTCAACAGACAGCACAATAAGCTTCAAATTCCATTTTTCCTGAATCGACTGAAAATAGTGCAGAAGTGCCATCGAGTCAGGGCCACCAGAAACACCAAGCAGGACGGTCGAATTATTTTTAAGCAATTGATTTTTTTTAATAAATGCATTAACTTTACTAATCATTGCTTGCCCATCTCCATGAATAAACTAATTTAACACCCCTTTATCCTACCATAAAAAAGCATCCTAACAAAGAGCAATACTACGCATCTTAAAGTAATAAAATTGATGAAAGGTAATAAAGTAATGCAACTAGAAAAATACCACCAGTTTCAACAAAAGTGTTACCTTTGGATACTGATTTACCCGTTCTTCTTCTAGACTTTCTTGAGGATTTTATCGTTTGTAATGTCTTTGTTATTTCGTCCTTCATCTGTCCGCTTGTCTTGTATTTGCCAAGTAGTGCATCTTTAAGACAATTCCGATACATACGTAACTGCTTTACATCGTCCAACCTTTTCAAAAGTGTTGATTTTGGATGCGAGCCTCGATCAAATCTTGTGGGATAGTATATGTTCAAAAATACCATAACAAAAGCAAATAAATCATAGCTTGGTTCTGCACGTCTTGAACCAAACCCCCAGTAACCCCGGTCATAAAACTCAGTATATTCCTTAATCGCTCTGCCGATTTGCGTTGTACCGCCAACATCAATCCAGCGAACCTTTGGCGGCGATGAAAGGACAATAAGATTCTCCGTTTTAAAATCCCCAAATACCCATCCTGCCTGATGCAGGCGCTCTAAATCGTCTAGTAATTGCAGCATAAACACGCCGACCCATTCATCGCCATTACGGTTAATAAAGCTTGACAACGGTTCTCCATGTAAATATTCCATAACATAAAAAGCATACTTTGAATTTCGCGAAATCTCCCAATCATCCACATCCAATAAACAAGGCCCAAGACGATTTCCTTGGACCTTCTTCAGCGATTTCAAAACGTTTACTTCCATTGTCATTGATGTGCTTTTATCACTTATCTTCAATGCAACTTGCTTACCATTCCTATCACAGAGATAAACCGATCCAACTGCACCTTGACCAAGCTTCTTTTTAATTACATAACGATGCTTATGCCACTTTCCACTAATAATTGTTCCTGGCTTAATATCAATTCCATGCTTCTTCCATGCCTGGTTCATCTTCATCCCTCAAGCTCCTTAGCAATCCTTTCTTTCCAAACTGATACATCGCTTCCCGTATAGCAGGACCCGTAGGCGTAATTCCCCCACTGCTTAACTTTGGAAATACTGTTGATATCGAGTCAAGTTTTGGTGACCAATCGAATACTTTTTGAATATCTTTTCGTTTGCCTGGAAAACTGAAAATACAGAATCTGTTCCTTCCAATTCGTGCATTTAAACTTATCGAAAGGTCAATTAGTGCCTCTTTTACTGTTGGAAGCTTATCATGCATGCTTGCACTCGTATCAACTAACACGAGAACTTCCAAATCACACGTTTCACCCATATCCTCCACAACCTCCATAATCTCCCCGCGTTTATCCGGTTCGATATCCTCGAGATTCTGATTTGGACCTAAAATTTGCTTTAATTCTTGATTAACAAATCCTTGTAAAGTTTGTGTCATTGCTTGTTTTGTAACCATTTGTACCGTCTGTGATAGTGACTGTTTATAGACAAGTTGACTTACACCGCCACCAGAAAGCGCAATATCTTCCACTTCCTCTAATCCTTCTGGCTGCTCAGTCTGATCATCATCTAAAATACCAATAACATTAACCGTCATACCTTGCTGATGTGCCAGTGCAGCCGTTGCAGCTGGATCCTCACCCTTGTTAGAGCAACCATCCGTAATCAATAGAATCTGTTTTAGCGTTCCTTTTTTCACTTAACATACCTCCCAGCTAATCCACTACCATCATCGCCAAAATCGTTTTAAAATATACGTTTACTACAGAACAAAAGCGCAAGCGCCTGTTCAGCGCCGTATGGACTGGACTGACCCGTGTGAGATAAAGGATACACGAAGAGCGTAAGCTACCCCACAGGACGTGGGGTAGTTCGACGTTGCCACAGGATGTGGTGGTTTTAGTCGAACATCCTTTATTTCTTATCGTAGATACGGGGAGGGAAGTCCACTAGGCGCTGGCCGGTGAGAACGCCACGTCCTGTGGCGTCACCGGCACTAGTACGTCCTGTACGTCGGAGCTGGACGTCGCTGAATCGGAAGTCCAGTTATTCGTAGCGCTTAGATTTTATAATTTCCTATACATAAAATAAAATAGATAAACTGGTGTACTGCCGGATCCTCGTTCCGTTATTTGTCTTTTTAACCTTATATTCCGTTGATTTTGTGCTTTTAGCGGAACGAGGATTCATATTGCTGATTTGTATTTGTATTTCACATTGCGAAGCCTAGCACTTATGCAGTATCTTAACTGCCATAAGAAAACTGATACTCCATAAGAGTATCAGCCTTCTAGCTCTCATTACTGTGCTTTTTCTGTATAAGACGGTATCGAAGCCCATTGTGGTGTGTTTTTAACGATTTTAGCAGCAACTACTGTCATGTCATCTTCAATTGCTCCCGACCTTGTTCGGACAACCTCCTCAAGTAGTAAATCTGCTATTTCCTGAGGATCATCCGTCTTCATTTCACGAATTTTCCGCTTAAGCCAAACATCCGTATTTTCAATATGTTTTGGACCATCAAATATACCGTCGCTCATCATAATTAAAATATCTTCTGATTTCAATTGCTCGCCAACAATATCAACATCAAATTCCTGTATAATCCCCATTGGCAGATTACTCGCCTCCACCTTGATCATTTCTTCCCCACGTTTGATAAAACTTGGAGTAGAACCTATTTTTAGAAAGCGAACAAATGCATTATGCATATTAATAACAGCCAAATCTAATGTTGCAAACATCTCATCGGTAGTTCGCAGTGCAAGGATTGAGTTGATTGATTTGATCGCAACTTTTTCTGGTATTCCAGTTTGTAAAATCTGCTGGAGAAGCCGTAACGTTTCTTTACTTTCTTCACTTGCACGTTGTCCATTCCCCATACCATCGCTAATAGCCATTGCATATTTTCCGGCACCAAGTTCTATAGTTGTATAGCTATCCCCCGAAATAAGCCCTCCACCTTTGGCAGCATTGGCAATGCCAGTATCAATAACGTATTCTTTGGCAGATCCAAATGCCAGATAACAATAGCCATTCGGAAATGGTGAAACCTCTTCCTGCTTAACAATAACCATTTCGTTTAATATGTCAGATAATACAGGTGCAATTATCTTTGCACCTTCACCATGATAATCATAAAAAGATAAAGTCATTTCAATATCTATATTACCTTTATCCAATTGATAAATATCCAGCTTCTCTAAATCAATACCCATATTTTTGAGTGTATGGATGATTTGCATTTCCTGTTTCTCATGGTGCTGGCGTTCCTTGAGAATCTCGTTAGCAAAATCCTCCATAACTTCCGATACGCCTTGTAATTGGTCAGCAACAAAACGCTTGCTTTCAAATACTTGTTTTTTCAATTTTTTATTCGCTTCAAATGATGAAATCTCTTCTTTCATGACGTCAATGACTCTTTTTGATTTGACACAATGGTTTTCAAATTCACGAATTGATTTATGACTCGGTTCATTACCTTCTGCAAGATCATCCTTCAGATTTTCCATTAGGGAATAAGTTTTATCAAACTGCTGCTCCCAGCAACGATCTTTCATAAAGCAGGTCTGGCACGTTTTCTCGGTAACCTGACTTAAAAAGTAATCTGTCTCGCGCCTGTCCTGAATATCCTCTTCTTTAAATTCTTCAGATGATATGAAACTTTTTGAAAGCGCTTCAAATACGTCGGAAAATTGCTCTACTCGTTTGGCGGTAACATTACGGACCTTTTGTAAGTATTGCTCTTGCTCGTTGGTATGTTCTTCTGTACCAGGAATATAACGTGATAATTTTTTAAACCAGCTTGCCGGTGTCAATATAAAGAATAAAATAGCAACTGATGTCTCAATAAGGGAAGGTACGATTGTTCCCACATCTACATAAATACCTACCAAAAATGTCCCTACCAAAAGTCCTAGGCTAACCCCAATTTTATTTCCTTCTTTCAACAATCCCCCTAACAACCCTGAAAAGGCAAGCAAGCTCATTTGATAGAGATTTGCAACATTTGCCAATGACAGGATAAGCCCTGCTACAACCCCTACTGTTGATCCAATTGCAGCACCACCAACAAATGCAAGTATCAATACAAAGTAACGGGACAATATTTGCTCAACGGATGCGTCATAAAATTCCCAGCCTATTGTTCCTGTCAATATCGATGCAAGCAAGATAATCATGCAAACAATTTCTTCATTCTTTAACGAAGGTTTATATCTATTTGGTGATAATAATGGAATACTTTGCATAAAGATTAGTACAAGGACAGCTCCAAGCACTCCTTCAACAACTATAAGCATCCATTCATACGATGAAAGCTGACCTGTAGCAGAATACACAAATAGCCTTGGTCCTAAAGTGGATAAGAACACAAATAGCGGAATGTACACTTGCTGTTTTTTAGCATGTTTAAATAATGCAGCCAAAAAAATAAAAACAATCATTGCTAACGTAATAAAAACACCATGAACAAGTGAAAAGCTTAATGATCCAGCCAGGACTGCAAGCATAACTTTCGGTGCCTTGTCCTTATGTATAAACCAAATGGTTGCCAAAAACGCAACAGCAAATGGTGAGACAACGGATAGTATGATAGCTCGTCCCAATAAAAAACCAACTATATAGAACAGCCATCCTTTTTCGAATAATAAAGATGTTGCCTGCGATGACATCCACTTACGAAATCTTTGCAACAGGTTTTTGTTAACGCCGATTGCTTCGGATTCCAACCTTGGAATTGAATCCATCATAGAATACCACTCCCTCTTTCAAACATTAAATCACAATATGCATTGTTTTTTTGTCAAAATAAGAGAGCAAGTCTAAAAAATCGTTCGACTGTATTCTATATGGACAAGCGGTATTCTACATAACCTTCCGTATTCTGTTTACTATTGTCTAAAGATTAGTAAACTTGGCATTCGCCTAGCCTTTGGGCGAATTGCCTTAGTTGCACTTATGCAGTAAGAAAGTTCTTATCTGCCAAAAAGACATGTCCAAGATTCCAGCGAATATTGTTGTTAAAGCCATTAGGGATTATGTCTGCCTGTCCCTCTGTGAGATCTTAGATAAAATATAAGATCCCTTGTCTATATGTTTCCAGTTGGTTTTATAGTATTAGTGTCGCTTCTCCATAAAATCACCTCATCATATATTTACTTAATAATATCTAGTAAAAAAAACGACAAACTCCTCCCTTTTTCCAAAATTACTCATTGACACATATATCAGGCTGTTGTATTATATCACTTGTGACTATTTTTGGCGGCGTAGCTCAGCTGGCGAGAGCGTACGGTTCATACCCGTGAGGTCGTGGGTTCGATCCCCTCCGCCGCTATCCTTAATAAAAAAGACCTGCAGAAGTGTTTTAAAATACTTCTGCAGGTCTTTTTTTGTTAGGCTTTTTTCGAGAGTGTTCGTTGCAAATAATCGTGAATCGGCTCAAACTGTCACAAATTTGGCTCAAGTTCACAACTTTCCCGCTCAAGTTCACAATTAATAATATCGTCGTGCACATGTTCCGCCCACTAAACGCTCAACAGCTTATCACCTCCTAGCTTTAATATAAATAAGCCTCAGCGGCACTTATGCAGTAAGTATTTAGAGCCAAAAAACAGGAATCGCTTCTACAAGCGATTCCTGTTCAGTTAATTTATATCATAGAGCATTATCATAGACAGCAGTTGCTATCCTCTTTTAGCACCTCGACCTCCACGTTTGGATTCTGTGTGCTTTTTCAAAGAGGCTAAACGGTCTTCTGAATCCTTAAGAAATTTATTCATTTTAGATTCAAAATTTTCACCGCGATCACGATTAATTTTTGGGCGTACTGGTTTATCCTTTGCCTTCTTAATGGATAAGCCAATCTTACCATCCTTTTCAACATTAATAACCTTCACCGTTACCTCATCACCAACAGTTAGGTGTTCATTAATGTCTTTAACATAGTTGTCGGCAACCTCACTAATGTGGACTAGGCCTGTTTTACCTTCACCAAGTTCAACAAAAGCCCCAAAATTAGTAATACCAGTTACCTTTCCCTGCAGCTTGCTGCCTACTTCGATTGACATAAAAAAAATGCTCCTCCTTAAAAGTTTAAAAAATATAGTTCTTATATATTATAGCTAAGCTTGTAAAAGTGTGTCAATAAGAGGGCTCCTCATCGGGAATTTTAAAAATTAATTCGCCTTCTTTTGATAGGAAATAGTTCGTCCGAGCTATCTCCAGTACATACTCTTCATTATTTAACAATTTAATCTCTTCACGAAGGTTTTCTTCCTCTTTTTCCATAGTAGTTAATTTCTCTTCCATTTGATTATATTGTTCTTGTTTTTCCTCTTGAAGTGAAATTTGTTTAAAGTGGTATGTTGCCATACTTCCAATCACAACTAATACGACAACAGAAAATAATACTAGACGGCGAACTAGACGCTGTTTCTTTCTCTTTTGTCTTTCTATATAAGCATCGTACTGTTCAACATAATTCGAATCCAATCTAGTTACTGTTTTCTTCTTTGTAGGCATTGGCAACTACCTCCTCTTAAACAAAATATTTTTCATCCATTTTATCCATTTCTTAAATATATTCTCCATTGTACTATAAAACCCTGCAATTTTGTGTAAATAATTTTGGATATTTTTTGGCAGCAAACGAAAAAGAGTCTGAAATACCCAAGATAATGGAACATAAATGAATCTAAACGTATATCGAATAATGGTGAATAGTACATTTAAGATGAACAAAAGAGACACTATCAGCAAGTGAACAATAAACTTTATTGGCGTAATAAGGAGTACTTGTACCAAATTTTTAATAAACTGATAAATCTTCTGCCCGATTCGAATTATATGTTCCAGCAATTGCTTATACGCGCTTGCAGTTGTCACCTGATAGACAGAAAAACCGAGTAAACAGGCAATAAATACATAAAAACGCAGCTCTCCGCTATTTACTCGGAATAACAGGTAGTACAGTAACATAGTCTGTGTCAGCCAGAAGCTAATTTCCATAAAATAAGAAAGAATTTTATTTTGCTTCCAGTGGATTGAAAACCTGCGATAGGTATCGTTTATTATACCCAAATAGAAGCCACCTAAAACCATAGTAAGCATGGTCAGGAATTGAACGCTAAGTGTCATTTGAATAGCTTGCTAAAGAATCCTTTAGCCTTCTCCTGCTGATGTTCATCCACATAGGAAAGCTCATATATTTTACCTTTGATAGATACTAAACCTTCCCCAACATCCAGATTTTTCAATTGTAAATTTTGACCTCGAACAATCAAGTAACCCAAAACAGTTTCTAATAAAAACTCTTCATTATCAAAACTATCAACTTCTTTAACACCGGTTATTTCCAATTCTTTTCGATTATTAATTTTCACAATATGTTCCTGCTGGACACGTGTAACACTATCTTTTTCATAGTAATTCATACATATCGCCCTCCTTATCATTATTACTGTATGATTAGAAGGACAAGTGTAGAACTATACTAATTAACTTTCTCTTCCTTGATTACTTTATAGAGCATTTCAGCCTCGTCTTTTTTAACAGCATCTTTTAAGGCGTTCACTTCAAGCGTTACCATTTTTTGTCCGAACTTGATGACCAGCTCATCGCCAACAGATACAGTTGATGATGCCTTAGCTTTGTTTCCGTTAATGGTGATTCGCCCTTGATCAGCTACTTCTTTTGCCATTGTACGACGTTTAATTAGTCTTGTAACCTTTAAAAATTTGTCTAAACGCAATTCTATCACTCTCTTCTTTTTGCTTGGTTCCAGTAGTAGTCCATTTCTTCCAAGGTTGTTTCATAAAGATCTTTCCCCTGGCTCTCCAATTGTTCCTCAATATAGGAGAATCGTGAATGAAACTTCTGGTTCGTTTGGTTTAAAGCAATTTCCGGATTTACTTTATAATACCTTGATATGTTTGCAAGTACAAATAGAACATCGCCTAGTTCTTTTTCAATTTCTGATTTGTCTTGGCTTCCAATGGCTTCTCCAACCTCATCCAGCTCTTCCTGCAGCTTCTTCCAAATATCATCTATATTATCCCAATCAAACCCTGTTTTAGCTGCTTTTTTCTGAAGTTTGAATGCTTTTGCTAAAGCTGGTAACCCAGCGGGAATACCATCCAGCACTGATTTGCGATAGTCTCCTTTTTCTTCCTGTTTTAGCGTATCCCACGTCTTATATACATCATCGATAGATTCGACAGTCTTGTCAGCAAAGATATGTGGATGCCGATGAATCATTTTATCCGTAATCGAGCGAATAACGTCATCAACTGTGAAGTATCCGTCATCCTCACCGATCTGACTATGAAGCATTACTTGCAAAAGAAGATCACCTAATTCTTCAACAATTCCTTCATCATCCTGACTATCAATTGCTTCAATAACTTCGTATACTTCTTCAATTGCATACTCTCGTAATGTTTCATGTGTTTGTTTTTTATCCCACGGGCATCCATTTGGCCCACGCAATATAGCAATTACTTCCTTTAATCTTGAAAAAGTATGGTTGAGCATAGATGCAGGAGCAGGAGGGATATAAACAGAAGTTAAATTATTTACCTCCAATGAATGATCTAGTTCCTCCAAAGGAATTGTTGTAATCTTCTCCTGATTACTGCCAGCTGCTTCGACAATCTTTACTTGGTAACTTGCAGGCAAATCCTCAAGCAATTCAAGTTTTACATTTGATGCAATAAACTGGTCATAGACCTGGCAAAAAATGATATGCTGCCGGTAATTTAACTGGCTGCGGTTAAACCCTGTTCCATCAACAAACTGAAACCCATCGATTGGGTCAATACGTAGTGATGTAAACAAATCATCCAGATAGCTTTGTCCACCAATGACTTCCACCGGCACTTCATCTTGATCCAGCAACAGTTGAACAGTTTTTTCAGCAAGCATAGGATGGCCAGGCACTGCGTATATAACGGGTGATTGATGGGACTCCTCAATTAATGAATCCACAATACGACGATATACTTCATCGAATTGTTCCGTTGTTTGATAGATTTTATCAAACGATGTAAATTTTACTCCATCATCCCGCAAGGCATTTATTACAGGGTGATTGATAGTTCGCGCAAAAATAGTAGTGCTTGTATTTGATAATTTTTTATAAATCCCGAGCGGCATCTGGTCAAGATCACCTGACCCAAGGCCGATAATTTCAATTTGGTTTCCCACTATTGTTCCCTCCCTCTATGGATTCTGGTCAAAATCGGTGCTAATGGGAGCATCGATATTTCTTGATTAGTAAATGCTTTGAACCTTACTAACAAAATAATGTAAAGAAGCGCTCCAGTTATTACGACAAATAATACATACAACAACAAACCAAGACGTGATGAATTTTCAGGTAAGAGGTAATCTATTAAAAGTATATAGAAAATCATTCCTGTTGCAGCTATGATAAATGCACGCCAATTTATATGCTTTTCAACCTTCAGTTTTGGGAGCTTTCTTTTCAATGCGAACAGCATGAGCATAGCAAGTATTGTCAGACTGAACACCGTAGCAATTGCACTGCCCATTATTCCAAACAATGGTACCAGAGCCTGATTTGTAATCCATTTTATGAAAAAGGCAACAAGTATAAATCCCGCTGTCCGTTTAATATACCCTAATCCTTGAAGAATGGATGCAGCAGTAATTGCAATCGAACTTAAGAAAATAGAAATAACTAGAATCTGTAAGCTCGCCGTACCCTTTTCGTTCTGAAATAACAGTGTATTCGCTTCTGGAAAAATAATAATTAACCCAATTGTCGCACCAACAGCTAAGTAAAAACTTACGACTAAAGCACTTTCAATATATGCGTGAAATGCTTTGGGGTCACGATCAAGCTTCCGTCTGGAAATCGTCGGTATCAATGCCAGAGCGAATGAAGATCCTAAAACAGTTCCAAGCTGTATTAAAGGCTGGCCTCGATCGAACACTCCTTTTGCCTCCATTGCATCTATATCTGACAATCCATATTCCATAAGTCCAGGTACTAGTGTGAACGTGTCGGCAAACTGAATAATAATTAATAGCATGTGATTTAATGCAGCTATCATGCCAAAGATTAATAATGTACTGATATAGTAATTCCATGGAATATCAAAATGCTGCTTCACTGTAGGCTTCATTCTTATAAAAAAGAAACCAAGTATGAGAATTGCAGCCAATGCTCCAAACAATGAAGCAATTGCTGCAGCTTGTCCAATGCTGTATACATTACTTGAATTAGCATAAATAAATACTGCAGCCAGAATAATCAGGAGTACACGAATGAATTGTTCCCCTACTTGTGAAAGAGCAGTGGGCTTCATTTGCTTCATTCCTTGGAACACGCCTCGTAACAGAGCTGAAAAAGGAACAAGCAAAAACGTAAAAGCAGCTAATTCGTATGTATCTTTTAAGTTCGCATCGCCCACCCACACAGCAATTTCCTGGGCATTAAAAAATAAGAATAAAAATATACCACAGCTAATGGAAAATAAAAGCAAAAATATGGGTACATAAAAACGGGTAAACGATGGCCTCATCCCTTGTGCTTTTAGATCCACAGTAATTTTCGATATAGCTGAAGGAAATCCGTATAATGACAAAATCAATGCAATACCAAGAAACGGATATACTTGCTGATAAATATAAAAACCCATATCCCCTGTCAAGTTCTGCAGTGGAATCCGGTAGCCGGCACTCAGCACCTTACTAATTAATCCTGCCAATGTAAGAAGCAATGCACCTTTTACTAATTTGTTGGTCTCATTCCCGTCCATGAAAAACGCCTTTCTATGGCAGTTAAGAAAGTATAAATCTTTTATCTTACTGCATAAGTACAACTAAGGCTTATCTATATTAAGGCTTGGCGATAAGCCAAGTTTCCTAACCATTTTTTAACCATTATAGCATACCAGCTATTCTACCATTCTTACTAGTACAATCGAATTCTGCGTATGAAAAGTGGCACTTGTAAGAAAATATTTTTTCTATAACAATGCCACTTTTGTTCATTCACAAACGATAGTAGGTGTAGAAGACCTACTAAGTAAAGGCTATTTTCTATAGGGTTGTTGCTTTCTCCAAGCAATGATCTTAACAAGTAGTTGATATAAACTGCGAACCAACTAGGGGAGTCCTATTGAAAGCATTTTGTGAGGCTTCCTAACGACGCAGCTGGAATATACTCGCTTTCCGTGGGCTCACCACGAGCCTTCGACGCATAGGACGTGCTAGTGCAGACATTGCCACAGGACGTGGCGTACTTAGTCTGCCTCGCTCGCAAAGAACGCTCCCTGTGGGGTCTCTTAGGATCGCTGTCCCACAGGAGTCTCGTATGTTCCAACTGCTAGTTAAGTGGTATAAGATCTTGTTTTTTAAAGTTTTAGTGAGCAATACCCAGCGGAGGAAATACACGTAGACTCCTGTGGGAGCTGAGGCCTAGATGAGACTACGCAGCGACGTAGGAGCAAGGAGGCTCATCAGCCGCCCTTGGTGCGCGAAGTGTATTTCCGTAGCGGTGTTACTGCACCCAACCATTAGTTCGCATTTTATATCAACTGCGTGGTTAGAGAGCCACAGAGAATACTATGAATCGGCTGCCCTTACTCTGTGAAGCAGTTTATAAAATTTGGACAAGTAAAAAAAAGAACAAAAACCAGTAAATTTGTTAACTGGCTTTTGTTCTTAACTACTATTCCATTTGCTTGGCCAAAAAGCTTGAAGCCGTTTCAGTACTTTTTTGTTCGACGTTACTAAGTTTTTTACCATCTCTTGAAAACATCATGACACAGCCAATCGGGTCACCATTTGCAATAATAGGGCTAATACAATACGAATCAATTTCTTCATCTTTTCCCTGGGTGATTTCTAGTGTAGCTTGTTCTGTTTCAAATACGAGTGAACGATCTTCCATCGTCTTTTCGAGTTGTTTCCCTATACTTTTATTTAAATAATCTTTTTTTGATTCACCAGCTACAGCTATAACCTCATCGCGGTCACAAATTAAGACAGGATAGTGCAATGAGTCAAATAATGCTTCTGCGTATTCCTTTGCAAAACTCCCCAGTTCATTAATAGGTGAATATTTCTTTAAAATTACTTCACCTTCACGATCAACAAATATTTCTAATGGATCTCCCTCTCGAATACGTAATGTTCGTCTGATTTCTTTTGGGATAACTACTCTGCCTAAATCATCAATTCGACGTACAATTCCTGTTGCCTTCATTATGAAGCCTCACTTTCCTATGATGATTGTCTCTGGTGTAAGTAATTTCAATGTTTACCTCAATGTGAAAAAAACACCAGTTGTGCCTATAGTATAAATCATCTTCTAAGAACTATACATCATACAGTGGGATTTTCTAATCTTCCCTATTGACCTCAGATAATTGTGTGATAAAGTTTTCGACTATTTCATAACGTTGGTGATGAGTATCACGTGTCCATTTGAATATCACTTTTAATTTGCTTCCTTCCGTCCCAAGCTGGACGTCGCGACCGAAATTATTGGCAAGCTCGAATAATTTCGACCCATCAATCTGCTGACTGCGGTCTCCATCTACAAGCAATTCGATTTTTTTATTCTTTTCACTAATCGTTTCGACTCGTTGTTGCTTCGCTAACCTTTTTAACGATGATACTACGAATAAATGCTCCACTTCTTCTGGATAATCTCCAAATCGATCGATTAATTCATCTCGTAAATCTTCAATGTCATCCGATGAATCGATTGTTTGAAATTGTTTATACATTTCAATTTTTTGTTTTTCATCCTTGATATACGTATCAGGAATATAAGCGTCAAGATTAAGTGTTAATTCTGGTTCAAATGCCTTAATATCATCGAGTTCTTTTCCATACTTTCGTGCGTCAATTGCATCTTTCAGCATTTGGGAATACATATCAAATCCTACTGAATCAATAAAGCCGTGTTGTTGTGAACCTAATAAGTTTCCAGCACCACGTATTGACAAATCACGCATTGCGATTTTAAATCCAGAACCAAGCTCCGTAAACTCTTTAATCGCTTGCAAACGCTTTTCAGCAATTTCAGTAAGTACCTTATCCTTCTGGTAGGTGAAATATGCATAAGCAACGCGATTTGACCTGCCTACACGTCCTCTAAGCTGATACAACTGACTTAATCCCATTCGATCAGCATCATTAACAATTAATGTATTAACATTTGGAATATCAACACCTGTCTCAATAATTGTTGTACTAACAAGTACATCATACTCACCTTCCAAAAAGGCAAATATAACATTTTCCAACTCTGTCTCATTCATCTGGCCATGAGCAACAGCTATTCTTGCATCATCAACAAGCATACCAAGGTCACGCGCTACACTATCAATATTTTCGACACGATTATAGAGGAAAAATACTTGTCCGCCACGTGACATTTCCCGTTCAATCGCCTCTCGAATGAAAATCGGATTATATTCCATTACATACGTCTGGATCGGAAAACGATTTTCTGGCGGTGTTTCAATTACAGATAAATCACGGACTCCTAGCATCGACATGTGAAGTGTTCTTGGAATCGGTGTTGCTGTTAGTGTAAGTACATCAACATTTGTTTTAAGCTCTTTAATCTTTTCTTTATGTTTCACACCAAAGCGCTGTTCTTCATCAACGACGAGCAGTCCTAATTCACGAAATTGAACATCTTTTGATAGTAAACGGTGTGTTCCGATTACTATGTCGACCAACCCTTTTCGAAGCCCATCCATTGTTTCCTTCTGTTGCTTTTTCGTTCGAAATCTACTTAATATACCGATATTTACGGCATGATCTAAGAACCGCTCACTAATGGTTTCAAAATGTTGCTGCGCCAATATTGTCGTTGGAACTAAGATAGCCACTTGTTTTCCATCCGCCACCGCTTTAAAGGCTGCACGAATGGCTACTTCCGTTTTCCCATAACCAACATCACCACAAAGCAGCCGATCCATTGGACGTTCTCTTTCCATATCATGCTTGATTTCCTCAATACACCTTATCTGATCGTCGGTTTCCTGGTATGCAAAGGAGGCTTCAAATTCTCGTTGCATTTCTGTATCTTCACTGAATGAATAACCTTTTCGTGCTTCACGCTCAGCATATAGCTTAATAAGGTCATCAGCGATATCTTCCACGGACGATTGTACTTTACGTTTTACCTTCGTCCATTCACTTCCACCTAGTTTATAGAGCCTAGGCTCTTTGCCTTCTGACCCAACGAATTTTTGTACTAAATCTATCTGATCAATCGGAACGAAGAGTTTATCATCACCAGAGTATTTAATAAGCATATAATCCTTATGCATGTCACTAACCTCGAGGGTTTCGATACCTAAATACTTTCCAATTCCATGGTTAGCATGAACAACATAGTCTCCAACTTTTAACTCCTGATAGTCCTTAATACGTTCTGCGTTAGAGATCTTTTGCTTTTTACGTGTACGTTTCATTTTCTTTTTAAATAATTCGTTTTCCGTAATTAATACCAATTTGTGCATCGGCATTTCAATACCACTGCTGATATTGCCAACTGCTATCGTTGGTTTAGTAACAGGAAGCTCCAGCTTACTCGAAACAACTGAATCAATATCATAGTCTAAAAAGATAGAATGAATTTTTTCAGCTCGTTTTTCGTTTGGCGCCAAAACAACAACAGAAAAGTCACCTTTTTCCCAACGTTTTAATTCATTTTGAAACAAATTCATTTGCCCATGAAACTCCTGCATAGCTCGAGAGGACAAATTTATAATATTCTGTGGTTGTGTATTCGGTATATGCCGCAAAAAAACCGACATATAAAGACGCTGTTGCGTCATGTTTTCCCATACCGTATGCCAGTCAAAGGAAAACCTACTACCTCGCACCATTTTGTTCGTCTCTAATAGGTTGCTGTACCATTCTGCTTCCTCTGAATCCAATTGTGTTGCAGTTTCTTGGATTCTGCTCATTTCATCCATAATTACCATACCGTCTGCAGGTAAATAATCTAACAAACTAGCAGGATTGTTATACAGAAAGCCAATATATTTATACATTTCCTGAAATCGTTCAAGATTCTTTAATCGTTCAATATCGTGTTCCATTACTTCAATCAGGGTTTCTTTCGCTTCCGGTTTTTTTAATTTCTTCAGCGATTCCGATAGTGCCTTTTCTACACGTTGTGCCCCCGTTACCATATCTTGTTCACTTAACAGAAGTTCAGTAGCGGGGCCAATTGTTATTTCCTTCTTTTTTTCCAAGGACCGCTGTGAGTCCACATCAAAAAAACGTATGGAGTCTACTTCTTCGTCAAATAACTCAATACGGACTGGGTTCAATTCCGTTACAGGATATATATCTATAATACCGCCTCGGCGACTGAATTCTCCAGGAGCTGTGACCATTGTTGTCCGTTCATATCCCATATCTACCAAAGATGATAGATATTTATCAACATCAATATCCTCGCCAAAGGTAAAACGTAACTGATAATCACGCCAATAACTTGCTGGCGGCAAAATACGTTTTAAGGCAGCAACCGGGGCAATTAAGATACCTGACTTTTTCTGTGACCACTCAGTCAACGCATCTATTCGCTGGCTTCTTAATTCAGGACTGGCAACAGCAATCTCTGATGCAATTAATTCATTGACAGGATACAAATGTATTTGTTCATCACCCATAAACTCTGCCAAGTCATCATACAACTGCTGCGCTTGTACAAGTTGATGTGTGATAAGTAAGACTGGTTTATGTAATGATTCATTAATAATAGATACAAGTAAACTTCTTGCAGAACCTGACAGCCCTGCAACAAGCTGTTCCTTCATCCCTCCGGAAATTCCGTTAATGATTGATTCAACATCTTCTTTTGAACGTAAATATTCATTAATCCCTTTCATTTTTCCCCACCTGCTTAAGTGCAAAAATGCCTTGGCTAGCGTTGAGCGGCATCGCCTAGCAACTAGTAGACTTTCTTCCCTGTACTTCCGTTGCTAATCGATTACTAACGTTAATGAAATAACCAAAGCTATTTTGCGTATGTTATTGTATGAAATAGTCTAACTCATGATACTGTGGATGGCTGCCAAGCGATTCTTCACAGTTTTCACAAATGGTTTGAATATGAACATCACCATTATTCTGATAGTGAATCATTTCTTGTTTATCCTCAGTTGATAATTCATTCCATCCCAGCATCGACGTATCTATTACTTGCTGATTTAATTTTCCAATTTCATGTCCACAATGTCTACATTTATAGACAATAGACATACAAAAAACCTCCTCGAATAAACATGGGGTACAATAAAGTTTATCCGAAAAGCATCTTTTTATACTATATGTGGTTTTAATTATTAAATTCATTCATAACTTCAGGAAACGACTTTTCTAACCATGCTTCACACGCATCGGCTGCTTTTTGAATACTGGAATCAACTGCTTCATGTTTTTCTTTTGGAAATGATCCAAGTACATAGTCAACTACTTGTATTGGCCCTGAAGGACGTCCAATACCAATTCTGAGCCGTTTGAATTCCTTGGTACCCAAATGTTCAATAGTAGATCTAATTCCATTATGACCGCCATGGCTGCCTTTTTGCCGTAACCGGATTTTTCCTGTTGGAAGATCGAGGTCATCATAAATCACAAGAACATCGTCAACATCAATATTATAAAAATCCATTAATGGACGAATTGATCCACCCGAAAGGTTCATATATGTTTGTGGCTGCAGGAGAATAACTTTTTCATCTCCAAGAAACTCAACCGTTGATTTTCCATTAAACTTGTCCTTCTTTAGCTTCCAATTGTGGCGATCAACTAATTCATCAATTACCATAAACCCAATATTATGGCGTGTTTTTTTAAATTTTCTTCCTGGATTTCCTAACCCAACGATACATTTCATTTTGCTACTTCCTTTATGGACTAGTTTATCTAACTTTTTATATTGTACTGTCTTTATGTCAGAAAATAAAGCAAAACCCTCCTATACAAAATAGGAGGGTTCAGATGCTTTTAATCGAAAACTATCTACTCTTCTTCATCGTCTTTCGCACCAACAAGTTCAGGTTCAGCATTTTCATCTACTTCCTCATCTGTCTCATCCAATGTATCTGGTGGTACTACCGTTGCAACAGTGGTATCTGCATCTTCTAGAAATTCATATTTACTTGCTTTTGGTAAATCAGCAATTGCAATCGTATCACCAATACCAAGTTCTGAAACATCAACAGAGATTTGCTCTGGAATATCAGCTGGTTTAGCTCTTACCTGTAATTCAAATAATGGCTGCTGCAGGACACCGCCTTCTTTAGCACCATATGCCTCACCCTCGAGACTCAATGGTACTTCAACGTCCATTTCTTCAGCCATGTTTACGATATAGAAATCAGCATGAATTAACTCATCTTTAAGTGAATCCATTTGATATTCGTGGAGCATTACATCTTCCGCTTTATCGCCCTCAATTTCAAGTGAGATTATCGCGTTTCTGCCTTCGTCACGAACAGTTTTTACTAAGTCAATGCTATTTACAGCAATCGCTTTAGCTTCCTTATCTTTCC
The DNA here is from genome assembly GCF_017873675.1 of Virgibacillus litoralis. Classification (GTDB taxonomy): domain Bacteria; phylum Bacillota; class Bacilli; order Bacillales; family Amphibacillaceae; genus Lentibacillus; species Lentibacillus litoralis. The sequence continues at coordinate 34,202 of NZ_JAGGKK010000022.1, read as the reverse complement.
CGTAAACAACGGATGGTACTTCTCCACTTTCACGGATTTGTTTTGTTGCAGATTTTGAATGATCTTCTCTTTTTGTTGCTTTTAGTTTTACTGCCATGTTTATCACCCTCCATTATTTAAAAACTTGGAACTTGACCAAGTTTATATGGCAAAAATCTTTCCTAGCAACTAAAGCTTTCGCCAGCTGGTAGCGATAAGCCAAATTTGCTAATCATCTCTTACTATTAAAACATAATTTTAGTAATAGACAAAATTTCTACGCATTTTTTATTCCCTTATTTTTATCATCCTAAACGTTTAATCGAATAGAATACTTACTGATTGCAATTCATGTATACGAATAATTGCTTCACCAATTAACGGCGCAACAGACAATTCGGTAATTTTTTCACTTTGTTTCTCTTCAGGAAGTGGAATTGAGTTCGTAATAATCAGTTCCTTGATTTTCGAATTATCAATTCGCTCAATCGCTGGACCTGACAAAACAGGATGTGTACAGCAGGCATAAACTTCTTTAGCACCATTTTCAACTAATGCATTTGCTGCCAAAGTAATTGTACCTGCAGTATCGATAATATCATCTATAAGAATAGCTGTCTTGCCTTCAATATTACCAACGATATTCATAACTTCTGCAACATTTGGACGAGGACGCCGTTTATCGATTATACCGATTGGCGCTTTTAGGCGATCGGCCATTTTTCGTGCACGTGTTACACCACCATGATCGGGCGAAACAATAACTAAGTCTTCAAAGTTCTTCGTTTCAAAGTAATTAGATAAAATTGGCACACCTTGCAAGTGATCAATCGGTACATTAAAGAAACCCTGAATTTGTGGCGCATGTAAATCAAGTGTAATCACACGACTAGCGCCAGCTGTCTCAAGCAAATCAGCTACAAGCTTAGCAGCAATTGGTTCTCTTGACCTTGCTTTGCGATCTTGTCTAGCATAACCATAGTATGGCATAACAATATTAATTGACCTTGCTGAAGCTCGTTTTAGTGCATCAATCATAATTAATAGCTCCATAATGTGTGTATTAACTGGAGCACAAGTTGATTGAACAACATACACATCACAGCCGCGAATACTTTCTTCAATATTAATTTGAATTTCACCATCACTAAAAGCAGAAACCGTGCACTCACCTAATGTTGTGCCAATATGGCTAGCGATGTCCTCAGCTAATTGACGATTTGAATTCAGTGAAAAGACTTTCAAAGATCGATCCTTGTAGCTAGATGCCATGAGATAACCCTCCGTTAGTTTTTATTTCTGTTTTTTATCCTTGATGCATAGCCCTCTTTATTCGTTTGTCTTGCACGTGCAACAGATAATGAATCTTCTGGCACGTCCTTCGTTATCGTTGACCCAGCAGCAACATAAGAACCTTTCCCGACTGTAACCGGAGCAATAAGGTTGGAATTACACCCAATAAACGAATCATCTTCAATTGTTGTTAAATATTTATTTTTCCCATCATAGTTAACCGTAATCGTTCCACAACCGATATTCACATTACTTCCAACCTCTGCATCGCCAATGTAGCTTAAATGAGAAACCTTACTGTTATCTCCGATGAACGTCTTTTTAACTTCAACAAAGTTTCCAATTTTTGCATCATTGCCAATTGATGCTTCTGGTCGAATATGTGCATATGGGCCAATTTGTACACGACTACCGATTTTACTATCTTTAGCGACGCTTTGTTTAATAATACTTGCTACACCAATAGAACAATTAATAATTTCACTATGAGGACCTATTTCAGCGTCAGTTTCTATAATCGTTTCTCCCTTGATAATCGATCCAGGATGTATTAAGACATCCTGTTCAATTGTAACATCTGGGCCAATATATGTGTTATCAGGGTCTAAAATTGTAACCCCGTTTTGCATATGTCTTTTATTGATACGCTTTTTCATTGTTGCTTCCGCCTGAGCTAATGCTACACGGTCATTAACACCAAGTGTTTCTTCAAAATCTGGAGTGATTGAGGCACTAACCTTCTCGTCCTGACCTCGTAAAATCTCAATTACATCCGGCAAATAATATTCACCTTGCACATTATCATTCGAAACTTTTTGCAGGGCCTGAAATAGTGCTTTATTATCAAAACAGTATGTACCCGTATTGATTTCATCAACTAGCAGCTCCTGGTCATCTGCATCCTTGTGTTCAACAATCCGCTCTACTTCGTTATTTTCATTACGAATAACCCTACCATAACCTGTAGGGTTTAGAACTTTTGTTGTTAAAATTGTCGCCTTAGCACCTTCTCGTTCATGGTGATCAAAGAGCGCTTGATATGTTGTGCTTGTAATTAATGGAGTATCTCCACAAACTACGATAGTTGTTCCCTCTTTATCTTTTAATAATTCCTCTGCCTGTATTACGGCATGTCCGGTCCCTAATTGTTCTTCCTGAATGACCAACTTGCTTTGATCTCCAATATGATCAGACACCTCTTCAGCGCCATGACCCACAATCGTAACCATTTCATCCAACTGTACAACATTTAATTGTCCTATTACATGCTGCAGCATTGGACGGCCTAATACAGGATGAAGTACTTTATATAGTTTTGACTTCATTCTTGTGCCTTGTCCAGCTGCAAGAATGATAGCATAACGGTTCACCATGAAGAATCCTCCATTCTAATTATCCATTATGAATATATCTCAAAAAAGAGATGATTTCAACAGATAGAAGCGTATGGAGATTAATAATTTTTGGAAAAAGGTTGCATTCTAGTAGATTGTTGTTCCTGATAATAAAATCGATATACTGCGAGGTAATACTTGTAATATTAGAAATTACATAAGAATTAGCATACATTTGGCCCCTATTGTAGCAGAACCATCTTTAACGGAATGAGGATCCGCTTCGATTGGTTGGCGGATCCTCGTTCCGTTATTTGCTTGAAAACACTGGTTTTAAGCATCGGGATGAATCCTCATTCCGCTATTTGTCATTTTTACCTCAAATTTGGTTGATTTTTTGCTATTAGCGGAACGAGGGTCCGTCTCACCACTACGAGAACACCTTTTCTGCTAAATAACGGAATGAGGATCCGCTTCGACCGTTTGGCGGACCCTCTCATTCCGTTATTTGCTTGAAAACCCTCACTTTATCCTTTGGTTCGGAAATAGTGTACTATCTATGTATTTCCCTGTAACTGAACCCATTAGGAAAAACACTCCTGCTTTTATATTTAATTGCAAAAAAAGAAGGCTAACCTGGTTGCAGATTAGACCTCTCGTTGATCATGTCTTTAGGAAGCGCCTGCTTCTTCATATCGCACTTCTTCTTCACCAGCACGACGGTATTCTTCTAGTACCGCATCCTGTATTTTTGCACGAGTATTAGAATTAATGGGATGCGCAATATCCCTGAATTCACCGTCTGGGGTACGTTTGGATGGCATAGCTACAAACAATCCATTATTCCCATCGATGACACGGATATCATGGACAACAAACTCCTGATCCAAAGTAATCGATGCAATTGCTCGCATTCTTCCCTCTGTGTTAACGCGGCGTAATCTTACGTCAGTTACTTCCATGATGTTTCACCACCTTTTCCCTTTTGAACTTATTATCAATAATTCAACAAAACAATGAGAATTCCTGCCTATTTTAAAAAAAAATTTAAAAAGACTAAAAAAAGCTTAGAAAACTTGGTATACGTTAAAGGAATTCTTATGAAAGCCTATTGATGCTTTCTCAGAATCCCTTATATTTTGGAGTTTAATCCTTTAGGCAAAATGCCTTAGTTGCACTTAAGTTTTTATACTTTTTTAACTGCAAAAAAAAATCTTTCGTAAATTGAAAGATTTTTTTGGTTCAGGCATGGAGATTACCAGGCAAAACCTCAATATTTTTCTGTTTAATATCTACATTGGTGATTTTAACTAATGAAGTATAATTTTCTACTACTCGTTCATCTTCTTCATCATCCGCTTCTGCCAGAACACCAATAGCTTTTACATTTGCATTAAATTCATCCAATAGGCTTGTCATCCCTGTAATTGTGCCACCGGCTTTCATAAAGTCATCAATTATACAAACGTTGGCATTGTCCTTTAAACTTCGCTTAGGGAGCACCATCGTCTGGATCTTCCGGGATGATCCGGAAACATAGTTAATGCTTACAGAAGACCCTTCCGTTACTTTTGGATCCCTTCTGACAATTACAACAGGAACATTCAAAAAGGATGCTACTGCGTACGCAAGCGGAATTCCTTTCGTTGCAACTGTTACCACTACATTAATTTCCATGTCTGAGAAGGCTGAGGCGAGTACTCGCCCTATTTGCTTAACCATGTTTGGATTACCTAAAATGTCACTCATATATAAATAACCGCCAGGAAGGATTCTCGCAGGATCCTCCAACGTATTACAAAGGTCCTGTATAAATTGCTTGCTGTTTTCTCTAGAAAGGTTTGGAATGTACCTGACACCACCTGAGGCACCAGGAAGAGTCTGCAAATGACCTATTCCTTCTTCCCGCATAACACGATCAACAATAACCAAATCTTCACTTACTGATGATTTGGCTGCATTATATTTTGAAGAAAAAAACGGTAATGACGTATGTTTCTTGGGATTCTCAAAAAAATAATTTGTTAATGAAACTAATCGTTCACTTCTTTTCATAAATACACCTCTAAAACCGAATAATTATTATCAAACATACCATAATTATACGTATTTAATCAAGTCTTAACGACGATCAAGAAGTTGAACAATATAGACTTCATCACAAAATCCCCTTAAGCCGTTATAGATGCGTTTAGCTTTACTATAGTGCTCGACAAGTCCGGCAACAGTTGGACCACTTCCGCTCATTAACACACCAGAGGCACCGGCCTGTACCATCTTTTCCTTAATATGTTGTACATTTGGGCACAGCGAAAATGTCACGGTTTCCAATGCATTACCAATATTCGCACATAAATTGGAGAAGTTTTTTTCTTCCAACGCACGAATGATTTCATTTGTGTCCGGATGTATTATTTCTTCTATATTTACTTTTTGAAAAATATTTCGCGTGGAAATTCCAATATTCGGTTTTGCTAATATTACAAAACAAGGCGGTGGTGCGGCTAATTCACGAATTTTTTCGCCATGGCCGGTTCCAATTGCAGTAGTACTATAAATACAAAAAGGTACATCAGACCCGATATCTGCTCCTAGCTCCGCTAATTCTTGTAAAGATGCACCAACAGACCACATACGATTCAGTCCACGAAGTACGGCAGCAGCATCACTGCTTCCACCACCAAGACCAGCCGACACGGGTATATTTTTTTCTATTTCAATCCTAACGCCGTAATGTATCTGGTATTTATTTTTAAAAGCAAGTGCTGCTTTATAAGCAAGGTTCCGCTCATCATTTGGAACATACTGATTATCAGCAGATACCTCAATCATATCTCCATAAACAGAATATAATTCAACACGATCAGCTAAATCTACAGCTGTCATTATCATCTCAACCTCATGATATCCATCGTTACGTTTACCAAGGACGTCAAGCGATAAATTTATTTTGGCTGGCGCTCTTTCAAATAAAACCATCTCCGTCACCCACTTTATAAAACTAACCAAATTGTATCATAAAATTTAAAGCAAAGGCGACTGGTTTGGGTGACATGCATAAGCATAAACAACTCTGAGCTGTTTTTCGATGTCCATTTCCTTATGTCACGAACCAAGGGCCATAACTGAGTACAAAAGCGCAAGCGCCTGTTCAGCGCCGTATGGACTGCGCTCAGCGCTGCGGGTGGGTCAACGTTGCCGCGCAAAGCGGCGGTCTTAGTCAATCTTCCTTTTCCCTGAGATTAGATGAACTTTACTTATCGCCAATGATGGCGAAAGTAAAGATGAATCTTATGCTTGGAAAGCGAAAAGGATACACGAAGAGCGTAAGCTGCCCCATAGGATGTGGTGGTTTTAGTCGAACATCTTTATTTCTTATCGTAGACACGGGGAGGGAAAGTTCACTAGGCGCTAGGCGCTGGCCGGTGAGAACGCCACGTCCTGTGGCGTCACCGGCACTAGTACGTCCTGTACGTCGGAGCTGGACGTCGCTGATTCGGGAGTCCAGTTATCCACTGCACTTAAATTTTATAATTTCCTAGACAGGTACAAAAATGGCAAACCCATTTAGGGTCTGCCATTTTGATTCATATTTTGCTCGGCCATTTCCAATGCACGTTTCACCATATTCCCGGCATCTCTTGACTTTATGCCGCCCCATCCTTCTTGTTTTACTGTGTCGTAAAAGCCTAACTCTTTGGCAATTTCTTCTTTCAATTGGTCCGACATCATTCCACCACGTCTAGCCATGAAAGAACATCCCCTTTCGTATAAGAGTTCCTTCCTACGACATTTGTAGCTTATGTATATATCTGCAACATACTCCCGTTATATGTATACAAAAAAGGAAATATTTTAGCTGTCAAATTGGTATTGCTTCAGTATAGATTCTAATTTTAAAGCCAAGCTTATATTACCATCAATTTTAAGTTTCCCCGTCATGAAAGCTGTCGTGCTATTTAAATTACCAAGCAAAAACTTTTTAAAATGTTTTACTTTCATTTTCAATATACAGTCCGGATCTTTTTCATCTGTATAATATATCGTTGCTACTCCGTTTTTAAATTCTAATTGGTATTGCCCATCTTCCTCATCGACTAAATGGAACTGATAAATTGCATTCACATCTTCATAAGGAGCCTTGTTGGCTTGCAATTGCTGATCAATCATGTCCCATACCTCTTTAACCGGTGATTTTTCCAATGATTCCATCTGTACTTCCCCTTTTTTAGATAAAAATATAAGCAGTAAACTTAGGTTTACTGCTCTACCATTAACGCTCTCTCTTCATTAAAGTTTAATTCCACTGTTTCTGTTAACACGTCTGCATAGCTGTATGAAACACGTTCGAATGAATTTTCATCTTGGTCTAATTCAACAATGAAAACAGAAGGATATGTTTCCGCCAAAATGCCGCATCGTTCAATTGTTTTTCTTCTACCACCATTGGCTTTGAGTTTTAATCGCTTACCAATTTGGCATTCAAGACCTTGCTTAATTTCTATTAATGTTTTAGCCACTATACTCCACCTCACTATTATTATAATATCACAAGCTTGTATAATCGTCAAATAAAACATAACATTATAACAGTATGTCATTTTCTATGTCAACAAGTAAATTCAGCTTCTCTTCCTATTATTTCAAAATGTTAACAAATTATGTATTAAATTTTGTTACATATCTTGGGATACCATTAACATAATTCCTTTAAATACGATATTCAGCTTTAAACGACACCTTAATACTTTGGAGTAAAAGCCTTTGTGCATTTATATAGCAAAAAAATATTATACCCACTGCTAAGGAATGAGCTGATGTCTCCTGCATCAGCTTCATTCTTCGGATTCATCGTCCGCAATATAAGGCATTCCCGTTCTTAGGAGACCTCTAGTTTCTACTCCACCCATACCTTTCTCGCCAGTTAATGTGTTGCGCAACGCATCCCATACACTCACTTTTTCCATAAATGGGGTATAAGCAATTTTCGCTGCTATATAGACTGGATCCAAGGCATGAATATTTATACGTGACGGGGAACTTGCAAAGTTTGCTCCTGCTCTTATTAGTGATTCAAAGTGGGATTGGCAAGCACCCGCGAATATAACAAGCTGATCTAAATGCGGTGTTTTCTGGCGTGCCGCACGAACTGTTTCTGCAAAATATTTTGAATGACGATAGGCACGGAGGTCATTTTTTACTCCTTTATTCTTGGAAAAGGCATCATGACCTGTAATGACAATGATATCAGGCTGGATTTTTTCCACTAACGGCCCAATTTCAAATGGCATTTCTTTTTCATTGACATAAACCCCGTGAACCTGTAAACCCATCCGGTTATATAAATCAATGCACTTTCTTAAATAGGTTCGATCTCCATCGATATGCAGTACTTTTGCAGGTAATTGAAAAAAACTGGATGTGGTCTGATATCCATCACTTGATTGATAATCACGTTTTTCCTTCATTAACTGATAGTCCTGTCTAAATAAACGGTAGGAAAATTCTTCTTGTTCTTTTTCTTTCTGTTTCCTTTTCTGCAGATCTCTTTCCTGGACATGCGTTAAATCGTCCAGGGAAGCATCTGCAATAAGGCGAATATCTTCGCCATGAACAATTGCAGTATCCTCTGACAAAGATGCAATACGAAATAACAAATCATGTTTATGTGATATACGTGTTACTAATTCTCCTGTTAAAAAGCCCATAAAGCCACCTCACAGCCTTCATTCGGATGAAAGCATTCCTATCATAGACTATGAAAATAAGGGCTCTTCTGTGCCATTTTAGAAAACTTCGCATTCGTTAAAAGGGATATCTTATGAAAACGTGTATTTTACTTTCTTGGAAACCATTTAACTTTGAATACAAGCCTGCAGTTATGTGGGGATAAGAAGATAATTATACTTTCTTACAGTTAAAAAAGTGCCTGGGACAAAAGTATTTAGTCAAAAAATAAAATCCGAACTATAATTCAAAATTCTTGAAATAGAATTCGAATTAGTTCGGATTTTATTGCAGATTAGATATAAACTGCGAACTAACTTAAAAAATTGCTGAGTCCTATGACACCGCTTCGGAAATACTCTTCGCTTTCCGCGGGTAACGCTTCAGCTTCCTCGGAAGCAAAAATCGCTTCCTGCGGGATCTTCAGCTGTTGCTTTTCCCGCAGGAGTCTCCATATATTTCCTACGCTAGGTGTTGCTCCCACTATATCCTGTAAATTAATCTATGCTTATCGTGACATTGCCTATTAGCCATGGGTAACACTTCACTCTAATCAAGAAACCTCTACCAGTGGAGGCAGAATACTTTGACTCCTATGAGAACACAGTACGTGTCTAAAGACCCCGGAAGAAGCGCTCTTAGTGTCACGTGACTAAGAAGAAACTGTTGAAACGTCAGCTTGAGCAGATGCCGCCTTGGTATCCGGGTCGGTGAAAGTGAGTATTTCCCTGCAGTTGGATTTAAAAAGAACTGCGCGTTTCTTGGAGTTGCTAATTTAAATGATTTAGAGTCTTTTTTATCCATCACATTACATTTGTTTATTTTTAGAATTGTAATACACAATCCAGCGAAGGAAATACACGTAGACTCCTGTGGGAGCTGAGGCCTAGATGAGACTACGCAGCGACGTAGGAGCAAGTAGGCTCATCAGCCGCCCACGGAAAGCGAAGTGTATTTCCGGAGCGGTGTTACACAACCACTAATTCGCAGTTTATATCAATAACGTATTAGATCCAACAATTGAAAATGAATGTCCTAAACATCCTATCCTGTATTATTCGTCTTTAAAGTAAAAGGTTCTAGTTATGTCCAAGCTTCTTTTGACTATTTTTCGGCAGCTTGATGAAAAGCATTAGCTAATACTGCGAATTCTTGCATATCCAATGATTCTCCACGTCTTGTTCCATCAATACCAATGCGTTCAAGTATCACAGAAATCATTTCTTTGTCATATGTATCATTAAAATACCGAACCAGGTTGTTCCGTAATGTTTTTCGCCTTTGCGCAAAGCAAGCCTGCACAATTGAAAAAAAATAATCTTCATCATCCACTTGGACAGGAGGCTCATTCCTGGTTGTAAGTCTTAGGACACTTGAATCAACATTTGGCTGTGGCATAAAAACACTTTTTGGGACATTCATTAACACTTCAGCTTTTGTATAATATTGAACAGCAATAGTTAATGATCCATAGCTCTTATTATTTGGTTTGGCAGCCATTCGTTCAGCAACTTCTTTTTGAATCATTACTGTAAAACTTGTTACAGGTAATTTATCACGTAACAATTTCGTTAAAATGGGAGTCGTAATATAATACGGCAAATTTGCTACAACATGAACCGGTTGATTTGGTTTTAGATGACTCTTAATAATTTCATCAACATTTGCATCCAATATATCCTGATGAACAACCTGGACATTTTCATATTCCTTCAGTGTATCATCCAAAATTGGCAATAAACGCTGATCAATTTCATATGCAATGACTTGGTCCGCGTGAAGTGCCAACTGCTCTGTTAAAGCTCCAATACCTGGACCTATCTCAATCGCTAGCGTGGATTTATCAATACCAACCTCTTTTATAATATTTTCAAGGATATTTACATCAATTAGAAAATTTTGCCCCAAGCTCTTCTTAAAGGAAAATCCATATTTTTTTAGTATTTCCTGTGTTCGTTTAGGGGTAGCAATTTTTTTAGTTGTCATTCTTCTCCTCCTGCAGTACTTGGTTTATCGATTGCTCAAATTGGGCTTTCGTTATTTGAAACATGGTAAGACGCTTAAGCAGCTGTTTTCCATTCGTATGTCCAATTTGAAGTAATTCACCAAGACGGTCTCTTCTGTAACTAGCTTGAGGACTCCCAATTAATCCATATGTAATCAGATCCTCCCTCGTTATTTCACTTTCCTCCAAATCCTTTAATTCATAAACATCTTGTAATGACTGTCGAATTGCTGCAATAGATGCATGTTCAATGCCAAGGCTTTTATTAGAATGCTTTGAACGGGCTTTATCACGTGTTAAAAAAGCGTGTTTGCAGCCAGGAACAGCCTTATCGATGATTTGACGAATTCTTTCACCTGGGTAATCCGGATCGGTAAAAATTATAACGCCTCGTTTAGCTTTAGCATGCTGTATTTGTTTTAGAATTATGTTATCTATAGCTGATCCGTTAGTCTCAATTGTATCCGCTTCAACAGCACGACGAATTTTAGCAGTATCATCGCGACCCTCAACAACGATAATTTCCTTTATATTCAACGTAATATCCTCTTTTCAATAATAAATAATGCTCCTACCACTTTACCATGGTAAGAGCATTTTATCATGTATTAATCTAAAACTTTAACTTTGACATTACTTCTTGTTCCATAGGCCAATGCATCAGCTCTTGTTGGCAAATGGATATCGATATGATTTCCATTAATGCCACCACCAGTATCTGCAGCGATTGCATTTCCATATCCTTCTACCCATACTTTTGTCCCTAACGGAATAACACTTGGATCAACAGAAATGACTTTTTTGTTTGGATTTGCATTTAAGTTAATTCCTGTAGCAGTATAACCTGAACATCCGACACAATCAGCACTGTATGCAGTTACTCGCATCGAATATACTTTTCCACCAGAATCATCAGGTTCATTACTACTGCTGGAAACGGTGACTAATTCTTTTTCTTCTTTCGTACCAAATGCAACAACACGGTTTTCACTTTCCTGCTTTATTTCTTCACTGATAAGTTTGCGATCAACTTCCTTGCCATTTTCTTTAATTATTTTAATCGTCTTAACTAGAAGTCCTTCATTACCTTCTTCAATAACGCGTTTTTTCCCTTTTTCAAGGTTTTTATCTTCGCGTTTTTCTGTTTTATAATCAATTTTTTCCTTTACTTCAACCGTTTCTTTTTCAACACGGACTACCTTAATAGTGGTGTTTTCGGTTACTTCACCATCTGTGTTTGCTTTAATCTTATCTGACTTATCGTAGGAAATTTCGCTTTCCTCTAATACTTGATCGACTGTTCCACCGTTAGTCCAAACTTTCTTATTCTTTCCGCCATCATTGATCGTGATTTGAAAAGCTTTATCAATAGAAAGCTCAAGTCCTTCACGAACAGCGTCTGACTTACCATGTGAAACTTCATCATGTTCCGATAAGGTCATGCTATTTTCCTTTAGGAATTCTCCGACTGTATCTACCGTTGTATGATAAGTTTGTTCTTTGCCATCTATTGTTACCGTTATTTTATTGGCTTCTTTGTATGTAATGTTCATTTCATCGTCTATTTGTGCATCCATATCATGTGACAATTTATCATGTTTACTAAACGTAATCCCTAATTCAGCCAGTAGTTCAGCTACTGTATTTGCATGTGTCTTAACCTTTTGCTTTTCACCATTTTCTGTTACTACCACTTCTGCCTTCGTTGCTTCGAATAGTGTAACTCCAGAAAATACAAACAGTGCCAATACACCAATAACAGAAATAACCAGCTTCATTTTAGACGCCGGCAACAGCTTTGAAAAAATCTTCATGCTTTTTGCCTCCTTCTACCGCGACTTCGATTATAATAATACTTGTATGCAATTTCAACGATAATCCGTTTACGGTTTGTTTACATTCAAGTTACAAATAATTACCGCTGTATAACACGCATCCCCCAAACCTTGATGTGACTTGCTTTTTTTGCGAAAAAAAAGAGACTAACATTAGTGCTAGTCTCAAAAGAATATCCATATTCATGTTCAATTATTACATTTATATTTCATCAAATTTCATGTGTTTTTTCCAATTTTAAACAAAGAAAAGGCGTTTTCTGTCGTTATTTGACTAAGTTCATCAAAAGGAATCTCCCTTAGTTCAGCTATTTTCTCCGCTACCAATTTAACATATGATGGTTCGTTTCGTTTCCCTCTATTTGGATGCGGAGCGAGGAATGGTGCATCCGTTTCTACCAATAGCCGGTCTAGCGGTACTTCTACAGCTACCTCTTTTGGCATTGTCGCATTTTTAAATGTTACAGGACCTCCGAGCGATATATGGAAATTCATATCCAGGCATGCTTGTACATAATCAACTGAATCATTATAACAATGCATTATCCCACCGATTTCTTTTGCATTTTCTTCCTGTAAAATTTCGATAATATCTTCGGTTGCTTCACGGTTATGAATGATAATCGGCATATTTAATTTTTTAGCTAATTGAATTTGCTTGCGAAAGACGTCTTTTTGAACTTTTTTCGAGGACTTGTCCCAATGATAATCTAAGCCCATCTCGCCTATAGCAACTACTTTTGGATGTGCAGATAACTCTTCAATCCAGGCCAAGTCTTCATCTGTCATATCAACCGCATCCACTGGGTGCCAGCCGACTGCTGCATAGATTGTTTCATATTGTTCAGCTATTTCAATCGCTGGCGGAATTGTTTCACGATCAAATCCGACCACTACCATATATTTCACCCCAGCATCAAATGCCCGCTGGATAGTTTCATCACGATCCTCAGAAAACTGTGCTGCATTCACATGGACATGTGTATCAAATAGCACATTAATCACTCCTTTATTTAGAACACTTGGCTTATTAAGCCACTTATGCAGTAAGAAAGGTTTATTTTTTAACTGCAGGTAATAGAAAAGGCCATACTCATTGAGCTGACCTTTTCCTGCTTTACTTTACTACAGAACCATTCGGCAGTGTCTGTTCAACTGAAGCAAGTACTAATTTCCCGGCATTACCCTCACCACAGAGAATCATTCCTTCTGACATTTCTCCACGCAGTTTAACAGCTTTCAGGTTCGTTACACAGATTACTTTTTTCCCAATTAGATCTTCAGGTCTATAATGCTCTGCAATTCCTGATACTACTTGACGTTTTTCAGTCCCGATATCCAGCTGTAGCTTTAATAGTTTATCGGCCTTTTTTATCGTATCCGCTTTAAGAACTTCAGCAACACGCATATCAAGCTTCATAAACTCATCAAAAGCAATTTCCTCTTTTTGCTCTGGTGCTTGTCCTTCAGCCTGCTTTTCTTCTTGGGCTGGTTTTTGCATCATTGCCTTTATCGTTTCTACTTCTTTTTCTACTTCTAAACGAGGAAAAATAGGTTCTCCTTTTTTAACAAGTGTTCCTGTTTTAATTTCTCCATTTAGGTGAACACTTTCCCATTCTTTCAACGAATCATCTGTTACACCTAGTTGTTTGAAAATTTCTGTAGGTGCTTCTGTCAAGAATGGCTGAAGCATAATTGCCACTTTACGTAATGATTCAGTAAGGTGGGCCATAACATTGCCTAAACGATCTTGTTTCGATTGATCTTTAGCTAATACCCATGGCTCCGTTTCATCAATATATTTGTTCGTACGGCTTATAAGCTGCCACAAGGAAGCTAACGCAACTGAGAATTGCATATTTTCCATTGAATCTTCCACTTTTTCAATTGTGTCTTTCTGTAACGCTTCAAGTGATTGTTCAATCTCTGTCTCAGATTCCTTGTATGCAGGTATTTCCCCGTTGAAATATTTCTCAATCATAGCAACTGTACGATTAAGTAAATTACCAAGATCATTTGCTAAATCATAATTTGTGCGATCCACAAACCCTTCAGGTGTAAACACACCATCAGATCCAAATGGAACTTCACGAAGTAAATAATAACGTAATGCATCAAGACCATAACGATCCGTTAATTTAATCGGATCAACAACGTTCCCCTTTGACTTGGACATCTTACCGTCTTTCATTAAAATCCAACCATGGGAAAAAACTTTTGTTGGCAATGGCAGATCCAATGCCATTAACATAATCGGCCAATATATCGTATGGAAACGAACAATTTCCTTACTCATCAAATGAACATCGGCAGGCCAAAATTTCTGATATAAACCATCATCATCCGTGCCATAGCCAAGTGCCGTGATATAATTTGTAAGTGCATCAATCCATACATAAATAACATGCTTCGGATCACCGGGTACTTTTATGCCCCAATCAAAAGTAGTTCTGGATACCGCCAGATCCTCTAATCCTGGCTTAATAAAATTATTCAGCATTTCATTTTTTCGACTCTCCGGCTGAATGAATTGCGGATTTTCTTCATAAAATGCAAGAAGTCGGTCGACATACTTACTCATCTTGAAAAAGTATGATTCCTCTTTTACTTTTTCGACAGGACCGCCACAATCCGGACAATGCCCATCATCCAATTGACGCTCTGTAAAGAATGACTCACATGATGTACAATACCAGCCTTCATATTCATCCAAATAAATATCACCTTGTTTTAAAAGCTGATCAAATATTTGTGCCACAACTTTTTTATGACGCTCTTCTGTTGTACGGATAAAATCATCATTTGTTATTTTTAATTTTTTCCAAAGATCCTGAATACCACTTACAATTTCATCAACGTATGCTTGTGGTTCCATATTTTTTTCTTTAGCTTTACGCTGGATTTTTTGCCCGTGCTCATCAGTTCCTGTCAAGTACATTACATCATAGCCGCGTAATCGTTTATAACGGGCAATCGCATCTCCCGCCACAGTTGAATAAGCATGTCCAATATGTAAATTACCACTTGGATAATAAATTGGTGTGGTTATATAAAATGTATTTTGCTCATTTGGCATTGTTCCCTTACCTCCTCAATCACTAATTCTATTGTAGCGATTTTATCATAAGTTTTCCACTCACGTGACATAAACGTTTCATTTAATTAGTATTGCCAATTGAGTTATTTAAAATAAACGACAGTTAACTAAATCATTAACTAATTATACAGTTAACAAAATTTTCTAATTTGTTTTAATTTAGACTAAAAATCTGTTGACACTATTGACAATGGTTGGTAATATATATTTAATATACATGTCGAAACATGCCGAAAAAAATTTATTAAAGTTAGTAATAGAAAAGCCAGACATCCCTATTAGTAGTTGGTGTGTCACGTTTTTCTATCCGTTAGAGGGGGAGAATGGAATTTGAAGTCCACAGGAATTGTACGAAAGGTTGACGAATTAGGACGAGTAGTTATTCCTATTGAATTGCGCCGCACACTTGACATTCATGTAAAAGACGCTTTGGAAATTTATGTTGATAACGATAAAATCGTATTACAAAAATACAAGCCGAATATGACTTGCCAAATAACTGGAGACACTTCTGATGAGAATTTATCATTAGCAAATGGTAAAGTTGTTCTTAGTCCTGAAGGAGCACAAGAACTCATCAATGAAATTCAATCAAGATTAAACAAATAATATGTGATAAAAGTGGCTGACGCAAATCAAATCGTCAGCCACTTTTTTAATGCTGTTTTGTTAAGATTTAACATTAGCAAAACAAAACGGATGTAATATACGAAGACTCCCTCCGGAAAGGTTGAGATACCAGTAATTAGGTGACAACTCTTTTAGAAAGCAGTCTTTTTAAGTATTATCAACATGGAACGCCTGATATACATCACGTTTTGCCATATTTCTTTCAGTCGCTGCTCGTTTAATTGCATCCTTACTTGATAGGCCTTCTTCGTCTATATAATGTGTTACATGATCAATAATGGAAAGGTGACTCCACCAAAGTTCATTTTCAACGACAGATACCTCACTTGTCCCCTCTACTACCAGACAGAACTCACCTTTAAGCTCTTTCTCTTCAGCCCATAACAGGAGTTCTTCCACTGTTCCACGTGCATATTCTTCAAACTTTTTAGTAAGTTCACGTGCTACAACTATTTGCCTGTTACCAAGCTGCTCATGCATTACTTTCAGGGTATCCTTTAATCGATAAGGGGATTCATAAAAAAGTAACGTTGCTTTTAAAGAACTTAACTGTCCCAGCTCAGTTGCCTTATCTTTCTTTTTCCGTGGTAAAAAACCATAAAAATGAAATTCAGCCGAAGGTAATCCTGATCCAACCAGCGCGCACAATGCTGCATTCGCTCCAGGTAATACTATAACTGATTGATCCGCCTCAATCGCTGCTTGAACTAATTCATATCCCGGATCTGAAATAGCCGGCATACCAGCGTCACTTACAATTGCAACCAACTCGCCATTATCAATACGATCAAGCAACTGTTTTTCACGACTTTCTTTATTATGTTCATGATAGCTGATAAGCGGAGTTGATATTTCAAAATGACTAAGCAGTTTTCTCGTGTTTCTTGTATCTTCTGCTGCAATTACAGCAGCACTTTTCAATATTTTTAATGCCCGGAAGGTAATGTCTTCCAAATTTCCAATTGGGGTTGGAACGACATAAACAGCACCCTGAACCTGTTTGTCAAAGCTTTTCTGTATGTTCATATTGAATCACTTCTTTCAGCTTGTCCCGAATTAATTGAAATTTTCCCTTACGTGTAAGCTGTTTGACCTGATATTCCTTTTGTAATGCTTCCTCTTTTGTCGAAAACCTTTCCACAAATACAACTTGAAAAGGGCCTCGACCTCGTGTGTACTTAGCACCTTTGCCCTGTTCATGCATCGCTACCCTATGCTCCAAATCGTTTGTATAACCGGTATATAGTGTATTATCTTTACATTTTAAAATATAAACAGTATGTTCATTGGCGTCCATAAATAATATCCTCTGCTTCCTTCGTATACGTATTATCATCGTTATAAATATATAATGGTGAAAGAGTAGTTAAATCTGATTTTCCATCTCGGGTTGCCTCAATTAAAAGCATATTCGCATCTCTTCCCCGTTTAGGGTAAACAAATTGTATGCGTTTTGGCTCAAGCCTGTATTTACGGAATAACGCAATAATATCCACTAGCCTTCCTGGCCGATGTACCATTGCGACTTTCCCCCCTGGACGTACATGTAACTTGCAAGCCTTAACGACATCTTCCAATGTACAATAAACTTCATGTCGTGCAATTGTTAGGAATTCATTTTTATTGTGCTCAGTTTTTTCTGGTGTACGAAAATATGGCGGATTGCATGTCACCACATCAAATTTACTATGACCTAATTCAGCCTGCATTTCCTTTAAATCACCTTGAACCATCGAAATTTGTTCACCTAAATCATTTAGTGTAACATTCCGCATTGCCATATCAATTATTCTTTCCTGAATTTCCACACCAATTATCGATGCGTTTGTACGCCGGGACAGCAAAAGAGGGATAACTCCATTCCCTGTACACAGATCCAAGATATTTCCTTTCTTAATTGGTACGTATGCAAAATGCGCAAGCAGAACAGCATCAAGTGAAAAGGAAAACACAGTAGGACTCTGGATAATATGCATCTTCTCGTTTGCTAATAAGTAATCATGTCGTTCATCGTCATATAATGGTACCATTTTGATTTCCATCCTTACTATGTTAGAAAAGCTGCCCCTAATTGCTAGAGACAGCTGTTCCAACTATTTCTTATTTCGTTTTGTTCAGAAATAACAGACAGAACAAACAATCCTCATCCTGGCGCGGACTACCAAAATGAACGTTACAAATATGAAATCCCTCTTCATAAAGTCTCGCTAGGTTGTCATATCCCTCACCAGGAATATCTTTTGAATGATCCACTATCTCGTCTTCTTTAAAATCTTCATCCGTACTTTCTAAACGATTACGTAAATGATGATTCTCCATTGCAAGACGATGATTTTCTTCTAAAAGATCACTCAACCTGCCTTTTAAATCTCCTAGCTGTTCATATAACTCACCTATCTGCTTTTCCATATCAGATACCTGATCAAAAATTTCCCGTTTCTTCACGCCTTTTCACCCCACTAGTCTGTGGCTTGCGCAATTATTCCTTCATCAATTAGTTCATCTAATGTATATTCAATGACACGTTCTGCTTCAGGCATTTCTATGTGAACGATTCGTTCTAAGATGTTTAGGCCTACTACTTTACCAGTACCATATGGTGTGGTAATAGCCTGCCCAATATCAGGTAAATCACGCTTAGCTGTTTCGTAATCATCATTTTCATACTTCAAACAGCACATGAGTCGCCCACATAAGCCAGAAATTTTTGCAGGGTTTAATGAAAGGTTTTGATCTTTAGCCATTTTAATAGAAACTGGCTCAAAGTCCCCTAAAAACGTGGAGCAACAAAGCATTCTACCACATGGTCCAATACCACCTAACATTTTTGCCTCGTCACGCACACCAATCTGTCTAAGTTCAATTCGGGTTTTGAACTGCGCAGCAAGATCTTTTACTAAGTTACGAAAGTCAACTCGACCATCAGCCGTAAAATAGAAAATTATCTTATTACGATCAAACGTAAATTCTACTTCCACTAGATTCATATCTAGATTATGCTCGATGATCTTTTCCGTACCAGTTTTCAAAGCTTTATCAGCAAGCTCCTGATTTTCAACAACGGTACGTTTATCTTTCTCATCAGCTATTCGAATAACTTTCTTCAATGGGAGAACAACATCCTCCTCATCGACTTGCTTGTTCTTGATAACAACTTTTCCAAATTCAATCCCACGAACCGTTTCCACAACAACATAACTATCTATTTCTATGTTGCTATCTCCCGGATCAAAATAATATATTTTACCCGCTTTTTTAAAACGGACTCCTATAACTTCAATCATTAAATCACCTCTGTATTTGAACGGTAAGTTGTTCCATTACCAGTGTTGGATTAACATTCTGCTTCAATTTGCGTTTAGCATCAAGAAGCTTATTTAAGTTGGCTAGTAATTTTTCCTGTGAAAAGAACATCACGAGCCCTTCTACTTTTTCGTCATCCTTTGCAAAGACTACCATTGCTTCTTCTCTACCGATATGAAAATAAAGAATATCCTTAAAAGCTAGCATTAATAAATCCAGCCCTTGTTCTTGCTGTTTTCTTTCCTTAAAATGCGGCATCCAGTGATTATGAATAAATAAAAAAACCTCATCTGGATTCTTGGAGAACATTTCTATTAATTGTACCATTAATTTTCGCGCCTGCGCAAACCACTCATCTCCATTCAAGGCGATTGCATCATCCAAATTATTCGTCAAAGCGCTCATTAGAATTGCATTTCTCTCAGACATTCCAGAATCTAGTAGTTGCTTTTGAAAAGCTTGCGGATTTAACGGCTGCAAATCAATTACCTGACAGCGTGAACGAATAGTGGAAATTATGGACTGGCTATTCTCAGTAATCATAATTGCAGTAGTCTTCTTGCTGGGTTCTTCCAGAAACTTTAATATCCGATTCGCTGCATTTGTTGTTAACGTATCAGCACCTTTGATGACATATACTTTCTGACTGGATTCTAGTCCTGAATACGTAAATTCTTTTTGCAGATGTTCAATTTGTTCTTTCTTAATCGATTGTCCATCAGGTTCGATCCAATGCAAATCTGGATGATTTCCTGAATCTATTCGTTTACACTCATTACATTCCTGGCAAGGCTCCACATCAATCTTATGGGTACAAAAAAGAACCTTTGCTAATAATAAACCAATTGCTTCTTTCCCTGTTCCTCGTTCGCCTTGTATTAAATAGGCATGCGATATGCGGTCTTTTTTAATGCTATTGGTGATAATTTTACTCGCTAATGGCTGGATATCTGCTACTTCAGACCACGTCTTCATAATTCCCCGTCCTTACTATCCGTTACGTATATAAATTAACCAGTAAACCCTTTATCTCCCCAATAAGGCCAAGCAGATCTACTGTCTTTTTTTCCTGATTCATTATATCTTCAGTTAATTCAATTAACTTTTCGTCGACTTCCTTAACGATTGCCAGTTTGCTGTTGTTACCGTCCATGCTAAAGCTATGCGACTTCTGCAAGTCAAGTCCATTATATACTGTTTCCTGTAAAAACCCTTTGACCATCCGTTTAAACTTCACCAAATCCCGAAAAGAACGAAATCGAGCAAGCTTATCTCCTTGAAGCGTAATGTTTTTCATTAATTGCTGAACTTCTTGCTGCTTTAATTTATGTGTTTGGGACTGAACCATTCCATCAAAGGATGGGCGACCATCTGCAGCTGCTTTCTGGTTTTTAGTTGTCGTGTCCATTTGTGACGGAAGTTCCTGATTAATTTTCACAGGATCAGCCCCTTTCTATATAGTGTATCTTTTCAGCAGTTCATAGATATTTGTTCTTAGAACTGCATAAATGATTCAATTGGCAGTATAAATACTGTTGCACCACCGACTTCGACTTTTACAGGTTTTGGGATATACGAATCTGCATTTCCGCCCATCGGTGAAATAGGTGCTACCATTTGTTCACGTTGAGAGCAATTATCCCGGATTATATTTAAGGCTTCATCGACATATTCATCCTCACAGCCAATCATTAAAGTGGTATTGCCTTCTTTCAAAAAACCACCAGTTGTTGCAAGTTTTGTTGTCTTGAAGTTTTCCCCGCCTAAAGCATCAGTAAGACGGTTGGTATCTTTATCCTGAATAACAGCAATAATTAACTTCATTATTCTTACCTCCCTTACGATTTATTTGTTAAACGGGAAACTATAAGATTCATTGCATCTGCTTCAACTTGTTCGAAAGGCTGATTAGCATTTATGACTTGGATTCGCTCAGGAAATTTACGCACAAGCTTTTGATATGCCTGATAGACTTGTTCATGAAAATGAATATTTTCCAAATCCAAACGGTTCCTCTCTCTATCTTTATTCGCCGAAATTCGCTCTAAACCTTTTTTTGGTTCAATATTAAAAAATATTGTCATATCGGGCATACAATCCTGAATGGCAAATTGGTTAATCGTAAAAACTTCATCCATCCCAAGACCTCTTGCGTAACCTTGATAGGCTAAACTGCTATCAATAAAACGGTCGCATAATACAATTCTCCCACTTTCTAAGGCTGGTAATACCTTTTCAGCCAAATGTTGTCGGCGTGCGGCTGCATAAAGTAGAGCTTCGGTTCTTCCGTCCATTGTTGTATGGGTTGGGTCGAGAATTATTTTTCGTATCTTTTCTGCTATATCAATTCCACCAGGTTCACGTGTAGTTAGAACATCATAGCCCATCGTTGTTAGTTTTTTTCCTAGAGATTGGAGAATAGATGATTTGCCTGCACCCTCGCCACCCTCAACTGTTATAAAATATCCGCTCACGTAATTTACTCCTTTATATTTAGAACGCTAATTCCATTCGTTATATCACGATGTTGTATTTCAACACCTTGTTCTGATAGATGTCTTATTATATTGATATGTTTATCTGTAATCCGTTCACCTTTTAAAATAAGCGGTATTCCAGGTGGATATGGGACAATCGCTTCTGCTGCAACATATCCGGATGATTTATTAAGTGGAACTTTTAATGTATCAAGTTGCTGTATTGTTTGATAAGAAACAGCAAGCTCATGAATACGATCTGTAAAAAGATTGTCTGCCTCTATTGTAGCATGATTTGGGCAAATTTTTAATTGTTCCTTTATTCGTTTTACTGCTTTTTTTAGATGATTGATATTTTCAAATGGAGCGAGACCATGAATTAATAATACCTGATTATGCGTAACAAGTTCCGGATAAACATGCTGATTTTCAAGAATACTTGCTACACCTTTTGCAGAAACCCCTTCTTTTAAATGCAGGGTTATTTTTAGTTGATCGTTCGCTGAAAGTATATCCCATAGTTCTGGAACCTCAAGTATATCTCGAACCATTGCAACACTTTCCATAATGTTATCTATATCTTCTACTTTCATTGTTGCCAGAAATGATCGTGCAATATCCAAAGATGCCATTAACGGATAGGATGGGCTGCTTGATTGAATTAACTGCAAATAATGCGTAATCTTTTCTTTTGATACAAGCCCTGAACGAAAATGTAAAAAAGAACCCATTGTCATAGCTGGTGCCATTTTATGCGCGGAGTGGATTACTACATCTGCTCCTAAATCGAGCGCTGATTGCGGAAAAGCATTATCAATTGAAAAATGTACACCATGAGCCTCATCAACAAGTACTGGTATATTATATTCATGCGCAAGTTCAATCGATTCTTTAATCGGAAATGTTTTACCGAAATAATCCGGATAGGTCAGTACAACTGCTTTTGCGTCGGGATGCTGTTTCAGTGCATCTTTTAGCGTAGTGCTGCTTGGGGCTGTATAGCGATCAGCTGAATTAT
The DNA here is from genome assembly GCF_017873675.1 of Virgibacillus litoralis. Lineage (GTDB taxonomy): Bacteria > Bacillota > Bacilli > Bacillales > Amphibacillaceae > Lentibacillus > Lentibacillus litoralis. The sequence continues at coordinate 11,504 of NZ_JAGGKK010000022.1, read as the reverse complement.
TAAATTCAGGTGCAATAAAAACGGGTCTCGCTCCACTTAATTCCAATCCATTGAAAATTGATTTATGACTATTGCGCTGTACAATTACTTTTTCATTAGTTGAACATGTTGCTAATATCATTGCAAGATTTCCTGCAGTACTTCCACCTACAAGAAAATAAGTGGCATCCGCCCTGAAATATTCAGCTGCAAGATTCTGCGCTTCCGCTATCACGCCATGTGGGGAGTGTAAATCATCAAGGCCGGGAAGTTCAGTCATGTCCAGCTTTAAAATAGAATTGAAATAAGTTTGGGCATTTTCCGGGAAGATTCCTCCGTTCTTATGACCTGGCACATGGAAGGAAATAGGGTTCATTTCAGCTAACTGTTGAAGTGCATCAAGTAACGGTGTTGCATTTTGTTTCATATAACATTCCATCCTCTTTATTCATCTTCTTTTATCTTAACAAAAAAGGCCTCTGCAAGTATAACTGCAAAGACCTTACTATTTATGAATATAATGTTGGTTGATTCATATTTTTTAATTTTTGTAGATAATAATGATATTTTTCTTCTCTTGGCTCCGTGTGAATCATATTTCTTTCGCATTCACAACAGATAAATAGTTTGTATAAATGAATTCCTTTTTCTTTCTCCTCTTCACAGATACCACAGCGTTCATTTAAAATTACTTGTTTCATCTCCCCACCTCCGTTAGCTTAGTATCTCCTAATCTAACGAAATATATACATAAAAATCTTTGAAACATCGAAACTTCTTATTCATAACTATATGTGCTGTTAGCCTGTATGTTTCCACATTTCAGAAAATATTTCTTACATATTTCTTTTACCTTTCCCTGTAATTCATAGATGATTGTCCAAATCCCATAATCTGATCTTATTATGCTAGTTTTAAGTCGCAGTTGATATAAAATGCGACGTAACTGCGAGAATAAAATCTATAAACTCTCGCCCCTCCGTCCGGGGTCGCTACGGGCGGATGCTTTCCGCGGGCAACGCTTCAGCTTCCTCGGAAGCCAAAACCGCTTCCTGCGGGATCTTCAGCTGTTGCTATTCCCGCAGGAGTCACCGCCCTCCGCTCACCCGGACTAGTGTAGTGCTGTCACACATTTATTCTATAGCGAATCCTACTCCAGTCAACAGCGGAGGAAATACACGGAGACTCCTGTGGGAGCCGAGGCCTAGATGAGACTACGCAGCGACGTAGGAGCAAGGAGGCTCATCAGCCGCCCACGGAAAGCGTAGTGTATTTCCGAAGCGGTGTTATAGCACTCAACAATTTTCAAATGTTACTTCGCATTTTTTAGCCGTTATAAAATGATACAAGATCTCATACTGCAACAACAATCCTAGCCCACAAACTAAAAACGCACGTGGATTCATAATAGATTCCACATGCATTTAATGCTTATTGTTTATATAACAAATAGATGAATAGCGGCGAGCGAGGTTACACCAAACAATCCTAAAAACCCAGATATAACTACGGTAAATAGATTGATAGGAATATGCAACCCGATAGCTCCTCCGAATACATTAAAGAAAAATAAAAACAAAATGCCAATTCCCAATTTAATGGTACTGCTTCCAATAAAGCGCATTGGTTTCACAGGAGCACCTACAAATAATAGGATTACTATTAAAGCAACCATAATTGATATTACTATTGTTGAACCCAAGTCAAATCACTCCTTTTACTTGTCCCTTTCTACTTACATATGAAAAGGAATCAAGAAAAAGAACTTAAAACTATTTATTATATCGAATTGCACTAATTTTTCTTCGTCGTGCTTCACGTAATAAAAACATGTACTTTACCTGTGAAATGTTCTCCCTATAATAGCCATCTGCTGTTGGTTCAATACTTTTTTCGACAATTGACTTGATTTGTTTCCACTCTCGCTCTAATGTAAAAATAGAATCTAATAATTCCTCATCTACTGTGCGCTTCATCTTTTTGCTTTTTCTAGCCATGTTGTCACCTATCTTTTAGAAAACTTGACTTACCGCCTGTTTTGGCGAAAATCTGTTCTCTTTCTGCTTGTTGGAATTTTATAGCTTGTAGTGCTACAAATCTCTTCTTCCCTCTAATGCTTTTGATAAGGTTACTTCATCAGCATATTCTAAATCTCCACCGACAGGTAACCCGTGTGCGATTCGGCTTGTCTTGATTCCTGATGGTTTAACAAGCCTTGAAATATACATTGCTGTTGCTTCCCCTTCGATGTTCGGATTTGTTGCGAGAATTATTTCTTCTACTTCTTCATCCTTTAACCTATTAATCAAATCGGGCACATTTATATCTTCTGGCCCAATACCATCCATCGGTGATATTGCACCATGAAGTACATGATATTTGCCATGGAATTCTTTCATTTTTTCCATTGCAATAACATCCTTAGGATCCTGAACAACACAAATAATCGACTGGTCTCTTGAGGTATCCTGGCAAATAGAACAAGGATCCTGATCCGTTATATGACCACAAGTCGAACAATGTGTTAGTTCACGCTTAGCATTAACTAGTGATTTTGCGAAATCCAATACATCATCATCTTTCATATTTAACACAAAAAACGCCAGCCGAACAGCTGTCTTAGGTCCGATACCTGGCAATTTTGTAAAACTGTCAATCAATTTGGAAATCGGTTCTGGATAATACATCAAAGTGCCTCCTAGAACATTCCAGGCATATTCATTCCTTGTGTGAATTGTCCCATAGTTTCATTTGTTTTGTCGTCAATTTGCTTTATAACATCATTTGTCGCTGTAAGAATCAGGTCTTGTAACATTTCCACATCATCTGGATCAACTACATCTTCCTTGATTTGAACATCAGTAATTTCCTTTTTACCGTTTGCAACTACAGTAACCATGCCGCCACCTGCAGATGATTCAAAACTCATTTCATGTAATTCTTCCTGTGCTGCCATCATTTTCTTTTGCATTTTTTGCATTTGCTTCATCATGTTACCCATATTTCCACCTTTCATGGAAATCGCCTCCTCAAAATTTATTAATCATGCAAGCTTTATTAATCATGAACTTCCAATAAGTCATCACCAACAAGTTTCCTTGCTTCTTCAACTAACGGGTCCTCTTGCTGGCCTTCCTCAGTGGTTGCTGCTTGTTCTTGCTTACTTATATATTCATTGCGTAATTCCTGCCAATTATTAGCTGGAATTGGAATGATTGTTAATTTTTTACCAGTAGCACTAGTCAGCACTGATTCAATAGTCTCCCGATTATCCATAAATAAGGAACAATGAATTTCATACTTAAATTGAACCACAAGTGCCTGATCTGATGCTGCTGCAGGCTTGCTATCCTGAATAGTTGCATGTGCAGGAGCACTAGTCGTCTTCAGTTTATTTAAAAATGAAGCCCATTGTGATTGCACTTCTTTTAATGCTGGTTTTTGCGCTTCCTGAAGTACATGTCGAATTTTTTCATATGGAACTTTAAAGCTATTCTTTGTTGTTCTTGGCTGTGATCGTCTTGGCTCGTTTGACTGGGCTTGACGACCTGTATTTGCAGGGGCTTCTTTTAATGTTGTCAGTTCTTTTTCTAAATACTCCAGCCTGCTTAATAGTTTTGTAATGGCCTCTGAATCAGCAGCGCTATTTGATTCATTTTCCCTATAGTCTTTATTCGTAATCGTAAGTAAAGCAATTTCGATAAATACTTTTGGGCTGTTTGTCCATTTTATTTCCTGCTGACATTGATTAAGCTGCATAATTGCATCCTGAATCCAATCAATTGAAACACTCTCGGCAAGTTGTTTAAAACTATCATCGATGATCGCCCGTTCCAGAATACCTTCTAAGTTTGGCGCGCTTTTGTAAAGCAATAAATCGCGTGAAAAATAAATGAGGTCATATACAAATCGTGCTGGATCTTTTCCGTGTTGAATTAACTCATCCAATAATGATAAGGCACTTTGTACATCTTTTTCATGCATTGCTTTAACAATATCTGTTAGTATTTCCTGCGAGACACCACCAGTAACTGCAAGGACATCTTCCAGCTCAACCCCTTCCTCACTATAGGAGATTGCCTGATCGAGAATACTTAATGCATCACGCATACCACCCTCTGCAGCTAACGCAATTGTTTCTAAGGCTTCCGGTGATACGGTTATCCCCTCTGCCTCAATAATTGACTGCATTCGTTCGACAATCGACTGACTCGAAATCGGTTTAAAATCAAAGCGCTGGCACCTCGAAACAATCGTCAGTGGTATTTTATGCGGTTCGGTTGTTGCCAAAATAAACACAACATGCTTTGGAGGTTCCTCCAATGTCTTCAGCAATGCATTAAATGCATTCGTCGAGATCATATGAACCTCATCAATAATGTATACCTTATAAGGTACCGAGCTTGATGCATACCTTACCTTATCACGAATATCACGGATATCTTCAACACTTGTATGTGATGCAGCATCCATCTCGATTATATCAGAAATGGAACCATCCTGGATTCCACGGCATGAAGCACATTCATTACATGGTTCTTTCACAGGGGCATTTTCACAGTTTATCGTTTTTGCGAAAATCTTAGCAGCACTCGTTTTCCCCGTCCCACGTGGCCCGGAAAATATATACGCATGCGAGAACTTCTCCTGTACTATAGCATTTTGCAAAGTTCTAGTAATATGCGATTGTCCCACAACATCCTGGAAGTTTCTCGGACGCCATACACGATATAAAGCCTGATAGCTCATAATGAACGTTCCCCTTTGTGAATTCTATCTAAATTATACTCGATTATGGGGGTGAATGTGAACCTTAACGTATAATTCATTTTATTTGGTAAAATTAAAGTGCTAAATCGTTCATTTTCATTGATAACATATTAAGAATAAAAAGGCTGTATCAAACATCACAATGGATATTGATACAGCCTTTAATTATGTAACCGTGCACCCACTGTCGATAAGGCGTCCCTAAGCGTTACTCAAGTTCATGGCTCGGCCTAGGCTTCCCCGCGGCACACTGAGATAACCACTTACTGCTGCTTCCTTCCGGATCTGACAGAATTCATGGGTCTCTGTTGCGCAGGACCTCGGCGTCAACACCAATCCCTTAAGGCAGACCCTAAAGTCGTCTTACCTCGAATGGGAATTCAGCCTCGCTATAGCGGATTGCGAGTACAGGGCACCGCTACCTCCCCACTTAGCACGGCAATAATAATTATAACGATTTTACAGTAATAATGCAATTAGAAATTGATGAGATTATTTGGAAGTTATTATTTTTTCCTTTTTCGCAAATCCTTAAAAAAATCAGTAAGCAGATTTCTGCATTCCTCCTCCAAAATGCCACTTGTAAGTTCAACCTGATGATTGAAACGTTCGTCATCCAGTAAATTCATCAACGTACCTGCACAGCCTGCCTTTTTATCAATTGCACCAAATACGACACGCTTAATTCGTGATTGCACAATAGCACCAGCACACATCGGACAAGGTTCAAGTGTCACATATAACGTACAGTCCTCAAGCCTCCAACTGCCGATTTTTTCGTTCGCCTTTCTTATAGCAACAAGCTCAGCATGGGATAAAGTTTCCTGTGAAGTTTCGCGTAGATTGTATCCTGTCGCAATAATTTCACCTTTAAATACAATTACAGCTCCTATAGGAACCTCACCAATTTCTTTTGCTTTTATCGCTTGATTTATTGCATCACGCATATATATTACATCATCCAAATCCATACACCTCGCAAAGTTTGAAATCACCAATATAGGAAATAATGAGAAATAGAAAGGAGTCTCCTATGAAAACCTACATTGATAATAGCGCAATTATATTTATTGATATTATTAACAATTTTAATTTTGACGGCAGTGAAAAACTACTCAAGAACACTAATGAAATTTTACCACATTTAAAGCGCTTAAGAAGTTTTGGCAAAAAAAGTAATATACCAATTATCTATGTAAATGATCATTATGGCTTGTGGCAGGCAGACTTTCGCAAAATTATTAATCATTGTGAGAATAAATTCAGCCAACACATTATCCACGAGCTAAAGCCAGATGATGATGATTATTTTCTAATCAAGCCACAGCATTCAGCCTTTTTCCAAAGTCCACTACATGCCTTGCTAAATGACCTTGGCAAAACCAATTTAATCCTGGCAGGAATTGCTGGAGATATATGTATTTTATTTACTGCAAAAGATGCCTATATGTATCAATACTCTATGCATATTCCTAAGAATTGTATGGCATCCGAAGAAAAAGAAGGTAATGAGTATGCTCTATACTTAATGCGTTCCGTTATGGATGCAAACACTGAACCAATCTAAAGGTATATCTGCCCCATCCCCCTCATAAAGTGTAAGTAGGACGAAATCGTGGGAGGGATTTTTGTGCAAATTCATGTTGTACAACAAGGGGATACACTAAATGCAATTGCAAATACATATGGGGCTAACCCTAGTGATGTCATCGATTCCAATGAACTGGATACACCAAATAACCTTGTTGTAGGTCAATCACTAGTAATTCCTATTGCTGGTGAATTTTATGTTGTTCAGCCCGGTGATAGCTTGTATTCTATTGCTCAAAAATTTGGTATGTCATATCAGCAATTAGCTCAAATAAATAATTTACAGGTAGGAAGTATATTATCTGTTAGCCAACGCCTATATATACCTGCCAGACAAAAACGCGAAATTACCGTTAATGCTTATATTGAGCCAACTGGTGATGAAGTTTCAGAAACATTAATTAACTCTGCAACCAAAAATGCTCCATACCTTACGTACCTTGCCCCTTTTAGCTACCGGGTGAGTCGTGATGGAACCCTTACAGCACCACCACTTGATAACTTTAAGCAAATTGCAGATGCCGAAAATGTATCACTTATGCTCGTAGTAACTACCTTGGAAGAAGGATCTTTCAGCAGAGATCTAGGTCATATCATCGTAACCGTTCAGGCAGTACAAAATACGCTGCTGGACAACATTGTCAATGTAGCAAATGAAGTTGGATATAGTGATGTTCACTTCGACTTTGAATTCTTGCCGCCAGAAGATAGAGAAGCGTATAATAATTTTTTACGTAAAGCAAAGCAGCGACTTTCAGAAGCCGGTTTATTAATGTCGACCGCACTAGCACCAAAAACCAGTGCAGAACAAGAGGGGGCATGGTATGAAGCACACGACTATGCGGTACATGGTGAATTAGCGGATTTTGTAGTGTTAATGACCTATGAATGGGGATATAGCGGTGGTCCACCAAGGGCTGTATCACCAATAAATGAAGTCCGTAAAGTAGTTAACTTTGCCTTAAGTGTAATGCCTGCAAATAAAATCTTATTAGGACAAAATCTATACGGCTATGACTGGACATTACCTTATGAAGAAGGTGGCGAACCTGCTGAAGCACTCAGCCCGCAACAAGCAATTGCCAGAGCCCGCGAGCAGAACGTAGCTATTGAGTACGATACAGAAGCACAGGCTCCATTTTATACGTATACAGATGACCAGGGAAATCAGCATGAGGTATGGTTTGAAGATGCCAGATCAATTCAGGCGAAATTTGATTTAATTAAACAATTGGGATTGCGTGGAATAAGTTATTGGAAACTTGGATTGGCATTTCCACAAAATTGGATTCTGCTACAGGATAACTTTACTATTGAAAAACTGGAATAAAAATATAAAGAAAAATAAATCCGAACTAATTCGAATTCTATTTCAAGAATTTCGAATCACAGTTCGGATTTCACTTTGACTAAAACACTTTTGTCCTAGCCCTCTTGTTCGTTTTATTATTTATCTAAAAGCTTTAATGACTCCCGATTAAATGCAGGAATGTCATCTGGCTGTCTGCTTGTAACCAGTTGATTGTCGCAAACAACAACCTCTTCATCTTTTACATTTGCACCGGCGTAATCCATATCCACTTGAATAGATTTAAAACCTGTAGCTTTGCGTCCTTCTAATGTTCTAGCTGTAATTAATAGCTGAGGACCGTGGCAGATTGCTAATACCGGTTTTTTTACATCCATAAAGTGTTTGGCAAAGGTCACGAACCGTTCATCGGCACGTAATTGATCAGGTGAAAACCCACCAGGAATAAATAATGCATCAAATTCTTCCGGATTCACATCATCAATTGATTCATCAATGATGACAGTTGCCTCGTTATTTTTACCGGTTACTTGTTTTCCTTTTTCCTTTTCTATAGTTACCACTTCATGTCCAGCATCCTTAAATTCTTTTGCTGGACTTGTATATTCTACATCCTCAAACATATTTGTTAATACTGCTGCTATTTTTTTACCCATTTGTGATCCGCTCCTTTTAAGAAGATGATTCATAAATGAGTATTCCCATTTTATCCAAATTAAAACAACCCCGCCTCATACTAATGGGGTTCACTTGTGAGGTGCAACATCACAAGTGAAATCTCACCTATAATCACATAACCGTTAAATTTACAGTAAAAAATAGATTAGATAGTTCTCCAAGCCGAGATACTGGCCATCACATTCAAATGACTCCCTAATGATAAACTCTTCTAATCCTGGTAAAGACATGTTAGAATTCAATTGCACGCATCTCCTTTTGTAGATTGTTTATTGGTCTAAACAAAGTCTAACAAAATTAGGAGATTGCGTGTTTTCTTTTATCAGAATTCTTTCTGTACCCCAACATATATTTAGAGCCTATTTTTGAGCCCTAAAAAAGGGTGCCAAATAGTAACGGGTTCCATTATGAGGTGCGGCAAGCGAAATCTCTTAGTAAATCGCAAAGGAAATCACAACCAAAATCACAAAAAAATCGCATTATTATTCACAAGAAAAGGAGCTTGAATTCAAACTCCTTTATTATTGGACGATTATTTTCTTATTCAACTAAAGCCCATTAGTTGAACAAGGTGTGTTGGTAATAATCATATAACCTTATCAATAATTTTCTCTACCCATATTGGATTTTCTTCAATATCTAATTTATCACAAAGAGAACCATGAACTTTTCTAAACTCATGAACTATACTTTTCATAACATTTTTTATTTCGTTTTTATTTCTTCCGCATTCCCAGCTCTCAAGGAGAGTTTTCTGCCAGTTCTCCAACTTACTTCTGTTTCCTTCATATTTAGCCCAGTCACTAAAAGCATTTGGTTGAACCCCTGCATTCATATACCATGCAGTTGCAATTGATAACCGTAAACTATCGATACAATTCAAAGCATAATAATACTCGTTTCTCATAGCTCTTCTATATGCTTCATGTAAATGTGCAGAAAACTTTGTTCGCCACAACTCAAATTCATCAAACGATGGTTCATAGGTTAGAGTCATTGACCTTTTTAGAATTCCTGCTATCATGTCATCTTTATCTTTAATAATTTTTATATTTTTCAACCAAACAGAGGGACGAATATCATCAGGCTTATAATAAAATGTATCTACTTTAATGAAACACTCATAGTGAATAACAGTATAAATCGAAAATGGGTTCATGTCTTCAAAATAGAGGACATTTCCCCATCTTTGAGGACGCTTTTTTTTGTTTGAAATGTATTCCTCAATTTTTTCAGGTTTTACAACTACTCTAAGGTCAATATCTGAATACAAATCCGTATTCTCATTTCCAATGGAACCACCATAAAAAAGTGCTAAAACATTATCATCGTTTAGAAAATCATTTTCGATTGCTTTCATAAGTTTTTTTCGATAATTAGGTAATTCTAAGTCTCTTTCTTCATGATTAATTACAAATCCCACTCATTAAAAACCACTCCCTATTTATTCATATACAGATACTATTCTATAAAAACAGTCTATTATCCTTCTTCATCTATTCTGCGGCTATAGTTGAACAAGGAGTGCAATTCCATATTCAAGGAAAGCACCCTTTACTTGAATATGCCTTGAACATTTAAAGCAACTTCTTTAGGTTTAACATCAATAGATGGTAATTTATCTAAATCAACCCACATAGGCGAATATGTTCGTCTATGTACACTTCACCTTCTCCAGTTCCGAATTCCCCATCAATTATTTCAGATAGAAAAAAATATTGGGTTCCGTTGTATTCGACCTTTGAAATGCAGTCTTTCACCTTAACTTCTACGCCCAATTCTTCCAATGCTTCTCTTTTCGCTCCATCTACTGATGTTTCGCCATTTTCTATTCCACCGCCAGGAAACACATAATAAATATTTCCTTCTCTAATTCTTTTAATTAATCCAACCCTCTTATTTTCTACAATTACTACCGAAGCTCTATCTCGAAATACCGTAACCCCCCTAACCAAGTCTTATTATAGAATTCTGCTTCATTAATTTAAGTACATCTGTTCACATACTTGTTTTAACATAAGATTCCAATGATTCCCCAAATACAAAAATAGGATCGCCGTAAACGACGATCATTTGTTAAACTCTTGCACCCTTTAGTTAAGCAAGACAAATAATTTTATATCTCTTTTATCATCATAACATTTGTAGTTTGATAGCCTAGTTTCTCATATAGACCTCTTGCTACTTTGTTATGACCAAAAACGTGAAGTCCTATTTTCCTTAAACCCAATTTTTTACCCATTATTTCAATTTGACTCATTGCTTCCTTACCATACCCAAGTCCCTGATATTTTTCTGAAATCCTAATATCACGGATAAATCCGTTCTCGTTATTCTTTTGTTCAAGCCATACTGCTCCAATTGTTTGACCTTCATTTAGAATAGAATATAAGAAATTATTTTCAGTGGTCTCACCTTTGGGCAAAAGTTTTTCATATTCCTCTCTCGCCTTACTAATAGACTCTTCTTCATTCCAATTATTAGATAAAACTTTTTCTTTAGCATAATTTTCTACCGCTGATTTAAGATATATTTGAAATTCCCCAGTATTCATTAACATTAAAGTAACCAATACTTCCCCCCCTAAAAATATACTGACTCTTCTTGAACAAACCTGCTGCGTTGATTCAAATAAGAATAGGATCGCCAAATTCGACGATCCCTTGTTAAACTATTGCACCCGTTAGCGCAATAGTCTATTGAAGTTTTTCAAATAAAATCTTTTTATGTTTGTTTGCTAGTTTCAATAAACCAAATTCACCATTTTTAATTAGTTCAGTTACCTTATTTGCTTCATTCCAAGCTAAGTTGTATTGATATTTTGTAATCACACCACTTATAAAAGCATCCTGAAGCTCATCAGCATCAAGATGTATGATTTCCCCTGATGGTAGGACTACAATATCTAAAAATAGGTCATCCATCCAAGGTACGTCATTTTCCATTCCGTTTTGAAGGCAAATATCTATATACCATTGAACAATTTCACCGTTTGCATTGAACATAGTTGTGACTGTGTGGTGGGCTTCTAAAGGGTATTGATGAAGCCACATATAGCCGTTAGCAACAATACAAACTTCCTTCTGCCTATATCTTTTTGATAGTGGCTCAGTCACTTCAATTAAATGGATTAAAGTTGCATATCCATAAAAGTCATTGGAATTAAAAAATGACTGTG
>NZ_JAGGKK010000021.1 GCF_017873675.1 Virgibacillus litoralis | reverse complement strand
TTTATTTCGTCCAGTAATTATTTGGAAATTCAATTGAAAATGGATACCAGTTACAGGAAATATTTAACCTGTGGATACATTTGCAAGGCTAGTGATCCTCGTTCCGTTATTTCCTTGAAAATCCTCAATTTAAGCTTGGGTTCGGAACCTCATTCCGCTATTTGACATTTTTGCTTCAAATTTGGCTGATTTTTTGCTATTAGCGGAACGAGGATCCGTCTCACCCTTTCAAGAGCACCTTTTCGGCCATTTAACGGAATGAGGATTCACTTCGATTGTGTGGTGGATCCTCGTTCCGTTATTTCCTCGAAAATCCCAATTTAGGCTTGGGGTCGGATCCTCATTTCGAATGGTAATACATTGCAATTACTTACTTAAATATAAATTAATGGAACCGAACCCACATTATTAATATGTGTGAAAGAAAACGTGGCCTATCTAAGATATTATCGCTTGTAGTCATCCAGAAAGTCTTTTTGAAAGCTTGTCCGGGGTTGTTCGTCCTTAACTTCATTCTGCAACTGCTTAAAAGGATTCTTCCCATACTTTTGGGATAGCTCATCAATAACAGCATATAATTTTTCCTTACCTGCTTCTTCTTCATACGTAAATAAATCAAGCTGTTTTGCGATATTTTGCTTTTCATCAACGTCCTGAACCGTAATTCCAAGCAATCGGATAGGATCCAAATTCCAGTGCTTTTGAAATAATTCGTTGGCAATGTGCAGTATATCTTCCTTTTTATCAATATAACTCTGCAATTTTTTACTTCGAGTGATTGTTTTATGATCATAGTAGCGAATCATAATCTGTACACTGCGACCAGCTGCTTGTTTGCGTTTCATTCGACGTTCAACATTATCTGTCAGCTGATGCATAAGACTACGTATTTCAGCTTCATTCGTAGTGTCTTCCGGTAATGTTTGCGAACTCCCTATGCTTTTAAATTCATGGATTGCCTCTGGATCAACAGGACGAGAATCAATACCATTTGCTCTATTTTTTAATCGTTCTCCGTTTATCCCCAGCACACGTTTCAGTTGATAAACATCTCCTTTTGCCAAATCACCAATTGTTTTGACATCAATTGCACGTAATTTTTCAGCGGTTTTTTCACCAACACCATACATTTCTTCAATTGGTAGTGGCCAAAGTTTATGAGAAAGATCCCGCTTTCGCAGAATTGTAATTCCTAATGGCTTTTTCATATCGGATGCCATCTTTGCCAAAAATTTATTTGGTGCAATTCCAATACTGCATGGCAGATCTAATTCATGCTGAATTTTTTGCTGCAAGTTTTGAGCAATCTCAATAGGAGTTCCGTGATGTTCACTTTCGGTTATATCCATATAACCTTCATCAATCGAAACAGGCTGTACAAATGGGGTTATTTCTGCAAGCATTTTAAACATTTCCTTTGATGCCGTACGATAACGTTCAAAATTTGGACGTAAAACGATTAATTCCGGACACAGCTTTTTAGCCTGCCATAACTGCATTGTTGTCTTTACACCTTTGGCTCTGGCCTCATAGCTGCTTGTCACAATTATCCCCTTACGTTGTTCAGGATTCCCAGCAATTGCTACAGGCTTACCTTTTAGTTTTGGGTTATAGGCCATTTCAACTGAAGCATAAAATGAGTTCATATCTAAATGAAAAATAACGCGGCCTTTTTTTGGATACCATTGTGACATACATATTACATCCTTTTTAGAACTGTTGTTTGTACCAACATTTTATCATACTATTAGAAAACTTGACTTATCGCCAAGCCCTAATATAGATAAGCCTTAGTTGCACTTATGCAGTAAGAAAGGATTTATACTTTCTTAACTGTCAAAAAAGACCCCTTTTGCTAAAAGAGGTCTTCATCATAATTACTTACTTGTTTGAAACTTCCTGTACGATTGCAGTGACTAGTTCTGTGATTTTAACTAATTCATCTACAGGGATACGTTCATTGGTTGTGTGAATCTCTTCATAACCAACTGCCAGATTCACAGTAGGAATTCCAAGTCCAGCAATTATATTAGCATCGCTTCCGCCACCGCTTTTCTTTAGGCTGCTGTCACGACCGATTGTTTTTGCTGCATTTCTGGCAACTTCCACAACTTCATCTCCTGCTTCATGCTTAAAGCCAGGATACATAATTTTTACTTCGACATCAGCACTTCCGCCGTATTCTTTAGCTGTACTCTCAAATGCATCTTTCATTTTCGCAACCTGTTCTTCCATTCTAGCAGGAATCAGTGATCTTGCTTCAGCTAGGATTTCTACATGATCACAAACAATATTCGTTTGCTTACCACCTTCAAAGCGTCCAATATTCGCAGTAGTATCATCATCAATCCGACCAAGAGGCATTTTGGAAATAGCTTTGGCGGCAAGTGTAATCGCAGAAACACCCTTTTCAGGGGCAACTCCAGCGTGTGCAGTTTTACCTTTCATTACAGTAAATAATTTGGCTTGAGTTGGTGCTGCGACAATAATATCACCTACAGTTCCATTGCTGTCTATTGCATAACCATACTTTGCATTTAGAAGTGATCCATCTAAAGCTTTAGCACCGACAAGGCCTGATTCCTCGCCGACTGTTATGACAAATTGAACGTCACCGTGTTTGATATTATTTTCTTTTAGTATCCGAATGGTTTCTAAAATAGCTGCTAAACCGGCTTTATCGTCAGCACCCAAAATGGTTGAACCATCAGATTTAATATAACCACCTTCAATTGATGGCTTAATTCCAGTACCAGGGACCACAGTGTCCATGTGAGAAGTGAAGTAAATTGGGTCTACACCTTCTTTATTTCCTTTCAGCGTACAAACCAAGTTACCTGCCCCGTGACCAGTTTCATTTTTACTATCGTCTTCTACTACATCTAAACCTAAATCAGTAAACATTTTTGTTAGTACTTCAGCAATTTTTGTTTCATGTTTCGTTTCGGAATCAATTTGAACGAGTTCCAGAAATTGATTGATCACTCTGTCTTTATTGATGGATGTCATAAATCGTTCCTCCTAAACTTTATTACAGCGGGATATTACCATGCTTTTTCTTCGGACGCTTTTCCTGTTTGTTATAAAGCATCTCTAATGCTTGAATTAATTTTACTCTAGTTTCTCTTGGGTCTATTACATCGTCAATCATACCAAGTCCCGCAGCAACATAAGGATTAGCAAATTTTTCACGGTATGTATGAATTTTTTCCTGGCGGGTTTCTTCTGGATTCTCACTATCCGCTATTTCCTTTGCAAATATAATATTGGCAGCACCTTCTGGCCCCATAACTGCTATTTCAGCATTCGGCCATGCATAAACCAAATCTGCTCCAATCGATTTACTGTTCAACGCAACATAAGCGCCACCAAAGGCTTTACGTGTAATCACTGTAATTTTTGGAACGGTTGCTTCTGAATATGCATAAAGAATTTTTGCGCCATGCCTGATTATACCGCCATGTTCTTGTTTTACACCCGGGAAAAATCCTGTTACATCCTCGAACGTAATTAATGCAATATTAAACGAATCACAGAACCGGATAAATCTTGCTGCTTTATCGCTTGAATCAATATCTAAACCACCTGCCAAGTATTTTGGCTGATTGCATACAAGCCCAATTGTTTGACCATTAACACGTGCGAATCCGACAACAATATTTTTAGCAAAGTCTTTATGGATTTCATAGAAGCTATTTGGATCAACAACCTGCTCAATCACACGCTTTACATCATATGGCCGTGTAGAATTAAATGGCACAATATCAGTTAAATCTGGACGTGTTTCATCGTTCAGTTCAGTCTCAGCTAATGGGGGTTTTTCCTCATTATTAGCAGGTAAATACTGTACTAAATCTTTCACAGCATCTAGAGCCTGTTCTTCATTTTCCGCTTTAATATGTGCATTTCCGCTTTTTGCATTATGTACATGGGCTCCACCAAGTTCTTCTGACGAGATTTGTTCACCAGTAACCGTTCCAATTACCTTAGGACCTGTTATAAACATTTGTGACGTTTTTTCTACCATAATGACAAAGTCTGTTATCGCTGGCGAATACACTGCACCTCCCGCACTGGGACCCATAATAACTGAAATTTGTGGTATAACACCTGAATAAATGGAGTTACGGTAAAAGACCTGACCATAACCATCAAGCGATGATACACCTTCTTGAATACGAGCGCCACCTGAATCGTTTAAACCGATAAAAGGAACACCATTTTTAGCTGCAAGATCCATTACAGCTGCAATTTTCTTGCCATGCATTTCGCCCAAAGCTCCACCATATACGGTGAAATCCTGTGCAAATAAGTAGATAGCCCGTCCATTTATTTTTCCATAGCCTGTTACAACACCTTCACCGTTTGCAGTTGAATTATTCATACCAAAGTCAGTTTCCCGATGTTCCATAAATGGGTTTAGCTCGACAAATGAGCCCTTATCAAGTAAATAATTTATTCGTTCTCTTGCAGTGAGTTTTCCTTTATCATGCTGTTTATCAATTCGCTCATCGCCACCACCAAGTTCAACCTGTCGTCGTTTATCGTACAGTTCGCTTATTTTATCAAAAATATCCATTATTTCTCACTTCCTTCTGGATGCTGACACATTTCAAAAAGTACCCCATTTGCTGCTTTTGGATGAATAAAAGCAATTTGGCTATCATGTGCGCCTTGTTTAGCCTCAGTGTTAATCAGTGGTATCCCCTTTGATTTAAAGGAATTAAGTCTTTCATCGATATTGTCTACTTCCAGTGCAATATGATGGACACCTTCCCCCTTTTTAGTGAGGAATTGTTTTATTGGAGATGATTCTTTTAATGGCTCCAGCAGCTCAATACGCGATTCACCAATCTTCAAAAATGCTACCTTAACACCTTCAGATTCCACAGTTTCCACACCCTCAAGCTCAAGGCCAAGTACTTCTGTATAGAATGAGAGTACATCGTCGATTTTATTTACAGCAATTCCAATATGAGCGATTTTTTTGGGAGGAGTTATAAAAGCTGATTCCGGATCGATAAGCTGTTGGATGTAAGTTGCTAAGACTTCGGTTGAAGAACCACTTGTAAATATCTTATTTACCCCTTGTTCAAGCAGGTACGGAATGTCCTCTGCCGGTATAACTCCTCCCCCAACAACTGGTATATCACTCGCATTACGTTCTCTAAGTGCTTCCATTACTTTTGGAAACAACGTTTTATGTGCACCGGATAAAGATGATAAACCGATAACATCCACATCTTCCTGGATTGCTGCTTGTGCTATTTGTACCGGGGATTGCCTGAGTCCCGTATAAATAACCTCCATGCCATGGTCACGTAAAGCTTGAGCAATAACTAATGCACCGCGATCATGACCATCCAACCCAGGCTTTGCAATTAAAACACGTATTTTTCCCATTTGACTCTCCCCCTCTTAAATTCCTGTATATTCACCAAATTCATCACGTAATACATTGCATATTTCCCCAATTGTTGCATATACCTTAACTGCTTCTAAAATAAATGGGATTAAATTGGCATTGCTGTCTTTTGCATTTTCTTTTATTGCTTCTAACGAATAATCTACTGCTTTCTGGTCACGTTGCTGACGAATAGTATTCATAGATTGTATTTGTGCTTGTTCTAGTGCTTCATCTACTTTAAGTAAATCTGGATTCACTTCTTCCTCAAGCTTATATTTGTTCAAACCTACAATAATTTCTTCTTCTTTTTCAATATTTTTTTGAGTTTCGTATGCTTTTTGCTGGATTTCACGTTGCATGAATCCTTCTTCAACAGCTTGAACAGCCCCACCAATCTCATGTATGCGATCCAAGTAGGCTTCCACATCCTTCTCGATTTGATCGGTAAGTTCTTCAACATAATAGGAACCAGCAAGTGGATCAACAGTGTCGGCTACTCCACTTTCATTTGCAATTATTTGTTGCGTTCGAAGTGCAATTCGTGCGGATTCTTCAGTAGGCAGTGATAATGCTTCATCACGAGAATTAGTATGCAAACTTTGTGTACCTCCAAGTACAGCAGCAAGCGCTTGCATCGTCACACGAACAATATTGTTGTCTGGCTGCTGGGCTGTTAGAGTTGATCCCCCGGTTTGAGTGTGAAAACGCATCTTCCAGCTTTTCGGATCTTTAGCTTGGTAATGCTCCTTCATGATTTTAGCCCAAATTCTTCTTGATGCACGAAACTTTGCGGCTTCTTCAAAGAAATTATTATGAGCATTAAAGAAAAAAGCAAGTCTTGGTGCAAACGCATCGATGTCGAGACCGGATTCCAATGCAGCGTCGACATATGCCATTCCATTTGCAATCGTAAATGCTGCTTCTTGTACAGCTGTAGAACCTGCCTCACGAATATGATATCCAGAAATACTAATGGTATTGAATTTCGGTACATTTTGCTGACAGTATTCAAATATGTTGGTAATTAGGCGCATCGACGGTTTTGGTGGAAAGATATACGTTCCCCTGGCAATATATTCTTTCAATATATCATTTTGAATCGTTCCAGTAAGCTTCTCCAATGGTACGCCTTGTTTTTCTCCGACTGCAATATACATACAAAGTAAAACAGATGCAGGAGCATTAATTGTCATTGATGTACTTACTTTATCAAGCGGGATTTGATCAAGCAATTTTTCCATATCCTGTAATGAATCAATTGCCACACCAACTTTTCCTACTTCACCTTCCGCCATAACATCATCTGAGTCATACCCAATTTGCGTTGGTAAGTCAAAGGCTACTGAAAGCCCTGTTTGACCCTGTTCTAATAAATAACGGAATCGTTTATTGGTTTCTTCAGCTGAACCAAATCCAGCATATTGTCGCATTGTCCAAAACCGGCTGCGATACATTGTTGGTTGTATTCCTCTTGTAAATGGATATGTACCTGGATAACCCAATTTATTTTCATAATCATTATCATTATCTGGAAAATATAATCGTTCAACATCGATATCAGAAGATGTTTTAAACGTATCCTTCCTTTCCGGGAAGCGTTCTAAAGTTCTATCAACAGACTTTTTCCAGCTTTCCTGTTGAGATCGAAATTTTTCATCACTCATATTAAAAAGACCCCCATTTTGAATTATTAAACACATTAATATATTATAGCACTTGTCCAATCCCATAATTAACGATAAAATACAATTAGGAAATGGAATTGAAGGAGGATTAAGATTGGCTAAAAATCAAAAACAAACACCAAGAAAAAAATCAAAGCGCGAACGTAAAATGAAAATTGTAATTTATATAATGATTATTGCAATGGTTTTATCTTCACTAACAACTGGACTAGTAATGTTTTTATAATAAAATTAGAAAATCTGCCTTATCATTATGGAATTTTCATGAAAGCGTATCTTGCTTTCATAGAGTTGAGTTGCACTTATGCAGTAAGAAAGGGATTTATACTTTCTTAACTGCAAATGAAAGACTGGATCAAACTGTTCCAGTCTTTTTTATTTTATTTCGTACAGAAACATCACTTGATTTGAACTTTTTCTTAAGTAATAAATAATCTTCTATTTCATGTAGCAGTCGAAACAGATTTGCTCGGGTCTCAAATTCTTCTTGTGTTTCAGGAAGATCTTCTGCATTAAAATTCTCACGTAACTTCTCAAGTTCATCTAAATAAATAATGGCAGTATTACCTGGATGCACAGCATTGGACAGTTTTTCAAAAAAGTCTGCTATTTTTATTGAGATTGAATCTGTATTCGGTAGTCTGCTGACCAAAGGAAGCATTTTCTGAAGCAGATCAAACTGTTTCCTGCGCATGGTGAAATAATCATGATATGGATGCCTGCTGCGTAATAAATGATTCTCCTTATCCAAGGATACCAAATGCTCAGCTTCTTGTAATAAGTTCTCACAAATCGTAAGTTCTTCTCCATCCCATCTATCATTTTTATCCCGTATGTATAAAGCAATTTCAAACAAAATAGCTTGAAAATTTTGTTCAAGTTCTTCCTGTTTTTGATTAAGGTTTTTTTCCAGACTAGGCATGTATAAATTAACAAGCAACCCTGTACCTATTCCGACAATTATCAGTAAGAATTGATCTGTTAAAAAAGATAATGAAATTCCTGCCGAACTATATAAGTTCAGGATAATAACCGAACTAGTTGCGATTCCTGGTGTAACCTTAAGTAAAACAGTTACTGGTATAAAGCAGGCGAGCATCACACCAACTACAATTGGGTTATAACCTAGTAACTCAAAAAATATAATAGCGAAAATACTGGCTGTTACACATGCTAAAAACCGATGCCATGCACTTAAAACAGATCGTTTTCTGGAAGGCTGGATACATAAAATGGTTAATATACCAGCGGACACAAAATTCGTTAAACCCAATAATTGAGCAATCGAAATAGCAATAGGCGTACCAATTGCTGTCTTGATTGTTCGAGAGCCAATTTTCACGACAAAATCTCCTTTGATACGGAATGAGCACACTCTAAATTAATCCTAAGGAAAATTAGGTGTTTACTAAGGCTTAATGGTAAATGCTTTAGTTGCACTTATACAGTAAGAAAGGTTATCTTTCTTGACTGCTAAAAAAATGAGACTGACCCTTTTTCATTGAGACAGCCTCATCACAACTAGAAAAACTAGTTTATTATATTTCTTCACAGTGTTCATCAAAAACATGTTGAAGCTTGCCTATAACATCTACTGCGCTATAGCCTTCTATATCATGGCGCTCTAACATCGTAACAATTTTACCATCTTTTAATAAAGCAAATGATGGTGATGAAGGTGGGTACCCCTCAAAATACTCTCTAGCTTTTTCGGTAGCTTCACGATCTTGCCCTGCGAAAACAGTAACTAAATGTTCTGGTCTCTTATCATAATGTATCGCATTCGCTGCTGCAGGGCGAGCTACCCCTCCAGCACATCCACAAGTTGAATTAACCATTACTAATGTGGATCCCTGACGCTTCATTACTTCATCGACCGATTCAGGAGTATGTAACTCCTCGTAACCTGCTTCTTTTATGTCTTTACGCGCTGCATCTACAACGTCGTTCATGAATAAGTTAAAATCCATATGAACATCCATCCCTTTTTAAGAGTAATTATAGCTTAACTATAATCAGCTTATCAATTTTATTGTCAGATTTCAATTCAAATAACTTGCTAGTATACATTCGTTGTTTCTTTATTCGTATTTTCCAATATTTCTTTTACTCTTGCTAAAAATTGACCACAAACTAACCCATCTAATATTCGATGGTCAAGTGATAATGACAGATTTACCATATCACGGGCAGCAAACATATCATTAATAATGACAGGCCGTTTAACAATCGATTCAACCTGCAATATTGCTGCCTGTGGGTGATTAATGACACCCATGGAATGAATTGAACCAAATGACCCAGTATTGTTGACAGTGAATGTCCCGCCTTTCATATCATCTGATGTCAGTTTTCCGGAACGTGCCTTCATTGCCAATTCATAAATGTCTTTTGCAATGCCTTTAATGTTTTTCTCGTCTGCATTTTTAATAACGGGCACAAAAAGTTCTTGATCCTTCGCGACAGCAATAGATAAATTAATATCCTTACGTTGGATGATCTTATCTTCAGCCCACGTACTATTTAGCTGCGGATATTCTTTCAGTGCTTGAGCAACCGCTTTTACGAAAAATGCAAAGAAAGTAAGGCCAAATCCTTCTTTCTGTTTAAATTCATCCTTAACTTCACCTCGAAAGTTAACAAGGTCTGTTACATCTGCTTCAACAGTCATCCATGCATGTGGAATTTCCTGTGTCGATCGTACCATGTTTTGTGCGATTGCTTTTCTCACACCAGTAACAGGAATTTCAATATCCCCTGCTTGCGTTGTTTGCTGTGGTGCAGGTGTTGATTTTTGACTTGATTCCTGTTTTTGTACTGAAGCAGCTTTAGAATCACTTTTCGATTCATCTGCTTTCGGAACTTCTCCTGAAGCTATGACTTTCTCAATATCTTTCCTCGTAATTCTTCCGCCTCGGCCAGATCCATTAACTTGATTAAGATCAATGTCATTTTCCTGCGCCATTCGTAATACAGCAGGTGAGTATCGCTTCTTCATTGATTGATCTTCAGATGACGCTTCTTCTTTAGCTATTTCTTGTTTTTCATTACTGGACTTAGGTTCTGAACCTGTATCAGAAGATGAACCACCTTCTGTATCGATATAACACATCAGTTCTCCTACCTCAATGGTATCCCCTTCTTGTGCTATCAGTTCTTTAATCGTACCTGTAAAAGATGATGGTACTTCAGCATTTACTTTATCTGTCATTACTTCGGCAATAGGATCATATTTGTTTACCTTATCTCCGGCACCAACAAGCCATGAACTTATTGTCCCTTCTGTTACACTTTCACCAAGCTGCGGCATATTGATTTTTTCAGAAGCCATAATAGGTCCCTCCTTTTATCCGTTTAAAATATAATTATGAAGAGCTTTTTTTGATTTTAAAATTCTGCTAGTTCACGTATTGCTTTTTCAACTTTATCCGGGTTAATCATAAAATACTTCTCCATTGTTGGTGCGTACGGCATTGAAGGTACATCCGGTCCAGCTAGACGCTGCACAGGTGCATCCAGGTCAAACAAACAGTTTTCTGCGATAATAGCTGCTACTTCACCGATAATACTACCTTCTTTATTATCCTCCGTAATCAGCAATACTTTCCCAGTTTTTCTTGCTGCTTCTATAATTGCTTCTTTATCTAGTGGATAGACAGTTCTTAAATCAAGGATATGTGCGTCAACGCCTTCCTCTTCCAGCTTTTCTGCAGCTTGAAGGGCAAAATGTACGGATAAGCCATAAGTTATAACTGTAACGTCAGAGCCTTCTCTTTTTACATCAGCTTTTCCGATTGGCAGCACATAATCGTCTTCTGGAACTTCCCCTTTTAACAAACGATAAGCACGTTTATGTTCAAAAAATAAAACTGGATCGTTATCTCGAATAGCTGCTTTTAATAAACCTTTTACATCATATGGTGTTGATGGCATGACAATTTTCAGCCCAGGCTGATTAGCAAACACAGCTTCTACTGATTGTGAATGGTATAAGGCTCCATGAACGCCACCACCGTAAGGAGCCCGAATCGTCATCGGCACATTCCAATCATTATTTGAACGGTAACGCATTTTTGCAGCTTCAGAAATAATTTGGTTAACTGCTGGCATTATAAAATCGGCAAACTGCATCTCAGCAACTGGACGCATTCCATACATAGAAGCACCGATGCCTACACCCGCAATTGCAGATTCCGCTAGCGGTGTGTCCAAAACACGGTAATCTCCAAATTCGTCATATAGTCCTTTGGTCGCGCCAAACACCCCACCTTTTTTACCTACATCTTCCCCTAAAACAAAAACTTTTTCATCACGTCTCATTTCTTCGGTTAATGCAGCTGTAACTGCTTGAATATACGACATTACTGGCATTTTAATATTCCCTCCCTACTCTTCATATACATATTTTAATGCTGATTCGGCTTCTGCATAGGCTGCATCTTCCGCGTAGTCTGTTGCTTCATTTACAATTTCAACGAATTCATCATTGATTTCTTTTTCTAATTCTTCTGTAAGTATACCTTCCTCTTTTAAATAAGCAGCAAAGGTAATAAGTGAGTCTTTTTTCTTTGCCTCTTCTACCTCTTCGCTCTCGCGGTACTGACTATCATCATCATCACTTGAGTGGGCAGTTAATCGGTAAGACACTGCTTCTATTAATGTTGGTCCTTCTCCTTTAGCAGCGCGTTCTCTAGCTTCATAGACAGCCTCATACACAGCTAATGGATCATTACCATCTACTGTTAAACCTGGCATACCATACCCTTGAGCACGATCAGAAACCTTTTCACTCGCTATTTGTCTTTCCATAGGAACCGAAATGGCATATTTATTATTTTCAACCATCGTTATAACTGGTAACTTATGAACTCCGGCAAAATTTAAACCTTCGTGAAAATCCCCTTGGTTTGATGAACCTTCACCTAAAGTAACTAGCGATACGATATCTTTCTTTTCCATCTTTGCAGCAAGTGCTATCCCAACTGCATGCGGGAGTTGCGTTGTTACAGGTGAAGATCCTGATAGAATTCTATTTTTCTTTTGACCAAAATGTCCTGGCATTTGACGTCCACCAGAATTCGGATCTTCTGCTTTGGCAAAAGCTGAGAGCATTAACTCCTTGGCAGTCATCCCAAAAGCCAGAACTACTCCCATGTCACGATAATATGGTGCAACATAATCCACTTCACGGTTTAATGCAAAAGATGCTCCTACTTGTGCTGCCTCCTGACCCTGACAGGAAATTACAAAAGGAATTTTACCAGCACGATTTAATAACCACATGCGCTCATCAATTTTTCGAGCTAGAAGCATAGTTTTATACATGTCAATAACTTGGTCATTGGTTAAACCCAATGATTCATGGCGATTTTTAGCCATAATGATTCCCTCCTTTTCGGATTATCCGTGTATTTGCTTTTCATCAACTGCTAGCGCTGCTTCACCCATTATTTCAGAAAGTGTCGGATGCGGATGAATGGTGTGAGCAACTTCCCATGAAGCTGCATCAAGAACTTTTGCCAGTCCTGCTTCTGATATCATGTCGGTTACATGCGGACCAATCATGTGCACCCCTATTAAGTCTTCATTATTTTTATCAGCAATTACTTTTACAAAGCCATCTGATTCCCCATGGACTAATGCTTTCCCGATTGCTTTAAAAGGGAACTTGCCAACTTTAACTTCAATTCCTTTTTCTTTTGCTTGTTTCTCAGTTAACCCCACACTTGCAACTTCCGGATTGGAATATATACACGTTGGGACACTGTCATAATCCATAGGTAATGGATTCTTGTCAGCCATATGTTCAACAGCAATAATTCCTTCGTGTGATGCAACATGCGCTAATTGCATACCACCAATCACATCACCAATAGCATAGATATGAGATTCTTTCGTTTGGTAATGTTTATTTGTTTGAATTACGTCCCTTTCAACAACAATATCAGTATTTTCTAGGCCAATATTCGTTGTATTTGCTTTGCGACCAACGGATACAAGCATCTTGTCAGCATCAAATGTTTCATTTTTACCATTGATTTCAGCATCAACTGTTACACCTTTTTCTTTTTGAAGTGTGTCAGGTAATACTTTTGCGCTTTTAACAAAGGTAATCCCTTTATTTTTTAACAGTTTCTCCACTTCTTTCGCAATTGCCTCATCTTCAGTTGGTAAAATCTGATCGAGGAATTCAACTACAGTGACCTTGACACCAAAATCTGCCAACATGGAGGCCCATTCTATACCAATTACACCGCCACCAACTATGATGATTGAAGACGGTAATTCTTCCATATGTAAAGCCTCATCAGAAGTCATCACAATTTCGCCATCAATATCTAAACCAGGAAGTGACTTAGGTTTTGAGCCTGTTGCAACCAATACATTTTTAGGTACGATCATAGTATTTTCGTCACCGTTCTCATACTCAATAGAAATTGTCCCAGGCATCGGCGAGAAAATACTAGGGCCCAGAATACGACCGAATCCTTCATATACATCAATTTTCCCTTTTTTCATAAGTCCTTGTACACCTTGATGCAGACTTTTTACAATGCTATCTTTTCGTTCTTGTACTTTCACAAAATTTAGGGTTGTATCATTTGTGTCGACACCATACTCACTTGCTTCTTTAGTCTGTTTAAATACTTCGGCGCTTCGTAACAACGCCTTAGATGGAATACACCCACGATGTAAACATGTTCCCCCAAGTTGTCCCTTTTCTACAACAGCAACCTGCATACCAAGTTGTGATGCACGTATTGCTGCTACATATCCGCCAGTTCCTCCACCGAGGATGACAAGGTCATAATCTTTCGCCATTCTTTACACACTCCTTTATCTCTTAATTAACTAGATAAGTTTTAGATGATTCTTCTCCTCTAAGCACCCGTAATGTTCCTTCGTTAAGTGCTTGTAATTCATTTTCTCCTGGGTAAATAGTTGTATCAGCAATCCATTTGACTCGCTCAGATATCATATCTACAAAAGATCTTCCATACGCTAATCCACCTGTTAAAACTATTGCATCGACATTCCCTTTTAGTACAGTACTCATAGAACCAATCTCTTTAGCAATTTGATATGCCATTGCATCGTAAACGGAAGTCGCATATTCGTCGCCAGTATCTATGCGACTTTCCACCTCAACAGCATCATTTGTTTGCAAATATGCCATTAATCCGCCACGACCTACTAGTTTTCTCATTATTTCGTCACGATAATATTGTCCAGAAAAACATAAGGCAACTAAGTCACCCGCTGGTACTGTACCTGCACGTTCGGGAGAAAAAGGACCATCACCATGGAGTCCATTATTAACATCAATAACCTTTCCGTTTTGGTGAGCACCTATAGTAATCCCGCCTCCCATATGAGTAACAATGAGGTTAACGTCTGTGTAGGGTTTCCCTATATCTTTCGCTGCACGTCTAGCTACAGCCTTTTGGTTTAGTGCATGAAAAATACTTTTTCTGGGAATTTCAGGGACTCCTGAATAACGTGCGATTTCATTAAACTCATCAACTACCACCGGGTCAACGATAAATGAAGGAATGTTCAAACCTGCAGCAATTTCATAAGCAATTATGCCACCTAAATTCGACGCATGTTCACCGTTATAACCAATCTTTAAGTCTTCAAGCATTGCCTCATTTACTTCATAAGTTCCACCCTCAATCGGACGCAAAAGACCCCCCCGGCCACAAACAGCACTCAGTTTTGAGATATTTATCCCTTCATAATCTAGTTGTTCGAGTATTACTCTCCTTCGAAAATCGTATTGATCTATCACACGGCTGAACTGTGCTATGTTATCAGCATCGTGACGAATTGTCTTTTCAAAAATACAATTTTCATTATCGAATACACCTATTTTCGTTGATGTTGATCCTGGATTAATGACTAATATTCTAAAGAGTTGATTTAACAATTCTACTTACCTCCGTAACCTAAGACTGGCTCTACCGTCTGCTAAGAGTATGATGACCGTTTAATAGAAATTGACTTCGTGATGTGCTAACTGACTTAATCCGTTCCTCAGCCATGCGGTCTGCTGCAACATATGTTGGTACGTTATCGCGCCTGGAGATTTCAAATACACGAGTTAAACTGTCGTATATCGTTTCAACTTTTTTCATTGCTCTATGCTGATTGTAGCCATTAAGCTCATCCGCAACATTAATTACCCCGCCAGAGTTAATAACATAGTCTGGTGCATAAACAATTCCTTTTTCATGAATGATATCACCATGTTCTGTTGATTTAAGCTGGTTGTTGGCGGATCCAGCAATTACTTTAGCTTTTAATTGCGGTATAGTATCATCATTTATTGTTGCTCCCAAAGCACATGGGGCATAAATGTCACAATCTACAGCATAGATATCGTCTGGTCCTACTGCTTCAGCACCAAATGCATCTACAGCACGCTGCACTGCTTCTTTATTTATATCTGTAACAATTAATTTCGCACCCTCTTCATGCAGGTATTCACACATTGTGTAAGCAACATTTCCGACACCCTGTACGGCCACTGTTTTACCCTCAAGAGAATCGTTACCATATGCTTCCATTGCAGCCGCTTTTATTCCTTTATAAACTCCGTAAGCCGTTACTGGTGAAGGATTACCGGATGATCCGAATTCTGGTGAGATACCTGTAACAAAGTCTGTCTCCATATGAATTAAATCCATATCTTGAACCGTAGTCCCTACATCCTCAGCAGTAATATAACGACCATTTAGGCTTTGGATATATCTGCCAAAGGCCCGGAATAACTCCGGATTTTTGTCTTTTTTAGGGTCTCCAATAATAACTGTCTTTCCCCCACCAAGGTTAAGACCAGCCGCTGCGTTTTTGTATGTCATACCTTTTGCTAAACGCAGTGCGTCCTCAATAGCGTCAGCTTCAGAATCGTATGTCCACATTCTTGTTCCGCCAAGAGCAGGTCCAAGAGTAGTATCGTGAATCGCGATAATTGCTTTTAATCCAGAATTTTTATCCTGACAAAAAACAAGTTGTTCATAATCATAACTTTCCATATAAGTAAAAATTTCCATAATAATGTTCCTCCTAAAATGTTTTTGAAGATACTAGTGCTAAAGATAAAGAATATAATTTACTATCACTTGAGTCAGTTCGAGATGTTAATACAATTGGTGCTTTTGCCCCGCTAATGACAGCGGCAACCTTTGCATTGGCAAAATACATAAATGATTTATATAGTGCATTACCTACTTCAATTGTAGGTACCATTAAAATGTCTGCATTCCCTGCTACTTCAGAGTGTATACCTTTGTGATCGGAAGCTTTACGGGATACAGCATTATCAAATGCTAAAGGTCCATCAATTGTACACCCCTTAATCTGATTACGTTTTTGCATCTGAGTTAACAAAGCAGCATCCGTAGTCGCTTGCATTGCTGGATTGACAACTTCGACCGCAGCAAGCACGGCAACATTCGGGTTAGATATATTAACTCCTCTGGCAACCTGAACCGCATTGTTTATAATTTGTTCTTTTTCCTGCAATGTAGGCGTTAAGTTCATTGCCGCATCAGTTAAAAAAACAAGTCGATCCTGATTTGGAATTTCAAATAGCGCGACATGTGATAAAACACCGCCAGTGCGTAAGCCGCTTTCTTTATTCAAAACTGCTTTTAACAATTCTTTAGTGGAAACATTCCCCTTCATCAGGATATCGGCTTTTCTATCATGGACTGCTTTAACAGCAGCATCAGAAGGCTTACTGTCGACATGGATGATAGTTATCTGTCCCTTCGTCAAATCCAATTCGACGGTTCTTGCCATTTTTTGGATTTCTTGTTTAATGCCAAATAATAGAAAAGAACATAATGACTGATCTACAGCCTTTTTAACAGCAAGTAATACCTCTTCATCTGCTGCATTTGCTATCGAGACAACTTGATTTTTTTCGCGTTGAGCCTGTTGTTTGAGCTCTGTTAATGTCTGCATTGGATACCTCCAGCCTCCCTAACACTATATATATGCAAAATCTGTGCCAACACCTTAAACATTGAAAGCGCTTTATTCATATAGTTTCGGTCCATGCAATATATTGCGTTTATGAAAAATTTTGCATGTCATCTTTTTCAATCTTGTATTTTTCAAGTTTATAATAAAGATTACGTATTGAAACATTTAATTCTTTTGCGGTTTGTGTTTTATTATAGTTATTTTCTTTGAACACATTTCGGATAAATTCTTTTTCATAATGTTCAACAGCATCTTGTAATGTTTTGTTTGCTGTTCCATCTACCTCCATCTTATCTTTAGAAGAATCAGGAGAGGTAAGTAAATTGGGGATATGCTCTTTTTTAATTACCTCTTCGTTCATATCCATATAAATCATTGCTCGTCCAATCATATTTTCCAGTTCCCTTACATTGCCAGGCCAATGATAATTCTTTAAATATTCACTTGCATCATAATTTATTGCTTGAACATTTCTTCCATAATCCTGGTTTATTTTACGAATCAGATGTTCGATAAGACTCGGTAAGTCATTTATACGCTCCTTCAATGAAGGGATGTATATAGGTAACCGATTCAAACGATAATAAAGATCTTCTCTGAATTTTTTATTCATAATGGCTTTTTCCAAGTTAACGTTTGTTGCTGTTATAATACGAACATCAATTGTAATAGGGTCAGTTCCTCCTACACGGACAATTTCCTGCTCTTGCAAAACACGCAGCAGTTTCGCTTGCATATGGAGTGACAGCTCACCAATTTCATCAAGGAAAACACTCCCATGGTTTGCTTCTTCAAACAGCCCCTTTTTACCACCTTGCTTAGCACCCGAGAAAGCACCTTCCTCATATCCAAATAGTTCGCTTTCTAATATCGTCTCAGCAATTGCAGCACAGTTAACTCGGATAAATTTATTATGTTTACGGTCACTCTCATTGTGTATCGCATGTGCAAATAACTCTTTCCCTGTGCCAGATTCGCCACGAAGCAGGACAGTAGCTGGTGTTTTCGCTCCTACTTTCGCTTGCTCCAAGGCTATTTTCATCTCAGATGATGGACCTATTATGTCATCAAACGTGTATTTCGCTTCCAAATTACGAATAATTTGCCTTGCACGTTTTAGCTCACTTGTCAGCGACTGGATTTCTGATACGTCATGTAAAACCCCGACACTTCCTTTTAATTTTCCATCAACAATAACCGGTGCAACATTTACTAAAACGTCTTTTTTAGCTGGTCCTACTTTCATACGAACTCCCCGCACACCACGTCTTGTTTTGAGAACCTTCATATGCATGCTTTCACCTTCTGAAATATCAGCGGTTGCTGGTTTACCTACAATATCAGCTTCTTTTAAACCTGTAATCCTTGTGTAAGCAGGGTTTATCATGATCCCAGTTCCATTTTCATCTACAACCGTTATCGCTTCATCAGAAGACTGTATAATAGCTTCTAGCATCGTTTTTATTTCTTTTAGGTCGGTATTTTCTTCAGCTAAATTCATTACTTCTGTAATATCTTTAAAAACAGCAAAAGCACCAATTAGCCGATCATCAGCATTTATAATCGGAATTCTTGTTGTAATGACTTTCTTATCATTTTCTAATACAAGTTTTTGATTAACTTCCCTTCTTCTGCTGCGCAAAACATGAGGCAGCCTTGTATCAGCAATAATATTTTTTATATCTTGACCTTTAAATTTATCTTTCGAGATACCTACAATACGTTCAGCACCTTTGTTAACGAACTGAACGATTTCCTGGTTATTAATAACAATCATTCCGTCACGAATGTTGTTAAGAATTAACTCCTGATTATCTGTTTGAATTCTTAATCGATCTAGTAATGATTCTTTTTCTTCAAATAGCTCGGATATTATGTATGCGACGGTACCAGGTATAACAACAGTCTTACGATTTCTTCTCTCTAGTAACTCTTCTAGAACTTTCTCATCACCTGTTGCCTCAATAATGATATCAATATCTTTATTAATCCAGTTTTCCCAAGTATAATCGGAAGGAATACCATACTTTTTTGCTTTCTTTAAACCTGGCGCTGTACTGTTTCTATCCACCACACCAACAATCTTCATGCGGTCTGTATTATATAGTATTTCTAATAAAGTACTGCCGCCTTTACCAGCACCAACAATAAGTACTCGTTTCATATGTATCCCCACCTTGCAATATTTTGCATCTTTAATAATACTTTATTCTGCAGTTCTAAGCAAATTTTGATTTATTCCTATTTCTTATAATATTTGCTATACTAAAAAAATGATGATTTACTAATAAAGGGGAAGAAACATGATTCGTATAATTGCGGTTTTATTATTACTTATCCCAGGGCTTGTTTCTGCATTTGGTATAAAGCTTATTCGCGACACATTGTTTGATGATGTTCACCCAATATTCTTCAATATTGGAATACAGTTTGCAGCTGGTTTTATATTATTTTTAGGTGGAATCGCCTTCATCGGTGGATTTATTGTCCATCGCGACCGAAAAAGACAACAGAATAAAAAGAAGAGAAGATAATTTTAATATAAAAAGAAATAAAAATTTATTGGAGTGGTAGAAAAAATGAAAGTAGCAAAATTTGGAGGAAGTTCTGTAGCAAATGGAAATCAAATTAAGAAAATTGGAGCAATTATTAAAAGTGACCCTGCAAGAAAACTTGTAATTGTATCTGCTCCAGGTAAAAGGCACCAAGATGATACCAAAATGACAGATCTTCTTATTCAATTAGGAAATATAGCTTTCCAAGACAAGCCTTATACGGATAATTTAA
The DNA here is from genome assembly GCF_017873675.1 of Virgibacillus litoralis. Lineage (GTDB taxonomy): Bacteria > Bacillota > Bacilli > Bacillales > Amphibacillaceae > Lentibacillus > Lentibacillus litoralis. The sequence goes on along the minus strand of NZ_JAGGKK010000021.1, from coordinate 52,494 downwards.
ATGTTATAATGAATCGCTTTTCAGAGATTGTAGAGGAACTCCGAATTTCCCCAACGATCCTGGATGATATTAAGAATAATATACAGGCAATTATTAACAATAACGAATCGGACCAAATGAAGATGGATGCGTTGAAATCCATTGGGGAAGACAGCAGCGCCAAACTAGTAAGTGAATACTTAAAAACAATTGGATTAAATGCACGTTATTTGAACCCAAAAGATGCAGGAATTATCGTCAGTAATGAACCTGGCAATGCACAGATATTACCAGAAAGCTTCTCAGAGCTTTATAAATTACGCCAGTATGACGAAATAGCGGTTATTCCTGGATTCTTCGGGTTTACAAAAGAAGGAAAACTGATGACCTTTTCTAGAGGAGGTTCAGATATTACCGGATCAATTGTTGCAGCAGGAATTAAAGCGAAATTATATGAAAATTTTACCGATGTCGATTCAGTTTATACTGTAAATCCGAGTATCGTATCAAATCCGAAAGAAATTACTACTTTAACATACAAGGAGATGCGTGAATTATCATATGCTGGTTTTTCCGTATTTCACGATGAAGCACTAATCCCTGCATTTCAACAAAAAATACCTGTATGTATAAAGAATACAAATAACCCAGATGCTCCGGGAACAATGATTGTCTCTGAAAAAAATAAGAGCAGAAAGTGTGTCGTTGGGATTGCAAGTTCTAAAGGCTTTTCAAGTTTATATGTAAGTAAATATTTAATGAACCGTGAAGTTGGATTTGGACGAAAATTACTGCAAATATTAGAGAGAGAAAATATCTCTTTCGAACATGCTCCATCAGGAATTGATGAAATGTCAGTAATAATTCGAAATAGCCAACTGTCAGCTGCTAAAGAGGAAATAATAGTAAACAGAATCAAGGATGAGTTACACCCTGACAGAATTACGTTTCATCGAGACCTCGCTATGATAATGATTGTTGGTGAGGGTATTGTGAGTACTTTAGGTATAGCACAAAAAGCAACAACCGCACTTACGGACGCACATGTTAATATTGAAATGATTAACCAAGGTTCATCTGAAGTGTCAATTATGTTTGGTATTCAGTCTGAAGGATTGGATCGCGCAATACCGTCCTTATACAATGCTTTTTTTGGTAGTTAAGAAAAATATCTGGCGATACAAAATAAAAAACCTGTATGTGAATGCTATTTACATACAGGTTTTTTATATCTTAACTTGCTTTATGTTCCAATCGTAATCGATCAGCTACCATGGCAATAAACTCTGAATTCGTAGGCTTTGCTTTAGAAATACTAACGGTATAACCGAATAATGCTGATATCGAATCAATATTACCACGACTCCACGCTACTTCAATTGCATGACGGATAGCTCGTTCCACGCGTGATGCTGTAGTATTGAATTTTTTTGCAATATCTGGATAGAGAACTTTTGTTATGGAACCTAATAGTTCTATATCATTATAAACCATTGTAATGGCTTCCCTTAAATACATATAACCTTTAATATGTGCTGGAACACCGATTTCATGAATTATATTAGTTATACTTGCCTCTAAATCCTTTTTCTTACGCTCTTTATTATTTGCCTTTTTAGGACTTGATTGTAATGTGATATTTCCTTGTACTTGGCGGATTTGATCAGAAAGATTATCCAAATCGAACGGTTTCAAAATAAAATATGACGCTCCTAAATCTACAGCTTTTTTCATAACTTCTTCCTGTCCAAAAGCAGTAAGCATAATTACGTTAGGATATTTTTCCCTTTCTGTGCCACGAATAGTATTTAACACTCCCAAACCATCTACATGAGGCATGATAATATCTAAAACCAAAACATCCGGCTGCATCTCCTCCAACATTTCCAGACATTCTCTTCCGTTATACGCAACACCAATAACTTCAATATCCTGCTGATCTTCAAAGTACTCTTCCATCAGCTGAACAAGTTCCCTGTTATCATCGACTAAACAAACTGAAATTTTCTCCACTAAAACTTCCTCCTTTTATGTAATTCGAACTTTATCCAAGTAACATATTCGACATAAGATTCAAATATCCTTTTTTTTATCAAAAAACTTTGGTTTTTTTTGCATTAACTTTGATTTTCTCTTATTATCTTGCTTTATCGATATAATTCGATATAATTTGACAAAAATGTGACAGTTTTGTCGAAAAATATATATAAAGTATAACATAAAAAAGACTTGTCATAGGTGATTTCCTATAACAAGCCCTTTTTATTAGCTTGCTTTATCTTTTTCATCATATATTTCTATTCCTGCTTCTTGTAGCATCCATTCAATGTGAACACCGTATCCTGAGGTTGGATCATTAACAAATACATGCGTCACTGCGCCAATAATTTTACCATCCTGAATAATTGGACTACCACTCATTCCTTGAACAATACCACCAGTTTTCTCCAAGAGTTCAGGGTCCGTAATTTGAATAATCATTCCTTTAGTTGCCGGAAAGTTTTGCGGCACACTACTTACGACCTCAACTTCAAATTCTTCAACTTCCTCACCCTCAACAACTGTAAGGATTTTTGCTGGACCTTCTTTGACCTGGTGAGAAAGTGCGATAGGCATAGGTTTGTCATATTTTCCATTTTTTATCGGACTATTCAACTCGCCAAAAATACCATACGGACTATTCTTGGTGATACTTCCAATTTTATTATCTTTAACCGAAAACTTAGCCTGTTTTTCACCTGGTGTACCATTGTTTCCTTTTTCAATTGAAGTTACATTCGATTGGACAATAGTTCCATTATGAATTTCAATCGGCTTTTGTGTATCCATATCGGAAATTACGTGTCCAAGCGCTCCATATTTCTTGGACTTTGGTTCATAAAATGTCATTGTCCCAATACCTGCAGCGGAATCCCTTATATAGAGTCCAATACGATATTCCTCTTCCTTACTATCCTTAACAGGGTCTAATGTCGTTTCAATCGTTTCCTTTCCCCGCTTAATCGTTAGCTCAAGCTTTTTATTTTCTTTCCCCGCTTTTTCTACATACGGTTTTACATCTTTCATTTTTTTAATTTCGTTGCCATTTATTTTCAGAATTACATCACCCACTTGGATATTTGCATCTTCCCCTGGTGACAACATTCCATTACCACTCTTAATTTGGTGATGTCCAACTACAAGTACTCCCAATGTATGAAGTTGTACACCAATGGATTGACCTCCAGGAGTCACACGAATATCATCAAGTACTGAAACATCCACTTTTTTTATTGGAAGTCCAGCGACTTCATAAATGAGCTGACTATTTCCAGGTTCTTTTGCATAAAATTCGGAGGAATCAATAGTGTGGTTACTATTACCCGAGGAACCGATATCTACATTGCTCCCAAGGACTGGAACATCTATAGATGAAGGTTGGTTATCAAATGTTACAACTTGATTAGGAATGGCAAGGTAATCTTTGATTGGTGTTATAAATGGTACTGCCAAAACTGCGGTTAACAGCAGGACACCTACCCATATTCGAATATTATTTATATGCTTCACCCAATTCACTCTCCTCGTTTCCTAACCCATACCAATAATTTATTCATCTCTGTACTTCTAATTTGACCTAACTGCATGTGTTTTAAACTGGTGAAAAATAAGAAAAGATGTGTAACATTTCCTTTTTAGTAAATTGGGGAACAATATGTATTGGAAAACCTAAAATTTCGTTAAAAGCTTTTATGAATGCGAAATTTTTACTTTCAAAAGCTAACGTTATACTTTTGCAGTAAGAAATACATTATAAGTGTAAATAAAAAAGCCAGATAGTATAGCATCTGGCTTTTGTTTCTAGTTTATCCATTAAATTTTGGATTTATAGGTTGATGCTAATTCAAGTAATTCATTAGCATGTTTTTGAGCAGTTTCTGTTAATTTTGTTCCAGTAATCATTCTGCCCAACTCATCAGTTTTTTGTTTTACTGACAGTTCTAACACTTCAGTTGAGGTTCTTTTATTTTTTTCCAATTTCTTAATAAGCTTGTGTGTGTCTGACATTGCAGCAACTTGTGGCAAATGGGTGATACATAAGACCTGTGATTGATTTGATATTTGGTAAATTTTTTCAGCTATAGCCTGAGCGACTCGACCGCTAACACCTGTGTCAACTTCATCAAAAATCACACTTGTAACACCCTGATGCTTTGCAAAGATCTTCTTTAACGCAAGCATAATCCGTGATAATTCACCACCTGAAGCAGTTTTATTTAATTCTTTTAGTGGTTCACCTGGATTAGTTGAAATTAGAAAATGTATATAATCAAAACCATTTTTATGCAATTTAACATTTTCTTTAAAGGTTCTCTGTTCTGTACTTTCTTTGGTATCAAATTGAACTGAAAAAGAAGCTTTCTCCAAATAGAGACCTTTTAGCTCTTTTTGAATATCTTTCTTCAATGATTGGGCTGCTTTTTTTCGCAAATCATGTAATTGTTTTGCTTCCAAGTATGCATCCTGACTAACTCCATTAATTTCTTCTGCCAACTTGGATAAATGTGAGTCTTTGTTTGTTATTTGTTCGATTTCTTCTTCAATTTTACCCATATACTCCAAAATTTCATCTACAGATGACCCATATTTTTTCTTTAAGCGATTTATTTCATTTAATCTAGACTCAATTTCGTTAAGTCGTCCTGGGTCATATTGTAATGTATCAATATAATTACGTAAATCATACATAAGTTCTTCAATCAAAAAATAATGATTTGACATTTCCTCAGCCTTTTCAGCAATAAAAGAGTCATATTCCTGGTTATCTTGAAGTGCTTGATTCGCTTCATTTAACCATTCGATCCCTTTTTGTTCACCATAGAGAGCATTATATGCATCCTGGAGTCCTGTATAAATTCGCTCAAAGTTCACTAATTGACTACGTTCTTCGCTCAACTCGACATCTTCGTTTGGAACTAACTCAGCTTGTTCCAGTTCACTAATTTGAAATTGCAGTAAATCTAAACGATGTGTCATTTCCTGCTCATTTTCACTTAACTCTTTATAACGCTTTTTTAGTGATGAGAGCTTTTCATATAACTTGGTGTATTCATCTTTAGATTTATTAATTTTCTTTTCATCAAATTGGTCGAGTAAGTCGATATGATTTTCTGAATTCATAAGTGATTGTGTTTCATGTTGACTATGTATATCAATTAAATACTTTCCAAACTCTTTTAATATTGCCAATGTTACTAATTTACCGTTCACTCGGCAAATACTTTTTCCACTCGCAGTAATAGTTCTATGTAATACAACCATTTCATCTTGGATGTCAATACCATAATAATTGCCTGTAGCATAAATTTTGTGATCTTTAGAGTCGAGAGTAAACAAGCCTTCAATTTCTGCTTTACTCGTCCCGTGCCGTACAAATTCAACTGATCCTCGGCCACCAGCAAGTAATTGCACCGCATCAATAATAATTGATTTACCTGCACCAGTTTCTCCTGTTAAAACAGTAAGACCCTCATTAAATGTAATAGATATTTTATCAATAATAGCGAAATCCTGTATAGACAGTTCTGTTAACACATATGTCCCCCCATTACTAAAGCATACTTATAAAACGATTCTTAATAGAATCTGAATCCTGCTCCGTTCTGCAAATAATTAAACATGTATCATCACCACAGATGGTTCCCATAATCTCTTCCCATTCTAAATTATCGATTAAAACGCCAATGGCATGAGCATTTCCAGGTAACGTTCTTAATACTATAAAATGACTAGCATGTTCAATTTTAACAAAAGCATCTGTAATTAAGCGCTTCAATTTATCTAAAGGATTAAATCGTTGATCTGCCGGTAGACTATATTTATAATCACCATTCACTGATGGAACTTTAACAAGATGCAATTCTTTAATATCTCGTGATACTGTAGCTTGGGTTACATTGTAGCCAAGTGATTTTAATCGATCAACCAGCTCGTCCTGCGTTTCTATTTCACTATCGGTAATTAGTTCGCGTATTTTAATATGACGTTGGATTTTACTCATGGAAAGCCTCCATATACTACTAATAATTTTGTTTGGTTATTGTCAATTCCTGATGGGCATCGTCTACTATTGTTTCTAATTCAATATCTGATGGCCTAAATCCTTCTTTTTCAGTTTTCCAGCCCCAATGAGCCAAAAATTCTATATTACCTTCGCCTCCTGTAATAGGAGAATAGGTTAGACTAATTAACTCAAATCCTTCTTTTTCAGCAAAGTCTGTAATTTTTCTTAATACAGCAAGGTGTACACTTTTATCACGTATAATTCCTTTTTTCCCGACTTGATCTCTTCCAGCTTCAAATTGCGGCTTTATTAATGCAACTATGTCACTATTGATTCTTAATAATTGGCTTAGAACTGGTAAAATTATTGACAGAGAAATAAATGATACATCTATTGTTGCAAAGTCAGGTGAACCATAACTTATCATTTCAGGAGTTACATAACGGAAGTTAGTCTTTTCCATTACCACCACACGTTCGTCATTTCTTAATTTCCAATCTAATTGATTATATCCTACGTCAATCGCATAGCAAAGTCGTGCACCATTTTGTAATGCACAATCGGTAAATCCACCTGTTGATGATCCCACATCAACCATAATTCTGTCTTCGAGAGAAATAGCAAAATAATTTAATGCTTTTTCGAGTTTTAATCCGCCACGGCCCACATATGGAAGCGTCTTTCCTTTTACTGTAATTGGAATATCTTCATCAACCTTCATTCCAGGCTTTTCTAGTCTATGCTGCTCAGAGAACACTAACCCAGCCATAATTACCCGTTTTGCCTTTTCTCTAGTTTCGATTAATTTTCTGTCTACTAACATAATATCTAAACGTTTTTTAGCCATTAAAAAGTTTCCTCTGCGTAATTATTTGGATGTTTAAAAAAATGTGTACCTAAAGTCATTTAACCAATTATTTTTTTTTCTCTTTTGGCAGTATGCGAATTTTAAAGTTACTTTCTATAAAGGCTATAACCTTCCCTGCAAAAGATATTATTTTAGTCGAAGCATTTATTGCTAAGTATTTGCCAATTGCTTTTCCACCCACTGTAAATGCTGCAACAAAACTGGTAATTAATACTGATAATACGATTTGTATTGTTGAACCGTCACCCTGTCCAAAAAGGTTAGCTATTTGGAGTACGACTATTGCAGATGCCGTACCACTAACAATTCCAGATATATCGCCAATCACGTCATTACAAAAGCTAGCAAACTTATCAGCATTTCGAATTATAATAACTGATTCTTTAGCACCTTTTACCTTTTCCGCTGCCATTGCGTGAAACGGCGCTTCATTTGCTGCAGTTGATGCTATACCTAGCATGTCGAAAACGACTCCAATTAATACGATGATAAATACAATGACTAAACCTACAATCCAGGCTACTTCACTTAAGATAGAGGATGAGATTATTGAAAAAATAGCCGCTAACACAAATGTGATAACGGCAATAATTAAACTAAATTTAACTGATTTTCTTATTTGTGATTTCATTTTCGACCTCTAACTAATTTGGATATGTAAATTAGGAATGGTCATTTAAAAGGTTAAAATTGCGGCTTTAGGTCCAGTAGGTTTTCCCAGATGACAACCCATTGTTACCAAACAGGCGGTTCCCCTTTAATATCATCTTAGCTTGGTTTCCCAAAGCTAGACTGGATTACCACTTAGTCCGCACTATATTCCCTTTTAAATGTCTTTGGAACAGTCTAGGAGATTTCCTCAGCAGTCTTTAACCGCCCCCTAGCCTCTTTTGCAGTGTTGATTTCATAGAGATAAAAATAATCAAGCTAGTGGCCACTTGGCTTGTTATTTACGACTCTAATCCCCTCACCACCACTCAAGGCAGGCTACGCTGCAAATAAGGTGTCCCTTTCCCTATTCTACAGGTTCATACCCCATTCCATAGTGATCCCTAGGCTTAGTTATCACCACAGATATGGGCCTCCGCGGTAATCGGGTCAACGCCCACATGCCTTTGTGGATCGCCCGAAAACCTTAACTCCCAGCACTGACCCAAGGCTGGGCGCCTCAAGCCAACACAAGGAACTTCATCGATGTGCCCTTTGGCGGATTTTTAGGCCCGCCTTCAGAAACGGAAGACTGACTAGAATACTGCACCATTCCTATTATAATTTTATTATACCATATTATTAGAAATAATTCTAATAAGTGCTTAATAATCACGATTGCTAAAATAATCTGTAAGCAACATTAAATAAGATATCTCGGCATTCGCATTTTTCAAAGCATTTTTTGCCATTTTTACATAATATTGCTTTTTCTCTATAGCTCCATCTAACCCCAGTAATTTTGGGTATGTATTTTTTTGGTTAGCCTCATCACTACCCACGGGTTTACCAATTTTATCCGGATCCCCAGTTACATCCAAAATGTCATCTTGTACTTGAAATATTAATCCTAAATAATAAGCAAATTCATCTAAGTATTCAACCTGTGTATCCGTTGCTTGCCCAATGTATGCTCCAGACCTAATTGCAAACCTAAGTAATTCTCCTGTTTTTAGTGTATGAATTGTTTCCAGTTCTTGAAGGGTAATTTCTTTCTTTTCTGCTTCCATATCAAGTATTTGACCTGCCACCATACCCTTAGGTCCACTTGCTTCTGCAAGAAGTTTGGTAATATATACTTTCTGCGCATCTGATAAGTAGGAATCATTTGTAATTAGTTCAAAACTATAAGTTAATAAAGCATCTCCAGCTAAAATGGCTGTTGCATCGTCAAATACCTTGTGATTTGTTGGCTGGCCGCGACGAAGATCATCATCATCCATTGCTGGTAAATCATCGTGAACAAGTGAATACGTATGGATCATTTCAAGAGCTATCGCAGTGGATAATACTTTTTTCATGTTTGTACCATATGCCTTAAAGCCTGCCAGCAATAATATAGGTCTAAGGCGTTTTCCTCCAGCCTCTATGGAATATAGCATGGATTTCTTTAAGCGAACAGGAATGTCCAAATTGTGCATATGGGTTTTCATTTCTTCTTGTAACATTGATTTATTCTCATTAATAAAATCATTTAACTTTTGCTGCACAATCATTCTTCCTCCTGTACCTCAAATGATTCAAGTTCGCCCTGCTCATTCATAATTTGTGTCATCTTTTCTTGAACATTTGTTAATTTATCGCTGCATACTTTGGAAAGCTTCATCCCTTCCTGGTAATAAGTTATTGCTTTTTCCAATGGAACATCGCCTTCTTCTAACTTTCCAACAATTTTTTCTAATTGTACCATTGCTTCTTCAAATGAAATATTGTTTTCCTTATCCATTGTTCTCCTCCTTTACGTCTAATACACGACATTCAAGTGTGCCATCTGATAGTTTAACGTCGATTTGGTCATTTTCACTTACACCATATATAGAATTAATAATATTGCCTTTTTGCGCATATGGTATGGCATAACCACGTTTCATCGTTTCAAGCGGATTTAATAACGATAGTTTTTCAATAGCACTATTTAGGCTGGTTGATTTCTGTTCTACTATTTTGTCCATCAAATAATTAGTTTGCTTTATGAACAGCTTCAGTTCCTTCCTAGCACGTTCAATCTGCCGCTCTGGGTGCTGTGCTTCAAATCTTGTGTTTATATTAATAAGTGCGTCTTTTTTCTTTTTCCACTCTGAATTAAACGTTTTCTCAAGACGTTCAACATGTTTATCCAATTCTTGCTCTTTTTGGGTTATTAAATGTTCGGGATATCGGAATGCATAGGATTGTTTTATACGATTCAAATGTTGTTTGGAACTCAGTACATTTTCGTTCATCATTCTTGTTAGTGAACGTTGCATTCCGTTAATTCTATCAGTCAATTCAAGTTGAGATGGTACTGCAACCTCTGCAGCACCAGTGGGGGTAGGAGCACGTAAATCAGCGACATAATCACTAATTGTAATATCGGTTTCATGGCCAACTGCTGATATCACAGGTATCGATGATTGAAAAATTGCATTTGCAACTTTTTCCTCGTTAAAACTCCATAAATCTTCAATGGAACCTCCGCCACGCCCAACTATTAAAACGTCAAAACCACCTTGCTGGTTAGCTGAGTTTATTGCGTTGTAAATAGATTGTACTGCATTTGGTCCTTGAACAAGTACAGGGATTACAGTAGTTTTTACAATTGGATATCTTCTTTCTATTGTTGTAACAATATCACGAACAGCTGCTCCGGTAGGTGAAGTTATAACACCAATACTTTTAGGAAACCTCGGGAGTTCTTTTTTATGGCTTTTATCAAAAAAGCCTTGTTTATGCAATTTCTCTTTAAGTTGTTCAAATGCTAAATATAAAGATCCAATTCCGTCCGGTTCCATTTGCTGGATATACAACTGATATTGACCATACGGCTCAAAAACACCGATCTCACCTTTTATTAAAACATTCATACCGTTTTCAGGTGTGAACTTTAACGTACGATTATTGCCTGCAAACATTACTGCTTGTATTCTTGTATTATCGTCTTTTATAGTTAAATACATATGTCCTCGACTATGGTGTTTAAAATTGGATATTTCACCTTTTAGCCAAATATTTTTTAAATGGGAATCAGTGTCGAACTTTCGTTTGATATATTTTGTTAGTGCAGTAACAGTTAGATAATTATCTTTCACTTTTAGACAATCCTTTAGCTGCTTTGATCGTATTTTGCAAGAGCATTGTTATCGTCATTGGTCCTACGCCTCTAGGAACAGGTGAAATATAAGAAGCCTTTTCGGATACAGCGTCAAAGTCGACGTCTCCAGTTAAAGAACCATCTTCTAAGCGATTAATTCCAACATCTATAACTGCAGCGCCATCTTTGATATGTTCTTCACGTATTGCATTAGGTCTTCCAACAGCTACAATTAATATATCTGCTTTTGATGTGAAATCTATTAAATTGGTTGTTTTTGAATGGCAATATGTAACGGTAGCATTTTCATTTAATAATAATTGACCAATAGGTTTTCCAACAATATTACTTCTGCCAATAACGACAGCGTGTTTTCCTTCAATTGTAATATCGTATGATTTTAACATTGTTAATATTCCATATGGAGTACAAGGTAAAAATGTGTCTTCACCTGTAATCATTCGTCCAATATTTATTGGATGGAAACCATCAACATCTTTAGCTGGACTAATAGCTTCGATTACATGTTGTTCATCTATGTGTTCTGGGAGTGGGAGTTGTACTAAAATTCCGTGGACAGATGGGTCATTATTTAATTCCTGTATTTTCATCAACAACTCTTTCTCAGAAGTAGATACCCCCATTTCTATAACATCAGAAGATATGCCGGTTTCCCCAGAGGCTTTTTTCTTTCCATTAACATATGACTTTGAAGCGGGATTATCTCCAATCAATATTACAGTTAAATGTGGAACTAACCCTTGTTCCTTTAGAAAAAGTACTTCCTTACTCATTTCCTCTTTTAGTTTATGTGCTAGTTCTTTTCCTTTAATTATGTCAGCAGACACAGCTGTATCCCCCTTTATGCAATGATTTTTGACAAAACACCATTTACAAATTTCCCTGATTTTTCATCACCGTACATATTAGCTAATTCTACCGCTTCATTTATAGATACATTTGTTGGGATATCATCTATATAGTTAATTTCCAAAATAGCAATACGTAAGATTGTTTTCTCGACTGAAGCGATTCGATCAATTGTCCAATTTTCCAAATGATAAGAAATAATATCGTCAAGACCCGCCTTTTTTTCTGTTACACCTTTAACAAGACTCATTAAAAAAGCATCTATTTCTATTGTTTCAAGGTGTTCTTCCACTGCTTTATCAGGGTTGTTATCATTAATATCCAATTGAAAAAGTACTTGAAATGCCTTTTCTCTAGCTGTATGTCGGTTCATCTTTCATAGCTCCTTTTATTCCATATCTATCCCAAATAATAACATGATTGTGTATGCAAAGCTAGAATCAAACCAATCACAGAAATCTTAGCTAATTTTTAAAGGAAATCACCTAGGAATTTGTTTCTTATACACCCTTATACTGTTGTCCACAACCTAAATGAAATAAACCTTCATAGAAAACAAATTAAGGTCAAAAGAATTTACTTCTTTTGACCTTGATTTTTATTCGTTTTCCTCTGCACCTTCCATATGGATACCAACTACATGCACATTAATTTCATCAATTTCCAGTGCTGTCATATTTTTTAATGTTTGCCTAATATTTTCCTGAAGCTGTTGTGCTACTTTTGGAATAGATACTCCAAAGTTTAAAACAACAAATAAATCGATAAGTATTCCAGTTTCGGTAAGTTCAACTTTCACACCTTTACCATGTGACTTTTTACCAAAGCGTTCCACAACTCCAGTTGCGAAATTACCCCGCATTGATGATATACCGTCTACTTCAGAAGACGCTATACCAGTTATTACTTCAATTACTTCAGGTGCAATTTCAACTTTACCTAGGCTCGAATCGTCACTTACGTTCAATAATGGCTGTTCGCTCATCTTTTCACTCCTTTAATCTTCCTTCTTCTGTACAATTGGATTATCCTCAAGGAATTTCGTATTGAAGTCTCCTTTTACAAATACATCGTTATCCATTATAAGGCGATGAAATGGAATTGTCGTATCGACACCTTCTACAACAAATTCATCCAAAGAGCGCTTCATTCTGTTTATGGCTTCTTGACGAGTAGGACCATATGTTATTAACTTCGCAATCATTGAATCATAAAATGGAGGGATGCTATAACCAGGATATGCAGCAGAATCAATTCGTACCCCAAATCCACCAGGTGGTAAGTACATTTCAATTCTCCCAGGTGAAGGCATAAAGTTTTTGAAAGGATTTTCTGCATTGATCCTACATTCGATTGCCCATCCATCAAATTCGATTTCATCTTGTTTAAATGATAAGTTTTCATTATTCGCAATTCTAATCTGTTCTTTAATTAAGTCCACTCCAGTAACCATTTCTGTTACAGGGTGTTCGACTTGGATCCTTGTATTCATTTCCATGAAATAAAATGATTGACTAGTTCGATCGAAAATATATTCAATTGTTCCTGCACCAACATAATCAACTGCCTTAGCGGCTTTTACAGAAGCTTCACCCATTTTAGAACGAATTTCAGGTGTAATGGCTGGGGATGGTGTTTCTTCGATCAACTTTTGAAGTCTCCGTTGAATTGTACAATCCCTTTCACCTAAGTGTACAATATTTCCATGCTGGTCGGCTAATACCTGAATTTCAACATGCCTAAAGTCCTCTATGAATTTTTCTATGTACACACCTGGATTCCCAAAAGCTTTTTCAGCTTCTTTTTGTGTTACTCGGATTCCTTTAATCAAATCTTCTTCTGTTTTAGCAATTCGAATACCTTTTCCGCCGCCACCAGCTGTTGCTTTAATGATTACAGGATAACCAATTTCATTTGCGATCTTAATGGCTTCCTCTTCGTTTTCGATAATACCTTCTGACCCTGGCACAATGGGTACATTAGCAGCTTTCATCGTTTCTCTGGCAACATCTTTTATCCCCATTTTTTGTATGGATTGGGCAGTGGGGCCTACAAACTTAATATTGCACGCCTTGCAGATTTCTGCAAAATCAGCATTTTCAGCAAGAAAGCCATAGCCAGGATGAATTGCATCAACTTCGGTTAAGGTAGCTACACTCATGATATTAGTGAAATTCAAGTAACTGTCTTTACTTAACGTTGGTCCAATACAATAAGCTTCATCTGCTAACTGAACATGCAATGCATCTTTATCTGCTTCAGAAAATACGGCAACAGTTTCAATTTCCATTTCTTTGCATGCCCGTATTATACGAACAGCTATTTCTCCCCTGTTTGCGATTAACAGCTTTTTAATCACACGCTACATCCCCTTATTTAGTCTTTACTCTAAATAGTGGTTGACCATATTCTACTAATTCGCCATCTTCCACTAAGATTTCAACGATTTCACCTGAAACTTCTGCTTCAATTTCATTAAATAGTTTCATTGCTTCTACAATACAAACAACAGAGTCGTTTTCGACTTTAGATCCACTTTTGACATACGGATCACTTTCCGGATCAGGTCCAATATACAGCGTACCTACCATTGGAGAAACAATTTCGTGATCGAAGTCTGTTGCTTTTTCTTTTTCAACTGGTTCTGTTTCTGATTGTTTCACTGCTTTTTTCTCTTCAGGTGCTTTAGGTTCTTCTGCTTTAATCTTTTCTGCAGGTTTTTCTGCAGGTACTTCATAAGCTTCGTTCAACTTAACACCTTGGTTGTCATTAGACTTTTTCATTGTAACAGTCGTTCCATTTGTCTCGTAACTAAACTCATCAATTGTTGATTGATCTACTAATTTTATTAATTCACGTATTTCCTGTACTTTTAACATGTCTGGCACCCCTTCATTTATTACAAATTAACAACAGGTACTAATAACTCCTCTTAACATTCTACGACAAGTATTAGTAAAACTTCAACCCATAATAGACTGCAGTATGTTTAACAATCTGCTTCTAATGTGTAAAACGTTTTCACGCTACAATTATATCAATGATATCTGGTTTATGCGAATAATTTTATTACAACATCAGAAAACTTGACTTAGGGTTAAAAGATGAAGCTTAGTTGCACTAAAGCAGTAAAAATAAGAATTATACTTTCCTGAACAAAGGCGTAAGCGCCCTGTTTAGTGCCGTATGGACTGGACTGACCCGTGTGAGATAAAGGATACACGAAGAGCGTAAGCGATTCGATGTTGACTTATCGTAGACACGGGGAGGGAAGTCCACTAGGCGCTAGGCGCTGGAGCTGGACGTCGCTGATTCGGAAGTCCAGTTATCCACAGCACTTAAATTTTATAATTTCCTAAACAAGAATGCAAAAACCGGACGAAATAATTCGTCCGGTCTTATATCAGCTGCCTAGCTTTCAGTTGGTTGAACATTAACATCTACAGTTATCGCACCAAACTCATCTTTTACCATCTGCATAATGTTAACTACTTCAGTTTTGTTTAATTGATCAACTTTGACATGTACATGCACCTTATCCTCATCATGACGAACCAATACATCATTATATTCAGCTGAAGCTACAATTGATTCTTCTAATATTATTTCCTTTGAAGAAATACTGTCTAACTGGTTAATCTTATCCCTAGCTTCATTTTTTTCTTGAATACTTGCGTTACTCGAGGCAACGACATCGTCCAAACGATCTTTTGCTGCACTTCGCTCATTCTCTACTTCCATACGAAGTGTAGTAAAAAACTGATCCTGCCCCATGTTGGAAATGTCGTCTACGTCTGCATCGGTATCACTTGCGTCGCTTGCCTCTGAATCAGGTGATGAAGCCTCTTCAGATGAATCATCTCCTTCAGGTAAATAAGCCAAATCACCACTATCCGGGGATGTAATATAATAAACACTCAACACAATCATTAAACTTAACATTGTTAAAAGCCACACTGTTTGTTTTTTCAACATAAATAAATCCTCCTAATTTTTTGGCATTACTGAAACTCTATGTGTTGGAACATCGAGTACACGAGATACCGAATCAATTACCCATTTTTTTACCGTTGCATGATCAACCCCCTTTGCAACAACGAATACCCCTCTTACCTCAGGCTTTTTTATTTGTATAAGCAACGGGACTTCTTTGTCTCCTTGTCTTACCAGTACAACTTGTGTCTCTTTCGTATTATCTTCAATTTCTCTTGTCCCGCCATTTTTATCAGACTCTGTTGTAGATTGCTGCCCTGCAATTAAATTTTTTTCATAAACTTTAACATTAGTAGATTCTAGATTCACCATTACTTCAACGTTTGAAACACCTTGAATCTTATCAAGCATTTCTTTTAAATTATCTTCATAACTCTTCTCTATTTCATCTGCATTTGAGGTGTTTTTTGATTTATCCGAAAAAGTTTCCTCTGCTGGTTTTTCAGCTTCACTCGTTACATTGTTAAGCGATTGATTATCATCTGTTGCTGAAGTTGAAAAAATATTTCCGATTATGATTAATAACAGTCCAACTAAACCAACGACTAAAATGTATCCTGCCTTTTTAGATAGCTTGCCTCCATGTTCGGATTTTTTTATTTGTAAAAAGTCCTTTATTTGTTTCTTCAAGGTGTACCTCCTTCCCACAAGATTGTTAACTTCTTGTTGTCTATCTCCCATGTATCCTGTAATAATAATTTGATTCCATTTACATCTAACTGATTAACTTCATTCACTAGTGTCTTGTCCGTATTAATTACAACATCGTCAATAGCACTCACTTCTCCCTCCCCTTCAGGTGATTCATTAAGATACACAATGACTTCATCCAGATTCTCATCAGTAAGCTCGTTTTCTGCAGAGAGTTCAGTCTGTGGAAACTCAATATCTGATATCGCTAACTGATAATCTTCCTGTAATGGCTTTTTTGCCAGTTCCTTTAATTGGACAACCGTTTGTTCTAAAATATATGCATTCTGAGACTCTTGTATTTCACTTTTTTGCATTTTAATTGAATTTTCTACTTGTTCCCCCTCTGATTGCTGCTTCATGATTTGTGAATATGACTTCTCCAGAGCCTGTTGGGCATTAAAATCAAACAAGAAAAATAATGGCTTTAAAAAAATTAATATTAATATTAAACCAACAACTAATTTGATATATTTTTTCATTGATGTTGCTGGAATTAATAAATCGACTATAGAAGCTAGTAAAAGAAATATAATAATTTGCGTAACCCATTCAGTAAGGATCTCCATTTCCAGGCCCCCCTTAGCGTAGGAGAAGTGTAATATTACTTGCTGCAACCAAAATGACTATTGCTAGAAAAAACATTAACGTTACCGCTAACAAACAGGCCAGAATATATACAATATAATTGCTTATCGTGTTTAGGCTGGTTATTATCGGTCCATCACCAATCGGCTGAAGGACAGCTGCTGCCAGCTTGTATATCAGCGCAATAGCAAATATCTTAAGTGCAGGAAATACTGCTATTAAGACAATAATTAAGACACCAACGATTCCAATGGAGTTTTTTAGCAACAAAGATGCACTTAAAATAGTATCAGCGGCATCAGTTAAGGTTCTCCCGACTACCGGAATAAAGTTTCCAGTAACAAATTTAGTTGTTTTCATCGCTACTCCATCACTTATGGCACTGGATGCCCCCTGGACTGACATTACTCCTACAAACACTGTTAAAAACATTCCTAAAGCTCCTAAACCAACTGTTTTAAATAAATTTGCTAAATGTGTCACTTTATAATTATCATTCAAGCTGCTAACAATTAATAAGAGAGCTGATAAAAATAATAAGGGTAAAATAAACTTTGAAACTAGCACACCGCTAAAATTTATAAGAAAGATTACAAGAGGCTGAAAAAATGAAACAGTAATAATATTTCCAAGTGTAGCCATAATACTTAACACCAAAGGAAGTAAAGCGATCATGAAACCACTCATCGCGTCAATTGCTTCTTTAGCATAAGAAACAGCCAAGTAAAAACTGTTTAATGCCAAAAAGATTAGAACAATATAAACTACAAAATATGCAATTTTGCTTACAGTACTTTCTTCAAATGCTGCATGCATGGTCTGCAAAACCATTGAAAATAACGTAAGCATTAATAATAGTCCAAGTAATTTCCCATTCATAATGAGCTCATGAAGAAAATATTCAATAAAACCCCATAACGTGTTTTTTATTGAAAAAGAACCGTTATCCTTAATGATTTCAGTAATGCTTGTTTTCTCGAGCTCTGGTAAATACCCTCCATAATCATTAACTAAGGTATGCCAAAAGGATTGCATGCCATCTAGAGAAATATCATTTAGCATATTATCTTGTATATCGTTTGAATTGGGTTCAGCAGAAACAGTTTGTTGTCCAAATAGAAGTACTAGCAGAATTATAAGAATACTGATAATCAACTTTTTTTGTACCATTCAGCATACGTACTCCTTTCAAAGTCTTGTCCATTTCTAGGCTGAAGGTATAAAACTTAATATTGCTTCGATGACAGCAGTAATTATTGGAATTGCTAATAGCAGAATGAATATCTTTCCGGCAAGCTCAATTTTAGATGCTACTGAACTAAGCCCTGCGTCTTTCGTTAAATTTGCTCCAATTTCCGCAATATAAGCAATCCCAATTATTTTCAAAATGGTATTTATGTACATACCATCAATACTGGCTTTTTCTCCTAAAGACTCAATTAATTGGAAAATAATGCCAATTTGTTTGATGATTGCTAGGAATATCAGGACTCCGGTTACAACAATTACAAAAAATGCAAAAGAGGAATTCATATCTTTCAAAACGATATATAAAATGCTTGCAACAATTCCTAGAACAACAATTTGTATGATATCCATCTATCACTACCCCTGGAAAAGGAATACAGACTTTATCTGCTGAAATAGATCAGAAAGTTGATTAACAACAATTACCAGCACGATTACAAATCCGACAACTGTTGCAAAGTGTGCAATATCCTCTTTGCCCATTTGTTTTAAAATTGTATGAATGATAGCTACAATAATTCCAATACCTGCAATTTGAAATAAAATTGACGCATCAACAGCCATTGATGTACTCCTTTCCCTCTAAATGAGCAATAATACAATGAATAACCCACACAATAACCCCAAACTTTTGGCCATTTTACTATATTTATACTGACTGTCCCTTGCATCTTCCAACTCTCGATCCAAGTGTTTTACAGTTAAATGAATATGTTTTTTCTGTTGTTCAAAATCATGCTGACCTAGTGTTCGACCGAATTGCTGCAAAATTTCTTCTTCATTTGCACCAAACGCCGATTCCTTCATCAAATCATTCAGGTGTTGATCCCAGACATTGTATAAATTAACACCTTGTTCAGTTAATAATGAACGACTTAATCGGTGAAAAAAGGATCTTGTTGGTTCAGGAATTTGCTTTGCAATTGTTTGAAAAGCATCGTGTAAGGGCAATTGACTATATAAGATTTCTGCCTCCAATATCTGCAGTGCATTTTTCATTTGTCTGATATGCTTCGGTCTTGCGTTTAATTTCCTACTAAACTCAAACCCTATTAATGTTGTTGTGCCTATGAAAAGAAGCGCTCCAATCCACTTCATTCTTAAAGCACCTCGTTTTCTGTAAAATATTTTCTTCTTTTTGATTGTATATACGGTGAATATATCCAGGCTGCCTTTGTCTATCCAACAAGACTATTCGTTGAAAAACATCGTACTCGAATAACGGTTTTAATGATGGTCGCTTCTTTAACTCCTCGATAGATTTCCCATGTATTGTACAAATAACTGTTACTCCTGTATTTATTGCCTCCATTAATGCTTGTACATCATTAGCGCTGCCGATTTCGTCCACTATAAGTACTTCAGGTGACATTGATCGGATCATCATCATCATACCTTCAGCTTTCGGGCAAGCATCCATTACATCGGTTCTTAAACCTAAGTCATGCTGTGGTATTCCTTTTTTCGACCCGCCTATCTCTGAACGCTCATCTATTATTCCAACTTTTTGTGCTGAGACAGTACTCCATCCTGTGCCAATTAAACGCGCAACGTCACGTATTAATGTGGTTTTTCCTGTTTGTGGTGCACCAATAAAAAGTGTGTTTTGATAGCTACTATCTATATAAAGGTATGGAATAAGTGATAAGGCAGCTCCGATTTTCTGTTTAGCAATACGTATATTAAAGAAGGCTATATATTGAATGGCCTTAACTGCTCCATTTAATGTATTCACTTTTCCAGATAACCCAACACGATGGCCACCTTCAATAGTGACATAACCTTCACGTAATTCATCTTCCATACGGTACAATGAAAATTCACTTAATTGATTAAGCACAAAAAGACTTTCGTTGCGATCAGGAATTATTGTCTCAATCCACTCTGTATGATCATCGAAAATTAATTCGACCGGTTGATTTAAGCGAAAACGAATCTCTTGCATAATCTCCCAACGATCTTTAATTTTGGATTGTATTGCTTGTCGAATTCTTTCTGGAAATAGGCGCAATATCTCTTCCATAACATGTCCCCACTTTTTATAGTATCTTTTTAATAGATATATGTTTTTAAGGAGAGATTATGACTAATGAAAAGCCATTAGAAAACTTAGTTTATGGTGAAAGGAATTATTGCTTTCTTAACTGCTAAAAAAAGAACGATCCTTTTAATAGGATCGCTCTTCTCAACTTATCTTTTTTCTATGCTCTTGAAACATATTTGCCATCGGATGTATTAATAACTAATACTTCTCCTTGATTAATGAAAAATGGAACTTGCACAATTAGTCCAGTTTCTAATGTTGCAGGTTTTGTGCCACCACTAGCTGTATCACCTTTTATACCTGGCTCTGTTTCTGTTACGGCTAGTTCCACATTATTTGGAAGTTCTACACCAATTACTTCGCCTTCATAGGTGATAATAGATACTTCCATATTTTCTTTTATATAGGGCAGTTGGTCTTTTAGCTGACTGGTTTGTAGCTCCAGCTGGTCGTATGTGTTTGTATCCATGAATGCATGACTGTCACCGGAAGCATACAAATACTGCATTTTACTGTGTTCGATGTGTGCCTTATTTACTTTTTCACCACCACGGAATGTTTTTTCCTGGATATTCCCACTACGTAAGTTACGTAATTTTGAACGAACAAACGCCGCACCCTTTCCTGGTTTCACATGCTGAAAGTCCATAACCTGCCAAATATCATTATCAACCTCAATCGTCAATCCTGTCTTAAAATCATTTACTGAAATCATCTCTAATTCCTCCTCTATCCTATAGATGAATTAACTCTTTAGATGAATGTGTTAATCGTTCATTTCCGTTTTCTGTAATAACAATATCATCTTCAATACGACATCCACCAACATTTGGAACATAAATTCCAGGTTCAACAGTTACAACCATCCCAGTCTCCAATTTCTTATCAGACTTGAATGATAGACCTGGCCCTTCATGTACCTCCATCCCCAGTCCATGTCCGGTTGAATGCCCAAAATAATCGCCATAGCCTTTTTCTTTAATATAATCTCTTGTAAGTGCATCTGCTTCTTTACCAGTTATTCCTGGTTTCACACCTTTAACACCAAGTAATTGTGCTTCCAGAACTGTGTTGTATATTGTTTTCAGTTCATCGTTTATTTCACCGACGGCAACAGTTCTAGTAGTATCTGAACAATACCCATTAAATAGTGCACCGTAATCCAGTGTGACAAGCTCACCTGATTCAATCTTTTTTTCTGAAGCTACTCCATGGGGCAATGCAGCACGGTACCCCGATGCGACAATTATATCAAAACTGGACGATGCTGCTCCTTGTTTTCTCATAAAGAATTCTAGTTCGTTTGATATATCTATCTCTTTTACACCTGGTTTAATATAACTCTGAATATGCTCATATGCATCATCGGCTATCTTAGCAGCCTGCTTTAAAATTGTCAGTTCTTCGTCTGTTTTGATTAAGCGAAGTTCTTCAACTAATCCGCTTACAGGTATTAATTCCATATCAAATTCTTTCTTATAAACTTCATAAGTAGAGAAAGTCACATGATCTTTTTCAAAACCAACGCGTTTAACATTTATTTGGTTCAATTGACTATTAATTTCTTCATGAATTGACTTTTTATGTTCAATTACGGAAAAACCTGAAGCCTGTTCGTTAGCTTGTTCTATGTAACGGAAATCTGTAATGAATCGTGCTTCGTCTCTACTAACTATTACTGCACCTGCAGTTCCAGTAAACCCTGTTAAATAAGTTCTGTTGATTGGACTAGTAATTAATATGGCGTCAAGATTATTTTCCTGTAAAGCCTTTCGTAGCTTATCCAATTTCTCCATCATACCATCCCTTTCTATTTATTTTCTAAAAATGCTAGTGCTGCCAAGCGGTAACTTTTCATTCCAAAGCCTACTATCTGTCCATAACATGCTGACGCAAGCATCGACTGTTGGCGGAAAGCCTCGCGTTTGTGTACATTTGAAATATGGACCTCGATTACTGGTGTTTCAATAGCCATAATAGCATCACGTAAGGCAATACTTGTATGGGTGTAAGCAGCTGGGTTGAAAATTATTCCACTATATTTTCCGTTAGCCTGTTGCAGGCGATCAATCAATTCCCCTTCATGGTTTGATTGAAAGCAATCTAGCTCATGCCCATGTTTTTGTGCTAAGTTAGCTACCTCGGTCTCAATGTCACGTAACGTAAATTCCCCATAAACTTCCTTTTCCCGTTTTCCTAATAAATTAATATTAGGGCCATTTAATAACAAAAGACGATTCATTGGCATTTCATTCCTTTATCATTCGTATAATTACCGGACTGTTTTAGTTTATCATAAACAAAAACTTTTGAATAATAGTAAAACCATAGATTAATTCTGCTTTTCTTTTAACTCGTCTTCCTTTCTTATTGTATCAGCATAGTCATATGAAATGGAATATCCAATAAAAGTTCCATATAATATAAAGAGACATAATGTGGAAACAATTGTATACCTATTCAGATCCATTAAATTTGGTATATTTGGGAATATTGGCTGTACGATATAGAAGACAATAACCCATAAAATAATTCCATAACCGACACCCATCCAAAGTGAGCCAATTTTTTTGAAAATCCCGTAATAAATAAACGCTGTTAACAGTGAAAGGACTCCAATCATCAAAATGGATAAAGTATTTCCCAGCCAACCATCTGTCCAATCAGCAGTTATCCAGGAACGGATTAGATAACTTTTTGGCGCAACTTCTGAGAAACTAAAGTAATACATAATTACACCAATAGAACTAGCAATTAATCCTCCTACAAAACCGGTAGTTAAAGATCTGGACAAAAGAGACATAGGTTGTTCCCGTTTATTTTGCTCTAAATTTTTATCCTCTTTCAATACAAACACCTCCATTTATATTGTTACCAATTGCTATAAAACCAATCACTTCATTGTAATTACAATAATTTTTATGTAGTTAAATTAGCCATTTTCTAGTAAAATAAAAGAAATACAGTTTAATTGATAAGATTATTTAAGAAAAAAATACAGTATTGAATATTTTGGACAGGAACGGAAAGAATTTAAAGTAGCAAAACGTTTTTTTAAATGATGATATAAATGTAGAAAATAGTGGTATAGATTAGTATGCAATAATCGAAAGGAGGTTGTGCAAATGGTTCGCAATAAGTTTTCCGCGTTTGTTTATGTAATAATAGGATTGGCTGTCATTGGAGTAATTGCACAGCTGTTTACAAATACAGCTTCCTTCCTTACTAACATAATAATGATGCTTGGATTTGGCATAGCAGTTTTTGCGGTAATCTATTTTGTCTTCATTAAAAAAAGAACCGCTTCCCACGATACTAAGAAATATAAGCAGGCAGTGAAACAATCAAAATCAAAATATACAAACCAAAGCGACAAACCACGTCCTACTTCTAAACGTCCACAGCCACTTCAAATGAAAAAGAAGCTAAATAAACGTGCATCTCATTTACGGGTGATAGACGGTAATAAGTCAAAAAGAAAAAATCGAGCTACTTTTTAGATAACGGGTTCACTTTAGAGATGCAACCATTAAAAATACACACGAGATTTCGCTAGTGAAACCTCATGTGTATTTTTATTGCTATATCAAGATAAGTCACAACGAAATTCATAAGAGAGAAAAATTTATTGTAGTGGATGTGACTTATGGTGTGAATTCAGCGGTATGTGAATCACACAAACCAGTGAAGTGAATCGTGTTTCCGCTAAATGGGTAAAAAAGCCGTATTGAAGGTTGAATCGGTTCCTGGTTCCGTTATTTACCTAATAACAATGAATAATGCGGTTAAAAAGGCTGAATAGCGGAATGAGGATCCGTCCAACCGTGGACACCAGCCTATCCAGTGAATAAATACACTTAAACTCGGCTGGGAAGAGATATTAGAAAAAAATGGCTTGGGAGTATCCAATCCATTTTTTACTGTAAATTTAACGGTTATAATTATGTGATTATTGATGAGACTAAATTTATGTAAACCCGTCACTTTTTAGATAGCCCGGTTTTATTTTGGCCAATATTTTAAGAATTGATCAGCCCTATCTTTACCCATTTTAATTAATTGTTCTTTCGTTAATTCACTAACATTAAAATTCGTTGATTCAACATTCTCCACTGGGATAAAAATTATGTTACTTATTTGAGATTTGGATATATAGCGTGCATCATGTGCCTGTATCATTGTTGAAAATAAAGCATGAAACATATCAAGTGCATTACTTATTTTACGTGGGGACTGCTGTTCAGGATACCCGCTTAATTTCACCCCTAGTATAGGACGTTCATTTCGTTTGTTTTCATTTTCAAAAATCCATAATGGAAAGTTGCTCAAAAGACCACCGTCAACAATCAGGCTCTTCTGTTTTGATTTGCCCGGCAATTTTTTTGGCATAAAAAAATAAGGAAATCCTGCACTCATTCGAACAGCTTTTGAAACGGAAAAATATTTTGGTTCTATTCCATATACCCTTTCCAAATCATCTGGTATTACAACTAATTTGCCAAGTGAAATATCACTGACTACCACTTTAAGATAGTCAGGTTCTAAATCATTAAACGTATAAATATTTTTATTAGCCAACTGTGTGTATAACCAGTTCTCCAGTTTATCGCCTTTATATAACCCCATTTGAAAGTATAGAAAAATCCATTTTGAATATGGAATTAACGTAGTCCATTTTGGTGCATCCAAAAGTTTATGCACATCTAGATCTTGTATTAATTTCTCAATTTCATCAATATTGTACCCTGCCGCAATCAAGGTGGACATTATTGCTCCTGCAGAAGTTCCAGCTACACGTTCAATAGATAGACCTTTCCCTTCAATACTTCGAAGCGCACCAATTAGTGCATAGGCCTTCACTCCACCACCAGAAAACACGCCATCAATATTCATGAGTTCTCCCCTTGTAAAACCTTTATTATATATTAGGAGGATACAGGTAAAATTAGAACTCATTCACATATATAATTTTAGTTATCGCTCGTCGTTTGCTTTAATCTTTTTTAAATCATCAATACGATTCATATCTTCTTTAAAGTATTGTACTAAGTCACCAATTCTGTCTATTGAATTCCAGCTTAGATGATGCTCTATACCTTCAACATCTTCGTAAATTTTGTCATTATCTACACCAATAATTTCAAGAAAATTCTCAAGTAGCTCATGACGAAAAACTAATCGCTCGCCAATCTTCTTTCCTTTTGATGTTAAAATAAAACCTCTATATTTCTCATAATTTAAGTATTCATCTTTATCAAGTTTCTGCACCATTTTAGTCACTGATGATGGGTGGACTATCAGGGCTTCTGCAATATCGGATACACGTGCATAACCTTTTGATTCAATTAAATTATAAATTTGTTCAATATAATCTTCCATGCTAGGTGTCGGCATAAACTCAACTCATTTCAAAGAATAAATTTTTAGTATGTGCAACAATGTTTCTATAAAAATAATACAAGATATTTACGAATTAAACAAGTATTCTATTAGATAACAAAATTAAAGGCTATAAGTGCGCAGTATAAGGAGTCTTTTCCAAAAATTACAAAAACAGCCAAATCAAAAGAGAAGAACCAACTTGTAGTCGATTCTTCTCTTAAAAAAACTTATAAACCACATTTAAGCTGAGCTCCACAGCTTGTACATGTGTTGCATCCACCAATATCTTCTACATTGCCTTCTCGGCAAACTGGACACGTATCGCCAACTTCAGAACCAATCATAACGTTAGTTTTATCTAATTCCTGGATAGTGTCCATCAATACAACTTTAGGCTTTTCAGTTTCCTGAAATAGTTCAGTCTGTTCACCTTCCGAGTTCTCTTCAGCTTTAAGCGTCAGAACTTGTGAATCTCGACTGCCATCTACATAAACAGTTCCACCTTTAGCACCACCGTTGTAGAGTCTGTGGTATACATTTTCTACTTGATCAACGGTATACCCTTTTGGTGCATTTACTGTTTTGGAAATCGAGCTATCAACCCAACGCTGGATAACACACTGAGTATCGGCATGTGCTTCTGGTGCTAGGTCCATCGCTGTTACAAAGAATTTAGGCAGATTTTCTGAATCCTGGTCAGGGTTCCTATCCAAGTATTCTTGTACAATTTCGGCCTTAACTTCAATAAACTTCCCTAACCTACCACTTCTATAGTAGGAAAAAGAAAAATATGGTTCTAATCCCGTGCTCACGCCGACCATCGTGCCTGTCGACCCAGTCGGAGCCACAGTCAGAAGATGTGAATTGCGAATACCATATTCAAGAATGCCTTTTTTAATATCTTCAGGCATTTTCTTCATATAACCGGTATTGATAAATGCTTCACGCAGCAATTGTGTTTCTTCGTCCGTTTTACCAATAAGGAATGGAAAACTTCCTTTTTCTTTAGCTATCTCAATTGATTCACGATATGCAGTAGTTGCAATTGCTTCGAATATTTGATCAACTAGCTTATTACCTTCAGATGATCCATATTCCGTTTCGCAATAGATCAGAAGGTCATGCATTCCCATAACACCTAGTCCAACTCTGCGTTCGCCAAGTGCTTGTTTTTTGTTTTCCTCTAAAAAGTATGGTGTTGCATCAATTACATTATCTTGCATACGCACGCCAGTTTTGACGGTTTGTTTCAATTTCTCAAAGTTTACAGTGCTCGTATCTTTGTCAGCCATTTCTGCCAAGTTAACGGCTGCAAGATTACAAACAGAATATGGAGCAAGTGGCTGTTCCCCACACGGGTTTGTTGCTACTACTTGGTCCCCATATGCTTTTGCATTTGTCATTTCATTAGCATTATCAATGTAGAATATTCCTGGTTCTGCTGAGTATGTTGCACAAATGTTTATCAAATTCCACAGCTCTTTAGCCTTCACTCGGCGATAAACACGTACACCATATCCCATTTCTTCCCACTTTCGGACATCGCCAACTTTATCCCAGTTCTCGTTATATGCTTTCATTTCTTCTTTTGTATAATTTTCAACATCAGGAAAACGTAAATCATAGGTATCATCATCTTCAACAGCATCCATTAGTTCTTTTGTAATACAAACAGAAATGTTCGCTCCTGTTAAGAACTCTGGATTATGAACAGAATAGGTGCCCCCAGTTACTAACTTTTCTTCTGCTTCACGGATGGCAGCATCTGTAAAACCACCTTGTCCTGGCATGGTATTATAGTTCAAGATACCTTGATACAAATCTACTTCTGTCTCCGTTAATGGTGTGAATTGCAGTTTTTCCTGTGCCAGACGCTTAATTTGTTCATCTTCGGTATTTTCTATCAGATAGCGCAGAATTCTAGGATTTTGCATTTTCGAGATAATAAATTCAATAATATCAGGGTGAGAATCTACTAACATGATCATTTGAGCCAAATTGTTGCGTTGATGCGTTAAATCAACTCTCTAAGTCACCTTAGAGTTCAGACCATATCTTCCACATTTAAATGTGTCCTCGCGCTTCGAAATCACTTGATTTCTACTCTACTCACTTCCGTCCGAGACGTGCTTTCGATGGTCGTTGAACCTTCTTCTATACAAAGCTTGGCTGCTGATTGTCTTTTTCCACTCGCTGTTTTTTTGCATTCACGCTTACTGTTTCCAGTTACGTTGTAGCCAGCAAGTCATTAAAGAGTTTCCAGCAATTCACGAGGTTAGTTTATAGACGAGGCACTTTTATTTACCACGTCTTGATCCGCCTTGCTCTACCAGATGTGTAAGTTTTGCGATATCATCCAGCCAGGAAACAGATCCTGATGACTTTCCGTTTACACCTCTTGCTAACGTATTACGAGGTCTTAGCGTTGATCCATTTGTTCCAACTCCACCACCCCTGCTCATAATTTCCATTACCTGCTTACGATGATCAGATATTCCTTCTCGTGAATCTTTAATATAAGGCATGACATAACAGTTAAAGTACGTCACATCAGTTTCGGCACCAGCACCGTATAATACGCGTCCTGCTGGAATAAAATTCAACGATCCTAACTCATCCGTAAACTTTTCAAACCACTCCTTCTGCTTCTCTTCTGTCGTTTCGACGGCAGAAAGCCCCGTGGCGTTTCTTTTTGCAATTTGTTCATAATAAACTTCCAAAGGTTTATCAATAACATCGAGCGAACGCCTTACAATACCTGTAGAAGCTTCTTCCTCATTATCCAGTACAGATACGAACTGTGAATCCACATGAATATCTGCTTCTTTATGTTGCCAGTCTATTGATTTCACATAACCCAGTCCACGTGCAGGAAACTTCGGATCTGCTTTCACAGTTAATACGACAAAATCGCCTTCTTGCAAAGTCTTTTTTTCAGTGTCCTTAAAAGCATATCGATCCAGCATAACCAAACGTGATACACCTTTGTGTGTAATTTTCATATCCTCAGTAATTGGGTGTACTTGCGGAAACGATTTGATGTCTTCATTTAGCATTTTAATATCTATTTTTTTTCCACTCTCAACAGCAATCGACATTTTTTGATCGCTCCTTTAACTATTTATTTGTTATAATATAAGATATCATAACTGACACACTAAAAACAATATATAGTGTTAATATTTTAAAATAAATACTATATATTGAGGTTTGAACGAATGAAAACTAATCTGTCAATCATCAAAGCGTGATAATATATCGAGAAAAATAGAGAAAATTTAAGGAAGTTACTAAAAATCCAGTATTCCTCACCTTTTTCATATACATTATATTATTTCTTAAATACCTGCTAGTTTATAAAGTGTTAATACTGCATTACTGTGCTTTTTTAGCACTTATTGATCTTCAGTTATAACTCAAAAATAAGTAAAAAGTCCTAACAATAAATTAAAATAAGAAAAATACTTTGAAATAATAGCTAATCCACAATATAATAGAATAGACACAAATGAAAGTTACGGGGGATATAAACAATGGAATTTTTAGTAATAGGAATTGTCATATTAGTCGGAGTTGGAGTTTTCCGGTATTTCAGACAAAAAAACGTCGTCACCATATTAACCGAAGATCAATTTCGTAAAGGTTATCGCAAGGCACAGCTAATTGATGTAAGGGAACCACAGGAATTTAAGAAAGGTCATATTCTTGGGGCCAGAAATATTCCAGTGACACAAATGAAGCAACGACTTGTGGAGATGCGAAAAGATAAGCCATTATACCTTTATTGCCAGAGTGGTTCCAGATCAGCCAGGGCGGCTCAGTTACTTCATAAAAAGGGATATACAGATATAAATCAGCTAAAAGGCGGATTTAAAAAATGGACAGGAAAGATTAAAAACGGATGAGGTAATTACCTCATCCGTTTTTTTACTTTTCATATCGTAATATCGGTTTCCTTGCTGCTGTAGTTTCATCCATACGTTTAACAATTGTGTTGAAAGGAGCTTCTTGAACTAACTCCGGATTATGTTTCGCTTCATCGGAAATTTCCGTCATTGTATCGATAAAACCATCCAATGTCTCTTTTGATTCCGTTTCTGTTGGTTCAACCATCATTGCCTCTTCTACGTTTATTGGGAAATAAATCGTAGGTGGATGATAGCCATAGTCTAACAAACGCTTAGCAATATCTAATGTCCGCACACCTAACTTTTTCTGTCTTTTACCAGATATAACAAATTCATGCTTACAGTGCTGCTGATATGGTAACACGTATTCCTTCTCTAATTTACGCATCATGTAGTTTGCATTTATTACTGCGTATTCACTCACCTTTTTGAGCCCTTCAGCACCCATAGTACGAATGTACGTATATGCACGTAAATTTATACCAAAATTCCCATAATAAGGTTTTACTCGCCCAATTGAATCAGGACGATCATAATCAAAGGTATATAAATTATCTTTTTTAACAAGTAAAGGCTTTGGCAAATATGCAGCCAATTCACTGCTTACACCTACTGGGCCTGAACCTGGACCACCGCCGCCATGAGGGCCTGTAAAGGTCTTATGCAGGTTTAAGTGTACGACATCAAATCCCATGTCCCCAGGTCTTGTATATCCCATAATTGCATTTAGGTTTGCCCCATCATAGTACAACTTACCACCAGCACCATGAATTATTTCTGCCATTTCCAAAATCTCAGTTTCAAATAAACCTAATGTATTTGGATTAGTAAGCATTAAGGCTGCAGTATCGTTACCAACAACTCTTTTAAGATCCTCTAAATCTACTAAACCTTTATCATTAGATTTTACTGTAACTGCGTCAAAACCTGCCACTTTTGCTGAAGCTGGATTTGTTCCGTGCGCCGAATCAGGTACAATTACTTTTGTCCGATTGTAATCGCCATTTGCTTCATGGAATGCACGAATCATCATTAATCCAGTCCACTCACCTTGTGCTCCTGCGGCTGGCTGTAAAGATACTTCATGCATGCCAGTTATCTCTCTTAGCGACTTTTGCAGATCATACATCATTTCCATGGCGCCTTGCACACTTTTTGGATCCTGGTGTGGATGAATATGACTGAATCCGTCAAGTCTTGCTATATCTTCATTTATTTTAGGATTATATTTCATAGTACACGAACCAAGTGGATAAAATCCGGAGTCCACACCATAATTCCGTTTTGATAATGCTGTATAATGACGCATGATTTCCAGTTCACTAACCTCAGGTAAATCTGGTGCATCTTTTCGAATGTAAGAATCCTCAAATTCGCTGTCTAGATTAAATTCTGGAACATCAAACTCTGGAAAACTATATCCTGTTCTTCCTTCTTTACTACGTTCAAAAATTAACGGAAAATCTGTATTAGCCATGAATATCCCCCAATTCTTTTACAAAAGTATCAATTTCTTCTTTTGTACGAATTTCAGTTACAGCAATTAGCATATGTCCTTTTAATTCAGGGTAAGCCTGTTCCAGATCATACCCGCCAATTATACCTTTATTTAAGAGCTTTTCATTTACAGTTGCAACATTTTCAGGAAGCTTTACAACTAATTCGTTGAAAAATGCCCCCTCTGAAATTACTTTAATTCCTGTTTCCTCTAATCTTTGCTTGGCGTAACGCGCTTTTTGCATATTTAATACTGCCATTTTTTTAATACCATTCTTACCGATCGAACTCATTGCTACAGAACTTGCAAGTGCATTTAATGCTTGATTTGAACATATGTTTGATGTTGCCTTATCGCGTCTGATATGTTGTTCTCTTGCCTGCAGAGTGAGTACAAAACCGCGCTGTCCATCTTCATCAGTCGTTTGTCCCACTAAACGTCCAGGTACTTTGCGCATTAATTTATTAGTTGTCGCAAAGTATCCACAGTGGGGACCGCCAAATTGTGCAGGAATACCAAATACTTGAGTATCCCCTACAACTATATCAGCGCCAAACTCACCTGGAGGAGTTAAATACCCCAACGCTAATGGGTTACTGGAGACAATAAACATCGTCTTCTTTTGTTGACTGATCATTTCATTTATTTCATGCAACGGTTCGATTTGACCAAAGAAGTTTGGATACTGCATAACGACACTTGCAGTATTCTCATCCAATTCATCATTTAGTTGCTTCAAATCTGTGCGCCCGTCATGATGATCAATTTCAACAATTTCAAGGTTTGGTCCTTTCGCGTATGAATCTATAACAGCTCTTGACTCAGGATGGATAGCCTTTGATACAAGTATTTTTTTACGCTTCGTTTGACCAGCACTTAAATTCACAGCTTCCGCTAATGCTGTACCGCCATCATACATGGAAGAGTTGGCGACTCCCATGCCAGTTAATTCACAAATCATTGTTTGAAATTCAAAAATTGCTTGTAATTCTCCTTGTGATATTTCCGGCTGGTATGGTGTATATGCTGTATAAAATTCTGATCTTGAAATCACATGATCAACAACCGATGGAATAAAATGATCATAAACACCAGCGCCTAAAAATGAACTGTATTCTATCAGATTGGCGTTTTTCTTTGCCATAGCTGCTAGTTCTTTTTTTAACTGCGCTTCATTTACTGGTTTTTTGAGCTCCAATTCACCTTTAAAACGAACTTGATCGGGTATATCAGAAAATAGCTCTTCAGATGACCCAACACCAATTGTTTCAAGCATATCCTTTTTATCAGTTTCAGTCATTGGTAAATAACGAAATTCCATGTAGAAAACCCTCCCTATTTATCGCGTTTGTAAAATGGCGTTTTAACCACTACTGCCTTTAGTCTTCGTTTGCGTACTTGTACAAACAGCTCTTTACCTAGTTCAGCATACTCGCTTTTCACTAGTGCTAGCCCGACATTTTTTTGCAATGTTGGTGACTGTGTTCCAGTAGTAACAAATCCTACTTCAGCATCTTCGGCGTAAACATGATATCCCGTACGCGGAATACCTTTATCAATCATTTCAATACCAACAAGCTTTCTATCCGGTCCATTTTCTGCCTGCTGCTTTAACACTTCTTTTCCAATAAAATCAGTTTCCTTTTTGACCTTAACCGCAAACTTCATACCGGCCTCAATTGGTGTTATATCTTTTGAAAGTTCCTGCCCGTATAATGCTAATTTTGCTTCAAAACGTAGTGTATCTCGTGCACCAAGTCCGATTGGTTCCACACCTTCATCCTCGCCTGCCTCAAGAATCAGTTGCCACAGATTCCTTCCATCTTTAGCGTCTACATAGATTTCAAATCCGTCTTCTCCTGTATACCCAGTTCTGGATACAATTGCACCTGAATCAATTGTAGAGAAGTAAACGGGATCTTCAAAACGGAAAAATTTGATTTTACTTAGATCGGTCTCTGTCAAGCGTTGCAGAATTAATTCAGCCTGTGGACCTTGAAGTGCTAACTGTACATACTTGGATGATACGTTTTCAATTGAAACCCCTGTGTCGTTGTTTTCTGTTAACCATTCAAAGTCTTTTTCTGTATTGGCTGCATTCACAACTAATAAATAGTGGTCTTCCTCCAGCATGTAAACAATAAAATCATCAACTGTACCACCATCGTGGTAACACATAAATGTATATTGTGCACGCTTTGGCGTTAATGTGGAAACATCGTTTGTTGTTACTTTTTGTAAAAAATCCTTGCTGTTTGGACCTTTTACCATAATTTCACCCATGTGCGAAACATCAAATAATCCAGCTTTTGTTCTGGTAACTTCATGCTCATGCTTTATACCTTTGAATTGTACCGGTAAGTCCCAGCCGCCAAAATCGACTGTCTTCCCCCCTGATTTTTCATATTCAGGAAACAATGGGGTTCTTTTGAGCTCACTCATTCCATCCACTCCTTTAATTAATCTTCCACATAAAAATAGAGATTTCTCTGATATACAGGGAAATCTCTGTCCTTCAACCTGAAAGTTGCATGCCAAGGAACTGAATACAAATTCCTAAAAGCACTTGCTTCGTTGGTGGTTTACCAAAAGTAAACACTCTCCAGAGTTGCGTCATACAAGAGTCTTTTTGCCTGAGAGATTCACACAATGTTTGCTCCTTCGGCGTTACATAAAAGTAAGCTCTCCCCTTGTACTCATTCGCATAATGAAATTAGTTATTTTGGTTATACTATGTATCAGTAACTAAGAAATATCTACCTTATTATGAGTCTCATTATAGCATATGAATAAGGTAAAAAGTAGAGATAAGATAACTCTTTTAAAAGGAAGTATGTTATGGACCGCATCGAACTTCAAAAAGATTCCGTCTTTATAGATAAATTCGAAACAACTCTTGAAAAAGAAGGACCTTTCTCGCCTTGGGAGCTTTTCCAAATGACCTATCAAGCCGAATTAACTACTATGGCACCATCGTTTGAAGGTTTAAAATCTCTAGATTATTTGCCGCATATGGAATTCCTTGATCACCAAATTTCCTGTGCTAATCAAGTTATCGAAGAAATGAATGGACGCGCAATATTAGCTGATGAGGTAGGGCTTGGAAAAACAATAGAAGCTGGTCTTATTTTAAAAGAATATATGCTGAGAGGACTTGTGAAAAAAGTACTCATATTGGTTCCTGCGTCTCTTGTTAATCAATGGGCCAAAGAATTGAATGAAAAATTTTATATTCCCGCAATCACACACCGTAAAAATTATTCATGGGATCAGACCGAGGTCATGATTACATCTATTGACACAGCTAAACGCAGCCCGCATCGTGAACATATTCTTGATATTGACTATGACTTCATCCTAATTGACGAAGCACATAAACTGAAGAACCATAAAACAAAGAACTTTGCTTTTGTACGATCATTAAAGAAAAAATATTGTTTATTATTAACCGCTACACCAGTACAAAATAGATTGGTGGAAATCTTCAATTTGGTATCCATTTTAAAACCAGGTCATTTAGGTGACTATGGCTCCTTTCTAGAACAATATGGTAAAGATCGTAAAAAGATAAAACAGGATAAATATTTGAAACAATTAATCCAAAAAGTAATGATTCGAAACACGAGACAAAACACGGATTTTGATAATATAAAAAGAAAGATTGAAACAATATGGATTGACTTTAAAAAAGAAGAAAAAGATGTTTATTCGCATTTACAAAGTGTAACGGAGGTCTTTCCTACTTTCTCAAAAATCACATTGCTAAGAGAACTCTGCTCTTCAAGGGAAGCATGCTTTCTATCACTACAAAAGATGGTAACTAACCAAGAAAATGAACATGTAATAAAACCAATCACTGATAAAATTGAACAGCTTCCTCAACACGTAAAGGCAGAAAAAGCAGTAGAAGTAATAAAGCAATTGGGCAAGGAGAAAGTAATCATCTTCACTGAATATCGGGCTACACAACTATACTTGCAATGGTATCTAAAAGAGAACGATATTACATCAGTACCTTTCAGAGGCGGATTCAAAAAAGGGAAAAAAGATTGGATGAAACAATTGTTTGAAAATCATGCACAGGTATTGATTGCAACCGAAGCTGGCGGTGAGGGAATTAATCTCCAATTTTGCAACCATCTCATTAACTATGACTTACCTTGGAATCCGATGCGTTTAGAACAACGTATTGGCAGAATACACCGCTACGGTCAGCAAAATGATGTTCATATATATAATTTAGCTATTAGGGGCACCGTAGAAGAACATATCATGACGCTTCTGTATGAAAAGATAAATTTGTTTGAACAAGTTATTGGCCATTTGGATAGTATTTTAGCCGAACTAAATATAAATGACATTGAGTCTGAAATACAAACCATTTTTTCTGAGTCCACTTCTACTGGAGAAGCAAGAATAAAGCTGGATAACCTTTCTTCGATAATAAAACTAACACATGACCAGACTGAACTGAAGGAGGAGCAATATGGCAATTAAAAATTTACATGACTTTTTAGAATCTTATTTTACTGCAAATCACTGTGAATTTGTCCATAACAAAGATGGTGTTCTTACTGTACAGTTAACAGAGGATATGGACCGTGCCTTAATGAATCGGCCATTCTATTGGCATTACATTAAAAAGATCGGTAATCCCGGAGATCCATTGCAGCTTACGTTGATTACAAACCCTGAAAAAAGAGATGAAAAAGGTGAATGGATTCATTTCGGGAGCCCACGATTGCAGCAAATTCTTAATAAACTAAAACAGGAAGAAATATATACGAAATTATTTGAACGAATTGATACGAATCGGAAAACATCTTTATTTCCATGGTTGGTAGTGAACATTAAAATAAGTTATCAGGGAAAACAAAAAAGAGATGAAATCTTTTCTATTGGTCTGCACTTAATAAATGGCTCCATGAAAACAGACATGATGGAACTTTTGGGAGAAAAGTCGTTACAAATGACGATATCGGATTACTGCTATACTATTTCGCCGATAATCAGACTAAAAAGCGGATTTACCAGGATCGAATCTGTTCTTGAAAGTTATATTCATAATCAAACACACGATTGGGCAGAAGTATCAATTAAAACAATGGAAGAAGAAATCCAATTGCTAACCCATTTTTACAGTAGCAAAGATGATGAAGAAAATACGCAACAAGAAATGGATAAGGAAATTGGAGAAATTAAAAAGCGGTATAATCCCCGCATAACTTTCAACGTTATAAATGGTGGTATTTTTTATTTAGCAGAAAACGCCATTAGTTAAAAAAGTGGCTGTGACAAAAGTATTTAGTGAAAGTGAAATCCGAACTATGATTCAAAATTCTTGAAATAGAATTTGAATTAGTTCGGATTTTTGCAGTTAAGAAAGCATAATTTCTTTCTTACTGCATAGGTGCAACTATCGCATTCACCAAAAGGCTTGGTGAATGCCTAGTTTTCTAATGTAGCAGATTAGATATAAACTACGAAGTAACTGCAGGAATAAAATCTATAAACTCTCGTCCCGCCGTCCGGAGTCGCTACGGGCGGATGCTTTCCGCGGGCACGACCTCACCCTCCTCGAGAAGACCACTCTGTGGGGTCTTCGGAACGTGCTATTCCCGCAGGAGTCACCGCCCTCCGCTCCCCCGGACTACTGTAGTGCTGTCACAAATTTATTCTATAGCGATTCAGCGGAGGAAATACACGTAGACTCCTGTGGGAGCTGAGGCCTAGATGAGACTACGCAGCGACGTAGGAGCAAGGAGGCTCATCAGCCGCCCACGGAAAGCGAAGTGTATTTCCGAAGCGGCATAACAGTACTCAAATTCATTAAAAAGTAGTTCGCAGTATATATCAATTACGTATTAGATTCAACCATTGATAATGAACGTTCTAATTAACCTAACCTGTTATTATTCGTCATTAAAGTAGAGACTTTTAGTTATGTCCCCGCCTCTTTTATTCAGTCTTTTTTAGCAAAAGTTTAAAAGCAAATGGTAATATACCTAGCCACTTGGATGAATAAACTGGTGGATCTGTTTTATGTCTCGACTTTCTAAGTTTCTTTTCTTCCGCTGGAGTGTCAATATATGCTGTAATCTGTTCTGTCATATACTTTATATATTCATTCCCAGACATAATAACCACCTCATTCCATTTAGGTATTATTATTTTTTACGTCATGTATATATTTTATTCTTTAATTACTTTAATAAGGCTTTAATTTCTTCAGTTATTTCTATAGCTGATTTATTATCAGTATGTACTAGTATGTCTGTGTTTTTTTCATATAACTTTTGGCGACGGATAAATAAATCCTTCTTTTCCTGGACATTTTTACTCCATAATGGCCTGGTCTGGTCATATTCTAATCGTTCAGCTATCTCATCAAATGAAGTTTCTAAATAAACCACGACTCCGTTTTCCTTCATAAATAAAACGTTTTCGTCCCTTTCTACAATACCCCCACCTGTTGATATAATGTGGTTTTGTACAGGTGTATTTTTTAAAACTTCAGACTCGTACATTCGAAAAGTACCTTCCCCATTATTTTGAAAGATCTCAGCTATCGTTTGTTCATACACTTCCTCAACCATATTATCAGTATCAATATGTGGAACATGTAATAAACTACTCAACATTTCCCCTATAGTACTTTTTCCACTACCCATAAATCCAATTAAATATAGTGTTTTCATGATTTTAACCTGCCTTAAAAGTTTAATGAAATAATTTTTTTAAAAAAGAAGGAGTTTTGCAAACTATGTCGAATATAGTCTAACTAAGGAGGTGACATATTATTGAACACAGCTTCAAGACTTTCACAACAGCTTCTTCATTCCGCTATTACTACCAATGCTTCAGACATTCATTTCTACCCCTTCCCGAATCAAGCAGACATCTATTTTCGGATATTCGGAAAAAGAATCCTTCATAAAACGATTCCCATTAGTCAGTACCAATTACTGCTTACTTACTATAAGTTTACATCAGGAATGGATATAGGTGAAGTTCGCAAACCACAAAATGGAACAATTGACCATGATACGATGACAATTCGTTATTCCCTACGATTATCAACGCTTCCTGTTAATCATATGGAAAGCCTTGCAATCCGAATTCTCCCGCAGGAAGACAACCTTACCCTTGATAGGCTATTTCTTTTTCCAAACCAATTAAACAAACTTAAGGAATGGATCGCAAATCGTACGGGAATCATTCTGTTTACAGGTCCAACAGGAAGTGGTAAAACAACAACGTTATATGCCTTGCTTCAAACCATTTTAACAGAAAAATCTTATCAGACCATTACCTTGGAAGATCCGATTGAAAAGGATATAAATGACATCCTGCAGGTCCAAGTAAATGAAAAAGCGGGAATTACCTATCAGACTGGTTTAAAGGCAGCACTCAGACATGATCCTGACATTATAATGGTGGGTGAAATAAGGGACAGCTTTACTGCACAGTTTGCTTTTGATGCTTCCTTAACTGGCCATTTAGTTCTTAGTACGTTACACGCCAATAATGCATTGGGAACGATTCATCGCTTAATGGAGATGGGTCTCAAACGCTCTGATTTAAAGCAATCACTTATTTCGGTTGCAGCATTACAGCTACTACCTGTTCACGTAAATAATACTACTACGAGACGTGGTGCAATAATTGAGCTATTGGATGGAATCTTGCTGGAAAACACGTTGGATGGGATTGATATTAGTTCCAAGGAACAATTTCATACATTTCATCACTTACGAAAGAAGGCTTTTGCTTATGGCTTTATCTCTGAAGAAACTTATTTCTCAACTGGGAAGTAAATCGCCCAAAAAGGAAATGCAATTACGCTTTTTAAAACGAGTGGAACGGTTATTAACAAACGGATACCCACTGATATCTGCTCTCGAAATTATTAATTGGGATAAACAACTTAAACCGATTTCCACCTCCGTTATTACTTCGCTAAAATCCGGGAACTCACTTGATCAAGCATTAGAAAAAGAGAACTTCAACTCATTAATTACATCCTATTTATATTTTGTCCGGTCGAATGGTGATCTTCAAGCAAGCATTGAAAAATGTATCTCTATGTATGAGCACCGTATACTTTATTTAAAAAAATTCCAGGAAACAATACGCTACCCATTGATTTTGCTATTCGTGTTTGCCCTATTGCTCTATTTTGTTAAACAATCGGTCCTTCCTTCATTTATGGACCTATTTAATAACAACACTGGAACAGCTTCAACAGTAATGTTTTCCATTGTTTTGATTGAATTATTGGGAAGGTTACTAACTATCCTGATACTAATTATTGTTCTATCTCTTGTTCTCTGGCAAGTAATAAAACACAAAGTCAGTATCGAGAATCAAATTAAATTTTACCGATTTATACCTATTTATCATCAATATAAAAGAATGCAAACTTCCTTTTTGTTTGCCACACACATTAGTTCTTTACTAAAAACAGGAATGTCTATTAAGCAAATACTCTTTAATTTATCACAACAAAGAAAACAGCCAATCCTTTCATATTTTGCCTTATTGATGACTAAAGAGTTATCAAATGGAGTTTATATTACGAATTTATTGGCGAATTTACCACTGCTTGATAAACAGCTATCAACTATTTTCCAAAAAAATGCTGATGTAAATGCACTTGAAAGAGACTTAACAATATATGCAGAATTACAAACAGAAGAAATACACCGAAAAGTTATGAAAATTATTACCTATATGCAACCCGTTTTTTTTATCATTTTAGCAAGTTTCATCATTTTTATTTACGTCACATTAATGTGGCCGATGTTTCAATTAATTAAAACAATATAAAGGAGTTGGAAATATTGTTCAATAGCCAAAAAGGATTCACT
Source organism: Virgibacillus litoralis (assembly GCF_017873675.1). Classification (GTDB taxonomy): domain Bacteria; phylum Bacillota; class Bacilli; order Bacillales; family Amphibacillaceae; genus Lentibacillus; species Lentibacillus litoralis. The sequence goes on along the minus strand of NZ_JAGGKK010000021.1, from coordinate 12,735 downwards.
TTAATAGAAATGCTCATTGTCCTTATGATTATTTCCGTATTAATTATTCTGATGGTTCCAAATTTAAGTGACAAGAGCAAAGAAGTATATGATAAAGGATGCAACGCCTTGGTAAGTGTAGTCCAGGCTCAGGTCGATGCGTATTATATAGAAAAAAATAGTTATCCAGTTGACCTAGAGGTTTTAGAAACTTCAGGTTATATTACAGAAGAGCAGAAGAAATGTCCAGATAATACTGACTTGCAAATCACAAATACAGACGGTAAAGCTATAGTCAGTATCTCCGCTGGAATTTAATGCGGTCTAAAAACGGTTTTACTTTAATCGAAGTTTTATTCGTTCTTGCCATTTGGTCCGTAATACTACTTATTAGTGCCCCATTACATTTTTCCATTCTTGAAAAGCAGGAAGAAGATAAATTTATGGATACTCTCGAAATGGATTTACTATATATGCAAAGCAAATCATATGGTTCAAGAAATTACTTTCGTTTAACTATTACTGATAATAAAAGTTATACCATAGCAAAAAATTCCAATAGAGTAAATTTAGTAGAACGAAGAATCCCTAAAGGATGGGAGATCGATTATTTAAACCTGCCAGTAATATCATTTAATTATAGAGGAACTATTATTGATCCTGGAAGTTTTATGATTCAGACAAAAAATAACAACTATAAGGTTACCTGTCCACTTGGAAAAGGGAGGTGCTATATTGTTAAACAATAAAGGATTCTCTCTAATTGAATCCCTTGTGGCCGTAACTCTTCTAATGATAATGATTTCAACTCTAATACCGATTACCAACTTATTAATCTACGAACGAGAAGTACTCCATCAAAAACGACTGTTTGGAAATGAATTACATGCTGAACTTCAGCCATATTTGTGGGATGATCAGGCTAGTATCCCAACTGAATATTCCAAAGAAGTTAATGAAACAAAACTTATATTTACTTTTTCAGCTGAAAATAAACTGCTGAAAGGATGTGTGGAATGGAAGAATGTTAAAAATAAAACTGACCAAATTTGCTTGTATGGATATTCTGCAAAATGAAAAAGGTTTTTCTTTTCTATCAGCTATTTTGACTATTTCTATTTTATTTATACTCATTCCCTTTACTGGATACCTATTAAATGGGGTTAATTATACATCCAATTATGAAGAACTTTCCGTTCAACAGTTCTATTTTTTTCTACGAGACGATGTAATAAAATCAACTGACATTATAGTTGAACCAACCAAAATCATTCTCAATCAGCACGACGGTTCAGTTGTTACAATTGAAAAATATCAGGATTTGATTAGGAGACAAGTCGATTCTGAAGGTCATGAAATATACTTACGGCATGTACAAAACATTTTTTTTAAGTCATCTGAATACGGCTTTCACGCCTCCATCATATCCACAAAAGGTGAGCAATATGAAAAAACAATTATCTTTTACCAGTAATAATGGATTTATTCTCCCTTATGTTCTCTTTGTAATAGCAATTGCGTTAATTACCATTACAGCAAGTATTAATATGTATCAAAATGAAATACAAATAACCAATAACCAAACAGACCAAATGAGAATAGAAACATTATTACAAATGGCACGAACAACGTTTAAAGAAGATATACTACTTGGAAAAGAAATGAATAGTAATCCTGTTTATTACAAGTTCCCTTATGGCAATGTACAACTGGATTATATAGTATTAGATGATGAAAAAGAATATCATTTATTTTTCAATATTACAACTGATTCTGAAGCCACCTTCACAATAACCAACAAACTACTTTTAGAATAATAATTTCAATATGTGTCATAATATCAACTATTAAGTTGTGTACATTTTTTAACAAATAAGCCTTTTCACACATTTCACCATTAATATTCACTATAATGAAAGTAACAAACATAGTGAGGTGATAATCGGTGGAACAAACGCTTAAAGTAACCAGTGTGTTAAGTGACCCAACAAGATTTAATATTTACCAGTATTTAATAAAGCACCATAAGGAAGTGGCTGTTATTGAGATAGCCGAATTATTCGATATCCACCCGAACGTAGCCAGGCTTCATCTATCAAAGCTGGAAGATATAAATATTGTTGAATCCTACTCCCAAAAAACTGGAAAAGGTGGTCGGCCAAGCAGAGTTTATCGACTTTCAGATGAAGTAATCGAGCTAAATTTCCCACATAGGGATTATAAATTACTTTCTACAATTGCAATTGAATCATTTGTTGAACTGGGAGAAGCCGGAAAACATGCATTATATCAAACTGGTTATAAATACGGAAATAAAGTAATGGAGCGATATAACAACGGCCCCTTGTTTGAGGAACTTACAAAAGAACAAAAAATTAACATATTAGAAGATGCTGGCATAATGCTCGGGATGTATCCGGACTTTCAATATAATGCTGATAAAAACAGCGTAACTTTTCAAATTAAAAACTGTCCCTTCAAAGAGGTCGCATCAACTAACCATGCTATGGTTTGTAAATTGCACAACAACTTTTTAAAAGGTATGTTTGAAGCATTGTTTACGAGTGTGGACTTAATTGAAAACGAGAATATGTTCAACGGTTGTGAAAATTGCACGTATGTGGCAAAACTTTCTATTGTTTAATAAAATTTATTTTACATTATCCTAATCGTGGTTTATAATAACAATGATAAGGTTACCTAAAAGGAGGGGGAAAACATGGATCGAATGTTTCGTGTCCTTGCCTTTTGGACAGGTATTTTCACAGTAATGTTTTATGTAGGAGACATGCAGAAAACAGCACTTCTATTCCTAGTTCAAACGGCATTTTTCCTAACAGTAAGTTATCTGAAATTATCAGAACGCATGTATATGTATTTATTCGGAGCTTACTGTACTGTATTTTTTATTGGATTTACATGGTATTCAGAATTCATATTAGTGCCAGGATTCGGGCATTAAACCAAAAACCCTGCTTACATATAATGATGCAGGGTTTTTTATTTTTTTGTGTTTACACTATTGACATGTTGTTAATATACAATTATAGTAATAACAGTAGCTTAACTTTTATCCCTAACCAACAAAAGAGCAGAGCACATCCCCCCTAAAGCCCTTCTTATAAGAAGGGCTTTTTTGTTGTTTAGCAAATTATAAAATTTAAGTATTGTGGATAATTGACTTCCGAATCAGCGACGCCCAGCTCCGACGTATAGGACGTACTAGTGCCGGTGACGCCACAGGATGTGGCGTTCTCGCCGGCCAGCACCTAGCGCCTAGTGGACTTCCCTCCCTGTGTCTACGATAAGAAATAAAGGATGTTTGCCTTAGACCGCCAGTTCCCAACTAACCCCGCGATTATTAGACACTGCTCTTTTAAGTGTTATCTGGTTGAGAAAAATGGATTATACTGTTTTTCATCTCCGATAGTTGTCTCTGGCCCATGACCAGGACTTACGGTATAAGATTCCGGTAATTTATAAAGGTCATTACGTATACTTTGCTCAAGCTGCTTAATATCCCCTCCCGGCAGATCAGTTCTGCCTATACCTCTATTAAATAATACATCTCCACTAATAACATGTTCTTGCTCTTGGAATATAAAACTAACACTACCAGGCGAATGTCCGGGAGTATGTATTATATCGAATGATATTGTTCCTAACTGTAATTTTCCTGGGGTTAAATAACGCTCAGCACTTTTAGTTTTTATCTCACTCCCTATAAATAGTAATGATCCATTTAACTTCGGGCTCTCCAGCCATGCTGCTTCTTCCTCGTGAATATAAACATGGATGTCATAGTAATTCCTTACTTGATCAACGCCACCAATATGATCGAAATGTGCATGAGTTAGTAAAATCGCTTTTGGTGTAAGATTTTTATCATTCAGATACTTTATTATTTTCTCAGGATCGCCACTGGGATCAATTACTATTGCATCATTAACGTTATGCACGATATAGCAATTCGTGCCTAGTGGTCCTAAAGACATGCTTTTAAAGATCATTATCAACCCTCCATTGAATATTTGTTCAAGAATTTCGTTACAATATAACTCGACAAATCCCATTTTATACTATAAAATAAGAATAGGAAACTGCTTGTTACATAATAATAAATTGAAGAACTCATAGTAAATTATCACAATCAAAGAAAGTTCACAAGGAGGATATTTTCATATGATTTTAGCAGTAATACTTTTACTTGTTACACTGTTGTCAGTAGTATCAGTAATCCGTCAATTGAAAATTAAAAATGTATTCGCACTTGGTTTCTCGGCCATTTCAGCACTAACCTTTGGCTTCTTCTCCATTGCGACCATCATTACCGAAGTAGGAAATTTATAACCATAAACAATAAAAACTAACTATTACAGTTAGTTTTTTTATTGTTTAGGAAATTATAAAATTTAAGTGCTGAGGATAACTGGACTTCCGATTCAGCGACGTCCAGCTCCGACGTACAGGACGTACTAGTGCCGGTGACGCCACAGGAAGTGGCGTCACCGGCCAGCGCCTAGCACCTAGTGTACTTCCCTCCCGATGTCTACGATAAGAAATAAAGGATGTTCGACTAAACCACCACATCCTGTGGCAACGTCGAACTACCCCACGTCCTGTGGGGCAGCTTACGCTCTTCGTGTATCCTTTATCAGGGAAAAGGAAGATCGACTAAGACCGCCGCTTTGCGCGGCAACGTCGACCCACCCTCAACGCTGAGCGCAGTCCATACGGCGCTGAACAGGCGCTTGCGCTTTTGTACTTGTAAAAAAGCTGATCCACATAGTGGATCAGCTTTTTCAATTCACTTATTTACTTTTTGAAAAATCCACGAATCTAAATAGATCCCCATAAATAATCTCGTCTGAATATCCTAGTTCTTCTTCTACTTTTTCTTTAATAGGATCACATGCGGACTCTGCTCTACTTTCAGAAGTTTCGTTTTCTTTAGGTTCAATTGGTTCTCCAGTTTTGCGATTATAGCAAATGTCACTTGTCGAAACGTATTTCTGACTTACAAAGTCTCCATTTCGCAATGCTATATAATCTTTGCGGTCTTTACTGAACAAGTCATTACCGAAGTATATATCATTTTTAGTTGATACACCCAACATGTGTAACAATGTTGGTTTAATATCTATTTGACCAGATACTTGAGACATTACTTTACCATCTTCATGCCCTGGTATATGAATAAACATCGGTACTTCTTGTAACTGTACATGATCATATGGTGTGATTTCTTCTTTGCCTAAATATTGACTCATAGCTTTATTATGATTTTCACTAATACCATAGTGATCACCCATAATGACAATAATCGAATCTTTATATATTCCAGCATCTTTTAACTGTTTAAAGAATTTTTCAATTGCTTCATCAGTATATCGGACTGTTGGAAAATAATTATTAAGCGTAGCGGAATTTGAGTCATATTTGTCAATAGAGCTATCTTCTTCACTTAATTCAAATGGAAAGTGATTTGTTAGTGTAATAAACTTTGAATAGAACGGCTTTTCCATCGACTGTAAATACTTAATAGATTGTTCGAAAAATGGTTTATCCTTCAAACCCCACCCAACAGAATTTTCTTCATTGACTTCATAGGCTTCTTCACCATAAAAATGATCGAATCCTAGGCTGTCATACATTTGATCTCTATTCCAAAAGCTTTTGTTATTCGAATGAAATACCGATGATTTATATCCTTCTTCCTTCAAAATCTCTGGCATTGCATTATACTCATTCTGACCGTGCGTAAAGAAAACGGCACCTCTCGATAACGGATAAAGTGAGTTTTCAGTCAAGAATTCAGAATCAGAAGTTTTTCCTTGCAGTGTTTGATGGTAGAAGTTTTCGAAATAATAGGTACTATCATCATTAACTAAACTGTTTAGAAATGGTGTTACTTCTTTACCATTTACTTTTTTATTTATCACAAAGTTTTGGACAGATTCCGCTGAGATAAAAATAACGTTTTTATCTTCTGCAATACCGTGTAAAGGTGATTTACTGTCACTTTGAATATTCTGGTTTACATACTCTTTTATATCAGGTAATTCATTGCCATCTGCAAAGACACGCTGTGTTTTCACCTTTGAATGAACTGCTAAATCGTAAACGTGATAATTAAACAGCCCAATATTTTTCACCAAATATTCACGGTCAAATGCACGGGTGAACAATTGAGGTCTTTCCATCTCAGCTAGGAAAAAGTTCCCTGCAAGCAACATTAATGACATCGCTAATGCAAAAACTCTTCCACTTTTTTGATAGTTGACTGACATAGCATATGGTATTTTTTTACTTAAATACCATATAATTGCTACATCCACAACAAATAAAATATCGTATACTTCAATTAACGTAAATATACTTGAACCTAAATCACCCATATTACTTGCCTGGAATAATTGTGGTACCGTTATAAAGTCCGTAAAAGAACGGTAGAACACAAGATTAAAGTATATAATAAACGTTCCAATTAATGCTGTGTAACGTAAAAATTTCATTTGTCGGGACTGCTTTTTAAACCATACACTTATTGAAAAGAATAAAAAAGCAGAAACAAATGGATTTATAAACAGGATGAATTCCTGCATTGTATTTTCCAAGTCAATACTAAATAAAAATCGATATATAAAATAAGTCTTTAATCCAAATAATAATGTTGCTATTATAAATAACGGCATTTTGACTCGTTTTAAGTTCATTTTAGATCCTCCTACAGTAAAACATTTAACATACTTTCATTAACTATACTTATTCATTTCTTTCAATACCCGTAACTACATTTTTAAAACGTGGCAAAAGGCCTACACTACTATATGACGTTTTTCTGCATCAAAAAGTTTCATAGAATTTATATTTTCTTATATTAACAGTAATTAGTTAACAAATTATTATATTAATAGAAGATCTTTAAAAAGTAAAGGTTAAAATGTGGTCTTCATTATCTTTTGTTTCACTAAAAATGCCGCACCAATTATTCCAGCATCATTTCCAAGCTGAGCAACTTTTAAATCGCATACTTCACTCACTCTGTCCAGAGCATATTCACGGAAGGCACCGTCAATACTATTTATAAACCCTTCCCCAGCTTTTGAAACTCCACCGCCTATAAGAATCTTGGAGGGATTTATAATTGTGGCAAGATTTGCGATTACTAACCCAAGAACATCTGCTGTATGGTCAATAACTTCTTTACTTAAAGCATCACCATTATTTGCTAACTCAAATATATCTTTTGTCGTTAAACTTCCATTCTCTTGATAGAAGGATGCTAAACGACTTGTTGGATTTGTTACAATTATATTTTTAGCTTGTCGAACTATGCCAGTCGCTGATGCAATTGTTTCTAAACACCCTCTTCGACCACAATTGCACCGATAACCATCTTTTTCAACTGTAATGTGACCAATTTCTCCTGCTGTTCCATTTTCACCATTTAAAATAGTACCATTGGCGATTATTCCGCCACCAACCCCTGTTCCAAGGGTGATAGCGATCAGATTTCTAGATTGCTCACCGGCACCTCGCCAATTTTCGCCTAGTACTGCAATGTTTGCATCATTTTGTACATATACAGGCATTTTAGATAGTTTTTTTAACACAGTCGCTATTTCCATGTTCTTCCATCCGATATTAACAGCTTCATACACACTTCCTGTCTCTTCATGTATAAATCCAGGAGCACCTAGTCCAATACCAGCAATTGAATCTCTCTTTAATTGGCCAATTTCAATTTTTTGTCTTAATGAGCTCCATATATCAGTCAGAATTGATGTACCACTGTCGGTAATATTAGTTGGAATTTCCCACTTATCTAGGATATTCCCTGCTTCGCTAATTATGCCAATTTTAATTGTTGTACCACCAACATCTATACCAATAATGTTTTGATCCATTAGGAACTCTCTCCTTTTTCAACTCGTATACGAGATGCTTCTTGTCTAAGGAGTAATGTGGCCTCCTGATATTCGTTTGGTTCAATAAATTGTGACTGATATAATTCTTTAACCTCAGCTTCCATTAATTCAAGATCTGCTAATCGATCACCAATATATATAATTGTTCCAAATCTTTTCAATAATTGTCGTATATCATAAATAGTCTTCATTTAATCACCATTTATAATTATACCAAAATGTGTTGAAATAAGGAACAACAAAAAACCCAAACCGAAAATTATTAACGATCTGGATCCTTTGGGTGTAAAAACGCTGGTCTTCTGTTTTTCAATGGCATTGGTGATCGAAGGAACACGTCACGAAATGCCCGATATGAAAATGGTAATAACGGCCAAAAATATGCAGTTTTAAATGAATTCATTCGTACTAAGTACAGAATCCAGAGTGTGATTCCAACTGCATATCCAATTGCTCCAAATGATGCTGTTACTAATAGTAGAAACATTCGAACCAATCGATTTGCCAAACTCAATTCATAACTTGGTGTCGCATATGTACCTATTGCAGCCACTGCTAAATATAAAACAACCTCACTGGAGAACAAACCAACTTCCACCGCAACTTGTCCCATTAATATTGCCGCAACTAGACCAAGTGCAGTTGCCAAGGATGATGGGGTGTGAATTGCGGCCAGCCTCAGCATATCAATTCCTACTTCAGCTATTAAAAATTGTGCAATCAATGGAATAGCTCCTGGCTCTGATGGACCTATATATTCTAGACCGGTTGGTAAAAACTCTGGACTTGTTGAAAAAAGGTAATAAAGCGGTAATATAAATAGTGATACAAAAACTGCAATAAATCGAATAAATCTTAGATAAGCACCAACCAATGGTTTTTGCCGATAGTCTTCAGCATGCTGTAAATGATGCCAATATGTTGCTGGGGTGATCATTACACTTGGTGATCCATCAATAATGATGAGAATATGCCCCTCATATAAATGAGCTGCAGCTGTATCGGGTCTTTCGGTATACCGGACAGTTGGATATGGATTCCAATGTCGTCCACTTATAAATTCATCAATTGTCTTTTCAGCCATTGGCAAACCATCAGTATCTATCTTCTGTAACACTTTTTTTAGTTTCTGTACGCGATCCTGATCGGCAATATCATCAAGGTAACAGATACAAATATCTGTCATGGATCTTCTGCCGATTTGCAGGTATTCCATACGTAAAGATCGATCACGAACCCTTCTCCTTGTGAGGGCAGTGTTAAAAACAATTGTTTCAACGTAACCATCTCGAGAGCCTCGTACAACTCTTTCTAAGTCTGGTTCAGCAGGTGCCCTTACTGGATAGGTCCTTGCATCAATCATGATTATTTCTTCAATACCTTCAACAATCAAAGCTGCTGGTCCACCAAGAACTAGATCAGCTGCCTTGTTGAGATCTTCAACACGATCTATTTCTATATAAGGTATATAAGTTTTGAATAGTTTTGTTAATGGATCCGGTTCCAGCTGCTCTGGTTCCAGCTGAGCCAATAATTTCATTATATAATGCAGGATTTCATCTTTTGCAAATCCATCAATAAGAAATAAAGCCATCTTTCTACCTGCGTACTCTAAATCCAGATAAATTACATCAAAGCTTTTATCGACAGCTAACCTATCTTTCATATAGTCGACGTTCTTTTGAAACGATGAAAATAACGATTTTTTTTCTCTCTCCATTAATGTGTCACCCTCATTTAGAAATCTATAACTAGTTTGTTACAAGTCATTTATTCTATTCTTGAATTAGCATAAACGGTTGTCCAAACTCATACATTTTATTTTAAGTGGTAATCACAAAGGGTGATAATTAAAATGAATAAGAGGCTTTTAATTTATATAGTAATATTACTTATAATTTTGCCTGTATTTGTCTACATCATGCAGGTAAAGACTGTTCCAACTATTACGTTTTTTCCAATGGACGAAAAGACAAGCTTTGAAATGGCAAATACTCGCCTTGATTTGATATCTGAAAAATCCAATGACTCCTATGAGATAATCTGGGAAAATGATTCAAAAAGTGATAAAGAAATATATTTAAGGCAAGATGCTTCATTAATATTCGATAATGGCATGTTAAGAGGGATCCGAAGTAAATGGATGGAAGATACAGATAGAATTCAAATAAAGGAAAAAATTTACGGAGAGGATAGTAGTTTTTTTCAAGCAATTTCCTATCATCATGGAGAGATTCATTATCCAGACGACCAAATCAAAAGTATACATAGAATGACTTACGATCAATTATACGTTATCGATTCACCAAACACTGTACTGGAATCCTTTAAAACCCCTAATAATAAATATGAAACCGAGTGGGCAACATTACTTGACCATACAACACATCAGCAATTGTTGTATTCGTGGAAGTTGCTAATCCGTCATTTTGATATTGCTAGTGAATCTTACATTTCCGTTCCACTAACAGAGCTTTACAAATATAATGATGAGCCTCTTCCATTACTAACACAAGAACAAACAAATCAGATTATTGGTCAACTATGGGAAGGAATCTATAAAAACTATGTTATAAATGCTAAAAATATTGAAAAAGACAAATTAAAAAGTTACGTGCCTTTAGTTTTATTTGATAAACAGAATAAACATTTAATCGTTTTATATGAAATAAATGGTAATAAGGAAAGACTGATTCAGCAATATCCAAAATTTCAATAAAAAGCTCTCACTGAGTAGTGAAAGCTTTTTTTTAGGCTTTTTTTAAGTTTCGTGATTTTCGCAGTTAGATATAAACTGCGATACTACTCAAACACATGTTGCTCTTTTTATTAGTTTCTTCTTTTCCATTGGCCATTGAGCGATGGAGTCCTGTCTATCTAAGCAGCAGCTGAAGAACCTACCTACAAGAAGCGTTTGTTTCACAGTTATGATGGTACACCACTGCATAAGTGCAACAAACTATTAGAAAATATACTTCTTTTCATTTCATTGATCAATAATCTTTTCATATAACTTTTTAATCTTATCACCGTTCGGATTAATTTTATATGCCTTTTTAATGCGTTCTTGTGCTTTATGTCGTTGTCCCTGATTATAATACAAAACAGCCAAATTAAAATGTACTTCAGCAAACTCGTCATTTATTTGAATTGTACCCTCTAAATCGTCTATAGCCAAATCAACCTTATCCAGCTTTATATAAGCATAGGATCTTTGAAACAATAATTCATCTGCAAGATCATCAGGGTTCCTTAACCCGATTGTAGTAGCCTCTACAATTTCTTCATAATCTTGCATTGCTGCTAACTGTTCTGTTTTCATCAGCTGATAGGATGGGCTATTCAAATTATGTTGAATGCCAAATGTTATTAGTCCAAAGATAATAATCGCATAAAGAACGAGCGCAGTAAGCTGTATAGATATCTTTTTCATCCTAGGCAAATGCAAGATGGCTGAAGCAATAAATCCTGTAATTAATCCTCCCAGATGTGCTCCATTATCAATTTGAGGAACCATGAATCCAAATACAAGGTTTATTCCAATAATAATAAGTAAGTTCTTCCCCATCGTTTGGAAAAATAACTTTCTATGAATTAACCCAAAAAATAGTAAAGCACCGAAAAGCCCAAATAACGCACCAGATGCACCCGCTGAGATGTTAGTTGTAAATGCAAAACTAGCCAAGCCACCACCTATACCTGCTAAAAAGTATATGAAAATAAAACGTATCGAACCATATATTCGTTCAACAGCCATTCCTAAGTAGTAAACAGCAAACATATTCATAAATAAGTGCAGGAATCCAATATGCAGGAACATAGAGGAGACAATTCGCCACCATTCACCATTTTCAATAATAGCAGGATTATATTTTGCTCCATGCGCAATTAGGCTTTCTGTCGATTTACTACTGCCATTTAGTTCGAGTAAAAAAAACATGATAATGTTAACACCCAATAAAAAATAGGTAAAAAATGGTTTACCATGTGAGAATACAGTTTCTGCCTCATTTTCTTTATTCTTCAGAGTATAATTTAATTGAGATTTATAGTAATTAACACGTTCTTCCATATCCTTTTCTAGCACTTCGCTTGAGATACTAAGACTTGAACTATCAATTGCTTCCTGAAGCCGTGAGTGTTCTACTTCTTTTTCTTCCTCCGATAAATAGTAAACCTTCATTTTCATTGGATTCTTTTCATTAAGTTGCATTGGTTTTTTAAGTATATCCCAGTCATCTACCGGTGAATGGGAGGAAATATATACGTTATGTATTTCAATATGTTTGCCCAGAAAAAAACGTTTCATTGCTTTTGCTTTCTGAAAAACAATCCTTATATCCTTTTTCAAATGATTTTTCCAGTCAAATCCTTTATGTATTAGGCGAACTACATATGATGTTTTATTTTCACACTTTTCAAGCCATATTTCCTCGCCATTTTCATTTATATACAGTATTTCGAAGTCATCTTCTGCAACTAGGTTATATGCTAGTTTATAAAATCTATATTGCTCAGATAGGTACATTCGTTTTCCTCCCTGAAACCATCTTACCAAAAATAAATTTATTTTTCTTTTATTGTATATTAAAAGAAGCTGTCATAGAACTTAGCGGTTCAGTTGCGGAGTACAAAAAAGAAATAGTGCTCTTGATTTTGTATGTATTCAACCATTTCCTGGCTAATCAACACCACCATTAAAGGAATATTTTAGAATAGGAAAGAGCACCAAAGGTACTGCACCCTAAAAGTTAGAGTTAAAAATCTAACTTTTAGGGTGTTTTTATATGGCTAAATATAGCAAAGAGTTCAAATTGAATATTGT
>NZ_JAGGKK010000020.1 GCF_017873675.1 Virgibacillus litoralis | reverse complement strand
TTAGCTTTAATAATTGAAATCAGGGTTTAAAAGTTTAACTTTTAACCTGTTTTCTTGACATACTGGTTGTTTTGTTCAGTTTTCAAGGAGCAAATAATACTGTTAATCTACTTACTTCGACAGCATAAAAATTATATCATCGTTGTCGGTTATTGTCAATATTAGAAAACTTGGCTTATACCGTGCAATAATGTGGAAAGCCTTTGTTTCACTTATGCAGTAAGAAAGGATTCTTACTTTCTTACTTGCCACCAAAAATCAACATTTTTTACTGACTGTTTTTTTGACAGCAGAATCAATATTACTACCGCTAACCAAAGAAGTCAACGGTATTTTGTAATCGATTTTCGAAAACTAGATGGAAGTATTATCCATTAGATTGAAACGCAAACTATACTATAACTTCACCGTCCCAATTCATCATTCCACCAGCCATATTTGATACTTTAAAACCGTGTTCATCCATGAACGATGCTGCGGTCATACTTCTATTACCTGAACGGCAAACTAATACATAATCTTTACCTTTGTCTAAATCATTCATAGAATGCGGAATTTTTTCAAGTGGAATATGCTTGGCATTTGGTATCTTTCCTTGTGCTACTTCTTCATCTTCCCGTACATCCAAGACAACTGTATCATTGTCCTCTTCAATTAACTTTTCCACTTCCTTTGGTGTTACTTCATTGATATGATCCATTTAAATCCATCCTTTTTATCAGTATATAATTCATCTTAACTCCACGTATGAATAGGTTGCAACTATCTTACACAAAATAAATCAACTAAACATCAGTGAGGTGATTTATATCAAACATTTCATTACAGCAGTTGGGTTACTTTTTTTGCTTGTACCGATAAATACACACGCAGCGGATCAGCAAAACAACGCACCGACTCCCAAAACAATTGCCAAATATGAGGAAGAAATAACAGGGGACTCTCAGAAAGATACAATACTGCTAAAAGGAATATTATTTTCAGATGATACAGATTACTTTAGAGATATCTGGACCGAAATAACAGCTGGCAATCAACAAAAATGGAAAATTCCATATGAAGGTGGGTATGATCCTGAGTTACAATTTATTGACCTTAACCACGATAGGGTTAATGATATTTTTTATCAGAGTGCAACTGGCGGAAGTGGGGGATTGTACTATTACCATTTACACACATTAAAGAATGACGAGTTGAAAGAAGTACCCCTACCTGAACAGCCTTATGTGAAAGGTGAATTTAAAGAAAACTTTAAGGTAGAAATTCAAATCTCACCTGAGCAAGAACCATATATTGTTGACGTAGAAAATCGGGCTTCAGAATATATTCAGCTTGGAATATATAATAAAGAAGGAAAACTGATAGAAGAAAAATCATCGGCAATGGTTGATCCAATAGCATTTTTTGATCCCGTAATAATCAGCAAACGAAAAGGATACGGGTTAAAGAGTTATCAGCAAATAAGCGGTGCTTACCATGCAGATCAATTAGGAACAGTTGAAACAATTTGGTATTACGAAAATGAGAAGTGGATAGTCTTACAAACTGAATGGGTACCATCTAATTAAAACAGGATCTCTTCTATAGATTTAGAAGAGATCCTTTAATTCTAATTTGCTACAATATTAACCAGCTTACCAGGTACTACGATAACTTTGCGAATTGTTTTCCCCTCAAGCCAATCCTGTACTTTATCATTTTCCAATGCTTGTTTTTCAAGTTCGTCTTTTGAGATATCTTTTGCTACCTTGATTTTTGCCCGAACTTTACCCATAACCTGTAAAACGACTTCCGTCTCTTCTTCTACCAGTTTAGATTCATCATGGATTGGCCAAGTAGCATAAGTGATTGTTTCGGTATTTCCCAGGCGACTCCACAATTCTTCAGCAAGATGCGGAGCAACAGGAGAAATTAGTTTCACAAAACCCTCTATATAATGTTTCGGAATACTATCTGCCTTATAGGATTCATTTATAAACACCATCATTTGTGAAATGCCAGTATTAAAGTGCAGGTTCTCAAAATCCTCCGTTACTTTTTTAACCGTTTCATGATAGACCTTTTCCAACGAAGAATCTTCACTGTCATTACTGATTTTCTCAGAAAGACTCCCATCTTCGTTTACTATTAAACGCCAGACACGGTCAAGGAAGCGACGTGATCCATCCAGACCATTCGTAGACCAAGCAACAGCTGCATCCAATGGTCCCATAAACATTTCATATAAACGGAGCGTGTCTGCTCCGTGTGAAGCAATAATATCATCAGGATTAACAACATTACCCTTAGATTTACTCATTTTCTCATTGCCTTCCCCAAGTATCATGCCTTGGTTATATAACTTCATAAACGGTTCTTTTGTTGGAACAACGCCTATGTCATATAAAAATTTATGCCAGAAACGTGCGTATAACAGGTGAAGTACAGCATGCTCGGCTCCACCAATATAGATATCAATTGGCAACCATTCTTTTAATGCTTCTGGATCAGCAAGTTTGTCCGGGTTGTTTGGATCAATAAACCGTAAGAAGTACCAGCAGCTGCCTGCCCATTGTGGCATTGTATTTGTCTCACGACGACCTTTCATACCTGTTTTAGGATCAACAACATTAACCCAGTCACTGTTATTAGCCAATGGAGATTCACCTGTTCCAGAAGGTTTAAATTCTTTCATTTTCGGCAGCTCAACTGGCAAATCTTCATCAGGTACAGCTGTCATTGTGCCGTCTTCCCAGTGTATAATTGGAATTGGTTCTCCCCAGTATCGTTGTCTGGCAAATAGCCAGTCACGAAGACGATAGGTTACTTTTTTCTCACCTTTATTATTCTCTTCAAGCCATTCAATCATAGTAGTGATTGCTTCATCCTTTTCCAATCCATTCAATAGATCAGAATTGACATGTTCTCCATCACCAACATAAGCTTCCTTGGTGATGTCCCCGCCAGCAACCACTTCAACAATTGGCAGTTCAAATTTCGTTGCAAATTCATAATCTCGTTCGTCATGTGCAGGAACTGCCATAATAGCACCAGTCCCATAAGACATCAGTACATAATCCGCAACCCAGATTGGCATTTTTTCATTATTTGCCGGGTTAATTGCATATGCACCAGTAAATACGCCTGTTTTATCTTTAGCCAAATCAGTACGTTCCAAATCGGATTTTGTTTGAATTTCCTTCATATAAGAATCAACAGCATCTATTTGTTCTGCCGATACAATCCTCTCTACCAATGGGTGTTCTGGTGCCAATACGGCGTACGTTGCGCCAAATAAAGTATCCGGCCTAGTTGTAAATGCAGTAAATTCCTCATCATACCCATCAATTCCAAATGTCACTTCAGCACCTTCTGAACGGCCAATCCAGTTACGCTGCATATCTTTAATACTCTCCGGCCAATTCACTTCATCTAGGTCCTCCAGTAGACGATCAGCATAGGCGGTGATTTTAAGCATCCACTGCTTCATTGGTTTTCGAACAACTGGGTGTCCGCCACGTTCGCTTTTCCCATCAATCACTTCTTCATTGGCTAGAACCGTTCCAAGGGCAGGGCACCAGTTAACAGCTACTTCATCCATATAAGCAAGCCCATGTTCATACAGTTTTGTAAAAATCCATTGAGTCCATTTATAGTAATTGGGATCTGTCGTATTAATTTCACGGTCCCAATCATATGAAAATCCAAGCTCCTGAATCTGGCGCTTAAAAGTTGCAATATTTTGTGCGGTGAATTCTGCAGGACTGTTACCTGTATCAAGCGCATATTGTTCTGCAGGCAGTCCAAACGCATCCCAACCCATCGGATGCAGTACTTCATACCCCTGCAATCGCTTCATCCTCGAGAAGATGTCTGTTGCTGTATAACCTTCTGGATGGCCAACATGTAAACCTGCTCCTGATGGATACGGGAACATGTCTAACGCGTATACCTTCTCTTTATTTGAATAAGTATTTGTTTGAAATGTTTTGTTCTCTTCCCAATAATTCTGCCACTTCTTTTCAATTTCCTGATGGTTAAAACTCACTGCTATTTCCTCCTTTTTCCTTTAACAAAACGAATAAAAAAAGCTACTCATCCCAATCTAAAGGGACGAGAAGCTATAACTCCCGCGGTACCACCCAAATTAACGCAAAATTTCTGCGTTCACTTGTATCCTTAACGCAGATTTACGACAGAAACTACTTCCGTTCATTTCTGCAACTTAATAAAGGTGAGTTCATAAATCTTCAGGAGCAGTTCTCACCAACCACTGCCTCGCTAAACCTGAATAAATTTATTAATAATCCTTCTCATCGTCGTTTGCTTATTTATATCGAATTCTAATCAAAGGAAACTGGTTTGTCAAGCACTTACACATATACTTCCGTTGACTCATGAACACGTTCCATCCAATCAACGACATCCATCCCATACTCCTCCCGAACCTGATCGATTGATTTGTGTGCTATAATTATACCTTCCTTTAAAAGAACTACCTCATCAAGAATAGGTTTCACTTCTGATACTTCATGGGTAGTAACGATAAGTGCCTGTTGCTTTAAATCAATAAAATTAATAATACTATTTATAATTGATTTTCGAACCATCGGATCAAGCCCTGAAAATGGTTCATCTAAAACAACATATGAGGCTTTTCGTGAAAGTGTAACGGCTATCTTCACTCTGCTTAAATTCCCTTTCGATAGATGTTTTGTTTTCTGCTTTATGTTCAATTTCATAAAGGCAGCAATCTCTAAAGCTCTATTTTTGTCAAAATCTTTAAATTGACTGTTATAAAAATCAATCAGTTCCTCTATTGTAAAATATGGGTAAAAATAATCCATATCTGTTAAATATGCTAGCTTATCACTAACACTTCTGTTAACTTGTTTGGAATCAATTAGCACTTTTCCCTTTGTTGGCCGGATTAACCCAGCAAGCAATTTTAGTATTGTTGTCTTACCACTCCCGTTTTCACCAATGAGCCCAATTATTCTGCCTGGCTCAACTGTTAATGTACAGCGGTAAACCGCCTTACGGGCAAAATATTTCTTTGTCACTTGGTCCAATTGCATCATTTACTTCCCCGCCCTTCAGATTTGATCCCCTTAATCATTTCTTCTGTACTGTAACCCATATCATTCATATCACGGATGAATTGCTGAATAAATTCTAACTTCATTCCTTCTCGTAAATCGCTTAATCTATTTTGGTTACTTGTCACAAATGTCCCTTGACCACGTTTTGTCTCAACGATTTCCAAATTTTCCAGTTCCCGATACACCCTCTGCACTGTATTGGCATTAACTCCCACTTCCAAAGCATACTCTCGAACTGAAGGGAGTTTTCCGCCAACTGTTCTATCCCCTCGAATAATTTCACTGGAAATTCGGCTAATTAGTTGCTGATAAATTGGTTTGTTCCCATCAAAGTCAATCCCCATATCTATACCTCCACTTTACGGTCAAGTAAGTATGCAGAGACCCCATATAACAACAGAACTAATAATCCGTAAAATACATATGAACCAAAAAAGATAGTAGCATCTACACCTCCACTAAACTGGCCAGGACCAAAAGATATTGATAAATAATCACCTGACTGATCATTAGGAATAGAAATTACTCCCCATGTTAATACCTCATAGAAAGTAGTAGACCGAAATACGCTCATCAGCTGTACGCCAATAATCAATAAGAGCACAACTGCTACAATGCTTAATCCATGTATGTAGGTACGACAAATTTGGTGCAACGTCCAAAGGAAGACAAGTATCACCGTAGGGTAAACTGAAACAACTACCATGTTGATAATAAGAAAAAGCAAAAATGAGAAAGAGTCCAGACCACTTTGAATGGATGCACCCCAGATCATTTCAAAGTTGACCGCGACAACAGCTAATAGTAGTAAAAAACTAAGCGCAAAAAACATTCCATTTAAGAATTTGACGAAGAGTATTTTATGAATTGATTGTGGATTATGTAAAAATATCTCTAGTTGATTTGCCTCTGTATTCAAGCTGTATAACACCACGCCAGGTAAAATAATAAAGCCAAACGTAAGTAATCCTATAAGCGAATCGAAAATGGAGGCATCACTAAAAGCATCAGCTACTATCACGATAATTGAAGCAAAAACAAATTGACCAATATAGAACCCTTTCATCATTTTCCATTCTTTTATATACAAGCCTCTAAATGCACTACTTTCCATATACATATAACCCCCAACCGTATTAGCGTTATAGTTAGATAGTACACTATTACAATCTAACAATCAACTTACTTCCCCCTTCATTTCGTGCTATGCTAAACTAATTACATCATAGAATGACTAAGGAGCCATCTATCTAAAATGCTAAAAGGTATATTAAATTTTACACATCATCTTCTGGAAGAATCCGTAGACAAAGGCGATACAGTTATTGATGCCACTTGCGGAAATGGTCACGACACCCTTTTTCTGACTAAACTAGTTGGAGAAAATGGTCATGTATTTGGTTTTGATATTCAAGATCAAGCAATTACAAATACTAAAAATCGACTTGCCCAAAATAAATCCAGCAATGCGACCATCATAAAAGATAGTCACAGCAATTTTATCCATCACATGTCAGTTGATAAGCTAACCAAACTTGGTGGAGCTATTTTTAATCTTGGCTATTTGCCTGGAAGTGATAAATCCGTCATCACTAGAAGTGAATCCACTATATTAGCTGTTGAAGGGATATTATCCCATATGAAGCAAAATGGGATTGTTGTGCTCGTTGTTTACCACGGACATGAAGGCGGAGAGACAGAAAAGGAACAATTGGTGAGATACGTGCACTTGCTTGATCAAAAATCGTTTCATGTGCTTTACTATGGTTTTATTAACCAGAAAAATGACCCCCCATTTATACTGGCGATTCAAAAGAGAAATTAATATCTGTTTTTTGGCGAAGAAAACCTACAACTAATACAGGCACGCCAGTAAGTGGACCTCAAGTTGTTATAATTATAATTAGGAGGGTTTTCCATGGGCGAACATCGACAAAGATACAGTGAGAAATTCAAGAAAAAAGCCGTTGAGTTTGCACAAGAACAACGGCAAAAGAAGACTATAACGGATATTGCGGATGAGCTGCAGATTCCACTAAGCAGTCTTCATGAATGGATGAAGCACTATCGTGAATTCGAAAATGAGCCTGTAACCGTAGATCGTGTCAAGCAACTGGAACAACAGTTAGAAGAGAAAGAACACGAATTGAAAATGAAAGATAAGAAATTAACAGAATCAGAAGAGGAACTAGCCATCTTAAAAAAGGCGGAACACTTCTTCAGCAAACAAAAGCCATAAGGTTCGAATTTAATCATTGGTCGGAATTCTCAGTGATAATTCCTTATTTTACATCTATCAAAGTAAAGTGTGTCCGCCTAGAAAACTTGGCTTATCGCCAAGCCTTAATATAGATAAGCCTTAATTGCACTAGCAGCAAGAAAGAAGTTATACTTCCTTATCTGCTAAAATAAACCCCGGGAAATTAATCCCGGGGTTGTCTAAATTTATAATATAATTTGGTATTCCAATGAAAAAAACGAGCACTTATACCACTTATATGCAACAGTTCTTCAGTCATTTGCACTCCATCCATAAGCTTTTTCACCTTAGGATCTCCTAAATACAAACCAACAAGACCCTGATGAACCATTTCATGGAAATCCGAATTTGGAAGAGACTGAACGTGTTTATCGGCCTGTTCTATAAAATAGACAAAACGCTTCTTCATTTGCTCATAATTGTTATAGTAACTGCAGAAATTCAGATCTCCTTCAAGATTATCTTCCTCTTGGTCAATGTAATAATCCAACAAAATATGTAAACCTTGGACATATGGGAAGTAACTATTATAAATATTGCCGGCAAGCTCTTTACTCATGTTACCACCTAACGTATAGCTTACGAGACAAAAAATGCCTAAAGTAGACCCTGCTGAAGCAGAAAATTCATACCAGCTTAACGTATTCACCCTATTTGCTTCATACCAATTCTTCAATCGGGAAATACGCTCATCTTCCTTTACGTGTTTATGTACTTGAAGGTCACCATATAATTGTTCGAGTTTCAGGATATAATCACGAATAACCTCATAGTCATTCATATTCCGAAAAATCTTTTGGCAGGTTCGTACGAGGTCTGCTAAATACTCCCCGTCAACTTGGTCTGTGCGAAGTTCATAATAATTTTTTATTGAATTCCCTGGGCTTAAAGCATCAATCATTGCTTGGTGCAGTAAACGAAAGTCATCAGGATCCATCGAAGTACTTCGGTCACAAAGGTTGTCCAAATAATCACTAATCGTTTGATAAGCAACAATAAAACGAATAGCTTCTTGCCATTTATACCCAGCTAGCAATGCATAAACAGCACCACCAAGGCAATGAAATCGCTTTGATTTAATACTCGCAAGCGCTTGTGTTCGTAACTCTTGATTTGGAATTTCATTTGCTCGTTTTTGCCAAAAAGCTAATTCAGTATTCACTGCTGGGAAGATCTTTCGATAGACCGTTGCCATTAGAGTTAATGGTGTTTTTGGTATTCTGTACCCCAACTAAGTTCCTCCGTTCCCAAGACAATAATCCGATAATTTTGCTATACTACCTATATCACCATAATTTTTAGGGGGATTCAAATGATACATTCATATAAAAACCATAAACCTGAAATTCATGACTCCGTTTTTATTGCAAATGATGCTACTGTCATCGGTGACGTGATCATCGGCGAGCAATCAAATGTGTGGTTCAACACTGTTATTCGCGGAGATGTCGCCCCTACACGTATCGGAAAGCGAGTGAGCATTCAGGATCTTTCTATGATTCATCAAAGTCCTAACATGCCTGTTACAGTAGAAGATGATGTAACAGTTGGTCATCAGGTAACATTGCATGCTTGTACGATCCGTAATAAATCTCTTATTGGGATGGGGTCTGTGATACTTGATGGTGCAGAAATAGGTGAACACGCCTTTATTGGTGCTGGAAGTCTTGTACCACCAGGGAAAAAAATCCCGCCACATTCGTTGGCTCTAGGAAGACCAGCTAAAGTTGTTCGTACTCTTACGGATAAGGATTATGATGAAATGGAGCGGGTAAGAACATCATATGTTGAGAAAGGTCAATACTACAAAGAAAATACTAACCTTAATTTGGACTTCTAAAGGCTTTATTTTTAACAACATTCAACCGATATAATATAAAGTATACTATATTGTGTTGTATTGGAGTCTGTAAAAAATGCACCTTATATTATTTATTCTTTCCTGTATTATAGCACTTATTTTTACCCTTTTAAGTAATAAAGTTACGATAAAATGGGTGAAGACGTCATTCAAACTTTATGGAATTGTTTTTACGATAACAGCTATATCCATAGGTGCAATGTATATAAATGAAAATAAGATGGTTCTGTTAACAGCTGCGAATGGGTTAATCAATCAACCTGCCGCAAAAATATCGCACCCCACTGAACCTTTACTATCTCAGTTCAGTGTTAACAGGAGTGCTCATCTTAAGGCACCACATCTAAAGCAATTACCAGAGCTTCCCCGTGGCTGTGAAGTTACAAGTCTTGCTATGCTTCTGCAATATAGCGATGTTAGTGTTAGTAAGCTTGAATTAGCAAAACAGGTCAAAAAAGATAAAACGCGATATAAACGAACCAATAAAGGAGTGTATTTTGGAAATCCTAATAATGGCTTTGTTGGAGATATGTATTCATTTATTAAACATGGCTTAGGCGTATATCATGGACCAATTGCCAGTTTAGCCGCGCAATATATTGGTGCTGAGCGTGTTTATGATTTCACCGGTAAAGACTTCTCACAAATTATAAACCAGCTAAACCAGAACAGGCCAGTTTGGGTTATTATTAATACTTCTTATAAAAAGCTTCCCAAAAGCCAATTCACAACTTGGCAAACAAAAGATGGACCTATTGATATCACTATGAAGGAACATTCTGTTTTAATTACAGGATATGACCAAGAGTTTATTTATTTTAATGATCCATTAAATAAAACAAAAAAAGCTCCAATAGAAGAGTTTGAAGCTGCATGGAAACAAATGGGGAAACAGGCGATAACGGTTTACTAAACCAGATGCCTGTTTCCCTTTTTAGCCTAACGATTTTGTTTTTGAAAGTAATTCAATAGCTTCATCTGGTTTACTTAACTCATTAATGTCAAACTTATTCTCTACATTAATTTGATGCCAAAGCATGAACATTAGTACTGTCCATATTTTTCGACTGTAATCACCTTTTCCCAGACAATGAGCGTCAAGCAAATTAAGAATGTAGGACTTATACAACAAATGATCGGTTTGACTCTCCTGTATTAATTTTCTTGCCCAACCATTAAGCTCGTTTTTTAGCCAATGCCGAATAGGAACTGGGAAACCAAGCTTTTTACGATCAATAACATGGTCCGGAATAATTCCACGGAAAGCTTCGCGTAAAATGTTCTTTGTTGTTCCGTTTGCAATTTTCATAGCAACAGGTATTTCACTTGCGACCCGGTAAACTTCCTTATCCAAAAATGGCACACGAAGCTCCAAAGAATTTGCCATTGTCATTTTATCTGCTTTTAGTAGGATATCACCACGCATCCAGGTATGAATATCAACATATTGCATTTGGTCCACAAGTGGAATATCGTGCACACGGTCATATAACTTTTCTGTAATCTGTTGATATGATGTATTTTCGCTATACACTTTTAGAATCTGGTTTTTTTCTTTATCCTCAAACATTTTCGCATTTCCAATGTATCGTTCGCAAAGTGGTGTTGTTCCACGTTCCAGAAAGCTTTTTCCTCGTACACCCTCAGGCAATACATCCGCTACTCTTGCCAATAGACTTTTGGCTGGAGTGGGTATAGAATTAAACATCTTTAACGATTCAGGCTCCCGGTAAATATTGTATCCGCCAAATAATTCATCTGCACCTTCTCCTGATAATGTAACAGTAACGTGTTTGCTTGCTTCCCGAGCTAAGAAATACAACGGTACACATGATGGATCTGCTAATGGATCATCCATATGCCACATAATTTTTGGGAGTTTCTCGACATACTCTTCTGGTGAAATAATATAAGATATATTTTCAACGTTTAATTTGTCCGCTGTTTCTTTAGCAACATCAATCTCCGAATAACCATCACGTTCAAAGCCGACAGAAAATGTCTTGATGTTTGGATTAATTCGTTTTGCCATTGCTACGATTATCGTTGAATCGATACCACCAGATAAAAAGGAACCTACTGGTACATCACTTCGCATATGCTTACTGACAGAGTCATACATGACGTCCTGAATTCGTTTAACCCAATCCTTTTTCTCCATTAATATGGGGTTAAATGTAGCAGACCAATATTGTTTAAAAGCAATTGGACCATTAGGTTTTTTAACAAAATAATAACCTGGTTCAACTTTATTAATCCCTGCTGTCATTGTCATTGGCTCTGGTGCAAACTGGAAACTTAAATAATGCTGTAACGCTTCATTATTTACCTCTTCATCTTCCATCATTAATGTAATACTCTTCTTCTCTGAGGCAAATACGATTCCCTCCGCCATCTCGTGGTAAAATAACGGCTTAATACCAAATGGATCACGGGCACCGTAAAATGTTTCCTGCTCTTTGTCCCAAATCAAGATGGAGAACATACCTCTGAGGAATTGAAATGCATCCTCCTTATGCTTCGAAAATAATGCTGCAATTACTTCCGTATCAGACTCTGTTGTGAATTCATATCCCTCAGCCTGTAAGTCGTTCCTTAGTTCCACGTAATTGTATATCTCACCATTGAAAACAAGCCACATTTTTTCATCATCATAGCTTAAAGGCTGCGCACCGTATTCTATATCTATTATACTTAACCTACGAAATCCAAAAGAAACGAACTCATCGTGAAAATACCCTTCATCATCAGGACCTCTATGAGACATAATATTATTTTGTTCTCTAAAGAGACTTTTATATACATCGTTTGGTTTGCCAGGATTATTACGTAGAATTCCAATAAAGCCACACATTGTTTATCCCTCTTTCTTGTAAAGTTTCTTATGATAGTCTTTGCCGAATTTAAAATGTGTTTACTTATTAAAAGCATTTCCATTTCAAAATTTATTAGACAAAATTAGTATTAGTTAACGATCTCAAAGCTTTTCAGCATGTAATCAAATCTTGCACCATGGCCTTCAGCTGCCTCTAAGAAATAACTTTGCTTAATAACAAACACCTGATTATTTTTTGTTTCTGTTATATAATATTTTTCAATTGGTGTGTCCCACTGCTGTCCTGTTTTGCCAGCCTCATTCGTATATCCTGGACCAATCCCCCTGATCACGACACCATTAATAGGGGTATTAACTTGTTCTTCCTGTCTCAATTCCATTTTGTTGTCAGCCAAGGAGTTCTTAATGGATTCGACCATCTCTTCAGTGGTTGCTTCCTTACGCACGATTTCCATTGAAACTTCCGGATACCTGTCTGCCAGTTCCTGCTCAGGTACAATGCGGTCACCGCTATCTCCTTCAACCATCTTATAGCGCGAATCATCAATATAGATAACATAACGGAGCTCTTCATTTGCTTCTAACTGTACGTCGGTATCCTCCTTATGCCCTTCAATTTCAATCTCCTGCTCCTTCTCCTCAACAAACATATCCTTCAGACTTTGTATCATGGCCTGACCTGGATCTGTCATTCCGAAAACAGCAATTGCGACGATTGCAGCAGCAGTTAGTCCGGAGATAATGCCTCTCTTCTTCCCTTTCTTTTTACGGAAGCCCTGAGAAGGAAATAGTTCTTTGTTAATTTTATTCCATGTATCATTCTTTAATTCCGTAGCTGAATTTGTATCTTTTTTTAATTCATCTTCAATTTTTTTGTCCAGCTCTTTTTCATTCATCCTTCATCCCTCCCATCGCAACTTTTAACCGCTGTCTTCCTTTATAAAGTCTTGACTTTATCGTATTTACATTTGCACCGAACATTTCGGCAATTTCCTTCTCGGTAAAGCCATTCAAGTACTTTAATGTCAGGATAGTCCGATCCTTATCATCTAGTTCATCCAGCCCCAGTTCCAACTCATCAAACTGCCTGTCTTTCTCGGCATTACGGTTTAACTGGTCCAATAACCGGTCCGATTCAATATTTATTGCTTGTTTAGACCTTTTTGATAAATAACTCCTGCTTTCATTTATTAATATTTGATAAAACCACGGTTTAAATGGTCTCTTCACATCAAAAGTTTCAATATTACGGTAAATTTTAATAAATGTCTCTTGAACAATATCTGACGCATCGCTACTATTTTTTGTGATCGAGTAAGCGGTTCGAAGTGCATAGTCCGCGTATTTTTCATATAAACGCTTAAAGGCTTGCTGATCACCTTTTTTTATTTTTTTAATAAGTTTGGACTCGTTCACATTCAATGACTTACACACTCCCTTCAAAACGTTCCTACTCTATATACGAGTGAAATCAATGAAAAGTTTTCGTCAAATAAAAAAAGATATTGCATGAGCAATATCTTTTTTTACCTATTATTTTTTTACTAAAGCTTGTAACTCTTCTACTTTATCTGTTTTTTCCCAAGGGAATAGGATGTCTGTTCTTCCAAAATGCCCGTATGCTGCAGTATTTCTAAATATCGGTCTCTGTAAGTCAAGCATTCGAATAATACCGGCTGGACGCAAATCAAATAACTTGCGAACCGCTGTAACCAAAGCTTCTTCACTCACCACACCAGTTCCAAAAGTATCGATTGCAATGGATACCGGTTCAGCAACTCCGATTGCGTATGCTACTTGAACTTCACACGTTTTTGCAAGATCAGCAGCTACTATGTTTTTGGCTACATAACGAGCTGCATATGCGCCGGAACGATCTACCTTCGTGGAGTCCTTTCCGCTGAATGCACCACCGCCATGGCGTGCATAGCCGCCATATGTGTCTACAATTATTTTACGACCTGTCAAGCCCGCATCCCCTTGTGGGCCACCAATAACAAAGCGACCTGTCGGGTTAATGAAATATTTTGTTGATTCATTCAGCAGATTCGCTGGTACAACGGGACGAATTACATGTTCGATCAAATCTTTCTCTATTTGTTCTGAAGCAATATCCTGATGATGCTGCGTTGAAATAACAATAGTATCCACTTTTACAGGATTATCATGTTCATCATACTCGATAGTCACCTGTGTCTTGCCATCGGGACGCAGGTAATCCAATATATTCTCTTTACGTGCATCCGCTAACCGCTTTGCTAATTTATGTGCCAGCGAAATTGCTAAAGGCATTAATTCCTCTGTTTCATTACAGGCAAAGCCAAACATAAGCCCTTGGTCACCAGCTCCAATTGAAGCGATTTCCTCATCACTCATTTTACCTTGACGCGATTCTAAGGCATTGTCCACTCCACCAGCAATATCAGCAGACTGTTCATCGATTGCAGTAAGTACTGCACATGTATCAGCATCAAAACCAAATTTTGCCCGCGTATACCCAATATCTTTAATTGTTCGACGTACAATAGCAGGAATATCTACGTATGTAGAAGTAGTAATCTCTCCTGATACTAAGACTAATCCTGTTGTCACAGTTGTTTCACATGCTACCCTGGCATTTGGATCACTTGATAAAATTTCATCTAAAATTGCATCTGATATCTGATCACAGATTTTATCCGGATGTCCTTCCGTTACAGATTCAGATGTAAATAACCGACGATTCGAAGCCATTTGGCTAAATCCTCCCCTAAGCTTATGGTACGGAACTCTATCTTTTCAGTATTTGTTCATCTTTAAAATATGTTTAAAAAAACAAAAAACCTTTCCTGCATCATGAGGAAAGGAATAGTGGCCTTTCGCTCTTATTGTTCAAGGACAAATCCTTGCATCAGATTAGCACCTTTTCACAATGTGACGGTTGCTGGGCTTCACAGGGTCTGTCCCTCCACCAACTCTGAATAAGAGAGTATCCGTTCGTGAATTATCCTATCGAAATAGCCTTGCGATGTCAACTATTTGCTAGTTACATACACGATTGTCACGAAAATTTCATATAAATAATCACATTATTAGTATGGACTATTTTGATTAATGTGTTATACTAATGATTAGATTTAGATAATTTGATAATTGAACGTTATCGCCTTTCTATACAAATCCATCAAAAAGGTAGGTATTACAAATGAAAACGGTGGAACAATCACTATTTTTAAAAGATTTACTTTCGCATAATAATTTACAAAAAAACCTTGCTGTACCTAAGTTAGTTGAAAAGATTTTATCGCGTAAAGAAGGTACTCTAACTGCAACAGGAGCAGTTTGTGCAACTACCGGTGAATATACCGGCCGTTCCCCTAAGGACAAATTCATTGTACGTGACGATATTTGTGAAGAATTTATCGACTGGGGTCTGGTGAATCAAGCAATAGATGAAGCGTCATTCGAAAGACTTTACGAGAAAGTAATCACCTATTTAAAGAACAAGGAAGAGCTATTTCAATTTAAAGGATATGCTGGTGCTGATGAAAAGTACCGCTTGCCCATTGAGGTTATAAACGAATATGCATGGCATAATTTATTTGCTCGCCAATTATTCATTACGCCGACAGATGAAGAATTAAAGACCCATCAATCCGAATTCACTGTTGTGTCTGCTCCTACATACAAAGCAGATCCAGAGGTGGATGGAACAAATTCTGAAACGTTTATCCTGATATCGTTTAAAAAACGAATCATTTTAATTGGTGGTACCGAGTATGCTGGTGAAATTAAGAAATCCATTTTTTCGATAATGAATTACCTATTGCCACAACGCGACATTTTATCCATGCATTGCTCAGCGAATGTTGGCCAGGAAGGTGATGTTGCATTATTCTTCGGGCTATCCGGGACAGGTAAAACAACATTATCTGCTGATCCATACCGCCGTTTAATTGGCGATGATGAACATGGATGGAGTCCAAATGGTGTTTTTAACATAGAAGGTGGCTGCTACGCAAAATGTATCAATCTGTCTCAGGATAAAGAACCACAAATTTACAATGCTATTCGGTTTGGTTCAGTACTTGAAAAT
Source organism: Virgibacillus litoralis (assembly GCF_017873675.1). Taxonomy (GTDB): domain Bacteria; phylum Bacillota; class Bacilli; order Bacillales; family Amphibacillaceae; genus Lentibacillus; species Lentibacillus litoralis. The sequence goes on along the minus strand of NZ_JAGGKK010000020.1, from coordinate 56,695 downwards.
GTAATTCTTGAAGAAGAGTCACGCTTACCTGATTATGATGACACATCATTAACCGAAAACACACGAGCAGCATATCCACTTGAAAATATTGATAATATTACTTCACCAAGTATTGCTGGTCACCCTAACACTATAATTTTTCTAACAGCTGATGCATCCGGAACATTGCCGCCAATCAGCAAATTAACGAAAGAACAGGCAATGTATCACTTTTTAAGTGGGTATACCAGCAAACTTGCTGGAACAGAACGAGGCGTAACAGAGCCACAAGCAACTTTCTCAGCATGTTTTGGCTCACCGTTTCTGCCCTTAGCACCATCAACATATGCAAAAATGCTTGGCGATAAAATAGACCAATATAACTCTAATGTATTTTTGGTTAACACTGGTTGGACTGGTGGTTCCTATGGAATTGGAAAACGTATGAAACTGTCATACACAAGGGCAATGATACATGCAGCGTTAGAAGGAGAACTCAATACAGTTGAAACTACCCACGATGATGTTTTTGGCCTTACAATTCCAATGCATGTACCTGGCGTACCTGATGAAGTACTTGTACCAAAGAATACGTGGGAAGATAAATCTGCGTATGATCTGGAAGCAAAAGCACTTGCAATGAAATTTCATGAAAACTTTAAGAAATTTAAGTTAGCAAGTAACGAAATTAAGGAAGCAGGTCCTTTATACAGGCCTGAATAACTATGGTTTCCTCATCCCAAAAGGATTTTAATATATGAAGGAAAAACTTTGACAGCACATGCTGGCAACCGTTCTCATTTTTTGAGGGCGGTTTTTTTTGCTATTTCCTCCTAATAATATAGGCATTCACACAATTTTTTTAAATCGCATAGGCTATGATGACAAAATATAACCTGGAATTTGTAAATCCCAAATGAATATATCGATATATGTTAATGTTTTTTGCTTATAGTTGAGAAGCCAACGTGCAGTTAGAATAGCTGAGTTTAAACTTCACAATTCAGCTCAGGAGGGAAGCCCATGACTTTTCTTACCTTAGATCGCGTTTCACACTATTACTTTTCAAAAAAAAATTATACAAAAACGCTCGACAATATATCATTTTCTGTTAAAGAGGGGGAAATTGTTACCCTTTTAGGTCCCGATGGCTGCGGAAAGTCAACGATACTATCAATAATTGCTGGAATTATCAAGCAAACAACTGGAGACGTGTTAATACAACAGCAGCCAATCAATAAATCTGAATCGTCAATAGGCTATATGCTAAAACAAGATTCTTTATTCCCTTGGAAAACAATAATAGATAACGTACTTATTGGGCCAAAAATTGGTAAAAATCAAACAGAAGCAATAATAGGTGAAGCATCCCATCTTTTAAAAGAAGCTGGATTAATAAATGTAACGCATTTATATCCAATTTCCTTATCAAACGGAATGCGTCAGCGGGTTGCTCTTATTCGTACCTTAATAACTGATCCAAAAATTATATTATTAGATGAACCATTTTCAATACTCGACTATCAAACTAAGGTAAAGCTGGAAGATTTAATGTTACGGTTTCTTAAAATGTACAACAAAACAACAATACTGGTAACCCATGATATTGGTGAAGCTATTGCTATGAGTGACCGTATAATTCTAATGGATGCAAATACTAGATCTATTGAAAAAACATTCGAAGTCCCTTTGGAATTACGAGATGAAGCACCATTTTCAGTAAGAAAACATCCAAAGTACCAGCTTTTATTCGAAAAAATCTGGGAAGAGTTAGAAGTAAACATGTCAAAAGCGAAGATAGTGGGTCAACTAAATGAAGCTTGAATCAGATCATCAACTTCATAACAACTATAAAAACCAACAAAATCATGAAGGAAAGATCATCTTTTTGTGGCAATTAATGATACTAGTCTCCTTTATCGCTCTTTGGGAAATTTCTAGCAAAATGTATTGGGTAAATCCATTGTTATTTAGTTCCCCTTCAGAAATTTCAAGCATGTTACTGAAGATGTTTTCAGATGGATCAATAACCACCCACATACAGGTTACTTTGCTTGAAACAGTTTTAGGCTTTCTAATAGGAACCATAGCAGGGAATATATTCGCTGTTATTTTATGGTCATCATTAAGGCTTTCAAGAATATTGGATCCCTACTTAGTAATATTAAATGCAATGCCTAAGGTCGCCCTTGCCCCGATCATCATTATGGCAATAGGTCCTGGCTATGTATCCATAATTGCAATGGGAGCAATAATATCTGCAATTATTACCACGCTTGTTGTATATACTGCATTTCGAGATGTAGATTCAAACTATGAAAAAGTCTTAAAAAGCTTTGGAGCTAATAGAAGACAGATTTTTAGGGAAGCCGTATTCCCGGCCGCATTACCTTCAGTGATTTCGATTATGAAAGTAACGATAGGACTATCCTGGGTGGGAGTAATCGTTGGAGAGTTCCTAACCTCAAAAGAAGGATTAGGATACTTAATCATTCATGGCTTTAAAGTGTTTGACTTTCCGCTCGTCATCTCCAGCCTAGTAATGATTGCCATATGCGCTGCAATTATGTACAAAATTGTAGAATATGTAGAGAAATGGTTATTTAAGATTTCAAACTAAAAAATCGCCCATTACAGGCGTTTTTTTAGTAATCCTATATTTATAAACTCCATACAGTAGGATAAAACTCCATCTTTCATAATAAAACTATACAATTTATTCTGCCTGACATTCTCTGGAACCTTTTTTAACATAACAGGTCCTTCTGTTTCATAATATGTGTCTTGAGGAATAAGTTCTTTGATTTCAGCAAAGTAGACATTTTTAATTATGTTGCCACCTTTACCTGCAACATAATATTGTCCAATATACCTTATTGAATCAATAGTTCCTCCAGTTTCTTCCATGACCTCTCGAACAGCAGCTTCCTGTGCGGTTTCACCCTTTTCTACTTTCCCACCTGGAAATTCCAATCCACGGTCCTTATGTCTCGTTAGCAGCCAATCATCATTGAATTTACAAATAACCCACACATGTTTCGGTTTATTTGAAAAAGGGTGGTCATCAAATGATAGCTTTACTTCATTATGGTAATAATCTTTGAATGTATACATTATTTCAACTGCTTTCATATTCGACTATAGAATTAATGTTCGATGCCTGTTATTTTCCATCCATCATTATATGTGAATTCGATTTTCACCATATACGACCCATTTAAATCAGATTTATTTTCCTGTACAACTTCAATTACATTACTTTCTTTTTGTATCATATCATAGTCATTTTTTTTGTTAAACCAAGGCGGTGTTTCAGTGGGTATTATATATAATCCACTTGGCTGACTCTTGTAATAATAATCAACATATTCAGCCGCTACATTATTGGTGGTTACTTTTTCAAACTCCTTCAGCAACTCGTTCTTCGTATCAAAATTGACCACTTTGTTATTACTGTCAACATCCTGTACGAGTATTTTCATAAACTGATTTGTAAGGGAGACAATCCGTTCATGAGAAAGCTTCTTTTCAAAATTTTCCTTTTTTAATGTCTGTGCACTTACCTTAGAATTTTCATGGTTATTATTATATTCAACTGTTGATGCAGTTTGAACTTCGGTTGTTTGGATCATAAAAAATAATGGCAAAATAATAGTACAACTGATAACCCACTTAAAATATTTAAGGTATATGTTTTTTTTCATGTTTTTCGCTCCCTTCTTACTTATATAAGAACATCCTGTTATACTATTCCTTTTTTTCTGGTCCTATAAACTTCTTCTTAGAAAACTTGGCATTCGCCAAGCCTTTGGGCGAATTGCCTTAGTTGCACTTATGCAGTACTTTCTTATCTGCCAAAAAAAAAACAGGAATAAGAGGGGTACTCTTATTCCGTTTTCCAAATCACTCGTGTCCATCTGAGAGAACACCCATACTATCTATATGGTTTTTGGTAGTCTCATCGCCCAAATCATAGATCATTTGAAAAGCTTCTGTTATGCCTATATCATAATCATCGTTCGAGCTGTCATTATGATATGGCATAATAGGCACATGTGATCGAAAGAATGAACGATAATCAGCGTTATACATGTCATCCATTTTATCGCGTAAGACACGTACCTCGTCCTCTGTTGCATGAATTACAAACTCGTCATTATTATCGTATTTTATTTGAGATATTTCCTGACTTCCCAAGTTAATATAAAATTTCTTTTTTTCCATACAGCACCTCCTGCTCATAATTTGCCTCAAATGCATTGGATAAATGTATGGATAAATTAAAAAACCCATCAATCTGCGAAGACTGATGGGTTACTTTACGATTTTATTCAGTTAATTGCTGATTGCGATGCTCCTGCTCCATTAGCATAAATACATCGCCCTCTTCCATGCGGAATACACATTGGTGTACCAAACATAGGGTCAAATGTCACATCACACTTCATTTGGAAAACTTCATGAACTAGTTTACATGTAACAATTTCTTCTGGTTTACCTTGGGCAAACACCTGTTTATCTCTAATTGCGACAATATGATGGGCATAACGGCAGGCAAGGTTTAAATCATGCAGTACCATTACAATCGTACGCCCGTCTTTTTCATTGAGCTCGAACAATAAGTCAAGTACGTCAATTTGATGTGTCATGTCCAAGTATGTTGTAGGTTCATCTAACAATATTGTATCCGTTTCCTGTGCCAAAGTCATTGCAATCCATGCTCGCTGACGTTGACCTCCAGATAACGAATCAACTGAGCGATCCTTAAACTCCATCATATTGGTAGCTTCAAGTGCATTATTAACAGCATTTTCATCATCATTAGACCATTGTTTTAGGAAACCGCGATATGGATGTCTTCCTTGCTTAACGAGTTCCATTACTGATAATCCTTCTGGTGTTACTGGTCCCTGCGGCAAAATGGAAAGCTTTTTAGCGACATCCTTCGTTCCCATTTTAGCAATATGTTCACCATCTAACACAACATCCCCACTTTTGGGTTTAAGTAAACGAGCTAATGAGCGTAACAAAGTAGATTTCCCGCAGCCATTTCCACCAATTAAAACAGTAATTTCACCTTTAGGTATTGTTATATTTAAATCATCTATTATTATGTCTTCACCGTAGCCAAGTGTTAAGTCCTTCGCTGTCAACGTTTGCATTGGAATCTCTCCCCACGTCTGCATTCTTTCACTAAAAAGCATATACAACTATTTTAGAATGTACATGCACAGTTTTTCACATTACATTGTATATACAGTTTATTTGGTTTTAGGATATAAGTCAATGACTTTGAGAATCATTTTCAATGAAAATTCATATTTTCAAACAAATTGTTGTTAAGATGCCACTTTTTCACTCCGGCCTTCGATTGTATAAGTAAGAAGGACATCCTCTGTAAGTAAGTATTGGTTTTTCTACAAGCCATTGTTTATTTCTAATAGCTGTTGATAAAATAATCGCTATTAGCTTTCATCTGATTAGTGGACACAGGAGCTGCTATTTCGGTTAAAAAGTGCTTTTTGTGGGATTCGCGGACGCAGAAGCGCTTATTTAACATATATCCAAGTGAAATAGGAGTAATTATAGCAAATAAGGTATCTGGTGTCCGCTTAAACCTTTATATTGCTTGTTTTCCATACAATAAGGTCCCTCATGTCCCCAAATTACTAATAAGCAATGCTTTTTGTATCTGTACGGAAAATTAATTCAGCACATTATACGAATCACTCACGGCAGTTATTTTCGTTTATGGTCATACGACATTTGATGTTGTTTGTATTATTTTTTTTAAAATAATACTTTGTGTTACTACATTCGATTCTCAAGCCAAAAAAGTGGCAACAAAATATCGACAATCTAGCGGAAATTAAAAATTACTGTGTTAACCGCTGTGGTGCTGTATTAAGGAAGTCTATTCTTAGAAAACTAGGCAATCACCAAGCTTCGATAGTGAATGCCTTCGCTGTACAAATGCAGTAAGAAAATAATCGCTATGCTAGCGCAGGTAAACTATAACAATTTATTTTTCACAATTTTATTTGACGCATTTCTCGGAAGCTTATCAATAAAATGAATCTCTTTTGGCAGCTTGTATTTAGCAAGTTTCTGACTGGCAAATTCCAGTAAAACTTCAGCCGAAACAGATTTATCATTTGTAACAACAAATGCGATGGGAACCTGTCCCCACCTATCATCGTTTCTTCCGACAACACCTACTTCCTGGACTGCATCCATCTCAGACAGGACGCTCTCGATTTCAGTGGGATATATATTTTCGCCACCAGATATTATAAGATCTTTTCGTCGATCGACAACATATAAAAAACCATCATCATCAAGATAACCCAGGTCACCAGTAGCTAGCCATCCATCATTTAGCGTTTTTTCTGTTGCTGCTTCATTCTTAAAATAACCACTTGTAACCATTGGGCCCTTTACGAATATCTCACCAATTGATTTATCTAGTGCATCAATTTTCAACTGGGCTGGGAATAATGGCTTCCCAGAAGAACCTATCTTGTCCAAAGCATCATTTGGGCTTAAAGTTACAATTTGTGATGACGTTTCTGTCATACCGTAAGATTGGAACACAGGGACATTACGAAACTTCGCCTGTTCCAAGAGTGACTTTGGCGCTGGTCCGCCTCCTAGCAACACACAACGGAAGGTATCTGGAAAGAGATTGTCACCAAGGTACTCAACAAGTTCCCTTAGCATAAGTGTAACAACAGAAACAATTGTCACACCTTTTGACATAATCGCATCATGTACACTTCTCTTATCGTATTTATCAACTAAGTAAACAGGCATCCCATAAATAACGCTTTTAACAAAAATAGACAGACCACCAACATGAAAAATAGGTAATGCATTAAGCCACTTGTCGTTATTATTTAGGCCCAGATTCAACATAGAACCTATTGCACTCCACCAGTGATTTCCATAAGTATGAACTACACCTTTTGGGAATCCTGTGGTACCTGATGTATAAATAATAGTGAATCTGTCACCTAAGTTAATTTCCTTTCGCAACTCAACTATCTTTTCCTGAAGCGAGTTAACTTTAGAAAATGTATATACCGGTACACTGAAATTTGTATTATTATTTTCAGCCAATACATGTGAAACTTCTGCATCGCTGATTTGATATGCTAATTCCTTTTCAGTTAAGCGAGTATTCAGCATGACCGCAACAGCCCCAAGATAACTTAGTGCATGTATTGCAATTACCATATCAACATTATTGTTAGATAAAATAGCAACATGTGATCCTTGTTTAATATCTAATTGTGCTAGTTTTTGAGCAAAATGTTGGCTTTTTTCCTTTAGTTCCAAAAAAGTTAAGGAAGTTTCATTTTCCAGTTCAATTGCAGTTTGATCTGGAGCAATATTTGCTTGTTTTGTCAGCCAATGTGGAATGGTTTCAGGCATAATGCTGACCTCCTCATTCAGTAAATGAAAAACCTTTGCCTATCATAAGCAAAGGTCTCTCTTTTTAAAAAATATTTAAAATCACGGGAAGCGTGGAAATTGCTTAAAGTCTGGTTTTCTTTTCTCTTTAAATGCATCGCGTCCTTCTTTTGCTTCCTCAGTTGTATAGTAAAGAAGTGTTGCGTCTCCACCCATTTGCTGTAAACCAGCTAATCCATCTGTATCGGCATTAAATGATGCCTTTAGGAAACGAAGAGCTGTTGGTGATTTTTCAAGCATTTCTTCACACCATTGAAGCGTTTCATCCTCTAGCTTGTCCAGCGGGACTACAGTATTTACCATGCCCATTTGAAATGCTTCTTCGGCACTATATTGACGGCATAAATACCAGATTTCGCGTGCACGCTTATGACCAACCATACGTGCTAAATAACCTGCTCCATATCCAGCGTCAAAGCTGCCTACTTTTGGACCAGTTTGACCGAACACTGCATTATCTGCAGCGATTGTCAGGTCACATACAACATGCAGTACATGGCCACCGCCAATAGCATAACCAGATACCATTGCCACAACTGGTTTTGGAATCGTACGGATTAACCTTTGTAAATCAAGAACATTCAAACGCGGCACCTGGTCATCACCAACATAGCCACCATGTCCTCTCACTGATTGGTCTCCACCAGAACAAAATGCTTTATCGCCAGCACCAGCCAAAATAACAACACCGATTGATGAATCATCACGTGCGTCAACAAAAGCGTCGATCATTTCATTTACCGTTAGTGGTGTAAATGCATTGTGTTTTTCGGGACGATTCATCGTTACCTTTGCAACACCATCATACTTTTCATACGTAATTTCTTTATACTCTCTAACTTCTTCCCATTGTACAGTCATTGTTTTCCTCCTTTAAAAATAACTATGTAGTTTACTACTACCATATTGAATTATAAAACTCATTTACTATTTTACCAAAAATTCCTGGCTGTTCCACGTGAATTGCATGACCGGCATTTTCAACAATCACCAGTTTACTTGATGAAATGCGTTCTGACATCAATTTATTTATATCAATAAATTTCTGATCGTATGCACCAACAATTAAAAGTACAGGAATAGTAATATCTTGTAATTGATCCCACCAGGATGGCTGCTTGCCTGTCCCCATATAGCGGAGTGAGTAAGCCAGACCTTCCGCAGATTGTGCTAATCTTTCATCACGGATCTGATTTTGAATATTGTTTGGCAGACTTTTCTGTGTCTTAAAAAGATGGATATTTTCCCAGAACTCTACGAATGACTCAATCCCATTCTGTTCAATACGTCTGGCAAGTTTTTCATCATGATTAACACGGCTCTTCCGTTCATCATCTGAATTTAAGCCAGGTGAAGCACTTTCCAGCGTTAATGATTTAATTCGCTCCGGATAAAGCATTGCGATAGATAATGCCGTCCTTCCACCCATAGAATAGCCTGCAAGATGAACTTTTTCCAGCTTTAAGTAATTTAATAAATGTATTAAGTCAGAGCAACATTCTTCCATTGTTCTTGGTGTACCTAAAGTTGTTTTTCCGTGTCCTGGAAGATCAACGGTAAGGATCTGATAATGATCCTGCCAGTCATTTATAAAAGAAGTCCAAGTAGCAGCTGTACCTGTGAAACCGTGCAATAACACTACTGTCTCCTTACCTTGACCATCTATTTCATACCAATATGATGCATCATTTACTTTAAAATACACAGAATCATCCTTTAATTCAACAGTTCATTCTCGATTGCCTGCCATTTGCTTCGATGCCATTCCATATTTACGGTTCTGTCAGTCTTCACTTCAATCACCGACAGTCCTTGACTCTCATAGCTAGACTGCAGCGCTTCTCTTAACTCTGAATCGCTATTGACCCCAACATAGCTTCCACCATACATTTCAACTATATGTTGAAAGTTAACGTCCATTGGGGTGCCAAACAGAGCCTCAAAATGATCCTTGTAATTTACTTGGGGCAAAAAAGAAAAGATGCCACCACCATTGTTATTAATTAAAAGGATAGTTATGTTTAACTTATATTGCTTTGCAGCTAATAACCCATTTGAATCATGGAAAAATGATAAATCGCCAAGTAACAATGTAACCGGATCACCTGTTGAAGCTGCACCTAATCCGCTTGACACCATTCCGTCAATCCCATTAGCACCACGATTGGCAAGTATATTTAATCTTTTAGGTGTTGTCACAAAAAACGTATCCACATCCCTAATGGACATACTGTTACCGACATACAAGCTGCTCTCATCGGGAATAGCATCCATTAGAACTCTGGTAGCGTCTCCTTCTGTAAGCATAACTGAATCATCTTGTCCCAGGAGATGTTTTTTGGCAACCTGATTCATAGATTGCCATTTTTCCAGCCATTTCTCATCAAACATTAAATTTGCAGCAGCCAAATCATTGCACAGTAAATCCGGTTCAGCATAAATAAATTCAGTTCGATTGCCCGCTGGTTCACGATAACTCGCTTCACTTTCCACGATATACTGAGAAATTTCACTATGTTCTTTTACATAAAAGAGATAGGCTTTAGACACGGGCATGGCCCCAAAACGAATAATAAAGTCAGGCTTCAATTGTTTACGAATCGAATCATTTCGTAATATTGCATCATAACCCTCAATCACCTGATCTTTATGATGCTGACCAGACCTCACCTGTGACAGCGGGTCAGCCAGGATAGGAACTTGCCATGATGCAGCAAGCTGTACGACTGCCTCAGCAAACTCCTTATCGAGTTGTGGGCCACAAACAATTAACCCTTTTTGATGTGTCTGTAATTTCTGGATTAGTTGATTCAACTGATCCAGATGTAACCTTCTCTCTCCATTAAATACAGGATAATATGCTTGATCACCCTGCTGTCCCCACAAATCAGATACGGTAAAATCTGGAATTAATGGTTCACGCAACGGAAAATTCAAATGAACCGGACCCGCATTACCATCTGTAGCGGTATTTACTGCACGTGATGCTTTACTTCTAGCATATTCCAGCATTTTAGAATCAGCTTCAGGTAATGCCATTTCGTGAAACCATTTAGCATAATACCCATACAAGCCGATCTGTTCAATCGATTGTGGTGCTCCTACATCCCGTAATTCATGTGGGCGGTCAGCCGTTAATACAACTAAAGGAACGCGCCCATAATGTGCTTCCACAATAGCTGGATAATAATTTGCTGCAGCAGTACCAGATGTACAAATAATTGCTACAGCTCGATTTTTCTTTTTGGCTAATCCTAATGCAAAAAAAGCAGCCGAACGTTCATCAATAATTACCCACTGGTTTATATCAGGATGTTCTGTCACTGTCATTGCCAATGGTGTCGACCTGGAACCAGGTGAGATCACCACATCGGTCAACCCGCTTTGAACGAGCTCATCTACAAAGTTTGCAATATATCGTGTTAATACTTCTGTATAATCCATCATTAGCCCCCTAAAACGGACAGCATTGGCAGAAACTTAATATTTGTTTCTTCATATTCAGCTTGTGGATCTGAATCCTTCACAACACCACACCCTGCGAACAGTGATGCTTCATCACCTTGAATCAGACCAGATCTGATTGCAACAGCAAATTCGCCATTCTGGTTAGAATCCAGCCAACCAATTGGTGCGCCATACCAGCCACGATCCAGCTGTTCCTGTTCACGAATAAACTTAAGTGATTCTTCGCGCGGAACACCTCCTAAGGCTGGTGTTGGGTGCAGTTGTTTAATAATATCAAAAATGCTGTATCCCTTCTTTAAGGTAGCAGTGACTGGAGTATATAAATGCTGTAAATTTTTAAGCGGATAAATCACAGGGTCCTCTGGAATTTGAATAGAAGTGCAATAAAGTTCCATTGCATTTTTTATCATATTTACAACAAAATCATGCTCACTGCGATTTTTCCCATCCTGTAAAAGATTATTGCTGATCTTTCTATCTTCCTCTTTTGTCATTCCTCTTGGTGCAGTTCCAGCTAAACAAGTTGAAAGTAATTGTTGATTTTTCAGCTTTACCAACCTTTCTGGTGAAGCTCCGACAAAACAATCTCCATCACGTTCAAATGCAAAGACAAAACTGTTTGACTGTGAAGTTATAAATTGATCTAAAACAGCAGTAATAGATGCATCGTCCTTCAGCTTAATTCTTACTTCACGAGCAAGCACTATTTTCTCAGCTTCATCTTGGTTAATTTTTTCAGTTGCACGTTCAACGGTATCCATCCATTGCTGCGGTGCAATTTCATTCTTTGAATGGATTCTAGCTTGTGCTGGAAGAGTTGTTGAATAAGACATTAATGTTTCTTCAGCGTGTTTAATTCCATTTGCTAACTGCCTGGAATGATCAGCCTGATTCACTTGCACATTTGTCGTCATAAAATACTTTCCTTCATTTACAGTCAGGATAAACTTTGGTATCGTAAACGAACTATGACCGAACTTCTTCCATAAATCAGACTTTCGAATGCTTGGATCAAAAGACATACCGCCCATAGTAACCATGCCTGTTCCAGGAACCTTGTAGGGATTATGAATAATTGCATCTTCTAATAGTTTCTCCCATTGTTTTTCCGTATTTTGAAAACGGTATTCATTAGCACCAATATGAAACGCACTTCCGACACCCACTAAATAAAATTGTTCTGAAGTGCTTGTCCAAAAAGTACGATCCATTCCTAATTCTTTAGCAGATTCAAAAAACCGAAGTGGGTTTGTCTCATTTATTTCTTTCGTCATACTTATTATTTGTGTCTTATTATTTGATTTAGCTTGATCGACCGCTTCTTCGAGTAGCGACTCAATCAGCTCTTCTTTAATTTCTATCATCAACCTTAACCTCCGTAACTTTAAACAATCACAAAGTACCATATCTATTTTATTCTCTTTTTGCCTGATTCTCAAGGATTGACTTTTATTATGGCGCTTAAATGAAATATTTCCAATTGACACCCCTTGCTGAATTGCCTAAACTATATATGTTAATGTGATATTAGTTGTACTTTTCCAGTAAGAAGTTTTCTTACTGCGAACAAACAGGGGAGAGAACATCCGTGGAATCATCAAATAATTCTACTATCAAACAGGAACTTAATGAAAAAAGCGGTTTCCAGATATGGTGGAGGCTGTTACGTCCGCATACACTAACAGCTTCTTTTGTTCCGGTTTTTGTCGGAACAATGCTGGCACTTATTGATCATGGGATAAATATCTTCTTATTTTTAGCAATGCTGCTGGCATCTATGTTAATTCAATCCGCTACAAATATGTTTAATGAATACTATGACTTCGCCCGTGGGCTGGATAATGAAGAGTCTGTCGGTATTGGTGGCACAATCGTTCGTGATGGTGTTTCGCCCAAAACCGTATTACGATTGGCGCTTACTTTCTTCGGAGTCGCCATTTTGCTAGGTGTATATATTTGTATTGAGTCAAGCTGGTGGATAGCTGTCATTGGATTAGTATGTATGCTTTTTGGCTACTTATATACAGGCGGGCCATTACCAATTGCATATACTCCATTAGGTGAAATCTTTTCAGGCTTCCTAATGGGAACGGTAATTATCGGAATAAGTTATTTCATCCAAACACAAACACTTACAAGCACAGTAATTTGGGTTTCAGTCCCAATCGCTATTTTTATTGGCGCGATTATGATGTCCAATAACATCCGTGATTTAGATGGAGACAAAGAAAATGGCCGGAAAACGATTGCAATTTTACTTGGAAGAAAAAATGCTATCCGGTGCTTAGCTATATTATTTACTGTAGCTTTTGTGCTGACAACAGTTTACATTATTGTCGGGATGCTTCCAATTTGGTCTGCGATTGCGCTATTAGGAATTTTTAAAGCAATTGATGTTGTCAAAAAATTCCAGGGTAAATCCCAACCAATTGAGATGTTGCCAGCAATGGTTGCAACTGGAAAGACGAATACCATTTATGGTTTTCTTCTTGGTATATCTTTATTAATCAGTAATTTTATCTAAAAAGGAGCTTTTAAATGGATCTATCAAACACTCTAATGGAATCACTTGGTATAGAAGTTTCATCTCTTGATAAAAATCTGGTTACCATGACAATGCCGGTTGACCATCGCACACATCAGCCAGCAGGTTTTTTGCATGGTGGTGCAAACGTAGCATTGGCAGAATCCGCAGCAAGTATTGGTGCATATATGAATGTAACCCCCGAAGAATTTAATGTGTTTGGAATTGAAATAAATGCTAACCATGTTAAAAGCAAGCGTGAAGGAATTGTTACAGCAAAAGGAACTCCAGTACACATTGGAAAAACAACGATGGTCTGGGAAATTAACATCGTTGATGAAAATGATGATCTTATATGTATCTCAAGATGCACAATTGGGGTAGTGCCTAAGAAAAGCGATTAGATAAAGTGACTGCAAACAGGCAGTCACTTTTATTTTGGTAATCGTTTTGCTTTTCATATATAAAAATGAGAGTGCCACCTGTGACACTCTCATAAAGCTAAGCTAAATTGGCTTGTTTTTGCTCAATCCATCTTTTCATTTTTATAAATAAAGGTACAAATAACAAACCTACTATAATTCCTTTAATAATATTAAATGGTAACACACCAAGCGATACCGCTATCCATTTTGCGCTCTGACTCATATCCTCCCACCCCATAAACCATGCATATGCAGGCAGGATGACAAGATAATTTAGTATGCTCATTCCAATTGCCATAATAACTGTTCCTGTTATCAAACCGGAAATAATACTTTTAACACCTTTATATCTATGATAAAGCATCGCAACAGGTACAATAAACATTACTCCTGCCAGGAAGTTTGCAATTATACCAATCGGATCACCGGCACCAGAAACGACTAGATAGAGCATGTTCTTTATTGCTTCTACCGCTACTCCGGCCATTGGTGTAAAGATTAAAGCAGCGATTAATGCAGGTACCTCACTGAAATCTATTTTCAGATATGGTGGTAAAAACGGTAATGGAAAATTCAAGAAAAAAAGTACCAGTGAAATTGTTCCCAATAATGCTAGAATAATAAGTTTTAGTAATTTTGATGAATGCTTATTAGTTGTGGTTTGCATCATCAACTCTCCTCCCTCATCTTTAATCGATTCACATCTGTCTTGTGATGAAGGGTAAGCCTATCCCGTTTTATATTTTTAAAATGCACATTAGAAAACTTGGCATTCGCCAAGCCTTAATATAGATAAGCCTTAGTTGCACTTATGCAGTAAGAAAGGATTTATACTTTCTTAACTGCTAAAAAACATAAAAAACCCTAAAACCTAATCGGGGCTTCAGGGTATATATTCACAGGAAAACAGAGGCGCAAAACGCACCAATTTTCGGCTCGACATCTTCTCCCATCCAGACTGTAACTGTCGGTCCCGGACTCACACCAGGTCCACCGCTTGGCAAATGCCGCACGGGTCACGGACTTAGAACATTTAATAATTGTTCCTAACCGTCGGTCGGGAATTGCACCCTGCCCCGAAGATGGAATCGATATGTTATTGTATTTTTATTATAGCTTAACTGTGATTGTATCGCAATATCTTAGCTTTTATTATGTTTTCTTTTGGTTTAATTATGATTAATTTAAGTTGTTGTTGACGAATTTAGTCAACAATTCGTCAACAATAGTTATATCTACCTTTACTCTACAGGTGTAAACGTGACTGGAACATTTAATTCCATTGTATCCCCATTTTCAGCAAAGAAAACATAACTTGATAGATGATAATCAGGATTAGGTCCTAACGTTTCCGATACTTTGCCCTCACCGGACCCACTATCAATAAATACATTACCCGATCCCTGCGTTGGAGTTATTTTATAACGCCCTATTGGTAAATCATTTCCCACAACATAGTGACCTGCTTCTAATTTAAGAGGCTTTCCTTCAGCTTTTTGTAATTTTCCCGTTAGAGATTGAAGTTCCTCTGTTTTGGACTCTATATTTTGCTTTATCGTGCTAAGTGTATTTTCAGCTTGAGATATATCAGTTTCCAGACCATCACGATTGCTTGCTAGTTCTTGCAATTTGTCAAGTTCATCTTGGTTTTTTGCGACCTTCTCTTCAATGGTCTTTAAGTCAGATTCTGCTGTTTCAATTTTATTATTAACATCAACCAATGTTTGTTCAGCTTCACCAACTTTTTCCTGTATTTGTTCATAATTCAACAATTCTTTATTTACTTCTGCAGTTAATGAGTCCTGGCCTTTTGAATAACCTACATTATGAATGCCGAATACAGAAATAACTACTACAATTATTGTTACTGCTATCCAAATCCATTTGGTTTTAAATAAAGACTTAATTTTCCCCATCTAATTACCCCCTTCTTTATGACACTATTCTACATCTATTGTCGGATTACCTGCCTTATTTATCAAGTCACCCAAAACATTCTGATAGCATACCCTCATTAATTAATTGCTTCAAACTAGCTAAATTACTGGAATGAAAAAAATCGATGATCTATTTGAACGAAAATAACCATTGAATAATTAACACCCACCTGTGTATAATAAGAACAAACGTTCGTTACAAGGTGGGTGCTTTAAGTGGATAAAGAAATGATTAATAATTACGTCACTATCCCAATGGCCATAAGAGTACTTCGGCAAGATCGTGAAGTACTTAATGATTTTAAAATGTACCGCATTTATCTGAGTAAAATAGATGCTGTTCTGGAACAATTGCAGCAAGATTTTAACGCAACCAAGAAACACTTGTATACTATCGATCATGTAAAGATAAGTTGTATCGAAAAAGGCGATACCATGAAATACAGTGTGCGTGGTAATGGAATGAATGAAGTTTTTGAATTTACTCCTAGTGAATTGAGAAGTTTAACGAGTGAACTTATGAGGGATTATTTGTACGGAGATAAAGCGATTTTTTCTGAATTGAAGGAAGATACGTGGATTAATTAAGCCCTGTTATGAGGGCTTTTTTGTTTGTTTGAAAATAAAGTAAATTATTTTCAATTTGGATGCCACCAACGCTCTCTGCAAACGATAGTGGGTATAGGAGGGGGAAGAGGGTGGCAGTCTTCCCTATCTCAATTCAATCTTCTTCTCAAGTGTAAGGTTTTTAATAATAGTCTTTTTTCACAAAAGAAGCCCCTATAATAATTAACAAAATAAAAAGAACAACGATTAACTCAAAATTGTTATCCCTCTTTTTATCAAAACCGCCAAAAAAGTCACTCATTTATGATTCCTCCTTTCAAAATAGCCTTACCTTATATTATGTTGAAGGGGTTAAGATTGTTTGTACAAATACCTAGGGATCGACCGATGTCAAATACAGCCAAAGGTAGAAAAAGTGATGTTGGAAAAATATTGATACATAATGTGTAAAATGTAATAATTTGAAACTGTAACAACCATACCTCAACTTAAGTTGTTGTTGTTACCCCAAAAAAAATTAAGCCATAGTTTAATACTATGGCTTTTTTATGTAATAAAAAACACGTAAGCAATAAAAATTATACAGAGGATTAGACACTTGAATTTTGTGACATTAGCTATATTATATAATGAAAAAGGATTATAAACTAGGCGCCAAAATCAAAGTATTTTTTTACAGAGTAAGAACAAAATATCACAAAAGGTGGGCGTTATGGATCGTCATTTATTTAAGAATATACGAAAGTTAAACCGATTATCACAATACGAAATGGCAGCCAAAATTGAAGTAAGCCGGTCACTAGTGGCAAAGATTGAAACAGGTAATAGAGGACTAACACTGGATATAATTAAGAAGGTTAAACAGGAGTTTGGCGTCAAACATATCGAGCAAGTCCGGGATGTAATGGGGCCACTAAAAGGTTTACAACCCCATCTTTAATAGATGAGGCCATACTTAAATTGTTAGTTTCAGCTATAGTCTAGTACTATGGCTTTTTATTTCACCCTAATCTTTGGTAAAATTTTCTGTAGTCAATATAATCCAACAAGAGAGGATGATAATATGAAAAACATATTAGAAGTGGCCCAGGAAAATAATCTTACCTTAATTGAAGTTGGCATCCTGGTTGAACTTGATAAGAATTACCCTCAAACAATAGAAATTAAAGAAGTGACTAATGATGGACAAGTAAGAGAAAATATAAATAATTTAATACAAATAGGTTTTGTCGAGGAAAGATTTCAAAAATATAGGATCAAGAAGTGAATATAAACATACCCTCCACCAATTATGGTAGAGGGTTACTTGTATAATTTAACTATACTTGGTAAATATAAAATTTATAGGTCAAAGATGGCACATACCTCTCTTCATATTTTCACCGACCTAGCCTCATCTTAATCGATGGGGTTTTTGTATATTATTACTTAAACTGTAAATAATAACTCACGGAAGTGGGCGTTCATTCTCCCCCTCAACTTCCGCTTTGCCTCTTCATTTGTGAAGGGGTCTTTTTCTTTTGGCTTTAGTTTATCCAACAAGTGTTTCCGCACCGACGTTGGAAGTGGTCTGCCTACCACCTAACAATTAAATAGTTTTCTTATTTTATTGATTAAATTCCTTACTTAAAACATTACATTCCAAGTTTCAGGTCCAACAATACCGTCAACCTGTAAACCATGCCTACGCTGATAATCTCGAACTCCTGCTTCTGTAATAGGCCCATAAATACCATCAGGCTTAACACCGACAGCTCGTTGAATACGTTCTACGTCAATACCAGTATCTACATACTCTTGTCCGATATAATGCCCTGGATAAGGAACGATTCCATGTTTACTTGTAGATTTACTTGGAAACAAATCTTTTCCAATATAATCTAAAGGATCCACAGCATTCGTTTTATCAATGTTCCAGTTGCCATCTTTATGCAATTCGAAATGAAGATGCTGACCAGTTGAATGTCCGGTATTACCCATGACACCAATCTGTTCACCCTGCTTAACATGATCTCCGACATTAACCCTACGTGTACCGCTTTGCATATGAGCATATACTGTTTCCCAAACGTCACCGCCAATATTGTGTTCAATCATAATACATTCACCATATGAACTTGATAAATATGAACGTCTTACTTTACCAGCAGCTGCAGCGTAAATAGGATGATAACCGCCATCTGCAAAATCAGTACCATTATGATCTGGTCTGTGGCTTGTCCTGAAATCACTTGTTACTCTTTTGGTATCTGTTGGATTAATAAATGTTGTCATAATAAAACTCCTCTTATTTTTTTATTAATTTTTGAGATTGTAATGCTTTCTTTTGTAACCCTGCATTCTTACTTACATACGTGTTTTTCCATACTGCATAAACTCCACTACCAAGCATCGCAGCTGCAACAAAAAAAGCACCAAATGCATTGATGCTTTGTTCCGTTAACCATTCAAATTTAATATTAAGCGTTGCTAAAAATCCCATTAATGTTGATAGGAACCCCACAATTAGTATTGATAAATCTTTTGCTTTGTTTTTCATAATAAATTCCTCCTTAAAAAATTTAATTAACATATGGCAATAACAAAGCGACGATTGCTATAATCGCCGCTACCCATGCTGGTAAGTTTCGTTTCCAGTTGTCCTTTTCTTTTACAATCCTTTCAACATCTTCCTTATTAGCTTTTGTACTAACTTTTGTTTGCAAGTCATTAATATCTTTTTCGTTTTCAGTAGAACGGTTATTTGCAGAATCTGCTACCTTTTTTGTTTCAACTAACGTCTCTTTCATATCAGTTAAGTTGTCAATTTTCCCTGCAAGTTCCGTAATCGATATCTTCAACTCCATCATTAGTGCATAATATTTTTCCACAGCCTCCACTTCCTTGTTTTCACTCATACTGACCCCCTAACATTGCGACATAAAACATATAAATTTCAACAACCTCTAACATTAAGTTGGACTATCGTGAATACTTTTTTCTACATAAAAAATACGCCCTCATAGGACGTGTTATTTAGTAGAAACCATCTAACCATGGATCCAAATATTCTTCTCCTTCATTTGCAATTTGTTCAAAAAACTCTTCCTTTTCTCCAAACTCATCAAATACATTAATATCTTCATCGTGAGTGCTAAATAGACCTAGAATTTTACTAAGCAAACAATCACCCCGTTCCTGTATTTGTGTGTACTGTTTTATCTTACAGGACTAATGTTAACCACCAGTTAATAAAATATAAATTTAGTGTTAAGTTTCAACCAAAAAACTCCTTACTTAGCGTTTAGTTTATGCCTCTAATCGTTCTATAAGCCTTTTCTTAACCAAAGTACTCAATCCATCCATTGATGAATTAGTCTCATATTCTTCAACCGTCGCTGGTACATAACCGTTGATGTTAATTTCCTTTTCACTGTCTATACCCTGGAAACGAACATGTACCCTTTGCTCTTCACCAGTAGCCGCACCAACATTTTTGACGGTAACAAACTGGACATTACTCACTTTTATTTCCATGTTTTGAATCATTTACTTTCCTCCTCATCGATTTCAAACTGTTCACATAGATAATCATACGTGTATGCTTCTTGGCCACTAAATTCTTTGTCACAATCCAATACTACTGTTTTAACAGTCTTGAGCATTCCCTGAGCATCACCACCCTCAATGATTAACTCTTCCTCATGCAGTTCCTTCATATCTTTTTTGAATGCATCTTTATCTATGACATCCCATTCAGTGTCATTTTTAATCTTCTTTGGTTCACCTTCATCGTCCAGGTTACAATGTTCTTTTAATAATTCTTTTTCCTGTTCTGCAACTTCTTTTAATCGATCATTCAGTAACTTAATAAACCTAGTGCGATGCCTTGATTGTTTACCTTTTAAAGACAAATCAAAAAACAGGCTCATTGCCTGCCCTAGTTTCCCGTTTTCAATTTTTATTTTCATTATGCTGCACCCTCCAATTGTTCTACACGTGCTTTTAAATCTTTTATTTCAGCTTTTCGCAACTCATCAGACATTTCAAGATAGTTAATACGTTCATCATGGCCATAATAAAGCGTTGATATTTCTTGAATCGCTTTCCATGCCCAACTACTCATACCATACTGTGATACAGCTTCACCATCTGGCGCTATAATTTTTGCTGGCGTAGCGTACCCATAGCCAATTACCAAACCTTGTCTCAGGATATCTTTTCCTGCTTCAACATCACTTATTAGCCTGTATTCGTGTATAGTAGAATTGTTTATTAAATCTAATGCACTTTCTTGCCATACAACGATATCCTGCTTGTTTTCCTCTAATGAACCCGTCCAATGGTCAGACGCTCGAATAGGTGCTAATGTACTGGATAAGTAATGTGTTGCCCGAATTTCATCGTCACCTTGAAGATAGGTTATACCATCACCGCTATTGTAAAAACGTCCTGCATTATTACTGTAAAGTCCGTTTCCGTCTGACCGCACCGTGCCGGTTGCGAATATGTTACCCGGTCTAAGTGTGCCACCACTCAATGTGCCGGAAAGACTCCCTCCTATGCTTAAATTTCCATCTGCATGAAAATTATTTGTAGTCGATGTTGTACCGTTATGCTCTACTCGTAAACGTTCGGAAGCTCCTGAACTTAAAACTTGGAATAATGGTTGTCCGGATGCCGGGTTGGAGGCTACTCTGAAATATCCTGTACCTTCTACATCTATGTCACTAAGTACTTCTACGAAACCATAAGGAGCTAACCTAACTCTATAGGCATCTGTACCACCTACATATACGTTATGAATATCAGTACCCGAAGTTTCAAATCTAAACCTAACATCTACGGTTCCATCACCATAGTAAATATCCCTTCCGTCCAAAAACCCGGCTTTATCCATATAAATAGTTTTACCTACGCTTAAATCTGTTGTCACATCAATTGTAGTATTGGATGTTAGTGATCCTGCAGTAACTTCACCTAAATTAGCACTAACAGCACTTAATGAATCTGCGACAATTTGACTGGCTACGACAACACCAGTATAAACGCCATTCTCATCAATATAAGTACCTTGTCCATTCCAGGTACCTGCGCTTTGTATCTGATCATCAGTTAATTGACCACTTAACCAACCTACATTAAGTGTACCGTCTACATTAAACACACTTGCTTTATCCCACATGTCTCGATTATTATTTACCGTGTTTTTAACCGATTCATAATTATCATAAGCATACTGTTCAGCATTTGATTGAGCGTTTTGTGCTTGATTGAAGGCATAGGAAGTACTGTCTGTGTATATCACACCGTCTTTATCATCAATACTGGTCTTTGTGTAAGTGTAATCAGCCAATTCCGTTTGCCCAATTTTAAAAGCGACTTGCTTACGCAGATTACGCCATAAGGCCATAACGTCCTCTTCCGTGTATTCAGTATAATCACCCAAAACAACTTTCTTTTTTGACTTATCAGTAATGCTGCGGTCTTGTGTATGGACACGTGCTTCTAAATAAAGTGGAGGGCTGAACTTGGTATCTTTTATTTTGATGGTATCACCAAAACGGATCTTTTTATTTTCCATTCCCGGTACATGTTCCAAGTCAGCTATATCAGATTCATATTCCACAACTTCATTCACACGTTTTTCAAGTTCGCTTTCAGTTAACGTAGTTAATTTATTGAGGGTCATATCTTGGTCAGTTGATTGTGGTTCATACGTACCAATTAAATGCTGTAAATCACCGTTTTTGTCAGGTTCACCCCATCTTTGAAGCGCATCTTCATCTGTAACCGTCACTTCTAACCGTGTACCGTCTTCTTGTTCAGGACCTAGTCCAACAAGTGCGGTATAGATATTACCCGTCTTTTCTTTTCGTTTGATTCCAAGTAAATCTTTACCTAGCGTGACTTCTCGACCTCGCCATTGCCCTACCTGTTCTAATAAATCAACATATCTACCAATAACCCTGTTGCCATCTGTTACTACACGGAATCGCAGTTCCAAATCAAAATCAGTTGCTATACGCTTTAAAAGGCTGTATGGATTTGTATGTGTATCGATATTAAAAGTTCGGCTGCCTCCACCTTCAATAGTTCCAGCAAGCCATCCCGTTCCATCAAGCGCGTGTGCCATAGCAGTAGAAGGCGTTTGCCCTGTCAATGTTTGCGGATATATGACTTTTGCTTTTTTAAGTAGTAGATAGGTTGCTGAAGCATAGACTTCCATTTGTTTGTCCATTGTTTTAATTGATTCCTGGATGACAAATTCTCTCAGCTCTCCATCCTCACCAGGGATAATAACTCGATTTTGCTTACCTAAATGTGGTGAAAAGCGTTTATCTGCAAATGTAGTAAAGTTAAACGTTTCCAGCGTGTCTTTCAGCGATTGTCGGTGCATGTTGCTTATTATATATTTGGCTGGTATGTCGTCTTTTATGATACCGTTTTGTCCATCTGTAATATGGATAATTGACATTCGGTTCACCTCCTACTTAAAACGCTCTCTGTAACGGGCAATGGTATTAAATACATTATTTGGATGCATAACAATCTGATTGTCACCTTTTGCTAGTTTGAAATATTGAGCACCGAAGTCTTTTAAATCTTTTCTGTCTTCACCATTTATCAAGAGTTCGTCATTTTTATGATCAAACTTAATAACATCACCTGCATAAGCAATATATGGTGTTTGGTCAACGGTTGTTTGCGCTAAACCAGTCGCACGAATATAGTTTATTTTCGGCCCATATGCACGTGGGGTATCGCCATATTTACCAATGTGGATTTGAATGTATTGCAGCCGACCACCATAGTTATTTGCTCTATCTACAAATACCTCTCTTAACGAATCAACATGATCGCTAGAGTTGTCTATTCGCGTTACATAAAACTCAATTTTATTACCTACACGCTTCATACGAACCATACCAAACCAAAACTCGGTACGTTGTTCATAATTACGTGAACTCATGAAATATTGACCGGTTGCCCTATCACCAAGTCGTGCTTCAGCAACTTTTGTGTGTACGTTTGGGCTATTGTCTAAGACAGCCATCTTACCTAACTCATTCATGCCTTCATCAAATGCATAAAATTCAATACGTACTGTTTGATCTTCTTGTGTTGTACGACCTTCCAAGTGCATTTCAACTTCAAAGTCTTGTGCTGGTGTGATCTCTTTAAGCAAAGCAGGTCCATGCCAATCAGGTGTATTTGTACCGTAAGAAGGTACTGTTATACCGTCACCATCTGTACCAAGATTACCATCAACCGTACCGTCTACATTAGTAGGAGTTGCTCCCCATGTACTAAGCGTGTCTCCTCGTTCTTCCAATAACAACGTTTTAGTATCGATTACTTCTTGATCTACTTTTGCAGGTCTACCAATTAAGTTGTATTCTTCACCATCCGAAACCATCGCAAATGTAATTGGTGCTAGCACCTCTAATTCAAATATGGGGTCAGCTTCAGCAGTTCCACCGTTTGTAATTGTGACAACATCATTACCTAGAAAATCTTCTGTGAGTTCAGATCCGTATGAATAAGGATCTAAGCATAAAAATTGTATGGTTCCGTTTCGCAATTCAGCAAACTTTTCAAAGTCATCTATTGAATTCTGAACAACAGCATAATAGATCCGTCCTGGTTCATCATCAAATTGTAATTCAACAGATTCATCAGTTACTAACCATGAAGCTAATTCGTCTTTTAACTGTAGTGCATGATTATCGTCTCTTACTGTGAATCCAACTGGCTGATTAATTATCAACGGTTGGATACTGCTTGATTGCAAATAAGCTCCATCCATACCTGGTACAGTTAATAAATCGCGTGAAATGGAAGCGAAAGGAGGCTTGCTTCTGCCACGTAATAAATGCAACCATGGTTTTCGTATGTTATTAAATGTTAATGATTTAAGTGGCAAAGCTATCCCTCACTTCCTTCTCGCGATTTTGAAACTCAGTAATGTCTTTATGGATTTCTCGACTAACCTCTCTGCCATTCACCTGGTTAATAACTGTTGTGTAAATGACAGCTTCCCCTTGTAAATTTTGAGGTTGTTGTCCGTTTAACCTATTCACAATCTTATCAGCTTCACCACTTGTTCCAACGCCACTTGCGTAAGCAGGAATGTTGTTTAATGAGTTTAGTATTCTCTTAGAATCATCATGATCGAATACCTGATAACCAGCAGGTCTGTCATATAATCCTGCATTCAACATTTCAAAGTTACTGCCTAATTTTCCAAGTTCAAAACCCTCTTCACCTGCTATGAATGGACCGCCTTTGTGTGTACCACCATCTGCAAACCCTGGAACATAATGACCACCACCGCTTGTGGTGATATTCAATGTTTTATAAGAATCTTTGGCTAATCGTCGCTCAAATGCAGCTAAGCTTGGATTAGTATCGAGATGAATCGTTTTACTGTAAACCGTTTCGCCAGCTAATTTATTAATCTGTCTAAGCTCATCCTTAGCCTTTATTAACCTGTCTCGCTGTTCATTTAATTCGCTGTTCTGTTTTTGGTATTGTTTTAAACTAATATCTCCTTGGTCCAGTTGTTCATCTAGTTTTGCTTTCTTTATATCCAACTTTTTCAGTTCTTTGTCAATCGCTTCAAGTCCTTGTCCTTTTTTAGCGTTAATTTCCAACTGAGAAAGTATTAAAGCTTCATAATCCCATTTCATTTTATCCAGTTCTTTTAATTCTTCACGCGTTAATTCAAGGTCATCTTGTTTCTTTTCGAATTTTTCTACAAGCTTATTGTATGTTTTGTTCAATTCACTTTTTTCAGCGCGCAAACCCTCGACAACTCCACTTTGTACAACGCGTTGTCTTTCAAGTGTTGCGCGTTTGTTTCTGGCTTCAACACTGGTATCCCCTTCAAGCTCCAGTATTTTGTTTTGAATATCCCGTAATTTTTGTTCTTCTTTTTGCAGGTTCTTCGTGTTTTCAATTCGGCTTTCTCTATTACTTTGAATATCTTGTTCAATATTTTTAATGTCAGTGACCAAATCTTTCTGATCTTGCATTAATTGCGCTTCATTTTCAAGGGCTTTTAATAATTCATCTTCAGCTGCAATCATCATTTGCTTACGTTTTTCATCGTTTAATTTTTTCAGTTGTGCCAGATTATGAGCATAAGCATTACCCTCTTCGCTTATTGCTTTTTTTGCTCCTGGAGCTTGTTCGATAATGTCACCATTTAATTCTAAGAACCGATCCATTTCTTTATTTGTTAATCCAGATTGTTCGAGAAGCTTGGCTTGTTCGTCTTTTAACTCTTTGATTACTGAGGCATTGTTGGTTTCTTTCAATTCGCTCATAATGTCCATATACCGGAGCATTTCATCAGTGGCCAAACGATTTTTCTTTTCAAGCTTTTCAAATTCAGCTATCAGTTTATCGGTCTGGTCAACTTCAGCTTTCATACTTTCGACTGTATCCCAATTGACATCATTTAGGTCAGAACTTTCTTTCGATAATGCATTAACTACAGTTCCTAAGACAGTAACGCCAGCTATAGCCCAACCAACAGGACCACCAACACCTAATCCAGCAAGCCTACCTAACAGGCCTGCACCTCTTGCAGCGCCCAACATTTTAGAAAGAGATCCAAATATTTTTAATGCGCCGCCTACAGTCGTAGTCAATCCACCTAACACAATACTTGCTGGACCAACAGCTGCAACAAAGCCAACCATCTTTAATATAGAGCGTTGTTCTTCTTCATTCATTTTTGAAAAAGCGTCTGCACCAGCTTCAATCTTTTCAATAAATGGTTCTGCTGCATCAATGGCATCCATGACAGCAGGTACTAATGCTTCACCTAATGTAATGCCCAGATCTTTCACACGGTTCCACATAATTTTTAATTGTGATTCGGTTGTTGCATAGCGTTTTTCGGCTTCTTCAGTGAGTGCAATATTCTCTTTCCAAGCTTTTGAACCGATTTCAAGTGATTCAGAAAATACGTCACTTGCTCCTGCAGCTCTTAACAATGCATCACGCATTCGTACTTCGGTAATACCCATTTCATCAAGTACACCAATTGCAGATAAACCTCTATCTTCAGCAGTTGATAACCCTTCAATAAACTGCATGATAGCACCAGTTGCATCTTGTTCATATGCCTGTTTAAATTCTTCTGCAGAAACGCCTGCAACTTTTGCAAAGTTATCTAAACTGTCTCCGCCTTTTTCAGCTGCGAGTTGCATTTCAACCATAACTTTAGAAAAACTAGATCCACCTGCTTCTGCTCTAATACCAACTGAACTTAATGCAGCACTAAAAGAAAGTATTTCCGATTCAGTCATTCCTACTTGATCACCGGCACCAGCTAAGCGTAATGCCATTTCAGATATTTCGGATTCTGTTGTAGCTAAATTATTACCTAAGTCAACAACGACTGAGCCTAATTTATCAAAGTCATCTTGACTCATACCTACAATGTTTGCAAATCTAGCAAACTCAGTTGCTGCTTGACCACTTGTTAGGTTTGTTGCTTCTCCCAAGTCAGCCATTACCCTAGTGAAATCTTCAATGTTCTCGGTTTGTATACCTAATTGCCCGGCACTTTCAGCAATTGCTGAAATTTCCGTAGTACTAGCAGGAATCTCTTGAGCCATATCACGAATAGACTCTTTTAACCCATCCATTTGCTGCTTAGTTCCATCAACAGTTTTTTCAACGCCAGTAAAAGCACTTTCAAAATCCATAGAGGCTTTAAATACAGCACCTGCACCAGCAACAATAGGTACGGTAACTCCCATTGTGTAAGCTTGACCAAACTGCCTCATGTTGCTACCAGCATTCATCATTTTTTGCCCTGCTGTTTCTGCTGATTTGCCTAATTCAGTCCACTTACTTGGTTGGTTTTTGAGCTGTCGATTTACATCTTTTAATTCATGTTCTGTTTCGCTTAACTCACGATTTGCACGTTCTAAACGTCTTGCAAGGTTTTGGGTATTCTTACTAAACTCACCGCTATTTTCTTTCGATTCATTATAAGCTTTGCTTAATAAGTCAACCTGTGATTTTTGCAGTTTCAACTTTCCTGATAACGTTTGTGATTTATTACCCAAAAAATCTACTTCATCTCCAGTTTGTTTGAATCGACTCCTGGCTGTTTTTAGTTCTTCTTGTACAGTTTTCAATTCACGATTAACCTTACCCATGCCTTGATTAAACTTAGCGCCATCCAGTGATACTTGAGCAACTAAATCAGCTATTACTTCGCGATTTGCCATAGTGTACCTCCTTTCTGGTGGATTAGATTAAGACCACTTCCTTTCACGCTTTGACTTGGTATCCCAATTTAACTGAGCATTCGAGTAAAATTTTATTTAAAGCGTTAAACTCTTCCGTGTTCAATAGATGTTCCTTAGTATCACGTTCTAAAAAATCATCCATCACTTCGCAAGCTTCTTGAATACCCAATTACTCCACCACCTACAACGCCCTCATCTGTTCAAGAGCCTTATTTTGTTTCTCCATTTCTTTCGCTTTATCGATTCTGTCTTGCTTATTAAAATGCAACGTAAAAAGCGCAGTTAGCCTTCTCATGCCAATGCGCCAAAATTGCTCTTCATCTTTTTTTAAAATATCTGTATAGAATGACAACAACATTTCCCAATCATACTTCTGATTTTTTATTTTTTTTTATCAGTTTCGCTGTCCTCTTTGTCCTTGTTTTTTGCTTTTGGTTTTCCGTCGAGTATTGCTTTATAAATTTTAGTAGCGTATTCCTGAATGTTATTTACATCAACGTATTTACCAACAAATTCTGGAGTTAGTTCTCTGTCCTCATGTACTAATCCACCCCATAGAAAAGCTTTAATTGCATATGGGCGCATCTCTATTATGTCTTTTTCAATATCGTGGTATGTTTTATCCTCATGAAGTAAATCAATCTCTGCATAAGCGTTTAAGTCCAATATGAACGTGCGCTCTTTATCGAGTTGTATTTTTACTTGTGTTGGCTTGTGTTGTAGATCATCTTTTAATTCTTTTTCCACAAAATCACCTCCTGTTTTATGTAGAAAAAGAGAAGGTATTAACCCTCTCTTTTATAAATTTATGAAGTTGCGAAATTAGTAACTTCTGTATTAGCTAGGTTGTTTCCAGCTAAATCTCGTATATTCTTAGATGCGACTGCTGTATAGTCCATTGCAGAATTTAAATCTGTTGTTGGAGTAAATGTAACTGTTGTTTCATCTGTACTCTGAGTCAATGAACCGTCAACTACTGTACCTAATGAATCCATTAAGTAGAAGTTTCCATCGTTAACATCCGCACTCCTGATTGCTTCATCAAATGTCCAAATAACATCTGTTGTAATAGCAACTGCTGTCGCATCATCATCCGGAGCTGTAGTAACAGTCGGTGCGGTAGTATCTGGATTAGGTTCATATACAGAATTAAACCAGTCGTCAGCAGTAACAGTTTCGAATCCAGCATTACCTTCATTTCCGGTAAATTTCCACTCTTCATCAAAATCCCGTCGGATGAACTCCCCAACAATGGACGGTTGACCATACTCAATACTATCAGTGCCAGTGTTTTTTGTGCGTGAAGGTTCTTGGAATTTACCTTTTAATATCCACCAAAATTCACTAGTTCCATCATCCAATGTTACTTCATAGCCAAACGCAACATACGGGGCATTACCTCTCGAACGTAAAACACCGTCGCTTCCCAATGTTTTCCCTAAAAGCGCCGCTTCATCTTTAGCTGGCAACTTAGTAGTGGTGATCGTAACAGTTGCATAATTGAATTTCGAAGCATTAGAAACTACTTTATTATCACCGTATAAACGACCAGTCGCTATACTCGGTTCAACTCCAGCAGTTACCGCTTCGGCTAACTTAACTGGCGTGTCATAAGTGGCTCCTGAGTCTGAGTCATCAGTCAATATTGCGTAATGAAAATTCTTTAATCCATTTTCATATCCCATAACTTACAATCCCTCTTTCCTCATTTTAATTTTCCATCGGCTAGAAACATGCGTATAACCTGTATCAGTCTCATACGTTTCTCCGATGTAAGTACGATAAAAGCCCAACGACTCCATAGTTTTGGTAACCTCGTTACCTAATGAAGTAGTTGAGCCTGTTTTTGTAAATACAGATATTTGATAGTGAATATATTCTTTTTTTGCTTTGTTATCTGCATAAAACGTATCAGTGTTATTGATTAACTGATAAATAACATAAGTGTCAAAGTCTTGATTCGGTTCTGCTTTTAAATCAAAAATAGCAGGATAACCATAAAACGTATCGAGCTGTCCAGTTAGCGTAGTGTTCAATTCAAGCGCATTTAGAATATCGTCTTTTAAATTGATCATAATCTTAATATCCTTTGCTGGCCTTCTGCTAAAATTCGAGCAACATCACCTTTTGATTGGCTTATCCCTTTTTCCATTGGAGCCTGGGCACTCATTTTAGAAGTACCTAATTCCAAGAACTTTAAAATAAAAGCTTTGTCCTTAGATGCTCCAACTTGAACACTTCTTTCACCGAATTCATTGGTACGTGTTGAGCTTGTTTTGATAGCATCAGCCAAGTGCGTATAATCAGCACTGCTATTGCTTGAACGATTAATGTTACTCGCAATTTCTTCACCTAGTTTATTGCCCGCAGCCTTTAGTGTCTGACCTTCCAGAACCTTACCTTTTCGACCTAGTTGACTTACTTTGTTACGAACATCAAGTTTCATATCAGCTGGCACTAGCTACCACCGCCTCTGTGATGATTTCTAGTTCTTTTCGCAAGCCTTTTACATCAGCTACACTTTTCACTTCATAAGACTGATCATTATAAAAGAAACGTCTGCCCTCACCATTTTTATATAACTCTTTATCAAAGCGAATTGTCCAAATAACAGTTCGGATAGCATTAGCAGCCTTGGCTTCAAAATATTCATCGCCGCCTTTATCTTCCCTGCTAGCCCATAGTTTTTTATATTCGGACCAGGTATCGACAAATTGACCATCTATACGCTCTTTAGTAACCTTTTGGACAGAAACGCGATGACGGTATTTAGATGGATTTGTCATGTCGTATCCTCCAATTCACTGTCAAGCGGTATTTCCTCCGCCTTTAGCTGAAGAATAATTCGTTCAAGACTATAGGCGAGCTTATTTGTGACAGTACCAACAACTTGAGGGCGACGTTCTTCGTAATGGTTGGCGACGAGTAGTTTAATAGCTAACCCATACCTTTCAGTTTCTGTATTCGTAATCCCAGAACTAGCCAAATCTTCTTGAGCAACAGAAATTAAAGAGCTGATAAACATATCATCTTCAGTTCCATCAACTCTTAAATAGCTTTTTACTTCATCTATGCTTGGTAAAGGCATTCAATCGCCTCCCTATTCCTTTGCCGTTTCTGATTTCTTTTTCTTCTGTTTAGATTGATTTTGTTTTGGTGGTTCTTGTTTAGGTTCTTGTTGCTTTTCTTTTTTAACTTCACCAAGATAACCCAGATCCTGCAATTCTTTTATTCTTTTTTCATTAGATTCATAGAAGTGATTAGCTTCATGAATTTTATTTGAATCTTTATCACGAAACCGTTGAAGCACCTTTGCTTTCATTTAATTCAACCCCTTCCATCTAAAAAAATACCAAGCCAGGACGAATCCCAGCTTAGTTATTATGACTTAATCATCCCAAGACTACGAAGGACGGCAAGTATTTCATTTTGCTTCGTAGCAATTTCAGTTGCAGTTGCAGTCGCTGGGTCAACGTGGTCCGCAATTGCTGAACCTTGTTTACCGTCAGCGGTAAGTTTACTGCCTGGGGTTAGGTGAACATCATTTAAATAAGGCATTTATGACCCTCCTAATTAGTATTTATTAAACTGTTGGTGTTACTTCCGCAATACGGAATGCTGATTTTAGCTTGATTTGGTGGTCCATCCAAGCAGTGATAACGAATTGCTCAATACCTGTTTTTACATCTTTGTCGCGTTCATTAAGCATTCCTAGGTCATAGTTAAAGTGAGAGTACATGAAGTCACCCACAATTGGCTTTGTAGCTGAATCAGAGAATACAACTGGCTTACCTAATACTTGTTCAGGTTGAGCAGAATAAAGTGTTGCATTACCATTCGCTAGAACCTCAACAATGTCGGAATAATCTTGGTAGCGCATAACGATCTTTGCGTTTTCACGATAATCCTCATGTAGGTCAGCAATAGCATTTTTAATTGCTTTATATAAGCTATCCCCTTGTACGACTGTGATTGCATTCTGGCTAGAGTAGAAAGACATATGCTCTTCACCAGCTTTAGGTGTCTCTGCGAAAACCACTTTCTTTTCTTTAGCAGCAACACCAGAAGAAAGCGCACGGTCAACATGGCTTACTAGATTTCCAGCAGATCCCATTAATACAGTTTCCGAAATGCCAGCAAATACTTTGAATTTGTGACGACCAAACGTTACAACATCTCCGCTTGCTTTAAGTTCCCTTGCAGTTGCTTTATCTGCAATGAAATCATCGTTATCAAGTGTAAATCCGATTTTAGGAATCTCAAGATTAGTGATTTGAGTAAAATCCGAAATCTCACGTAGTTGATTTTTTACATAAGGTTCAGACAGAATTTCTGTTGAAACAGTTTTAGGTAAAAACTTGCCTCCACCAGTTGTGCTATCGTCACCCAATGCTTGGCGAATGTCATCAGATATTGGTTTATTCTTCATGGTCGCGCGAATCAATTCTGCTTTAGCTTCTACTTTTTGTTTATCTGGGTCCGTAATAGCTTTTAGATCGTCTTGTTTTGCGAATTTAGCTTGTTGTTCAGCTTCTAATTGATCGTGTTGGTCTTTGATAACATCAAAGCGCATTTTTAAATCTCTCTTAGAATCTTGCAGTGCTTGAATATCTTCTGTTGTTTTACCTGTGTCAATTGCAGCTGCAGCTAAATCGTTCTCAACCTTTTGTAATTGTTGACCAACAGTGGTCATGTTTTGCTTTAGTTCATATAGAGTCTTGTCACCAAAGTGTTGAAGGTTCAACCTTAATAGATTTTTCTGTTTTACCGCCTTAAATAACTCTTTACTTTTTGTCATTATTAAATTCCTCCTAAAATATCGTTAATATAATTAGCATTTTGTGTAGCTTGCTCAGCTATTTTTTTACGTTGTTCCATTTCTTCTTCGCTTGGTCCAGTGGGCTCTTCGGTTTCTTTTACCAATGCTTCAGGTACATTCTTGTACTTAGCAAATAATTCATCACTAATAGATGCAGCCATGTCATTTGCATCTAACAACACATCACATAGTCCATATTGGATCGCTTCATCGGCTGATAACCACGTTTCGGCATCTAACATTTGTTTCAGCTTTTCTTCAGAAAGTTTATCGCCTGCTTTTTCCAAATAAGACTGTATTGCTGAGCCATTAATGCGATCAAGGTCATCTGCTGCTTTCCTCAATTCAGTGGCATTACCAATAACAAAATTTAAAGCGTTGTGTATCATGAGCATTGAGTTCCTGGGCATATAGATAGTATCCGCCGCCATTAATATTACGCTTGCAATAGATGCGGCCAACGCGTCCACATAACCATTTACATGCGCTGAATGTCGCTTTAACATATTACCTATAGCAACCCCTTCAAAAACTGCGCCTCCAGGTGAGTTAATGTAAAGATTGATAACTTCCACATTGCCAAGCGCATCTAAATCTTCTTTAAAACTATTTGCGGTTGTATCGTTCTCAACAAACTGATATCTTTCAATGTCTCCATAAATAAAAATATCTCCTGATTTACCATCAGCAGACATCTTCATACTCCAAAATTTCTTCTTTTTTTGCTTATTTCCCATTGTTTTCACTCACCCCCTTTCAATTATCTTTCGTTATTACTGCTTGTTGACTTCCTATCTTTTGGATCCATGTCTATAGGATAAAGATCACCACTAACCCACAACTTAGAAGCATTTCCCCCCATCGGGGCTTCATCTTCTTTACGTCTTACTTCGTCTTGCGACAACCAACCGTTACGAATTGCCTTAGCGTAATAATCTCCTTGAGTCGCTGTATCTGCTCGAAGCAATGCTTTTTCGTTGAATTTAAAATAAAAACCAGCTTTTCTTTCAGCTGGTGTAAGTAATTTTCTATTAAATTCTTGTTCGTACTGTCTTACAATTGGAATTAAGGTCAACTGTACAAACATACGCATTAACTGTTCATTACTGGAATAGCTTTGGCCTTCCGTGTCATTCAACATTGTAACTGGAATATTGTACACATTTGCTACTCGCGAGCGTGTAATTCGTTCTGTCGCCAGCGTATCAGCTGCTTCGTATTTACGCTCCAACTCATCAATTTCAACACCCGGTTCTTGGAACAAAATACCACCATTATCCTTATAAAATCGCTTGAAATCATCAATAACACGCTGTCTTTTTTCTGTATCAATGTTTGCTTGATATTTTATGATGAATGAGTTGGGAGCACTTTGCATTTCCTTTAGGCTAAATTCACGAACGGCTTTATCAAAGTCAGTTGCGTTTGATAATGCTTTGATGGGATTAATGCTTTTAATGCTGCCTGTGCTACCAATATGCTTTACGTGAAGCATGTTCATATTATGAAAGTAATAACGATTGCCATCGTCACCCAAAACTTCATACCATAAATCATATGAGTTTCTTTCAATTACTGGCTCTACGTGATTGGCATTTATGTTCGTTAATTTAGAAACTTGATTGCGTATATCCCTTTCGATAATCGCATAACCATCACCAGTCTCATTACGTGAGGTTTCTAAGTTTCGGATAAACTCAAACCCATGCATGTTTTGGTTTGGTTCGTTTATCAATACATCTGATGCAGCGTTACTCACTGAATCATAATTTTTATATAGCTTTAACGGTAATGAAGCCATACTATTTGACAACCTAGTGATTACACTAAAAATAGTCTCATTGGTGGCTAAGGTGGAATTTTCAATACCCCAAAATGTTTTACCCATCCAAGAAGAAAAGTCATAGTTTACTCCTTTCCATGCCATATAAGCGCTGTTAATAGAGTATTTTACGCGTTGAAAGAATTTCAATTTATCACCACCTTCCAAAGATTTTTGTAGGACTTTTTACATATTTGTCGAAACATTAATAATAGGGAGGTGAATAAAATGTATTTTGTTATTAAGAAGTCCGCCAATGGCCAATATTATTTCGTTATCAAATCAAATAATAGTCAAGTAGTCGCAACTAGCGAAACGTATACCAGTAAACAAAGTGCTGAAAACACCATTGATTCAATTAAAACTAATATTGATTCTGATTCCAGCGTTATTGACATATCTAAATAACTAATGCTATCAAGGTCGTCTTAAGGAGGGCGACCTTTTTAACTCCCCATCAAATCAGCCATACTAACAACCCCAATATCACCATCACCGGGCGGAACTACCAATTTCTCCATCACTTTTGTATGAGCGTTTAGTAACGCTGCAAACCCATCAATTTTACGATATCGATTAGCTTTAGTAGGCATTTTATTGTTATTTCTGTCTTTCACTAACTCCACATTGTTTATATACCAGCGTAACAATGGGTTCTCATTAAAAATAACCTTTCCATCTAGGAACATATTTTTAAGGTCATCCATTGCTGGACCTAATGTTAAAAAACCCTGCCTAACTACTTCTGTCGGATAGCCTTCCTGTTCAAACGCTTTGTTCAATCGGAAAGCTTTCGCTGGGTCATAGGTAATTAATTCCAGATTAAAATGGTTTGCTTGCTCCACAAACCAGTCATGAACTACATCTTCATTGATATAATCTTCATCCACAATAGTAAGATAGCCTCCCTCTGACCATTCTTGATATGGTATTTTTTCATTGTTCAACAACGTTTTCTTCCTGGGTATCCATGAATGCGATAATACAAAAACATCACCAGTTGCCATAATCGGTATCTCTAAGCACGCACTTGTGAAGTCTTCTGAATCAGATAAGTCATAACCACCAACAGCAATCGTTCCATATAGGTCTATTACATTTAAGTGCTTATCGTTTTTCTCCAGTGTTTTAAAGTCAATAAACGGCATCTTGCTGCCATTCACGAATATGTTGAACTGTTTTGTGATAAAGTCAGAACGTTCTTCAGGAGTTCGTTTATCTTTCTCCCAATCCTCAATCAATGTATCTAAATCAAGCGATACACCCATATTCGGATTAGCTTTTACCCACATCTCCGGCTTTTCGAATTCTTTTTCATTATCCAATTCAGCCATATAGTAAAAAGTACGTTCATCGACAATCGCGCCCCCAAGCGCATCTGCTCCCTGAGAATCGCTTCATCGAAAATAATTCCAGCCTGCTGTTTTGTATTAGCCAATAAGTAAACATCAGCACCGTTTTCTCCATCTTTGCTTACAGAATAAAGAGAAAGACCGGAAACGAGCGTTGATTTACCATTTTTACGACCAATAAAAATAAGGCCCTCACGGAAGCGCCTTACACCTGTATCTTTATGAACCCAACCATAGAGTGAACCAACAATGAAGTGTTGCCATGGTTGTATAACTAATTTATCAAAATCACCTTTAGAGGGTTTGCAATACTTTTCAATGAACCGTACTGGCCTGTGACCATCATCTTCAACGAATACCCAAGGAAAATCTTCTGTTCCCTGCCTTTTTAAATCCTTTAAATGCCTTTTTGCAGATAATATGTTTTTTTCACTTTCAAGAATGTTCCCTTTTACAACTTGTTCAGCATACCAGGTTGTTAAAAGCCTATCTGATGAATCAGTTAATATGGCACCTTTTTTAATCTGCTCTTTTTTCCACGCGATAAAACTAAAACTTTGTGTTGCTTTTTTAATCTTAGAAGGAGTCGAAGTCGTCGCTGTCATCGCCATTCACTACTTTCTTACGTTGAGCAGGTGTAAGGCCAAGGGACTTCAATAAATTATTTAATGTTTGTACGGTTTTTGCTTGTTCGACTACAAGGGGATTTTTAGTAAGGTTTGTAGCCCCTGCTTTATTCGTATATTCGTACATTAGATCCTGTTTGCCTATCTCTTTTTTAAGTTTTCGGTAAAACTGGTGCGTTTCCACATACAATTTAATCAACTCTTCATCTGATTCCTGGTACGATTCTCCAAGATAATTCCGTAATGATTTTGCAGTAGGCACTCCCATTTCTAAATCCTCCCTTCTAGCTTTTTTCGGGGTACCCCCCTTCATGAAAAATCTTCCGCGATAAATACGAAGCTGCCCCCTCGGTCTATAGAAGGCAAAAGTCCCACAATTTTGGGGAGGGGGCTTGTCCGATTGTCAAAATTGTTCAGGATTTTGACACAATTCAACAACTTTTATTCTATTTGAAATCGACTTTGATTGCTTCCTTTCCCGTTTCTCAGGATGAAGTTTGTTATGACAAGAAGCGCAAACGCTAACCAAGTTGTCCATGTCCAACGCTTTGCTTGGATCATCTCTAAGGTGAACAACATGGTGAACGGTATCGGCAGGCACAGGTCCTACAGTAGGTAGGCATTCTTGACATAGCTCTAAGTCTCTTGAAAGTACCATCTCCCTACATTTTTGCCATACGCTTGTTTTGTAAAAGGCAGTAGCTTGTTCTTTAGTTAGGGTCATTTGTTATCAGCCCATCCGCAGCTAAGACAAACTAATTCAGTACCACGTGCAATAGTTCGTCTTTCTTCCGTGTTAGGATTACCGCACAAAGGACACATTGTGTGCATTTCATCAAAGACTACGGTGTGTGGACTATAACCACTCAATGTATTATTTCTTTTCTGCTGTTCTTCCAACTCTTTCAATGCGGCAGTACCTTTCTTTGCTTCACGTTGTACTGCCTTAAGTCCTTTTAATGCATCGGATACATCTGCCATAATTATTAATGTTCCAGCACTTATTGTTTTCTCACCTTCGCTCGACTTATCGCCAGCCATGATTAACACTCTCCTTTTAAATTATATATATAAAAGGTGCCGTATTAGGCACCTTGTCCATTTTTTAACAGCAATGTCTCCGTTTTCTTTCTCTGCCTCTAACCTGATCTCTGTCTCGATCTCTTCCCATGACTTCATCCTTATCTCTATCTCTACCTCTAACCCGATCTCTGTCTCGGTCTCTTTCTCTGCCTCTGACTTGATCTTTATCTCGATCTCTTCCCATGACTTCATCCTTATCTCTATCTCTTTCTACACCTCTGACTTGATCCTTTCCTCTTGCTCTTCTTCTATCGCGAATGAAATTGTTACGTCTGCAGACCATATTTATCACCTCCATCACGATATTTTATGAATCAAATCTCTTACTGAAACGGCAATCACCTATAGGATGGTATATAAAAAAGACACCTCTTTTTGAGATGTCTAGATATCACCTATATAAGATTTATATCCTTCAAGCTTACCGATACCTTCGAGAGTTGCAAACCTCCCACCTGGAAGGACTGATAAATTCTTTATACTTACCACACCTTTAAAAGAATTATCTTCTAAGCTAGTCATAGTTATAGTAGGCATTTCAGTATCTTCAACTCTTTTTGCCAATGGTGTTTCATCTACAATGAATCGTAATTCTACTTTCCAGCCCTCTCTTAGGCCGCTTTCTATAACTAGAATATGGCCAGTGTGAAAATGAAGAATGTCTCCATCTTCAAATTGTATGGTTTTTATGTCTATCCGCTTCAATGTCTCACTCTCCTTTTAATAATACTATCGGCAAAAGAAGAGGGATATTAAAAAAGACACCTCCTTTTAAGATGTCTAAAAACTAAAAACTTATTTTTTATTAATAATGTATATTTTATCGCCTACTTTACGAACCTTTACAAGTCCCAATTCATTAATTTTTTGAGCCTTTTTCTTAGATATTATTATTTTTTTGTCTTTATCTGTATAAACATTAAAATTCGAAAATGTAAATAAAATATTTAGATAGAAAATATTACTCTTAACGTAAAAGACCCCTATAACTATAAATAATAAAATATTTACTAAAACTCCATTAATTTGGTCTACTTTTAACGTTGTCAGGGGAACAATGTAAGTAATAAAATATGATAATATTTCACTATCTATATTTTCGATATCCTCAAATTCTTCCTCTTCATTTAGTTCACAAAATAAGAAGTATAAAAAGGTTACAATTGATATCACAATTAATAACGTAAGAACAGAGTATGGTATAGTATTTTCAACTAAATTACACTTAAAGGGTTTATCAAAATCATAAAATTTAACCATTAAAATAAAATAAAGAGGTAAAAAAGACGAGATAAACAATAAAGTTTTGAATGTATTTGTTATCATCAATAATTACCTCCTATAAATTATACGTTAAAGTCGTCGACACCTTTCCTATTTGCTAAAACTGTCCTATAGTATGCGTCTCTCATTAACATTGTTATGTGTGTTAATTGATCTTTATCCGCGTACACTATTTGTGTTTTATCGGTGTTAAAATCAATATTTAAATCAAAAAGTTCCACTACTTCTGGTGCATTAGAAAAGTGTGCATGAAAAAGTTCTATTATTTGTGGATTCGACTGTATCTTGGTTAGCCTTCTTATTATTCGAGCATCCTCTAAGCAGTCATCTCTAAACTGGTCAAAGTTTTGTATTTTATTTCCTCTTTGCACCTCTTCAAGGCCAACTTCAGCATTTTCTTTATATTTTTCCCTCAAGTTAAAAATACGTTCCGCAGAGATATGGTTGAAGAAGATAACCTCATCCTCTAAAGAGATAGCATCTATCCACCCATCAATTGCCATAAGTTTACTGCCTTCCAATATGTTAAATGTATCATTTACCTTTCGCATCCAGAAGCCTTTTCTTATATTTTTTAACTTATGGTTTTTTCTAAACAAATATAAATACTTTGTTGGGTCTTGATCTTTATTTATTCTTAATCTAAATATTAAGAAGCTCACATCATCTGGTTCAATTTCTTCAGTTCCAGGTTCATCAAACAAATTTATTACTTCCGAGTAATTACCTAGATACTCTATTTGACACTCCGAGAATTCATCGTTTTCATGTCCACTGGGATTAAAAGGCACTTTTGCCAAATCACTATTTATTTTACTCTGAACACTGTCTTTAAACAGTTTTACCACTTCTTTTTGGACATCATTTGAAACTGTTGGCTTAAATGAGGTGTATTTAGTTCCATTCTTAGTCACAAATAAAACTGATAGTCGACCTTCTGGTTCTACATAGGTCTCTAACAATGTACGAATCTCAGTTAATTCCATTTAAAAATTCCTCCCCCTTTTTTCTTTTAATTACTATTTCGACAAATAATATAATATTCCTGCAAATTAACAGGAATTTACAACTTAAGTGTCGAAAGGACTAGTAAAGGAGGTGAGAAAATGTCCAGACGTTATCATTCACCGTTTAACGGAAATCGTTATATCGGGAACACAAATACTAATGAAGTGCACGATTTAGACAAAGAAGAGAGCTCATGTCAAATTAATCGAATTAAAGATAGTCACGTAAAGACATTCATACCTGATACTCATTCACAAGCCAAAAGTGAAGGCTTTGACAATTGTGCACATTGTATTGGTAATTCTCGGTACTAGATCAATGCAGGAGGCTACAAGCTTCCTGCTCTTACATCACCTTTATTAAAAGGAATAATATCTTGTTTATTCCACACTTCGCATTCTTGCAAAGTAACACACCCCGTTTTAAGTTGCATTTGCCAAACTCCATTTTGTTCGCCGTCTGCATAATAATATGGATAAGGTTTATATCCTAAATCCTTAGACAGTCTAACACTTTCTTCTTTCAATAAAGTCATGGGTGCATCACTATGAGTTTTCCATTCGCCGAATGCATTTTCATATTTAACAATTTGACCTGCCTGCCCATGGCCACAACAACACCCTAATGTTATAACTCCCTTATCATTCAATAATTGAATCTCATTTGCAATACATGCATCTACAAGAACACAATTATGTAATTGATCAGTATTAATTACTTCTACTTTTTTAAGAGTTCCGTGCCAGCACATTGTATCACCTCACCAATAGTATCTACACTATTTATTATGATTATTAACAATAAAAAATAACTCAATAGCTGAGTTACTTATCACTTAACCGATTAAACTAAAGTTCCCTGCTTATCTTACAAAAAAAGCACCCACCGATTGGATGAGTGCCTTAAGTAATTTCCTATTAATAACATAATAACTTATTTAAATGTAAATGCTCTGCTTTTATTCTGCCATTTGTCTGCCACTTTATTTTCCTTTTTCAATTAATGCTTCAATTACGTCCTTAACAATGTCAGTTAGATAGTATTTATGAATAAATCCATCATTATCAAAGGTTGGATTTAATACCTCTTTGTAAACTTCGGATGGAACATCAAATATTTCAGCCTCTGGATCCTCGAGCATTCGCTTTAACATTTTCATTCGTTCAGTTACCTGGTACTTGTCCATATCATTTACCTTAATATTAGTTCACTCCCCTAAAGAAAAGTTACTCTTAATCTTCGTTATTATCTTCATTGTCTTCAATATCAATTAAATCTATGTGTTCCGTAATATCAGCTAATCTCTCATAGATATTTGAATCGGTAATTGGTGTGCTGCTAAATGCCCAAGCTAAAAATATAGTGAACAATACTTTTAAAACAGGTTTAGCATATTTCTCCCAGTTTCTTTTATCGTCTCCTTCAATGTTTCCTTTTTCAACTTCACCGTCAGTCGTGTAGATAACATAATTTATTTTGAAAGCTAAGTTAAAAAAAGCAGGACGTTTTACGTCATACTCAAGGTCCTCTCCATCATCAAAACTACCGCTCTCTGAATCATCTAATAGATCTTCATCATATTCATCAAGAATATCTGTATTGAAGTCTTGGAGTATCCGATTGATTACATTAGAATACGACAAACTTTGTGATAGTAATTTTGGGTTTTTCTTAATAGTGGTTATCGCATCAATACGTTTTAGATACTGATTGAATGATGCGTTCGGGAAATAGTTGGCCCAATTCTGCATATGTTTGTATTCAAACGCTTTTGCTATAGTATTATTGTTCCTTATTGCGTTTTGCTTCTTTATTACATCCATTAAGTGCTGATTACTCAGTATATTGTCCCGAAAACGATTAACTTCATTTATTCTTCTTCTAAAATCATTGATAGCCTTTGCTACATCATTCAAACTATCAGCTCCTTTACTAATTGAGTTACACATATCTTATATACTGTGTAATTAAAGCAACGCCTAAACTCCTTGATACATGTAATTCTATCACAATCTACTAAAATGAGTTACACATCTATTATTTATGGATAATTCATATTGGAAAATATGTCTATAATTCTACTACAACCGTTACCATATAAGGAAAAAGCCTTGTTGATGTAGGTAAAATGGCAAAAATAAAAAGCCCATCTTATTAATGATGAGCTTAAATCTTAAATCCTTTCATGGCTTTATCCATTTCGTCTTGATCTATTCCAATATACCTAAGTGTTGTTTCTTGATCAGCATGATTGAATATCTGCTGCAACATAGCTACATTCCCGTACTTTTTATAGAAATGATAGCCAAATGTCTTTCTTAATGTATGTGTGCCTATGTCGTCTAAACTAACATACTCTGCTGCTTCTCTTAATATCTTGTATGCCATACTGCGTCCGATTGGTTTATTGATACCCTCCCGACTTAAAAACAAATACTCATGATCCTCTTTTCCTTCACAATACTCTTTGAATTCACGCCTTAGTCCAGGAGTCATTTCGATTCGTTTTTTCTTGCCTGTTTTAATTTCTATTAAATTAAAATACGCTTTCTTAGTATCCACGACACGAATCTCTAATATATCCGATATCCGTAACCCACTGTTAATACCAGTAACAAATAACATATAATCTCGATAGCTTTTCTCTTTTAGAAACCTTTTCATTACTCTTATGACCTCTGGGTCACGAATAGGCTGGACGAAGTTCATTCAACCTCACCATCCTTATTCACTCCACAATTCCAGCAATCCTTATTCTGACTATGTTTCTCTCCACATTCTTCACAAGTGACAAGATATACCTCAATCTTTAATATAAAGGCTAATTTATAGAAGGATCTAGCCTTCAATCGATAGTATTTCCGTTCACTATATCCTAGTTCATTGTAAACCTCATAATCGTACACATCATCGCTTTTTAAATATCGATTTATGATGATGGACCTTTCCTGATATGATAATCGATTAACTGCCTTCTGGATCCACCTGATATATTTTTTTCGCTTTCTCTCCTGGTCCATCTTTTTGACAGCAATATCTTCAGTTGAAGAATGAAATTGATTGTTTGGTGTTGGTGGTACAAGACTAAAGGATTGTGTAATCTTAGGTTGTAGTTCTTCTGGTTCCATTAATAAATACATCTGATAGTTTTCTAATGATGATTCAACTGCACTACGTGTTTCCTCGCGATCAATTTCAGGTAATTTAAATTCCATTTGCATTAACTACACCCTTTCTTTTGTCGCTTGCTCAGCCTCTTTAAATAACTGTTTCATGTACTCACTTCTTTTGATTGGATTGACCACACCTGTTCGTTTGTCTCGTCTATAGTTATTTACAGTCCATTTCATTCGATAGGTCATTTTCATTTATTCATAACCCCATGAACGATTAATGCAGCAATAGCTAATAACGCTATATTGGATAAGATAAACGTTATTTCCAGCTGCAGTAAAAGTGAAATTGAATGAGAAATGATTACTAGTACGCTCGCTATTGTTAATGTAGCTATAATGTATGTGAATGCTAATTTCATAAACGAACTCTCCTTCCTAACCGCCAAATAACGACTACCGGCCAACATATGAATAAAAATAATAATAAAAACATGAAATAAGTCTCGGTTGATTTGTCTTCTGCATATTCTTCTGGAGTCTTTTGTGTAGCACATATCACAACACCAATTATTAAATACAAGGATAAAATGAACATGTGATCCCTCCTTTTTATGATTAAAAAAGGACACAAACTAAGAGCATTTGCTCTCAATCTGTGTCCGTCGGTTCTTCCGTAAGGACTTATTTATTCAGTTGTTTCACTATATAGTCGGATTATGAACTAAATAGCTTCAAAATACCTTGCACTTA
Source organism: Virgibacillus litoralis (assembly GCF_017873675.1). Classification (GTDB taxonomy): domain Bacteria; phylum Bacillota; class Bacilli; order Bacillales; family Amphibacillaceae; genus Lentibacillus; species Lentibacillus litoralis. The sequence continues at coordinate 13,207 of NZ_JAGGKK010000020.1, read as the reverse complement.
TATTTCTTCTAAATACTTCCCTAAGACCTTTAAGAGTGCCAAAATAGATAATCTCCTTTTCACCCTTTATTTGCTTATTTGCATATCCCTTAGCACATAAATCTTCCCATTCATCATTGGTTTGATTACAATGATAATAATTTCTATATGGTTTTCTTGAATAATCCAAACCAAAACAATGTTTTAGTTTACCGACTTGATAATCAGTTAGCTTCAGGGCTTCTTTTCCCTCGTTAGTAACTCTAAAATAAGCCATGTCACTTTCCCATCCTGGACCCTTAGTAGCAAATCCCGTTTCAACTAAATCGTTCCAACCATTGTCATTCGCTTCCGTATAAAACCTATTTCCATTTTTTAGAGCATGTTCCATATCTCCAATTTGATTTTTATTCAATTTAACTTCTCCTTTCATACTTCGCACTTTTATCTGCCCATTAGATAAACTCTTGCCCCTCTATTCTCAATCTTTGACTACGATCAATATCTAACACTTGCCCATTTTTCCAAATAATTACGTCTTGACCATGATCTTTTGCTGTTACTTTAGTGAGGTGCCCGTTTTTTATCACGTACAATGCATCTTCTTTCAAATCAACTTCCACGGTCATTTTTTCAACATTTGCCAACATTATGCAAGCCCCCATGTTATAATAGATTTATAGGAAATAAGTCGAGAGCTCGCCTCTTGGCTTTTTTATTTGTTCGGCTCTTCCTCTCCGAATTCTACAGCTTGCCGGCACTTAGCATTAATGTGAGTGTATTCCAAAGTATACAAGCTTACTTTCTCAATATCTCTACCGTCACTAGTATGAGTAATACCTAATCGATAAAGATTATTTTTTAAATCTTCTATACGATCATTGACAGCTCGCTCACGTTGTTTTTCGGTTATATCATTCATTTGTTTTATTCCTCCTCTTTTCTCTTAATCTCTCAGCCTGTTTTAATATCATTTTGTCGCATTCATCATCATTAACAGCTACATCTGTTAACCGATTGATTATCTGACCTTTTTTCAGTTCATACGGGAAATTCATTCCATGCCGGGAATACCAAACTCGATTAAGTTCCTGATTATGCACGTTAGAACGCTTTGATATTCTCAGTAATTGGTGTTCAGCTAGGTTGTTGTAATCCATTGATTTGCCTCCTAATTACTTACAGCAGTTTTATATTCGTATTCATTCACACACATTTTTGGTAAATTCGCTCTAACTAATGCTTCAGCAAATGGTGGTGGAACTGAATTACCGCAACGTGCGACTTGCTGTGTTTTCGGATATTTATTGCCTTTATAGTCTCGATCAATGATGTACTCATTTGGAAAGCCTTGTGCTTTAAACAATTCATGTGGCTGCAACATTCTCATTCCAATATCAGCAATACGGTAATCTTGACCTTTGACAGTAACTAAGCCGAATCTGTCTTTTGTTGGTATCGTGTGTAACGGCTCATTCAGTGTTTGGCCAATACCTTGACCATAATATTTGATTAAGAAGGCGGTCACTAATCCAAACCTATTTGCTGTGGGTATGGTTGCTATCGGTTCATCTAACCCACTTGCCCTTGTTTCTTTTCCCTGATGAGTATAGTAGTGTTGAATGAAAAAGGCTTTGTCATTAATTACATAAGGTCTATCTGATTCGATAACGTACTTTTGTAATCCACGATTAATCCTGATCATTGTGTTTTCTTTCAACGGTATTTTTCTTGTATAAACACTTGGTGCAGGAATGTTCCAGTCAATAACTTCTCCTGCTGTTCTGTATGATTTCTTTAGTCCAAGTTGAACATTTAAATCATTTGGTTCTGCATGAGTTGATTCTGGAAATGTTATCGGTTCACCATCACACCTAGCAATCAAGAACAATCGTTTCCTAGTAGTTGGTGCCCCGTAATCACAAGCCTTTAATTCCTTCCAGTCAATTTCATAACCTTTATCCCTAAACTGCCTTACAAATGATTTGAATGTATCCCCTTTTCGTTCTGGATCTGGTTTATCATCTTTCAACGGTCCCCAGGTCTTAAATTCCTCAACATTTTCAAGAATAATAACTCTTGGCCTTACAGTAGCTGCCCATCTGTGTGCAATCCATGCTAAGCCTCTAATCGTTTTATTAACTGGCTTACCACCTTTAGCTTTACTAAAATGCTTGCAGTCAGGAGATAACCAACATAATCCAACCTTGCGACCTTTCACTACTTCTCTTGGGTCAATATCCCAGACGGATTCACAATAATGTTCTGTATCTGGATGATTTGCCTTGTGCATGGCTATTGCAGATGGATCATGATTAATAGCTACATCTACATTTAAGCCAGTCGCTAATTCTATTCCAGTTGATGCACCGCCACCTCCAGCAAAATTATCTACTATAATTTCTCTGAATATATTAAGTTGTCTTTTCAATCAAAACCACTCATTTTCTGTCTTGCTAACATCGATTTCCATAGCCTTAATCACCGCTAATTTGTGTTTCAATTCTCCGTATGACTTGCCATCTGTTTTGGTGTAATTTAACTCGTGAAGTTGCTCTATGATGTCCTCTTTCATTGTCTTTTCATGTACATCTGCTATTCCCACCCCATTCACAACCTTTTATTTTTTTAAGCTGACTCGCCTATCTTCGTCCGGTATTCCAACAGCAATTTATTCATCTTCACTTTGTTATTTGGCTTAAAATATAAATCCAATTCTCTTTGATCATCATCAAATGACAGTACCTTCATTTCTAATACTAGAAATTCAATTAGCAAGGATAAGGATTCATGGCTTTCAGCAATCGATTCAGTATAAACTTCTCTAAGATCCATGGCGTACATCCAAATTAAGAAACTGGTTATACTCTTTTACAAAAGCCAATTCGACTGTACCGATTGGACCATTACGCTGCTTAGCAATTATTACCTCGATAATGTTTTGCTTTTCAGAATCAGCGTAATAATAATCATCCCTGTATAAGAATTCAATGACATCTGCATCTTGCTCTATGCTTCCACTGTCTCGTATATCCGACATTATAGGGCGTTTATCTTGTCTCTTTTCTACTTCTCTAGATAGTTGAGATAAGAGGTAAACAGGGACACCTAAATCCTTGGCCATTTCTTTTAAACTTCTTGTAATTTCACTAACTTCAATATTCTTGTTTTCCGAACGTATTGGAGATCTAATCAACTGCAGATAATCAATTTGCACTAGCATAGGTACATCAGGATATTGTCTTTTTAATTTTTTAACTTTTGAACGAATATCTGGGATTGTTTGACCTGATTTATCGAAAATATGTATGTTCATGTTGTCTAGTTCGCCCATGGCATAAGTGAAATTACTCCAATCATGAGAATCAAAGTACTGTTTTGGGTTTTTCATTTTATAGCCATCAATACGGCCAATGGCTGATATCATTCGCTTATTCAGTAATTCCTCACCCATTTCCAGTGAAAATATTGCTGTTATTCCACCGTTCTTACAGTGTGCTGCAGCATGATTCAACATTTTTGCAGTCTTACCAACACTTGGTCTTGCAGCTGATATAATTAAATCTTCTTTCTGAAAGCCATCTAGCATGCTATTCAAATCTTTAAATCCGGTATCAATACCACTAAGTCCAGGTTCCTGCTTTTCGATTTTTTGATAAAGCTTTTGTAATGATTCCGAGTGATTATAATCATTGTCGTTATTTTCAAGTTCTAATTCAGAATACTCGTTCATAACTTTGGATAAGCCGTCTATACTGTGAATCTCTTTTTCTTGTATCTTTCTTGCCTCACGTATCTTCCAGGCATCAATAATGTATTTTTCATAAGTCTTAAATGGTTCAAGACTTGCAACACTATTCATAAGCTTAGATAAATAAGATTTCCCGCCAATTTTAGATAAATTAGCTGAACCTAGATTCATAACAACTGTAGCAATATCAATTGGCTCATTCTTTTGTTCAATTTCTCTAAATGTTTTAAATAAAATTTGATTCGTTGGTGAAAAGTGCTTAGCTTCAAGTGTTAGTTCTTTTATGAGATCGCCTTTTGTTAGGATGCAACCTAACAATGCGTATTCAGCTTCTTGGTTTGTATCCAACTGCAGCACTCTCCCATTCCCTGCGCTTTCTTAAAAAATCTTTGGAACGCGCTTCTTTTTTGACCTCACGTAAATCCGATAAACTTGGTGGAAACTTATTTTCTAATGCATATCGTTCTGCATTTCTCATGATTACTGCTGGATTCTGGTCTTTTAACAACCTTGCCCAGGTATCAATTTTGATTTGGTCAATACTAAAACTCGGATATGCATCAGCTAATAATCTCAGAACTTCAAAAACTTTTTCTCTGTTCATGATAAGTCGAATGCCTCCTTACTTTTTGCCTTAGTGCCATTTGCATGTACATGTTTAGCAAAATTTTTCAAAGGTTCCGCCTCATCGATGAACTTTCGAACATCCTTGTCGCGCATTAGATCTGCTAATGTGTACTTGTGAGTGAACCAGTAGTTATCACCAAAATAAACTTTACTGTAGTTATCAATAACCTGTATAAGCTGTTCATAAGTGTAATCTCTTAATCTAGCTCTTATCGATGATTTGATAGGGTTTGTCATTTTACTGTGTTGAATAATATTTTTAGATATATAGTGATCGAACAGATCACGGACAGTATATTCTTCTTCTTCTTCTTCTTCTTCTTCTTCTTTTTCTTCTTCTTGTCCACTTATCGTGGGCGTATCGTGGTACGTATCGTATAAAACCTTGACTTCCTTGCGTTCAACGCTTTCCCCAACATATTTAATTAAGTTTCTGTCTTTTACATCTTTAAGTTCTGCAGTTACACAATCCAAAATTGGTTTACCGCCACGATTAAAGTTATATCTTCCCCAATTCTTTAAAGCTATTTCTCTAGTATCGGAGTTATAAGCAACAATCCCATGGTGTCTAATAAATCTGTCCAGTAATGAGTTAATACTTTCTATCGAATACCCAGTGTCAAAGGCCATTTGCTTTTTGGTGATTTGATAGATACCTATTTGCGTTGTGCTTGAGTTGGTTAAGAGATAAAGGAAAAAGAATTTATCTTCTGGTGTCATTTCCTCAACTACTTTTGGATCATTCCAAAAATCGGTATGCACCATTCTAAATTTAGCCATTTACAGACCTCCGTATTTGAACATTTATTTTTTTAGTTCAATTCGTTCACAAATTGCAAAGCCATTTTTAATATTAGTAACGGTGTAATGAGGATAACGCTGCATATACTCTAAAGCTTTATTATGTATTTCTTGTTGGTTTTCAGCTTTGTCATAAACCCATTTAGGCAACAATACTCTAAAAGGTACTAGCATTCGTTATCCCCCTTCTATTGCATCAGTATTTGTTAGGCAATAATTGTAATTCTTCCAGATTCAATCTCTTTCTTAAGTTCAACACCAAGGTATACTGCAATGTTTGAGATTGCTTCTAGCTTCCAAGCTCCACCATCAGCCTCAAATAATGCACATTCTGGACCAGATTTCATACGGAAAACAAAATCACTTTGTGGTTGTTCAACTTCTGTGAATGTACGATACGGTGCTATGTTTACAGGATTTGGTACTTCCACATTTCCAACATTTGCAACACCTGTTCTAGCAACCACTTTTTGAGATACACCATCATCACCATGCGTATGAACGTTTTCCTCTTGGATGTTTCCAACTATTTTAAGCATGATGTCACGATCTTCACTTTTTACAAAAGTGGACTGCAGCTTAATGTTGAATGATTCGGTATCATAGAAACGATCAAAATGAAATGTCGGTGTCATTGCTTTAGCAAGGATCCATTCACTTCTGTTTTCATCACCGTTTAATTGTGATTGCACAAGTACGCTTGTTGGACTTTCTACATGGACAATTGCGTGACCGCTTCCATCAAATTCGGATTTTAAATAATCAACTACCCCGGACAAAGTATTTACTTCCAGTGCACTTGCGGTCGGTTCTTTTAAAAGATGTAATGGCTTGTCCGAGTAATCTTGACCATTTCTATCATGAATTTCTGCTTTTCCTAACCCTACAACGTACTGAATAGCTTCTTTAATCATTTGGGTATTCCTCCAATTATTAATTTGTTTTTGTATATGTGTATTAACAACTAACGAATAACAAATATTCTTGCTGACATCCTCAATCCTTTACTTTTGCAACACGGGCACCTCCTTTTATTGGAAGTTTCATTAATGCTAATAAAAAATATATGACCATTTTCACACTCAAACCGATTTAGGTTCACATTTCTCATCTCTTTCGCAATTTGTCTAAGGAATTATTTCCGTTGCTCCCTAAAATTAAGCACTTTCTCCTCTTGCTCAACCTTCTCGCCATCGTCTTTGGAAACATCGCCTTCATTGTCCAGAAACAATTGCCCTTTGACACCGGACCTAAGTTCTTTCCCAACAAAATTGCCCTTTTCATCAGCGCCCATCATAATTTTTGTTTGCACTTCTTTCGATGGCTGCAGCTTAACCTTTGTTTGAACAGCAGTGTTCAATATTTCCCTTGTTTCATCGCCGTGAATGTTGATAGAAACTGTAATGGTTCTGTTTTTATGTGGTTCCGTATTTGGGTCAGCGATGTTTTCAAGAACCCTTTCTAATTCCGTGTTTACTTTTTCCGCTAATGCACCATCAGCAAGTTTGTTTAAATCAATCATGTGCTCCATTATTTCCCTCCTATTGTCAAATTTGAATACTGGATGTATAATTATGTGAATGATTCATACAACTCTACTCGACCCACTGTAATGGGTCTTTTTTTGTGCCTTCCTTTCAATCGTCATGCTCGATTACTCCAGTACCACAGTTCTCACAATGGCTCTCATACCTGATTTGCGGTTTTGGATACCATAATTTCCACTTCTCCATCTGTCCGCACTCCTCACAAGTTGTGTAATTTATAATCAACCCTCCTTTCTATGGCTTTAACAGCGGTGACTAACGACGCGCTATTGTAGTGCTAGTCGCACCTTAGTAAGTAGGAACAGCAGTCAATTAACGGAGTGGGGGATGAAATTCCTGCTCCTACTCACTAAGGAAGGACTAGCGTGCCCATTCCTTTTGTGCTAATATATAATTATCGATTAAGTTATGACTCACTGTTTGCGCAGTGGGTTATTTTTTTGCATATTCTTCATAAGTCTCAATTTTTTCCTCCAAGTTGTTTCGTCCTCTGATAAGAACACGTCGAACTCCTTCTGGAAGGTCTCCCCAGTTAGACTTAATCCATTCTTCTGTTTCTGCTATATATGCCTTAAATTCTTCAGCTCTTTCCGTCCATTTGTTCATTTATTTCACTCCTTTCTCTCAACCACTTGTAATCATCGAAATATACAAGAATATTACAGCTGCAATGCCTGCTATAGCATGAAAATACTTATAACCTTGCTTACTCACATCGGATACCACCTTTGTGGCTGATTCAATAAATGATGTAAATACATGCGATTCCCAGCTCGCTTCTTATAAGCTAATTTGTCTAATTCTGTTAGTGATTTTGTTAGGCTAAGAGCCATTCTTTGGGCGTTCATGAAATCACTTTTATTTGTATATGAATTAATTAATTCAAGGCTTCCTGCTATATTTTTAAATGCTAATTCCGCTATTGGTATATCTTGTTCTAGAAAGTGTTCTTCGAAATTCATTTGATCCACCCCCGCGCTTTCCATGTCGGTATTCGATTTTTCATACAAGCTTTAATTGATATGGAGTACTCCTGTTCCAAACAAGTTAAAAATGAATTAATACTTGCCTGAACATCCAGTAATTCTTTTGCGCTATCTTCTATTTGCTTCAATTCACTTTCATCAGCATGCTGTGGTGGTTTTATCAGGCTGACCTCATTGAAGCGGTCAATGGCTTCTACAGCTTCTTGCTTGAATACTTCCTCCAGTGCTAATCGATGCCATTCAATCGCTTTCCCTGAATTGGTCAGTGGTGTTATGTAATCCTCGGCTGTTTCTCTTGCAACGTGAAAGCCATATTCTGCATCATCGTAATAAGTAACACTGCTTTTTGCTAAATCCTTTGTTAAATCCCTTTCATTACCTTCCAATTTCGAAACGAGCTGCTGACTGATGTATAAATCGTTTGCTAAATTCTCTTGTGAAAGCCCCTTTCTTCCCCTCATATCTTTCAGGACTTTTCCTGCTTTCATTATTCAATTCTCCTTTTGTAGTAATTTAATAAAACATAAATACATAAATTGATAGTATGGTAAATTTATAAGCTACTAACTTGGACGCTTTCGGATTCTTGTTCACGGATCCATGAATCAATTGCTTCTTTAGAAAACATGATTCTGCGACGTAACCTGAAATGCGGTATTTCTTTTTGCCGAACCATGGTGTAAATGGTATCGCGGTGTATGCCTAAATATTGTGATGCTTGCTGTACTGTGAATCGTTCCATTTAGATCACCTTTCCTTGTATAGATATTTGGTATTTAATGGCCATGTCTTTTATGATGGCAAGATAAATTTCTGTTAGCCGCTTATCATGTTCAATAACATCCATTTTGTTCGTTTTTTCAATTCTAGATTTCGATGCGCCTTCAAACGCCATGTTTCGTTTAAGATTTTGCAACCGGCGACTCAAATCACACTTTCCGCGATCTTCTAACAATTGATAGCTTTCTTTTCGGACATCTTGATAGGACTTATCCTTGCCAAGTTTGAATGCTATTGAATTAATGAGTGTATTTACATCCGAGCGCCAGTCTTTTGGATTTAATGAAATAATGTCTGTCACGTTATCAATGCGCTCATTAGCATAATCAACTGAACCTTTAAGTAGTTTTAGTTCCTTTTCTTGATTAACGAATTGCTCTGCAAACATCAACATCATTTCTGCCTGTGAGTTTGGTTGCTGCATGCGATTATTTTTTTCAAGATCGATGAAGTATTGACGGATTTTCATACCGACCTCATTTCTTTGGATCATAGTAATGTGCTTTGCTGTATCCAAAGTTAATACATAGTCTTGAGATGGCCTTCCAGATGTTTTACTCAAAAGTGAGTAAAAGTCTACATTCTCGGTGAAACCAACTGAAATTAAATTGCGTTGAATCCAGTCATTAAATCTTGTAAAGATAAAAAGTGCTTCATGTAGTTCTCTGGCAAAAACAACTTTCTCACCTTTTAATGTTTCGTATACAGGCAATAAATCATTAGCAATTGTTTTTAATTGCAACTAGATCACCTCCGCGCCATTAGTTTGAGTTTCTTGTACTTTTTTACCAAATAAAAACTCAACTTCTTTATCTAGAGTCTTTGCTATTTCTATAGCTGTTACTAAAGTAGGTGTTGAGTGACCATTTTCCCAATTGGCGACTGATTGTTTCCCTTTGAATCCAAGCATTTCCGCCAACTGTGTCTGATTTAAGTGTTTTCGTTTCCGAGCTTCAATCAGTCTCATGTTTTTCATGCAATCACCTCCGAAGGTATGAGTAACTTGAACCTTGAATTCATTATAAGTACAAGAAACTTGAATGTCAATAGTTTTGTACAAGATTTTCATACTTTTATTTTATTATTCTTATTAATAGAGTACAATGTACTTGTACCGAGGATTAGGGGGATAACTATGTTTCCAAAAAGATTAAAATACCTTAGAAAACTAAGAGGATATTCACAAGAGGGTTTAGGTAATAAAATAAATGCCACAAAAAGTACTATAAGTAATTATGAGAACGACTACAGTACTCCATCAAATGATGTTCTAAAAGACATTGCAGATGTACTACATACAACCACAGACTACCTTTTAGGTAGAACTGAAAAAATAAATGAATCTGAGAATGAAGAATTCGACTCCCTATCCGAAATCAACCGCCTTATTAAAGAATTTGGAATAGATCAATCCGGATTCTTTGATGTCGAAAAGTGGAAAAACATGGGACCAGAGGAAATTAAAGAATTAGAGAATTACTTTGAATACATCACGGAAAAGGCACAAAAAAAGAATCTCGATCAAGATTCTTTTAAAAAAAGTTAATTAAATATAATTATAGTAATATTAAATTAAATTTTAACTAACATAACTTTATCGCACACCAAATCTTGTAATAGTGTGTTTTTTTTATTGATAATTTAAGACAGAAGGAGATATAAAATATGAAATTGAAATGGATTGCTATACTTTTTTTAACATTAGTTTTAACTGCTTGCAATTCTGATGGACAGGCCGAAGGAAATAATACGGATGAACCGAAAAAGGACGAAGCCACAGAGACTACGAATGAGAATACCAAACAAACGTCTTCCGATTTAGAAGAAACGGCATCGTCTGAAAAATCAAATTCAAATGAACCTAAAAAACTGACAGAACCTGGACAAACTATCCAAGAAAATGGTTACACTGTCGAGCTAGTTAAAATGAAAACACTTAATGAAACAATAAAAGTATCTCCATTAACTATTAATTTAAAAGATGCAAAGTTAATAAAATTAAAAAATATGTCGGATTCCTTCAGAATGGATATGGAATATTATGCTGGAGAGCAAATCGGTAAGGAAGCTACCTATCTACAACTAGACTATTCAGTTGAAAATATGGAAGATAAAAATGTCGGTTGGAAAGGTTTAAATACTATAGTGACAGATAAAAAGGAACAAATAAACCTGGCGGAAAAGGATTTTGTAACAGATGATACCGATACTTCAAATGAATTTTTTGGTCAAGTAATCAAAGAAGGTGTTGATAGTGTTATCTTACAAAATCCGGATATTAATAATTTGAAATTAATATTTGGTGATAGTTATGATTCCGCCTCTTACGAAACAATATCTGAAGGCAAAGAGATTGAACTAACTTTTTGATAAACCTATAAAATATGGTGTGCATTAATTTGTACACCCTTTATTATACAATTGAATAGAACATATGTTTGCAATAAATTGATAGGATGGTGATAAATTGGTTTATACAGCTACCGCTTTAGAAGATTGGATTTCACAAAGATACATAAAATCTCGAATTCAATCAGCTAGTGATATTAGTATTGAACGAATAGCAATGATCCACAATATTTTTATTAATTTTAGGGAAATGCCAGCCAGGTACGATATACATGGTCGGTATAAAGCAATTGTCCTGGATGCAAGGTGTAGTCCAGAAGAGCAACGTGAACAATTTTTCCATGAACTGTGTCATATACTAAGGCATGTTGGTCATCAAACGATGATGCCAGCTGCATTCCGTGAATTACAGGAATGGGATGCCAGGCATTTTACGATGTATGCAACAATGCCTTATTTCATGTTAGTAGATTATGACTTTGAAAACCCTTATTTAATACATGATTTGGCATTTGACTTTGATGTGACAGAGCAATTGTGTCAGAAAAGAATTGAACATATTCAGAGAAATATTATGACAAACAGTTTCATGGTAGCTGAACGCAATCATTATTTTTTTTAACCATAACCGAACATACATTCTCATTAATTTGTATTACTTTGAAACGGTTTAACTACACAATTTAATTTTATGCTTAACAAGAGGTGATGATAGTGGGAAGTTACCAAAGAAGAGGCGAAAACTCATTTTTACTTGTAGTCGAATTAGGTTATGACGGAAAAGGGATTCGAAAAAAGAAAACCAGGACGCTTCAGGTAAAGGATAAGGCGTTGCTGCGAACCAAGAAGAGATTAGAAAATTACATCGAAAGTGAACTATATAAGTTCCAGGCAGAAGTGGAATCAGGTGAATACATATCACCCGAAAAAAGGAAATTCAGCGATTATATAAGTGATTGGCGTAATAAGTTTGCTAAAAACAATTATGCGGCTAGAACGCTTCAGAATTATAATGAGAAATTAAATAATTATATACTTCCCTACTTTGGAAGTAAAAGGCTTGATCAGATAAAACCTATTCATGTAGTTAATTTCATGAGTGAGGTTTCTCAACCTGGAGCAGCGGCTAGCAAAAGGGAAGAACCTTTATCTGGTGCCACCATTTATGAGATAGATAAGACTCTAAGAGTGGTATTAAATAAGGCTGTAGAATGGCAGCTCATTAAGAAAAGTCCAATGGATGGTCTGAAACGTCCTAAAATCAAGAAAAAAGAAATGAATTATTATGAAATGGATGATGTTATCAAGTTCATCTTAGCTCTATACAAAGAACCGGTTAACTGGCGTATGTTCTTTTTAACTTCTGCGATAGCTGGAATGCGACGAGGTGAAGTGCTGGCTTTGGAATGGACTGATTATGACTTTGAGGAGAATGAAATACTATTAAAGAAAAGCATACCTTTTTTTGAAAATGGAGAACCACATATAAAAAATACCAAAACGAACGAGATTATTAGAAGGATATCTATGCCTGGTTGGTACATGGAAGAAATGGGTCAATATAAAAAGAAATGGTACCAAGAAAAAAAGGATTGCGGGGATTGGTGGAAAGGTGGTTCAAATACTTTTTTGTTCCATAAAGGTTTTGGAATACCTTATATCCCTAGTACAGTAAATAAAACATGGACCAATATAAAAAAACGACATGGACTTAAAAATATAAGACTTCACGATTTAAGACATACAATGGTAACTTATCTTCTTGAGGATGGAGAAAGTTTGTTAAATGTCCAAAATAGAGCTGGCCATTCAAGTTCAAAAATCACAACAGACATTTATGGCCATGTCTCGAAAAGGGCAAGCAAATCGACAGCTGAAAGGTTCGAAAAGTTCAACCCAAAACATTTGGTCAACAATTCGTCAACAAGTACAGATTTTGATTGAGTAATGAAAACAAATAACGTTGATATATCAGTATTTATTGTCTACATCAAAACTGGGCAAAGGTGAAAGAAATCACCCTGCCCCGAAGATGGAATCGATATATAATTATCATTTATTATAATATTATTCTATTCATTTGAAAAGCAATCTGTTTCATCAAAAGTAATTAGCATACATTTCGTCCCTATTGTTGAGGAACCCATTTTTTAACGGAATGATAATCCAGTTAACTGACTTGACGGATCCTCATTCCGTTATTCCCTTTAAAACCCCTCTTTTAAGCAGGGGGGTGAATCCTCATTCCGCTATTTGTCATTTTCACCTCAAATTCGGCTGATTTTCTGCTATTAGCTACTATGAACAAAACTGGCTCCTTAATCGTAAAGTCGTGGGTTAATTTGGTAGACTGTTTACTAAGAAAGAAAAACCCAAATCAGAGCCAC
>NZ_JAGGKK010000019.1 GCF_017873675.1 Virgibacillus litoralis | reverse complement strand
AATTTGGCGCTCTCCCTTTTAAAAAAACCAATGAGCTGCGTCTTCTTTAGTTTTGCCTTTTTCTCGTTATTTTAGAAGTTAATTTTCATGGTAGTGATAAATATGGATGGATTCAGGATAAGTATGGTTTGTCGTGGCAACTTATTTTAACCAATCCTGAAGACGAAGAGCGGCCTACAATCATGCCTTCGCTTATGTTTGTCGGTGATCAATACAACAAAGCCGAAGAGGCGATCAATTATTATCTATCAGTATTCAATAACGCAAAGAAAGGATCAATTGCCCGTTACCCTCAAGGTATGGAACCTGACAAAGAAGGAAGCATTATGTTTTCAGATTTTATTATTGAGAATCAAAGGTTAGCCGCAATGGACAGTGCGGGAAATCATCCATTCAGTTTTAGCGAGGCAATTTCATTGACGGTATATTGTGACACGCAGGAAGAGATTGATAATTACTGGAACGAGTTGTCCGCAGTTCCTGAATCTGAGCAGTGTGGATGGCTGAAAGATAAGTATGGAATGTCCTGGCAGATTGTACCGAGAGAAAAAGAAGCGATGATGAATAATGGAACACCAGAACAAGTTGCACGTGTAACACAAGCAACTCTAAAAATGAAGAAACTTGATCTTGCGGAATTACAGAAAGCATACAGGGGTTAATGAATACAGCCCCCTAGTTCACAGACATTTCAACTAGATTCAAGTTATAAACATCGTTTCTTATTCAACTACCGGGCTAGAGAGTTTAAAAGAACTTCGTTGTGAGTTTTAACTTATGAAAATTTCAAATGAAAAGGGGAAATCCATTATTCATGAAAAAATCAGTTCGTGATGAAATGATAAACCGATTGGAGTTTTTCTTTGGTGAATGGGAAATAGAAGTTATTCATCCGCATTTCCAAACTAATTCGATTTATGGACAAACGAAATTTGATTGGATGGAGAGAGAGAAGTTTATGGTTCAGCGAATTTCTATAAATCAACCCGAGTTCCCAAGCAGTACAATTGTTTATGACTATGATTGTATTACTGGTAGTTATTTACAACACTACTTTGATTCACGAGGTGTAACTCGTCTATATAATATGAGTTTTGAAAACAATTATTGGAAATTGTGGAGAGAAACATCTGATTTTTCACAATTAGACTTTTGCCAGCGTTTTGTTGGAGAAATTAATGAGTCTGGAGATACAATACAAAGTTCATGGGAAACATCACATGATGGTTCACAATGGGAGCACGATTTTAGACTCATATATAGAAAAGTCATTCAGAAGACATAACCATGTCATTGAAGATTTATTTATTCCTAAAGAATATTGACAAAGTGACATTAATTAGTTCTTGTAAAATAGCCACCTCATAGTGGGGTGGCTATTTATTGGCAGTAACAACAATAGGATAAAATATTCAGGACTGAGTAAATAAGGTTTACATTAGGATTAAAATAGTTAAACACCTAAAAAACGAATTCACTATTTACAGTGCCTGATTAAGCTTTCTTAAATTGTATAACCGGTGTTCTCAATAATGAGGAAATTAAACTGTGTATAAACGAAATTGGTAAAAATATGAAAATACTTAGAATCATACTAATTTCGTATAATAAATTACTTTCTTTAATTAATTTACCTTTTAAACGACTACGAAATGCTCCCAAAGGAATACCATAAACATTTCCAAGCATAATAGTACGAATTGAAGTTAAAATTTCTAGTGCTTTTGTAGTCCCATAAACATCCACGAGGCGGTTCCAAGAATCACGTGTAGGATTTCCTTTGGTATCTGCATAATGTTGGGAAAAAGCAATCGCTACGACTTCATCCGGAGAAACCCTTTCCACGTTACCAGATAATAGCATTTGAATTTCCTTATTACTCAGCCCTTTTTCTAGGGCGATTTTTGTATGTGCATAAGAACATACTTCACAGCCATTAACCTCGGTAACTGCAAGCATAATTCTTTCGCTGAATTCTGCGGTCAAAGTCTTGTTCTTCTTATTCTTCACCATATACTTCATTGTTCTAAAACCTTTGTATAGGGTTATGTATAATTCTTGAACCGAATAGAATTTTTTAGCAGTTAAGAAAGTATAAATCCTTTCTTACTGCATAAGTGCAACTAAGGCTTATCTAAAAGCGATAAGCCAAGTTTTCTAATAAAATACATATGCCATATTTTGTCTCCTCACGAACCAAATAGAATCACTGATCCACAATTGTTCGAGTTAACTCTCTTCCATACCCCTATCCGTATATTATATTTATTATTTCGTGTTGTCAATAAGCTGAATTTACAGCGTATATATGATTCTAAACTAGAAAGCTTAAAGGTGGTTGTAAGTCTAAAGTCTTGTTTTCTGATGTATTGTCACCTAATTGTTTTCATTGCAAAGTTTAAGGTTTAAATTTATAATATAGTATACCCCCGTATGTATTTTGGGTGATGATAAAATATGATTCTTTTGAATTGAATAAACAAAGACTTAAGAGCTTAAGGTTATGCTAGAACTTATATTAGTTTAGATAGGATGTAGATACATGACTAGACAGAAAAATACCGACAAGAATAACAATGAATTGATACAGGACTATGTTGATAATCCAGAAAAACAGAGACAATTATACAAACGCACATTAATTATTATTGTGATTGCACAAATTCTTGGTGGAGCGGGTCTTGCAGCTGGTATAACGGTAGGTGCATTACTTGCAGAGGACATGTTAGGTACAGATAGCCTTGCAGGTATTCCAATCGCATTATTTACATTAGGATCAGCAGGTGCTGCACTAATTGTTGGAAACCTTTCTCAACGCCATGGTCGTCGTACAGGGCTTGCAGCAGGATTCATAGCTGGTGGTATTGGAGCGGTTGGGGTTGTTATCTCATCTGTAACGAGCAGTGTTATTCTATTATTTGTCTCTTTACTCGTTTATGGTGCAGGTACAGCAACAAATCTGCAAGCTCGTTATGCAGGAACTGATTTAGCAAATGCAAAACAACGAGCAACTGCAGTAAGTGTGGCATTGGTAGCAACAACCTTTGGTGCTGTTGCAGGGCCAAACTTAGTAGATGTAATGGGAAAATTCGCTATGTTATTGGGTATACCTGCATTAGCTGGACCATTTATTTTGGCTGCTGCCGCTTTTATTTTAGCTGGTTTAGTGCTATTAATTTCACTTCACCCAGATCCACTTAAAGTTGCTGAAGCACTTGCGTTAAAAGATCAACAGAATGAAAGTAAAATTACTGAAAATAAAGTCGAAACACCTAAAATAAATCAGCAAGTCATTATTGTTGGTGCTACCGTAATGGTTTTAACCCAAATAGTCATGGTTGCTGTTATGACGATGACCCCTGTGCATATGGGAGACCATGGGCATGGATTAAGAGAAGTAGGACTAATAATTGGGATTCATATAGGTGCAATGTATCTTCCCTCACTTGTAACAGGAATACTTGTTGATAAAGTTGGGCGTAATGTGATGGCGGGAGCGTCAGGATTTACGTTATTATTAGCTGGTATAATAGCTGCTTATGCGCCAACTGATTCTTTAGTCATGCTTACGATCGCATTAGCTTTATTGGGATTAGGATGGAATTTTGGCCTGATCAGCGGAACTGCACTTATCGTAGATGCAACAACACCAACAAACCGTGCCAAGATACAAGGGAAAGTAGATGTTTTAATCGCACTTTCAGGGGCTGCAGGTGGAGCTTTATCAGGTATTGTTGTAGTTAACTCCAGCTTTACCGCGTTATCACTTGGCAGCGGTATAATTTCATTAATTCTTGTTCCAATTGTTTTGATGGTTTTACGTGGAGAAAGCAATGATAAGGTAGCGCAAAGAACTAACTAATCATTCTTAGAAAAAAACGGATAATGTTGAAATTGGGAAAAATTATTTAACGTTAAGAAAAGGACCCCGCTTTTCGAATAAAATAGTATAAGGTGCAGCAACCTATCGACATCAGCATGAAGGGCGAGAAAATCATGAGGCGTCTATTATATGTTTTATTCATTACCATTATAATATTCATCAGCATCTACGGCTTAAAGGGATGGGGATCTTCAAATGAAATTAACTCAAGTAAGGGTGAGTGGATGGGTGCTTGGACTGCAAGTATGCAATCACCTGGAGAAGATGGAGTTTCTCATAAAGGATTTGAAAATCAAACCATACGGTTAATTCTTCGACCTCATATAGACGGTGAAAAGATGCGCATTCGCTTATCTAATACATTTGGTTTGGACCCGCTATCTATCGACGAGGTACATGTAGCGATTACCAAAAATGGATCTGAGATTATTCCTGGTACAGACCAAAAAGTTACATTTGGAGGCGATGAAAAGGTAACCATTCCCTCTGGGGAGAAAGAATTTAGTGATCCTATTCCCCTTAAAGTAAATAGTGATAAAAATTTGGCAGTAAGTCTCTATGTAAAGGATAAAACTGGTCCAGCTACATGGCACCCGCGCTCCATGCAAACGACGTATATTTCAACTGGGAATCATGTTTCAGATTCTGATACTTCAGCATTTAAAACAAAAGAAGAAGCATGGTTTTGGTTAGATGGAGTCGATGTTGTAGCTGATCCATCCGTAAAAGGTTCGCTTGTTGTAGTGGGAAGTTCTATTGCGAATGGAAATCACTCGACAGTAAATGCCAATCATCGATGGCCTGATTATTTAGCCAAACGATTTAATCAGGGTAGTTCTGATGTCAAAATGTCTGTATTGAACGCAGGAATCTCTGCCAATCAATTAATAAACAGTCATTCCGATAAAGGTGAGAATGCATTAGCGAGGCTAGAACGGGATGTTTTTAGCCAAACAGGTGTTAAGGCAGTAATCCTAAATCAAGGATTAAATGATATTCGACATTATCCGGAATATGATGCGGATAAAATTATTGAACGAATGAGGCAAATTATCAATTCTGTTCATGGACAAGGACTTAAAATTTATGGTGGTACGTTAACGCCTTTTAAAGGTTCGGGAATGTATACTTCAAAAAAAGAGAAAACGCGTCAGGAGGTAAATGACTGGATTAGGACAAGTGGCGAGTTTGATGGAGTAATTGATTTTGACAAAGCACTAAGAGATCCAGAAGAACATGAACGTTTTCTTCCCAAATATGACGCTGGGGACCACTTGCACCCTAATGATTTAGGCTATAAGAAAATGGCTGATTCAGTTGACCTTTCCATGTTCAAATAGTTATTAGTAAAGTCGGGGTGCCTACCCCGGCTTTTTTAGCTGTATATAAAACTTTTCTACTGCATAAGTGCAACTTAGGCTATAAAAACATGAGCCAAAAGTTACGTGGGGGAAATAGGTAATATTTACTCTGTTTATTCTGAATTATTAAATAATAATTCTATCGTACTATATACAGGCTATCTTCCAGAAGCTACTATTAACTTGATAGAGTTAATAGTTTGGAAAGGAGGAGAACTAACATAATAGAGTTATAATATAAGGAGGTTAGATAATGAAGAATAAGGCTATCGTAATTTTCATTGCTCTTCTAATGATTCTAATTTCACCGATGGCCACAGCAGCTTCTGAGAATGACCCCGACAAACACCAAGACATAACACTGAACGTAATGACCTTTAACATTCATGCAGGAATTGGAAGTGACGGATTGTACGATATCGATCATACTGCCGAAACAATTCGAAGTTCTGGAGCAGATGTAATTGGATTGCAGGAAGTGGATGTCAATTGGGGGTATCGCAGCAACTTTCAGGATCAGGTTGAATACCTTGCTGAAAAGTTAGATATGCATGCCTTCTTTGCCCCAATTTATAATCAAGATCCACTAAATGAAGAAGACCCAAGAAGAAAATATGGACTAGCTGTTTTAAGTAAATACCCTATTATCAACTCTGAAAATCACGAAATAACAAGGCTCTCGACACAAGATGCTGTGCCTGAACCAAGTCCTGCTCCTGGATTTCCTGGCGTTAAGCTAAATGTGAAGGGTGTCAACGTTTCCTTTTATGTAACACACCTGGATTACCGAGGAGACCCGTATATTCGAGAAATGCAAGTAGACGATATGCTCAGTATTATTTCCGAACAAAAAAACACCTTTCTAGTCGGTGATATGAACGCAACACCTGATGCTCCTGAGCTGCAGCCGCTTTTCAATAGGTTCAATGATGCATGGAATGAAGCAGGAAGTGGAGATGGCTATACCTACCCAGAGACTTCACCAGAAAAACGTATTGATTATATTTTCACATCCCAAGATCTAAGCCCGACAAACACCCAAGTGATAGACACTGAAGCATCTGATCACTTACCGGTAATGACAGAGGTACTCTTAACACGAGATAACTAGATTAAAAGGAGTGAAATTCAAATGAAGAAACGATTGTTTGCGATTCTTTCCAGTTTCTTGCTTATTTTAATGAGTTTTCCAATGACAAGTTTTGCAAATGGCTGGGACGATCCGACCCATCCTGGCTGGGGTGATGGTGAAAAAGTCAAGCATGGTTGGATTGTTAACAAAATAAACCATATGACCTTGGAAGAGAAAATTGGCCAGTTATTCGTCATTCATATGTACGGTAAAACCCCGACAGATCCTAATTATGAAGACACAAACTTACGGATGAACCGAGGAGCCAAGAATTTTAAAAAAGCCATCGAAAAATATCATATTGGTGGTGTTATCTATTTCAATTGGACAGGTAATATTGGAACACCGATTGATAAAACACAGGTTAATGCGCTATCAAATGGTCTACAAGATATAGCGTTGGATCAGCGTATGCCAATTCCATTATTTGTTTCGACGGACCAGGAAGGTGGAATTGTACAGCGGATTACAAGTCCTGGTACAGTGTTTCCTGGAAATATGGCACTTGGAGCCACCAGGTCTACCGAATATGCAGCACAATCTGCAGCTATTATGGGCGAGGAATTAAGCAGTCTTGGTATTAACATGAACTTTGCCCCAGTAGCAGATGTGAACGTTAACCCGGAAAATCCGGTTATCGGTGTTCGCTCATTCAGTGAAGATCCCGATCTCGTTTCAGATTTAACTGTTGCCCAGGTGCAGGCATATGAAGATCAAAGTGTCATTCCAACAGCTAAGCATTTCCCTGGTCATGGAGATACCAATGTTGATTCTCATTACGGATTGCCGATTATCAGCCATGACTTAGAGACGCTGCATAATGTTGACTTAAAGCCATTTCAAGCAGCAATTGATAATGGTATAGATGCAATAATGACTGCCCATATCGTTGTTCCGGCACTTGATGATTCAGGTCTGCCAGCAACGCTATCTAAGCCAATTTTACAGGGACTTTTACGTGAGGAAATGGGCTTTGAGGGATTGATTGTTACTGACAGTCTAGGCATGTCAGGTGCCAATGTCGTTGAACCAGACCGTGTTGCTGTAGAAGCGTTTAAGGCAGGAAATGATATTTTACTAAACCCACCTAACGTAGAAGTGGCTTATAATTCAGTGTTAGAAGCAGTTCAAGGTGGAGAGATTAGTGAGGATCGTGTAAATCAATCTGTGTACAGAATATTGAAAGCCAAAATGGAGAAGGGACTATTCGGAGATACGTATACGGACCCAAGTGAAATTGAAAACATTGGTACAGAAGAAAATTTTGCAAAAGCAACCGAAATTGCAAACAAAAGTATTACACTTGTTAAAAATGAAAACAATTTACTGCCTTTAGATGATGCCGGCAGTTTATTTATAACAGGCCCATCTGCAGGAGATCCTGATTACCTCTCTGATCTGCTTAGGGAAAAAGGGTACGACTCTAGTGATTACGCAACAAACACAAGTCCAAGCACTAATCAAATCGCTGAAGCAACATCAAGAGCAGCAGATGCTGATAAAATCATTGTGACAACGTATACTGCAAATACGAACAATGCCCAGCAGCGTTTAGTAGAATCCCTAATGGAAACAGGTAAGCCAGTCATCGTAACAGCGGTTCGTAATCCATATGACATAATGGCGTTTCCAGAGGTGGATGGCTACTTAGCTACGTACGGTAACCGTGACGTATCTATCGAAGCACTAGCCAGAGTGCTAAGTGGTGAGGTTAATCCAGAAGGCAAATTACCGGTAACAATTCCGGAATTATATGAGTTTGGAGATTACCTCAGTTATTAACTGAATAGGGTTGCCTGTATTTTTAGCTGCACATCTAAATTGTTCAGGGCCAATTTGAACTTTAAAAGGACTGTCCTTAAGAAATGATTGTTTTTTGATAAAAGAAATAGGGCCATTTTATTAAAGATTAAATTGTAAATTTTAGGGGTGAGGAGAGTATCGATTTGAAAATTTGCAGTAAGTTTTGGTATTGCCCCTAATCTTGATATAAAGCATTATAATGGTATACTAAGAATATAGGAGAAATACGGAAGGTGGAACTGGATTTGCCAACATACTTGTAATGGTTTAGTAACTAAATAGTACATTTCTTTTTTGAATTATTGTTCAATGACGGGAGAAGTGTGCCTATTTTTAGCCATTACAGGGAACGCAGGATAGTCAGTTGTTTTACTTCCAGCGGGATACCTGTAAGGTATTCCGCTTTTTTAATGGGAAATTTTCTCCATCAACCGTTTTTTGCGTTCCTCTGAATAAATAGGAGGAACTGGTGTATGAGTATTAATAATTTGTTCACTTATGAGATCATTGCTCAGGAAACACCTTATATAAAACGAAATTGCAGTAAATGTAAAACGAACACAGAATTTTATTGTAGTGAGAAATTCAGGGTAAATGCGAATCAGAAAATAGTTGATATTTGGCTTATTTATAACTGTATACATTGTGAGGGAACTTGGAATTACCCTATTTTATCGAGAGTAAATATTAATAAAATTGACTCTTGGCTAATTCAAAAATTTATGAATAATGATAAAGAGACAATCTGGTACTATGCTTTTCAAATCAATAGATTAAGAAAACTATGTAGTGATGTAAATACAGATATACGATACGAGTTAAGAAAAGAAAAACTTGATTCACAACTATCTAACGAGGTTACTATTAGACTTTGTTATAAACATGATTTTGGTCTTAGAATAGATAAACTAATAGCACAAATTCTTGGCATTTCAAGGTCAAAATTAAATAGATTGTCTCAGAATGGAACCATTCTACTGAATCCAAACACTAATATGAAGAGCAAAGTTATAGATAATTTACAGGTTACAATCATTGGTGATTGGTACCAAGATCTGACAAAATAGTTCATTATCACTGTTATTAGAAGAAGCTAAGAGTTAAACAAGGCGATGATAATAACTTGATCCGTAATGTTGCCCTATCTGGAATAAGAATCGGTGTTCTATCTTTCGGAAATGGTCATAATTGTGGAGTAAAGAAGGTAATTAGATGAAATTGTAAGTTATGCCAGAACAATACGACTGCAAAAGAAGTTTTGACCAAAGCGATTTTCTTTTAAAGTATTAAATTGGAGGGAATAGAAAATGGATGAAAAGACACTTTTGTTACAACAATGGGCAAGCTGCTTAGATGAAGAAGATTGGTTTCCACCACTTGAAAAAGTGCTAGAAGATATTACATTAGAACAGGCAATTTGGAAACCAGCTGACGGGTCAATGAATTCCATTTGGGAATTAGTGTGTCATTTGCTTTTCTTTGAAAAGAGATTTCTGATGCGCTTTCTTGGCGAAACAGTGAATGAACCACTGGCAGAAAATAATGATTCTACATTTCAATTACCAAATGAGACGTTAGAAAATTGGAAGGAAACAAAACAAGAATACTTTTATGTTCACCGTGAACTTGGAAAAATACTAGCAGAATCAGACCATGACGATATGTATAGACAAATCCCAAAAGAAGATTATCCATTAGTACTTGAACTGAAGAGTTTAGCAATGCACGACGCATATCATATTGGGCAAATTGTGTTCCTTAGTAAAATGCAAGGAGCTTGGCCAGAGAAACGAAGTTTTTAAAAAAGCTTCATTAGCTTTACAATTATTCCATTATAGAGCGCTATTTTGAAAGGCGAAGGGCTAGTTTATCAGTTTTCTACTGAGAAATTAGCCCTTTTTAATCTCGTGAAATACTTACGTATGTTAAATAACACTTCTTTGACGTATACCATTGGAAAATACATTGCAAAAAGTGGTAAACCTCGTGATAATTACGACAAGGACGCCATTAAAATGTTTTTATAAGCTTAGCTGAATCATAAAAATAGCTAGAAAAGCGCCCGATCGTTTAAAGTCTTACCCAAAAAGATTTGTTCTAAGGTACAACTTGAGCTGTTTGTGTAAAATTCAGATCCTTAGCGAGCCACGGAAACCTCTAGCACCATAGTAGGATTCTGCTCCATTATGATACGTGAAAACATGTCCGAAGCGATAATCGCAAAAAAGGGCGCCGCCAAGTTTTCTCATATCAGAGGGTGTTTGTACCCAGCTCGACGTTTTCTTATCGAAATTTTCAAGCTCCTGCAATGCCCGATATTGTTCTTCTGTTAAAAGTTCAATTCCCATATCGGCTGCCATATCCATAGCGCTATTTTCTGGTTTATGTTTTTTCCTCGACTCCAGCGCTTCACGGTCGTAACAAATGCTTCTGCGACCTTTAGGGCTTTCCGTTGAACAATCATAGAAAATGTACTCGTCCTTCTTTTTATCATGACCAACAACATCCGGTTCACCGGAGGTTTTTTCCATTTCATTGAGCGACCACAGTTTTTCAGGATTAGTATCCAGCTTTGCTTGGACTTCAGCCCATTCAAGGCCTTCATGTCGGTGCATGTTTTTCTCAAAACGTGCTTTCAATGTTTTGAGTAATTCTTCACGTTGTTCTAGTGACAACTCCCGTTTATTACTCATGTTAGTTTCCCCCTTACTGTTTTTAATCGTAATGGTTAATAAGTCATTTAAATAATTGTGTAAGTTCAGTTTACAATAAATGATTAAGTAAATCCATTCCTCCACAATCTGCCCAAAACCGGCACGGAGATTAAAGCGCTACGATTGTTTAGGAAGCATCAGGTTTTTCTTGGCAGATAAGAAAGTATAACTACTTTCTTACTGCACAAGTGAACTAAGGCAATTCGCCCAAAGGCTGGGCGAATGCCAAGTTTTCTAAGTAGTTCTTTTTGGACCTATTAGGCTAGCAGCCAGGCCAATTATTCCATAAAGTACAAATGAAAGAACATAACCCCACGCTTCAATAAACATTCCAGCGAATAATGAACCTATTACTTGCCCCACTGCCAAAAGTAAAAATGGAACGCCAATACCTAATGATGCATTCGTAATAAATACACGGATTCCCCAGACAAGAAGGACCCCTGTTAAAAATATATAGGCGCAACCGAAGATTCCAGCCGATAAGTAGGTCATAAGCAAATTTCCAGGTGAAAAAGAGAGAATTATCGATGATGATGCAATCGACAAACACCCTAATTTGTAAGCTAACGGCAGTCCTCCCTTTTCAATTAGAGAACCAGAAAATCCGCCTAGCACACCAAATAGTCCTATGACGACCCAAAATCCAGAAAGCTGCCAAGCACTATAATCACCAGCCACCTCAATAAATGTTCTGGAAAATGTCCAAAAGGCCGCTGTGGAAATTCCCAGGGTAAGAGATGCCAAAATTAAAGGAATGGAACCTTTCACTCCTCGTATAGAGAGGTTCCCTTTTTTAAACGTCAAACTCGGGTTCGCCCCGACTTTCGGAATCGCCCGGAAATTCCATATCAATATCAGGAATGTCAAGATAGCATAAATCAAATACGTTATTCTCCAATTCGGTGCTAATAAAATCGCTCCCACCCCAGAAAGAACTATGCCAAAGCTTGTTCCTGAATTGATCCATGTATTAGCTCGCCCTTGTTTTTCCTCTTTAATCCAAAGTGATATCGCCGCACCATAAGGGGGGGATATCAAGCCTGTGCTTCCACCTGCTAGTAATACCCCTAACGCCAGCACCCACTCATTTGGAGCGATACACATCAAAAGCAATCCAACAAAGGCTGATAGTCCAGCAGAGATAACCATCCTTCTTGGCCCTTCTTTTGACGTAATCACAGTGGATAGAATGATCGTGAAGCAATAGGCTAAATAAAACAGCGAAGAAATCATCCCTGATACAAATTCGGACATTTCAAGTGATTCATTTATTCCGGGGAGAAGCAACCCAAAACTAAACCTTGCAAATCCATAAGTAACAGCAATCATTGTAACGCCAGGTAATACTAACCTTGAAAATTTCATGGTATTCATCCTAACTTTAAATAAATATATAGAACGACCTTTCTAATTAATAGGTAAAAAAATTACGACGTATGTCGGACAAGTGTCCTCGCCATCGCAATAGAATGTTCTGTTGCTTTCTCTGCACCAATTAATGTCGTCATGGAAGTGGTTCCTTCAAGCAGCAATGTAAATTGATTAGCTAAATCACGTTTGTTTTCTTTACCTTTTCTTTGAGCTAATAGTTGAAAATATTTAAGTAATTTTGCTTTATGACCTCTTGCAATGTTTTCAATCTCATTATCAGTTCCCGAATAATCTTCTATCGCTCTTAAAAACATATCCCCTTTGTAGGATTGTTCTTTTAACCAACGGCCGTGAGCTTCAACAGCAAGGATGAAAGGGGAATCTGAATCCAGTTCCACATGTGAATCCAAATAAGACCAATAGCGTTCCTCCCGCTGCTTCAGTACTTCTTCGACCAAATTATCCTTGGAAGGAAAATGATTATAGAGCGTCATTGTAGCAACATTTGCTTCACTTATGATTTGCTTTAATCCTACCCCACGAAATCCATGCTCATAAAATAACTGTTCAGCCACTTTAAGCAATGTCTCTTTTTTTATAGATCGACTCATGTCATGCAGTTCTCCTTAATTTAGATAGAATGACCTTTATACCTATAGAATATCAATTCCATATCTGAACGTCAAACCATTTCTTAAATTCATACGCCAATAAGGAGCTTTTCCTTATTACAGAAAGCGTTCTACTGTGGTATCAGTACTCCTACAATGTAGTAATAATCGGTCCTTCCTTTGTAAGAATAACTGTATGTTCGTATTGAGCTACTTGGCTTTTATCGGTTAGGAAGGTCCATCCATCTTGGGATTGGAAAACTTCCTCTTCAAATGTAGAGATAAAAGGCTCAAAGGCAATTACCATACCATCTTTTAAAATTTCATCATCCCAGCGAGAGAAGTAATTGAAAATATGTTCTGGTGCTTCATGAATCGAGCGCCCAACCCCGTGCCCAGTAAGATTTTTTATAACAGTTAAGCCGTGCTGTTTTGCTACATTGTGTACAGCTTTTCCGAGAGCGCTTTTTTTCGAACCTGGTTTTGCTTTCTCAAGTCCAGTGTCGAATGCTTCTTTAGCAACGTCACATATTTTCTGTAAAATTACCTCTCCTTTCCCAACAACAAAAGAAATTCCAGTATCTGCGAAATACCCGTTTTTAGAACCTGAAACATCAATATTTACAAGGTTTCCTTCTTGAATTATTCGGTCCCTTGGAATACCGTGCGCTACTTCTTCATTTATGCTAATGCATGTATACCCAGGGAAATCGTATTCTCCTTTTGGTGCAGATTGGGCTCCTGCTTTTTCAAAAATCTCCCCAGCAATTTCATCGAGTTCTTTTGTAGTAATACCAGGTTTCGTACATTGGACTAATTTATCTCGAATTGCTCCACAAATTTCACCAATTTCTCTTAATCCATTAAAATCCTCTTCAGTTTTTGCAATCATCGCATATTCACCCTTTTTAAAGCATTATATAATTATCATTTCATTTAGGTTCTATCATAAACGGAACGGCTTTTTCTTCTACAAAAAGGCCCTCTTGCGGTCGATAAGTATACCGTCCTAGCTTCACTAGTCATGACACCATGCCAAATATTATAATCCCAGTACCTTAATCGTCCTGGCGATATTCTCGGCTAGTTGTTCTGTATACTGCTCTGCATTGGCAAGTGCTGTCTCTAATGGAACCACACTTGGTACAATTGAGTAGAGTGCATCAATCCCGTGGTCATGAACAATGTGATAATCTTCGCCAAGTGAACCTGCTAAACCGATGACAGGAATGTGTTGCTTTTTAGCAATTTTAGCAACGCCGATTGGAGTCTTTCCGTAAATTGTCTGTCTGTCTATTTTACCTTCACCGGTGATGACTAGTGTGGCATGTTCCATGTGTTCTTCTAAATCGACTGCATCGATGACAATATCAATTCCTCGTTTTAGGTCGGCTTCTAAAAAGGCTAGTAGACCTGCACCAAGGCCTCCAGCTGCACCTGACCCTGGAATTGCCTCAACGTCTTTATCTAAATCACGTTGTAGAATTTGTGCGTAATGGGTGAGATTTTGATCTAACGTCGCAATCATCTCTTCAGTTGCACCTTTTTGCTGGCCGAATACAGCAGACGCACCATGCTCGCCAGTCAGAGGGTTATCCACGTCACAAGCAACATCAACTTGTACCTGCTGTAATCTTGGGTCAAGGTTTGTGGTATCGATTGAATGAATATTATTTAATTCACCGCCACCAAAATCTATCGGTAGTCCGTTTGAGTCAAGTATACTGACACCTAGCGCTTGAGCCATTCCTGCTCCGCCATCATTCGTTGCACTTCCGCCCAGTCCGATAATTAAATGTTTTACACCATGGTTAAGTGCAGCGAGAATTAGTTCTCCTGTACCTTTTGTCGTTGCGGTTAAAGGATTTCTGTTTTCATATTGTACGAGGTGAAGACCAGAAGCAGCAGCCATCTCAATCACGGCTGTTTCTCCATCACCCGTAAGCCCATAAAATGCTTCAACAGGGTAGCCTGCTGGACCTGTTACTGTTTTACTGATTATTTTCCCGTTTGTTGTATCCACGAGCGATTGAACGGTTCCCTCACCCCCGTCAGCCATGGGGACTTTCACATATGTTGCTTCAGGAATAATTTTTTTAAAACCATTTTCAATCGCATTGGCAGCAGTTAGTGCTGACATACTTTCCTTGAAAGAATCCGGAGCAATTACGATTTTCATCTTATTCACATCCCTTTAGATAATCACCAGACACCCAGCGAAAGAGTGGGTGCCTTGTATGTTTTTACTGGTTATGTATAAAACATTACTATTAAAAAATCTGTACATCCTGCATTGCCCGTTCGATAGTAATAGTTTGAGCCTGGTGAAAGGCGGCAAAGCTCTCTATTGCTTCCCTTAAATTATTACGCAGTTGTGGCGTCATGTTCACATTATGCTCTATTTGTAGCAGACGAACATTCAAGTGTTGATTTTCCCTGTCCAGGCCTGGGTCAATTCGACCAATTAAACGGTCTCCGGCAAGGATTGGCATGGCATAATATCCATACGTTCGTTTGGTTTTTGGTGTATATACTTCCCATTTATAGGAGAAGTCAAAAAGATCTGCCAATCGCTCCCTGCGCCAGAGCAGGTTATCCAGTGGCGGAAGAAATCGGATTGGCACATTCTCCGTGGAAGATTTCCCCTTAGGTGTGAATTGTTCGTGTTTTTTTAATGCGTCCAGGTCTTCAGCTAGAATATAATATTGCCGGTGAACATCATCCATTTCTAATGGAATAATTGCTCCATTTTCCACTCGCTTTGTAATCGCTTCTCGACGTTGTGCTGCACTCATTTTTTGCCAGCCCAGACGGGGATCACCCGCATCAAAGACGCGGTAGGCCCGTATATATTTCTCCAAAAGGGCTTCATTCGATTCAACGCTATCCATTTTGTCAGCTTCCTGTAACAAGTTCTTCGGTATCGTACGTTCCGTTAGATCGAAAAACCGTTCACTTCCAACTCTTCTGACAACACGGATTATTCCTGCATCAAGGAGCTGATTCAAGGCATGGGAGGTCTCCTTGGTCTTGGGGGATTTGTTGTCCCATGCACCGTGAACACGGTTCTCAGCCTTGAAAGCTCGTGAAGGAAGCGGGCCCTCTAGCTGCAGCTTATCGAGCACATCATCCACAACAGATCCTAGTTTATCCAGTTCTTCTTTTGACTGACTTTGGAAGCGAAGTCGGGTCGCCTCAAATTTTGGATAGTCTTCCATTGGGATCGTACATGCGGCATTTGCCCAATACTCGAATAAATGACCTTGTGCTAATAAATCATTTAATATTTCGGGTTGATACCCGGGAGCTCGAGCGGCTAAAACAAGATGCTGGTTACGGGCAACGGAGGCAATTGCATCAAGCTGTACACATTCAAGCTGCCGAATTATCTGCAATGTCTCTTCTGTAGCGGGATTCTCCTTCTGTGAAAGGAGGTGCTGCTTATCAAGCAGAAAACGGCGAACAGCACGCCGGTTCGTATGGTGCGACTTCATCTGATTTCCTCCATTCTAATCATTACTATCCAGTCTTCTGTCACAAACGTCAAACAATGGACAACCTTCACATATCGGTACAGACTTACAATGAACCTTTGCATGCTCGACCAGCACAGCATGAAATTCATTAAATAACCCCAGGTCCTGTGGAACCACTTCTTCCACCTGTTTTCGAAATGTATCATAGGATTTTGGCATATCAAATCCGAGCCGGTAAAAGATTCTTCTGGCATATGCATCAACAACAAACACTGGTTTATCAAAAGCATATAGCAGCATGACATCAGCTGTTTCACGACCAATACCATTAATGCTGAGCAGTTCGTTTCTTAGCTGATGCTTGTCTGTTTTTTTGACCGCGTCAATATCGTAGTTATAGGATTTATACCATTCCAGAAAAGCCTTGATTCGTTTTGACTTGATATTAAAAAAGCCACTCGACCGAATTAACTGAGCCAGCTCTTCGGTTGTTAACTTTTCCATACGCTTCGGGCTCAAAAAAGGCCTTACCTTTTCCAGTGCTTTTTCCACATTACGCCAGCCTGTATTTTGTACAAGAATTGAGCCGATCATCATTTCAAAGGGCGTATCGGCTGGCCACCAGTTTTGTGGGCCATAATAGTTTAACAATTTGTCATAGATTAATTGATAATTTCGTGCCATCAGCTACTTTCCAGCCTAAGTAATTTATGCTTCATTGGAATGCCGCCACGATAGCCAGTCAGTTTCCCGCTTTTACTAATCACCCGGTGACAAGGTACAACAATTAATATAGGATTCGCTCCGACTGCTGCCCCTACTGCCCGTATTGCATCGGGTTTGCCGATAGCTTCTGATATATCTGTGTATGATTTTGTATCACCATATGGTATGTTTTGTAATTCAGCCCATACTGACTCTTGAAACTCTGTGCCAACTAAATCTATGGGTAAATCAATATTTTTCCGTTTACCGTTTAAATAGTCTACTAATTGTTCAGCATATATGGAAACTTCATTCCATTCTTCTACTAAATGAGCTTTTGGCCGTTTAGTATTAAACCAGCTCTTCATTTCACTAAATCCCCCATTATGCGAACCGATAAAACAAAGGCCAGTATCGGTAACCGCAAGATAAATGGACCAGCCATCAGATTTAATATGGCCATAATATACCACATTTTCTTCATTATATTTCATGACGTAACACCTCATTTTCGTCACTTTTTCGGAATTCTCGTGGTGTCTGTCCAGTTCGTTTTTTAAACAATGTTGCAAAATGTGCAGCATTAGGAACTCCTATTAACGTGCAAATTTCATGAATCGGTTTATCCGTCTTTCTGAGATAAGATATTGCTTTTTCCATCCGAATTGTTTGCATAAATTCTATTGGCGTAATACCATTTATCCGCTTGAATACGCGATGTAAATGATAAGGACTGCCATGGCATCCTTCTGCAATACTATTCAATGTTAAGTGTTCAATAAAATGTTCTCTTATAAATGCCTCTGCCTGAAGGACCCATTCCTCATCCGGCAGCCGGTATCCCGCTGATTCACACCTTTTACACGGTCTAAATCCCGCTGCCAATGCTTCATCAGCATTATAGAAAATCGTTACATTATCAAAATTCGGAACACGAGATTTGCAGGAAGGTCTGCAAAAGATTTTCGTCGTTCTGACAGCATAGAAAAATTGATCATCAAAATTCTCGTCATTTTCACGAATAGCTTTCCACTGCTCAGTTGTTAATACTGAGTTTTTAGCTGTAACCATCACTATCCACCTCCACCATTATTATAACTCATATTCGTTACAAAACAGCTTATTTTGAATGGAAAAGCAAGATATCGAAAGTTGTTGGATTTTAATAAGACGGACAGAAAATGATAGAAAAATAAGAAATATGTAGAAAGTGGGGAGGAGGTGAATGTATGCGCATAAGACCATTAGTATATTGTTGCATAATGGTACTGGCGGTATTTCTACTCCCAGCCGATACTTTAGCGAATAATGGTAATCCTCCTGAAAAGGCAGCGTCACAGGCTAATGATAAAGAATCGTCGAGTCCTGTAGCGGAAGATGTTTCGAAAAAAGGTAAACAAACTTCTCAAGCTGCCAAAGAGGCTACTAAGAAGGGGCAGGGATCTTCTGATATTCCTGAAGAGTCTTCGAATCATGATAAGCAAGTTTCTAAAGGGACGACAGTTACAGAGAAACCGTCGGATAAAGCTTCCGACCACGCGGAACCTCAATTGAAGGATAAGGATTCAAAAACCCTGCCACCTCAGGCAAATGACCAAGCTACTGAACAAACAGAGAAGCTTGAGCGAGAAGTGGCATCAAAAAAGGAAAAAGTAAAGAAACAGGATAAAGATAAACTGCATGGAAAAAAAGGGAGGTCAAAAAGTACGGTAGAGAAAAGCTCGAAGAATGATGAAGAGCAAACTACTCAAACGAATGACAGCTCTGAAAACAAAGAAGATCCAATGCGCGTTAATGAAGTGCCCCGAACTTCAGTAACCGATTCAGGAGATAAAGCATCTCAAACCATTAATAAACAAAGTACATCTAAGGATGATATGAGTCCTGATGAAAAAGAACAAAGCGGAAAGTCAAAATCCATTCCAATACCTAACGAAGATTCAGAACGTCAGGAACTGATGATTAAACCTGGTTCATTACCGTCATCAGCATCAACGAGTGGTGGTGATTTTGGTGGACAAACCAGTTTTTCTTCAGTGGTAAAAGGAGATTTGCCAAATCCCCTCATGTTCTTTTCTAAGTCGCAAGTAATCGGCAAGAGATCCGAAGTTCTTCGGGATCAGTGGGTGAATGCACCGCCAGCAGAACCGCCAAAGATTGCTTCTTAATTTTTTAAGAGTGATAAATATATAAAAAATTAATTAAGGAGCGATTAAATTATGAAAAACGTACGGATGAAATCTCTAGTATTAGCAGGAGTTATGACATTAGGAGTATTTGCAGGTGTTCAATCAGCAGATGCAGCTTCTTCTAATGCAAAAAAAGAAGTACCTGTTGAAAAGAAACAAGAAGTAAAAGCTGAGAAAAAAGCTAAATCTCAAGGAAGCGCAAATGCCAGTGAAACAGCAAAAGCTAATGCATCATCACAGTCATCTATTGTAGCTGAATCTACAGAAGAAGAGGCTAATGTCGAAGTGACAGCTGAAGCAGATGGTGAGGCAACAGAAGAGGGAACAACAGAAGAAACTGAAGAATCAGTAACAGAGGAAGAAGCAACGGAAGAGGAAACAACTGAGGAAGAAAACACAGAAGAAACTGAAGAAGGAACAGAAGAAGAGGAAGTAAATAAATCTCAAGAAAATAAAGTAAACTCACAAGCTGCAGAAAATGCAAGTGATGTAGCTAAAGCGCATGCATCAGAAAACTCAGCAGTACTAGCTGTAGAGGCTGAAGAAGAAGCAACAGAGGAAGAGAGCACAGAAGATGCTGAAGAAGGAACAGAAGAAACCGAAGAATCAGTAACTGATGAAGAAACAACAGAAGAGGAAACAACAGAGGAAGAGAACACGGAAGAAGCTGAAGAAGGAACAGAAGAAACCGAAGAATCAGTAACTGATGAAGAAGCAACAGAAGAGGAAACAACAGAGGAAGAGAACACGGAAGAAGCTGAGGAAGGAACAGAGGAAACAGAAGAATCAGTAACAGAAGAAGAAGCAACAGAAGAGGAAACAACAGAGGAAGAGAATACGGAAGAAGCTGAAGAAGGAACAGAAGAAGAGGAAGTAAATAAATCTCAAGAAAACAAAATCAACGCACAAGCTTCAGCAAACGCTAGTGATGTAGCAAAAGCGAATGCTTCAGAAAACTCAGCAGTACTTGCAGTAGAAGCGAGTGACGAAGAAACAGATGAAGAAACAACTGAAGAGGAAAACACAGAAGAGACGGTAGAAACATCTGTGGAAGAATCTGCTGAATTAGAAATGGAAGCAAAATAAATAATTATTATTAAAAGCCGGGGGTTTTCCTCCGGCTTTTTCTAATGGTGCACGTCATTTGAGAAACTGTAATCCAAACGTCTGATTTTTTGGAACCTTTTGCAGTTATAATCGTATTACTTTAGTAAGAACGTTGCGATTGGCGGGTGAAGGTTATAGTTCGTCTTGGTGTTATCTTATTTCGCTGTGGTGTTGTTCTTGTTGGGATTTCCATTTTAACATTTTTGTTATCTTATACTGTTGATTTTTTTGCGATTAACATTTGGTATAATACTATCTTTTTGATTAGTTCTATTGTGATTGGAATGACAGGTGTTCTGGCAATTCTCATCGGAGTTATAAGAGACAGAATCAAAGACAAGAAGGAGGAAGATCAACATGATGTTAGTAAATACTGAAACCATTCCCGGGTATGAAATCACAGATGTGAAGGGTATGGTTAAGGGGAATGTTGTGCGTGCGAAACATATTGGTAAGGATTTTGTCGCGGGTTTCAGAAATATAGTCGGTGGAGAAGTGAAAGAGTATACGGAAATGTTAACAGAATCCAGACAAAGGGCTACAGAGCGAATGGTCAAGGAGGCAGAGAATTCCGGTGCTGATGCGGTTGTAAATGTTCGCTTTGTAACGTCCCAGATTGCCAATGGTGCTGCAGAACTTTTGGTGTATGGAACGGCCGTTAGTATTCAAAAAAAGTAAATGGAATAATACGTTAGCCGCATCTTCAGTTGAAGAACGCGGCTTTTTTCAAAGTGATTGAACTTGAAACAGAAAGCTATGAGTTGTTATTTTGCTGTGATATTTCTTTTTCTGCAAAGTATTCATTGGCTGCTTCAAGTTCCTTATGTTCATCAACAGAATCTCCAGCAAAATTGTCTTCCCCGGCAAAAGGATGCTTAGCATCTAGCCCGTCTTGAACACTTATCTCACCATCTGAATTTGCCACCGTTGGAATGGGAAACTCCTTTTTGCGTTGTTTTTTCATTTTTTCACCCCAGTAATAAATTGTGTTTCGTAACTATTTTTATACAGAGTATTTCTAGTTTTTTGCGATTGATATAAACTGCGACATAATCTGGAATAAGACTTGTATTTCTTTGTGAAAAGGTCCATTTAATGGAATGTGATTTCTACACAAAACTCGATAATTATCCTGGTATGAAGTTGTTCCGTTAAGCCTAATTTCACACTTGCTACGGCGAGAAATTAGGCTTTAATACAATTCCTTTGCTATGCTTTGTATTACATTTGACTGAGAGCGCAGATTGCTCCGGCCGGATATTCAATTACCGCAAAACTGCCGCACCCGGATCCTCCTGGTTCCCGCAAAACTTTTCCACCTAGCTTTCGGCATGTTTCCAAACTATCGTTCAGGTCGCTTACTTGGAAGTAGACCATCCATACGGGCGGCAACCCTTCATTGCTACCTACTTGGTGACAAACGCCGGCGACAGGTGTCCCATCCTTAGTGGTCATAATGTAATCGTTGTAACTTCCCATATTGACCTCGCTGTGCTCCCAGCCTATCACGTACTCATAGAAGTTGCGTACCTGTTCAGCCTCATGAACGGTCAAATCGGCGGAAATAATTTTTCCTTCTTGTTCCATGCTACCCATTCTCCTTTTTGTTTAACTTCATTTTGAGTATATCGTAAAGAGCCATCTTTAATTTCTTCAGGATTGCGGTTTTATTCGAATTCTGTTGAAGTTATTTTTTCATTAACAGTGGAAGCGAAACTAAGGTAGTAGGGTCTGTACTCTGTCTTGATCGCATTGTAAGATTGATTCCTTCTCTGAAATGAAAGGTTTGTTCCTTACCATTAGATTGGATCGCAGTTTTTAAGACTGATTGCTTGGAAATAGCAACAATCATCCATTATTAAATCAATATAAACCTTATTTATTGACACTAAGGTTTATCAGTATTATATTTATCTTGAATTAAAAATAAATATAACTGATTGAAGATAGAATTACAGCCACAAATAATTGGAGGAATTTTAAATGAATGGTTTAAAAGGTATGCACCATGTAACTGCCATAACAAGCAGTGCAGAAAAGAACTATGAATTTTTCACATATGTTTTAGGAATGCGTTTGGTGAAAAAGACCGTTAACCAGGACGATATCAAAACATATCATTTATTTTTTGCGGATGATAAGGGAAGTGCTGGTACGGATATGACTTTCTTTGATTTTCCTGGCATTCCAAAAGGATCACATGGAACAAATGAGATTTTTAAGACATCATTTCGTGTACCAAGTGATGCGGCACTAGATTATTGGGTGAAACGTTTTGACCGGCTGGAAGTAAAACACTCCGGAATTAAAGAGCAATTTGGTAAAAAGACACTTCCTTTTGTTGATTTTGATGATCAAAATTACCAACTGATTTCAGATGAAAATGATAATGGAGTTGCTGCAGGTACTCCTTGGCAAAAAGGGCCGATCCCACTAGAGTATGCTATTACCGGATTAGGGCCAATCTTTGTTCGTATTGCTAACTTTGATTACTTCAAAGAAATGATGGAAAAAGCTCTTCTATTTAAAGAAATAGATCATGAAGGGTCCTTCCATTTATTCGAAGTGGGAGAAGGAGGAAATGGTGCACAGGTTGTCGTAGAGTATAATACAGTTCTACCGCAGGCGAGACAAGGTTTTGGGACGGTTCATCATGCGGCATTCCGTGTTGAAGACCGTTCTGTGTTAGATGAATGGGATAAACGAATGAGAAGCATAGGATTCCAGACATCAGGCTTTGTTGATCGATTCTTCTTTGGGTCATTGTATATTAATGTGGCGCCACAGATTTTATTTGAATTTGCCACAGAGGGTCCAGGTTTCATGGGGGATGAGCCTTATGAAACGCTTGGAGAAAAACTATCGTTGCCTCCAATGCTGGAACCAAAACGTGAAGAAATTGAAAAAATGGTTCGCCCAATTGATACGGTAAGAAGTACAAAAGAATTTACGAAAGAGTAATTAAAGGCATTAAAAGCCCTGTCATGGAATCAATCCATAACAGGGCTCTTTTACTGTCTAGGAAATTATAAAATTTGAGCGCTGTGGATAACTAACTAAGCTATCTAGCCACGTCCAGCTCCAGCGCCTAGCGCCTAGTGGACTTCCCTCCCCGTGTCTACGATAAGTCAGCATCGAATCGCTTACGCTCTTCGTGTATCCTTTATCTCACACGGGTCAGTCCAGTCCATACGGCGCTGAACAGGCGCTTGCGCTTTTGTTCCTCTCACTGCCAGTTGCTAATAAGCTCACCAGCAGCGTTATTCAGGTCTTCCTTTGCATTTGTTGTAATGAATTTATTCATTGCTTTGTTATTCAAATGCTTTAGGAATCCTTCTGCTTTTTTAATCGCCTGTTTTCGATGCCCTTTATCTAATTGGTGTTCTGCTTGTTTCAGTTTATTCGTTAACTGAACTGCCAATGGATGATCGATTTCACCTGCTTGTTTCAAGTCCGCAACGTTCTGCTGGATAGATGAAAGTGTTACAGGCTTAGATAAGTCAATGTTAAATTTGGCAAAACCATTTGTTCCTTCACCGGAATAGCTGATATTCCCATCTTGCTGGATAAATTGCTGTGCATCTGGTGATGACTGGAATGTAAGCTTGGGATTGCCATCAATTGGTGCAAATGACCAATTCCCGTCAGCTGAAGGATCAATTGTTTCGTTTTCCTGAATATACTGAATTACCGCCTGACGGTTTTGTACCTGTGGAGATAGGACAATTTGACTTCCGTCTAAGTTAGGGAAGTTACCGCCTCCACCAGCACGATAGTTGTTTGTTGCAACAAGAAACTCCTGCCCGTCATTTACTGGTTCACCATTATATTGCAGGTTTACAATGCGTTGTGCATCCGGATTAATCAGCTCACCGTCATTGTTATAACGGGATGGTTCGGTCACATCGAACTCATAAGTAACACCATCAATTATGTCAAAATTATATGTTGAAAAATCAAGATCGACTAATGATTGCTGTTCTTGGGC
Organism: Virgibacillus litoralis; assembly: GCF_017873675.1. Classification (GTDB taxonomy): domain Bacteria; phylum Bacillota; class Bacilli; order Bacillales; family Amphibacillaceae; genus Lentibacillus; species Lentibacillus litoralis. Next base: position 52,142 of record NZ_JAGGKK010000019.1, on the reverse strand, counting down.
ATCTGGATCAACCTGATTAAATTGCCCGGCAGACATTTCGAGCCATTGACGAATTTGCTCCCCGTTTAGCTTAACTACCTTCAAGGTGTTCGGATATACGTATAGGTCAGCCACGTTTTTAATGGCAATTGGACCTTCTGGTATATACGTGTAATAGTTAGCTCCACTTCTGCCACCTGCTTTAAATGGTGCAGCTGCTGACAGGACTGGTAACCCTTCATATTCCGTTCCTTCTACTGCGTTTTTTGTATACCATTTCTGTGCATTGGATACGATTTGTACAGATGGATCGTCCTTAACAAGCGCGAAATAGCTGTGAATCGGTGCAGTTGTTTCGCCTACTTCAGAACGTACATAATCTAACGTTGCCTGATGTTCTTCTGAAACAGCATCAATGATTTCCTGATCTGGCTCGACAAGCGCTTCACCTGTTTCTTCGTCGTAAATGGACCGGACTTCCGCACTGGAATCAATCACATCCCAGTCTTCGCCATTTTTTTCGAGTTTCAGATCAACGAATCCCATGTGGTTCCCCCAAAAGCCTGCTTCTACAGATGGAACACCGTTAATTGTTCCTTTTTCCAAGTCCACACCGGGAATTCCTGCAAATGACTCGCTAGGAAAAGCTTCATGAGCATGGCCGAACAGAATCGCATCAATGCCCTCTACTTCCGTTAGATTGTAAGTAGCATTTTCTTCTCCTTTTTGCAGTTCAACTGAGCCAAGTCCAGAGTGTGGGACTGCTACAATGATATCGGCGCCTTGTTCTTTCATCTGTGGTATAAACTTTTGAGCTGTTTCATAAATTCCCTTGGTAATTACTTTTCCTTCCAGGTTAGTGCTATCCCATTGCATGATTTGTGGTGGAACAAAGCCAATTACCCCAACGTCAACGGTTTGGGTATTGCCATTTTCATCTTCCACTTGCTTGTCTATAATTTTGAATGGCTGGAAAAAGTTTTCGTCGTTGGTTGGGTCGCTGTCACCATCATCATAGTAGACGTTTGCATTGATATATGGGAAGTTAGCATCGTCAATGGATTCCTTTAAGTAGTCGATACCATAGTTAAATTCATGGTTCCCAATATTTGCGGTGTCATAATCTAAGAGGTTCATTGCTTTGTAGACAGGATGGACTTCTCCTTCTTCAAGACCGTTTCTGGCAACGTAGTCTCCAAGTGGATTGCCCTGAATCAGGTCCCCGTTGTCAAACAACATATGGTTCTTCGCTTCACTGCGAGCCTGTTTAATGAGTGTTGCTGTCATCGCCAAACCAAATTCATTAGTTGGCTTGTCCTGATAATAGTTGTAGTTAACAAGATTTACATGAATATCCGTCGTTTCCATAAGTCTCATGTTGACTATACTGCTGTCAGTTGTTGCCGCATGAGAAGAATTATTTTCGCCAAGCGGATTAAACAGAAGCAATGCTGTTAAAAATATAAAAGAGAACTTTATTATTTTTTTATTACCCAAATTTGTAACCCCTTTCAATAAATTGTTACTTACTAGATTAAAGGAATGTAACATTTTTTAAAATAGTCTGATTGTTGGGGGTCGATTGAATCAAATGGCATAGTTATTTTTAGCTATGTTATCATGGACGTTGATTTTTACGTATAAGGAGTTTAGATTTATGAATATACCTATCCTGTATGAGGATAATCATCTGCTTGTAGTTGAAAAACTGGTGAATATTCCGGTTCAGGAAGACCCTACCGGAGATCGGGATATGTTATCAATGCTAAAAGCAGATTTAAAGGTTCGACATAATAAACCTGGTAATGTTTTTCTGGCATTGGTTCATCGTTTGGACAGACCAGTGGGTGGAGTGATGGTATTTGCCAAAACCTCAAAAGCCGCCTCTCGATTATCTGATTCGATTCGCAGGAAGGCATTTGATAAAAAATACCTGGCTGTTGCAAGGGGAAATCCTCCCCAAAAGCAGGCAACGCTGGAACATTTTTTACTGAAGGATCGAAGTGAGAATAAAGTGTCGACCGTTTCTTCAAAGCGTCAAGAAGCGAAAAGAGCATTGCTGGATTATGAAGTAATTGGTAAGAAGGAGCAGTTGAGTTTATTGCTGATTGATCTTCATACCGGACGGCCACACCAGATACGAGTTCAGCTGTCTGAAACCGGTAATCCGCTTTTTGGTGACCAAAAGTACGGACTTAATATGAATCGTAAAGGGCAGCAAATTGCTTTGTGGGCTCATACATTGGCATTTGAACATCCAACTAAAAAAGAAAAGGTAGAATTTAAATCTTTACCGCCAAAAGAATATCCGTGGAACCTATTTTTCAGAGAAGGGGAGATGATAACTTGAGTAGTACATTATTTACTTTTAATATTTCCACGAAAGCAAAACAATCGTTTGTCGAGTTGGATCGTTATTTGGACGAAGCGCTAACTGAAAGTGGTATACAAGATGGAATAATGATTGTCTACTGCCCACATACGACTGCAGCGATTACGATTAATGAAAATGCGGACCCAGATGTGAAGACTGATTTAAAACTGGGGCTTGATGAAACGTTCCCGAATAAGTCTGCATATGTGCATATGGAAGGTAATTCAGATGGACATATGAAGTCTTCTGTTGTTGGGGCGAATGAAACATTAATTATTTCTGAGGGCAAGTTAATTTTAGGGACCTGGCAAAGTGTCTATTTTTGCGAATTTGACGGTCCAAGAACAAGGACGTTTCATGTCAAGGTGTTAGAGGGATAATTGATTACTATTACTGGTTAAAAGCCCTTTCTTCAAGTACAATGAGACTAGTTGTAATTAAAAAATACCAGTATGGAGGAATCACGATGGTTGAATTAAAAGAACTGCAATCAAATGAAGAATTGGAACAAGTTTGGGAGAAATCTCAGCAAAATCCTGTTCTATTATTCAAGCATAGTACGACATGTCCAATCAGCGCAGGCGCATTCGAGCAATATCAATCATTCCTGGAGTCATCTGAAGATAATCTGGATGGCTATATCGTGAAGGTGATTGAAACAAGAGATGTCTCCAATCAGGTGGCGGCCGAAACAAATATAAAGCATCAATCACCACAGATCTTTTTGATAAAAGACAAAGAAGTACTATGGCATACCTCCCATTCAAAAATAACTGCTGACTCTATAAACAGAGAGCTTAAGAATGCATAATTAGAATCGATGCTAACTGCTGCAGTATTAATAAAAACCTGTAGCAGAATGCATCGAGCTAACAATGACACATAACCTATTCATCCACTTTGGAATCATCAATCATCCTCAACATTATTATTAAACTCGCTATCTTTTAAAACCATTTTTTCTGGAATACGTATCTAAGAATATAAGTATTATAGGAGTAATGTAGAACAGTATATTTTATTCTTGTATATGGTGTATCATCATAGACAAGGAAATAGTGTGAATATCAGGGGGACAAACTTTGGATACTAAAGGAAGTTTTAGTGAAGAACAAAAAGAAAAATGGAAAAAGCGTTTGAATTGGATTGGCTACATATTAGTTGGTATTATTTTGATCATCATTGTAGGTTTAATAGCTAATCAATGGATTATAGATTATATTTGGATGGGCTCGCTTGGATTTGAAAACGTGTTTACTACCATACTGGGAAGCAAAGTATTGCTTGGCATAGTAGGGTTTCTTTTGTTTGCGGGAGGTACCTTCTTTACGTTATTTTGGATAAGGCGATCGTACATTAATCAATTTGATAGCAGTCAATTGTCACAGGTGATAGTTGATCGCAAAATGAGCTTATTGATTGTCGTTGGGATATCCATTCTGATAGGTCTTTTTGGCAGTAGTATTACACAAGGGTTTGGCTGGGAACGTACACTTAAATATTTAGAGCACGTTTCTTTCGGACAAACGGATCCCTATTTTAATCTAGATATTTCATTCTATATGTTTGTTTTACCATTTCTAAGATTTGTTGTTTTTCTTTTATTAGGATTAGGTATATTTTTCTTAGTTGCAGAAGTTGGGGCTTATTCAGTTTACAACATGTATAGGTTAAACCGCTCTGCTCAATTACAACTTGGGGTAACTCTTGGTTTCATAGGACTGCTGTTAGCAGCAATTCACCTTTTGGCTCCATATGGAACGCTTTTGACAAATCAAGTGAATCTATTTCAGGAAAGCGTTGTGTATGGTTTAAGCTACACAGATGATATCATCAACATTCCTAAGTCATACGTATTGGCTGCAGCTGCAGTTATTGCAACAGTATGGATGATTACAGCCCTTGTTCGGGGGAAGTTGAGTTCAATCGTAGTTCCAATTGTTGCATATATTGGATTAGTAATTGCAGGGCAGCTGACATCTGTTGTTGTTCAGAACTTTATTGTGTCCCCAAGTGAGTTTTCAAAAGAAAGTCCTTACTTGGAGCATAATCTGTCCTTCACAAGAGCTGCCTATGACTTGGATGAAATGAATGAAAAGCAACATCCGGCAAACGAATCATTAAGTGAGGCGATGATAGAACGAAATAAGAACACCGTGGACAACGTACGCATGAACGACTCAAGGCCACTGCTTGACGTTTATAACCAAAAGCAGACATTTCGTACTTACTATGAGTACAATGATGTTGATATTGACCGTTATATGATAGATGGAGAGTACCAGCAAGTATTCTTAGGAGCAAGGGAATTAAATACAGATGATCTTCCATCACAAGCAAAAACTTGGGTAAACCAAAACTTAAGGTATACACATGGTTATGGAATTGCGATGAGCCACGTTAATAAAGTGACACAACAAGGTCAGCCGGAGTTTATTGTAAATAATCTTCCGCCAAAAGGTGAATTGGATGTAAGCCGTCCGCAAATCTATTTTGGAGAAGAGCCTTATCAGAATGTCATTGTTAATAGCGGAGTTGATGAATTTGATTACCCTTCAGGAAGTGAGAATGTCGATACTCGCTTTGATGCAGATTCGGGAATTCCTTTAGGTGGAATCAACCGATTTTTATTTGCATTAAACGAAGGCTCATTTCGCATGTTTGTATCCGACCAAGTAACAAAGGACAGTCAATTGCTGGATACACGAAATATTATGGAACGTGTCAATCGAATCGCGCCATTTTTTAATTATGACGAAGATCCTTACATCGTTGTCCGTGATGATGGAAGTCTTGTATGGATTATTGATGCATACTTAACGGCAGAGCGTTATCCTTACTCTGAATCATATCAGGGGAACGTTAATTATATAAGAAATTCTGTCAAAGTAGTTGTTGATGCATATACAGGTGAAGTGAATTTTTATGTAACAGAACCAGATAATCCTTTATTACAAACGTATGAAAATATGTTTCCTGAGCTATTTACTAGTGAAGCTCCTGAGGATATTAAAGCTCATTTTCGATATCCGGAAAACTTGTTTTCTATTCAGGCTTCTATGTACGGCACATACCATATGACAAATTTAGAAGTATTTTATAATCGTGAGGATTTCTGGCAGTTCCCAACGGAGAAGTATTTTAATGAAGACACTGAAATGGAACCTTACTATATCACTATGAAATTGCCTGATCAAAATGAGGAAGAATTTATTCTGATGTTACCGTATACGCCAAAAAACAGGCAAAACATGATTTCCTGGATAGGCGTTCGTAATGATGGAGAACATTATGGTGAGATGTTTGTATATCGTTTTCCAAAACAGAAAAATGTATATGGTCCTCAACAAATTGAAAACCGAATCAATCAGGATAGTGACATTTCGCAGCAATTGAACTTATGGTCACAAGGTGGGTCACAGGTAATACGAGGGAATCTGCTGGCTCTTCCAATAGAAGATACCATTCTTTATGTCGAACCAATTTATATTGAATCCTCCAATGCAACATCTCTTCCTGAAGTGAAGCGAATTGTAATGGCATATGGTGACAATATTGTAATGGAACGAACTTTTGATGAAGCGCTTGACGAGATGTTGAACAAAATTAATCCGGATCGTCAAAATGAAGACCAAGCAGAAGAAGATGATGCAGCAGAAGAAGAGGACGATGGAACAGAAGAATCGGATGAAAACGCAGATGAACCTTCACAGGAGATAAATGAAGCAGAAGAAAAACTGCGACAGTTTGGTGACTTATTTAATGCCTATCAAAAGGCAATGTCTGAAGGAAACTGGGAAGAAGCGGGAAGGATTATGACTGAAATTGAGAACCAGTTAGCGGAACAAGAATAGCTTGATGAAAAGGATCTCCAGCACGGAGATCCTTTTTTTGGCAGACAAGAAAGTATAGATCCTTTCTTACTGCATAAGTGCAACTAAGGCTTATCTATATTAAGCTTGGCGATAAGCCAAGTTTTCTAACAGTATAGGAAATTATAAAATTTAAGTGCTGTGGATAACTGGACTTCCGAATCAGCGACGTCCAGCTCCGACGTACAGGACGTACTAGTGCCGATGACGCCACAGGACGTGGCGTTTTCATCGGCCAGCGCCTAGCGCCTAGTGGACTTCCCTCCCCGTGTCTACGATAAGAAATAAAGGATGTTCGACTAAAACCACCACATCCTGTGGCAACGTCGATCTACCCCACGTCCTGTGGGGCAGCTTACGCTCTTCGTGTATCCTTTATCTCAAGGAAAAGGAAGATCGACTAAGACCGCCACTTTGCGCGGCAACGTCGACCCACCCGCGATGCGCGGGCGCAGTCCATACGGCGCTGAACAGGCGCTTGCGCTTTTGTTCCAGCTAATTCTTTGGCGGTAAGCCTAATTTTCAAAAATTACATGTTTAAAGGCTAAATTTCATTTTTCGTATCTGCTTTCCATCTTTTTCTCATAAATAGAGTTACAATACCAATAATTGATACGAATAATAAGCTTATATAAAACCCTGGGCGAATACTTTCATCCATTAACGTTCCAATTACTGCACAAAGAATTAATGCGAGACCGGCCAGCGATACGACTTTATCCAAAATTTTCTTCTCTGTTAGGATGCTGAATGAAGAAATAATGATAAACGACCAATTGTAAAGCAGTAAAATACCTGCGGCAGTAGTAATGTACTCGTAAATTTTGCCTGGTAACACTAAAGCTGTTACAACTGAGACAAGAAGTCCTACTGCTCCAAGTCCTAAGGATGGCAAAGGCAAGCTCTTAAATTTCGTTAATTTCTTTCCAAAAAGGTGAGGAGCATTCCCATCTTTAGCTATCGTTACCATAAGTGTTGTGACCCCATATAATGCAGCTGTCATCGTTGAAAAACCAGCAATTATTATTGCTCCATTAAAGAGATGTGGAAAAAACGGAAGATTATAACTAGATAATGCTGTGACAAAGGGACTTTCTTCTTCATGAAACATATTTATAGATACCATAGTTACTGCAAGGCTGATCGATATGACATATATGGTCGTTAGTCCAACCATCATTACTTTACCAGCCTTTGGAGCATCTTCTTTTTTTCTGAGCTGCATTGCCATCAATCCAATAACCTCTACGCCTCCATAAGCATAGAAGGCGTAAATAAGTGAAGCCCAAAATCCCTTAAGTCCATTAGGGAAGAGTTTTTCTGCTGAAACAGGTATGCCTGGCTTCTCACTTCCTTCACCAGGTATCCAACCCAGTAGGGCGACTGCACCTAAAATAATAAAGATGATAATAGCTGCTGTTTTAATAACTGCAAAGATATCTTCTATTTTATCAAAGCCTTCTGTTCCCAGTAACACTACAGAAATGGAAAGAACAGCATACCCAGCAGCAAAAATCCACAAGGAAATATTCGGAAACCAAAATTGTGAAAGGATTGAAAGGGCTATTAGTTGACTGCCCATGATTAGAACATTCGAGCACCAGTAATTCCAGCCACTGCTAAAGCCTGCCCATCGACCATAAGCCTTTTCAGCATAGTAACAAAAAGATCCTTCCTGTGGATCCTTGGCTGTCATCTTTGCCAATAAGTTAAACACAATATAGGTTCCTAGTGAGGCAAGTATAAATGAAAAAACAATTGATGGTCCTGTAATGCTTATCCCTATACTAGAACCGAGAAAGTAGCCAGTCCCAATAGTACACCCTACACCAACCAAAGAAAGCTGCCACCACTTCATGCCGGTTTCTTTTGACCCTGTCCTCTTACGATCAGCGCCTGATTCTGTTCCACCCATTCATACTCTCCTTTAGCAATTAGTGCATAAGTGTATATTGTCCAAATAAGAGAGCAATTATCGATTTTTAGGAAAATCAAATATAGAATCCCTGATTGCTACGCTTGTTTCTGAGGACGGGATTAATAGTAATATTCAAATGTGAAAAAGTATTTTAATTGTTTGGATACCGAAGTATAAGCCGAATCCACACAGCACAAGTCCTGTAAAAACGGAAATGCCCTTTAGAGTACGCTGCGTAAGGAACTTCCTAAAGCTGCTGGAAACCCCAGCCATTGTTAAATCCCATAACATTAAACCGACTAGCATCGCTACGCCATATAAGATTAGATGGAAGTTATCATATCGGTTAATTGTATTTGCTAATACAGAACCATAGATACCTAGCCAAAATAAAATAGACAGTGGATTACTGATAGATATCAAAAAGCCAGTAGTAAATGTCTTTTTTAAGGATTCTTTTTTTCTGCTTTGATTAATTTGTAATTTTTCTGAGCTAACGATACTTTCAATACCAGTATAAAATAAAACAAAAGCACCAAATGACCATAAAAATGTTTTCATGAATGGAATCTCTAAAAAATGTACAACTCCAAAGAAGACAGCGATAATAAAGAATAGTTCCGCCACGATGGAACCTAGCCCAATTAACCAGGAATGGAAAAATCCATTTTTAATACCTTGATTAATCTGGGCAGCATTGATTGGGCCAAGTGGAGCTGCTAATGATAACCCAAGAAAAATATAACTGATGAATACACCCAAAGTTTTCACTCCCTAAGGATAAATATGGCTCGTACCATTGATATTCATCAGAATGATAATATATTACTTTAAAAGTTAACATAAAAAGGACATACTGCATGTTCCGCAGTATGCTTCATGTTTGGTGATTAATGGCCTGGTTTGTCTCCTCAATCAGTCTTAGCAAGTCAGTAGCACGCTGCATTTCTCGTGCGTTAACTTGGTTATTAATCACCGGATTATGTTTAGCTTCGTTCAAAATTTCTTCTGCTAGCTTCACTTGTTGTTGAGCCTCGCTAAATCCTGTTTGATCTTCTTGAGCCTTTTCCACAGCAAGCTTCGCACTATTCATATATTCCATAACAGTTTCCATGTCCTTGTTGTTTGAATGCATAGCTGTCCTCCTGTCTTGTTAACTAATTTTCCATATCAGAAATTTTTTATTCATCAAGGAAATTCATCCTAAGATGTAAAAGGCAGAAAAAATCAGGTATCCTCCCACAACTATTAGTGAAGGTGAAATATATGTCATTGTATTCCGTGTATTATCACGCTTTAAAATGCTAATTACAATTAATGTCAGCATGAATCCTACGGCCGCTGTAGAGATCTGCTGTTTGGATGCATCGGCCCAAATGCTGCCACTTCGATAGAAAATATCGGCAATTGGAATGACAAAAACGTTGAAAATGTTTCCCCCAAGAATAGTGCCTATTGCCAGATTGACATTTGCGGCCCGAAGCGCGACTAAAACACTTACTGCGTCTGGTAGTGAAGTTGTAGCTGCTATTAGTATACTACCTATCGCACTTGCGCTAATGCCACTTGACTGTGCAATAAAATCGCCTGAAACTGATAAGGAACTTCCTGATGCAAAAATGATAAATGAGAATAATATGAATCGAACAATGGCTTTCTTTACAGAAACAGCTGTTTTTTCTGTCTCCCGGGGTGCTGTTTCCTCTTCATGGATCTCTTGTTGGTGTTTTAACGATATGAGCCAAAGCCCACCTAAATAAACAACTGCAATTGCGATGCTTGGAAGTCCAATACGGATGAACTCCTGGTTTAAGTTAAAATAAAGTGACAAGATGATAATCGTGCATAAAGTCAATCCTAAAAGTCCTGTGTAAAAGTGGTTATTTGATACCTTTAGAAATAAACGTTTCTTACGAAAATATATATCAAAAAGGAATAAAGCAAATATGTTAAATGTAATGCTTCCCAGACCGTTTCCTACCGCGATGTCAGCATTATCGATAACTGCTGCTGAAATTGTGGCGGTTAACTCAGGGAGTGATGTTGCGACAGCAAGCAATACCGTACCTACAACAAGCCCGCCAGCCTTTGTTTCTCTGCTAATTATATCGGCGTAAGTTGCTAAGCGAATAGCTGCAAGTACAGATACCGCAGCTGCAATAATAAATATAATGATAGATGTAAGTAGCAAATAGTAGCTCCTTTCATACTGCTTAGTCATATATACCCACTAAATAAAGCATATAATCATAACATGAGAAGAGGCTGGGACATAAGTAAAACTAAGGTATTCCCAATTATGGCTTGCACTCCAAAGTAATAACGGTTCTTAGAAAGCATTGTACGTTTTCAAAAGAATCCCTTTAACGAAGGCCACGTTTTATGGAAGTTCATTTCCTGCTGCACGATAAATTTCGTACCATTCTTGTCTTGTTAGGTCGATATCAGCTGCCTCGGCTATTCCTGTTAAACGATCTGGGTTCATAGTACCAACAATTGGCTGGATATTTGCAGGATGCCTTAGAATCCATGCTATAGCAATGGCGGAGTCAGTTACCCCTTTTTTAGATGCTAATTCTTGAAGTTTTGCATTTATTTCCGGGAATTCATCATTTCCAATAAATGCACCTTCAATCATTCCATATTGGAAGGGTGACCACGCTTGAATCGTCATATTGTTCAGGCGACTGTATTCCAGAATACTGCTGTCTCTTACTGTTGCTGAGTTATTTTTCATATTTACATTCAGCCCTGCATCAATCATGCCAGTATGCATGATACTGAATTGAAGCTGGTTTACAATTAAGTCTTGCTTAAGGTATTTCTTAAGCAGTTCAATTTGCATTGTATTCTGGTTGCTCACACCAAATCGGCGTACTTTACCACTTTCTTTTAATCGTGTGAATGCCTCGGCAACTTCTTCTGGTTCAACCAATGCGTCAGGTCGATGTAGCAGTAAAATATCGATAAAATCGGTGCCTAGTCGTTGCAGACTATCATCAGCAGATTTTAGTATATGTTCTTTGGAGAAATCAAAATAACCATTGCGAATTCCGCATTTTGTTTGTAAAACCATTTCCTCGCGATTAGCAGGCGATAATTTAAGTGCCTCAGCAAAGACTACCTCAGATTTTCCATCACCATAGATATCTGCATGATCAAAGAAGTTAATTCCTAAATCTAAGGCATTATTGATTACGTGTTTTGCTTTCATTGGTGTAAGATCACTCATGCGCATACAACCTAATCCGATTGTGGATACTTCTAAGTCACTGTTGCCTAATGTGATTTTTTTCAAAAAAGCACCTCTTTTCATTTTATTAAGTCTATTTTAACATTCTTAAATGATTGACAGGGAAGATAGTGCTTTAACTAACTTGATTCTCATCCTAGAGGCGTAAATTCGCTACTTTGATAGCAGGGGTTATTTGTGTCTAATTATCATCCCATGTACCGATGACTGAAAGCTAGTTCTAAAGGTATGATTAATACAGAAAGTAACACACAGGGAGGCATAAATAATGGATTTTAACGTAAATGTTCTCGAGTATGAGATTAGTAATTATAAAGCACAGACAGAAAAAGCCGCAAATGCAAATTGCAGATTTGATAATTCACCAAGTACTTATCAAGTAAAACCAAAAAGAAGACGATGGTTCAAATCTTTTGTTCGGCAGTTAAGAAAGTAAAAAAACTTCCTTACTGCATAAGTGCATCTAAGGCTTAACTATATTAAAGCTGGCGATAAGCAAAGCTTTCTAATATCGCAGCCAAGTAAGCAATGCTGTTAACTTCATCTAGAAACCTCCAACGCTCATTACTTCGAAAAAAGAAAGGTTTATCCATCAATGATTTCTTATAATAAATACCTGCTCATCCAGATAACGAGGTCAGTTAAACACTAATATCAATGTAAATAACAAATCAACAGCATATCTTTCGACAGCATATTAGCACTATAAGCAGCAAGAAAAAAAGCTCAGAATTTATTCTGAGCTTTGCATATTGACCTTACTTCAGCTAAGGTTACCCGCTAGCATTCTTGTGCTTATTCACTAGACAGTCTGGTGTCCACCGATTTGGCGGATCCTCATTCCGTTATTTCCTTAAAAACGCCTATTTTGATCGTGTTATGTAATCCTCATTCCGCTATTCACCCTAATCAGCCACTTTTTTCATTGTTATTGGGTAAATAACGGAACCAGGGACCGTTTGAACCTTCTAAAACAGCTTTCTTACCCATTTAGCGGAACCACGATTCACTTCATTGGTTTGTGGATTCATATCCTGCTCCTAAACCCCTCATTCCTATATCATTCAAAATAACATTGATATATCAATAAAAATAAGTGCGATGGAGATTGAATAATCGCTGGGAAGACTGAATCTGATCCTTCCCTAGCTAATTCGGCCAGCGCACCCTCACATTACTCAATTAATATGGTTCAGCATCATGTGATTTTTTGACAGCTTCTTCAGGTGCTTTCTCGCTATCTTTATTCCCAAGCGGATTTTTACTTGTACCTCCTGTCATCATCTTGCTTGTCTCAGCTAATCCTTCTCGAAGGCGGCGGCCGTATTCTTCATCTGCCTCTTCAGCAAGTGCTACCATTTTATCCTGGATTCGCTGGTCACATTCTGAAATATCGCCAACAAGGTTAGCGATTAACTCATCTTTTTCCCAATCTTTGAACATGCGATATGTTTCGCCAGCTTGTTTTGTATTATTTTGGCGATCAATAGGTTCTCGAACGAGGTTTCCTTCAACTTTTGGAGTATATTCTTTACCAACCTGCTTTGCTTCTTTTAACCCGCCAAGCGTTGATGGCTCGTAGTTAACGTGCGGGTTTTTTCCTGATGAATTTTCTGGTTCATAGCGCATTTGTCCGCCTTCATGGTTTGTTGCCACCCTTTTTTTTGCAGCATTAATCGGTAACTGTAAATAGTTTGCTCCGACACGGTAGCGTTGCGTGTCTGAGTAGGAGAATGTCCGGCCTTGCAGCATTTTATCATCTGAGAAGTCAAGGCCATCTACAAGAACTCCTGTACCAAATGCAGCTTGTTCTACTTCAGTAAAGTAATTTTCTGGATTTTTATTTAATACCATTTTTCCAACAGATAACCATGGGAATTGGTCTTTGGGCCAGATTTTTGTGTCATCAAGCGGATCAAAGTCTAATTCCGGATGCTCATCGTCGCTCATAATTTGCACGTATAGCTCCCATTCTGGGTAATCACCTTTTTCAATAGCATCATATAAATCCTGTGTTGCATGATTAAAATTTGTGGCCTGGATTTCGTTTGCTTCTTTAACTGTCAGGTTTTTAATACCTTGTGTTGGTTCCCAATGATACTTAACAAGCACAGCTTCTCCGTCGTTGTTAACCCATTTATACGTGTTGACGCCAGAACCTTGCATCAACCGATAATTAGCTGGAATTCCCCACGGTGAATATACAAACGTAACCATATGAAATGATTCAGGAGAATTTGAACAAAAGTCAAAAAAACGCTCGCTGTCTTGAATGTTTGTTACCGGATCTGGCTTAAATGCATGAATCATATCTGGAAACTTGACTGCATCCCGAATAAAAAAGATTTTTAAGTTATTACCAACAAGATCCCAGTTTCCATCTTCCGTATAAAATTTAACAGCAAACCCTCGTGGATCGCGTAATGTTTCCGGGGAATGTCCACCGTGAATAACTGACGAAAAACGTACAAAGACAGGTGTTTGTTTACCCTTTTCCTGAAATAATTTAGCCCTCGTATATTTTGATACGGGGTCATCTCCAGCTGTTCCATATGTTTCAAAATAACCATGCGCACCTGCTCCCCGTGCATGAACAATACGCTCTGGAACTTCTTCTCTATCGAAATGGCTTATCTTTTCAATGTAATCGTAATTTTCCAATGTAGAAGGACCGCGATTTCCTACTGTTCTTATGTCCTGGTTGTTTGTAACAGGATGTCCTTGTCTGTTTGTTAATGTGTCTTCGTTTTCAATATTTGTTTGATTTTTATGGTCTTCTGCCATTTCCTATCACCCTCCATTCAAATTATCTACCGTTACGTTGTCCAAAATTATCCTATTTATGATTTTTTTTAATAAATTTGATTTGCATCAAAGTAACCGACGGCATAACAGCTTAAAATGAAGTTAGAAACAGGGAGGGAGCAATTAAAATGAAAACAATTAAATTTCAATTAGAACTATTAACATGTCCATCATGTATCAAAAAGATTGAAGGTAAAGTAGGGAAAATGGATGGAGTTGAAGAAGCAAAAGTCATGTTCAACTCCAGTAAAGTCAAAGCAACATTTGATCAGGACAAGGTAACTTCAGAAGACTTGAAAACAACCATTGAGAAACTAGGCTATCCGGTAGTATCTTAATAGCTCAAGACTGCTCTTTATATAACGTATTCTGTTATAATGTAGTTAGAGAAATTACTTTGAATTGTTGCGGAGGCGGAAAAAATGGAGAGCGATAGTCTTGAACATAATGAGTCTGCTAAAAAGCTTTGTGTGTCATTGGTGCCAATTTTTAACCACCTTGATCATTCAGAGCAGGTTGATGTTGCCCGAACAAGCAGAAGTAAAACATTTGAAAAAAAAGAAATCATCTTCCAGGCTGGGGATCCCTCAGAATATTTATATATCGTGCATCGAGGAAAAGTTAAAATCTATAACTTATCGGAATCAGGAAAAGAACAATTGATCCGAATATTAAATCCAGGAGATTTTATGGGAGAATTATCGGTCTTTACAGACGAACTGCTGACTAGTTACGCGGAAACTGTCGAACGGACAGAAATTTGTGCTATTCATAAGAATGACTTACAGGAATTTCTTGTCGAAAAGCCGACAATCTCCTTTAAAATTCTTGCCGAAAGCAGCAAGCGGCTAAAGGATGCTGAAAAGTCAATTGAACGATTAAGCTCACAGGATGTTGAGAAACGGTTGGCATCTTATTTAATGGAACAGGTAGAAAAAAAGAAAAGCTCAGGGCATGCTTCTGAAATTATTTTGCCAATGAGCAAGAAAGATCTCGCCTCTTATATAGGTAGTACGCAGGAAACACTTAGTCGCCGATTAACGAGCTTTGAGGAAAGAGGCTGGATTAAGCAAACGGGTCAGCGGAAAATCAGTATTGTTGACTTGGAAGCATTGCATGACATTGTTGAATAATGACTTAGATTGCCACATCAGCTTAAATGACAAACGAAATGTTAGCGGACATATTGGTGTCCGCTAACATTTTTAATATTATTTATTTTCTATACCAGAACAATGTAGGACGCGGTTATCCAACAATTAAAACAAGAAATATCGAGATTGTTATAATCGAAACTAACGTGGTGGCGAGTATGTATAACGGCACTTGCTTAACCAATGTATTATATTTTTCAGCAAAGACGTATACAATTGCCCCTGTTGGTAACGCGGAAAGAATAATAATTGTAGTTGCCCATAAATCGTCGTCGATTGGAAAAACAAAATAAACGAAAAAAATAGCCAGTAAAGGCAGAAATATTAATTTCAAGCTTAATAGCGTAATAAATTCAGATGCATTGTACTCTTTATTTTTCAGCACACTTCGTTCACCTGATAGACCTAGCCCAAGTGCAAATAAAGCAGTGGGACCTGCAGCAGGACCAAGTACCTCTGTAAATACATAGACAGATTCAGGCAATGGGATTTTTAAAAAGGCCACGATAATTCCTAATGCTAAAGAAGCGTTAATTGGATTTAACAGAATAGGCTTTACGATAGATCCAAACATAGGAACTATTTTCACCTTTTTGCCGTTCTTGGTATTCATCGCTTTTGCTGCTTCAAAGGAAACGATAATAAGTGTAATAACTGTTAGATCGTATATAAACGTTGCGATTGCGGCTGGTATTGCCGCTTCTTGTCCAAACGCAGCAATTAATAAAGGGATACCGAGAAATCCTGTGTTTCCGTATGTGGTAATCATGCCATACATCGTTACTTCAGGAAATTTCTTTTTAAAGATGAATTTAAATATAGCTACGGTCACAGCAAAGCAAATTAAAGTAATAACTAAATTTATAATAATAAAATTTGTATTCGTGATTTGCTCTATGGGTGCAGTAGATAACGAGAAAAATAGTAACGCTGGGAGTGCAAAGTAATAAACGAAGTAATTCAAAGATGATGTACCATGAATTGGTAATAAGGAAAGCCTTCCAGCTAAGAATCCACATAAAATAATAGCAAAAATCGGAATGACTACCTGAAACATTGTCCCCATCTGTTTCCCCCCTTAACGCTAGAATACATAGCATTTTCCATCGTAACAGTAAGCCGTTATCTATAAATTGTAATTTTGTCAGAATTTTATTGACCAATATGGTCTAAAGTGTTAATCTAAAATCGACCAACATGGTCTAACTCAGTTTGATTTGGAATAAACTAACGCAAAGGAGGGGATTGGATATTACAAAAAAATTTGAAAACCTCGATGATAGTAAACAACAGCGAATTATAAATGCTGCACTAAAAGAATTTGCTGAAAATGGATATGAACAAGCTTCCACAAATCGAATAGTAAAGAGCGCCGGAATTGGCAAGGGAATGCTATTTTATTATTTTAAAAGTAAAAAAGCACTTTATCACTATCTGACAGATTACACATTAGACATTGTAAAAAATGAATATCTAACCCTAATTGATACAACTGAACCTGATTTTATTGAACGAATGAAGCAGGCATCACGAGTGAAAGCGAAAGCTCTTTCGGATAATCCCGATACGTTTAATTTTCTTGGGACTCTACTGTTAACCAGTGAAGAAGAAGTATCAGCTGACCAGTTGAAGAAAATTCAGGAGTTACAAAAACTGGGGAACTCAAAGATTTATGACAACATTGATAATACTTTATTCCGTGCTGATATTGATGTTGATAAAGCGTTCAAGCTGATTCGCTGGTCCATCGAGGGCTACCAGAACGAAATATCAGCTCAACTTGCAGGTCGAAAAATGTCTTCTGTTGATTTACATCCATACTGGGAAGAGTTTTATGAATATCTGGACATCTTAAAAACAAGTTTTTATAAATAAGAGGGGGATTTTATATGAGCTTATTGAAAGTAACTAATCTAACAAAGAAGTTTGGCAAATTTACAGCATTGGATGGCATTAACATTGACGTCAATGAAGGGGAAATTTATGGCTTTATTGGTCCGAATGGTGCTGGGAAGTCAACCACCATTCGTGTGTTATTAGGTATTTTAAAGGCAACAGAAGGCGGTGCGGAAATTTTCGGCAAGGATGCCTGGGCAGACGCCGTTGAAATTCATAAACGTATTGCTTATGTGCCGGGGGATGTAAACTTGTGGCCGAACTTAACTGGTGGAGAGGTTATTGATCTATTTGTAAAATTACGGGGTGGTAACAACAAAAGTAAACGTGAAGAGCTGATTAAGAAGTTCGACTTGGATCCATCAAAAAAGTGCCGAACATATTCAAAAGGAAACCGTCAGAAGGTCGCATTAGTTGCTGCATTTTCATCAGAAGCGGATCTTTATATTCTGGATGAGCCGACATCAGGACTAGATCCGTTGATGGAACAGGTTTTTCAGGAATGTGTAATGGATATTAAAAAAGAAGGAAAAAGTGTCCTGCTTTCCAGTCATATTTTATCTGAAGTCGAAAAGTTATGTGACAGAGTTGGGATCATTCGTCAGGGTAAGATTATTGAAACAGGCTCTTTAAGTGAGTTACGTCATTTAACCCGCTCGAATTTACTTGTTGAAACGAAGCAGACAATCACTTCATTAAATGAGTTACAAGGTGTTCATGATATTGTAGAAAAAGATCAAGCACTTTCGTTCCAGGTAGATGCGGAAGAGTTAGATGCTGTTATTAAGCATGTTAGCCAATTTGGAATTGTGAGGCTTGAAAGCGCACCGCCTAAATTAGAAGACTTGTTTATGCGTCATTATGAAGGTGGGAAGCAAACAGAGGCAGGAGCAGGAGGTGTATCCTAATGGCTAGTAATTTATATAATAAAACCGGGCATCTTTCGCGGTTAATTGTAAGGCAGGATCGCATCCGTATTCCTTTGTGGCTAATTGGACTAACTTTTTTTACACTAATCGTACCACCAGCATTCGTTAGTTTATACCCTTCTCAAGCAGATAGAAATGTTATGGCTGAAACAATGATGAATCCTGCTATGACAGCAATGGTAGGTCCTGGTAATTTAGAGAACTATACACTTGGGGCCATGAATACACACCAGATGCTGCTTATGACGGCATTAGTTGTTGGGCTTATGAGTATCCTGCTTGTAACCCGCCATACCCGGGCCAATGAAGAAGATGGACGTATTGAAATGATTCGTTCCCTGCCAGTGGGACGTCTTTCTAATTTAAATGCGACATTTCTTGTTTCATGTGTAACGAACTTTGCGTTAGCGTTAATAACGGGATTGGGATTGTACGCGTTAGGTATAGAAAGTATGGGGTTAGAGGGGTCTTTATTATATGGTGCTGCATTAGGTGCAACAGGTATTTTCTTTGCAGGGGTTACGGGTTTGTTCGCACAGCTTTCAGAAAGTTCTCGTGGGACAATTGGATTTTCAATAACAGTGCTGATAATTGCCTATCTCGTGCGTGCTATTGGTGATGTGAGCAACGAAACGTTGTCAGGTTTCTCGCCTTTAGGATGGGTCACTTCGACTGAGGCATACTCCTCGAATAATTGGTGGCCGATTCTGTTGTTGATTGGAACATCTATCATTCTATTTATTCTAGCAAACTATTTAAATGCTATCCGTGATTTAGAAGCTGGCTTTTTGCCATCAAAACCTGGCAGAAAATATGCCGCGAAGCTTCTGCAAAGTCCTATAGGTCTAGCCTTCAGACTGCAGCGAACCGGAACAATCTCCTGGGCGATTGGCCTGCTTTTAATGGGATTATCTTATGGATCTATTTTCGGCGATTTGGAATCATTTTTTGAAGGAAATGAGATGCTGGTGAAGATGTTAGCGTCTAAGGAAGGCTATTCAATGACTGAACAATTTATTCCCCAGCTAATGATTGTTATGGCACTGCTGTCAACGGTTCCTCCTGTGATGGCCATGAATAAACTTCATGGTGAAGAGAAGAAAGGTCGTATAGAGCACTTACTTGGCAGAGCTGTTTCACGTACACGACTTATGGCTAGTTATTTGGCCATTTCAGTTGTCAATGGATTTGTTATGCTTTCACTTGCTGCACTTGGGCTCTGGGGCGCTGGAACAGCTGTTATGGAGGAAGGACTTAGCTTAGGGATGGTTTACGGAGCAGCTATCGTATATTTCCCGGCGATGTTAGTGGCTATAAGTATTGCGGTGTTACTGATTGGCTTTGTACCTAAGTGGATTAGTTTCATTTGGTTATACGTTTTTTATTCATTTGTCGTTCTTTATTTAGGCGGGATATTCCAATTTCCAGAGTGGGTTGGAAACCTTTCGCCATTTGGTCATGTTCCGCAGCTTCCGGTAGATGAAATGAACTTTGTGCCAGTTATCATCCTGACCATGATTGCGATCGCTCTGTTAATTATTGGGTTTGTTGGATATAATAAGCGGGATATTGAGAGTTGATTTATGTAATTTAATAGTGACTAGTATCGGTAATAATGATACACTTAAATTTGCGATGAGCTGATTTGTGTAAGACGAAGGACAACGCAATTCATGTGGATGTGAACACATGGTCTTTCGCCACAAATTTCGTAAAAGCGCCTGTACATTAAATGTATAGGCGTTTTCTTATTTTTATTTTGTTTTTTAAAAAGGTCATGAGAGTAATGAGAACCCGAAATCTGTTCAAACAGCGAGAAAAGGTCACTCATCAGTTAAGTATTTTCCGCAGCATTGGATTAGTACTTATCTAACTAAAATATGAAAGAAAATCACGATAATGTCGCATCAATACTTGGCGATAAGACAAGTTTTCTAATAACAATTGCAACCATCCTTTAGAAAACTATCTTAGAACTTCACAGGAAATGGTGATAATAAGGGAATACCTCGTTTATTAGCGGGAAAAAGCTTTGTATCCGCAATTAGATGACTGGTATAACCTAATACACAAACAATAAATATATTTTCAACAGGTACACTTAACGAAAATAAATGAGCGATATAACTGAAAAAGGCAAGACCTATTAAAGAATGTGTATACGAACGATGTGGTAATAAAGAAGCTGCAGCAACATAGATGCCGCTAAGCGTTATCCACAATGTGCTGAGCATAATTCCCAATGAAATTGCACCGATACCAGTTAATAAAAGCATCATTTTTTGCGAAACCATTTTGGAAATCATAATTACGGCAAAGCCAATCCCAACACCAATTAGCTTTTCAATTCCAATTCCGTTAACCCAGGAGTAGATCATCATGATAATGCCAGTTAAAATCATAACGTTTTGTAATAGTTTATGCGAAAATGAGATCTTTTTGGCTAAATTCCCCCCTGTATCCAGGTCTGGCACAAGTGCAGCTACAACGCCAGCTAATGTTAAGGATCCTATTGTCACATAGTCAGCACTTGAGAAAATTCCTACTGCAAGGCCGATTCCACTTCCAATTGTTGCGTGACTAATTCCATTCATTATTTTTCTCTCCTTTGAATTGTGTGAAGCAACCTTAATATCATAACGTAAATTAAATTCGTTTTAACAGTAATTTAGAAAAATGTAGACCTTTTTCCTATAGAGCATCACATATACTGAATCCTTTTCATCAAAAAAACGTATACTTTAATATAGATTGAATAAGGAAGGTTTTGAAAATGACAGACTATGAATTAAAGGTTTATGAGGAACTCCAAACGTGGCAGAAAAAAGTCTTGAAACAGTCTGGTCTGATAAATCAGTTATCAAAAAAAGCACAAACAAAAGTTAACGGGATGATCCCAGAGCGGGCCCATAAAATCATAACAGATAGTATTAAAAATATGGTTAAGGCAACCTTAGTCGGTTCAAATATTACAACAAAGAAAAAACAGCCAGCTGGGCTTAGTCTTTATAAGAGGGATGAGATTCTCAAGGAAAAACTCACTTCTTATCGTAAAACAGCAGTTATTGAGGGAGCAGGAACAGGTGCGGGCGGTATCTTCCTCGGACTTGCGGATTTCCCATTGCTTTTATCGATTAAAATGAAGTTCTTATTTGAAGCAGCAGCTGTCTATGGATTCGATACAGATGATTATGAGGAGCGTTTGTTCATCCTTCATGTATTCCAGCTTGCCTTTTCAAGTGATGATAAGCGAAAAGAAACTTTTCATATTATCGATAATTGGGAGGCAGAAAAGGTGCATCTTGCTGATATGGACTGGCGGGTATTTCAACAGGAATATCGGGATTACATTGATTTAGTCAAAATGCTTCAACTGGTTCCGGGGTTTGGCGCAATAGTAGGAGCGTATGCCAATCACAACCTGCTTGATACTCTAGGGGAGACTGCAATGAATGCATATCGGTTGCGATTGTTAACACACCAACCACAAGACTATTAGTAGTTGGTTATTTATATTTCGATGGATGAAACGCTGTTATGTTACTATTAAATAAGGTTAGGAGGCGGGATTTTGTTATGACGTGGTCTTGGGAGTTATTTTTTTCATATGAAGCAGTTAAAGATATTGGCATTTCAATTGGTATTATCCTGCTGTTTTTAATCTTTAGGAAGATCTTCGCAAAGTATATATTCAAGCTTCTTTTAAGGTTAAGCAAGAAAGCACCGAATGATTTCTTTTCATACATATTTATAGCGTTTGAGAAGCCTGTTCGATGGCTATTTATCATAATAGGGGTATATGTTGCCGTTGATTACTTTCCTTATTTGGAACAGGCGAATCCACTTTTTCAGAACATAATAAGGTCGTTTGTTATCTTTATGATAAGTTGGGGGTTGTATAATCTCTCCGCTTCATCTTCACTGTTTTTTACCAATATTGAAGAGAGACTTGATATTGATATAGACGATATACTAATTCCTTTTCTATCGAAGGCACTTCGGTTTATTATTGTGGCAATCAGTATTAGTGTGATTGCTCAGGAGTTTGGGTATAATGTCAGCGGTTTTGTTGCTGGGCTTGGCTTAGGTGGACTAGCTTTTGCTCTGGCAGCAAAGGATGCTATAAGTAATTTATTTGGCGGAATTGTTATTATAACAGAAAAGCCCTTTACAATCGGACATTGGATTAAGACAGAGAGTGTTGAAGGTGTCGTTGAAGATATTACATTTCGCAGCACACTAGTAAGGACCTTTGCTGATGCACTTGTCACAGTTCCTAATGCAACATTAGCAAATGAATCCATTACGAACTGGAGTCAAATGAATAAACGGCAAATAATGTTTTATTTAAGGGTGACTTACGATAACCCTCGCGAAAAAATTGAGACAGTTGTCAATCAGATTGAGGATTTACTTAAAAATCATGCCGAAATTCATCAGGAAACTATTTTTGTTTCCCTTGATCAATATAAAGAATATGGATTAGATATTTTGTTATATTTCTTTACAAAAACTACTGACTGGGGAGACTATTTAAACATACGAGAAGAATTAAACTTTAAAATACTGGAGATTCTTGAAAACGAAGGTGTTACCATCGCTATACCAAGCAGAAGATTGTATATGGACTCGGAGAATGATAAACAGAGTCCGGTTAGACAGGAATCTGAATAAATGTAAAGGAGCTGTTCTGGCAGCTCCTTTACTAATTCCTATCACGTACTAACTTAACGTTAACCTGTTGGGTTGGTGCCTCGTGATAACTTTCAATTAATCCTTTTTTTGAGATGGAGTTCTTGTCGACGACTTTTTGCTGTAAGGTAATTTTTAACGGTCTGTCAAAAAGGATTTCATCCGTTAAAATGGTTTTCTCATCTCCCCAGCGGAGGTTTATTTTATCGCGTTTAAACACGTCAATGGATGAGGAAACAGGAATTCCTTTCTGAAAAAAAGGATGTTCCTTTTCTTTTGGAGCACCAGGTTCATTCAAGCAAATATATAAAGATAAATTATCACAAAGCTGAAGCAAGCCATAATGGAAGTTAAATGCATCCTGATCAAAATCTGATAAAGATTGGATAATCTGTTTCTGGCGTTCTTCTTCTTGTTGTACAAAAAATTGAGCTTCTTTGGAAGTATCATCAAGGAGAAAACGTGCATAATGTTTACTGCATAAAAGTCCTGCATAGCTATCAATTTTCTCCACTTCTTCGATGCCATGTTTATAAAATACAGTCTTGGGCAGAACAGGAAAATCGACAAAAGTATACGGAGCCTGATTTTTGTCATTCCAAAAAGGCTGCTTGTCTATTAACTTCCAGCCATCATCATGTTTATAAATAGCATATTCAACAGACTCCCTGAATTCTTTTTCAGGGGTAAGTGATTCTTTTAGGTTTGCAGTGATTTCACCTGATAGGTAGGCATGATGCTCCTGTTCGATCATGACAAACTCATTTGTATGTTCCCTTACAATCATGAAACGTCACCCTTTTCAGTTCAGTTGGGATTTGCTTATTAAAGTATACGAAATATGAATAGAGGAATAAAGTGTTATGCGTTCAACGTAAATAGCTATAATCAAGGTTGACATTAAGAGGTATATTAATTATAATTACTTACATAAAGTAACCTGGTGTTTAATCGTAATTATAAAACGTAACGGAAAGGGACAAATAATATGGAAAAGAAATTCTTCGAGAAGCCAACCATATATGTTGGTGAGGTTAATATAAACGTTACAAATCTGGAAAAGGCACTTAATTTTTATCAATCTATTATCGGATTTAGTGTGCTTGAACAAACAGACAGTAAAGCGGTGTTAACAGCAGATGGTACAACGCCTTTATTAACATTAGAACAGCCAGCTGACGTTGTGCCAAAAGAGGATAGGAAAACTGGATTATTTCACTTTGCTATTCTTTTACCAAGTCGTGCGGATCTTTCTTCGTTCTTAAATCATATCGTACAGACAGGAACACGCTTGGGAGCCTCTGATCATTATGTTAGTGAAGCACTTTATCTTTCTGATCCAGATGGAAATGGTATTGAAGTATATCGTGATCGGCCTTCATCTGAATGGAATTGGACTGATGGTAAGGTTGCCATGGCGACCGAACCTCTAGATGGAGAAAGCCTGCTTGCAGAAAGTAAGAAAGAGTGGAATGGTTTGCCTAATGAAACTGTAATGGGGCATATTCACTTGCATGTAGCTAATTTGGCTGAAACAGAGAAATTTTACAAGAATGGCCTTGGATTTGATATTGTTACAACCTATCCTGGTGCACTTTTTACATCGACCGGCGATTACCATCACCACATTGGATTAAACGTATGGAATGGTGAAGGTGCTAAAGCTCCATCCAGGAACAGTGCAGGAATGAATTGGTTTACACTTGTTTACCCAAACAAAAAAGTAAGGGAAGAAACAATTAGCCAATTAAAACAGGTTGGAGCTGATGTGAAGCAAGAGTCAGATTATTATACAACACAAGATCCATCTGGAAATACAATACAATTGATCCTAAATTAAGGGATTCAAATGCTAATAACAATAGAAATATCATACGAATTAGCATATATTTCAGCAAAATAATAACAGTATAATTAGCAAATAAAAAAGCACAGAATTTAATTCTTGTGCTTTTTCAATGTTACAATTATTACCTTCTTCCACAATCGCATCCCGTTTAAGGAATATTATATCGTATAAAATCTCCATAAATAACACCCAATAAAGCAATTCTTACAAACTAGGATAGGTTGCTTTTATCCGCAATTGCCCATATTCTGTCCATTCTTCTTTCGTCTACTTTTTGTACCTCTTTAACGTTATACTTTTTGTCGAATATAAAGGCGATTAGTACGATAAGGGCTACTGGTGCTACTAAAAAGTATATCCAAATCAAGGTTTCCACCTCCTCCTTGACTTACTTTATACAACTAAATGTCCCACTTGTTTAATAATACTTGTGTGCTAATTTTAACATAAAAAAGTTTCGGTACCTTCGAAATAATTCAATAAAGCTAAAGTAGGCACTTATATTAGTAGTGCGAATCCACGTAAAATAACAAGAGTACATAAATTTATGTGCTTCTGTTATTTGCTATGTTTGCATCTCTAATTAGAGTTTTATTTGTATTTTCTCCCCGAAAACATGAACCCGTTATGCTTAAAGATTGTTGCTTTTTATTAATAAAACTTGAACGTAGTGGATATAAACTACGAACTAGTGAAATTTGTAAGTTTCTCTAAACACGCAGCTGGAATATGCTCCCTTTCCGTGGGCAAGTGCCGAGCCTCCTCAGCTCGTATCTCGCCTAGCTTGTTTTTCCCACAGGAGTCTCGCATATTCCAGCTGCTAGTTTAAATGGATTAAAAAATTTTTATTCTCTATCCATCACAATGTATAGTTTGTTATTTTATCAGGTTATAACGAGCAAAGCCCAGCGAAGTGTATTTCCGTAGCGGTATTACTGCACACAACTCCTAGTTCGCATTTTATATCAATTACGAAGTTATAAACCTAAGAATAGAGCCATTAAAAAACCGTTCTGCTATATAAAGTGCAGAACGGTTTCTTTAATTATATATTTTGATACCATTTGCTTGCTGCTTCTACTTCACTGTATGCTAACTGGTGACCATTTTTTTCCCAATGGAGTTCAACACTTGCGCCGGCATTTTCCAATAATGACTTTAGGTCCTCAGACTCCTGTGCCGGACAGATTGGATCATTTGTCCCTGCGCCGATAAATACATTTTTTCCAGCAAGATCTGGCAAATCAATACCTCGTCTTGGAACCATTGGATGATGCAGAATGGCACTTTTTAGTGAATCTTGATAATGGAATAACAGGCTTGCTGCAATATTTGCTCCATTTGAATATCCAATTGCGATTATATTGTTCCGGTCAAAGTCATTTTCCTCCGCTGCTTCATCGAGAAATTCATTTAATTCTTTTGTACGAGCGATTAAGTCTTCTTCATCAAATACACCTTCAGCTAACCTTTTAAAGAAGCGTGGCATACCATTTTCAGATACATTTCCGCGTACACTTAACACATTGGCATCCTTATCAACTTCTTTGGCTAGCGGAAGCAGGTCCTGTTCAGTCCCTCCAGTGCCATGCAGTAGTAATAATGTTGGCTTTGATTGGTCATTTCCTTTTTGGAATATATGTTTCATTGTATTTCTCCTTTCGACTTCAGTTTATTTATTCTTCACACTGTCTAAGCCTATTCTTTTTAGAATATCGATAACTGATTCCAGCTCTTCAGGACTCACATCTTCAAAAACCTTCTCTATTACCTTCTCGTGTTGTGGGAAGATATCATCCATCAGTTTTTTGCCCTGATTCGTTATTCGGACATGAATAACTCTTCTGTCTTCTTCACTGGTAATCCGTTCCAATAGTCCTCGCTGTTGTAGCTTGTCAATTACGTAAGTCATGGAACCACTATTTATCAGTACCGCATCACAAATCTGATTTACAGTTAGGTCACCTTTATGGTACAAAGCTTCCAAAATTGTAAATTCAGTGATGCTGACACCATAACTTTTTATATCTTTCTTAATACGCTCCTCAACAGACTTTGAAGCCCGCATCAATACTACAAAAGCGTTTAATGATAAATTCCTATTCATAATACCATCTCTCTCTGGGAGTTTATTCTGAATTAAAGATAATTATAAAGTATATAACATAAAGAAGTCAAGAATCGGTGCCTGTCACTTCCCGATTTTTGGCGAATTATCTTTCAGTTGATTTATTCGGTCTAATTAGGTAGTTTGGAGGAAGAAACACTAAAATCCGAACGGAGGGTGATTTTAAGTGGGAGTATGTAATATCGATCATTCACAGGAATCTGTTGTAAAGAAACTTAAGAGTCAAGAGGAATTTCTGCCACAGGATTTAACCGAAAAATTGTATCACTTTTTGGATGAGGACCGTTCGCAGGAAACACTAAACGAATTATTCCATCTTTTTAAAAAGTATGATTTGGCCACTAAAAGTGAACAGGAAGAGAGAGATGGCCAATTAACCGCACTCATAAGCTAAAATATAGATTAAAAAACTGCCATCCATATGTTTGAATTGGGTGGTATTTTTTTAGGCGATAGAATCTGACTCTGACTTAGTATAATCAGCAAGTTTCCCTTGATATACTAACTGAAAGGCAGGTTCCTCCTGCAAATCATGGGGGGTTATCAAGGATAGTGGCTTCTCGAAATTAAAGTTGTCAGATTCCATTAACACAGAAGCGACAAACTCCGAGCAAAAGAAGGCATTTTCTCTGTTAAACTTCTTATTTAGCATAATGGCAACTAACCCTAACAGGTTGTAACGATAGATTTCTTTTTGAGATTCTATTTTTTGTATATAGGCATTCATTTTATTGATCTGATAGTCATTGACTGTACAGCAATAAATGGCACACTTGGCATTCGTGAACAACTCCTCCGAAATATTTTCTTTAACAAACCCACCGAAAAAAGGGTTTCTGCGACTTATTCTTCCAAAACTATAGACTCCCATCAGATTCTCATCTAAAGCTATTGATGCATGATTAAATGGTTTTTTTGTGTACAGCTTTATCATTCGTGTAAATAGTGTACCAGTGTCTGTTAATAGCACATAGACCTTTTTGTTTTTCATAAAAAAATACTCCTCATCGTTTTCTATAAGGTAATTTTAGCGAGTACTTACAAATGAGAAAAGCACCCTGAGTAATATTTTGTAATAGGTCCTGAGACGTATTTAAAAATAAAATAACCTGTTCGCCTTTACAAATAAAGATTAATTTTATATAGTATAGATACCTAATAATTCTAGGTAGGTGAAAAACATGTTTAATCGTGAGCTTGTGAAAGGGAGTACGTCCCTGCTTGTTCTGCAATTGTTGAATGAACGAGACATGTATGGTTATGAGCTGGTTAAAGAGATGGACTTGCGAAGTGACCATCATTTCCAAATAAAAGAGGGAACGTTGTATCCTGCGCTACATAAGTTGGAGAAGCAGGAATACATTGATTATTACTGGGAAAATCGGGAAAAGGGCCCGGCCCGTAAGTATTATTGTATAACGTCCCAAGGCAAGGAAATTCTTGATGAACGAACGAATGAATGGCACCGTTACGTTCAGGTAATGAACAATCTGATTCGGAGAAATGAATCGTGACGTTAAAAGATCAAAGGTTCTTCCTGGAATTATCTGAGGAAATCGGGAATCACCCTGATAAGCAGGAGATCCTGGCAGATTATGAAATGCATGTATTTGAAATGCTGCAGGAAGAGTCCATTGATGATCAAAATCTATATAGTGAATTAGTTAAAAGGTTGGGGACACCTCAGGAAATAGCTCAAATATGGAAGCAAGAGACAACAATAACACCCAAAAGAACACAATGGTTATTTGTCATCATTAATGCTGGGATTTTTATTGGCGGGGCTCTGCTCACACTCAGCTATAATATTTTTCATTGGAACTGGGCGGAATTACTTTGGGAAAACCTGATAAATATACCTTTTATTATTATGCTGTTATACATAATGTTCTGGGGACTTATAGGCTATGAAATAGGGAAAGAATTTGGTCATGGTGGATACAGGTTATTGCAAAAAACGTTTCTTTTTTCAATTGTGCCAAACATATTACTGATGTACTTAATCATTTTTAAAATTATTCCGTACACATGGTTTCAGCCGCTTTTAAGTTTTCGGTTTATTGTAGTGTGTATTGTTTTTACTGCATTTCTTTATCCTGTCAGCATGGTTGGTTATCGATGGGGAAAGAAAGTATCTGTATAAATGGGCTGATGGTCTTTTGTGGAGTCAGTCCTGATTAGATATATATTTTTTTACCTATGTACATAGAATTACGATGTATATAGAATAACATTGTATTGGTGGGGTTTTATGGATATTAAAATTCAACAAAAAGATTGGCTGTTTTTGCTTGTTTGCTTAGGGTTGGGGATTCTGGCGGAGCTTAGTTTTTTTCATGGAAGTATAGGAGTTTCCTATCTGGTATTTATCGCTGGATTATATACAGTCGTGTTTCTTCGCTTTCGTCTTACATTTACCCATCGAAGGATTGGCCTGCTTGTCATGGTGGCTATCTGGCTGCTAGCTGCAAGTTATCTGTTGTATGATAATTTCCTTTTCTATAGCCTTAATAGTTTTATCATACCAGTGTTAGTCTTTTTCCATATTGTCCTTATAACAAGCCCGAACAAATTAAGGTGGAGCACACCAGTGTTCGTGACGCTCCTTACAAATAAACTTGGTGAAGGGATTAAATACAGCTCATCTTTTTGCAATAAAGGGTTTAGAAGAGTGTTTAAGAATATGGATGAACAAACAGCACAAACGGTGAAGCGGATTTTGATTGGGATAATAATTGGACTTCCACTGCTTTTGCTTATAACAGGACTGTTAATGTCGGCGGATGCTGTGTTTCAGGATATCGTGTTACGCTTTCCGCGCTATATCGTACAGCTTAATTTTCTGGAAGGAGCCTTTCGTTTTGTAATTGTAATCGTTTTGACTTTTGTATTCTTTGGTGTCTTTCAGGTTCTGCAGGGACGCCCGAATCCAAAGGTGTCTGATTATGATACAGAAGAATGGAATGTGCGATGGAACAGTGTTACAGCAATAACTATTCTGGTTCTACTTAATTCTGTGTACGTTCTATTTGCAGCGATTCAATTTAAGTACTTTTTCAGTAATGGGTTACAGGAGGGCTTAACATTTGCCGAATATGCAAGGCGAGGGTTTTTTGAGCTAATAATTGTTACTTTAATTAACTGGACGATATTAATAAGTTGTTTAAAACTAATAGATGAAAAACGTAAATCATTGAAGATAACCATTAAGATTATGTATTCACTGTTAATCGGGGTAAGCTGTGTTATGCTTGCATCCGCTTACCAACGTTTAAGTATGTATGAAGCGGCATATGGATTCACATTGGACCGGATTCTTGCACATGCATTTATGGTATTTTTAATCGTAATTTTTGCTTACACGTTAATTAAAGTGTGGGTCGAACGTTTATCATTACTTCATTTTTACTTAATTGTAGGGTTATTGTTTTATACAGGGTTAAATGTTATCCATATTGAAAAAATCATTGTCGATAACAACCTGGAACGCTATGAACGTACCGAGAAAATAGATATACACTATTTGAATTCGTTATCCTACACTGGTGTGAATGGGTTAATTGAATTATATGAAAAAAATCCAGAATATCCGCAATTGGAAAATGTTCTGGCTAAGCGAATAGAGTGGGTAGAGAGACGGTCTGAAGGCTCATGGCAATCCTTCAACTTCATGAAGCAAGAGGTAACACAAAAGCTGCAGGAACTTGAATTTAAGGAGGAGAGCAGATGAATTCATATGTACCAAAACATGTCGCCATTATGATGGATGGAAATGGCCGGTGGGGTAAAGCAAGAGGGCTCAGCCGGAGTGAAGGTCATTTTGCAGGTGCAAAAACAATGGAGAAAATTATCGATGCCAGCATAGAATTAGATATTAAAATACTTACATTGTATGCATTCTCTTCAGAAAACTGGTCACGGCCAAAGCATGAAGTTAGTTACTTAATGCATTTACCGGTAAAATTTTTTAATCAAAAGTTGCCTGAATTTATGAGAAGAAATATAAAGATACTAATTTCCGGAAACATGGCAGATTTACCAGAACTAACGAGGAAGGCACTTGTAAAGGCAGTCGAAGAAACAAAAAATAATGATGGGCTTATCGTGAACTTCGCGTTTAATTATGGTGGTAGAGCTGATATCCTCCAGGCAGTCAGAAAAGTAATTCAAGAGGTTCAAAACGAGCATACAGCTTGGGATAATGTGAGTGAAGAAATGATTCAGCAATATTTATACACGAAGGATCTGCCAGACCCGGAACTTGTAATTCGCACTGGGGGAGAGAAAAGAGTAAGTAATTTTCTGTTATGGCAATCCTCCATGTCAGAACTGTACTTTTCAGATGCTTATTTTCCTGATTTTAATAAGGAGTTACTTTGTGAGGCAATTAATGAATTGCAAAGGAAGAATTCTGTTCCGAACTATAGTTAATAAAGCTGCCATCAGATGTGGAATCTGGTGGCAGTTTTTTCGGTTATTAAAAGACTTAATATTGAGCGCTGTGGATTACTGGACTACAGAATCAGACCAAGCCATTGGTTGAAATAAAGGATTACCATTTACTTTTGATATAGTCTTTTGAAATGATCTTCCACAATCGGGCGCAAGAGTTGAATAAGAAGCTTTTGGTTGAACCAGATTATTGAGCAAGTGAATATAAGGGGCATGTGATGATTGGAATTACAGAAATGCACTATGTTGTCTTTGGAAAAGGAGAAGTACCTCTTATGAGAAAGAGTACAGAAATCCTCAAAGGCTTTAGCTTTCATATATCGATAATATGCTAAACAGGGTGTATGTTTGCAGTCGGAAGAACTACCTGCCAAGGTTTAGTACCACAATCCGTACTACAAGCATCGACGGTTTATATCATGTTTACACTCCTCCCTCAATTCTTCATCAAATCATTACACACAGTTAATGTACACTTTACATTTAGGTGATATGTTTGATATGTAATAGGAGGGAGGAAAAAAATGAATATACGTGCATTGTTCATTGATATGGATGGAACATTGCTGACGTCATCAAATGAGATTTCACAACGCAATGCGGAAACGATCAACAGATTGACAAATCAGGGTGTTAAAGTTTTTTTGGCGACAGGGCGTCATTATGAGATCACAGCACCATACCATAGTCTGCTTGGCTTGAAAGCACCGATGATCTGCCTGAATGGTGCTTCTATTCATGATGGATTCAGTGGAAGGGTTGCCCAGATGAATCCGGTTGTGCTAGATAAGGCGCATTTTCATCGTGTAACGAATGAAATTCCGTGCAATATCACTGTGCACACAACCGACGGTCTCTATTGCAACAAGACGTGCAAGGAGGTTGATGAGTGGATCAGGGAAGGTAAGGTTCCGCCAAGGTATATCGGCGACTTACGGTATGTAGATTACCGGAACGTGCTGAAATACAGTGTCAGGACAGGCTGCCATGGTTCGCATATGTCACATTTATTTAGTGATGCAGCGGATGTAATTAACTGGAAAGACGGGTTTGAGTTAGTTGCCCCGGGTGTTTCTAAATGGGCTGCCATTCAAGTGCTTATTAGAGCGTTTGGCATTAATCCGGAAGAAACAGCAGCCATCGGTGACGGCCCGAACGATATCCAAATGCTGCGTTATGCCGGAATCAGCGCCGCAATGGCAAATGCTGACCAAGAAGTGAAAGCGGCCGCAGATGTTATAACTGGTCATCATGAACAGGATGGTCTGGCTGAATTTATTGAAAAATACCTCGTTCAGTCATTTGCTGTCTGAGGTGTAACTGAACTAAAAAAGGATGAACGTGAAGAAATCGTTTATCAGATGATCATTCCCATATAGGTGGCCCTCTTTGTACAACCTTCAATCATTCTCCCCAAACCGAACCACATCGATCTAATCGTCATGCTTTAAATTCCATATTGCTAATTATCATACCTCCTTTGTTAAGTTAACAGGCGCTATTGTTGAATAACGAAAGGCTAATTTATCAGTAAAACAATGATAATTTAGCATGCCTTTATCTTCCAAAGCGTTATGCCATTGGTAAATGCGGTAGCAACAAATGGTAAATTCTGTGGTGGTCGATGGTAAAAAACATGACAGTAGTAGTACATTCTTCTGGCCGTAATCAACAGCCAGCTCCGACGTACAGAACATACTAGTGCCGGTGACGCCACAGGACGTGGCGTACTCACCGGCAAGGCAATTGTTTAACTAGATTATTTCTGTTTCGTGGCTTGAGTCATCTGGTGCCAAATAGATCCTTTGGCTTCTTCCCCGCCTTCAATTCTGGCCAGTGCCATCTTAACTTGCATGCGAACTTCAAATTCCGGGTCCTCCAAGGCTTCCTTTAATGCAGGTATGGCAGTTTCGTCACCAACTTCATATAAATACATAGCTGCACGCCAGCGGACAATGCGGCTTTTATCCGTTAGTGATTTGATCATTTCTGGGATTGCATCCTTAAATCCTAAGTCTGACAAACAATCACCGGCAGTGCGTCGTACGTTTACTGCTTTATCTTGGAGTGCTTTATATAAATATGGAAGTACTTCAGGTTCTTCAATCATACCCAAGTATGCTGCTGCAAGACGACGGACAGATGCCTTTTCATCATCAAGTGCTTTATCTAACACAGGAAGGTCATCAACAATGGGGTCCATCCTGTCCAGTGCGGCATAACGCTCCTTCCAGTTTGGCTTATCAAGCATATCGAGTGTAACCTTTTTTCGTGGAGCTGACTTTTGATCACTGGCTGTTTCATCTGCCTTAGCGAGTTTAACTAGCTCTGCTATTCGCTTGGAATCATAGCTTGCTTCTATTTCGTCAACAACATCCTGACCAATTTCCTCCACATCGCCATAACGTGGGCTTTGTTCTACCCACTTTCTTTCCATTAACATATTTTCAGAAGCGACAGATGCTTCCATTGTGGCGTTCATAAATCGTTCAGGGAGCCCAAAGCGGTGCTCATTGTCCCCTTCTTCCAGTTTCACTTGCATTGGGATGTACCGGAATTTCTGGATAAAAACTTTTACTTCCCCAAAATTCTCATCGCTTGATGCAGCTTCGTCTGTTAAACTATCTGAATTCTCTTCAGAAGATCCTAATACGGTACGAACTTCCGGCAAAATTTCCTCCCATGGAACGCGCGGATTGCGCTCAAGTGCGATAAAATCGATGACACGGTAAAGGCCTTTGACTCCGTTTACAGTAAACAGTTTCTGTACATAATCAGGAGCATGGGTGACGTCGTCAGTCAGTTTATAATTTTCTGTTTGTCCATCAGTTAACTGTTCGTCCACGTTTATTTTCATAGAATAAGGGCTTGGTGTTGGTTCAATTGATACAATCTTCATTATGATTCCCCCTCGACAGATTATCCTATGCTGATTCTAACAAAGATCAATTGGATTATCCATTCGATTGAAAAGGCTTTGGTATAAATTAAAATCAAAATTAGTCGAAGTGAATCCTCATTCCGTTATTTAGCAGAAAAGGTGCTCTCGGAGGGCGAGACGGATCCTCGTTCCGCTAAAAGCAGAAAATCAGTCAAATTTGAGGCAAAAATGACAAATAGCGGAATGAGGATTCATCCCCATGCATAAAATGATGATTTTTAAGGAAATAACGGAACGAGGATCCGCCGAACAGCCGAAGTGAATCCTCACTCTGTTAAATCATGCAAATCACACATGATAATTGTTCATTTTACTAATTAGAGCTATCTTTAACCGATTCAGTTGGTTTATCTTTTTCAAACAAAACAAGTAATCCTGGCATTAACACGCCTCGTATCAGGAAGGTATCGAGTAGAATTCCTACGGCCACGATGAACCCGAACACAAATAATAATTGGATCGGCTGTGTCATCAGCACGGCAAAAGTGGCTGCTAAGATTAGCCCGGCAGATGAAATAACGCCACCTGTATTGGCAACAGCAATTTCTACCGCTTTTTTGACAGGGTGATGTTTTCTTTCCTCCATAAATCGCGAAACAAGAATAATATTATAATCAATTCCCAACGCGACCAGGAATACAAAGGAATAGAGTGGAACCCTGTTACTAATCGTACCGATATCAAAGAATAAGCTGCTTAGAAAGACGCCTAAGCCTAACGCTGCAACAAACGACACTAAGATAGTTCCCATCATGTAAATAGGCATCTTAATTGATCTCGTTAAAAAGATTAACATGATAAAGATCAGAAGTGTTTCTAACAGAACAATTACGAGCAGATCTCGGTTATTGATGGAACGGTCATCCACGGATGAAGCTGTTTCACCTGCAAAATACAGCTCGCCGCTAAGATTGCTTTCATCCAGAATTTGCACGGAATCATTTCGGATTTCTTCTAATGCATCCATTGTTTCTACTGAATATGGATTTTTTTCAAAGGTCATGCTGTAGGAAATAACTGACTCATTGTCAGCGGTACCGTTGACTCGAACATTATTCACGAGTGGCTGTTCTGTCAGGTTTTCCGCTAGTTCTTTTCTGCTGTCCTCAGAAATAGTGTTCTCTGTTTCAAATAAGACAGTCGTTGGTGCCAAGTCACCAGCCTGAAACTTTTCTTCGAGGATTTCATAACCTTCTCTGGAAGGCATATCTTCAGGGAAAGACTTTAATGTATTAAACTCATATTCTATATTAAAAATATTACTTGCTGAAACAAGCAGAATGATACTAATAGCTGCGACTGAAATAATTGGCTTTCTTGTAACAATCCGACCAACCTTGCTCCAAAGGGAACTTGATTTTACTTGTGAATCTCCAACTCGTGGAATTACTGGCCAGAAAGACTTTCTTCCAAAAATAGCAAATAATGCTGGAACAAGTGTGACAGAAGCAAGCATGACAATAAAGATTGTTGTGCCAAAGGTTGGTGCAAAGTTTTTATAATCACCAAACTCAGCGAAGAAAAGGATTAGCATGGCTGCTAAAACGGTAGCCCCAGAGTAAAACACAGGTATACCGGTTCCTCGCATTGCCAGTTTCATTGCGTCCTGTTTATTCTCATGACTCTTCAGTTCCTCTCGGTATCGTGAGAAAACAAATAACGAATAATCGATAACCGCTGCAAACAGGAGAATTGTCATTATCGAAAGTGACTGGGAAGTCATGATTAATCCAGCTTTCCCCATTAGACCTAACGTTTGCATGACGACTTCATAGACAAATGCTGTTGCTAATAATGGAATTAATGCAAGCAATGGTGAACGATAGATTACAACCAACAATACTAAAATAATTCCAACAGTTGATAAAATAAGAACAATATCCGCCCTGGAAAATAAGTCATTTGTATCTGTTGCAATTCCTGCCGGCCCTGTTACATATAGACTCATATCCGTATTTTGCTCTGTCAACGTATAGATCGTATCTAATGATGATTTAATTTCCGTAGTTTCCAAGGAGCCATCAAAAGTCAGCGGTATTAATGCAGTAGTTCCGTCATCAGAAAAAAAGCTTTCAGCTGCTTGAGGCGGTAATTCAGATAGTGGAACGATTTCCTTTACGCCTTTAATGTCTTCTTCCTTGATAGTTGATAAGAACTCTCCAAGCACAGATTGCTCAACTTCACCTTCACTTGTCTGAAAAACCAGTAAGGCAGGCGTGCCATCACTGTCATCAAAGTATTTATCAACCTTTTCCTGAGCAATAATAGACTGAGCATCATCGGGAAGGGTTTGAATACTCGATACTTCATAATCCTTTGCGCTAGGAGCAAATACTGCTAATAACATAGCTGAAATGAGCCAAACTCCAACAGTAATCCACATTCCCTTTTTAGTGCTAACGCGGTCTGTAACATAGTGTATAAATGTTTTCATGCTTTATTTCTCCCTTTTTAACAAGAATAAAGTAACGCTTGTGTCACTTTTGATAATAAAAAAAAACGACAGTAAAGTACTCTTATTATAATCAACAAGACAAGAACGTCAATTACTTATCTGTGAACATTCCATGACTTATTAATTCTTTAATAGATCTAACCCACTCCGTTTGAGGGATTTCGGAATGATTAGGGATATCAACCGATTGAAAAATAAAACCTAAAATTAATTCGTCTTTTATGGATGGATTTAACAATTGTTCTTTTCGACCTTGCTGGATAAAGCTCTGAAGAACGGAATACATTTCCTGATGAAGTTTTTCTAAATGTACTTTCTTTACTCTTATGTTTTCACTGATGGTTGCAGTGATCTGGTATGAAAACCCAAGTACCTGATGTATTTTATGTGTTTAAACATCAGTTTAATTAGAAAATCAAATTGTGAATCGAAGCGATCATAATTGTTGATCTCTTTCAACTCAGCTAAAAATCGGTTCATTTCAAAAATCATGTAATCCATAATTAGCTCTTCTTTATTTTCATAATACTTGTATAATGCACCTCTGGATACCTTTAACTCATCAGCTAACAGACTAAAGGTGAACCCTTCATAGCCATTATTCAAAAGTATATGTTTTGCAGCATTGTATAATGTCTTGTCGGAAAATTTCCGTTCGCGCGCCATATGATCACCTCAGGTTTAATTATACCTAAAAACGATATAGGAATAAATTTATTATTTTAAAGAAAAATAGCATCTATAGGTACGACTAAGTTAAGGGAGGAGAATAGGCAGATGGCAATTCCACGTGAAAAAGGCTTGGATAATAGCTTGGCCCTACTAATGGAAGGGTATAAATATATCCCAAATAGACGAACCAGTTTCCAATCGGATATTTTTGAGACACGTTTGATGGGTGGCCAAAAAGTAATTTGTATAGGTGGAAAAGAAGCGGCAGAGGTGTTCTATGATAATGAAAAATTTCGCAGACAAGGGGCAGCTCCAAAGCGAATCCAAAAAACATTATTGGGTGAAAATGGTGTGCAAACACTTGATGGAGCGGGACATAAACATCGGAAAAAATTATTTATGTCGTTAATGACACCGGAGCGCATAAATGATCTTATCGGAATAACTAGTAACCAATGGCAAATTGCTATTGAAAACTGGGAGCAAAAAAAAGAGGTTGTGCTGTTCGATGCTGCAAGGGAAATTATGTGTCGCATCGCTTGTGAATGGGCTGGCGTACCATTGTGGGCGAAGGAATTACAACAGCGGACGACTGACCTTTCAGCAATGATTGACGCATTTGGAGCCGTTGGACCCAGACATTGGCGAGGAAGGCAAGCACGGAAAAGGTCTGAGCAGTGGATTCGAGGGATTATACAACAGGTTCGGCAAGGCCAGTTAATGCCCCATGAGGATACAGCCTTATATGCAATGTCATGGCACAGTAATTTGGATGGAAAACTGATGAACATAGAAATGGCAGCTGTAGAGTTACTCAACATATTGAGACCAATAGTGGCGATAGCACGATATGTAACATTTGGTGCATTAGCAATGTATAATTATCCCGAGTCAAAAGCCAATTTGCAGACAGATAGTGAGGAATACAGCCAGATGTTTGTACAGGAGGTCCGCCGTTTTTATCCATTTGGTCCATTTTTAGGGGCGAAAGTACGCAGTGATTTTAATTGGAATGGTTATAACTTCACGAATGGAACCCTTGTGTTACTTGATATTTATGGAACGAATCATGATCCGTATTTATGGGAGGAGCCTGAAAATTTCAAACCAGAGCGGTTCAAAGATTGGCAAGGCAGTCCTTTTAGTTTTATTCCGCAAGGTGGAGGAGAATATGATATTGGACATCGCTGTGCCGGTGAGTGGGTAACGATTGAAGTAATGAAAGTAAGCTTGAATTTTTTGGCAAACCGAATTGATTATCAGGTTCCGAAGCAAAATTTACACTTTAGTTTGGTAAGAATGCCGCCAATACCTAAGAGCAGGTTTGTAATTCGAAAAGTTAAACAAAAGTAATCACTATTTAAATCATAAAATTACTTGATTTTTACCCCAGTTTGTTACTAGGACAATCATCTGATGAATACGATGGTATGTAGTAATGCAAACAAATTGGGGGAGAGAAAATGCAAATTCATGTGGTTGAACGTGGTGATTCACTTTGGCAGATAGCCCGCAGCTATGGTTCAAAAATAAAACAAATTGAATTACTTAATCAATTGGATGATCCTAATACACTTGTAGTAGGGCAGTCACTTATTATCCCTGATCCGAACCGTGAGTATGTTATTAATGCTGGTGATAATTTATGGGCGATTGCAAATATGTTTGATGTGTCCGTTCAGGAACTGGCGAAGGTTAATAATATCACGAATCCTTCACTAATTTATGTTGGCCAAATGCTGGAGCTTCCTTATTTTCCTCACATTGTAAAAGCTGGTGAATACATCTGGTCAATTGCCGAACGCTATGGTGTAACTGCTGAGGAAATCATTCAAACAAATAATTTGGGAGATCCGGGGTTAATCTTTCCGGGACAAACGTTACGTATTCCGGTCGCTGATAAGCCGGTGGCTGAAGTGAACGCTTATACCACCCAGTTAAATGAACAGGGTGGACAGGAAGTTCTAGCCTTAGGAAGATACTTTACCTATCTTTCACCATTTACCTACAGTATTACAGCTGATGGAACACTCATTGAATTACAGGATCAAATCGTTTTGGAGGTGGCAAAATCGACTAATGTGTCCCCGCTTTTAGTACTGACAAACATTACAGGTGATGGATTTGATTCAGATGTGGTAGCCAATATCCTTCGTAATCCAGGTTTGCAAGATACATTGATTACTAATCTGTTAGAAAAAATGAATGCCAAAGGTTATCGAGGAGTAAACTTTGATTTTGAATATATTTATCCAGAAAATCGGGAGAATTATAATAACTTTTTACGACGTGTAGTGTTACGGTTACATCCAGCAGGGTATCTGGTCTTCACAGCATTGGCACCAAAGGATACAGCTGATCAAGAGGGATTGCTTTATGAAGCTCACGATTATGCTGCCCATGGGGAAATTGTCGATTTTGTCATCGTAATGACCTATGAATGGGGATGGGCCGGTGGCAGACCGTGGGCGATTGCCCCAATTAATGAAGTGCGTGAGGTGCTGGATTATGCGGTAACGGTAATTCCTCGTGAAAAAATTCTAATGGGAGTTCCCTTATATGGACGTGATTGGGAGATTCCGTGGGTGGAAGGTACGATTGCCACAACAGTAAGTCCAAAAGAAGCAATTCAGTTGGCAGAAGAATATGGTGCAGCTATTCAATATGATGAAACATATCAATCTCCTTATTTTACCTATGTTGACGAGACTGGACAAAAACACGAAGTATGGTTTGAGGACGCACGTAGTGTTCAGGCTAAATACGACACCATTAAGGAATATGGCCTTGCGGGACCCAGTTATTGGGTGCTGGGAAGCGAATTCCCACAAAATTGGGCAGTTTTGCAGGATAACTTTGCTGTTAGGAAGTTGTAGATATATAGTTTAAGAAAAACCTTTGAATGGGAGCATCACTTTTCAAGGGTTTTTTGGCAGTTGAGAAAGCAAAACTGGCCGTAATAAGAATCTCTTTAATGATAAATTTTCTAAATAAATTATAGAAGGAATTTACTAAAATTTGTTGAATAAATAATAGGGATATTAACTTATTTATCAGGAGGAATGTAAATGAGCGGGAGTCTAATGAGAGTCGGAACATCATATTTTCCAGTACAGGATATTGAATTGGCAGCCGAATGGTATGTAAACATTGGTGCAGTACTTAATTATCAAGATAAGGAAAAGGCGATACTAGATTTAGCTAATCAAAGTATCTTCCTAGTTAAGTCTAGCGAAAAACAAAGTGCTAACTTTTACGATATTGGTGGCAAGGAACATTTCTCACTTACATTTGAAGTTAATGGAATGAATGCACTAACATCATTACATAGGGAATTTAAGAAAAAAGGAATAAAAGTAGGTGAAATAGAAGATAGGGGTCATGCTGGTAAGAACTTTGTTTTTCAAGACTTGGACGGAAATATGTTTGATGTATGGAGTGAATTAAGTCCCATATTTAAAGAGAAATATAGGATTAATTAGAAAACTTGGCATTTGTAAAGGGAGGAATTCTTAGCGTATTTTGCCTTTCATAGAACCCGTTATACTCTGGAGTTCAAGCCTTAAGGCGAATTGCCATAGTTGCACTTATGCAGTAAGAAAGGATTTATAAATTCTTAACTGCCTAAAAAGGAGGAGCTTTAATGAAAAGTCCAATAAAAAACAAGATTAATCTAGTATTTATACCAGTAAGGGATATTGAAAAAGCGAAGGAATGGTATTCAAAAATGTTAGGTATTGAGGATGGTGATGTGATGTTTGAGCATCTATTTGTAGCCAAAATGGATGGAGTTGGGATGATTCTGGATACGATGCCAATGTGGCGGGATGAGAATGGTGAAATTGCTACTTTAAATGTCCCTGTTATTCAGTTTGGTACAGATGATATTCATGCATCGTATCAGTTTATGAAGGATAATGATGTCGAACTAGTCACGGAAATTGAGCATGACCATTTCTTTGTGTTTAAGGACCCCGATGGTAATAAGTTAATGGTATGTCAGGATTAAGCAGTTAGTATCGGCCAGAATTAAATCGATTCTGGTCGAATGTGTCTCCTCTTTTTTACCCCCTCTGTGTGAGAAATTACCAATGAAATTCTGACAAATTCAAATTACGAACGATGGGAACGAATAGAAACCTTATGCTAAACTAGAAAACAAGAAAATAAATCAGATAACAATCAAGAAGGGACAAGCATAGTATGGATATTATGAAGAAAGAGGATTGGGAACAGGTTCGGGATATTTTTATAGAGGGTATTAATACGGGCAATGCGACGTTTGAAACGAAGGCACCAACGTGGGAAGAATGGGATAGAGGTCATTTTTCAGTGTCCAGACTTGTCGCCCGGGAAGGAAAAGATGTAATCGGGTGGGCCGCATTAAGTCCAATTTCTACAAGAGAAGCACATTCAGGTGTTGGTGAGGTTAGTATTTATATTAGTGAACGCAGCATCGGTAAAGGGATTGGAACTAAGCTCATGGAAGAATTAATTGTCTCGAGTGAAACGAACGGTTTTTGGACATTACAAACAAATATTTTTCCTGAAAATGAAACAAGTATTAAGTTACATAAAAAGTTTGGGTTTATCGAGGTAGGAGTTCGAAAACGTCTTGGGAAATTAAATGGAGTATGGCGGGATGTGATGCTCCTTGAACGACGCAGCAGTGTGGTCGGGAACGACTGACATAATCATTTAGCACCAAAATAAATCCGACAAAGATTGATAAAAATCGGGATGGGATAGGCATCCCACCCTATTTTAGCTTCTTCTGGAGCAGATGGCTGAATTTTTTTTCGTCTTCGGTGGTGTATGCTTT
Organism: Virgibacillus litoralis; assembly: GCF_017873675.1. Lineage (GTDB taxonomy): Bacteria > Bacillota > Bacilli > Bacillales > Amphibacillaceae > Lentibacillus > Lentibacillus litoralis. The sequence continues at coordinate 9,951 of NZ_JAGGKK010000019.1, read as the reverse complement.
TGGGCCTTTTGTTCGCTTACCGCTTTTGCGGGCCATGGCGCTTGCATAACGCGTTTGCAATAGCTGATCGATATTGTCATTTGAGTATTCAAATCCCTTATGGTGAAGGACAGTACATCCTTTTGCAAGACCAAGCGATGCGAGGCCATAATCTTGGGTGATGATCATATCATTCTTTTGTGCTAGCCTCATAATTCGGTAATCCGCAGCTTCTGCGCCAGTATCAACATATATTGTTTTGACGCCAGGTTGTTCATCATCATGTGAAAAGTGAGCAAAGCTTTTCACAAGAATCACTTCTATATTATGATCTGAAGCAATTGATATAATGGTTTCTTTGACAGGGCAAGCATCCGCATCAACGTATATTTTCATCGAATTCTCTCCTAAACGTTTTATGTTCGCAGTTACGAATAAGTACAACTATAAGACTTGGACTCAAGAGCATAAGGGGTTCTAAGAAACAAAATACTTATTCATAAGAATCCTTTAACGATTGCCAAGTTTTTTAAGAATTGATAGTGATGATAATAACAGCATAGCAGTTTGTCAAATTATTAACCACCTTGTGTGGATAACGGGTTCCGTTTCTTATCAACTTAAATCGAAGAATGATTGGATAGGATCCGTGAAATCAATGGGGAACCAAACCTGTTTAGTGATTAAATACACTTAGATAAATAGAAGAAAAATCTCAGTTATTGAACTGAGATTTTTTATTGTTAAACAAATACAGGGCAATTAGTTATACCAGCTGCATCTTATAGGATTTTGTGTTAGGTATAAGAACCGTTCTTGTTTTTAATTGGAAAGCAAATGTTTTTTTAATTATATTAATGTTAACTTTACAATAGTGTATGTCATACAGTATAATAAAAAGCGGGAGCTGATAGCATGAGTGATGCAAAAGAACACATTGATAAATTAATGCAGGAGCTGCGACGAGGCACGACTACGATTGGAGTGCTAAGCCAGCTTTGGGAACCTCAGTATGGCTATTCCTTAGTTTCTAAATTAGCGGATAACGATATTCATGTTGAGGCTGGCACGCTATATCCGCTTCTTAGAAGGCTGGAGAAGCAAGGGTTATTGGAAAGCAAGTGGGACACAAATGAAACCAGACCACGTAAGTATTATTTATTAAGCGAAACAGGTAAAGAAGTATACGATTTGTTATGTGTTGAATGGAAAAGTATTGTGACAAGTTTGGATCGTCTAATTGATCCAAAAGGAGGCGAAAGTAATGGAAATGATTGAACGGTATATTTATGCGGTCACTCAAAAATTACCACAATCGCAAAGAGCTGACATTGCTAAGGAACTTCGCAGTTTAATTCAAGATATGTTGGATGAACGTGTTGTAGACAGGGAAGCAAACGACCAGGATGTAGAAGAAGTACTGCTGGATCTTGGTAGTCCTAAGCAATTAGCGCAAAGATACCGAGGAGTTAACAAATATTTAATAGGGCCTGAGTTTTACGATTCATATATATCATTATTGAAGATCGTATCATTATCAATTGTGGTAGCTATGGGTGTTATTTTTGCTATACAATTTATTTTCGATCCCACTGGATTCTTCGATTATCTTGGCGGTTTTATCGCTTCATTGGTCACAGTAATTCCTCAAGGGTTTGCTTGGGTTACGGTTGGATTTATTTGTATTGAATATTTTGGAGGTGTAAAGGCAGAAGATATTAAACTAGGTAAAGAATGGAGGCCTAGTGAAATTCCACCTATTCCAGAGACGAAGCGGCAAATTAAACGAAGCGAACCGATTGTTAGTATCATATTTTACGTAATAGTAATTATGATGTTTCTTTTTTCAAATAGGTTTTTCGGTATCTTTGTTTTCGAAGTTGACCAGGATGGTAGATTTTCGACAGTCGTACCATTTTTAAATGAAGCAACATTCTCAAATTACTTACCATTTATCATTTTAGTTTTAGGATTATCCATATTTAAAGAGGCTTTAAAGCTAATTTCAGGGAAATGGACGTTTAATCTTGTATTGTATTCGACGTTCATTAATGCTATTACATTTGTAGTGGTATCCATTATGATAATGAGTCAATCATTTTGGAATCCTGATTTTATGTTTGACCTTGTACAGGCGGGAGTTATAACAGAAGATAATGAAGCATATGGCACTATTAGTAAAATCTGGGATACTGCTACATTAGTGATCCTGGCCACCTTTATCATTGGGCTGATTTGGGATTCAGTGAATGGTTTTATTAAGGTCCGAAAACAGTAGAATGCTGCAAAAATCCTCTATAAATGAATAGAGGATTTTTTGGTAGATAAGAAAATACTATCTAACTGCATAAGTGCAACAAGAAAGCAAAGTACGCTTCGCTAAAATTTCTTTAACATAGCTATGTTTTCTTATATTGATTTATTTTGAAGAGTGTAATATACTACATTACATAACTAATGCACTGACCTACATAAAGGAGGGCAAGCTTGATGATCAATACGGATGGTACTAAACCAATATACATACAGATTTCTGAGTGGATTGAGACGGAAATATTGAATGGTAATTTTGAAAAAGACAAGAAAGTACATTCCCAATACAAGCTTGCTGAAATGTTCAATATTAACCCAGCTACTGCAGCAAAAGGGTTAAATATATTATTTGAACAAGAAATCCTATATAACAAACGAGGGTTAGGTAAATTTGTTTCAACTGATGCACGAAGAATCATCCTGGATAAACGAAAAAACCAGACATTAAAAGGCCTCATACAAGAGGTTGTGCTTGAGTCTGAACGATTAGATGTAAGCGAAGAAGAAGTAATAGAGATGATTAAATTAGTTAAGGGGGATGCGAAGTGAAGGTTGTTGAATGTAATGAATTGACTAAAGAGCACGGGCAGCGAAAAGCTTTAAGTAATTTATCTGTGACGATTGAAGAAAACAAGATTACAGGCTTGATAGGGAGGAACGGTTCTGGAAAGACAACTCTTCTAAAAATCTTGGCAGGGTTCTGGGCTGAATCATCTGGGCAAGTGAATGTATTTTCAAACAGACCTTTTAATAGCCTCTTCGTTTCAGCTAACACCGTTTTCGTTGATGATCAAATGAACTTCCCTACAGCATTAACATTAAAAGAAATCCTCGAGCAAGCTAGCAAGTTCTATGAAAAGTGGGATATGGATCTGGCACTTCGACTTTTTGATTATTTTTCATTTGATTCCAAGCAGATTCATAACAACCTGTCAAAAGGTAATCGGAGCACTTTCAATATGATTATCGGATTAGCATCCAGGTGCGCGTTGACAATTTTTGATGAACCGACTACAGGAATGGATGCAGCGGTTCGGAAAGACTTTTATCGTGCATTATTGAAGGATTATCTGGCACACCCGCGTTCCATTATTATTTCAAGTCATTATCTTGATGAACTTGAAGTCGTTTTGGAGGATGTATTACTTATTGAGGAGGGTTCGAATCTTCTTCACATGCCGATTGAGGAACTGAAGGAATATGCAATTGGATTGAGTGGAAGCTCAGATCAAATCGATGGATGGATATCTGACATAGATGTTGTGCATACAAATACGGTTGGATTAGACAGTAAATATGCAGCAGTGAAGAACGATTTCACGGGCGAGGCCTTGGAGCAAATTAAACGTAGCGGTGTGCAAGTGTCTTCCGTATCCCCAGGTGATTTGTGTGTATATCTGACCCAAACGACGACGGGAGGAATAGATGATGTCTTTGACAGATCCTAGTTTGGCGGTAGTAGTGAGGAAACAAATACAGTTTAAAATGAAGTCTTGTATTGGGATGTTTAGTACATTAATTGTTTTGCAGCTTATTGCACTTGTTTTTTCGTTTGGCGGAACTGGTATGATGGGTGGAACAAGGTCTTCATTGGAATACGAAATGAACTATTATTCAGCGGATATTATTCTTGTGTTTACCATGTTATGGGCATTTATAAACGCTATTCTAATAAAAACAAAAGATTATCGGGAGGATGACTTTGTATTTGTAACTAATAGAGTTAGCAGCAATTTATCTAATATTGTATTATTGTTAATAGTAAGTATTGTTGGCGCAATTACAGCCATGTTATCCAGCTATTTATTAAGAATAGGTATTTATTTCTTTAGCGATAATAAGGAGATAATTTATACGGAAGTTGAATTCCTGGAACTGCTCACAGGTATCATTGCAGCGGGTTTATTCATCTTTTTATTTAGTGGTCTTGGTTATATTATCGGGACATTGGTACAACTCAATAAGACATTTGCTTTCATCATTCCTGTTGTATTTCTTGGATTTATTTTTTTAGTTGAGATGAGTTCAGAAGTTCATTTGCTATTGGAAATAGGTAAGTTTTACTTTAATGAAGAATCGTTTTGGCTACTCACTTCTAAGACAATCATGACTTCCGGGTTACTTTTTACTGCGGCGATGCTGGTTTCAAATCGATTGGAGGTTAAACAATGAATATCATAGCTTCTCTCATTCCAATCATTATATTACTGGTTGTAGTAGTTTCTGTTTTCCTAGTAGTTTTTAAAGTTAAAAGAATACCGATGAAAACGAATAAATATAGCTATGTTAATAGAGTCAAATTGATGTTTGGAGGATATATGGCTCTGTTAATTATCTCTGTAGGAATTTTTTATATGCTTCCTATTGATTCGGATGCAGTGACTGAAGGAGCTGACATAGTCAAGGAGGAATCTCTTTATAATAGAGCTGAAAATGGAATGATTGAGACCGTTGATCGTTCTTATAGAAAACAAACATGGGAATTTACCATTGAAGGAAATGAAATAAATTTAAGAGCTCCAAATAATAGAATGTCCATATATGTGGAGGTTAAAAAAGAAATGAACAATAAAGTGAAAACTGCATTCTATCAATCTCCAGTTGTTATCGATGGCATCGATTTAACTGATCGCATGAATGTTCCACATATAACTTTCTCATCAGACAATATGACAGTAACTGAACCGAAGTCTGTTGAGATAAAATACACTGCATTCAAGGAATCGTTTGTAACTAGACAGGTTACTGGTGAACGCTGGATAGGGGATAGGTCGCTAGGCTTGAATGAGCAATTATTATACATACAGATTCCTTATGATATTGATTTAAACTATGATCCGGGTGTTTTTGTTAAGTTTGTTGGTGAAGGAGGAGGTTAATAGCTCTCAGTTTATAGGTTAAATAGTACTTCCTGCTATTTTCCAGTATAATAGGGTAAAGATAACTATTTGGACTTAGAATAAAGGTGGTTTTGGGATGGCAGATAATAGTATCCAGCAAGAGGTAATGTTCATTGGAACGAAAATAGATGAGTTAAAGTATGATATTGCTAAAAAAATGGCTCGGAATGAAAATGTAGATGAACAAGCGATGAATGTACGATTGGAATTTCTGCGAATGGTTGTAGATGCATTTAAGTCAGAGGAAAATGTAATGGATCAAGTTACAACTTTCGGGAGAAAAACAGGAGAGCTGGCGATTGAATATGGTGCCAAGATGGAGGAGTCATTAAAGGCTACTTCTCATATGAGGACAACTATATGGAATTCCATTAAAGGTATCCTATTAGAAAAGGATTTCTCTCTAGAAACTGCATTTGAAGTGGCGGATATCGTCAATCCTTTACTGGATCAGGCTGTTTATGCGTTTAGTACAGCCTATATTGAGTCATATAGGGAACGCATTGAAAAAGCGCATGAAGACTTTATGAAACTTTCTGCACCAGTTGTGCCGCTGATTGATAGTGTGGCGGTACTTCCGATCATAGGCGGAGTTAGCACGGAGCGAGCGGAACAATTGATGAATAAAGCATTAAGTGAATCAAATAAAATGGATCTTTCACATTTATTTATCGATCTTTCGGGAGTTCCCCTTGTTGATACAACGGTTGCTTATAATATTTACAAAATTATTCAGTCACTTGAAATGGTTGGTGTTGAAACAGTTATAGCTGGAATTCGCCCCGAGGTAGCACACACAATGGTTAGCTTAGGTATTGATTTTCGGAAGATTGAAACGTACAGTTCTTTACAGCAAGCCTTATCAAGGCATAAAGTTTTCTCAGCAGCTAAGAAAGCATAAACACTTTCTTAGCAGATAAGAAAGTATAAATATTTTTTTACTGCATAAGTGCAACTAAGGCTTATCTATATTAAGGCTTGGCGATAAGCCTAGTTTTCTAATGAAAGTTTAACTAAGGCATATCTATATTACCATTACTATGTATAAGGGATTCTTAGAAAGCAAAATACGCTTACATAAGAATCCTTTTAACGATGAGGGTTATCTAACCTTAATGGTTCGTTTTTTCTGAATAATAATCATAGGTATCCATAGCTAAGGTTACACCTTGAGAAAAAGCGGCGCCTCCGCCTAAGGCAGCACTAATCGCGATGGTCTCCATAATTTCATCTTCGGAACATCCATGTTGAACAGCACCTTTCGTATGGTACATAATACAGTATTCATCCTGTGCATAAATACTAATCCCAAGTGCCATTAGTTGTTTTTCTTTTTTTTCAATTGCCCCTTCTTCAAAACATGATTCTGTGAAATCAAAATATCCTTGTGTCATTTTTGGTAATTTTTTTTGAAGGCGGCTACTTCCTTGTTTGTAATCTAAAATAGATTGATCAAAATAATTAGCAAAGTCATCTTCTGAATGTATATCCATGATATTTCACTCCATTACTGTATTTAGGTCCATTAAGTATTTTTTATTAAAGGCTGGGGAAACATACATGGTATTAGTTGGTACTAATCAATCATTCATTAATTGTTCAATAAACAGTTGACGAATTATCCAGGCAAAACTATAATACAAAACTATGTAAGATAAAATTTTGAGCAAGCTGATGGTTGTAAGGTAGTATAAATGATTTTCAACAGGTGATCACTTTCCATCCATCGGTCTGTAATGACTAGGTTGTGTTTTTGCAGTAAAAAGAGTATCAATACTTTCTTACTGCATAACTGCAGGCTTTCGACACTAAGGCTTGGCGATAAACCAAGATTTCTAATGATGTTATAGACACTTGCTCCTAAAAAATTAGGAGGAGAAGCGTGCAAGAAAACAAGAAAGTTAAAACAGATTGGACAGTATTTGCAGTAAGTGGCGGATTCTTAATTTTATTTATTATTTTATCCTTCATTGATAGTGAGATGGTTGGAAACTGGATAAATAAATTATTTGGTTATTCCGCAGATTTATTTGGTGCTTATTGGCAGCTATTATTATTTGGTAACTTTATAATTGGGATATTTTTAGCTTTCTCAAGATATGGAAAGGTTCGATTGGGTAATCTTGATAAGCCTAAATATAGTTATTACCGCTGGGTTGCTATGATTTTAGTTACATTGCTGGCAAGTGGTGGTATTTTCTGGGCTGCGGCCGAGCCAATGTATCATTATATGGCTGAACCTCCATTATTTGGAGGTGGTGAATTTTCTAATATTCCGGGTGCTTTTGCGCAAGCATTTTTCCATTGGGGATTTGCTGCCTGGGCAATTCTTGGAACACTGGCTACTATTGTAATGATGTATGTTCATTACACGAAAGGCTACCCAATGCGCCCAAGATCATTATTATATCCTATTTTTGGAGAGAAGATATTCCACAAAAGTATACTTGGGTCAACGGCTGATATTTTCTCGATTATAGCAACAGCAGCCGGAACTTTAGGGCCACTTGGTTTTCTTGGTTTACAAATTTCATATGGGCTTAATCATCTATTTAACGTTCCGAACACAGTAACAACAAGTATTATGGTGGTTATTGTTCTTGCTATAATTGCAGCAATTTCTGCGGCAACCGGAGTAGACAGAGGAATTCTTCTATTAAGCCGTGTAAATGTTGGAATGACAATTGTATTAGGAGCGATTGTACTTCTTATTGGACCAACTTTGTTTATAATTGATGCGTTCGTTGGAGGAATGGGCTTTCAGCTGCAAAACTTCTTTACGATGAGTTTTTACCGCGGTGATGATGCATGGCTTGGGTTATGGACTATATTTTTCTGGGGCTGGTTTATCGGTTATGGTCCAATGCTTATTATATTTATTAGTCGCATTTCTCGCGGGAGAACAATACGGGATTTAATTATTGCAGTGTCCATTGTTGCTCCGCTTGTTACGAATTTCTGGTTCTCGGTTGTTGGTGGAACAGGAGTATTTTTCGAAATAGAGAACCCCGGATCGGTCTCAGGTGCCTTAAATGAAGCGGGTATGCCTGCTGCGGTTATGGCAATCATGGATCAATTGCCAATGGGAACCGTTATGGCAGTTCTATTCCTGATAATATCGGTCATATTTGTTGCAACTACAACAGATACGATGTCGTATACAATAGCTGTAACCTTGACAGGAAATGACCACCCTGATCGCTGGCTGCGGGTTTTCTGGGCACTAATCTTTGGTGGTACAACAATGGTAATTTTAACAATTGGTGAAGGAAGTATAACGGCGATTCAAAATTCAATTGTTATAACCGCCGTGCCAGTGTCGATTTTATTACTACCCCCATTGTGGACAGCTCCGAGAATAGCTAGGAAAATGGCGCTTAAACAGGGACTTATTTGGGAAAGGCCGAGAAGGAAGTCTAACTAAATCAATAATTGGAAATGGAGTACTTAATCGGTACTCCATTTTTTGGTTACAAAAGTAAATTTATATAAATAACGCCTGTTTTTTGTTATACTTAGATTATCAAGGGAGGCGTCACGGGTGAGTGAATCGAGGAAGTTACAAAAAGAAGCAATGCACATGCTAAAGCTAACGAGCAGAACTTTTTACATACCAATTAGTTTGCTCAAACCGAACCTGAAAAAAACTGTTGCTTCCGCATATTTATGTATGCGGGCGGTTGATGAAATTGAGGATCATGAAGAATTGGATTCGGAAACAAAGCAACGATTACTTCGGTCTACCAGTGAACTTTTGAAGAGCGATTTTGATCAACAAGCATACCGTGAATTGTTAAAAGCCTATGAATCGCTTTTGCCTGAAGTGACGTTACGTTTAGGTGATTGGATATCTATTTGTCCACCTGATATTGTGGAAGAAGTAAAAAAATCTACAGGTATTATGGCAGATGGAATGGCAAAATGGGCAGAAAAGGATTGGCATATAAAGACTAAAGAGGATCTGGATGATTATACATATTACGTGGCTGGGCTAGTTGGTGTCATGCTTTCTGATATTTGGAGATGGTATGATGGTACCGAAACTGATTATGACTTGGCAATAGGGTATGGTCGTGGCTTGCAAGCCGTAAATATTTTAAGAAACCAGGGTGAGGACAGCGAACGCGGTGTGAATTTTGTTCCAAATGGCTGGAATAGAGATGACATGTTTCAATATACCGAAAACAATCTCGCCAAGGCTGATGAATATATGAAGGATATTCATACGCGGAATATTCAGCTGTTTTGTCAAATCCCACTAGCATTAGCTAAAAGAACTGTTAAAGCATTAAAAGAAGGACGGGAAAAGATATCCCGAAATGAAGTGGAAACAATTGTAGAAGATATTAGAAACGATTAAATGGAAGTCACTATTCTAAGGGATGGTGACTTTTTAGTAGTTTACCAGTGGTCTATTTGAAGAGCAGATGAAAGTAAGTGACCGTTTGAATAACGGGTTCTATTTTGGGAGGGAAAAATGCTAATAACATTAGAAGATTAGCCCCTAATGTTGAAGAATCCACTTATTAACGGAATGAGGATCCGGTTTACTGTTTTGGCGGATCCTCATTCCGTTATTTCCTTAAAAACCCTCATTTAAAGCTTGGGTTCGGATTCTCTGGACTTCTGTCAAGAAAGTAGACACCTAAATAACGAAACAGTTCTGGCATTGTTTTTGTGCAGTAGGCGGTTCTTCACTTTTTAAAATCATAGATGATAAAGTGGATGCATCAAGCCCAAACCGCTTGACCCCTCCACT
>NZ_JAGGKK010000018.1 GCF_017873675.1 Virgibacillus litoralis | reverse complement strand
GGCTCTGATTTGGGTTTTTCTTTCTTAGTAAACAGTCTACCAAATTAACCCACGACTTTACGATTAAGGAGCCAGTTTTGTTCATAGTAGCTATTCACCCTTTTCAGCCACATTTTTCATTGTTATTGGGTAAATAACGGAACCAGGAACCGTTTCAACCTTACATGAAGGTTTTTTCCTTTATTTAACGGAACCACGATTCACCTCACTGGTTTGTGTGATCCTCATTCCGCTCACACCATAAATCACATCCACTACACTCTTGTGAATTAGCCTTGATATAGCAATAAAAATACACACGGGATTTCACAAGCGAAATCTCGTGTGTATTTTTATTGTGTTTTTACCTTTGAAGTCAATCCGCAGTTTTTTTGTAGTACCTCTCAACTAAGTTATAAACGGAAACGAGTTCATACAAGATGATTAACTCGGGAGGAAAAGTAGTAGGGTGGTTATCATTGTTTTTAGTTATATCCTCATTGTCATCCCAAAAAATCTCGGTTAATTGCTTAAGTTGCTGCTGATGTTTTGCAGATGTATAGTTGGTTTTATTTTGCAATGAATAAGCTAACTCTGACACAGCTTTTAATATGATTGTTCGCTCTTCCTTTGACCAAGAGATAGTTTTTAGCGGTGTATTAATAAGATTATCGATATGGTAATGAATAAGTTTTAATTTGAATAAATGATCTTGTGCAGATTGGAATTGATCCTTTTCCGTTCCGACCAGTGGATGGTATTTTGTTTCATCTTTTTGAAAGCGAATTAGTGTTTCTGTTTGATGAATTGTTTTTTCCAGTTGATCGACCAGATTCTGCTCTGTAGTTTCTAATTCTTTATCATTTTCCTGCAATATGTCCTGAAATACTTTTTCTATAACAATTCCTGTTCTTTTTCTAATCCCTTGTATCTTCTGGATAATGTCCTTGGTATAGTCTGGTGGCAGAACAAACATGTTAACGGCAGTCGAGACGATTAATCCAGTAGTTGTAGTACCCAATCGAATAAAAAATGATATTAAATAATTGCTGTGAATTACTTCAACCATTGCAACAGCGGTAAGCGTTGCAACTAGCAAACCTGCATGCAATTTAAATTTGAAGCATGTTGCAATCGTAAAAACTGCGGCAAGTGAGTAGGTAAGTGGTGAATTACCAAAAATAGATATAAAAAGGACTGCATATGCCGATCCAATTGCTGATGCCGGAAAACGAATAAGTCCTTTTCTTATTGAATCCGAAACAGTTGGCTCAATCGTAACTATTGCTGTAATAACGGCAAACACAGGTGGCCATTCTAATAATACACATATCCAGGCAGTTATGAAAATCGCTACACCTGTTTTGACAACTCGGCTTCCAGGAAAATTAAAATGCTTCATATTCTGATTCACTCCAAATAATGACTCATATCATATTCTTCCATAGATTATCCAATTTGCAAATCTTTTTTTAAAAAAGGGTTGCATTTTATAAGAAAAACACATAGACTGTATTATAACAATTAAATAGTTATTAATACTGTTATATAAAAGAGGGGAGGGAAGTACATTGAATAATGCAATCTGCCCGGAATGTGGAAAGCAAATTGACGATCGCAGCTATACATTAGAATGTGATTATTGTCTATCGAAAAGGGAAGAGTAAATTTTTTTAGGTATATTGTTATATAACAATATATAATTTTAGTTATTGTGTTATAACAAGAAAGGTGTGAATTTGATGCTGATGAAAAGTGAAAAAGTACAAATAAATAATCATTGGGGTGATAAATTTGATGAAGTCTTAACAGATGATGCTCTGAACTTTATTGCAAAACTTCATATTCATTTTGAGGAACGTAGAAAAAGGCTGTTGGAACTTCGGAATGAGTTACAGAAAGGTGAACATGATCTTGATTTTTTATCTGATACACGTGAAATTCGTGAAAGCAATTGGACAATTGAGCCAATGCCAACAGATTTACAGGATCGTCGGGTTGAAGTCACCGGACCGGTTGATCGAAAAATGGTCATTAATGCACTAAATTCAGGTGCAAAGACTTTCATGGCAGACTTTGAAGACGCAACATCTCCATCATGGGAAAATGTCATAAATGGTCAAATAAATTTAAAGGATGCCATTCGAAAAGAAATCGATTTTCAGGGAGATAATGGCAAAGAATACAAATTAAATGATAGTACAGCAGTTTTAATTGTTCGTCCACGTGGTTGGCACCTTGAAGAGCAGAATCTAACAATCAATGGAAAACCTATTTCTGCTAGTTTAGTAGACTTTGGACTCTATTTTTTTCACAATGCAAAAGAATTGCTAAGGCGTGGATCTGGTCCCTATTTTTATTTGCCGAAACTTGAAAATCACCTGGAGGCACGGCTGTGGAATGATGTATTTATCTTCGCGCAAAATGAGTTGGTTATACCACAAGGTTCGATAAGGGCAACTGTACTAATAGAAACGATTACTGCGGCGTTTGAGATGGATGAAATCTTATATGAGTTACGTGAGCACTCAGCAGGGCTCAATTGCGGCAGGTGGGATTACATTTTCAGCTTTATTAAGAAATTCCAAAGGCATCCTGAGGTTCTCTTTCCAGATCGTTCTACTGTAACAATGGATGTTCCATTTATGCGTGCCTATTCATTACTTGCGATTAAGACTTGTCACAGGCGGAACGCACCGGCAATAGGTGGAATGGCAGCACAGATTCCAGTGAAAAATGATCCACAAGCAAATGAAGCATCATTTCAGAAAGTTCGTGCTGATAAAGAACGTGAAGTAACGGATGGACATGATGGAACATGGGTTGCACATCCGGGAATGGTTCAGTTTGTAAAAGATATATTTGATAAAGGAATGCCGGAGCCCAATCAAATTTCAAGGAAACGTGCTGATGTAGATGTTTCACGCGAAGACTTGCTGGAAGTATCACAAGGAAAAATAACGGAACAAGGAGTACGAACAAACATAACCGTAGGTATTCAATATATAGCAGCTTGGCTTCAAGGACGTGGTGCAGTTCCAATCAATAATTTAATGGAGGATGCTGCCACAGCAGAAATTTCACGTGCACAATTATGGCAATGGATTCGTCATCCGAAGGGAGTCCTTGAAGATCAGCGGAAAGTTACATTGAAAATGATAGACGAAATATTACAAGGGGAATTTGAAGACGAGAATTATAAAGAAGCCTCCAGTTTATTCAGGGATCTTATTGCGCAAGATGATTTCGTGGATTTTTTAACTATACCAGCATATAGACGATTAACGAAAGGAGAAATTTAATAATGGAAAGTAACCGGGTGGAGCAAATTAAAAATGAGTGGGACCAGAATATACGGTGGGTGAATGTAGAACGACCATATGAGGCAGAGGATGTTATTCGGCTACGTGGATCTATAGACATTGAACATACACTAGCAAAAAAAGGTTCAGAGAAATTATGGAATTTGGTTAATAGTGATAATGGCTATGTGAATGCATTAGGTGCACTAACAGGTAATCAAGCGGTGCAGCAAGTTAAAGCAGGATTGAATGCTATATACTTGAGCGGCTGGCAGGTAGCAGCAGATGCCAATATGTCCGGCCAGATGTATCCAGATCAAAGTTTATACCCAGTCAATAGTGTTCCGAATGTTGTGCAGCGAATTAACCAGGCATTACAACGTGCAGATCAAATCCACCATGCTGAAGGTAATGATTCAATTGATTGGTTTGCACCAATTGTCGCTGATGCGGAAGCGGGTTTTGGCGGGCAGTTAAATGTTTTTGAATTGATGAAGTCCATGATTGAAGCAGGTGCGTCAGCTGTGCATTTTGAGGACCAACTATCATCGGAAAAGAAATGTGGTCATTTGGGTGGGAAAGTGTTATTACCAACTCAGACAGCAGTGCGGAATCTAATTTCAGCTAGGTTAGCAGCTGATGTAATGGGAACACCAACATTAATTATTGCCCGGACAGATGCAAATGCGGCAGACTTAATCACAAGTGATGTCGACCCATATGATGCTTCCTTCTTAACTGGTGAACGGACATCGGAAGGATTTTTCAAAACAACAGCAGGAATCGATCAGGCGATTGCCCGTGGGATTGCTTATGCACCATATGCAGATTTAATATGGTGTGAAACATCGGAACCTAACCTGCAGGAGGCACAAAAATTTGCCGATGCTATTCATGAAAAATATCCTGGGAAACTATTAGCCTATAATTGTTCACCATCCTTTAACTGGAAGCGCAAACTTTCGGATCAGGAAATGGCCAGTTTCCAAGATGAACTTGCTCAGATGGGCTATAAATTTCAATTTGTTACGTTGGCTGGGTTTCATGCGCTAAACCATAGCATGTTCGAGCTTGCCAGAAAGTATAAAGATAATGGAATGGCAGCATATTCTGAACTGCAGCAAGCGGAATTTTCCAGTGAAGAATTTGGATATAGTGCAACACGTCATCAGAGGGAAGTAGGAACGGGATATTTTGATGAAGTGGCTCAGGTAATATCTGGTGGAAAGTCGTCTACTGCAGCGTTAAAGGGGTCAACGGAAGAAGAACAATTTACAAAATAATACAGGAAGGGACACTTTCTTAGGAGAGTGTCCTTTTTAATTGTGCAGGAAATTATAACAGGGCGAAAGAAGGATAAACGAATTAAAGAAAATGTACCGAGGAAATTTTCTTATATATGTCAGAATTAGATGGAAAGTATGGGTATTTTGCAGTATGGCTTGTCATGACTGGTTTCGTATCTGTAATGTTTTTTAGGTTTAAGTAAAGTAATGGTCTGACTGAATATCACCGGTTTATCTACCTTTATAAAGGATACTCTCATAAATTGAAATACAATTGTAATCTTTCTATTACATTCATGTCATTTTTAGATGATATAATACGAATTACCTAAAAAGATAGATACATAATTTTGAGTATTTTTTCATATTACTGCAAATTACTCACAAAATCGAGAAAGAATTTACATAAAGATAAGGGGAAGCGGGGGAATAGAAAGATGAAAAAAACGATAAGTATAATAGCCACAACAAGTGTGGTTATTTTGGGAAGTGCGTTTTTAACTGATTCTGTTCATGCAGAGACACCAAGTAACTCACAATCAGAACGTTCAACAATAAATGCCAATCTATCAGAAGCAGAGAAGAAGATAGCTGATGTAATGATAGATTTGGAAGACTTAAACGAAAAAATAGACAGTGTCAACGATGCCCTGCAACAAAATAAGGATAAAATGAATGAAACCACTAGTGAAATTAAAGATACAAAAAAAGAAATAAATACAATTGAAAATGATGTTAATGATCTGGAAGAAGATATTGAGGTACGTAATGAGATTTTGAAAAATCGTATTGTTTCCTACCAGAAAAGCGGTGGAAATGTTAACTATCTAGAGGTGATTTTCGGATCAAAAAGTTTTAGCGACTTAATCGGTCGAGTTTCTGCAGTTACTAAAATAGCTGAATCAGACAATAAGCTTATGGAACAACAAAAGGAAGATATTGCTAAATTAGAAGATAAAAAGGCTTCTGTCCAAGAAAAACTTGATGGTTTAAATGATATGAAAGTGGAACTGGAAGGCATGAAGGAAACCATCTTGGTCCAAAAGGAACAAAATGAGGCTGACAAGAAAGAATTAAAAGAAAAAGAGCAGAAACTTAGAGCATTAAAGTCTAGTTTGCAGGATAAGAAAAGAAGTCTTGTGACAATCAATCGAGAAGTTGAGCAGCGTTCAGGAAATGTACATAGCAATTCAGGCTCATCATCAAGTTCTGATGGGGGTAATCTCACAACTCTAAGTAAAAAAGAAGAGAAAGCTCCTAGCGGGAGTCTTAGTGAAGTGATGAATGCCGGAATGCCATATCTTGGAACTCCTTATGTTTGGGGTGGAGGCTCACCAAGCGGTTTTGATTGCTCTGGATTTATATCATGGGCATTCTCGCAGGCTGGAATTTCAGTACCTTCCAGTACTGCTCAATTGCAATATACTGGCAGTAAAGTTTCCTATAGTAACATTCAGCCAGGCGACCTCGTATTCTTTAATACTTATAAAACTAATGGCCATATCGGTATATATTTAGGAAATGGTAAATTTATTGGTTCACAAAATAGTACTGGGCTGGCAATCGCAAGCATGAACAACAGCTATTGGAAAAGTCATTTTGCCGGACATGTACGCCGTATAAAATAATTTAAAATTAAAAGATCTATCCTTCGAGGGTAGATTTTTTTTAAGTATAAATTTAAGTGCTATGGATAACTGGATTTCCAAATTAACCACGTCCAGTTCTTATTGTATAAGAATGCGAGCATATTAGTTACAAAAAGTAAGTATGGATTGTATAATGGTTTTCGGAACTATTACATTAACAACAGATATAGAACAGAGGAGGCACACATACCAATGTATGAATTAAAAGAGTTTCGGAAAGCATCCCACGATATAGACCCCATTTTCATCAAGAGGTGGTCACCAAGGTCATTTTTAAATAAGGAAGTGCCAAAAGAAGTATTGCAAACAGTCTTTGAAGCAGCACGATGGGCACCATCAGCAGCAAATGTTCAACCATGGCGGTTTGTAGTAGCAAATACAGAAGCAGATCGGGAAAGATTTCATTCGTTTATCTATGATGGCAATGTAGCATGGTGTGAAAATGTACCGGTATTGATAGCTATCGTTTCCAAAACCGATGCAGAATTTATGGGAGGGGAAAATCCTTCACATGCTTTTGACACTGGTGCTGCATGGGGATATCTAGCCTTAGAAGCAGCTCGAAATGGCTTGGCAACACATGCTATGGGTGGATTTGATAAATCAAAAGCGAAAGAAGTATTAAATATACCAGAAAATTATAAGGTTCATGCTATTGTTGCAGTTGGTTATCAGGGTGAAAAAGAAGACTTGCAGCAACAATTCCAGGAACGAGAAAAACCTTCCGACCGTAATGAGGTTGATGCATTCATTTCGGAGGGAATTTTTGCAGAAAAGTTATAACACACAAAGATGGTCTCCAATATGCGGAGGCCATTTTTACGTATGAACAGTTATGAAATGGGAAGTTTTCTAAACTTCCATTACGCTTGTAAAAAATGTTATTATCTTAAAAAGGAGTTGCTGTATTTAAAATAAGGTGTTTAGAGTTATCCTTTTCAGGTTAAATTACAATTGATATCCTCTCTTATTTATTATCAACCCAATGTTAACAAAATACTTCGTGAGAAAGGAACAATTATGGAAAAACATACATATAAAAATCCTGTATTTTTCGTTTCAGCAATTATCGTAACACTATTAGTGATTTTGGGTGCTACAATGCCAGTTAAGTTTGGAGAAGTAGCAGGTAAACTTTTTAACTTTACGACCATCAATTTTGGATGGTTTTATTCATTGGCTGTATTTATCTTTGTAATATTTTTAGTTGGACTTTCACTCAGTAAATATGGGAGAGTTCGCCTTGGTACTCAGGATTCTCGTCCTGAATATCCATTTTTCACCTGGATTGGGATGCTGTTTTCAGCAGGATTCGGTGCAGGTCTTGTATTTTGGGGCGTAGCTGAGCCAATGAGCCACTTTTTTTCCACCCCTTTTCCAGAGCTTCAAGCTCAATCGGAGGAAGCTGCTAGAGTTGCAATGGGTTACGCCTTTTTCCACTGGGGAGTTAGTCAATGGTCCGTTTTCGCTATAGTAGGTTTGGTAATTGCATTTTTGCAGTTTAAGAAGGAAAAGAAAGGTCTGATTTCTACTGCAATTCAACCGGTTGTTGGTAAGAATAAAGGGCTAAGCGGTACCATCGATTCGTTAGCAGTTATTGCAACGGTTATGGGTGTAGCGACATCTCTTGGGCTCGGTATAATGCAGATGAATGGTGGTTTGAAGAGTGTATTTGATGTCCCAAATTCAATATGGGTTCAAATGGCTATTGCTGGAGTCATGCTTGTAACATACTTAATTTCGTCCAGTACTGGGTTAAATAAGGGGATAAAATGGCTGAGTAATTTAAATTTGGCTTTATGTTTAGTATTATTAGCATTTGTATTTGCTGTTGGACCGACAGTTTTCATCTTAAATACATTTGTATTAGGTTTAGGTGATTACATTACAAGTTTTGTCCAATATAGTTTACGATTAACACCATATTCAGGTGAAACCTGGATACGTGATTGGACGATTTTTTATTGGGCATGGTCAACGGCATGGTCACCATTTGTCGGTGCATTCGTTGCACGAGTCTCGAAAGGCAGAACAATTCGTGAATTTGTATTCGGAGTATTAGTAGTTCCGCCGTTAATTGCTTGTCTATGGATAGCAGCTCTTGGAGGTACCGCAATCCACAGTGATTTATTTAATGGCACCAAAATAGCTGAAGCTGTAGATGCTGATTTAGCTGTGGCATTATTTGAATCTTTTGGTGATTTACCATTTGCGACCGTATTATCATTGCTATCAATATTTCTAATCTTTACGTTCCTAGTTACATCAGCAGACTCAGCAACTTATATTCTTGGTAGTATGACATCGAAAGGCAGCTTGAACCCTGCATTAACAGTAAAAGTGATCTGGGGAGTACTAATAACTGCCATAGCGGTTGTGCTTTTACTTGCAGGTGGAGGTGGATTGGATGCTTTACAGACTGCATCGCTGGTATCCGCACTGCCATTCACAATTATATTGCTGATAATTGTTGTATCCTTTATAAAAATGATTAAGAAGGAACCGTTACCTAAAGAAAACGATAAATAGAAACAAGTAGCTAAAAGATTTCTTTTAGCTACTAATCTTTATTCAGCATAATACTTTGTAATCGTAAATGTTGTTAATCCAATCATGATTACCATTAAACTTGAAAAAATAATAGTTGTTTCCTGAATGATTGTCCAGCCAAACAGTATAACGATGGAATCAATAATAAAGATAATGATCCCTACGTTAAGTGTGGTAGATTTAGCAATCATTAATGCTAAAAGGTCAACACCTCCAGTACTGGTTTTGGTTAATAACATTATTCCGATACCAGTACCAATCATAAATCCACCAGTAATTGCACTAATTAGTATTGGTGCTGTATCCCATGATGATAATGGATGAAAATAATCGATAAGAAGCGAGGTTACCAATAAACCATGTAATCCATTATAGAAATAGGATCGGAAATGAAACCATGCATAAATATATAATGGCAGACTTAAAACAATGATTGTAAGTCCTGGTTTAAACCCAAAGGTATATTTAGCAATAAGCCCTAACCCAATAATCCCACCGTCTACTAAATGATGGGGAATAGCAAAATAATTAATACCGATTGCTATGAAAACACTTCCAACTAAAATAGATATTATTTTTTTAAACATATTCAAAATTTCACCACATATCTTGTCCATAATTTATCCTTATGAAAAGATATGTAGTAATAGAGTAATTTATCCTAAATCGTGAGGGGATTCTCAATGACAATTGTAAATTTATTATTAGTAGCTATTTTAATAATGATGACTGCGTTTTTCGTAGCAACAGAATTTGCTATTGTAAAAGTTCGGACAACACGTATTGATCACCTTATTGAAGAAGGAAATAAGAATGCAGTACATGCAAGGAAACTGATTAATAATCTGGATGCCTATTTATCAGCATGTCAATTAGGGATAACTGTTACAGCGTTAGGTATAGGTTGGCTTGGTGAACCTGCTGTAGCTAGTCTGTTGCAGCCGATTTTAGACGAATTTGAAATAAATGCGGCGGTTTCACATGGTGTATCAATTGCAATTGCCTTTTTTATCATCACTTTTTTACATGTAGTTGTTGGAGAATTGGCACCTAAGACTATCGCTATACAAAAAGCCGAGGCTGTGACATTATCCTTAGCAAGGCCACTTATTTTCTTTTATAAAATTATGTATCCATTTATTTGGCTATTAAATGGCGCAGCAAGGTATCTTACAAAAATGATTGGCTTTAAATCAATGAATGAACAAGAGGTTGCTCATTCTGAGGAAGAGTTACGATTAATTTTGTCCGAAAGCTATAAGAGTGGTGAAATTAATCAATCAGAAATGAGGTATGTGAATAATATTTTTGAATTTGATGAACGTGTTGCTAAAGAAATTATGATCCCCCGTACCGAAATGATTTGTTTCTTTAAAGAGGATAGTTTTGATGAAAATATTAAGGTAATACAGGAGGGGCAATTCACGAGATATCCAGTTGCGGATGGAGACAAGGATCACATTGTCGGCCTGGTAAACTTGAAGGAGATTTTTACTGGTCATATAAATCAGAGTTATGACTCAATTGAAAAGTTCGTTCGGCCTATAATTCATGTATCTGAAATCACGCCAATTAAACAAGTATTGGTTAAAATGCAAAAAGAACGTATTCATATGGCGATTGTAATTGATGAATATGGAGGGACAGCTGGACTTGTAACAGTTGAGGATATACTTGAAGAAATCGTCGGTGAAATTCGTGATGAGTTTGATGTGAACGAAAAACCAATGATTGAAAGAATAAGTGATGATACAGCAATTGTTGCAGGAAAAGTTCTGTTGGATGAAATTAATACGTATTTTGGAACAGAACTGGAGGACGATGAGGTTGACACAATTGGTGGCTGGATTATAACTCATAACGTAGATGCTGAAAAAGGAACAGTTGTTGAAGATGAAGGGTATCAATTTATTGTTGAGGAAATTGATGGTTATCAGATTAAAAAAGTTAAAATAATAAAGTATTAGCTTACGTATTTATTTATCATTAGGTAATAACTTGTTATAATACTTACTAATAAAAGTTTTCTAGGGTTCCGCAACAATTGGACTGGTCCGAGAGAAAACGCACGAACGTGTACACGGAGGGATAAAAGCCCGGGAGGATATCTTATCGATGGATATTTTCCTGGGCTTTTTTAATTGGAGGCGTTGAGTAAAATGAAACGAAGCTGGAATATTGTATTATTGGCTGGACTCTTTGAGATAGGATGGGTGATTGGCTTAAAGCATGCGTCGAGTGTGGGAACATGGCTGCTGACTGCATTTGCCATTTATTTGAGTATGCATTTATTAATTATTGCTTCGAGAAAGCTTTCGGTAGGTACTTCATATGCAGTTTTCACTGGAATGGGTACTGCAGGGACAGTTATTTTAGAAATTGTGTTGTTTGGTGAGTCATTTAATTTAGTTAAAATCATATTGATTCTGCTGTTACTAACTGGTGTTATCGGACTTAAAACAATTACCACTGAGCAAGAAGGAGAGCGTTCATAATGAGTTGGATTTTTTTAATAATTGCTGGATTCGGTGAAGTGGCAGGAGTTATGGGTATTAATAAGGTGAATAAAAAGAAGAGTGCTTCTTCATTTGGGTGGTTGTTTGGTGGATTTGTGACAAGCTTTATCTTTTTGACAATTGCAATGGATTCTATTCCAATGAGTACTGCATATGCAATTTGGACCGGAATCGGGACGGTTGGAAGTGCTTTAATCGGAATGATTGTATATGGCGAATCTAGAGATTGGCGCCGGCTTTTATTTATAAGCATGGTTCTTTCGGCGGCAGTTGGATTGAAGCTGACTTCATAGTATGTTTAACTTTGGCAGATATCGGAAACACGTTAATTAAGGAATTGAAAGGAGTGCCGATATCTAATGAATCTAAATGAGCAAATTAAACAACTGGAGAATGTTAGAAAAGACGGTGCGAACAAAGTGTTTTCCATGTACCTTAATACTGACCCTTCAGACCCGGAGCAACAGGCAGGAGAGTGGAAGATACATCTGAAAAATGGGCTGCGGAATTTTGAAAGCTATTTGGAAGAAGATGATAACAAGGAAGAACTTAAGAATTTTCAACTGATAAAACAAAAGGTTGAAAAGTACGTGCATGCTAATGAACAGCATTTTCGAAAGGGCATTGTACTATTTGCAACTGCTGATGAAGATGTCTGGTATGCAGCTCGAGTTCAAATGCGATTAAAAACAGAATTTTTCTGGGAAGAAACAGCGAAAGTTGATCAACTTAAAGCACTAAAGGATAACTTTCCGAAATCCGGAATTATCCTTGTACAGCAAGATCAAATAAAAGTAATGGAAACGCACCTTAATGAAATAGAGGATACAATCTACTACGAACTTGATATTAATACAGATGATTGGCGTCAATTTTCAGGTCCACATAAAGCAGATGCGTCCATGGGATCTGGTGGTAAAAGTCTGCAGCAAGATAATTTCAAGGATCGATATGAAGCAAATAAACAACGTTGGTATAAAAGTATTGCACCAAAATTAGACAAGAAAGCCAAAGACCGTAAATGGGAGAAAATTTATGTAGTAGGTGAATCTGACGCATCACACGAACTGGAAGACCAGATGAACAAATCAGCCGATCAAGTTATTCATAAAAATATGCTTGACCATGATGAAGAAAAGGTTCTGGAAGAAGTATTTGGCTGAGTATGATAGTAGAGCAAAATTACAGAGTGAGTTTGGCTGGGTGGTAACATCGACAGAAGAGCGTGAATATCAACAGAAGAGCGCGAATATCGACAGAAGAATGGGTAACATCGGCAGAAGAGCGCGAACATCAACAGAAGAATGTAAACATCGACAGAACAGCGTGAACATCAACAGAAGAATGGAAACATCGACAGAACAGCGCGAATATCAACAGAAGAGCGCGGAACAACGGCAGAAGAGCGCGAACATCAACAGTTAATCCGAAATCAATCGTAACTACCTAATTTCCTGATTATTCAGGGCTAAAATCGCGTTCATATATAAAAAAGCTGTACCACATATTTAGCGTGGTACAGCTTTTTTAATAGTTTCCTAAATATGTGTTAGATTAACAAATAAACAAACAATACCGATACTGTAAGTGAGCTAAGTACATACGCTATTGCCAGCCAATATCTTTTCTCTAATATGAGCTTTATTGTTTCATTTCCAAACGTAGAGAATGTGGTGTACGCCCCGCAAAAGCCAACTCCTAAAAACACCCATAGCCATTCTGAAATGCTATTATCCAAGTAATATCGAAAAAGTAATGCCAGAAGAATGGAACCAGTTATGTTAGCAGTCCAAGTTCCAATCAGGCGTTTATTTGCTTTTAATGAAATATAATAACGGGCTATGCTTCCAAGAAAACCGCCGAGTGCAACAAGGATAATATTCATGCTGTCACCCGCTTTTTAAATGCCATCTTGAACCCAAGATAACAAAATAGAAGCCCGCCAATAACACTAAGTACGATATAGCTACCAGCTAAAAGGATGCTACTATCAAACAGCTCAACTGTTTCGACTGCGAAAGTTGAAAAGGTAGTAAACGAACCAATCATTCCGGTCCCAAGTGCTGCAAACACTTCTGGACTCAACTTTCGTTTAATGGAATCATGATGAAGTAAGAAACTGAGCAGAAAACATCCAAGCAAATTAGCAATTAAAGTAGCGTAGGGGAAACTTGTATTTGTCCAAAATAAAATAGATATCCCATATCTCCCTGAGGCGCCGACCATACCACCGATACCGACAGCTAAATAGATCTTCATCAATTAGGCGTCCTGACACACCGGACATAAACCATAAATCTCAAACTTATGTCCCTCGATTGCATAGTTTCCAAGTGAATTCTGTACCTCATTCATTGGACATACATCGATTTCTTTTGTTTTGCCGCAATCTTTACATATAAAGTGGTGGTGGTGATGATGGGTACATGTAATTCTGAAATGTTTTTCCCCATTCAGTTCAGTAGTTTCCAGAATGCCGACCTCGTCAAATAAATGCAAGTTACGGTAAAGGGTGTCAAAGCTTATTCCTTTATATGTGGGTTCCATATGCTGAAGCAAATCTTTTGCAGTACGATAACCATCAGCTTCATCAAAATAAGCTAAGATGTCATTACGTTTTGCAGTAGTTTTATAGCCTTGGCTTTTTAGTTTTTCAAGTGCTTCCTGTAACTTCATTTGACTTCCCTCTCTTTTTTAGGAGTATAGTTAAAGCGTTTCAATCCAATTGAAAGCAGTAAAATAACAATCGACACAAGGACAATTGTACCCCCTGGCGGAATACTGAAATAATAGCCGGATATTAAACCTATGATAACAGCTAGTTCACCGAAGACAATGGAAAATATAATCATTTGTTTAAAACCACGAGCAATTCGCATGCTTGCTGCAACAGGCAATGTCATTAATGCTGATACGAGTAAAACCCCAACAATACGTATCGATGCAGCGATTACTAATGCAGTTAATACAATAAAAAGTAAATGAATTCGTTTGGAGTGAATACCTGAAACGATTGCATGTTCTTCATCAAATGATAGGGTGACAAGTTCTTTATAAAATAACCGAATCACTAGAATGATAACAATCGAAATTGCCAGGATAGAATAAAAATCATTTTGACTTACTGCAGATACAGACCCAAATAAATAATTGAAAAGCTCTGTATTAAAACCATCTGCAAGTGAAATAAATATAACACTTAGTCCGACACCACCAGATAGAATAATTGGAATTGCCAGTTCTTGATATGCTTGATACACGCCTCGTAGCTTTTCAATAAAAATTGAACCAAGTACGGAAAATGCCATCCCACTGTATAGAGGGGTGATGAGACCAGCTGCGAACTTTTTTTCTATCAATAGTCCAAATGCAATCCCGGCTAGAGTTACATGTGATAACGCATCAGCGATAAGGGAAAGACGACGGACTACAATGAAAGTCCCAAGCAGTGGTGCGATGATCCCAATAAGCAGTCCGGTTAAAAATGTGTTACGTAAAAAATCATATTGTATAAAATCTGCTAGCATAATCTATTCTCCCAACGCTAATGGTCATGTGTAACGATATTTACAGGGTGACCGTAAAATTGTGATAAATCTTTTTCTGATAACGATAAATATTCCTTAGGATTTCCATGAAAATGCAGTGTTTTATTCAAGCAAACAATATCTGTCGCATGCTCAGTCATTGTTCCAGTGTCATGCGTGACAAGGAGTAATGTAATGTTCTGTTCGTTATTTAACTGATGCAATAGCTCGTAAAAACGCTGCACATTTTCATAATCGACACCAACAGTAGGTTCGTCAAGAATGAGTAACTCCGGGTCACTAACTAATGATCGGGCAATAAAGATGCGCTGTTGCTGACCACCTGAGAGATTACCTATATTCTCATAAGCGTATTCCCCCATACCCACTTGGTCAATGGTATGCAAGATTTTCTTTTTATGTTTTGAAGTGAAAAACTTCAAATAACCGACTTTTGCAGTCAGTCCCATTGAGACAACTTCAAAAACAGTTGCTGGAAACCCCTTGTTGAATGAATTGGATTTTTGAGATACAAAGCCAATTTTATCCCATGCTTTAAACTTATCAACCGGCTGGCCGAAAAGGTCAATGGAGCCACTATCCGGTTTTAGTAGTCCAAGAATGAGCTTAATTAACGTAGTTTTTCCCCCGCCATTTGGTCCTACTAACCCCATAAAAGAGCCTTGCGGAATTTCAAAGTTTATATTACTCAGGACACTTTTATTTTCATATGCATATTCAATATTTTTCATAGAAATGATTGGTTCATTCATAGGGGAATCCTCCTAATTTGTAGCTTTATCAAGTACTTCAAGGTTTTTGTTCATTAAGGATAGATAATCTGCTCCATTTTCAATATCCTCTTCGTTTAATACAGAAAGGTTATGGATGTACAATGCTTCTGCACCTATTTGATCCTGAATAATTTTGGAAACTTTATCAGAGCCACTTTGTTCAAAAATAACATAATTTAACTTTTTCTCTTCTGCCAGGTCAATAATTTCGGTTAATTCTTTTTGTGATGGTTCGTCGCTAGATGACAACCCACTTATAGCAATTTGCTCGATGTCATAACGCTCTTCCCAATATCCGTATGCTGCGTGTGATACGAGGATTTCCTTTTTGGCTTTTGGTTGTAGTGTTTCTTCAAAACGTTTATCTAATGCTAATAGATCTTTTTTTAGATCGTTAAAGTTTTTTGTATATGCCTGTTTATTTTCAGGATCCATTTCGATAAGCTTGCCTTTAATATAACTGGACATTTTAAGCATACGCTTTGGATCTAACCAAATGTGAGGATTACGATCGCTGTGGTCATGTTCAGTGTTATTATTTACATCTTGATGAAATAATTCTTCTTGTGATCCTATTTCAATCAATTTAATATCCTGGGAATCGAGTGCAGCTGCAGCAGTTTCAGCAAATCCTTCCATCCCTGCACCGAGGTAAATGAATGCATCTCCGTCTGCTATAGTCGTCATTTCTTTGGAGGTAGGTTCATATGTGTGCGCATCAACACCTGGAGGGTAAACCGATTTTATATTTACCGATTCACTGCCAATTCTTTCGGCGGCATACTGTATTGGATAAATTGATGTGTATAGTGTTAAATCATTGTTATTTTTAGAATCAGAGGAGGATGAGCATCCTGATGCAATGATTCCTATAATAGTAATTAAGATGAATGCGTAATGTGTTCTTCTCATGAGTTTAATCCTCTCAATTTTAGTTTGTTATATTATATTATCGTAATGATTACGATTTGTAAATAGGAATGATTTCGATTAGTCATGAGAGCATTAATTAATTGTAAGAAAAGAAAATACAAGTTATTATATCTATATAGGACAATAATCCTATGCTAAATTTTCATTTATGGATACTATTTTAATTTGCTCAATAATTAGGAGGTTATTTATATGCAGACTACGTTTGATGTAAAAGGAATGACGTGTGGACACTGTGAAAGCTCAGTAAAAAGTGCTTTAAAAGAATTAGATGGTATTACTGGTGTGGACGTTAACCTTGGATCTGGGAAAGTCGACGTAACTTACGATGATGCAAAAATGAACGTAGCAGTTATGCGAGAAGCAATAGAAGAACAAGGCTATGATGTGGTAGCATGAGCTATGGGCTGTTTTCCTTTAAATGGAATTCAGCTTTTCTTATATAATTGCTTATAATATAGCGGAAACTGGATTTACTATCCATAAAAGCGAGAAGAAAAGACATAAATCGATTAATTTCGCCAAAAAAGGCTGAAATCACTCATAAAACGTAAAAAATGATACTCTTTTCAAGAAATACATGATATGATATTAATTGTGCACAGAATATGTAATATAGAAAATTTTTTTAGTTGGGGGTAATCAGCGTGGAACAACTTATGCGTAACTTCTTCTTATTTTTATCAAAAAATAAAACGCTTACAAAATTGGCGAAAAAGTACGGGTTCAAATTTGGTGCATCCCGTTTTGTTGCAGGTGTTGATATAGAACATGCAGCAAGAAAAATCAAGGAAATAAATAATGATGGATTTGTCGTTACGATTGATCATCTCGGAGAGTTTGTCGATAATGAGCAAGAGGCTAAAGAATCTGCTGATGAGTGTATTAATGCAATTAAGAAGATAGCAGATAAAGGTTTGGATTCTGAGTTGTCTCTAAAACTGACATCACTGGGACTTGATATATCGGAAGAATTAGTAATGGATAGTTTGCGAAAAATTCTTGATGCAGGTAAGCAGCATAATGTAACTGTGACGATTGATATGGAAGACTACGAACGCTGTGGCAAAACATTGGATATCTTCAAAGAATTGCGAAGTGAGTATGAAAATGTTGGTACTGTTTTACAGGCGTACTTATATCGCACAGAAGAGGATTTACAGGATCTTAACGATTATGATCCGTATCTTCGTATTGTGAAAGGGGCATACAAAGAGTCACCTGAAGTCGCTTTCCCTGATAAGAAAGACGTTGATGAGAATTATAAAAAACTAATTAAAATGAATTTATTAAATGGTAATTATACTGCTGTTGGAACACATGATGATGCAATTATAGATTATGTAAAAGAACTGGAAAAAGAACATAATATTCCTCGTGATCAATTTGAATTTCAAATGTTATTTGGTATTCGGATTGAATTACAGAACAGGCTGAGAAAAGAAGGATATAAAATGCGTGTTTATGTACCGTATGGTAATGACTGGTACGGTTACAACATGCGTCGTCTGGCAGAACGTCCGGCTAACGTTATGTTTGTCCTAAAGGGAATCTTTAAAAAATAATAGTTCAGTTAAATCCCTCGTATCAAATTGGATACGGGGGATTTGCTTTGCCATTACTAAAACTTCTGCCCATAATATTTATCCAGCGAGAATCCTCGTCCCAGTACCTCTGACGCATCAAGGAATATGACAAAGGATGTTGGCTCTTCTTTTTGCAATGTTTTCTTCAGTTGAACTGCTTCCTGTTGTTCAGTTACACAAAGAATCATTGTTTTATTTTCATTTGAATAGCCACCTATAGTTCGGACTTTAGTTAACCCGCGATCTATCCGCTTTCCAATAAGATCTTGAATTTTGTCTTCATCTTCAGTGATAATCAGAATTAATTTGGATGCTGATGTACGTAATTGAACGATATCAATTGTTTTACTTGTTACATAAATACACATTAAAGCAAATAATGTAAGTTCAAGATTAAATACGATAATAGAAGAAACAACTACAAAACCGTCTACAATTAACTGAGAGTAACCACTTGATAGTCCAGTAAATTTCTTTACAACTTGAGCAATTGCGGCGGTACCGCCAGTTGATCCATTTCCTTTATAAACGGTGCCAAGTCCAGCGCCTAAGACAATACCACCATAGATTGCACCTAAAAGCGGATTGGTTACTGTGTAGGGGAAATCTGCACTTAGAAAAATAACTAGTGGGACCCAAAATGTTCCTAATAATGTCTTCCAGCTAAAATCTTTACCCAATGCAAGCCAGCCGATTATAAAAATGGGAAGATTAATTAAAAATTGCGTGAATGCAGGACTTAATTCGTATAGTTCAAAAAGAATTGTGCTTATCCCGGAAATACCACCAGCTGCAAGTTTTGAAGGTAATAGGAATATATTATATGAAAGCGCGACAAGTGATGCACCAATAATAATTTGTAAGTATTCGGTTACAAGTTTTTTGTTCATAACTGTCAAGTCCTTTCTGTATATGAAGCCTATAATAGTTTAACGCAGTTTCCCTGGTCATTAAAGCCCAAATAGAAAAAATTATACTCTTTTTTTATTGCGAAATATCAGAATATAATTTATACTAATAAACAGATGGATAGGTGACTATCTTTTATTTTTACAGTTAAAAATGAATGAGTATTCATTCAAATGAAGATAGGGGGACAAAACATGAAGCAAACAATCAAGCGTGCTGCAGTGTTAGGCTCAGGTGTTATGGGGTCTGGAATTGCTGCCCACTTGGCCAACGTAGGAATACCGACAATTATGCTCGATATTGCACCAAAAGAGTTAACAAAAGATGAAGAAAAGAAGGGCTTAACACTAGAGGATCGCGCTGTACGAAATCGTATTGCTGCACAAAGCAAAAAAGCCTTGCGTAAGCAAAATCCATCACCAATTACCTCAACAAAAAGTCTTGACTTAATTGAAGTTGGTAATATGGATGATGATATGGAAAAACTAGGAGAAGTTGATTGGGTTATTGAGGTTGTTGTAGAGAACCTGGATATTAAAAAGAAAGTATTCGCAAATGTTGATAAATATCGTAAAGAGGGAAGCATTATTACTTCCAATACTTCAGGGATTTCGGTAGAGGATATGGCTGCGGATTGCTCAGAGGACTTTCAAAAGCATTTTCTCGGGACACACTTTTTCAATCCGCCACGCTATTTGAAATTGCTTGAAGTTATTCCAACAAAATATACAGATCCAGAAGTACTGAAATTTATGAAAACGTTTGGCGAAAATGTGCTGGGCAAAGGTGTAGTTGAAGCAAAAGACACACCAAACTTCATTGCCAATCGTATCGGTACATATGGATTGCTTGTGACGGTACAGGAAATGTTAAAAGGCGGGTACAGTGTTGGTGAAGTAGATTCTGTTACCGGGCCAATGATTGGACGTCCAAAAAGTGCTACATTCCGTACCTTGGATGTTGTCGGTTTAGATACATTTATTCACGTTGCTAAAAATGTTTACGATCAGGTTGAAGGTGCAGAAAAAGAAGTATTCGATGTTCCTGATTTTATTTTGAAAATGCAGGATAACGGCTGGCTTGGTGCCAAGAGTGGTCAAGGGTTTTTCCTTAAGAAAAAAGGGAAAGACGGAAGTACAATCTATGAATTGAATCCGGAAACACTAGAATATGAGGATCGTAAAAAACTAAAAACTGCTGCTACGGAAATGGCTAAGCAGGAAAAAGGATCCCGTCGTAAATTGAAAGCGCTTGTATCAGCTAAAGGCGACAGAGCAAGTGACTTGGTATGGTCAATAATGAAGCCAGTTTTAATTTATTCTGCACAGCTTACAGGTGAAATTGCTGATGATATCGTATCCATTGACCAGGCAATGAAATGGGGATTCGGCTGGGAAATTGGTCCTTTTGAAACATGGGATGCAATTGGTTTGCGTAAATCTGTTGAACGGATGCAGGAAGAAGGTGAAACAGTACCTGAATGGGTGCTTGAGCTACTGGAAAATGGAAACGAGACCTTTTATAAAACCGAAAATGGCAATGTATATTACTATGATAAAGGTGAATACAAGCAACAGAGCTTTAATGAAAAAGAAATTAATTTAAAGCGTTTAAAAGATGTTAATGGGGTCATCAAAAAGAATACGGGAGCAAGTTTAATAGATTTAGGTGATGGTGTTGCAGGACTGGAGTTCCATTCACAAAGTAATGCAATCGGTCTTGATATCATCCAAATGGTAAACTTTGCAATTGAAGAAGTAGGAAGAAATTATAAAGGACTAGTAATCGGAAATCAAGGTAAGAACTTCTGTGTTGGTGCGAACCTTGGTATGATGCTAATGGAAGCACAAGATGATAATTTCTTTGAATTGGATATGGTTGTCAGTCAATTCCAAAAGATGGCGATGAATATTAAGTATTCAGAGAAGCCAGTTGTAACTGCACCATTCAATATGGCACTTGGCGGAGGTGCTGAAGTTTCATTGCCAGCAGCTTCTATCCAGGCATCTCCTGAAACCTATATGGGTCTTGTTGAGTTTGGTGTCGGATTAATCCCAGGTGGCGGCGGAACGAAAGAACTTTATCTAAAAGAACTTCGTAATTTGCCACAGGGCGTAGATTTAGACCTGACAAAAGTAGCAAACGATGTTTTTGAAAAAGTAGCGATGGCAAAAGTATCAACCTCAGCCGCTGAAGCTCGTGAAAATGGATTTTTGAATAGTAACGATGCTATTAGTGTAAATCCGGATCACTTGTTACATGATGCAAAGGAAAAAGTATTGGCGCTAGCTAGTGCTGGCTATCAAGCACCGAAACGCGAAAAGATCCCTGTAGTAGGCGAAGCTGGATATGCGGCAATGCTGTTAGGTGCGAAGACACTTCGGTTTGGCGGATATGCATCAGATCATGATGTGAAAATTGCTGAAAAACTTGCCTACGTTTTATCAGGTGGACGTATTAAAGAAGGAACATTAATTGACGAACAGGTAATGCTCGATTTAGAGCGTGAAGCTTTCTTAAGTTTAATTGCTGAACCAAAAACGCAACAGCGTATGCAACACATGTTATTAAAAGGAAAACCACTACGTAACTAGAAAAGCGGAGGCGTACGGTTAGCGGCGTATGGTCTGGACTGAGTCGTAGGAGATAAAGGAAACCTGCCCCTGCAACAGGGGTATGCCGACGTTGGCCGCAAAGGCCGTAATTAGTCGGCCATCCTTTACCCAGCGAGCCGATGTTGACTTATCGTACGTAGGTAAAGGAAGTCCACTAGCCGTTGGACGCCGGAGTTAGACAATAAGAAGAGGGGGAAGAAATGTGAAGGAAGCAGTAATTGTTGCAGGTGCAAGAACCCCTGTAGGAAGAGCAAATAAAGGATCACTAGCAAATTCAAGGCCAGATGATTTAGCAGCATTAACAATAAAAGAAACATTGAAGCGTGCAGGAAATTACGACGGAAATATTGATGATGTGATTATTGGATGTGCAATGCCAGAAGCAGAACAGGGTATGAACATGGCACGTAACATCGCCGGTTTGGCAGGACTAAGAAATGATGTGCCAGGAATTACAATCAACCGCTATTGTTCATCAGGTTTACAAAGTATTGCATATGCAGCAGAACGTATTATGGTTGGTGCAAGTGACTCTATCATTGCTGGTGGTGCAGAATCAATGAGCCTGATTCCAATGGGTGGTCATGTTATTAAGCCAAATACAAAGCTTGTCCAGGATGCACCAGGATATTATATGGGAATGGGTCACACAGCAGAAGAAGTAGCAAATCGCTTTGGTATTTCCCGTGAAGACCAGGATGCCTTTGCTGTACAAAGTCATGAACGAGCTGGTAAGGCAATACAAGAAGGTAAATTTAAGGATGAAATTGTCCCGGTAGAAGTGACAAATCGAGTTGTTGGCGAGAAAAATAAAATAGAAGAAAAGAAATTTATGTTTGAAATGGATGAGGGCGTACGTCCAGGAACAACGAAGGAAGTATTGGGAAAACTTCGCCCAGCGTTTAACGTAACAGGTTCTGTTACAGCGGGTAACTCTTCGCAAATGAGTGATGGGGCTGGTTCCGTACTTTTAATGGACCGTGATAAAGCAGATTCAGAAGGGCTTAAGCCGCTAGCTAAGTTCCGTTCATTCGCGGTAGCCGGAGTAGAACCGGAAATTATGGGTGTTGGTCCTGTTGAAGCAGTACCAAAAGCATTGAAAATAGCTGGACTAGAACTATCTGATATCGGATTATTCGAGTTAAACGAAGCATTCGCATCACAATCTGTTCGAGTAATCCAGGCACTTGATCTAGACCCGAACATTGTTAATGTAAACGGTGGTGCGATTGCACTTGGTCACCCACTTGGTATGACAGGTACAAAATTAACGTTAAGCCTTATTCATGAAATGAAACGCCGTAACGTACAATATGGAGTCGTGACAATGTGTATCGGTGGCGGCATGGGTGCTGCTGGAGTGTTTGAACTCTTATAAAGTTGAGTGCCAAATGCCGTAGTTTACTGCAGATTCGCCGAAGTACACAACTAACTTGCTCGAAGTTCACAACTCACAAGTGCTGAAGTTCACAAGTTCATCAACTGGAAGAAAGAAATAAGGGCGCCAAAATTATGGCGCCCATCCAATAATGGAAAGGAACGATTTAAATGAGCGAAACAAAAGAGAAAATTTTTAAAGGTGGAGCATTTTTAACAGAAGATTTAACAGGTGAAGATGTCATCACACCAGAAGATTTTACTGAAGAACATAAAATGATTGCAAAGACAACAGAAGACTTTGTATTAGGTGAAGTCGTACCAAAAATTGATAATCTGGAAAACCATGAATTTGAACATTCAGTAGACTTATTGAAAAAGGCTGGGGAACTAGGATTGCTTGGTTCTGATGTTCCAGAGGAATATGGAGGTCTTGCACTCGATAAAATCAGTTCATCACTAATTACGGAGAAGTTTTCACGTGCTGGTGGATTCTCGGTAACACACGGAGCTCATGTTGGTATCGGTTCATTACCAATTGTATTCTTCGGTAATGATGAGCAAAAAGAAAAATACTTGCCAAAACTTGCCACAGGTGAATTATTGGCTGCATATGCATTAACCGAACCAAGCTCAGGGTCAGATGCAATGGGAGCAAAAACAACCGCAAAATTAAACGACGCAGGTACACACTTTATTTTAAATGGTGAGAAACAGTGGATCACTAACTCAGCATTTGCGGATGTTTTTATTGTTTATGCAAAAATTGACGGCGAACATTTCTCAGCGTTTATTGTTGAGCGTGAATTCCCTGGTGTCTCAACAGGACCGGAAGAAAAGAAAATGGGTATTAAGAGCTCGTCAACTCGTACATTAATTCTGGAAGATGCAGAAGTACCAGTTGAAAATCTATTAGGTGAAAAAGGCCGTGGTCATGTTATTGCATTTAACATCCTTAACGTTGGCCGTTATAAGCTGGCAATTGGCGGTGTAGGTGGATCAAAACGTGCACTTGAAGTGGCAACAAAATATGTGAATGAACGTAAGCAATTTAATACGCCAATTTCAAGTTTCAGCCTAACACAGGAAAAATTAGCAACAATGGCAACAAGAACCTATGCGAACGAAAGTGCTGTATATCGTACAGTAGGATTGTTTGAACAACGTATGGGTGCTTTGTCCGATGAGGAATTAAAAGATGGCCGTGAAGTTGCTAAGGCAATTGCAGAATATCAAATCGAGTGCTCCATGAATAAATACACTGCAACCGAATGTCTTGATTATGTAACAGATGAAGCTGTTCAGCTGCACGGTGGGTATGGCTTTATGGAAGAATATGAAGTTGCGCGTGCATATCGTGACTCACGAATTAACCGTATTTTTGAAGGAACAAATGAAATTAACCGATTAATCGTTCCTGGAACATTGCTGAAAAAAGCAATGAAAGGTGAACTGCCATTACTTCAACAAGCACAGAGTCTTCAGGAAGAACTAATGATGATGATGCCTGAGGAAGTGGGCGATGAAACATTAGAACAGGAAAAATATCTATTGAAAAATGCGAAGAAAATGGTATTGCTTGGTGCTGGTCTAGCAGCACAGAAATATGGGAAAAAGCTTGAAAATGAACAGGAGATCCTTGTAAATCTTGCTGATATGACAGCTGAAGTCTATAACATGGAATCTGCAATTCTTCGTACAGAAAAAGCAGTTACTAAGTCTGGAGAAGAAAAGAATAAACAAAAACTTCTTTATACACAAGTATATGTGCAAGAAGCATTTAATCGCATTGAGGCAGATGCAAAAGAAACTCTAATTGCAGTTGAATCAGGCGATACTCTCCGTATGATGCTTTCATCATTACGTAAGCTGACTCGTCACACGCCAACAGATGTGATTGGGAAAAAACGCGAAATTGCTGCTAAGATAATTGAGGAAGAAAAATATCTAGTCTAAGAACTAAAGCGCAAGCGCCTGTTCAGCGCCGTATGGACTGGACTGACCCGTGTGAGATAAAGGATACACGAAGAGCGTAAGCGATTCGATGTTGACTTATCGTAGACACGGGGAGGGAAGTCCACTAGGCGCTAGGCGCTGGAGCTGGACGTGGCAGATTCGGAAGTCCAGTTATCCACAGCATTTAAATTTTATAGTACGCTAGACAATAAAATAACCACCCTCCACTTTAGAGTGGGGGGTGGTTTTCCATTTGGCAGTTTTCAAGAGATTGTTGCTGTTGATATACAATGAGTGGTTAGGCAGCGCTCCGCACCTTAGAGCATCTGGCAATTCTCCTCGAGCTGCGTACTTGATATGCATATCGTTTGCTTCGATTTTCTCACTTCATCCTAAAAACTAACAAATGCAATTATAACTTTTTCTTTTTAATAAAAAACATTCCAATTTTCATTATTGCGAACCCTATAATAACGCCGGTTGTGTTTAATATAACATCATCAACGTCAAAACTTCTTGAAAGGACATTGAGTGAAGAAAGAACAAGTTGCGTTAATTCAATAACAAATGATGTTCCAATACCTATTAGAAACATCTTTTTAAAACTGATCTTGCTATTTATTAATACAAGTAATATTCCCATTGGAACAAATACAGCAGTATTTCCTAATAGATTAACAGAAGCGACGGATATCCCACCTTGGGAGAATAAAAATAAGTAATTTTCGATTGTGTTAAATGGTATTAGATTTATGCCTACCCAATCGCTTCGAGTGGCATCTGTGGAAGGAAATACTGTCAGATAAAGTAAACTTTCCATATAAATAATCCACAAACTGTAGATGAATTCCTGTAATAAGATAATTTTTTGGCCAGTTTTCTTTAAAACTATGAACCTTATAGATATGAAAATGACAAGGGACAGGAGGATAAAGTATACCGGTAAAGCGTTTATATAATGCATCAATCATTCCCACCTATTAACTAATCTGCCTGTATTATAGCACAAGAGGTGAACATATAAATCTTTTGCAGGAAGTCTTTGAAAGTTCACAATTCCATCGACCGATCTTCATTATTTTTGCTATAATAAAAACAA
Source organism: Virgibacillus litoralis (assembly GCF_017873675.1). Lineage (GTDB taxonomy): Bacteria > Bacillota > Bacilli > Bacillales > Amphibacillaceae > Lentibacillus > Lentibacillus litoralis. Next base: position 56,124 of record NZ_JAGGKK010000018.1, on the reverse strand, counting down.
CATCTGAAATTGTTAGGAGGGGTGAAATGGGATTATCGTTTTACTGGTATCCAAATTGCGGCACTTGTAAAAAGGCGAAGAAATGGTTAGACGATCATCAAATCGACTATACTAGCATACATATTGTGAACGCTCCACCATCGAGTGATCAGCTTAAGAGCCTAATTGCAAAAAGTGGATTACCACCTAAAAAGTTTTTTAATACGAGCGGCAAGAAATACCGTGAATTAAATATTAAGGATAAAATTAAAGATGCGACTACTGAAGAAATGGCTGATATTTTGGCATCTGATGGTATGCTAATTAAGCGGCCACTTACAACAGACGGAAAAAAAGCAACTGTTGGATTCAAGGAAGAAACCTTCAATGAAAATTGGCTATAATAGAAGTAAAAATGCTAGAAAAAAGTCCATATACCTAGTATAGTAATATTGCAATTAATTAACGGAGGGATTTAGATGAGCTTACCTAAAGATTTATTATATTCAGAAGAACACGAATGGGTAAAAGAAGAAGATGGAAATGTACGTATTGGTATTACAGAATTTGCACAATCCGAATTAGGGGATATTGTATTTGTTGAACTTCCCGAAGTAGGTGAAGAGGTTGAAGTAGATGAACCATTCGGCAGCGTTGAATCTGTTAAAACGGTTTCCGAATTGTACGCCCCAATCAGCGGAAAAGTTGTAGAAATCAATGAAGAATTAGAGGATAGTCCTGAATTTGTTAATGAATCACCATATGAAAAAGCATGGATGGTAGTTTTGGAACCATCTGACGATTCAGAACTAAATAATTTACTATCTGCTGAGCAATATCAGGAAATAATCGAGGAAGATTAATCCTATTAATAAGGCTGACTGCACACTGTAATCTTGTGAAGTCGGTCTTTTTTATTGCTATAATGTAATTCACAACGAAATTTTAGTGTATGTGATTTTATAGTGATTATAGGTGTGAACTCAGCGGAGTGTGGAACACAAAAACAGTTAAGTGAATCGTGGTTCCGCTAAATGGGTGAAAAAGCCGTCTTAGAAGGTTGAAACGGTTCCTGGTTCCGTTATTTACCTAATAACAATGAAAAATGTGGCTGAAAAGGGTGAATAGCGGAATGAGGATTACATAACATGATCAAAATAGGCGTTTTTAAGGAAATAACGGAATGAGGATCCGCCAAATCCGTGGACACCAGCCTGTCTAGTGAAAACTATGAGATTATTGCTGAGATTTAACTTGAGATTTACTGTTTAGCACCTCACAAGTGAACCCGTTACTTTTTTGGCTGTTTTCAGAAATAGTTGTTTTTCCATATGTGCTAGATATGTTCACAATACCCTGGAAAGATGGATAAACGTCTGCACTAGTACTTCCTTTGCATCGTAGGCTCTTGGTTTTTGTGTCGCACTTTATATCTTTAAAAAATTCATATTCATACTTAATAATTCAGTTTAAGCATAAACTATCTAATATAATTTGTAATGCAATAATATTATTTATTGGATGTGGATTCAAAAAAGTAGTAAAATATATGATTAATGCATTCAGTAATTTAATGTAAGGAGTGCATGTAATGATGACAAATGAAGCAGAAAAAGTTATCATTGTTGAGGGACTAACTGATAAAAAGCAGGTCAAGCGAGTAATAGCCGATGATGTTGAAGTAATATGCACGAATGGGACACTCGGTGTTGAACGATTTGATGAGCTTTTGGAAACGTATGATTTGGATAATAGGGATGTTTTTATTTTAGTTGATGAAGATAGTTCAGGGATAAAACTGCGTAAACAGTTAACTCGTGAGCTTCCACATGCTGAACACATTTATGTGAGCAGTGAGTTTCGTGAAGTAGCAACGACCCCTGATAATATTCTTGCAACGGCATTAGTAGCCAAGCGAATCGAGGTTAATCCCATATTCTTGATTTAGGGTGGTAGTATTGCAACAGATTAGTGAGGAACAATTAGAAAAAGAACATTATTTACTATATATTTATACACCATTTTGTGGTACATGCGCGTTGGCAAAATCAATGCTCGATAAGATTGAATCGGTTCATAAACAGGATATTTTTTATGACATGAATGCCTCATTGTATCCAGAGTTTATGCAGAATAATCAAATTGAAAGTGTACCATGTCTATTAATTAAGGATGGTAACGAAATCAAGGAAAAAATATATGCATTCAAATCGATTGCTAATATTTACAGCTATTTAATGGAATATGAGCCATCGTTATTTTCTGATAACTAATCTTTATTGACACATTAATTTAGGCGTGCTAATATCTAGATTATCGATTTTAAATTAAATACTTTTTTAATCTCTTATCTTGAGCGGTGGAGGGGCTGGCCCTATGAAACCGCGGCAACCTCAAATGTTTTTTTAATTTGAAAGGTGCCAACTCCTGCAAAGTAGCTGCTTTGACAGATAAGGGAACGTAAAGACTACATATATTACGTCTTTCTGTTCTCTTACAGAAAGACGTTTTTTTATGTTTTAGGACACAATAATGAATGTTAAGGAGGAAAACTTGTGATTTCAATAGAGGGTTTAAATAAAATCTTTAAATCGAATAAAAGCAGCATTACAGCAGTGGATGAATTGACCCTTGATATAAATGAAGGTGAAATCTTTGGTGTCATTGGATACAGTGGTGCGGGTAAAAGTACATTTGTACGATTGCTCAATCGGCTGGAGGAACCTACTGGCGGGAAAATTGTTATTGACCAGCAGGAAATCACTGCATTAAATTCAAAACAACTTCGAGTGGCACGTCAGGAAATAGGCATGATTTTTCAACATTTTAATTTATTATGGTCGCGGACTGTAAAAGATAACATTGCATTCCCATTGGAAATTGCAGGCATATCAAAAATTGAACGTGAAGAGCGTGTTCAAGAGTTAATCGAATTAGTTGGACTTGCAGGTAGAGAAAGTGCTTATCCCTCTCAGTTAAGTGGTGGGCAGAAGCAGCGTGTTGGGATAGCGAGAGCACTTGCAAATAATCCAAAAGTATTGCTATGTGATGAAGCAACTTCAGCACTTGATCCGGAAACGACCAACGCGATATTAGATTTGTTAGTTGATATTAATAAAAAGCTTGGTTTAACGGTTATTCTAATTACTCATGAAATGCATGTAATTCGCAAAATATGTAATCAAGTCGCAGTAATGGAAGAAGGAAGAATCGTTGAGCAAGGCGATGTTCTGGATGTTTTTTTACGCCCGAAAAAGACTGTTACAAAAAAATTCGTTGAGCAGGTGATGGGAACCAACGATGAAGATGACGGAGTAGCTCATTTAATTGATACTTATGACAGCGGTAAGCTTATCCGCCTCCATTTCATTGGTGAGACAACAAACCAGGCATTGATTAGTCAAGTTGCTAAAAAATTTGCAATTGATATTAACATTCTGCAGGGCAAGATCACACAAACGCAGCGTGGTGCCTATGGAACACTTTTTGTGCAGGCTGATGGCGAGTTGAGTGAAATCAATAAAGCTATAGACTTTATAACAAATGAGACCTCAGTGGAAGTGGAGGTGGTTCGCGATGCTAACTAATCTTTTCCCGAATTTGAATATGGAGGATTTATGGGTTGCCACTTACGAAACCTTTTACATGACTATCCTTTCATTATTTGGAACATTTATTTTTGGAATACTATTAGGGTTGCTACTTTACCTGACAATGAAAGGGGGTATTTGGCAGAATAAATTTCTGAACCTAATCGTGGCATCTATCGTAAACGTTTTTCGAGCGATTCCATTTATAATCTTAATATTACTTTTGTTCCCGTTTACTGACTTTCTGATTGGAACTATACGCGGACCAAATGCAGCATTACCAGCTTTAATCATTGGTGCGGCTCCTTTCTACGGAAGACTTGTAGAGATTGGACTGAAGGAAGTTGATAAGGGTGTGATCGAAGCAGCGAAATCTATGGGGGCAAAGACTCGCACAATAATATTTCGTGTATTGCTTCCAGAGTCAATGCCCGCACTTGTATCAGGGCTTACTGTATCTGCAATTGCTTTGATTGGCTATACTGCAATGGCAGGTGTTATAGGGGCTGGTGGTCTAGGAAATTATGCATACTTTTTCGGATTCCAGCGACGTATGTTTGATGTCGTATTTGTTTGTACCGTATTAATCGTAATCATTGTATTTATTTTTCAATTCATTGGAGATTTTATTACTAACCAATTAGATAAAAGATAAGGGAGAGAGATAAAATGAAAAAGATTTTGGCATTCGTATCTATATTTTTTGTGCTAGTATTAGCAGCTTGTGGCGGGAGTAATTCCGGTACAGGTGATAATGTAATTAAGGTTGGTGCATCCAGTACTCCACACGCACAAATTTTAGAGAAAGCTAAACCAATTCTTGAGGAAAAAGGAATCACTTTAAAAATTGAAGAGTACACTGACTATGTTTTACCAAATGAAGACCTTTCAAGTGGTGAACTTGACGCAAATTATTTTCAGCATATTCCTTATTTAAACAAGCAAATTGCAGATATTGGCTATGATTTCACACACATTGGTGGAATTCACATTGAGCCAATTGGGATATATTCGAAAACAATTAATAGTGTTGACGAAATTACTAAAGGAACCGAAGTGCTTATGAGCCGTTCTGTCGCTGACCACGGACGAGTACTATCCTTGTTAGAAAAAGAAGGGCTTATTAAACTTTCTGAAAAAGTGGACAAGGTAGATGCTACTACAGAAGATATTGTTGAGAATCCGAAAAACTTAAAGTTCTCCTATGATTATGACGCAGCATTCTTACCAGAGCTATATGAGTCAGAAGAAAACACTTTAGTGGCGATCAATACCAATTATGCAATTGGCGCAGATTTGAATCCATTGGAAGACGCCTTGATTCTAGAAGGTGAAGAATCTCCATATGTAAATGTTGTTGCAGTTAAAACAGAAAATAAAGGTAATGATTCGTTAAACACATTAGTTGATGTACTGCACTCTGAGGAGGTCCAAAACTTTATTTTAGAAGAATTTGATGGTGCAGTAGTTCCAGTAAATGGAGAAGCGAAGTAATTTTATAGCGAATTTTGAGTAATTCATAGTAAATAGCAGTAATTAGCTCTATGTGTAAAGTAAAAGTTGCTATCCATTTTCAATACTTCCATATATTATTAATTACGATTTTAAACGTTTAAATGCACATTGTGTAGGGTATCGTCCTTGTGATATTCTTAATATTGTAATCAAATCGAAAGGATGATTCACTATTTATAGTGGGATTAAGATGAATTACACTCCAGAGATGGAGAAGGGAATGCAGCAAACGCATAAGATGTGTTATGCGGAGTATGAAAGAAAGTTAGAAAATCGCATTGCTGTTGAAAAAAGACGACAAAAAGAGTATGAACAATGTAAACATATGGTAGCTGAAATTGATAGTCACATTCATAATTAATAAATATTAATTGTGCTGGTATCCTAGATGGGGTACCAGCATTTTTTCTTGGCAGTTAAGAAAGTATAAATACTTTCTTACTGCATAAGTGCAACTAAGGCTTATCTATATTAAGGCTTGCACTCCAGAGTATAAGGGGTTCTAAGAAAGCAAAATACGCTTTCATAAGAACCCCTTTAACGAATGCCAAGTTTTCTAAAAAAAATAATTATAGTAAAATCAGAAAGTACATTCTCAGTTATTGCATACAATATAGTAAAGAAATTCATAACTTTTCTCAAAACAAAACATAATTAATCAGCTAGATATCCACGTTTTTATTAGTATGAATGAGTTGATAATAAATTCGAAATGCTTTAAGATTATAATGAGAATAAATTGAGAATGGATGTAATAGCCATTTGAAAAGAAATAAGCACAAAATAGTAATTGGAGGTATCGACATGGCAGGATCAACACTAGAAATTAAAAATCTTCATGTTTCAATTGAAGGTAACCAAATATTAAAAGGTGTAAACCTTACGATAAAGGGTGGCGAGTTCCATGCAGTTATGGGACCAAATGGTACTGGGAAATCAACACTTGCATCAGCTATCATGGGTCATCCAAAATTCGAAATCACTGAAGGAAGTGTATACTTAGACGGTGAGGACGTATTGGAAATGGAAGTAGATGAGCGCGCACGTGCAGGTCTTTTCCTTGGAATGCAATATCCTAGTGAAATTAGTGGTGTAACAACATCTGATTTCCTTCGTTCATCTATAAATGCTCGCCGTGAAGAAGGCGATGAAATTTCATTAATGAAGTTTATTAAAGAAATGGATGCTGCATTAGATCATCTTGAAATTGACAAAAACATGGCACAGCGCTATTTAAATGAAGGATTCTCAGGCGGTGAGAAAAAGCGTAATGAAATTCTTCAATTAATGCTTATTAAGCCGGAAATTGCAATTTTAGATGAAATTGATTCAGGTTTGGATATTGATGCATTAAAAGTAGTGTCCAAAGGAATTAATAAACTACGAGATGATAATTTTGGTTGCTTAATCATTACACACTATCAGCGTTTACTTAATTACATCACGCCAGACAAAGTTCATGTTATGATGCAGGGTCGTGTTGTTAAATCAGGTGGACCTGAACTGGCAAAACGTCTTGAAGCTGAAGGTTATGACTGGATCAAAGAAGAACTAGGCATCGAAGACGAATCTCTTGAGCAAAAAGCGTAAAAGTTAGGAGGGGTAATATGACTGTTGAGACAAAGCTACCATACGATAAAGATTATATCAGCCAGTTTTCACAAGATAATAATGAACCGGAATGGATGAAATCATTACGCCTTCAAGCTTTAGAACAAGCTGATACACTAGAAATGCCTAAGCCTGATAAAACGAAAATAGGCAGATGGAATTTCAGTAAATTCAAACATGATGCAGCTAAAGGTGAAGAGATTTCGTCATTAGATGATTTACCAGCAGATATACAGGATTTCCTTGATAAAGAAAATAAGCAGGAAAACCTTGTAATACAGCGCAATCATACAGTTGCATATGCTTCATTGAATGAGGAGCTGAAAAGTAAAGGCGTTATTTTCACTGATATCTTTACAGCACTTCGTGAGCATGAAGATTTGGTTAAACGTTACTATATGAAGGATGCTGTTTCTGTTGATGAACATCGTTTGACTGCACTTCATACAGCATTGATGAACGGTGGCGTATTCGTGTATGTTCCTAAAAATGTACAACTGGAAGAACCATTGCAAGTGATTTTTTGGCAGGAAGACCCTGAAGCGGCAATGTTTAATCATGTATTGGTTGTTGCTGATGATAATAGTTCATTAACATATGTTGAGAATTATGTATCACAAAATAAAGAAGAAGAAACTGTAGCAAACATCGTTACAGAAGTTATCGCGCATAACAATGCGCAGGTTTCATTTGGAGCGGTTGATAATTTTGCTGCTGGAACAACTTCTTATATTAACCGTCGTGGTGTCACGTATCGTGATGCAAAAATTGACTGGGCTTTAGGTCAAATGAATGATGGAAATACTGTTTCGGAAAACGTTACACATCTAGTTGGTGACAATTCTGAATCAAATGCGAAAACTGTTTCAGTTGGTCGCGGAAAACAAATACAGAACTTCACAGCAAAAATCGTTCACTTTGGTAAAGAAACCGAGGGACATATTTTACAACATGGTGTAATGAAAGACAGTGCAACATCTATATTTAACGGTATTGGAAAAATTGAACATGGTGCTTCAAAGTCAAATGCTGAGCAGGAATCACGCGTCTTGATGCTAAGTGAAAAAGCACGTGGTGATGCTAACCCAATTCTTCTAATCGATGAAGACGATGTTACAGCTGGTCACGCAGCGTCTGTTGGCCGTGTTGACCCGCTTCAATTGTACTATTTAATGAGCCGTGGAATTACACAGAAAGAAGCAGAACGTTTAATCATTCACGGTTTCCTAGCGCCAGTTGTTAATCAACTGCCAATTTCTTCAGTTAAGGAACAGTTGACTCAAGTAATTGAAAGGAAGGTATACTAATGGATGTGAAAGCCATAAGGCAGCAATTTCCTATTTTAGATCAGGAAGTTAATGGACATCCTTTAGTGTATTTGGATTCATCCGCAACATCACAAAAACCGTTGCAAGTAATTGAAGCTGTTGATGCATATTATCGGCAAGATAACTCAAATGTGCATCGCGGTGTTCATACATTAGGCACACGGGCTACTGACAAATATGAAGGTGCTCGTGAAAAGGTACGACGCTTTATAAATGCGAAAAGTACCGCAGAAGTTATATTCACACGTGGTACCACAACATCGATCAACACTGTTGCCTATAGCTATGCACGTGCCAATTTGAAAGCTGGAGATGAAATTGTAATCACTCCAATGGAACATCACAGTAATATTATACCGTGGCAGCAAGCCGCAAAAGCTACTGGCGCAACGCTAAAATATATACCATTACAGGATAATGGAACGTTTACATTGGACGATGTACGTGAGACAATAACAGGTAATACAAAAATAGTTGCTGTTACACATGTATCCAATGTACTTGGAACAGTTAACCCAATTAAGGAAGTTGCACAAATTGCTCATCAAAATGGTGCAGTTATTGTAATTGATGGTGCCCAGGGTGCACCACATATGAAGATTGACGTAAAAGAAATGGATTGTGACTTTTACGCATTTTCAGGTCATAAAATGTGTGGACCAACTGGTATTGGGGTATTGTATGGTAAGAAAGAACTTCTTGAAGATATGGAGCCAGTGGAATTCGGTGGAGAGATGATAGATTTTGTTAATCTCTACGATTCAACATGGAAAGAGCTGCCTTGGAAGTTTGAAGGTGGGACACCTATTATTGCTGGTGCAATCGGGTTAGGTGCAGCAATCGACTTTTTGAATGATGTTGGGTTAGAGAATATTACAGCACATGAACAAAGGTTAGCTGATTATGCACTCGAAAACTTACGAAAAATTGATGGAATTTCGATATATGGCCCTGAAAAACGTGCAGCATTAGTTACATTCAACTTAGATGATGTGCATCCACATGATACGGCCACAGTACTTGATGCAGAAGGTGTAGCTGTTCGTGCGGGACATCATTGTGCACAGCCACTAATGAAATGGCTTGATGTAGTAGCCACAGCACGTGCAAGTTTTTATTTATATAATACAGAAGAAGATATTGATCGCTTAGTCGATGGACTTTTGAAAACGAAGGAGTATTTTGGTGATGTCTTTTAACAACCTTGATACATTATATAGACAGGTAATCATGGATCACTATAAGAATCCAAGAAACAGGGGTGCAGTTGAAGGCGACGCGCTGACCGTTGATATGAATAACCCAACATGTGGTGATCGGATTCAGCTACAATTGCAAGTAGAAGATGGAGTTGTTCAGGATGCCAAGTTTGATGGTGAAGGTTGTTCAATCAGTATGTCATCTGCATCAATGATGACCCAGGCGGTTAAAGGGAAAAAACTTGATGACGCATTGAAAATGTCGAAAGCTTTTTCACAAATGATGCTTGGTGAAGAGATGGACGATTTAGGTGATACCGATTTTGGTGATATTGAAGCATTGCAAGGTGTTTCCAAATTTCCAGCACGAATTAAATGTGCAACCCTTGCTTGGAAAGCAATGGAAAAAGGTGTTCAAGAATAGTAGGTAGCTAATGGATGATGGAGATAATGCCGGTTATTACGCAAATGTCGTATCAGTATCGGTACTAGTACGTCCCAAAACACCTGAAGGAGGTTTTTTACATGGCAAAGCAAATGCCAGAAATGGAAGAGTATAAATATGGCTTTCATGATAAAGACGTTTCGATTTTCCGCTCTGGAAAAGGACTTACACAAGAGGTAGTTGAAGAAATCTCAAGAATGAAAGATGAACCTCAATGGATGCTGGATTATCGTTTGAAAGCATTAAATCAATTCTATAAGATGCCAATGCCGCAATGGGGTGGAGATCTTTCCGAATTGAATTTTGATGAGATTATTTACTATGTTAAGCCATCTGAAAGAACAGAAAAATCATGGGATGAGGTACCTGATGAAATTAAACAAACATTTGATAAATTGGGTATCCCAGAAGCTGAACAAAAATATCTAGCTGGTGTATCTGCACAGTATGAATCTGAGGTAGTATATCACAGCTTAAAGCAAGATTTATCAGATATGGGTATTGTATTTAAGGATACGGATACTGCACTTAAAGAAAACGAAGATCTGTTTAAACAATATTTCGGAAAAGTTATTCCGGCTTCAGACAATAAATTTGCTGCCTTAAACTCAGCTGTATGGTCTGGCGGATCGTTCATCTATGTTCCAAAGGGTGTGCAAACGACAACACCTCTACAAGCATATTTCCGTATAAACTCGGAAAATATGGGACAGTTTGAACGTACACTTATCATCGCTGATGAAGGTTCATCTGTACACTATGTTGAAGGTTGTACAGCACCAGTTTATACAACGAATTCACTGCACAGTGCAGTCGTTGAAATCTTTGTTCATAAAGATGCATATTGCCGTTATACAACAATTCAGAACTGGGCAAATAACGTTTATAACTTGGTTACTAAACGTGCCACTGCTGATGCAAATGCAACAATGGAATGGATTGATGGTAACATCGGTTCTAAGTTGACGATGAAATATCCATCTATCATATTAAAAGGTGAAGGTGCACGCGGTAATACACTGTCAATTGCAATTGCCGGCCGTGGCCAGCACCAGGATGCTGGTGCTAAAATGCATCACCTTGCACCGAATACTTCTTCCACTATTGTTTCGAAGTCAATTTCAAAACAAGGTGGTAAAGTATCGTATCGCGGTATTGTTAATTTTGGACGAAAAGCATCCGGTGCACGTTCTAACATTGAGTGTGATACGTTAATTATGGATAATGAATCAACATCCGATACAATTCCATATAACGAAATTAATAATGATAATATTTCCTTGGAACACGAAGCAAAAGTTTCCAAAGTTTCTGAAGAGCAGTTGTTTTACCTTATGAGTAGAGGACTTGGTGAAGAAGAAGCTACCGAAATGATTGTAATGGGCTTTATCGAGCCATTCACAAAAGAGCTTCCAATGGAATATGCCGTAGAAATGAACCGCCTAATCAAATTTGAAATGGAAGGTTCAATCGGCTAAACTGTAGAAAGCCTTGATATGACTTTGTCATATCAAGGTTTTTTAGCAGATAAGAAAGTATAAATCCTTTCTTACTGCATAAGTGCAACTAAGGCAATTCGCCCAAAGGCTTGGCGAATGCCAAGTTTTCTAATATGGCGCTGAACAGGCGCTTGGGCTTTTGTTCAGATAAGGAAAGCTATTAAACCAACTGCATAACTAAAGTTTTCTAATTAATTGATCAACAAGTGTTACACACATGGAACAGTTCCAATAGACGTATCCCATCAATAGGGGGCGGCATAATTGAAGGAGTAATCCCTTAACGTGTCCTGCTAAAGAACGTGAGGGATTATTTTTTACAGTTTAAGAAAGTTTCTAATTGGACTTTACCTAAATCTAAAAATTCCTCCGTAAATACTCTAGATACTCTTCTACAACTACAATCGTATGTCGAAGCTAAAAAGTGGCATCAAAATAAACTTTTCATATGACACCTTTTTCATTTCAGGTTAGATAATAGTAGTAGAAGGAAGCCATCAATGACAAGTAGAAATTCCAACAGAAATCAACAGCATAATTATGTATTTCATCCCTAATCAGTGCTACTATTGTGGTAGAAGCGAACAAGATTGAGGGGATAGTATTTGGTTTATATTATTTGTGTTCTAATTGCTGTTGTTTCAGCATTTATTGGAAGTCTAATTGGACTGGGCGGCGGAATTATATTAATTCCCAGCCTGTTAATTATGTACCAGAATTTTGATTCATTTGCGTGGGCAACTCCACAGATGATTGTCGGTATATCCTTAATTGCCATGGTATTTACTGCGTTTTCATCTACAATCTCCTATTATAAAGAAGGAAGGGTTGATTATCGATTAGGATTGCTGCTTTTGACTGGGAGTATTCCTGGTGGTATTTTTGGGTCATGGCTAAATCAGTTTGTAGATTCGGAAAAATTCACCCTCTATTTCGGATTATTGATGATCACTTTATCACTATCATTTTTAATAAAAAGAAAACAGCCTGAATCTAAATCAGGTGATACATACCAATACAATGTGTCTATTTGGCCAGCGTTTATTATTTCATTAATGGTTGGTATATTATCAGGCATGTTTGGTATAGGTGGTGGCTCAATAATGGTCCCGGCGATGATTCTTTTATTTGGATTACCCGTGCATATAGCTACAGCGACATCAATGTTTATGATATTATTCATTAGTATTATTAGTGCAAGCACGCACATAGCTTTAGGCCATGTTGCTTGGGAGTATGTATTCTTTTTTATTCCCGGTGCATGGATAGGCGGTACAATTGGTGCTAAAATAAATCAGAAAGTTAAAGGTAATATACTTGAATGGTTTTTAAGGATTATCTTAATTGTAATAGGAATTCGGCTTATTATTGATGGAATAATGTAAGGAGTATATAACATGCAGGAGAAACTTTATTTTTATTATACAAACGATTTACATAGTTACTTTGAAAATTGGTCCCGTGTTGCCGGATATTTGAAAGAAGAAAAGGAACGGAAAACAGGTGAAGGAAATTCATGCTGGTTAATCGATATAGGAGATCATGTCGATCGTGTAAATCCGATTGCAGAAGCCTTTATGGGGAAGGCAAATGTGAGCTTAATGAACGATGTAGGTTATGACCTGGCTACAATTGGCAATAACGAAGGGATAACTTTGGCCCATGATGATTTGCACCATTTATATGATGATGCTAATTTTCAGTTAGTTTGTGCAAACATGCAAAGTCTTACTGGCACTGAACCATATTGGCTGCAGCCAACTGTAGAAATTATGTCAGTTAATGGTGTTCGGATTGGTGTTATTGGATTGACTGCTCCATTTAATGCATTTTATGAGCTGCTTGATTGGCATATATCTATACCACTTCAAGCATTGGAAGAGCATATAACAAAATTAAAAGAATCTACTGATGTCATCATTTTGTTATCTCATCTTGGCATTACGGAAGATCGGGAAATTGCACGCAGGTTCGATGATATTGATATTATTATTGGCGGTCATACACATCATTTACTGCGTACTGGAGAAATGATCAACAATACAATCATAACTGCTGCTGGTAAACACTGTGCATTTGTTGGTGAAGTTATCTTAACATGGGATCATTCACTTCAAAAACTGGTGAAAAAGGAAGCATATACAAAAGATATAACCCATATGGCGAAGGATCTTCACACTGAACAGACCTTAATTGAACTGACGGAGGAAGCTGATAAAATCCTTGGAGAAACAGTGGTTCATCTTGACAACTCGGTTGAAATAAAGTGGTTCAGACATACTGATGTTATGCAAAAACTTACAGATACATTACGCGAATGGACTAATGCAGATGTTGCGATGCTAAATGCAGGTGTGCTGCTAGACCAATTACCAGCTGGTAAAATTACCTACAAGGATATTCACCGGATATGCCCGCATCCGATAAATCCGTGTGTTGTAGAATTAAAGGGAGATGAATTGCTTGAGGTAGTTCGGGCTTCCTTTACAAAAGAATTAACGGAGCTTAAATTGAAAGGATTCGGTTTCCGGGGTGAGGTAATTGGAAGAATGATCTATTCTGGTTTGAAAGTAGATACATTTTATCGGGAAGATGGACATGAATACGTAGAACAGGTTACCTGGAATGGTGAAGCCCTAGATCAAAATAAATCCTATACAGTTGCAACAGCAGATACGTTTACGTTTGGACGTTTGCTGCCGGAAGTAGCCAAATCGGAAACAAAGAAATATTTTTTACCTGAATTTCTTCGTGATTTATTAGCACAGACGCTGCGTAATGATTTTGTGTGACAAAGAACCTCCCCAGTGCATAAGATATTGTGTACATTATGAGGGAGGAATAAACGTTAAATGATTACTGTAAATCCTTTGGAAGTGAACGGTATGTTTTTTACAGCGATTAAGGTAGAACTACCTAAAACAAACTTATTAATGATCTCTAATGAGGTAGGTTACATTATGTGCGGTGCATTGGATGTGGATTTATTGAACAATGTGCTGGCGGACAGAAAAATAATAGCGGGGCGTGCAGTAGGTGTCAAAACCATTGACGAATTATTGAATGCGCCACTGGAAAAGATTACCGATGCCTCAAAAGTATACGGATGGGAATCAGGAATGATAGGGAAAGAAGCGCTAGACAAAATATCATAACGCCATGTCTTCCAAAGCGGAAGGCATTTTATTTTCAGCAGTTTTAGTAAGAATACTTCATTTCTTACTGCATAAGTGCAACTAAGACATTTGCCAAAGGGCATGGGAAATGCCAAGTTTTCTAACCTTTTTATAGCATTTTTAGACACTTTTTGGTATTATTTTAATGGACGTTTGTCGAATCTTAACGAAAAATGTTGGACAAGATGAGTAGGGAGATCATTATGAGACTTGTAAGCACGAAATCTATTCAACCTGGCACCACTCTTGCACAAACTATATATAATGATAGTGGTCAGGTGTTGATACAAAAAGATCTAGACTTAACAGAGAGAGTTATCAGGCGACTTCTTAAATTAGGTATAACATATGTTTACATAAAAGATGAATTAACAGATGATATTCATATTGAATCTCCAATTTCAGAAAAATTGCGGATGGAGGCATCCAATACTATAAAAGAAACTTTTTCTGAAATGAGACAGGATGGATATATGAATAACTCACATATATTGAATAAACAAGGAAAAAAACTGACAGATATTATTGAGCAGATTATGGAAGAGATACAAAACAATTCAGATACCGTATCACTGCTTGCTGATATCTTTGTGACAGATGATTATATTTTTCAGCATTCTATTAATGTAACTATTTACTCGATTGCAATAGGGATCGAATTAGGTCTTTCTAAAAAAGAGTTATCCGAAATTGGTACTGGCGCAATGCTGCATGATGTTGGTAAAGTGTTTATCGATCAGGATATATTGCAAAAACCTGACAAGCTCGATAGTGATGAATTTGAAATTATAAAAAGTCATACACAGCTCGGGTACAACTTTTTAAGAAAGCAGCTTGATCTACCATTATTAGTAGCCCATTGCGCATACCAACATCATGAACGTTTGGATGGGTCAGGCTATCCGCGAGGTATTAAGGGAGACCAATTGCATAAGTATGCGAAACTTATCGGTGTCGCTGACGTTTTCGATGCTGTTACAAGTAATCGGGTATATCGGGATGCAAAACTGCCACATGAGGGCTTAGAAGTTTTATATGCTGGTGCAATAAAGCTATTTGATAAAGAGATGGTTGAGGCATTTAAGAAGAGCGTTGCTGTATATCCGAATGGACTAACTGTTAAGCTAAGTGATGGCAGAAATGGTATTGTTTCGCAGCAGAATAATTATCTATGTGATCGCCCAATCATTCGAGTCTTTAAGGAAAATGGCATGGAAGTTGAACCATATGAAATTGATTTAGCGACAATACTTAATGTAACAATTACGTCGTGCAACGTGGAATTATAATAAAAAATATTGAATTCTAACCTCCTTTAAACAAGCATAAGTTGTTTTATAAGGGGGTTTTTATGTTGAGGCAGCCTATCATCAGGAGAAAAAAGAATCCACGGACACCACCTCCCGTGAAAAATATTTTTGTAATTACTTTGATATTATTTGTCTTTATGACATCAATTAGTATATGGATAATAGATAAAGGGATTAAACCAACTTTGATGGATATAGCCGAGGTAAAAACAACCGAATTCGCTACCCGTGCAATAAATACTGCTGTACGGTTTGCAGAAAACTATAATTTTGAAGAACTTATTTCAATGACTGAGGATAATGAAGGGAATATAACTACATATGGCTGGAATTCAGCGGTAGTAAGTGAAATTAATAGGGTGTCAACAGATCGTGTTGAAGAATTCTTTATTAGTATGAATGAAGGAAGGCAGCCAAGATACGAGGAATCATTGAATGACCCTATCGAGTATGACGGTGGTGCAGAAAACCTTCCAAAAAAAGATCCGACCGTAGTTGAAATACCCCTTGGCCAGGCAACTGGTAATTCTGTACTTGCTAATTTGGGCCCGAAAATACCTGTTAACCTGGAACTTGTTGGTAATGTACAAACGGATGTTGTCCGTGATATAAAGGATCTTGGAATTAATGGTGCATTAGTAACAATTTATATTATTGTAGAGGCTGATGTACAAATAGTTATCCCATTCACAACAGATCTTACAAGAGTTTCAACAAAAATTTATATTGATTCAAGAGTTGTTATGGGTGATGTGCCAGAATTTTTCAGTGGTAGTGGTGATGGAGATCCATCAATTTCCATTGATAAGGACTCATTGCTGGAAGATGAATAATTTGCTATAATATATTAAGAAATTTTAATATGGCTAACCTTATCAGATCGGTGAGGTAGAGGTGCAAAAAACATAAGTAGTCAGTTAGAGATTGACATCAATGACAATTGATGAAAGGGTTTTTTGCCGAAGCGTAATGATAGTCAAGTCATTATTGCTGGTATGTTTTTGAATAAAAAATATACTGCCATGCTAATACTTAGTGCATGGAGAACTACTGATCGAAATGGAGGATAACGTATACTGTAAATGCAATGGTAGGTTATTTTCTATCATTGCTTTTTTGCGTCTTTTTTTCTTTAGGCTGTTTTCTAAAAGATTGTTGTTTTATCAAAGCAAATGAAATCATTACGTAGCTGATATAAAATGCGAAGTAGACTGAAGGTAACCAATTCGTATTTTTAGTGTAGTTCTCTAACCACGCAGTTGGAATATACTCGCTTTCCGTGGGCTCACCACGAGCCTCCTCGCTCGCAAAGAACGCTCCCTGTGGGGTCTCTTAGGATCGCTGTCCCACAGGAGTCTCGCATATTCCAACTGCTAGTTAAGTGGTATAAAATCTTGTTTTTTTAAGTTCTAGTGAGCAATACCCAGCGTAGGAAATACACGGAGACTCCTGTGGGAGCTGAGGCCTAGATGAGACTACGCAGTGACGTAGGAGCAAGGAGGCTCATCAGCCGCCCACGGAAAGCGAAGTGTATTTCCGGAGCGGCATCATAGCACTCAAACTTTTCAAAAAGTACTTCGCAGTATATATCGATTGCGAAGATAACAAAGCAACAAATCTTATGAAAATAGCCTTGCTTTAAGAAGATATAACAGTATAACGAGGGCTTTCACTAGTAATTTCTGGTGATAAGCTAATATACTCACATCGAATCTTTGTCATCATGCACTTCATCAAAGAAATGGAGGAAGTAACATGGAAGGAACAATTTTTTCAATAATCCCAGCAATTATTATGTTAGTACTTGTTTTACTAACGAGGAAAGTATTGCTGTCTTTAGGGGCGGGGATAATTGTTGGAGCCTTATTTATTCATGATTTTGCAGTAGTTGAATCAATTCAGGAAATAGGTATAATTTTTTATAATATTTTTATTTCGGATGGTTCAATTAACATTGGTAATATTTATTTGTTAAGCTTTTTATTACTTCTTGGGATGCTGACAGCATTTTTGACAGCGTCAGGAGGAAGCAGAGCCTTTGGAGACTGGATGATTAATAGGGTTAGGACACGTAAAGGTGCTCAAGTAATGACAGCAATTATGGGGCTAATTATTTTTATAGATGATTACTTCAATAGTCTGGCTGTCGGGCAAATTGCAAGACCATTAACAGACAGGCATAAAATCTCACGGGCAAAGCTTGCATACTTTATTGATTCGACCTCTGCACCCGTGACTGTTATTTCACCTATATCAAGCTGGGGTGCTTATATTATTGGTATTATCGGCGGGCTTTTTGCAACTAATGAAATAACTAATATTCAACCACTTGAAGCGTTTATTACCATGATCCCACTTAACTTTTATGCACTTTCAGCTGTACTTCTGGTATTTTTGGTTGCATTTCTTAAGATCGATATTGGGGCAATGCGTATACATGAAGACCGGGCTAAGACGGAAGGGAAGTTGCTTAAACCGGGTGAAAATAATGTTCCGGGAGATCTTGGTGATGCTTTTGAACCACATGAACTGGGAAGAATTTACCACTTATTAGTTCCTATTGGTGTTTTAATCGTTGCTACTGTTACGGCAATGGTTTTAACAGGTATGAATGCAAGTGAAGCTGAGGTTACGATTTTATCAACCTTTGCAAATACGAATGTTAACCTTTCATTATTTGTTGGAGGAGTTGCGTCAGTATTAACTGCATTAGTATTCCATCTCCAGCAAAGACAACCAAGAGCTAATTGGGGGAAAATCCTGTTCGAGGGTATCAAAACAATGCTTCCTGCAATTTATATCTTGCTGCTTGCCTGGATGATTGGTTCTGTAATTGGGACACTTGAAACAGGTCAATATCTAGCACAGATTGTTAGTGATGCTTCAATAAGTTCAGCCTTTTTACCACTGTTGTTCTTTATTATTGCAGGCCTGATGGCATTAGCAACAGGTACATCGTGGGGCACATTTGGGATTATGCTGCCAATTGCAGCGGAAGTGGCAGTTATAACAGACGTTTCCATGTTGCTCCCAGCATTATCGGCTGTATTGGCAGGGGCAGTCTTTGGTGATCACTGTACGCCAATATCAGATACGACCATATTATCTTCCACTGGTGCGGGTAGTAATCATATTGATCACGTTTTAACACAGCTTCCATATGCGCTTATCGCAGCATTTGCATCAGGGGTAGGTTACTTGATAATTGGTGTAACCAACCAGATAATTCTTGCTCTGTTAGCAGCAATAATTGTAGTGGTATTGATTGGATTAGTAATCCAGTATATCAACAATAGAAAATAGAAGATCAAGGTAAAAAAGGTCATCATGATTTGTATAAATATACTTCATGATGACCTCATTCTGTATATTAATGGATAAATTCTTTTAACGAAAATAAAGTGAATACAGAAAATTTGATTATTACTTTGACATAGTCAAAAAGTACCGTTATAATACAAACATCAATATCAGAATAAAATAAAGATTGTAAACATTCCTTGTTACTTCAATACATATACTTAGGATGTAATAAGGAAAGAAAAAGGGGAGGTCTTGAAATGGAAAATCGTTCTCAATGGGGGACAAGAGCAGGGTTTATCTTTGCTGCTGTTGGGTCCGCAATTGGTCTGGGTAATATATGGCGATTCCCAGCAACAGCGTATGAAAGTGGTGGTGGTGCGTTTTTTATTCCATACCTAATTGCATTATTAACAGCAGGTATTCCAATTTTAATTATGGAATTTACCATGGGTCACAAATACCGTGGGTCTGCACCTTTAACCTATAGGAAAATGAGTAAGGGATCAGAATTTATTGGTTGGTGGGCAGTATTAGTTGCCTTCGTCATATCGACCTATTACTCTGTTATCATTGCCTGGGCAATATCCTATTCAATATTCTCATTTAACTTGAATTGGGGTGCAGACACAGAGACGTTCTTATTTGCCGATTATTTGAACCTAACTGTTGACGCTGGTCAGACAGGCAGTTTCGTTCCAGGAGTACTAATTCCTTTAATCATTGTTTGGGCAGTCGTACTAGGTATCCTGTTCAAAGGTGTTAAAAAGGGTATTGAAATTGCAAACCGGATTTTCATACCAGCATTGGTAATTATTTTTCTTATTATTGTAATTCGTGCAATTACTTTACCTGGAGCAATTGATGGTCTTGAGGCATTCTTTGCACCTGACTTTAGTAAAATTGGAGATCCTGATGTTTGGGTAGCTGCTTATGGGCAAATATTCTTCAGTTTATCTATTGCATTCGCGATTATGATTACGTATTCAAGTTATTTACCGAAGAAAACTGACTTAACAAATAATGCTTTCATTGTTGGTTTCGGAAACTCCAGTTTTGAGTTGCTTGCTGGTATTGGAGTATTTGGAGTCTTAGGCTTTATGGCGAATCAACAAGGAGTAGCAGTAGATGAAGTTGTTTCTGGTGGGGTTGGATTAGCATTTGTCGTTTTCCCGGCAATCATTAATGAATTCCCTGCACTAAATGAATTATTTGGATTCTTGTTTTTCGCTTCGCTGGTGCTAGCCGGCTTATCGTCACTTATGTCAATTACTGAGACATATGTTGCTGGTTTAGTGGATAAATTTAATATATCACGTTCAAAAGCAGTATTATTCGGTGGTGGAACTGCCGCGGTAATCTCACTATTATTTGCAACACAAGGCGGTTTAAGCTTCCTGGATGCTGCGGATTACTTCATTAACCAGTTTGGTGTAGCATTCGTTGGTCTTGTCGAGGTAGTAGTAATAGCGTGGTTCTTGCGTAAACTTGGAGATTTCAAGGAACATGCAAATGAAATTTCAGATATTAAGCTTGGCTGGTGGTGGACACTAAGTTTAAGTGTTATTACACCATTAGTGCTAGGGTATACAATGTACGGCTTATTTAAGCAGAACTTGCTGAAGCTATTTGAAACGGATTCTGGTAACTATGGAAACTATTCAGATACGTTTATCCTATTTGGAGGATGGTTTGTTGCTGCTGGTGCATTAGTAATTGGTGTGCTGTTAGCTTTAACAAAATGGAAATCATCAGAAGTTGCAGAAGAAGAAGAAAAGAAAACTGGGGAGGGGTAACTAAATGAGTGGTGGAGCAATATTCGTTATGATCCTTGGTATGGTAATTATTTGGGGAGGATTAGCAGCTAGTATTACAAACGCTGTGAAGAAATCCAAACAATAAGTATATAAATTTATTAAGAGCCTTTACCGTATTTGGTAGAGGCTCTTATTTGTTTCTGTTAGCTCTTATCTTTCGCCATTTTTTCCCATTTACGCAAATAAGGAAATGGATCAAATGAAAATTCGCTATGTCCGTTGTCTTTATACATTCCATAATGTAAATGTGGTGGGAATTTACCTGAAGTTCCGGGTGGACCATATCCAGTAGATCCAACACTACCAAGTACATCTCCAGGTTGCACTACCTGTCCCACTTTAATATCATCTTCATACCCGCTTAAATGGCCATAGTAGTGATAAATATTATAAATATCACGAATCCCGATTCTCCATCCACCATATAGATTCCATCCTTTTAATTCGACAACTCCGTATGTTGTGGATTTAACAGGGGTTCCGTACCCGGCAAAAATATCAGTGCCTTCGTGGATTCTTAAACCACCAAAACCTCGTCTGTTTCCCCATGTACTTCGGTAACTGTAGTTATGGTTTAATGAAACAGGAAAATCACGATCTGTCAGGTTAATACTCTTGAATTTTCGAAACACTTTAGCTGTATTCATGATGGTTTTAACAGTAAGGTCTCGTTTATAGTAATTCCAAAGAGCAATTTTCACCTCATCTTTAGCTGGTCCGTATTCCAAAATTATATTAGCCATTGTAAACAGAACGTCTTCAGACTGTTTTGGATCAGCTTTATTATCACCATTTCCGTCTTTTCCATCTCCGTGAAAAAATTGTATAATATCTTCATCCTTAATCAAGGAACTATTTCCAAGACCATACCAGAGTTCATCCGGAATTGAGATTGATATTACCTTCTCATTTGAATCATCTTTTTTACTGTTTCGTTCATACTGATCAATTGCAGCTATATAATACCAGGGGATTTGCGTCAATGCCTCGGTTTTTTTGTATAATGCCATACGCTCGTCATATAACTGTTCTTCTGCTAATACCTCTTGCCCTCCACAGTATAATAATCCAATAAATAGTATTGGCACTAAAAACGTATAAATCTTTATTGACATAGACGTTTCACCTCCTTAATAGCTATATTTTCTTCTTTATTCTTCCATTCCTTGTGATGACTTGTTCATCTCTTTAATAATCTGGTTGATCGTATTGTCATAATTATTATTTTGAATACTTGAATTATGGAGACTTTGAATATCCTGCATCAGCAACTCATTATCAGATACATAAACCTTGAAGTACCCAGGCATTGCAGAAACAGCTGACTTCTTAGCCATATCTGCAGCTTTGGTTGAATCCATTTCCTCATTTTTAGAATACGCGATAAGAACTTCTTCATCAGTGACTAGAGTAGCGACTTCTTCAAATCCATCATTACGCAATATGATCCGGGTAATCATATTGGCCATCTTTGTTCGATCGATGGTGACGGAATTATTTTTTTCAGGATCATTGTTCAATTGATCTTTCGTGTATCGTACATAACCTAATTTGTTATCGCCGGCAGGGTTGTCTGGTTGGTTTTCCTGAGAAGGATCAAGTTCATCCACTATTTGCTGTTGTTCATTATCTGTTGCATTGTCTGTATTTGCACAACCTGCAAATGTGACAGTTACAATTAATAAAGATAGAAAAAGTTTCTTGTTCATAATTTTCCTCCTAAAGTAATTTCACATGACCTTAGTTTGTTGTATTATGATGAAATCATTCACTAATTTATTGTGAAAATTGGTGGTTGTTACTTGCTTTGATGTGATAAACTATAGTCAGCACAAGTGGGGTGACTTAATTGATTGAAATTCAAGGGAAAAAATACGAAATTATAGAAAATATAAAAGATGCTTTCCAAGAAGAAAAATTTAATGAACGATTCTCGGACATATTGTCAAAGTACGACTTTATTGTAGGGGATTGGGGATATGAGCAGCTTCGGCTTAAGGGCTTTTATGATGATCAAAACTCAAAAGCAGCATTTGATACAAAAATAAGTACATTAGATGACTATTTGTACGAGTATTGTAATTTTGGCTGCGCCTATTTTATTATAAAAAAAATTGATTAAGAAAAGCAGTAGTTCAAAAGAGAACTACTGCTTTTCTTCTTCTGGGTGAACATCGCCAGGTTCATCATGAATAGGATGCGCACCTGACGCTTGTCTCGGCAAATCTTCATGGCGATCTTTATCAGGGTAAACAAACGCACTCTGACGTCGTTGACCATCTTCCCAGGGTGTCGACTTGCTAAAAACTGGTTCTTCATCATTAATAGCAGATCCAAAAGGTCCTTCTGGAAACTCCTCGGGTATTAAATTGTTCTGATTATTTACATTTGAAAAATTACTGAATTTCTTTTTATCCTTTTTACCCATACAGCATCATCCCTTCTCTTTTAACATCTGCAAAATAAAAGAGAATTAACATAACAATATTATCCAATATATAGATTCCAGATCATGAAAATGACTTTTGGTGAGACTTACGATCAAAGAATGCCTTCCAAAAACTCCCGAATCTCATCTGCTTCCATTTGAGTCTCATGAAAAATATGCTCGATTTCACCCTTTTTGTAAAGGTCATCTTTTCCCAGTACTGCAAACCGGTTTTTCTGTAAATATATGACGATACGTTTCTTTGGGTTCTCTTCATGTTGCATGAAGGCAAAGTCATAGCGTTGTAATTTGCCCATAAAGCTTATATAACGAACCTCTTTTGTTACTGTTTCATCTTTCAGGTAATCAAACTTATCTCCCATGTTATTTCACCTCGGACAATTTTTGTGTTTTTTCGCAGTTAAGAAAGTGTTAAATACTTTCTTACTGCATTAGTACAACAAAGGCACTCACCATTAAGGTTGCTTGGCGGGTCCCAAGTTTACTAATACTATATCATGTTTTGGTTATTCAATCATTTTAAATATGGTATAGTTGTACTTAGCAGTATTTTGGGAGGGTGAAATCATGTATTTTGTTGAACGGAAAAAAATTGAAGAAACACTTATATATATGGAAAAATTACTTAAAGAAGTTTCCCGCCATAAGTATGAAACGTTTATGGAAAAGTTATACTTGGAACGTACTGTACATATGGTAATTGAATCGATACTTGATGTTGGAAATATGATGATTGATGGGTTTATTATGCGTGATCCGGGAAGTTATGAAGACATCATCGATATTTTGGTTGATGAAAAGGTAATTCCAGAAAGTGAACAGTCATGTTATAAGGAGCTTATTTTACTGCGGAAAACGTTGGTGAAAGATTATATTAAAGTAGATCATGCGTTATTGGATCGAACAATTCAGGAAAACAAGGACAAGTTAAATCAGTTCAGTTCTCACATTAGAAGTTACTTGGATAATGAGTTAGGCGTCGCAAATGCATTTGCAAAAGAATAGTAAAGAGGGATTTAGATAAATGAAGAAATACAAAGGGTATTTAATCGATTTGGATGGTACGATGTATCGGGGAAATGAACGGATTGACGAAGCAGCTGAATTTGTTTCCAAGCTTGATCAATTTGGTATTCCGTATTTATTTTTGACGAATAATTCCTCCAGGACGCAAGAGCAAATATCCGATAAATTACAAAGTATGGATATCCCTTCAACTCCTGAACACGTTTTTACATCGAGTATGGCTACAGCGAAATTTATTAAGGAAAAAAAGCATAATGCGCGCTGTTTCGTAATTGGTGAAGAAGGACTTTATGATGCTTTACAGCAAGAAGGTCATATTGTTACAGATAAGGATTGTGATTTTGTCGTTATCGGGATTGATCATGAAATTAACTATGACAAGCTGTCTAAAGCATGTATTGCAGTTCGTGGAGGTGCTACGTTTATTTCGACAAATAGTGATGTAGCAATTCCTACTGAAAGAGGACTTGAACCAGGAAATGGGGCTCTAACATCAGTTGTGACTGTTAGTACTGGTAAAGAACCAATCTTTGTTGGAAAACCTGAAGAGATTATCATGGAACAGGCATTAAGGACACTTGGCTTTTCTAAAGACGAAACACTTATGGTTGGTGATAACTATCATACCGATATTCTCGCTGGTATTAATGCTGGTATGGACACATTAATGGTATTTACAGGTGTAACACCATATAAAGATTATCCACTGCTAGTGAAAAAGCCAACCTATTATGTACATAATTTAGCCGAATGGATTCACCACTTATAACAGATAGAAGCCCAGCAAACGCTGGGCTTTCCTTCGTTAATCATCAATAAGCTGGTCATCACCAGTGGCATGAGCTAGGCGACTTGATGCTGCTGCAGCAATTGCCCCTACGATATCATCTAAAAATGTATGACATTCTCCTGTCGATTTATCATTCAATCGTTTTAAAATGCCTGGTTTTTGCTTATCAATGTATCCATAATTCGTAAAGCCAATGGAACCATATACGTTAACAATGGAAAATGCCACAATCTCATCGATTCCATATAAGCTTTCATCGGTTTCAATTGTTGTTTGAAGTGGCTGTGCAAGCATATTCTGTTCAGCAAGCTTATCCAGTTGTATTCCTGTTAAAACAGCATTCTGCACTTCTCTTTTTGTTAATACACGATCCACATTATGCAAACAATCATCCATGCTCAATTCATCATGATATTTTGATTGCAGGTAATACACTAGCTCGGCAATATCTTCTAATGTAACACCACGTTCTGTTAGCCATTCTCTTGCTTTTTGTTCCAATTCACTCTGATTCGTATTTTCATCCATTTAATATCACCTTTTCTTCTGGAAAATTGTTAAGATATTTCTTTTTTAAACATACACTAATAATAGTCATGAAAGGGGAGACCAAACATGAGGGATTTACTCGCAACATATTACGGGATACAAGCAAATGAAAGAACCGTTTGGAATGGGGTAGAAGGACTAAAACACAATAACATAGTTTATTTTACCATTTCTGCTGATCAGAGGGAAATTATACATATGGAGCAGGCAGCACTTGCTTATTATCTATATGAGAATAATTATACCCAAACTGCTATTCCAGTGCCAAATAGAAAGGGTGACTGGTACACCGAATACAACAATAAAAATCACATGGTATTTCAATTGGAAGATAAACCTTTTGACAGCAGTGAAGTACATGGAGCATCTCTAGCTCATTTTCACCAAACTGGTTCACGGTATCAATACGAGCCACAGGCAATTTCAAGCTATGGACAATGGAAACAATTATGGATTGATAAGTTAACCGCTTTTGAAAAGCAGATTGAGGTGGATTCTGCTGAATATCCCAATGCATATTATAGACTATTAATAGATGTTTTACCTTATATAATTGGAATAAGTGAAAATGCAATTCAGTATATGCAGGAAAGCGAGTATGAATCACGGTTTCATGAGGTCGATCAAGGTACTATTGCCTTCAGAAGGTACCAAGGAGAGCTCGGGAAATCAACAATATGGACGACAGACCTTGTATATGATCACCCTATTCGAGATTTAGCAGAATATATTAGGTTTAAATTATTGAAGCATGAAGATCCAATGAACGAAATTAAAGTCTTCCTGGATGAATATAAACAGGTACGGACACTCTCTATTTTTAGCTGGCGCCTATTGTACGCACGATTACTATATCCGATCCATTTGTTTGATATTATCGAACGAGGTTTTATCGAACAGCAGTATGAGCAACGCTATGATGAGTTGAATGAAATGCTTGAACATCAGTCTATATATGAGGACCGGTTAGGAAAACTTTTTGCCCATTTAGGTATTGATAGTAAAGAATTACAAATTCCTATGTTACACTGGCTATAAGCTTGTTATAGGAGCGGATAGTTATGAAGAAGCCAATTATTTATTTAACACGGAAAATTCCGAATGAGATTTTAGTGCCTTACCAGGATTCCTTTGACTTTCGTATGTGGGAGGAAGAGGAAACCCCAGTACCAAGAGATGTGCTCTTAGAAGTGGTAAAGGAAGCTGATGGTGTATTATGCTTGCTTACCGAAAATATTGATCGTGAATTATTAGAAAATGCACCACACTTAAAAGTTGTTGCAAATATGGCTGTGGGTTATGACAACATTGATATAGAAGCGGCTCAGGAAAAGGATATTATTGTTACAAATACACCTGATGTGTTAACCGAAACGACTGCCGATTTAGCATTTTCATTATTAACTGCTGCAGCACGCAGGATTGTAGAAGCAAATGATTATATTCGTGCAGGCAAGTGGGATCATTGGTCGCCATATTTACTGGCAGGCTCTGATATCCATGGGAAAAAAGTTGGGATTGTTGGAATGGGAAGAATTGGTGAATCGATTGCCAGACGTGCAAAAGGATTTGGCATGCCGATTATGTACCACAATCGTTCACGAAAGCCTGGTGCTGAGAAAGATCTAGGTGCTTCCTATATGGGCTTTGATGAATTGCTTCGTGAGGCGGATTTTGTTGTTTCGGTTATTCCTTTAACAACAGAGACAAAAAAGCTGTTCAACAAGGACGCTTTCCAGAAAATGAAAACATCTGCTATCTTTATCAATGTGTCACGTGGAGGAGTAGTAGATGAAAAGGCGCTTTATCATGCTCTAAATGAGAATACGATTCATGCTGCCGGCCTGGATGTCTTTGAGGAAGAACCGATTGATGCAAATCATCCACTTGTGAAACTGGACAATGTTGTTTGTTTACCACACATCGGATCAGCAAGTGTAGAAACGCGAACTAAAATGCTAAAGCTTTGCATGGATAATCTTCTTGCTGTTTTTAGTGGAGAAAGCCCAATAACACCAGTAAAAAATCCATAAAAAAGCAGACTATCCTCAGTCTGCTTTTAATAAGTTATATTTAAAATACTTGTTCGATTTCTGTAACACCTGGGACCTCTGCCATTAAAGCACGCTCAATTCCAGCTTTCAACGTGATTGTAGAACTTGGGCAGTTACCACAAGCACCCATAAGACGAAGAAGTACAATGCCATCGTTATCAACATCAATTAGCTCCACATCTCCACCATCACGTAGTAAAAATGGGCGTAATTTGTTTAAAACTTCCTGTACTTGCTCTTGCATTATCTATCGTCTCCTTTCTAATATCATTATAAAACGGATTAGGAAAAAAATCTATCCAAAAATTTATATTTGTGTATAGTAGATATTTTTATTTTATCTTTTATTAAAGATTTTGTAAAATATAAGTAACTAAGATGTGGAGGTTTCGCAATGGGAAAAAGTATCTTGATATCGGTTTACGGAGCAGAACAGATTTGCGCAAGCTGTGTTGGAGCCCCTGGATCTATAGACACGTATGAATGGCTGCAGGCTGCAATAGGGAGAAAGTATATTGATGATGTCATTGAATATGAATATATAGACATAAATCAGCCTCCTAATGTTGAGAAGCATCAGCGATTTGTTGAACGAATTTTTGAAGAAGATTTATTTTATCCAATTGTATTTGTGAATGATGAATTGGTTGCTGAAGGTATTCCAAGACTTAAGACGATATATAGTGAATTAGATAAAAATGGGGCAGTTCTTCAACCATAAATGGAATGAGGTTTGTTTTGACATGGAAATTCCTTTTACGAAAATGCATGGATTAGGAAATAATTATATTTATATTGATTTATTTAAGTTCGATATTGCTGAAGAGCATCTGACAGATTTAGCGCAAGGAGTATCAGATATTTATACAGGAATAGGATCGGATGGCATGATTTTGATCCAGCCAAGTGATGCTGCGGATGTTGGCATGCGGATTTTTAACAAGGATGGCTCAGAAGGACAGAGCTGTGGGAATGGATTGCGCTGTGTAGCGAAGTATGCATATGAGAATGGAATTATCCAGCGTGAAAAATTTCAAATTGAAACACGTGCTAATATAGTTGAAGCCGAAGTGAGTGTGAAAGCTGATCTGGTACAGGAAGTCACGATTAATATGGGTGAGCCAATATTACGACGGCAGGCGATTCCGATGGTGGGTGAAGATACTCCTCAGGTTGTTGCTGAGCCATTTACTGTTGGAGATGAAACATTAGATATAACCGCAGTATCAATGGGGAATCCGCATGCAGTATTTTTCGTAGACTCCATAGATACAGCGCCACTTTATGAACTTGGACCGATAATAGAGAAGGACCAACGTTTTCCAGGGGGAGTAAATGTAGAGTTTATTGAAGTGATTTCTTCGAGAGAGCTTAATTTTCAGGTTTGGGAACGTGGTTCTGGTGTAACACAAGCATGCGGAACGGGTGCGTGCTCCTCAGTAGTAGCTGCCATCTTAAATGGAAGTGTGCAGCGGAACGAGGACATTATTGTTCATCTGGCAGGTGGCGATTTGGTTATTAAATGGGATGATAATGGTTCCGTCTGGATGACTGGCGGAGCAGATGTAATCGCATCTGGAACATATATTTTTAACAGATAATATTTGAATAGTTTCCTTGTAGTTTGTATACTGGTAGGTAACATATTGTATTAATCCGTCTGAATTAATGAGGAGGGAATTAAGATGGTTATTACGGTCACAGAACAAGCAGCAATTCAAGTGAAAGAAATGATGAAGGAAGAAGAA
Source organism: Virgibacillus litoralis (assembly GCF_017873675.1). Taxonomy (GTDB): domain Bacteria; phylum Bacillota; class Bacilli; order Bacillales; family Amphibacillaceae; genus Lentibacillus; species Lentibacillus litoralis. Next base: position 26,739 of record NZ_JAGGKK010000018.1, on the reverse strand, counting down.
GAGGGTGTCCGTTTACGATTTGGAATTAAAGGTGGCGGATGCAGTGGGCTATCATACTCAATAGGCTTTGATTATGAAGTTAATGAGGAACTGGATATGGTTGACGATATTAATGGCATTCCTGTTGTCATTTATAAGCAGGATATACCTATTATAGAAGGAACTACGATAGATTTTAAGCAAAACATGATGGGCGGCGGATTTAGCATCGATAATCCGAACGCAATGGTATCATGTGGCTGTGGATCTTCATTTAAAGCAAAAGAACGGGAAGGTTCACCAGAGAAGTGCTAGTATAAAAGCCAAAGCGCAGGAAATAAGGCGCTTTGGCTTTTTTTGTTGTATAGGAAATTATAAATTGGACCTCCGAATCTGTCGCGTCCAGCTCCGACGTACAGTGTGTAATAGTGATTATGTGCTGGGATCGGAGTTGAGCTGAAAAAGCACTGAAAACTGAATAAAAATGATAAAGACTGATTAAACCGGAATGAATACTGATAAAAGGTAATTGAAAACTGAATTACTCCTAAAATGATTTGTCAAAGACTGAATAATAAGCATGGAAGACTGAATCAGACGAAAATAATAAGCCTAAACACTTACCAAAAAGTGTTTAGGCCTATTTTTTAAAACATACTTGTTGAGTGCTTTGGCTGAATTCGTGCTTTCGGATCGATATATTGTTTTGCATTGTTTATGGCTGTTGGACCTTCACCGAATCCGGTGGCTATTAGTTTTACTTTACCTGGATAAGTTGTAATATCTCCTGCACCATATATCCCTGGAATATTGGTTTCCATTTTTGAATTGACAACGATACTGTTCTTCTCTATTTCCAATCCCCAATCTTTAATTGGACCAAGTGTTGATACAAATCCATAGTTACATAGAACGGAGTCGACTTCAACATCTACTGTTTTTTCACCTTTTACTTCTTCCAACGTAACTTTGTCAATTTTTTCAGTACCTGTAATAGCAGTTGGAACAAATGGTGTCAAAATATCAACATTTGAATTAATTAATTTTTCTACACTATGTTCGTGTGCTCTGAATTTGTCACGGCGGTGCACCAGACTTACTTTTTTAGCTATTGGTTCAAGCATTAATGCCCAATCGACAGCAGAGTCGCCACCACCCAGGAGCATGACGTTCTGATCTTTATATTGATTCATATCTTTTACATGGTAGTGCAAATTGACGCCTTCAAATTGATCACAATCTCCAACATTTAGACGACGTGGCTGGAATGCACCATTGCCTGCTGTGATAATAATTGTTTTAGTATAATGGACTTCTTTATCAGATATCAGCTTGAATGTATTATCTTCCAGACGCTCAATTTTATCTATTGACTGTTCAAGAACTATCGTTGGATCAAACATATTTGCCTGTTCCTCAAGATTATCTACCAGGTCTTGTGCACGGATCTTCGGAAAACCTGCAACATCATATATATATTTCTCTGGATACAGGGCAGTTAATTGCCCGCCAGTATGTGGTAAGCTTTCAATTATCTTAACACTAGCTTGTCTCATTCCACCATAAAAGGCAGTGAATAAGCCAGTAGGTCCAGCGCCGATAATTGTTACGTCATATACTTTATCTGACATGGAAATCCCCCATTTTTCTTTTTCGTGTATGTGTACCATTCCTATATTATCATAAACAATTATTATATGTGTATTGATGCACAAAAGCACGGATACTTTAACATAGTTTGAAAAATACAACTTTTATAAATAAAAAAATAAAGGTTGAAAATTGTCGAAAGAACGTCTAATATATTCAATAGATATTAATATATTACAATTGTGTAACAAACGTTATATAAATGAAATAAACATTTCAGTACTTGGCCACAAGCCAGGTTTTTCTAATGTCTTTTTGCGTGAAAAATGTCACATACGTATCGAAATAATACAAATGGAAGTGATCAGAGAGATGAACAGACCAAATATCGTAATATTAGGTGCAGGTTATGGGGGAATGATGACTACTGTAAAGTTACAGAAGTCACTAAATATTAATGAAGCTACTATTACGCTTGTAAATAAAAATGACTATCATTACCAATCAACTTGGTTGCATGAAAACGCAGCTGGAACTTTGCATCATGATCGTACACGAATTCCGGTTAAAGATGTTGTTAATATGAATAAAGTTAATTTTATAGAAGATACAGTTGTTTCGATTAAGCCTGATGAAAAAAAAGTAAAATTGGAAAATAATGTGTTAGATTATGATATTCTTGTGCTTGGTCTCGGTTTTGAAGCAGCAACTTTTGGAATTCCAGGACTAGAAGAACATGCATTTACGATTGGAAACATAAACAGTGCTCGACTAATAAAAGAACATATTGAGTATAATTTCGCAATGTATCATAATGAAAAAGAAAAGAATCAAGGTCGTCTCAACATTGTTGTTGGAGGTGGGGGATTTACAGGGATTGAATTTGTTGGAGAATTAGCAAATCGGATTCCAGAGCTTTGTAATGAATACGATATAGACAAAGCACTTGTACGTGTCATTAACCTAGAGGGATCACCATCTGTATTACCAGGGTTTGATCCACAGCTTGTAGAATATGCTATGAACTCCTTGGAGTCACGTGGTATTGAGTTTATAACTGGTGCAATGTTAAAGGAATGTAAGCCAGACAGTATTGTTTACCAGAAGGATGATAAACTGGAAGAAATCCCGACCCAGACTACAGTTTGGGCTGCAGGAGTCCGTGCTAATTCGATTGTTGAAGCTTCAGGATTTCAGACAAATCGAGGAAAAGTAGAAGTTCGTCAGGATATGCGTGCACCAGGCTATGATGATGTATTTGTTATTGGTGATTGTGCACTAATCATGAACGAAGAAACTGGAAGACCATATCCTCCAACAGCACAAATAGCAATTCAGGAATCTGGAGTTGTAGCACATAATGTTAAGGCCTTAGTTCAAGGAAACGATGAACTAGAAACGTTTGAGCCAAAAATTCTTGGGACAGTTGCTTCACTTGGTCATACGGATGCGATTGGGGTTGTGCTAAACCAGCGTAAAATATTCGGCTGGAGTGCTACCGTTATGAAAAAAGTTATTGATAACCGCTATCTCTTAAAATTGGGAGGGCCAGGATTATTATTAAGAAAAGGAAAATTTAATATATTTTACTAGATTATAAGAATATCTGGTAAACTTGGCTTAATCGAAGGCCATAGTTGCATTTATTCAGCAGGAAAGTATTTATACTATTTACTGCTAAGCAAAGGCTATAGTGATGTCTTTGCTTTTAATCATTTTTGTTATAAAATGGTTTTTGTATGCAATGTGTGAAGGGAGATGCAACGGTGATACAGTTTGTAGTTTCTATATTATTGTTCTTTGTGATATTTTTTGGACTGGCCTTTATTTTAAATATGTTATTAAGAAGAACTTGGTTAATGGCATTTATCTATCCGGTTATTGTTTTGATGATAGTTGATGATATGTCATCACTTGAATACTTTAAAGATCCAGGTGGCTCTTTTTCAATAGCATTTTCTAAATTAATGGATATAACAGCTGCTGATATTAGTATTCTGGGAGCTGGTTTTCTGGGGACAATCGTATCAGGAATTGTAATTCGATTTTTGCGTAAGAGTGGCTATCAAATGTTTTAATGTACAGCAGATAAGCGTTAACCTTTTTTCGAGGGTTAACGCTTATTTTTTATCTTGGTCATTAATTCATCCAGCAGATGAATTAATCTCTCTTTTTCTTTAAGAGTTAGATTCTTATCGCCATATCTGATCTTTTGATATAAATCAAGATAAGAAGGATTTATATCAAGACGGGAAAACCATTCCTCGATTGTTTCTGAAGATTGTCTTCCCAATCCATTTGTATAAGCTTTCTGTTCAAGTTTAAGTACTTTTCTCCTTAAAGGATCTACTGTTTTCCAAGGTGAGAAGTACTTCCGTAAGCCATTGTTACTATCCGAAGAGGACCTGAGCGGAGTAACGATTGAGATGCTGCTCTTCTTTCCATCAGGGAAACTTTCCTGAATAACTTTTTTCCTGGAAAGAAAAATTGCGATAACAATAAGTAAGGCTAGAGCAATTAAAATGGTCCACCAATTTATAAAATCTATCCCGCCATCGTAGGAACTGTCAATGTTAGCCATTCCATCCATTTCATCCATATTTTCTTTGAAGCTGCTTGTCGCTTGATTAAAGGTTTTTTCATCTACAAGATTGAGCAAAACTCCAAAGTCAAGACCTAAGAAGTCGGCAATATTAACGATACCAAACACGATGTATTGGAACAGGATACCAACACCTGACAAAATAAAACGGATAACCCCTTTGACCCAAGGATAAATGCCATAAGTAAATATACCTCCTGCTAAAAGGAGTATTCCGAAGGTGCTAAACGTTAAAGTTGTCTTTAGTTTACCATGTGATTCCATATTGTTCATCAGCTTCAGCCAATACCCGCAAAGAATAATAATGAATTGTAAAATACCAAACCATATAAGGTTGGGATGATTAATAAACATGATTTCAAGAAAAAACATAACAATAGTTAAAGTTAGGATTGTGAACTGATTTTCGGATGGACCATTCCTTTCAGTATGAGCATATCGCCAAGTAATAAATCCAAGCCAAAGTGCTATTGCAAGAATTGGATAATTAAAAATATAATACATGAACGAAAAAGCTATTGCTATAACAGGTACATATACTGCATAGTTTTTTATTATTCGCAGGCAAATATCAAATAGGATTAACGTTAGCCCTGTAATAAGCAGGTAACTCCACAATGGATAGGGGTTTTGGGTAAAAATGAAAATAGGAATGAGAATAAAGTAAAACATAATTGATTCCGAAAATAATTGTATGAACTTAACTATACGATTGCTATTATCCATACATATCATTTCCTTTTGTGACTGGAATAATATGAGAATCATTAATTTGGAATAGGTGATTACCTTGGCTGATCAGCTTATTTATATAGTGGTTATTCGATTCATCACTTTCTCCAATAACTATTATCATCCGCGATTTAGTTTGGGACTGGTACAGCCGATACAAAATATTCTCTACCGGAATTATCAAACTTCCCTCATCAACTCGAGTCAACTGTTCCAATATTTTCTTTAAGTGTGTGATATCGTTATTTTCAGGTAAATGAACAAGACTATCACTATTCAAATAAACCTCTACTTCATGGCCATCTTTTATAATATTACGTGTTATGTACGCTGCTTCAGATAAAATTTTTTCCAGTTTTGGACTTGTGTATAAATTACCCAACGAACTTCTATCGGAAATGTTAACTATAATAGTCCAGGCTATGTAACGGTTTCGTTCGTATATTTTTGTTTGCAGTTTTTGTGTCTTGGCACTTGCTTTCCAATGAATTCGCTGAAAGGGATCAGAAGATACATAATCTCTTGTTCCTATAGGCTGCAGTACGTCTTCATACGGGGAATGAACTGTTACACTCGTACCAGGATTTTGGTTTTGAATTTCTCGCATCTTATCTACTGCTTGTAATTTAGGGAAAACAATCAGTTCGTTAAATTTCTTTTCTATAGGATATAGCATCAATTGTTCAAAGCTTAGCAGGTGAGAAAATGTAAAATTGAAGTCTTTAATACGGCCAACACCGCGTTTCACAGTCTTAAATGGAATTGTTAAAGATAATTCACTTTTTCCTGGGAGTGAAACAGGAATTTGGTAATAATTTAAGCCCCTCCAGGTTGATTGCAAATACTCCTCATTTAAGACATGATCCTTTATTTTAAAGGATATATACCCATTTAAATAAGGAAGCAGTGATTTATTTTTTATCTTGATTGTTAGGATTAACGTTTCATCGGGAAATGCCTTCTTGAATTGCTTGGGAATTTTCAGTATTAGATTTCTCCCTATCCGACGATTATATAAATGCAAACAAAGATGATAAATTCCTATTATACCAACTAATAAAAATACGAGAGATCTATCAAGGTATAAGCTGACGATTGTCAGCAGAACGAGGAATGTTAATGTTAGTTGGTGGTAAATCTCGTTATCTGTTATTTTTTCTATTTTCCATTGCATTACTTTAATGCCCTCACTTCAACAGGTACCTCAACAGACTGAATTAATTCTCGTACGACCTCTGTTTTCTCATTACGTATGGCACCTTCCATGGATAAAATAATACGATGTTCGAAAACATATCTTGCAATAGATTTGATATCCTTGGGGGTGGCAAAATCACGACCGTCTATAAATGCGCGAGCTTGACCTGCCCGCATTAATGCTAATGCAGCTCGTGAACTGACACCAAGTTCAATATCCTTATGCTCCCTGGTTTTATGGACAAGCTTCAATAAGTAATCCAGTACAACATTTGAAATATTGACATGACGTACTTCTTGCTGTAATAAAATTACTTCATCTATTGTCAGAATGGGTGTGACTTCTTCTATTGGGTCACTTAGGCGTTGATTTGATAAAATTTCCTTTTCTTGTTCAAAGGTTGGATAATCCATAGTGACTTTCATAGAAAACCGATCAAGTTGTGCTTCAGGCAATGGGAATGTTCCATGATTGGATTCAATAGGATTTTGAGTAGCAATAACAAAAAAAGGTAAAGGGATTTCTATTGTAGTACCATCGATAGTCGTTTGGTGCTCCTCCATGACTTCAAGCAAGCTTGATTGTGTTCTCGGTGTGGCTCGGTTAATTTCGTCAGCCAATAAAATGTTTGTTTTTACAGGACCGGTTAACAATTCAAACTCCTGTGTTTTTGGATTGAAGAATCTGATCCCCGTTACATCACTAGGTAGTACGTCAGGTGTGAACTGAATACGGTTGAATACGCCGTCAAAGATTTTAGCGAATGCTTTTGCTAATTTGGTTTTACCCGAGCCTGGGACACTTTCGAGTATGACATGTCCATTACTTAAGAGTGCTGTAAACAGTAAATCTATAGCTTCTTCTTGCCCTAAGATTATATGGTTAATCGTATCTTTTGCCAATGTGAGTTTGTGGTAAGCTTCCAAATATGATGCTCCTTTTCATTTAGCTAATAGTCTTACAATTTATTTTATCACACATAATATACTATATGGGAGCTCTACTATAAATGCTTTTCACTTTTTAGAATATTTAATAGAATTCATTACTTTTCAAGGGCTTGTGTGTATAATAATTTGTTTTTTGGTAACACTGTCCAGATAGGTAGCTATTTAAGGATGCAGTTTTCTTAGGGTATCTCGTGCCTAAAACTGTTATATTAAATTAGCATGCTACCAGAAAGGTGTTATCAGTGACTAAAACTAAAATTTTTCGCAGAACTAGTATGTTTCTTTTATTCCTGGGAGCGTTTTTTGTAACATTATCGTCTATTTCAAATATCACAATTACAGACGTACATGCGTGGGTTGCAGATGGAACTGAAGTAACTTATAAAGATAAAAACGGTACAGCCAAAAATAGACAGACTGCATTAAAAGACAAGAACCTAAATGTTGCTAAACAGCAAAAAAGATATATTTCAAGCGAGCAAGTAGAAGGTCCAAAAACCCTGAAAGAATATAGTGAGGAATTCATTGAAAAAAAGTTTCCTAGTAGTACTGTTGTAGCAACTGGTTATACTGCTGGTGTAGAATCGACAGGTAAGACACCTGATCATCCGCAATACGGAGTAACGTATTCTGGAGTAACCGTTAAACGAGACTTATACTCTACTATTGCTGCTGATTTAAGCGTTTATCCGATTGGTACTGTAATGTTTATCCCAGGCTATGGATATGGTGTTGTTGCAGATAAAGGTGGAGCCATTAACGGAAACAAAATTGATCTATATTATGAAACAGTGGAAGATGTATATTCAGAGTGGGGTAAAAAGCAAGTCGAGGTATACATCATTGAACGTGGTGATGGTAAGCTAACGGAAAAAGAGTTGAACAAATTAAATGAAAATGAAGCGTTACAAGTATTTAGGAATCAAATAACTAAAAGTTAAATTAAATTGAGATTTCCTTCTTATAAAGTGGTTCAGTTAAAAGTGTACAAAAATGCATTTTGTATCTTTAATTGAACTGCTTTTTTATTTGGTACTGTTAGACAATAAAAAAAGCATTAAATTGCTAGACAATCCAATGCTCTAATATGGGGTGTTTTAAAATAGGTTTAAGCACTGAATCTTAGGAATTAGTTGATATAAATGGTGACAGTGAGTATGTTTCCGCAACCGAATTTAAAAACACAGCCTTAATATAATTGATAAATTAAAAATGCAATTGCGATTCCTGATAGGCCACCGAAAAACACTTCGATTGGCTGATGTCCCAGCAGCTCTTTTAACTCCTTGCGCTTTTCATAATCTTCCTTTTTACTCCAGTCCTTTGCCCCGTCCATAAAGTATTGAAAGTCCTTGACAAGTTGATTTAAAACAATCGCTTGTTCTCCTGCTTGCCTGCGGACTCCCGAGGCATCGAACATAATAATAATACTGAAGACACATGCTATAGCAAACATAGTGGATGTAACTCCTTCTGAAATCCCAACACCGGTCGTTAATGCTGCTACTGCTGCTGAGTGACTACTCGGCATACCACCATTGCTGAAGGCTAAACCAGGTTTGAATTCTTTTGTCACAAAGAAGCGGATAGGGACTTTTACACCCTGTGCAAAAACAATTGCAGACAATGCTGCCCATAATGGAAAATTTGCAAAGAAACCCATGAATGTGTGAACATCCTCTCTGTTGCTTTAACTTTACTAGATATGAATCGATGAAGGTAAAGTTTTAAAGACTATAATTTGTAATTTTATCACATATATAGAAACATTTCATTTAATTAAAAAAGGATACTCCATAAGGAATATCCTTTCCGAAATTTCAGGTATTATGTTCTTGCAACAAAAGTCCACCTCGATGGAACTCGCTTAGCCAAACTTACCATAAATATGGCGGATAAACAGGCCAGAGCAATATCTTTTACGAGAAACGGAATCATACCAATCCATGCTACTGGATAGGAAATCTGTAGCTCAAGCCATGTATTCATTGCAACATACATATAGCTTACACCTATTCCATAATTAATGATTAATCCAACAAGAGCTGCAACGGTATACACTGGAATGGATGGTTTTCTGCTGAACTCTGCAATGAAACCTACAAAAAATGCGATGAATACAAATGAAATTATGAAACCACCAGTAGGGGAGACAAGTGCCATAGGGCCTGCAGACATCTTTGCAAAGACTGGTACTCCAGCGACACCAACCAAAATATATGTAATCATGGAGATACTGCCTAATTTTTTTCCGAGCATTAGCCCTGCAAGAATTGCAAAGAATGTTTGGAGTGATAATGGTACGGTCGCTCCACCAATTGGAACTGCGAGCATCGGAAACCATACAGCTATGTTTGCCCCCACAGCCATTAGGCATACAAATACAGAACCGAATGTTAAATCAATAGGACGTAAACTTTTCACTTTTATCGCTCCCTTCCATATTGATGATATAAAAATACGCTTTTATTGTCAACTGTTATTTTTATTGGTTAACATATGGAAATAAAAAACAGCCTCTCATAATTGAAAGGCTGTGCTCAGTTATTCTTTTATCGCTGCATCAAGTGCGATTTCCATCATTTCATTAAATGTTGTTTGTCGCTCCTCTGAAGAAGTTTCCTCACCAGTAAGGATGTGGTCAGAAACTGTCAGAACCGAAAGAGCTTGGCGGTTAAACTTGGCAGCAAGTGTATATAATGCTGTTGTTTCCATTTCGATTGCGAGCACTTTATACTTAGCCAATAATTCATTTAACTCTTGTGCGTTGTCACGATAAAATGTATCGCTTGTAAATACATTTCCTACCCGTAAATTCATGCCTTTATTAATACCTACATCATATGCATTCTTTAGTAAATCGAAATCAGCTAATGGTGCATAATCAATACCATTAAAGATCATTCGATTCATTTGCGAATCAGTTGTTGCTCCCTGAGCTAGAATTACGTCCCGGACCTGAACATCTTTTTGAATTGCGCCACACGTACCTACTCGAATTAATTTTTGAACATCATAACTTTGGATTAATTCGTTTACGTAGATAGAGATGGATGGTACACCCATTCCTGTACCTTGAACAGATATACGCTCACCCTTATACGTTCCTGTATATCCATACATTCCTCGCACATTATTATATTGTGTCACGTCTTCTAGAAACGTATCTGCAATAAACTTTGCTCGTAAAGGATCACCAGGTAATAAAATTTTGTCAGCAATATCGCCTTTATTTGCTCCAATATGCACACTCATGTGAATGTTTCCTCCTATATTAGATAATGATACAAAAGTAACGTTATCATAATGGGTATGCAAAAACAAATAAGTTAAATAAATCGGTAATTTATTGCTTTTTTGTTTCAATCGAGATAATAATTGTATATAATGAAGTTAAGTATTTCATATAATAGAGATACATAATTAAGGATATTATTGTTGGAAGGATGAGTCATAATGCAAGAACAATCATTTACAATTACAGCAGATACTGGTGTACATGCACGTCCAGCTACACTGTTGGTAAATAAGGCTGGACAATTTGAATCAGAGGTTGAAATTTCATATAATGAAAAAAGTGTTAACCTTAAATCGATTATGGGTGTTATGTCACTAGGAATTCCTAAAGGAGCAGAAGTGAAAATCTCTGCAACAGGAAGCGATGAAGACGAAGCAATCAAAGGTGTAACAGAAGTACTTAAAGAACATTTAGGTGAATAATTAATCGAGCTAGGGATTTATTCTCTAGCTTTTTATTTTACACTGATGGAATATATGGAATTTTCAAAAATAAGTATAAATGCAATTTTCGCCGCTGAATCTGGCGACATAATTATAACAATTAAGAAGAGGTGACTTAAATGAATATTTCTGTTTCCCAGCTTCCTGGAATTGGTCAGAAAATTTCAATGAAGACTGCTGAAGATGACATGCTAGTGATTATCGTACACCATACAGGTAAAAGAGAACTGTATTTCTTTGATGACGCTGATAGTGATGAAGCAGATTTTGCTATGGATCTTACGCCAGATGAAACGAGAGAAATTGCTGCTCAATTACTTGGTGCAACCTATCAGCCTGTCGGTATCGATAAGATGCGTATGTTTAAACGTCAGATTATAATTGATTATATAACACTAGAAGAGGCATCTTCACTTGCGCATAAGACAATTGAAGAATCAGATGTTCGTAATAAAAGTGGTGCAACTATAATTGGAATTGTTCATGGTGATGATGTTACTGCGATACCTGAAGCAGACACCACATTAAAACCGGGTGATATTCTAATGTCTGTTGGAAAAGAAGATCAAATATCCACCTTATCAAAGCTATGTAAGGGTGAGGAATGATGAGTTTTGTTCACTGATTTCCCAACATTATTAGGTGCCGGGATAGCATTACTCGGTATATTTGTATTAGGTTTTATTGGGTTTAGAACAAGGTTTCCAAACGTAATATTGTATATTTTATTAGGTGTTTCGTTTGCTGGATTTTTGGAAGATAATGAGATATTACATTTTTCGAGCGAAATTGCTATCGTGTTATTGTTCTTTGTACTTGGGTTGGAATTCAGTACAAAACGATTAGGCGGAATAGCTAAGAAAATATGGAGTTCAGGTCTTTTGGATGTATTGCTGAGCTTAGGTGTTTCAACCGTAATTGCATTCGGTTTCGGAATGGACTGGTTTACAGCATTTTTAATTGGTGGTATTACATACGCGACAAGTTCATCGATTACTGCAAAACTGCTTGATGATAAGGGCAGAATGGCAAACTCAGAGACAGAATATATTTTAGGTATATTAATCTTTGAGGACTTAGTAGCGCCAATAGTAGTCGCCATATTAATCGCAATGAGTTCAGGTGATGCGTTTGGTGGTCTGGATTTTGCGATATTGTTAGGGAAAATAGTTGGTATGGCACTTGTAGCCATTATCTTAGGAAAAACATTATTCAAGCATTTTGAAAAGTTTCTGCAGCGTATCGACGATGAAGATTTCAAATTTGCTTTATTAGTGGGGATCGCAGTTTCCTATGGTGGATTGGCATTATACTTGGGTCTCTCCGAAGTGCTGGGTGCATTCCTAGCCGGTGTTATGCTAGCTGAAATTGGTAAAATTGATCGAATTGAAGGTACGGTATCTCCAATTAAAAATCTTGTATTACCAACATTCTTTGTCTATTTTGGAACAACAGTTGACTTAGGTCAAGGCGTTCCAATGCCAGTACTGCTAATTTTGCTGATTATATGGTCAATTGTAGCTAAAATAACAGTCGGGATTGTTGGCGGAAAGTTATATGGTTTGTCAAAGCGTGTAGCATTACGCGCGGGCTTATCCCTGTGTGCAAGAGGTGAATTTTCAGTTGTTATAGCTGGAATTGCTGTTGGGTCAATTAAAATTTTCAGTGGTGTTTATATCGTAATAGCAGCATTCTTAGGGATGGTTCTATTCAATTATGCTCCAAAAATAACACGGAAAATATATGGGCAACCAGAGAAGAAAAAGAAAAACCTGAAAGTCCCTACTGCGTAATAAAAACAGTCTCACAATAGTTGTGAGACTGCCTTCTATTTATAATAGCTTTTAGTATAATATTTTTCTTCCAATCCTTCTATCCATTCCAATGCCTTTTGATTGAACTCTGAATCTTTTAAGGCAAGCTTTTGCTTTTGATTATCAATTGCTTCATGTAATGATTGATTATAATCAGGTACTTCTCCTTCAAATGGATGTACAGCTGATTTAACTACATTCATTTTTTCATAATGCGCTAGAGCCTTTCGCTCATGAAAAAATACGCCATCCACTTGACCTGGATTATGAAGGTCCCCTTGCATTGGATGTTTCTCAACTGCAAGAACCTTAATCAAAAATCGTTTGCCACGATCTTCCATTACTTCTCCTATGTATTTTCCTGAATTATAGTTTGCACGTACAGTATCTCCAACATTAATCGATGTCATTTTACTAGCCTCCCTTTACTCTATTGTGCCAAAATAGTAGTCGCTTAAGCAATTATTAAGGTTTTCTATTTAGCTTGAGTATTTAAAAGTGATATAATATAGTCTAAGGATGTGAGCAGCAATGATGGAATTTTTATATTTTCCAGAAGATAAAACTGAATATATTCCGGCTATTATACAGCTAGTCATTTTTATGATTGGTGCCGCAGTGGTTATGTACTTTTTCTACAGAGTGTCTAAAAAAGAAGAGAAAAAGTTTAATGAACAATACCAGGAAAAGTCTTTTGACGATAAAGAGTAACGAGCTTATAAAAATAGGCTCGTTTAATTTTTGGTTAATTGCAGATACTTTTAGTAAAGCATCTGTAAAGGAGTAGCGTTCATGAGGGTTTTCATCATAGTATTATTACTTATTCTAGCTTCATGTCAATCAAATGAAGAAACGGCAAGGTCCGTTGACATGTACAACGAATCTGGGGATATGATCGGTACAGCAAAGTTATCTGAAAGACCAGAGGGTGTACAAGTAAAACTAAAGCTTGAGGGGTTAGCGCCTGGGTATCATGGAATTCACGTTCATGAGTATCCTAAGTGTGAGGGACCTGAATTTACTAGTGCTGGAAATCACTTCAATCCAGATGGGAAAGAGCATGGATTAATGCATCCAGAAGGATCTCATTTAGGTGATTTACCAAATGTTGAAGCGGATTCTGGTGGGCTTGTTAAAGCTGAATTAATGCTTGCTGGCGCAACAATTATGGAAGGCAAAAAATCTATTCTTAAAGGCGAAGGGACAGCCTTAATTATTCATGAAGGGCAGGATGATGGAGTAAGTCAGCCTGGTGGAAATTCCGGTGCAAGGATAGCATGTGGCAAAATATTAAAAGAGCCCAATGAGACGAAAGAGGCTCCGACAGACCCTACTAAGTTTAATGAAAAGCAAGAGGAATAAAAGTTTATATGAAAAAATTGCTCTCTCAACATTAGTCGAGAGAGCAATTTTTTTATAATTTATTCACAGCATCGATTATCCGTTTAACTCCTTCTTCCAACGTTTCTCGAGGACATGCGATGTTCATGCGCATGAATGTTTTTCCTTCTTCACCATAATCGGTACCTGTATTCAGTCCAACTTTGGCATTTTCAATCATGAATTTCTTTAGTTGTTCGCTGTCCATTTCCATGGCACTGCAATCAATCCAAAGTAAATAAGTACCTTCTGAACGGATGACTTTAAGAACATCGGTATTTTCCTCAAACTTTTTTGTTACATATTCCTGATGTTCCTTTAGTACAGTCCTTAGTTCATCTAGCCATTCTTCACCATGTAAGTATGCAGCCTCCATTGCTGTATTCCCCATTGTATTAAGCATATGATGCCCTTGACTATTCAACTGTTTGTTTAGTGTATCTCTCTTTTCCTTGTCTGTAGTGATAACATACGATGCTTGCAGTCCGGCAAGATTAAACGTCTTTGATGGGGACATGCATGTAATTGTTTGGTCGGCAATGTCGTCAGAAAGTGAGGCAATCGGAATATGCTTCTCGTTCGGATAAACTAGATCGCCATGGATTTCATCTGATAAAATTAATGCATCATATTTCAGGCAAAGCCGTGCCATTTCTTGTAGCTCCTCTTTTGTCCAAACACGACCAACAGGGTTATGTGGGGAGCATAAAACAAATGCCTTAACCCCTTGCTTTAATTTATTTTCAAAGTCATTGAAATCAATATGGTAATAATTATCTTTCTGTTGAAGAGGATTTTTAACAACTTCTCTGTTATGTGTCTCTATTACACTGTAAAATGGCGTGTATACAGGTGATTGGATTAGAACTTTATCATTTGGCTCAGTAAATGCCTGAATGGCCATATGCAAGCTTGTGACGACACCCGGGCTGAATGAAAGCCATTCTGAGTTGATTTTCCAATCATGTCGCTTGGTAACCCAATTTATGATTGAGTCTTTCACATCGTCGTCTATGATGGTGTATCCGTAAATACCGTGATCAGCACGATCTTTTAATGCATCGTTTACAGCTTGTGGAGCTTGGAAATCCATATCAGCTACCCACATTGGCAGGACATCTTCTGTTTGGAAAACAGGTTTTAGCATATCCCATTTTACTGAACGTGTATTTTTACGGTCGTGAACTTTTTCAAATATTCCCATTGTAAAACCTCCTACTTATCAATAACTCAATTATATCGGATTAAACACAAAAAAAAAGCAAAGCGCTTATACGCCTTGCTTACAGGGGGAATACGAGAAAGTCTTACAATTTTAGTATTACCCCCTGTATATAAATTTAAACATAAATTGACAAAAAATCTTTAATTTTTTTCCAATGGATGAAACTTATAACATTATTTGTTTCGTTTCATAATTACAGGGGAGGGAGGAAGGCAAATGGAAGAATCACGAGAAGAGGGAGAGGAATCGCGAGAAGAGAGGGTTGAATCAACAGAAGAGGGAGAGGAATCGCGAGAAGAGGGAGTGGAATCACGAGAAGAGAGGGCTGAATCAACAGAAAAGGGAGCGGAATCAACAGAAGGATGTGCTGAATCACGAGAAGAGAGGGCTGAATCAACAGAAAAGGGAGCGGAATCAATAGAAGGATGTGCTGAATCACGAGAAGAGAGGGTTGAATCAACAGAAGAGGGAGTGGAATCGCCAGAAGGAAGTGCTGAATCACGAGAAGGATGTGCTTAATCACGAGAAGAGAGCTGAATCGCCAGAAGAGGGAGCACATTCCCGTTTATTCAGCAATTACACTTGTGAAGCAAAGAAAGAGCATTAAATTGCTTAGCAATTCAACGCTCTTCAGCTTTAACTAGTTACAATCGTTTCTCTAATTTAGTTTTCTCTTCCTCATATCCTGGTTTGCCGAGCAGTGCGAACATATTTTTCTTATAAGCCTCTACACCAGGTTGATCAAACGGATTAACGCCTAGCAGATAACCACTAATTGCACATGCTTTCTCTAAAAAGTAAACCATGTAACCGAATGTGTATGCATCAAGTTCTGGTAACTCAATAATAAGATTGGGGACATTTCCGTCGGTATGTGCTAGCAGTGTTCCTTGATATGCTTTCTCATTGATGTTGTGAATTGTGTGACCAGCAAGATAATTAAGTCCATCCGAATTTGCTTCATCTGATTCTAACGTAATATCTTTTTTTGATTTATTCACATGTAAAACTGTCTCAAAAAGGTCGCGTCGCCCGTCTTGGATGTATTGTCCCATCGAATGTAGGTCTGTCGTGAAGTTGGCTGACGCTGGAAAAATTCCTTTTTGGTCTTTGCCTTCACTTTCACCAAACAATTGTTTCCACCATTCAGAAACATATTGAAGGTGTGGTTCATAATTGACAAGCATTTCGACTGTTTTACCTTTATTATATAGTACATTTCGGACTGCGGCGTACTGATATGCTGGGTTTTCCGTTAATGATGGCTCTGTTAAGTCGCTCATGGCTGCTTGTGCACCATGCATCACTTCGTCAATGGATACACCACTAGCTGCAATAGGTAACAATCCAACCGCAGTAAGAACGGAATAACGGCCCCCAACATCATCTGGAATAACGAAGGATTCATAGCCTTCTTCATCGGCAACTGTTTTTAATGCGCCTTTTGCTTTATCAGTTGTTGCATAAATTCGTTTTTTGGCTGCATCTTGGCCGTATTTTTCTTCCAAAAATTTCTTAAAAATCCGAAATGCGATAGCAGGTTCAGTAGTTGTTCCGCTTTTAGAAATAATATTTATCGATACATCTTTGCCTTCAAGTAAATCGAATAACTCGGTCATATAAGTTGAACTCATATGATGACCAACAAAAATAATCTGAGGTGCCTTCCGTTTATCCTCAGATAGAAGGTTTTGAAAAGAGTGGTTTAGCATTTCAATCGCTGCGCGTGCACCAAGATAGGAACCACCGATCCCGATAACAAGTAATATATCAGTGTCTTGTTTTATTCGGGCAGCTGCTGACTTAATGCGGGAAAATTCCTCTTTGTCATATGTTTCAGGTAAATCAATCCATCCTAAAAAGTCACTTCCTGGCCCGGTTTTATTATGTAATGCGTTGTGAGCTGACGTTACATATTCCTGTAAATAATTAATTTCATTTTGACTGAAGAAATCTAGTGCTTTACTGTATGAAAAATTAATATGTGTCATGTTTTCCTCCTTCAATAAGCTTTCATTTTTTACTTTACCGAAGTGATATTGTGAAATCAAGAATGAGCTTGTATATATTTTAATAAAAGTGAAAAACTAGTGAAGAGTACATCAGTAAAGGAGGTTTGTTGAAATGAGTGGTATACAACGAGCATGTTTAGCATTAACCGTTATTGGCGCAATAAATTGGGGACTTATCGGATTATTTCAATTTGACTTAGTCGCTGCAGTATTTGGTGGTGGTGAGCAGAGTGGTGCATTTGCACGAGTTATTTATACGTTAGTAGGCATAAGCGGTCTGGTAACATTGTCATTATTATTCAAACCAGATGAAGCTTTTGCTGATCGACCAGAGCCACGTACAGATACTTAAAATAAAAAAGAGGCATTTCCAAGTATTGTTGACTATGTCAAAACATACTTGAGAAAGCCTCTTTTTTCTTTTTTCAATCATTATTTTTTATTATAAGACCCTTCTGACTGTTCAATCCATTCTTCTAGTTTGTCTTTTAATGTATTGAATCCAGCGTTATCGCTTTCTTGTTGCTTTGGTGCTTGATTCTTTTGAGGTTTTGGACGGTTCTTAGGTGGTTCTTCTGTAGCACGAATGGATAACGAAAATTTATTATTTTCTTCATCGACATTCAAAACTTTCACTTTTACTTCGTCCCCGGTTGTTAAATGATCATTAATATCTTTAACATACCCATGTGTTACCTCTGAAATATGAACTAACCCTTGGATTTCTTCGTCTAAAGCAACGAATGCACCATATGGTTGAATTCCTGTAACTTTTCCTTCTAATATCTGACCAGTCTCAAACTTGTCTGACATGCTGAACAACTCCTATACTCTATTCGATTCTTTTCACACAATAAAATATTTTAGCATAAATTTCGATTCCAAGCAAAAAATAATAGAAATTTACTGAAGGAGTGAGCAAATGGTTCCGATAAATTCAGAAGTTGAAAATAAAATATATCCATTGTATGTTTTGGAGGAACGATTAAAGCCTGAGGGGTTTGTGATTGGTTCAAACTGGGACTATGAAAAAGGATATTTCGATATGAAAATTGACGACGATGGTATTTATTATTTTTTAAGGATACCATTCTATGCTGTGGCGGGCTCTCTTGACTATCCTGGAGTAACAGTGCGAGTTGATCAGCCATTTTTACTCGCACATCAGTATCAACGAGGATATGATGAAGAAGGAGCTGGCGGGGCTTTACGTGGTGCGTTTGACCAGTTTCAGTCCCCAGTAAACGCAGATGCCGATGTACCTGATGAATACGTTGAAACAGGAAGAGAAATCATGAAAAAGGTAGAGCGGCTTCTCTTACCAGGAAGTTAATGTCAGAAGAATATCCCCTTCTTTTAAGGTCGTATCTTTTGGAGGGTTAATCACCCAATCGTCATCGCGTATAAAGCCAAACAGAAGCTCTTTTTTGTCCAAGTAAAAAATTATTCCATTTTTAAAAGTGGAATCTTCCAGTTGTTCTGGAAGGGTCAAGTGTGAAAATTGCTGATTGTTCAAGACATTTAGTACTGTTTCAAATGGTCTTGTATTTTTAAGGTGGTAAAGCTCATGATAAAATAAAGTACTCATGAAATCATTTGACCTAATAATAGTGTTCGCTCCTGCACGAATTGCGTTTTCAATCTGTGAAATCGAGAGAACTTCTGCGTTAATTGATACATGTTGATTATTTCCGCGAATTGCTACTATTGCCAAAATACTTGTGATGTCAGCCTGACGTTCTTTTTTAGTGATGTCTGCAGTTATAATAACTGATTTGGCCTTTTCAATGTTAGCTTGTATTAACGTTGAATCTTCACTTGGATCCCCATGGATGAAGTGAATAGGGTAATGCTGATACGGAAGATGATCAAGTGTTCTGTCAATCAGGACAATTTCCTCTTTAGAATCCTTCGTGTCGATCATATTTACTAGCTGCCTTGTCCGTTCATTCCACCCAACTATTACAATGTGATCTTCACCCTTAAATTTTACTTTTCCCTTTGATAAATCCTGTTCATGCTGAATGGTTCCGGCGGATAAAGTCATTATGTAAAATGTAAGCAGTCCACCACCGGAAAGAATGAGTAGTATTGCAATAACTTTTCCAAGAGCGGTTAATGGAACAAAATCACCGTAACCAACCGTCGCTCCCGTAATAAAAGCCCACCATATTCCGTCAAATACAGATGGGAATGCAGATGGTTCAACAACGTGGATAATAATTCCAAAAAAAGTCATGACCACAAATATAGATAGCAGAAGCCTAACAATAACAGGTAGTCTGAAATAGATATGTTTGAAGTATTCAATACTCATTATAAATTGCACCTTAATCCATTAATTATTTTACATACTAGTATGGGCAAAGGTATTAATATTATATACACGATAAAAAAACTCACCGGGATACGAGGTGAGTTTTCCAGGTTAGACTTGTCCTAACTTGTGTTTAAGACTTGTATATACTTCTTGCCAAATATCTTTATTATCGCGGAATGATTTAGTCATAAACAGATACATTTCTTTTGATTTCTTCTCATAATCATCTGCCTCTTTTGGCGGAAGATTATCACGTGCATCATTCAAATATTGCTGGATTGCCTTGGACCTAGGCCCCCATTTTGCAACTTCATTCCCAGCTTCATCAATAAAAATAAAGATTGGAATAGAACGCGCTTTTCCATTTGTTAAATATTGATCCATTAACTCCAGGTTTTCATCACGCAGAAGCATTTTTACTGGAATATTAGCTTGTTCTGCAATGCGAATTAAGATTGGAATATTCAACATGGCATCGCCACACCAGTCCTCTGTCAATACAATTACACGGATGTTCATTTCAGCCAGTTTCTGGAAGAATTGTGTGTCTGCAGGCGGTGTGAAATGATCATATATATGTAATAAATTTTGTTTATTTTTTTCCATTGACTCAATATATGTATCTGGTGTCATACCTTTTTCATACCAATGATTTAAATTCATTGACGTTACACTCCTTTGTCTGTCTCTTACAAGAGTGTACCCAATATTTCCTATAGCGTAAACAAAAGTGCTCTTATGTATGTTTTTTTGTTATGATTGGTGTGAAAGACTTTAAGGAGGTAGTTTAAATGGAACAAGCAAACAAGGATTTTTTGTTGGAGTTATTACATACGCCATCTCCATCCAGTAATGAGATGGCAATACAAAAAAAGTGGATTAATTATGTACAGGATTTTGCGGATGAGATTAGAACTGATAACGCTGGAAATGCTATAGGGGTAATTAATCCGAATGCATCTTTTAAAGTGCTGCTTGCAGGTCATTGCGATGAAATAGCATTAGTCATTAATCGAATTGACGAAGATGGATTTTTGCATTTTGATAAAATGGGCGGGATAAACCCAAAGGCTGCTGTTGGAATGAAGGTTACTGTACTAGGATTCAATGAAGAAGTAACAGGTGTTATAGGTGTTAATGCACAACACCATGGCGGGTTAAAAGATGACTTTGGCTTAGAGGATCTTTTTATTGATTGTGGTTATAAAACGAAAAATGAAGCTGCAAAGTTCGTTCAGATAGGTGATTTGGCCGTCTATAAAACTGAGCCGGAAATATTGATGGACCGTTACGTTGCAGGCCGCGGGTTGGATAACCGTACTGGCTCATTCATTGTAGCTGAAGTATTGAAGCGGCTTTCTGAAAAAGGGTGCAGTGTTGGTGTATATGCAGCAAGCACTGTCAATGAGGAGACAAACATGGGTGGTGCTTATTTCGCTGCTGCCGGTGTTGAACCGACAATGGCAATTGCTTGTGATGTTACATTCTCGACTGATTATCCTGGTGTCAATAAAAATAAGCATGGGGACATAACACTTGATGGTGGTCCTGTTTTTGCGAAAGGTGCGCCAATCAACATTAAAATCAATAAGTTATTGGAAAAAACAGCGAGGAAGTTAAATATGGCTGTGCAATACGAGTTGACACCACGTATGACTGGGACAGATGCAGACAGAATGCGTTTGACAGGTCCTGGTGTGCCAGTCTCATTAGTATCGTTACCACTACGTTACATGCATTCCCCTGTGGAAACCTCTAGCTTAAGGGACATTGATGAAGAAATTGAATTGCTTGTAACGATGATCGCTGATCTTACTGGTGAAGAAAGCCTTAATCCACTAGAAGACTAAAATTGTAATTAATTATTAAAAATCTCAAGCCATATATTATGGTTTGGGATTTTTTTGCATTGAAGATAGTATACATTCTTCTTAATTGCATATATGCACACAATAATAGGCTTGTACTCCAAAGTATATGGGGGTCTAGAAAGCAAAATATGATCCTATGACGAATGCCAAGTATGCTAACTTATAGGCTGAAAGTAACTGTTTGCACTCGCTAAGAAAGTGACTATATATCCAATCGGATTTAATATTAGCAATATTCTGTGAAATAAGTAATGCTTTTATGATGCTCAGGTGAAAATCCTTTTCATTCTCCCTTAAAATCTAGGTTAATTTACGCATTTATTTTTCCTTATTTAGGAAATATTTCCATTAAAGTAATGTCTTGATTTGCGAAAGGATTGTCCAGTGTACTTTTTTGAAAAAAGCATCCATTAAAATATAGTTCTTTTATCTAACAAAAAATCATCGTACATGGTACTTAGTAATCAATTCCTGATAGCATGATATTTACCGACAAAATATGACAGATTTTTCATAATTATTACAGTATAGTTACAATAACAACAAAAGAATTACAAAACAGCTCCACTACAGCTGAGACCTGCACTAAATTTTTAGTAAAGGAGGCTAGGGGAGTTTTTTGTTTGTCTTATTCACGGTATAAAAAATCAGGAGGAGGAATTAAATTGCTAAGCAAAAAGCGTCAAACAAGAGCTTTTAGTATTGTGGCAGCCCTATTAATGGTGTTTTCATTAATAGTTCCCGGAATGTCTTATGCAAAGACGAATGGTAACATACATCATTCGGCAAAAGATACACAAACTGCTGCAAAAGAAAAGGTCAATAATCGTTTGGTAGACCAATTTAAGAATGATGAAAAAGTGACGTTTTTAATTAAGTTCAATGAAAAAGCAGATACGAAAAGAATTGCTGAAGAAGCAAGAAAAAGTGCAGAATCTGCAAATATGACAGCTAAAAAAGCTGAATTCATTCAACGTTCTGCTGTAGTATCTGAATTAAAATCTACCTCTCTTGAATCACAAACAAATGTAAAGCAATATCTTCAGCAGGAAGCAGAAAAGGGAAATGCTGAAAATATTAGGTCGTATTATATCGTTAACGGGATGGCGGTTACAGCTACGAAAGAAGTAGCGGAAAAGGTGACTAGCTTTGCTGAAGTTGATAAAATATTACCGAATGAAACTCGTGAATTACTCACGCCAGTAACAAAAGAAGCAAAAAATGCTCCACAGTCTGAAATTGCTAATATAGAGTGGAATGTTGAGCGTGTTGGAGCTCCTCAGGTTTGGGACATGGGGATTGATGGCTCTGGAACAGTTGTAGCAAGTATTGATACAGGTGTTCAGTGGGATCATCCTGCTCTTAAGGAAAAATACCGTGGCTATGATGCAGCAACGGATGAAGTTGATCATGACTATAACTGGTTCGATGCCACAGCAGGACAATCAGAACCATACGATGACCAAGGGCATGGTACACACACAATTGGAACGATGGTTGGTAGTGAACCAGATGGATCTAACCAAGTTGGAGTTGCACCTGGAGCACAGTTTATTTCTGTTAAAGCATTCACTGCTGCAGGTGGAACGGATGCTGACCTTCTGGCAGCTGCAGAGTGGATTTTAGCACCAACTGATTCAGAAGGAAACGCTCGTGTTGATATGGCGCCAGATGTTGTTAATAATTCATGGGGTGGTGGACCAGGACTTGATGAATGGTACCGCGATGTTGTTATTAACTGGCGTGCAGCGGAAATCTTCCCTGAATTTTCAGCTGGTAACACTACTTTATTTAACCCGGGTGGACCAGGATCAATTGCAACACCAGCAAACTATCCTGAATCATTCGCAACGGGAGCAACAGATATAAATGATAATTTAGCTAGCTTTTCTTTAGAAGGACCTTCACCATACGATGAGATTAAACCAGATATTTCAGCTCCTGGAGTTAACATTCGTTCATCCGTTCCAGGTGGTCAATATGAAGGTGGCTGGAATGGAACATCTATGTCAGGACCTGCAGTATCTGCTGTAGCTGCGCTATTACGTCAAGTAGATAGCAGTATTACAGTTGATGAAATGGAACAAATTCTAATGGATACTGCAATCCCATTAACTGATGAAGTCTATCCTGAATCCCCAAATAATGGATTTGGTCATGGTTTGGTAAATGCGTATGATGCAGTATCAGCATTACAGAATGGAATCGGCACAATCGAAGGTCAAGTGACCAAACCAGGTGAAGATAATGAAGCGCCAACGTTTGAGCACAGTTCACCAGCAGAGACTTATGCTGGCATGGACCTTGATTTGAATGTACAAGTTACAGATAATATTAGTGTTGCATCGGTTGAATTAGATTACCTGGATACAAATGGAGAATGGCAAACTGTCGAAGCCGGACGTGTTTCTGGTGATTTTAAAGAAGGCGAATTTGTAGCTACCATTCCAGGAGAGCATATTGCTGAGGATTCACTGACTTATCAATGGACAATAAACGACTTTGGTGAAAATGAAGTTGTCAGTGAAGAATATAATGTTGAGGTTAAACCAGGAATTTCTGTAGGTTACTCAGAAGACTTTGAAGCTAACCCTATAGGCTGGACATCTTTTGGTGAAATGAACAGCTGGGAATGGGGAACACCAACCTCTGGACCTGGAAACGCAGCATCAGGAGAAAATGTATATGCAACAAACCTTGCTGGTGAATATGAAAACAATATGAATGCAACGCTTGTAATGCCACCAGTTGATTTACCAGAAGGAAATGCATATTTGCAATTTAATCAATGGCACAATTTAGAGATGTATGCTTCAGGAACAGCTTACGATTTTGGTCATATCTTTGTATCTACTGATCAAGAAGAGTGGACACAACTGTTAGAAGTAAAAGGTGAAACAGATGGCTGGGAAAGTGCTGAAGTTGATTTATCTGAATATAGTGGCCAACGAGTCTATCTTGGATTTAATGTAACAACAGATGGGAGTGTAACAAGAGAAGGCTGGTATATTGATGATGTAGCATTATCTGATATGTCACAAAGCAGTAAAGCATCTTTAGGGAAGAAAGGTAACAATAACGGAGTTCCGGGTAAAAACGGCCTAGGAGTAAACAAAGCAGATGAAAAAGCTGGAATGAAAGAAAAGGTAAATCCAGCTAAAATTAAGCCAGATTTACCAAAAGATAATCCTCCTGCCGAAGAGGACATAATTAATCCTAACTTATTACCGATGAGCGCGCAAGTAAGTGTCTTGGAAAGCGGACGCTCGGTAATGACTGATCCAGCAACTGGTGAATATTCCTTGAGCCATGCAGCAGGAACATTTACGTTGAAAGCTGAATCATATGGATTTGAGTCAGAGGAACAATCTGTAACACTTGAAGCGGATGGAACGGCACAAGCTGATTTCACGCTTGAGGAAATTCCTCAAGCTACAGTAAGTGGGACAATTACTGATGAAGCAACAGGTGCCCCAATTGAAGGTGCTACCATATTATTGGTAGAGGATGCTAACGTTACACCTGTTGAGACTGATGAAAATGGTAATTACTCTATCACAGGATATGAAGGAACCTACACGTTAAAAGTAATGGCAAGAGACTATTATAGTCAGGAAGTGGAAGTAAACCTTGACGAGGATGTTCAACAGGACATCGCTCTTGAACCATTCTATACGTACCCTGGTGGAGAAATCGGTTATGACGATGGTACTGCCGAGAATGCTCGTGCATTTTATGATGCGGGTAATGGGTGGGCAGTAAAAATGTCCTTACCTGAAGAAAAAGATTCAGCAGTAGTTACGGATGGTGTTTTTCAATTCCATGGTACCGATTGGCCAACGCCAGGTGGTACGGAATTTGCGGTTGAAGTATGGGATTCATCTGGTCCCGATGGAACACCTGGAGAAAAAATTGCAGGTCCAGTTGATGCTGAAGCAATAAGAGATTTAAATGAATGGACTGTAGTTGATTTACGTGAGCATAATATTATTGTTGAAGATGATTTCTATATGGTATATATTCAGCAAGATCCAAATCCAAACGCACCTGGATTGGCAACAGATGAAAACGGAACGAACGCAGAACGAAGCTATCAGTATGTAGCTGGAGCTTGGTCACCATCTCCTGCTTCTGAAGGTAACTATATGATTCGTTCACGAGTAAGCTATGAAGTAAATGATCCAGTTATTACTTCACCTAGCGAAGATTCGATAACAAGCGAACCAGACATGACAGTTGAGGGGACTGCATCTCCTACAACTACTGTTCAATTGTTGAATAATGGAGAAGAAATTGGAACTGCTGAAGTTGGCGAAGATGGTCAATTTGCTATTCCAACTGAACTTTCAGAAGGCGAAAATGAGTTTAAAGCATTATCCATGATGAATGGTGGTGTAGCAGGTGAATCTGAGACTGTTACAGTAACCCTGGACACAATGAGTCCTGAATTAACCATTGATAGTCCAGAAGATGGGGATAAAACCAATCGTGAAACAGTTACTGTTGAAGGTACAGTAACGGATGCTAACCTTGACTTTGTTGAAGTAAATGGTCGAGAAGCAACAGTTGCCGATGATGGTACGTATTCAAAACGAATTCTGCTTGATAATGGTGAAAATGAAATTGAAGTTATCTCCCAGGATCTTGCAGGAAACGTTCAGACAGAGACTATCACGATTGATGTAGACTTTGTTGCACCAACGGTCGAAAACCTGACGCCAACTGAGGATAAAAATCTGGAAGCAGGAGAAAGTGTGCGAATCGAGTTTGATAGTGAGCCAGGGCAAAGAGCTACATTCTTTATCCATATGCCACTAACAAATGCGGTTGCACAAGTATCTAATGCAACGGAGCTTCCAATGATGGAAATGTCTGATGGGCATTATGTCGGCTATTATACAGCCACTAATAATGTTGTTGCAGAGGGTGCTGTTATCGAAGTGAAAGTCGTTGATGACTTCGGTAATGAAACACGCAAAACAGCAGAAGGAAAATTATTTATCAATGTCGAATGATAATTAGCCTGTAAAGGAGAAAGTTGCCTCTTGGGTCGTAAGTTCTTGCTTACGATCTTTGGGGCAATTTTGTCTTTTAAGAGTGCGTTTTTTGAAACGAATAAGAACAGGATAGGATGTTTAGAACGTTTATTTTTAATGGTTAGGTCTGACAAACTGTCGAAGCGGATCCTCATTCCGCTAAATAGCAGAAAAGATGCTCTTGGAAGGGTGAAACGGATCCTCGTTCCGCTGATATGAACAAAACTGTCAAGTCCCAAGCTGTTTTTCCCTTTTTTGGGTATACTTAATACAAGAAGCCATTTTAACT
>NZ_JAGGKK010000017.1 GCF_017873675.1 Virgibacillus litoralis | reverse complement strand
ATAATTGTCTTAGCTTTAATAATTGAAATCAGGGTTTAAAAGTTTAACTTTTAACCTGTTTTCTTGACATACTGGTTGTTTTGTTCAGTTTTCAAAGATCAATTTTTCCGTTTGTCGTTTTTTTGCGACAAGATATAATTTATCATGGCTGCAGATGATTGTCAATAACTTTTTTCAATGACTTTTTTTCCTCTGCATAATTTGTTGTTTTCTTAACTGACAACAAAAAATAATATAGCATAATATGTTGATAAGTTCAATAGAAAAACCAAAAAACCATAAATTAAATTAAATGATTTTTTGGCTGACTTAATTCCTAATTAGAAATAAAGTATTAATTGCCAGTGCGTTTGGGAATATATTTCATGCATTCCTGTTCATTCGCTACACGGCGGAATACGTTAAATAACACCTTGTACCTCTCCCTCATTGCACGTTTAACCATATTATCTATACGATGGTCCTCTAAATCCATTAATAATTCTTCTAACTCCCGTTTTACGAGATATTCTATTTCTTTTTGCTCTCCATCATTAATTAACAAACCTAACATTGTATACACCTAACCTTCTTTATCTAATCAGTAATTACTGTTTATGACAGTATATTTCCATATTGAAAGTGAAGTTCTCGCTTTTCTTACTTATTAATAGCCGTTCGTTTTAATTATCGAAATCCGTCGGTTACTATTTTTAGAACCCAAGATACAAACAAAAATACCCATACAAATATTATGTGTAGAATTACTATTCCCCATATTTATGTATTTTCATCCCTTTTTCGCGACTTTTTTATCTTTCCTTATTACCAAACAACAGCTTGTTCATATTATAGACTGTCATTCATAGAATAAAGTAAGGATATTGAGAGGGATGATATTATGGATCATTTTTATGTTGTACGATTTAATAAATGGAAACGCTGGTTAATTGTTTTTATTTTCGCTTTATTTACTGCTACATTTTTATGGTTTGAAAGTGAAGGTGCTCTTTCTCTATTTTCAGAGGATGAAACGGTAGCTTTAACAAAAGGGAATGCCAATGAATCTAATATAGCATTAACCTTTAATATCAGTTGGGGCGAGGACAAAGTCCATGCTATCTTAAAGCAGTTAGACCAAAAACAAGTACAAGCAACCTTCTTTGTAAGCGGGGAATGGGCAGAACGTCATCCTGAAATATTAGAGAAGATAACTGAAGCAGAGCACGAAGTAGGAATGCTTGGATACCGTTATGAAAATTATTTGGATCAAGAAATTGATCAAGTACGCGATGATCTATTACACGCAAAAGAAGTATTTGGGAAAATTGGCTATAAGGATATAGAAATGTTACGTCCACCAAGCGGAAAGTTTAACAAAGAAATCATTGAACTTGCTGAACAATTAGGTTTTACAGTAATACATTGGAATGTTAACCCTAGTGACTGGAAAAATCCGGGCACCAAAAAAATTGAGAACACCGTAATGAAACAAACATCAAATGGCGATATCATATTGATGCATGCATCAGATTCCGTTAAGCAGACGGCTGATTCGCTAAAAACAATTTTACCTGGATTGAAGAATAAGGGCTTCCAGTTTGTCACTATATCTGAACTGGTTAACCAGGCACATGCAAAATCAAAAATTGTGGAATAAAGACAAAGCGTAGGCATCTGCACGGGGCGGGTTAAAGTTAACGCGAAAAGGATAAACAAGAGCATAATCTGCTATGGTATTCTGCTAATGTCGAACTATTATTGTAAACGCAGGGCTAGAACTAAACATTGCAGATCCGGAAGTTCAATTATCTAACTTAAAAAGCCCTAATATGCCTTTGGCACATTAGGACAAAATAAACGTTATGCTTTATTCGAACTAACCTTTGAGTTAATTTTTTCTTTACCTTTTGAATCACTATTGGTTAATCGATGTAATACAAGCAATTGATATGTATTACATGCAAGTAATGTAATAATCATTAGCCATGCATAATCAGTTCCACTTGTACGCAGACCTGGAACCCATTCGATAGTTGTCATAACGACCATTAAGAATAATGCCGGAATAAAAGCCCGCTGGTTCGTCTCGCGTGCTTTTATTTTAGCTATAATCCATCCATACCCCAGTACTGCTGCCGCCATTAAGATAAACCAAAATAACGAAACATCGCCACCAACTGCATTATATGGAAAATAAATTAAATCAAATACAACAAATGCAATTAGTAATACCTGAACAGTTGGCCAAAATGTCCGAAACAGGCTTAGGCCAAATTGGTTAATGAATAAATAAACAAAAAAACCGGTCTGACTTATAATACTAAATAATAACCCTAATCCTGTGAAATAAATAATTAACCCCGTTAGCTCCATAAAATCAAATGGATTTAAAAAATTGGTATATAATGAAGCCTTCACAAAAAAGCTGGTGATTAGCCCTACAATCCCACCTATCAGTAACGTCTTTAAAAATAATCCTACCCACTTACGACTATTCAATCCTATTTCCTCCTACAACTATGTTGAGCATCCAGTCATATTTTATCATGAACGTTGTCTTTTTTCCTCCATGAAGAATATTTTTTTGTCTCATAACTCATATTAAATATGAGAGGAAGGAGGATCATAAATGTTTCGTATGATTTTAACTTCATTAATAATTTTATCCATCATTTTCATTTCCGCATGTAATGGAGGAGGAGCTTCTGGAAAAGAAGCTGATTATGATGCTACGAAAAAAATGGTGGTTGATATATTACAGACAGAAGATGGAAAGAAAGCACTTAGAGAAATATTAGCTGATGAAAAATTAAAGCAACAACTTGTGATTGAATCTGAAGTTGTTAAAAAATCAATAAATGAAGTACTTGTTTCCGAAAAAGGAAAAGAAATGTGGAAAAAACTATTTGAAGACCCTGAATTTGTTAAGAGTTATGCCAAGTCAATATCTGAAGAACAAAAAAAGCTAATGAAGAATTTAATGAGCGATTCAGAATATCAGAAACAAATGCTTGAACTTATGCAAAATCCTCAGATTAGCGAACAAATGCTAAGTGTCATGAAAGGTCAAGAGTTCCGCAAGCATTTAGAAGAGACCGTTCAACAAACCTTGCAAACACCACTTTTCCAAGCAAAAATATCCGAAATATTACTAAAAGCAGCAGAAGAGAAAAGTAAGCAGGAAAGCGGCCAGCAATCAGGTGGAGAAGGCGGCGGTTCCGGTGGTGGCTCTGGAGGATCAGGTGGAGGCGGTTCTGGTGGAGGTTCTGGAGGCTCAGGTGGAGGTTCTGGAGGATCCGGTTAATATTTGGAACAAATGTGGAAGCGCCTGATCAGCGCCACATGGACTGTGCTCAGCGCTGCGGGTGGGTCGACGTTGCCGCGCAATGCGGCGATCTTAGTCGATCTTCCTTTCCCCTGAGATTAGATGAACTTGACTTATCGCCAGTGATGGCGAAAGTCAAGATGAATCTTGTGCTTGGAAAGCGAAAAAGATACACGAAGAGCGTAAACAATTCGATGTTGACTTATAGACACCGGGAGGGGAGTCCAGTATTCACAGCATTTAAATTTTATAATTCCAAATAATTAAAAAAAGAGGTGACACACGCCACCTCTAATTTTTTATTCTTCTATTTTTGCTACGATTTTTGAAGCAATTTTGTGATATTCTTTTCCAATTGGATGGTCCTGCTGGTATACAGATGGAGCAAACTCATCCTCTTCTTCATATGGCTGCTGTAAAGGTAATTGGCCAAGCACCTGCGTTTTTAGCACCTCGGCAAGTTTTTTACCGCCACCTTTACCAAAAACATATTCTTTCTCGCCTGTTTTTTTACTTTCAAAATAGGCCATGTTTTCCACAACGCCTAAGATTTCATGATCTGTTTTTAATGCCATTTGACCAGCTCGCGCTGCCACAAATGCTGCAGTTGGATGTGGTGTCGAGACAATTAGCTCTTTACACGTTGGAAGCAATTCATGGACATCCATTGCAATATCACCGGTTCCTGGTGGTAAATCAAGTAGCAAGTAGTCTAAATCGCCCCACTCTACTTCTTTAAAAAAGCTGTTTAGCATTTTACCAAGCATTGGTCCGCGCCAAATGATTGGAGAGTTGTCCTCCACAAAGAAGCCCATGGAAATAACCTGAACTCCAAACCGCTCAACCGGAATAATTTTCTCGGCACGAACTGCAGGTCTTTCTTCAATTCCCATCATATCTGGAACACTAAAGCCGTATATGTCTGCATCGATAATACCTACTTTTTTACCTAGGCGCATTAAGGACATAGCTAAGTTAACCGTAACGGTCGATTTACCTACACCGCCTTTACCACTAGCAACAGCGATAAAGTTAGGTTGTTTACCTCCGCCCATTAAAGTTTTTTCCTGTTCTGCTTCAGCAGCAGGCTGGAACTTTTCAATGGTTTCGTCAGGCAACTTTTCAAAACGTAAGCCGACAGTTGTTGCTCCATTCTTTTTCAGAATGCCAACAATCTCTTGCTGTAGCTGCATCTGTTCACCAGTATTCGTCTTTCCAATACCGATTTTCACACTGACATGCTTCTTTTCCTCTTTGATTGTAATTTCTTTTACACCATCTGTTTCTTCAAGCGTTCTATGTAAAAATGGATCCTTAACAGGGTGAAGTAGTTCCTTTACTTCTTCTTGTGATAACACGTTAGTCACCATCCCTTTCCTAGAGTCGTTATATATACAAAATAATATCATTTTATTTGCACACAACGCTAGTATAACACAAATCACGTAAAATCTAAGTGATATGTATCATAGGATGTTCTGACTAATTCGTTACTTTTTTTCAGGTTCTTCTGTAACATAACGGAGAATTCCCTCATAAATACTTCCGGCAATTTTCCGCTGGTAGGAATCTTTCTTCAGATGTTCGCGCTCATGCTCGTTTGATAAAAATCCAATCTCAACAAGTGAACCAGGAACTTCAGCATATTTTAAAAGATATACACCATTTATTGGCAAAGGCTTCCGTGTAGTATTCTCCAAATTTCGAATAATTTCAGATTGAATCATTGTGGCTAAATGCTTACTCTTATCATATTTTGAGTAGTAAAATGTCTGCGCACCACTCCATTTATTGGATGGCAATGCATTTAAATGAAGCGTAACAAAAAAGTCAGCTTCTTTATCGTGGATGAATTTAAGGCGCTTTCTTATATCTTCTGCCTTTCGCCTCGACAATCCTTTTGTCTCTTCTTTCGCAAGATCTTTATCTTTTTCACGCGTTAAATAAACAAGAGCACCTGATTGTTGCAGGAAGTCCTGTGTTTTTTTGGCAACAGCAAGCGCAATATCTTTTTCCAACGTCTCATCCTTTCCAACCGCTCCACCATCTACACCACCATGACCTGGGTCGATAACTATTGTTTTACCCGAAAGAGGTAATGACCATGTTTCCCAAGTGGTTTCCGTTTTTTGAATTGGATATTGAATAAGAAAGGCCAAAATGACAAAACCTACTCCCCAGGTAAACACCTTCCCAAATCGTCCCATAACATTCGCTCCTTATTTATTCTACTTCAACTATTGTATGGGACAAGATTGTTGATTATGATTAAACATAATGGCCAGTTTAATCAAAACACAGCAGTGGTAATAAAAAAGTAGTGAATCTTGTTCTCGGAAGGAGGCAAACACATGGATTGGCTTGGAATTGGAGTACTGATTATTGGAATCGCATTTCTCGCATTCGTCGTAATGTTAATTAAGCCGCTAAAAAATTTATCGGGTGTATTTTCAAGCTTGAGGTCAACAACAGATGCCCTGCCGCAGCAAGTTGCTGATATAACGTCTGGTGCAAAAGATACGCTCACCACTGGAAGGGAAACGATACAACAACTAAATAATCAAATGAGCGAATTAAGCCCGATTTTTACGATCTTAGGAGACGTTGGAGAAACAACAAATAAACTATCATCATCAATGGTTGATATCACAAAGGAAATGAAAGACAACACCGAGGAAGGCAGCACATTTATTGAACGAAAAAACCTTGAAGGATTATATGGTGCAATAACTCTAGGATATTATGCATTTCAACGAAGGAATCCTTAACGATAGCAACAGATGTGAAATGACCATCAACTTATATGCTAAGTTGATGGTCATTTTTTGGTGTAAACGTGTATTTTGTTAGAAAACTTGGCTTATCGCCAAGCCTTAATATAGATAAGCCTTAGTTGCACTTATGCAGTAAGAAAGGATTTATACTTTTTTATCTGCGAACAATAGCCAGTGCCCGCTTGATTTTTGAATATCTATGTTAAAATAACTACAAAGATTGTGAACGATTATTTTTTAGAAAACTTGGCTTATCGTCAAGCTTTAATATAGATAAGCCTTAGTTGCGCTTATGCAGTAAGAAAGTAACTGCTAAACAAAGACTAACAGGCAGAGTTGAAAAGTCCTCTGTTAAGCTTATAGTGGGTTAAAAATTATATAGGAGTGAATGAAATGCTAATCGG
Organism: Virgibacillus litoralis; assembly: GCF_017873675.1. Taxonomy (GTDB): domain Bacteria; phylum Bacillota; class Bacilli; order Bacillales; family Amphibacillaceae; genus Lentibacillus; species Lentibacillus litoralis. The sequence goes on along the minus strand of NZ_JAGGKK010000017.1, from coordinate 85,172 downwards.
TCATATGAAAGAAATTGTCCGTCATCCAGTAAAATCTTTTTCCGGGGAAAGTGTACAAAAATCCAAAATAATGGATTATGGTTTATATGGAGACCGCGGCCATGCTTATTTAGATGAATCAAAAAAAGAAAATTTCTTAACAATAACACAGTTCCCAGAAATGGTTCGATATAAAGCAAGATATGCAGGAGAAGAATTGCTGGACGAATATCCGGGAGTAGAAGTCATAACACCTCAAGGCAAGATTTATGATTGGGAAGATGAAGAATTAATTAAAGAAATGGAAAACAAATCGAACCGAAAAATTTCTACTATTGAATATCCCCCTTCTCACGTGCCTATTGGACCAATTGCAGTTGAAAACATTCAGCTTGTAACGGATGCTTCAATAGATAGTCTGAAAGAAATGTGGGGTAAAGCCGAGGTTGACTTTCGACGGTTTCGTCCTAATTTATTTATTTCATTAAAAGACAAAATACCGTTTATTGAAGAAGAATGGATTGGCAGACGTATGAAAATAGGAAGTGACGTAGAAATTGAATTAGTAGGACATTGTAAAAGGTGCATGATTATTACTGTTAATCCTGATAATGCTGAAAGAGATTCAAGTCTGCATAAGACGGTTATAAAGGAAAGAAAAAATAATTTTGGCGTTTATGCTACTGTGATAAAAACAGGTGATATTCATGTGGATGATGAAGTTCATCTACTTGATTAACTTTTATTAAACAATTTAGATCTAATAAATACTCCCCATCAGGTGACCAAATGGGGAGCACATCGTTTGGTATAACTATTAAGTTTACATACGCTACTGAGTATAGATTTTCAATGGATTCGATGTCGTAACCCCAGAGTTGAACGGAACCCGTTACAACAATAGGTGACTTCCTGTCTTCTAATTCTCTTCTTCCGTTTTCTTTTTTCTCGATACATTAAAGTTTGCTAATGGTGTGGTCAGTTTTCTCGACATCTCTCCAACATCTTCCACAATATAAAATAAAGGGCTTAACGTTCTTAGCTTTTCATTAACATCGGAAAGCGTACTGTTCGTATGATTGATAAGATTCCCGGTTTCTTTAAAAATATCGTTAAGCTGATTCGGTAGATGCTCTACTGTTTTCTCTACTCCACGCAGTACGTGGGCTAAATTATTCAAAGTCCATGATAAATAAACAGCTAAAACTAAAAAAGCAATTCCTATTAATAATACACCTATTCCTACTAAAGTCATTGTTATCCCTCATCTCATTATTTTTGGCTCTTTTTATCAGTTTTGTTTCTTTTTAATCTTCGCAATTGATATAAAATGCGATGAATAATTGCAGTGCATGACATGATCTCGCTACGGTTGGTTTTGCTCACTTTATCCTGTAAATTAAACAATGCTTGTTGTGACATTGCTTCTTAGCCCCCAGGGAACACTACAGCCTTTAATTAAGAAGTCTCTACCAGTCGAGGGAGGCAGGATACGAACTCCTATGGGAACAGCACGTTCCGAATACCCCGCAAGAAACGTTTTTAACGTCACTAGGAGGCTGAGGTCATGCCCGTGGCTAAGAAGACACTACGAGAGCGATAGCTGGTGCATATGTCCCCATTGTACCCGGAGCGGTAAAAGCGAAGTATGCTGCCGGAACGAATCGAAGGACTCAGCCTTATTTTTTTACCGGTAAATTTTCTTCTTGAGCGATTAATTCATTCTTATCATTTCGATGTTTCCACTTCTTAGCTATCCGATATGCTACTTCACCCCATCTTATGCTTTCCGCAATTCGATTCATTGATTGAGATGATGTATATTCAGGTAGTTTTTTTGCTTGTTGAGCCAACATTTCACTTGATGAATTTAAAGTAGAACCTACATTCTCCAGCGATTTAAATACATTGTCAGTTGCCTTGATCTTATCATCAAAATCATCGACCATCTTTTCAGTTTCATGTAACGTGTTTCTTATTTCAGGCGTGATATAATGGAATTTCTCTTCTACTTCTCCTAAGGTTTCGCTCAGTGTTTCCATGGTGCTTGATACACGTTTTAACACGAAGGAAATATAGATAACTATTAAGGCAAATGCCAATGCAAACAATAAAACTCCTACATAGACTAATTCCATTTGGATATGTACCCTCCTTTAAAAAGGTTTACCACTAGCAGGTTGCACTAAAACTTATCTTGATAACAACCCAACAACAAAATATTTTTCCCAATTCACATTATCATATTTCCCTAAACGTTTCCATTTTATGTTATCCAGTTTCAATGGCGTAATAAAAGTTGCTGCTTCTCGAAATTGTGAATGTTCAGCTTCAGCTACCCATTCACTAGAGTTTGCTCCTTTTGTCACCTCAACTATATCATCCATGTAAATCCCTGTTTGGACTTTTTGCTCATGTATGGTTCCTTCAGTCGTCATTTTCCACAAACTTTTATCAAAAAGATTTTCTTTCAGAACAGCTGTTGCACCTAGCGATTTATTAGTTGTAATAGTTAGACTTGCATGTAAACCCGGCAATAATTGTTCCGTTTCAGCATCCTCAGAAAAGCTTACATCAAACGGATAGATACTTGTTCCATGAACATTTACTGTTTTGGGTGTATCATTAATCTCGCCTAGGTTCCCTTTTAGTAATGCTCCATTTTCTCTAATAGACACTTCTACAGGCATTTCCCTTTCAGCTTCCATCCGCTCGGCTTCCGTAAATTCGCCCTCTGCTTGGAGCTGCATATCACGAATGGTAATAACTGGATTATTTAAGGCTTTGGATATTTTAGTTACCTGCCCTTTATATGAACTTTCCACTGTAACAGTATCTCCAGTCGATTCAAGGTCCGATAACTGCGCCTGAATGTTTTGCAGTTGCGCATTCTTCTGATCAAGCTCTTTTTCCTTTTCTGCTAGATATTGTTCTTTCATATAGTTAGCAGTTACAGAATTGCTCGTAATATCGAGGTTGCTATTTTCATCCTCATATTCAGCCGTTAAATCAGTTTCTGGTATTTGATAAAAGGAAATAGAATCTATTGCTTGCTCGATTGCACTAACTTGATCGGTAAGTTTGGTTCTTTCATTTTCAAGATAGGATTTTGTTTCATAATAATCCTCTACGTCATATGTGAATAAGCCATCACCAACATCTACTTGTGCACCCTCATCAACTAAAAACTCCTGAAAGCTGCCTCTGTCTTCATCAAAGTATACATTTTTCTCATTTACTGTGGCTAAAACACCTGAAGTTTCAATTTTTTCAAACATATCCTTTTCAAAAGTTTCCGACCATTTTTCGATATAAGATAAGCGTGCCACTTTTTCTTCATCGTCTAAATATACAAGCAAACTATTGACTGCAATAAATAGAATCACTAATGTCCAAATAAGCTTCCTGCGACTCATTCAAACCACCCACTTATCATATGAATATCCATAAAAGCTAACGCAGCCACAACAGCCCAGTAGATAATATGTAAAAAGGTGACACTAAACCATATCCAGCGTTTTCTAACTGGCGCCATATAACTTAGGAACTTTACCTGAAACCAAATGATCCAGAGCTGGAAAAGTGAAATAGCTCCAAAGAAAAATACAACCCAAGGTATATCAGTGAAATAGGATGCTATGACCCCAAACGATAGTGGTGAAACGAACCAATCCAAGCCGAAATAAACCACTAATGGTATCCAAATAACTCGTTCAATCAGTAAAACCAAAAGAACGACTTCCTGCATGATTAATAGTTTTTGATAAGGTATTCCTGTAATTAAGTAAAATAAATAGGATGGTACAAATAAAACCAACAGTGCAAACACAATTGCAAAACCAATCCTACCAAGAATAAACCAGAATTTACTTTCCTCGTATTCTAGCAGATTAAATGCTGTTGCATTTCCTGAAATAATATCCGACCCGATGCCTAAAATAGCCATCCAAGCGTATACAATCGCACAAAACAACACGAGCAGTGAAACAATTTTCCACAGATTTTTCAGCGTTTCTGTTTTATGAACACGATATAAATGATCATCTAGTGGAAAGAGAAACTTTAGTATGTTAACCGGATAGATCATATACGACATTCCTTTTCATGTTCTATTATATTTCTATGTCTATCTATTTTAACGTAATATACTAAAATATCCCACTTTTAAATATTTTCTGTTTAGAAAACCTTCCTAAAACCCCTTATACTTTAGAGTGCAAATTTTTTGCTTGTTATAGTTGTATTTATTTTAAGAAAGTCTTCTTAACTGCCAAAAGCAGGGATTAATTCCCTATTCATTAAAAGAAATCCGGAAAAAAGGTTTGTCGCTTTGGAATTATGCTATCCAGCTGCTCAATTTGTTCATAATTACCACGGACTAAACCAAGATGAAACAGTTCCATTGGACGTTTATATCCTAGCAGCATAGAAGTAAGATACTGAATGGTGCAATGGATTCCCTCGTGATCACCCTGATCCCCATAAAATAAATGCGTCACTTCTGTTTCATTGCCGATTTGTCTTAGTTGGTAAACCCCGCTATTTTCAGGAAGAAAGGAATCTACCACATGTAATGAAATTGATTGTGCGCCACCATCATGAAATGCATATTGTTTTAGGAATTCCAACACATCCACGATACGTGCCATGAAAAAGGGTTCCGTCTTTTGATCAAATCGTGGCTCATCGATTAAAAGAGGCAGATTATCATTTTCAGGTACAACCATCTCTACAGTGTCAGCCATCGAATCATGATTTGCGATAAACTGGATCAGCAGCTTTTGAGCATTTAAGGAGTTATATACCAGTTCATGGACGGTTACTTTTTCTTCCTTTACTTTATATAGAATATAACCTTCCGCTTGATCATTTTCATCATAAGCGATTGCCTTATGCCAATCTCCCTTAAGCACACGTTGTTCCCACCATTTCTCGTCACGGACAAGCGTACCGTTAAATTGTTTAGCATATTCGGTATAAATCTTATGGAGAACGGATATTTCAGTATCCACACGTTGTATATATCCATTAGCTCCCCAATTACGTTTCAACTTCTCCAGGGGGATTGTGTATTTTTTTTCTGAGAAAATGTGTTCCCAGCCATACTTTCGATAAAAGGAAAAAGAAAATGGATGAAGAAATGACACGACTTCACCCTGTTCTTTCATATGTTTAAGTGCATGGTGAAGCAAATGTTTCACAGAACCTTGCCTGCGGTATTCCGGCCATGTTGCAATAGAGCTGATCCCGCCCATCTCAAACGCTTTGCCATTAATATAACAGGACAGTGGAATGAGGTGGAGTTTTGCTGCCAGCTGGTCATTCTCCATCCATCCCCAAATAGTATGTCGCTTTGCTTCCTCCTGCTTTTTTAGTAAAGCTTCTTCAGATAAATCATATTGAAAGGCGTATTGCGACAGCGAGAAAATCTTATCAAAGTCCTTATCAGTTAAGGTTTTAATCTTGTTCAATGATTTGTCCTCCCCTACCTATATTCATACATTCATAATACTAGAATTTTACAGTAAGCTCTATTAAAAAATAAAAACTTTAGAAAACTTGGTATTCATGAAAGGTTTATTTTACTTACTCAGAACCCCTTATACATTGGAGCATTTTGCTTCTTCCCAAAGAATTAAATTTTTCATTGGATATAATTCATGTTTTCTAACTCTATTTTTCCATCAACTAAATGTCCAGTATTAATGAAAGGAATACCATCATCATGTTATTAATTCAATATTAAAAAACGCCTACATCCCTGAGGGTATAGGCGCTTAACATAAAAGCATCAACACATATTCTAATTACTGAACCCTTCTAGTTAAGGATTCACTACTTCAACATCACTCTTTTTAACAAATCCAAGCCGGTGATTAAAGAAAATTTGATAATATTCTTCATCACCTATCACCACTTGGTTCGTTTCCGGATCGTTAAAATACTTTGCATGGTAATAAGTTGATTGAAACGGTCCTGTGGCTATATAGAATTGTCCTTCAGAAATTTGGTATAGTGTTTCAGTGTTTCCTTGTGCCCACTCTTCTATTCCTGTTTCGTCATAGGCAGCGACTTCAGGATAAGCACCCCCATAAACAGGAATTGACCCCATTCCTTCCTTAGGTTTAATTACAATTCCGTTCCCTGGAGAAGCGTTTTTATTGTTTGGATTAAAAAACCACGCCTTCTGACCACCGTAATAAACTGCGGTCCAATCTCCCTCTTCGTCAACTTTATAATAATTTTGCCCAATAGCAGCCTTGTTCCCCCAATCATTAATACGGTTGGTTCCACTATTGCTAAGAAGTGGATCACTGATTAGCGGAGCCTCAAAACTAGGTTCAGTGTATAGCTGTATAAAACTCGATGATTGAGGCTCCAGTACTTCTGAGCCGTGTGTGAATGTCGGCTTATTTGTATTGTAATTAGGATTTATCGTTATAATGTCGCTGTCTTTGCTGCCATCACTTGAGTTAATTGGTTCTCCCAAAAGATCAAAGAAGTGCGACCAATTCCAATAAGCACCTGGGTCCCAGTGCATTGCTCCCTGTCTGGCTTCTGTTAATCCCGGAACTTCGTCATGCCCAATTATATGCTGGCGATTAAGTGGAATGTCATATTTTTCTGCTAAATATTTTACCAATTTTACAGATGAGCGATACATTTGCTCACTATACCAATCTGTCCCTTCAACCGCAAATCCTTCATGCTCCAAGCCAATGGAGTGCGCATTAAAATACCAATTACCTGCATGCCAACCTGCATCTTCATTACTCAACATCTGTGTAATGGCCCCTGTTTCTGAGTCAAGAACATAATGAGCGCTTACGTAAGATCTGTTTCGAAAGTGATTAATCGCTGATTCGGCACTGCCTTCAATATCATGAATGATTATATATCGGATATCTAGACCATCATCAGGGCGATTCGCGATGTCATAGTTCCCATAATTACCAGGACTACTAGAGAATTGCTCATAAAGTGCAGGAATAAATGTACATTCTAGACCGTTTGGACAATCAGCACCTGTCTTTTTGGCATTTCGTAGCGGAATATTTTTTGCAGTGTCTTTATTTGGCTCAACATTTTTCGCCTTTAATTTTACTTCTTGTCCATTAATTGTTACTCTCTCTGCCCCCTCTTGAAGCGTGTTATAAACATCATCTGCAAACCCTTGGGCAACAGTTTTAATATCAGAACCACTGTATTTTACAACTGCTCCATACCAATCAGATAGATCAGATGGGGTTTCTCCGACTGTTTCCTTTGCATACATTGCAAGAAGGGCTGCTCCCCCACGAATATTTTGTTCGGGATCATTTTTTAATACTTCCAAATCCACATTGAGCAATTGAGCTGCTTTGTCCAGTGTGTTAACGGAATCATTATCGTCTGTAGAGGCTTCAATTTGTTCCTCATTCTTACCGCTAGCATCTTGATTCCCATCAAGATGCACCAGGTTCATAAGACCGTAGCCACCTACTTCACTATGACCTTCATGATGATCCCATCGCGATTGATTATATGATACTGCCATCAAAACACTTTGCGGAACTCCAAATTCCTTAGCTGCCTTTTCGAACACTTCCTGTAGATCAACTGAATCTACTGTAGCTGCAACAGTTTCTCTTTCTTCATCATGGTTAAAGAAACCTAATGAAACGAACAATAAACTAAGTCCCAATACAATAGCGAAAGATAATTTTAAAAATATTCTGGATCCAAACGTCATTATAATCCCTCCTCTTTTTTATTTAATATAAGTTTCTATTAAACATTAAGGTAATCCTTCTAAACAATAGGAAAATAAACCAATTTGCCTATGAAATCACACATTAACTGCGATGAAATAGGGTTAAAGTACTTTCCGTGTAATAAAATAGGAGTTTTATTATAAGCGCCCTGTCACTCCTCGAATTTTGAGCAATCCGTTGTAGATGTTCAAGTTATTTCGAGCTGTTATTTTTAAGGCTAACAACTTTCATATAAAAAAAAGACCCCCAACCAATAATGGTTGAGAGCCTTTGAATGTAAATATATTAACGTTTTGAGAACTGTGGTGCACGACGAGCGCCTTTAAGACCGTATTTCTTACGTTCTTTCATGTATGTATTCAATATGAAGAAAGGCGGAATAATATAATCGCTGATCTACAAGGTTTAGTCCACTATTATGAAATAGAAATAAAACGATATATAATACTCTTTTATATGTTCCGTGGTCAAAATGTGGTCAGAAATAAAATGGTGACAATATACTTAAATTTGCCACCATTCTTACCACATTATTATAAATTAGAGCGACAAAAATTCTCCCTAACATTCTATCTCAACCCCTTGAGCTAGCAAAATGTTAGCATTCGTTAGCAAGAAAAAATTAATAAATTAATTATTGTATTTGTTCTTGAAGTACTTCTTTCAATAATTTAATTGAACTTTCTTCTGTAGGATCATTCGTTCCAAGTTCACCACGAAAGGCTTTATAAAGTATACTGTTTGATAATTGAATGATCCTCCTTTCAGCATTCAAATAATTTAATGCCTTCTGTTCCTTTTGTATCAGAAATTCAATTTTATTCACTATATACTGTTGCTCTTCTAGACTCGGTATTGCTATCGGTAAACCCCTGAGTTGGTTTAAATTAATACCGCTTTGCGCTACACCTTTGGTAATTTTCTTGAAAAAGTTCTGTACCAATGGTGATTGTAAATAGTATTCTAAAAAACACTGAGAAATAGTCCTGTTAATTGGAATGATTGCAATTTCTCTTGAAACATTATATCCAATCATACCCACTGTCGATCTTGCTATATAACCTACGGAACCCCTTATTGAAATTAAAACCTCATACCCTTTTAATCTAGAACGTGGGTACTTTTCTTCAATTTCTGGAGTTACTTTTTTCAGCGCCTCTATATTAATAATGTCTGTTTTTAAGTCTCCAGCTCTGAACGTTGGAATACCATCTTTTGTGTCAGCCCCAGTTTGGACAATACCATAACAAATATCTCTAGTCTCCTCCAATATATCTGTTAGAGGATGTATTTCCCAATGATCCGGAACTAAAGTCTTTAAATGACTTTTAAATTCTTCAGTTTTTCCATCATCCTTTATAGATCCTTTAGATTCATTAATATTGAGTTTCGAAGTATTAAAGCTTGAACTATTACTAAACTCCCCACGAAAAGCCTTATCCAAAATAGCCGCTCGACGAAGTTCAAAAGTTTCCTTTGCTTCATCAATTAATTGTTTTGCATCATCAATTTTACTTAAAAGACGTTCAACTTTGTTAGCAATTCGTTTTTGTTCGTTGATTGGTGGTAAAGGTATTTTTAAATCCTGAATTCTATGGATGGCTAATTTTGGTTGAGAAGTGGCTTTAATTGCTGAATTTATCTGGGAATTAACAACTTTTGAATCCAATGCATTATAAAGAAAAGTTTTATCAGTACACCGTATGTTAGTAATTTTAGCAGCATTTTCAGTTAAATTAGCACCATCCAAACTACTTGGTATTAATCCAACTTTTCCAATAGTCCCAGCGATTGATATATAAACATCTTCACTTGCTATAGTATATCTTGATATATTTGCGTGTGTTTCCTTGGTAATATACTTAATATCGTTTTCATCAATTGAACCGTTCTTAAAATCAGCCACTCGCAGATATGGATGATCAGTTTTAACTGCTACTAACGCGTCACCCTTTGGCAACCTTTTTCCACCTTTAACATCAGCTAAGTTTTTTATATTAGTCCAAACCCAATTATCCGGCACTTTATAAGGTTGCTCTTCCTCAGGAACCAACGCTTCTTCTAACAATTCATCAATTGATTTCTGTTGCTTAGCCCTCTTACTCATTGCCAGTCACCTCAGCAGTTTCAGCAACTTTACTCTTTTCACCTGTAGTACCTACATTGTTAGTACCATTTTCAACTTCACGAAGCTCTGTTACTACCTCATTTAATAACCCAACTGCCTGTTCCAACTTCGCAATCGCTTCTTCTGCTGAATCAATTGGCTCTGGTAAGTTTTCGTAAACAGACAGAGATTCGTCTGCTATTAAGCCGATATCTAAGCTGTTATCCTTTTTCTGAATTTCATCTCGAGTAAAGACATTAAAGCGATCATCTTTTACACTTGCTCGGTCTTCTGATTCATACGCTTTTACAAATGGTTCAAAGTGCTTTTCATTTAAAGGAGTTCGCTTTCCAAACTTCGGCATATTTGTTCTTAGATCATACACCCAAATATCTTCTGTATTGTTTTTATCTGTGGTACCGCGAGTAAAGAATAGAACATTCGTTTTTACACCTTGTGCATAGAAAATACCCGTTGGTAAACGTAATATCGTATGTAAGTTGCATTTATCCATTAAGTCTTCACGGATTTTCGCGCCGGTTCCGCTTTCGAACAGAACGTTATCCGGTAAAATGACCGCAGCACGCGCTTCTCCATTCGGCTTTAACGCACGATATATATGCTGCAGGAAGTTTAACTGTTTGTTCGTTGTTGCAAATGTCAAGTCATCACGCGTCGGACGTTCCCCCCCTTGCTTTGTTCCAAAGGGAGGATTGGTCATGATCACATCATAGTTTTTCATGCTTTTGCCTACTTCTGATAGGGTGTCACCTAAAGTAATTTCCCCTTGAATGTCATGCAGCATGGCATTCATTAATGCTAGGCGGTGCGTATCTTTTACGAGTTCGACACCTGTGAAAGCTTTGTTCTTTTGGAACTCTGCTTCTTTTTCACCTAAATCAAAATAGTCATCTGTTTGTTGACGAACATGGCGATCGGCTGCAATCATGAAACCAAACGTTCCTGCCGCCGGGTCATTACAACGCTCTCCAGGCTGCGGATTGACTAGTTTAACAATCTCATCAATCAGAACACGTGGTGTGAAGTATTGTCCCGCTCCAGACTTGGTTTCGCTTGCGTTTTTTTCTAATAAGCCCTCGTACAGGTCTCCAAGTCCTTCTTCTTTCGCACTATACCAATCCAGTTCCTCTATAGAACGTACAATCTTCTCAAGATTTTTGGGTTCATCGATATTTGTTTTTGCATTCGTATAAATTTGCTGTAAAACTTCATTTCCTTCATTCGCTAAATCAATTAATAGTGTCTGGTAATGTTTTTTTAGTTCAAGACCATGAATGTTTATCAGTGAATCCCAGCGATATTCTTCTGGAATCGCCCCTTCATTGTCTGTTTCCTTCATCATTTTCAAAAATAACAAGTATGTTAATTCCGTTACATATTGATGATAGGTAATACCGTCATCGCGTAACACGTTACATAAATTCCAAAGCTTCTGTACAATCTGTTGGTTGCCCATTTTTTATGCTTGCTCCTTTTCATCGTATAATGCATAGTTGATTTTACCCACAATGTCATCCAATTGTCCCTCAAATATCTTGTTTAACTGTTTATAGCCACCACGGCTTTTGAATGGCTCTACATTAAATGCCTTTTCTGGATCTGGGTCTAAGACCGATTCTTTCAACAGCTGCTTCTCAATCCGTTCCAACCATGATTTTTGCAGTTTTGGCCATGCTTTTATCGAGTAGATTTTTTTCATGGCATTTTTAATTCGCTCTTCATGATCGACGAGTGGATCCCCTAATGCTTGCTGACGAACAAAACTAATAATGTCAGCAGCAATGTCTTCATTTTTTGCATCGCGCCAGGCTGTTTGTAAGCCTTTCTCGGTAAACCCTTTTTGATCGAGGGCGATTCTTAGCTCCCTTAATTGGCCACGTGTTAATTCTTTCGGACGGGTACAAACGACTTTAAGGGCTGGCAGTAAGTTCATGTTCTCTTCAATAAACTGATTAAAGCTTTGCAAATAATCTTCAGGCTGAGTGGCATTACCATAGCCACGGGTGACCTCTTTTATTTCATCCTTATGGGTGGAAATATACTGAAAAACAGGTCTTCCCCTGTTTTCATCTAAATACTGCAGAATATTTTTATTCGACTTCAGTTTTTCTACAACCTCTTTTGGCTTTGATTCCTTAACCCAGTCAACGAATTCATTGACTGATTTGCCGCCTGAAATCGCCTTGAAATTCTCATGATCCTCTTCCTGCCACCGCTGCTTTCTTCGCTGGATTTTTGCAATTAACTCTTCTTTATGCTGTTTTTGCTGGCTTTGATCGTCAAGTTGTTCCAACTCATCAACCAATTGTTCTACCGTTACTTTTGGACTTTTCACGACAGGTTTCATAGCGGTATAAGGTTTTAATGATTCATAAATACCTACCGCATCATAAATTGAGAAATGGTCCTTGCCAATGTCATCATCACGTCTTGTTGCCCGGCCCAACATTTGCTCATAAAGAATACGGGAGCGGACTCTTCGTAAAAAGACGAGGTTCGTGATTGGTGGTACATCAATCCCTGTTGTTAATAAATCTACCGTTACAACAACGTTTGGCAACCGCTCATTCTTAAACAGTCTTATCGCCTGTGATGGATTTTTGACAGATCCAGTAATCTTCATCACCGCATTATCATCAATCGATCCATGTATTTCCTCCAATTCTTCTTTAAACATTCGAACAACCATATCTGCATGGTCATCGGTTGCTGCAAAAATCAATGTTTTTCCAAGGCTCGCAGGATCAATATATTTGGCTAGTTCTGCTAAAATCACTCGGTTGAAATTTTCGGTAATCACCGTTTTATTGAAGTTTGTAACTTCCACATTCACTTCATCTTCCAGAAGTTCTGTTTCAATCTCACCAGTCCGTGTATTATAAAGGTCCACCGTCTCACCAACAGACCATCGAATCCCAGAATTCTTCAGCACCGTTTCGAATTGATATGGTGGCTCGTGGTCAATCAGATACCCATCAATGACCGCTTCACGGTATGAATAAGTAAACACCGGTTTACCAAAGATATCAACCGTGTGGAGAGCAGGTGTCGCTGTTAGCCCGATTTTCGTTGCATCGAAAAACTCTAGCACTTGCCGGTATTTACTGACATACTCCTGATGATCCCGAAACAGTTCTTCTACTTCGGACATCTCTTTGTCCAATGTATAGCCTCGGTGGGCTTCATCGACAATGATGCAATCATATTGGTCCACTGTCGGTGTGTTCTCATCGGAATCAGAATAAAGTAATCGCTTCAGCATCCCTTGTACGGTAGCGATTTGTACTTTCGTTTCCTGATTCGGTCTCACATCGTCTAATGACTGAAGTTCAAATATCTCCGTGAACGAGTGGAAATTTTCCAGTTTGGAGTCCTTAAACGCAGCTTCCGCTTGTTCACCTAATGCGGTTCGGTCGACTAAAAACAGAATACGTTTAAAACGGTTATGTTTTATAAGACGATATATCAGACCAATCGCCATTCTCGTCTTACCTGTTCCAGTCGCCATAGCAAGCAATATCTCACGTTGTTCATTTTCAACGGCGCTTTCAACAGCTTTGATCGCATCATTTTGATATGGTCTTAAATTTAGATAATCTAATGTTTCATCCCGGAGTTTTTTATTGGCTTTCTCTACATCGAGTTTTATTAAGTCTTTCAAACCCTGGGGAGAGTACCACGCTTTAAGCGGTCTTGGGTGATTGGTTGGCTTCCTTGCATCTAAAAACCAAATACCTGATTTCTCTTCAAACTGCTTCATATATGGTCGCCCATTTGTAGCAAATAAAAAGGGTACAAAGTAATCACCATATGGTTCATGAATCTCTTCATCACCACGCTGGCTTACCAATCTGGCATAGTTTTTAGCCTGTTCAATATCTGACAGGATGTTTTTACTTAACCTTTTCGCTTCGATGATCCCAACGAACTCTAAACCAACGAACAAAGCATAATCGGCATAACCTGTTTTTAGGGGCCACTCAGCAATAGCTATATTTTTACGTTTATCAGGACGAACACCTTTACCATAACGTAGTTCTTCCGTATCTGCTTCCCAACCAGCATCACGCAATTGCTCATCAATAATGACTCGTGTTTCCTCTTCTGTCAGGTTGAGTCGACTCCCAAATGTCCGTGCATCCTTTTTACGCTTCAGTTTTTTCTCATCTGGTATATATAATTGCTCTTGGCGTAACTTCTCTAGTTCTTTCTCTAGTTCTTTCATCTTTTCTTCATATGTAGCCGATAGTTTATTTAGTTCTTCCTCGTCTACTTTAGTGGTAGGCGCTAATTTTTTATAAGCTGGTTCTTGAAAATCCCATTCGCCGTATACTTCCATAAACCAAACTGCTAAACGGAAGGCCATATGTGATAATGCCTCGGCTTCCTTTTGTGTACCGTAACCTTCATGCATCGCTTTATTACCTTTTTTTCTAATCGTATGAAGAATGTCATCCAATTCTTGTGTAATCAAGTCGTCTCTTCTTAATGCTTGTATTCGGTCTGTTTGTCTCGCATCATATGTTTCATTTATTTCTTCGTACGCTAAGACAAACTTTGTTAACGTTTCAGCGAATACTCTAAGTTTCATCAAGGATGTGTTTGGATCTATAAAGACGTTACTTTCTGCAGTTTCACCTAGATTTGCTAAGATGCCCCACTTATCTGAAAGAAAATAAAAATTGCTTTTATCCATGATACACACCCCCTAATATAATAGCTATAATTTCATTATAAACATTATAAGGATGTGAGTCGAATGTTCTATAGTGTAATCATACGAACTTCATCCTTAATAGAAAGGCCACCCTACTTCAACTGAATCGATTTCATGTTGGTTTAAATATTCATTAACCTCATTAAAATATTCTTCGCTTTCAATAGTAACCTAAAAATTCTCTCCTTTGCTTATTAAAGCTTATTTATTAAAAATCTCTTTTAAATGCCATTCTAAGAAGTCTACCCTAGGCGGAGAACTTTTTGGGTATTTTATTTTCTTACCTTCAAATGGCTTTAGTTGATCATACAATTCCTTGTCTCTTTTTATCTGGGACGCTAGGATTACTTTATAATCATTTGATATACCTATATACCCTTTATCAAAGGCTTTATCTACCAACACAGAAAGGCAAATTCCATTTTGAGGATCAAGTCTATGACTTTTATTTTCAGACCAAGGAATGATATGTGATCCTACTAAAAAACTTCTTGTAGATATATCTGTAATTGCACATCTATATCCATAGTTCAGCTTTACTTGATCTGCAAAAACTTTTTGTCCAAATCGAACTTTTTGTTCCGACTTGTGGTCTTCAACATAATAATTGTTATTTTGCTGCTGCTGTATTAATTTTATTTCTTCATCATAATTATGTGTTTGTTCTTCACCATTTTCAAAGGCCAAATTTAATATCCCTTTAAAGTCATCTTTCACTATATGGTTCATGCCATATTGATTAAAAAAATGTCCCCATGAAGAACCACGTTGTTTAAAATGCCATTGATAATGTTCTAGGTCTTGAGGTAGTAGCCTTTTTTCAAAAGAAACGGGCTTTCCAATATACCCTCTACACCTATCCTCTCCAATATCCTCTATCCGTTCAATTTTTCCAGCACCAAAAAAATAGAATTTACCTTTTAATTCAGAAGCTTTTCCTGGGCGCCTATAAAGAAATAAATCTCCTTCTTTTACTCGATTAAATTTGCTTGGTGACCAGTCATATGATTTGAAATCGACATCACCATGATCACCTGTGTTTCCTTTCGTATCTAGAATAAAATAACTTGTATTTGCATTATGCAATTCTTTATTGAAATAATTTGTTATCTCCATAATGATCCACTCACCTTCCCGTTTTTCCTCGTCTAGTCTAGAGCTGAATGTAAATAAACTTATATAGCATTCCTAACCTCATAACAAGTCTCTACCATAGAATGTATTTAACAATAAAATTGACATTATATACAAATATTTAAAAATCAAACAATTTAGAATAATACTAACAAATTTTACCTTATTATAAAACTCTTTCCATATAAAATGATATAATATTACTTAAAAGGGGAGAGGCGTAACTATGAATAGATGTGGGTGGTATGGAAATACCGAAGAATTTACTGGACTTGATTTTGAATATTTTATATCAAACATGAAAGACTTTATAAATGATCCTAGTGAAGAACAGATTAATGCGTGGGTAGATTGCTTTCACTTTCTACAAAACGTATTTAAACAAGTACAAAGCGAAATCGATTGTTTGAATTGGGGATTGATTTTTGAATATGAGCTACCTAGGGAAGGTGGAAGACGACCAGATGTTTTGTTGTTAATACCAGGTAGAATAGTTGTATTAGAATTTAAAATGAAAAACATGAGTACTTCTTCTGACGTTGAGCAATTAACTGGGTATTTACGTGACTTAAGAGGATACCATAACACTATTAACAAGTTTAACTTACAGGTATCTGGTTCTCTTGTTATTACTAAAGCTAAACAACAAGATAGAATTATAGCCATGAAAAACAAGGAAATTTATAGAATTACAGACGAGGTTAATTTAGGTAAATTATTGATGAAATACGATAATATTGAGGGTTATCAAATTTCATGCGAACAGTTTTTGACCGGTAAATACGAGCCATTACCAACGATTCTTGAAGCGGCTAGCCTAATTATGAAGAATGAAGAGCTCCCCAATATACGTAAAGTTAATAACACAAATATACCATTAGCTCTAAGGGAGATTAAACAAGTAATACAAATAGCGAAGGAAACTAAAACTCATCACCTTGTGCTTATAGCAGGTGTTCCTGGAGCAGGCAAAACATTAATAGGACTACAATTAGCTCATGAAGAAAAAGAAGCGATATACCTTTCAGGGAATGGTCCTCTTGTAAATGTATTGCAGGATTACCTTAACGACCGAACACTTGTACAAGCTCTGTATAATTATAAAAGAGAATTTTTAAGTTATGGCAACGTCCCACCTGAGCATATTGTTGTTTTTGATGAAGCTCAACGGGCTTGGGATTCAGAAAAGATGAACAAACCATTTTCAGAGCCTGAATTAATAATTGAAATGGCTAAGAAACAAAAGGAATGGTCTGTAGTTGTTGCTTTAATAGGTCAAGGACAAGAAATTCACACTGGGGAAGAAAGCGGGTTGAAATTGTGGAATCAAGCAATTGCAAATGGATCATGGTTTGTTCATTCAGACAATCGATTGAACGGATACTTTCCAAATGCCCAAGAGCATTATTCGAAATCATTTTTAAACCTCAATAACACCCTGCGTAACCACGCTTCAATTGAATGGCACTCATGGGTAGAAAATTTATTTAAGTCTAATTTTGATAGTGTAAAACCAATAACGCCAAGATTAATGTCTAATGGTATTAACCTTTATGTGTCTCGTAACCTTAAAGCAATAAAAAACTTAGTAAGTAAAACATATAGCGGTACTAATAAACAATATGGTTATTTAGTTTCATCTAAGGGATATCAAAAGAGTCCCCTTCCTACCGTAAATAAGAAAAATGAATATGTATCCTATTTTAATCATCCTAATTCACCTTTTTATTCTTCACGCTTAAATTACGCTGCAACCGAATTTCAAACACAAGGTCTTGAGTTAGATCTAGGTATCCTTTGTTGGGGCTATGATCTACAATTCGTAAATGACAAATGGGTAAATTCACACCAAGATAATCGATTAAAAGATCCTTTTCAAATTAGAATAAATAGTTATCGTGTACTATTAACACGTGGTAGAGATGGAACCATAATTTATATACCTGATGACCGGAAATTAGATAGTATCCATAACCTTTTCTTATCTCTGGGGGTAATAGAACTATATTAAAGATACAGTTCACTATATTTATATATTGTTATGAGGCTAGTTATGTCCTGTCCCACATTGTTTGCAAGAAAAACCTTCTCATTGTTGTATTTTCTAGAAGGCCAATGTTTAGAACATGTACACGCACACCTTTTTTAAATAGTTCTTCTACTACTTCTATACCTTCTTTGATGTTTCTAGCAAGGCGATCTAGTTTAGTAACAATAATTGTGTCGCCTTCTTTTAATACGTGTAACATCACTACGAACTTTGGCCTAACTCTTTTTGTACCAGTAAACTTTTCTTCTATGATCTTGTCGAACCCTTCAGTAAGTAGTTGTTTTTTTTGAACTTAGCTCAATATCGTAAAGCCTTTGTCCAAAAGTTACAAGTTCTAGATAGGTTAAAAAAATAATCCTCTTAGAATGATATTTTATATTGCACCCGTCTAGAAGTTAGTCTATAATTAAATGTATATAAGACTTTAGACTTTTAGACAGGAGAGGATTATATAATGGCTATTATTGGATATGCAAGGGTAAGTACCCTTGAACAAGATTTGGAGGGACAGATTGATAGGCTAATTGAATACGGATGTGATAAGATTTTCAAGGAAAAAGAAAGTGGCGCCAAAAGCAATAGAGAAGAGTTACATAAAGCGTTGGACTATCTAAGGGAAGGTGACAAGTTAGTTGTATATAAAATAGATAGACTTGCACGATCCACTTTTGATTTACACAAGATAGCTAAAAAGCTTACCGAAAAGGGGATAGGGTTGTTATTCATAAAAGAACAGATTGACTTTGCGACACCAGCTGGAAAGCTAATGTTCACTATGTTAGGTGCAATAGCTGAATTTGAACGTGATATCATTAACGAGAGGACGACTGAAGGCCGCGAAAGGGCAAGAAAACTAGGTAAGCATCTAGGGCGTAAGGGAAAGGCTGACAAAGACGTTAAACACGCTTTAACACTCTTTCAAGATAGAGAATCCAACGGTCTAAGTGTAAATGATATAACTAAAATGACAGGTGTACCACGTTCAACTATATATGCAAAATCAAAAGAGCAAGAATTGAGAGTACGAGCGTCTCCAAAATAAGTTAAAGCTTCATATTATATAAAAAATCCTGCAATATATATTTATGCAGGATTTTTTATCAAACTATATTTTAAAGTCTTGATTATTTAAATTCCTTTAAATCCTTTTTATACATAAATTATTTGGTGCCTTATTTCAAAATAATTTCAGCAGCTCTTAATTTAACTTCTGGATTTTCATGCTTCAACATTTCTTCAAGCACTTTTTTTGCCTTATGTTCCAAAGTGGATTCTGAATTCAAACTAGGATCTTTTATTGTTTTGAATACATGTTCGTGGTGTTTGGTTATGTCAGCAATAGTTCCTGGGTACCTCATTGATCCTCTTAGTTCATCAGGTAATTCCGATCTTAACAGAGGCTTTTTATCGAAATACCACTCCACTTGTCTTTGGTGAGGATACCCGCTTCCGGGTTTATTTTCGTCAAGTTCTTTTTCATACTGATAATCACTTGTAATCTTACCAAAGTAAACATCTTTCTTATTATCATCAGGGACAACGACAATATCTCCCACGTTCATCGCATGAACGAGAGTATTTACATTTCCAATTCCTACTTCCCAACCATGTTCTTTTAATAAAGAACGAATTTGGTTATCGTTACAATTCGTCAACTCTTCCCCTACTGGATAACCCACCGCAATGATATTCTCACTCAAAAAGTCTTTCATATGATTGCTTCCGTGGGGTAAGGGTCTTACCAGCCAAACACGATCCTCCATTTCACACACCCCTTAATTAGTTAATTTGTGATTACATATTTATGATATGTTATATTTCTAATATTGTCAATATGTAATCACATAATAAATTAAAGAGAAAACCACAACCCATTCAAAGATGGTCTGTGGTTAGTTGAAAAAAGTTATTTAACTTCATTGTTGTCCATTAACTCAGCTTGTTGAACGACAGTGTCGATCGCCATTTGCTGTATCATGTGGATATCCATATTTTTTCAATAGGCATTTTACAGTAATCCGCATTTTAGCTCTAGAGGATTCACGTAAGTTCGAGTCAATGCTCATATTCGCCTACTATAATAATGAATACAATCATGTTAAATTTTACTTGGAAGCTTTATATATGGTTGCAATAAATGAATTAATCAATCAAATTGACGATAAGGCGCTTAAGAACAGACTTAATAAAAAAGGCGATCCCCCAACGATAAGGGACCGCCTTGTAAAATAATAGGAACCCTGCGTCGGGGTTCCTTTGGTTGGTTATATAGTACCCCGGGTTCGTCGCCTAGGGTTTCGTTGTAGCATCTATTATTGGTTGTTCCCTACATTCTTATGCAAGAAACATAAGAAAGTTGCTAAAAATTTGTGAAAGTATAATGGGAACCCTACTTCGGGGTTCCCTTGGTTGAACATTCTATAGTGCCATTTTCACATGGCTTATCTCGGGTACGTCGCCCAAAATTTCGTTGTATCTATTAGTATAGTAGCAAATACACTACTTGGTGTCAACAACAATAGCATTATTTTCGCCGATAGATCATAAGAATTCGCCGCTTTTGTTCACAATTGCTCACAGAGGCTCCACTTTTTACGTTTTTTCTTCTGTTTCCTCTTTCAGCTTCTTTACATATTCAAGAATCGCTGCGTAATCGGTCCCTTTTGGTAGATTCAGAGATTCACGCATTTCTGCTAACGCATCCTGGGCTTCGTTTCTTTCTCTCTTAGCTCTGTTGAGGTGGTCTTCGATGTTGGATAGCTTCTTTCTTTCCTGTTCGATTTTCCCTATTACACCCAGTGCATTGTACAGCGCTTCCTCCACACCTGGCATTTCGGTTTTTTCATCCAGATCGCATATATGGTCTTTCAATCTCACTTTGCTCACTGTCACCATGTTCCCCAAAAGCACATTACCCTGTATCGGAGAGCTTGTCGGTCTATTCAACGGAAATACCGAACTATTAAGGTCTGCCGTATTCGTTATTGGAGCTACAACCGTATTTGGAGATGACCGGTTAGCACTATCATTCTGCAAAATAAGCGCTGGTCTTGTAAGGCATTGTTCACTGCCTATGTTTTCTCCGAATTGACACCAATACACCTGCCCTCTTTTCACCTTCCTTCTCCTTGCATTTGACTCCTTGCTCAACAGAAAAAGTTGATCCCCCAACCATTTAGAAAGATTTATGGATTTGTGCATTGGTATCTTTTCGATAGGTCTTGGACCTTGTGTACTTTGCGACAAACTACAACACTCCTTTAAGAAATTAATAAGACTATTTTACCATATATTTGCTTTTATCGGAAAACCGTCACGTAAAACGGATCATCATTCTTTTTTCCAGAGGGTACATTTATATTAGGAAGAAACTCGAAAACATAACATATGCGGGAGCACCCTGTTTTGGTCAAACGATGATCTATTATGAGCTCAAAGAAATTTATTCAACTCCTAATAACCTGTCTAGTTTTTCTCTCTAATTAGTGTACTTTTCGGAATTCCTGTCATACCTTCTACTTCTTTATAGGAATGGCTTTCTAGCAAACTCATAGTATGCTCCCTTTGTTGCCTGGAAGACTTTTTTGGTCTACCTTCCCTGAAATCAGGTTTTTGTTTTGCGATAGTTTTTCCTTCTTGCGTCCGTTCTACAATCATATCTCTTTCAAATTCCATAAACATCATCATAATATTAAATATTAATCTTCCTGTTGGTGTATCTTCCACGATCCAATTTGGTGACAACCAATGTCTCACCCTTTTTTAATAATTGTAAAACCTTTATGAAGTTCAGCCGTTCTTTTTTTGTTCCAGTGAATTTATCTTTAAAAATAGTTTCTTTTTAAAATAACCCTCATTTTTAATTTGCGCAATTTTAGATTGTAAATCTTGATTTAAAGTTGAAACTCTCGCATATCAGTATTTCACATTAAAAACCCTCTCTTTTTAGCCCTATTTATGAATATAAGTTATGACACTGTTTATATTTATGAATTTAAAAAAACAATCCCATTTAGCAAAAGTAAAGAAGGTAACGAATAAACTTATTAAACTATAGGGTGCGTTTAGTTTAATAAGAAAAATTAAATATTACCATAAGAAAACGCTCAGAAAAATCTGAGCGTTTTTTGTTTGCTATTTATATTGCGAAATAGTGTTCGGAATGTATGCTAATTATTGTGTTATTTCTAATGTTATTAGCATTTTTCTCTCCCGAAACTGAACCCGTTATAACTTTGATGGTCATTTTATATCTATAGCCTATTAAATAACAGAGTTTATTTGAAATGTTCCTTCTTGGCTTTCATGATGACTAATAACATTTTCATCTTCATCGAGCTTATATAGATCCTCATCCCTTATTTCAATTCCAATAGTATTCATAAACTTCGATACATATATTACTTTACTATATTCTTTTATTTTAAGAACTTTGGTTTTGTCCCGCACTTGGACTATTATTTTCTTCACTATCTAACACCTCCACAAGTTTTTCTAGGTTTAAATAACCTAATCCTTGTTCATGAGAATGATGTCCTAAATCATCTACACTTTTATATATATATTCAACTGCTTTGCCAACAGAACCGGATTTCCTTAATATTGCACCTAAAACTCCGGAAACGAATGGTGAAGCAAACGATGTTCCATTAATATATCGTCCATCAATATTAAGGTTACCTGGAGCGACAATATTTGGTTTTCCTTCTCCAACTTTACCAAAACTAGTGTAACTTGTTAATTTACAACCATGTCCAACTGCTCCAACTGTTATTCCATTAATAGCATGACCTGGGCATTCAATACTATCCTCTAAATTTTCATTATTACCTGCTGCAATCACTATTGTAACACCTGCATTCGCTATTTTGTTAACAAGAGTACATAGATTACAATTACCGCTACATCTCCTATTAAATCCTGCTGAAATGTTAATTATGCTAGCTCCTTGATTATATGCCCATTCTAATCCATGCATAACATAAAGGTCGGTTGGTTTAGTATTACCAACTTTAGCAATGAATAAACTAGAACCTTTTGCTAAAAACTTCACGATCTTTGCGACATCATTACCATGGTTTTGGATGTCCATCATTCCTGTGTTAGTGAAGTCTTTAGTTGCAGTTACTGAAACATCCGGCTTCACTCCTGAGTCAAGGATAGCTATCCTGGTATCTCCCCAACCTACCAAACTTCTACTACTTAACAGGGTTCTTCTCACCCTTGGCTCAAAGGTTATTGTAGAGTTAAATTCGCCTTCTTGGAATTCTCCTTGAACCGGTCTACTTATTTTTTCAATAAATTCCATTTTCTTAACTTCTCGTATATTATCGGTTTCCACTCCTATTAATTCAATAAACTTTGACTCATATATTATTTTAATATGTTTCTGCATTAATGAATTCCTGTCTTCTTCAGTAAGAAAACGACTTAAATTTATTATGTATTCCATAGTCCCTCCTATTATTGGTAAAGATTTTCACCAATCGTAAAACTATATACTATACTAAAATTCTACAATACTTTAAAAAAACCTTCTTTTTTTCATAAGATTTTAAGCAAACCTAAATATTATAATACTATAATATTAGACATCCCACCACACTTTTATGGAGAATTATGGTAAATAAGTATGCTATTACTTTTCTGTACTTATAAAACGCCAAAGAAATTTCTAAGAAAAGATACAATGCATATCATGATACACCTAGTAAGGATGAGTGTGATAAGTTGTGTGCTGATTTGTCTGGAGAAGTGAAAATGTACAAAATTGATAGACCCTCATAACGAGGGTCTAAGAATATGTATCAATAGGACAAAAGGGAAAATTTTTAATATCCTTTTGATTATGTTTTTTACTCGGATAGATTTGATGGTGATAGTCCACAAATAGTGGGGTTAAGTAATTATTCATATAATATGTATAGCCACTATTCTAATGCCACCAGTGAATCCAAATTGCCAAAGCTTAGACCCTTCGCCCACCCTTTTTATTTGACCATAGTGTTTGTATACATTTTTGGTATAATTTACCGTAATTAACCTTTTTTATCCTATTACCTAATATATCGACGACTAAACCAATATTTTAAGTCATTTGGACTATCTTCCATCTAATTCTTTATTAAGTAATTCAAGATCATAAACGCCTTTCTCAATTCCTTCACGAAGCGACAATAGGTACTTTTTCAACTCTTCATTATGTAAGTCTGGTACATTTCGCCAGCTATATTCTCGACGATCTGGACACAATACAACAAGACCGATATCGTTTTTAAACTTTTTAGTTGCTACAAGCTTATATTCTCCGCCATGTGGTGGATTTTCCCATTTCATATCAATCCGCTCCAGTGATTCTATTATACATGAAAAAAATTAAGCCTCTACTAAAGTTAGAGACTTATTACTTTTTATGCTTATTCTTCCTTTTAATAATTCTTAGCCTTTTTCCAATTTTACTTGGTTACTGAAATTTTTTCCATAATTGCCCCTCAGTTCACACGGATTTCTTCGAGAAAGTCTACCTAGTGTTAATAATTCTAAATAATATTCAATACTTTCTCTGCTTTATTGATCCATTCCTGTGCCCTTTTTTCTTTTAGGTCTATTAGTTTCATACGTAATTGAAAAAAAGTAACTTGGTGCATGTTTTTAGGTTTAAAAAGTGGTGCTGTATACTCCTCTAAATTGCTAATTTCTAATCGTCTCTGTATCTTTTGAATTTCCCAATCTATCTCAGCTATACAGTCACCCGAAATTTGTGTTCTTCGATAAGCTAAACCATGACAATTCTTACAAAGAAAAGCCTGATCTTTATAGTAAAGTTTTACCCTCCTCTCTGTACACCAAGGACATAAGAACCACGGTCTTTTGCCGCCAAAGTTACTATTAGTCCAGTCAATAAGAAGAATCCTTTCCTGTTCTTTATCAACACCACTTATGGTAAAACTTAATTCTTTTATATCTGAATTTATAATGGTTTTTAATTGTTTTATATTTATAGATCTATATTGTTCTACTGTTTTTTTTGGTGTTTTTAATCCTGCTCCGTAAGGACCTGATCCATAACCACCCATGACTATCAACCTCTTCTTTTAATCTTTTACCTAAATCATTTGTGAAATTTATATTTTCTATTTCTTAATTATATCTATTACTTAACTTCATTAGACGTTGACCTTTTGTATTCCAATAATAATTGATTCATTCGTTCTTTGTGCTTAGCATTGAAGTAAAGTTCTAATACAGATACATCATCATTAAATGCGATGGATCGCTTCTCAAATAGTAGAAAATCTAGTAGTAATAAAACATGTGATTCATCAAACTTAACAGCATCGTTATAAAGATCTCTAATGGTCACGTCTGTAATCCAAATCTACAAATTTATTATGTTCTTTAATAAAAGCAAGCTCAATTGTACCGATTGATCCATTCCGTTGTTTTGCTATAATCACTTCGATAATATTTTCAGTTTTAATTTTATTATAATAGTCATCACGATAGAGAAACTCAATCACATCTGCATCTTGCTCTATACTCCCACTGTCACGGATATCTGACATCATAGGTCTTTTATCTTGTCTTGATTCAACACCCCTAGATAACTGTGAAAGAAGGATTACAGGGACATTCATATCTTTAGCTACCCCTTTCAAACTTCTTGAGTAATCACCTATTTCTACATTCTTAGATTCATATCTTTTAGCTGGCCTAATCAGTTGAAGATAATCAATGATTACTAGTATATCCTCGTCTGGATATTTTCTTCTTAACTTACTTACTTTGCTTCTGATGTATGGGATGGTTTGGCCAGACTTATCATAGATATTTAGATTCATGTTGCTTAAAAATCCTAAGGCATCAGAAAAATCAGCCCAGTCCTGTTCATTAAAGAATTGCTTAGGATTTTTCATCTTGTGACCATCAATATTTCCGATGGTTGATATCATACGTTTATTTAGGGATTCCTCACCCATTTCCAGTGAAAACAAGGCGGTAACTCCTCCTTTAGCGCAATGGTGTATGGCGTGATTTAATGCTTTAGCTGTTTTGCCTACACTAGGTCTAGCAGCAGATATTATTAAATCTTTCTTTTGAAACCCATCTAAAAAACGATTTAGCTCTCTGAAACCTGTGTCAATTCCACTTAATCCTATTTCTTGATTATCAATTTTCTCATATAGCTTTTGTAGTGACTCCTTGTGGTCATAATCAACATCATTATTTTCTAATTCTAGATCTGACAAGTCTTTAATAATATGAGATATAGATTCACTATCTCTAACCCCTGCTTCAGTTATCTGTCTAGCTACTCTTATTTTGTACGACTCAAAAATATATTTTTCATATGTTTTAAATGGTTCAAAGCTAGATACACTATTAATAAGCTTAGAAAGATATTGCTTTCCACCTAAACGTACTATTGAGTCTTGTCCGATTGTGGTAATTATTGATACAGTGTCTATAGGTTCACTTTTCTGTTCAATCTTTCGTAAAGTCTTGAACAGAATTTTATGAGAAGCATCTGCAAAATGCTTTTCGTCCAAAGTGGTCTCTTTGATGAGATTGCCTTTTTTAAGTATGCACCCCAACAATGCTTGTTCTGCATCAAGGTTTATATCCAACAGCTTCTTCCTCCCACTTCTTCAACTTATCTAAAAAGTCGTCCTCTTGTGCTTCAGTTCTACGTTCCCTTATATCTGCTAAAGCTGGTGGGAATTTGTTATCTAATATATATCTTTCTGCATTAACCATTACCCTTGCCGGATTTTGGTCCTGCAATAGTTTGTGCCAAGCATCCACTTTTTCAGGTGTAACACTGAACTGTGAATAGGCAAAGTTTAATTGTTTAAATACTTCTTTTACCTCTTCTCTTTTCACTTAGATATCCTCCCAATTAATTGATTGTTTTGTTTGATTCTTTTCTTTAACCAAAAAATTACTTAATGGATCCGCTTCACTCCCAAACTGTCTAATATCTTTATCTCGCATCATATTAATAATGTTGTATTTTTGAGTGAACCAGTAAGCATCGCTTTTTATTACAACAGCATAATTATCAATAGCTGTTCTCACTTCATCTATGCCAAACTTAGTAATAGCTTTCTTAACTGCTTTCTTCATATCTGAATCAAACTGCTTATGTTGTATTATGTTTTTAGAAATGTAATGGTCAAAAATAACCTGCGACTGTATTTCTTTAATATTTTCTTTAGGCTTTCTTTCTTGGTCAGTGAGTTCACTTACTGTAGTGTCAGTCAACTCACTTACTGCAGTGTTAGCCTTTTTACTAACTGTCAGCCGTTTCGCTGACTGTAAACCTTCCCACTCGATATAGTTCTTATTGAAGCTAATAACTCTAGAACTTGAAAAGCTAGATTCCTTTATTACTTTAATTATTTTTCTTTCAATTAGCTTTTCCAATTCATTCCTTACCGTTTGTTTGTGAACGCCTGTTGCTTCAGAAATAAACCCTAGCGACATTTCATGTTGCTTTCTGCTGTATCCATAAGTGTATCTCCAAACCGCCATAATAATTTTGAACTGAGTTCCGTTTAATTTTTGATTCATTACCACTTCTAATAATTCATTAGCAATTCTTGTAAACCCATTATCTAATTGTACATTTGCCATAACCCCTACTTCCTTTGTTAATTATTTTCCATCCAAAAAATTTAGTTTGAGAATCGCTATTGACGTTGCATTTTTGATTTTTCATTGAACACCCTCTTTTCTCATTTCTTTACGGAGCCACTCTTTTAAGTCCGAACGATTCAAACGTATCACCTGTCCTCGCTGAAAAAATGGAATTTCCTTATTGTCTATCATTTTTCGTACTGTTGGAACACTAACCTTTAGGAATTCTGAAGTTTCCTTTATGGTCATAATTTGCGTATTATCAATGTCCTTTTGAATTTCATCCATTAATACCTTTATCACTTCCTTTAAGTCATCTCGGGTAACCATAAACGTATCTTCTGGTAATTCAATCTTGAAGTTCACCGACATCACCTAACTTATTTATCTCTTTAATCAAACAACTCTTTACTTCATGATCTAATTCCTTACGTAATAGCCTTGAAAATACACTTTCTTCGGTTTCCAGTAAATCTGCTACCTCCCATTGCTTGTAACCCATAGACTTAATCAAATTTCTAATTTCTTGATTAGCTTTAAGCTTCATATACAAATCTCCTTTGTTATTGAAATGTTGTTGATTTTGTTGTAATGTAAATATAACACCTAACACTTACACTTTCTATGTATCAAAAGGGTAAATAATTGAAAGGGGATATTTTTTTATGAATAGCAGTAGGATCAAGGAAAATAATTCAAGTTGGTGGAAATCAGAATACGAAATAACTAATATTGATGGAATTGAATTCATAGTTCAAATGAAAGGAGGTGGAAGAAGTGAATATGACCCTTTGAAATATAAAATTCCAAAAAAAAGACCTGAAGTTCAAAGTGGACAATTAGAAATAGCTCCACATATAGCATTTAGCCGTATTAATCCAGATAACCATGAGGAAATACTTCAATTTGCAAATACATGGGGGTTATTAGGGTTAAGAAAAACAACAACTTATAGCGATATAAATACAGTCTCAGAGATATTTGATAAGCATAATGTAGCCATTGAGATTCACAAAATAGATGACTTGTATAAGAATAAGAATAAGCCTCAAGGAGAAAGAGATCGCGAGCCAGTTATTGTCTTCCAAGAAGCAATTCGCAAATATAAGGAACTGATAAATAAAATAGGCAACGAATATAAGGATGTTGGCTTTAAAAAAGGATTCCGAAGTAAAAAAGAATTGAATAAATACATGAATGAAATGATACGAATCGAAGATAAAACAAGAAATGTTCCAAAAAAGCACAAAAAAAGAGTGGAAGATATTTTTACTAAAAAAGGACAAACACTAATACCTTTTCTTCACTTAAATGAGATACTAAAGGATGTTCATCCCCAGGTATTCCCGGATATAGTAAACCATTCTATAAGTAAAGGTTGGAGATTCGATTCTCTATTATCCGCTATTTATCTTAGATTAACTATGGATTGGGAAGAAGGAAAAGAATTCATTGAATGTACTTGGAGAAAATGCAATAGGCTATTTATTCCAAACAGAAAGGATAATCAACATTGTTCGGATAGTTGTCATAAC
This sequence comes from Virgibacillus litoralis, assembly GCF_017873675.1. Classification (GTDB taxonomy): domain Bacteria; phylum Bacillota; class Bacilli; order Bacillales; family Amphibacillaceae; genus Lentibacillus; species Lentibacillus litoralis. The sequence goes on along the minus strand of NZ_JAGGKK010000017.1, from coordinate 56,236 downwards.
AATGATAAGACAGATAGGGCAAATCAAAGAAAATGGTTGGAGGAAGCATTATCAGAGTTTAATTCACATTCGCAAAGCAAGATAGAACAATTATTCAATTCATTGATCGAAGCTGGATATAGTGGCAAAGTTTCAATCTTAGACGAAATTCGTAAAAGATTATATTGAATTCTAAACTATACTGGAAGGATGATAAGAAAATGGCATCATACCAAAAATACTCAACAAAACAGGGCCAAAAGTGGTTATTTAAAATAGATTCTGGTACTAACCCTCAAACGGGGAAAAGAAAAACAACAACGCGAAGAGGATTTAAAACAAAAAAGGAAGCACAAACAAGTGCTGTCAAGTTGGAACAAGAACTGGAAAACGGATTACTAATTGATTTTAATAATCTCACTTATCATGACATTTTCAATCAATGGTTTTCCGACCATGCGAGGACCATTAAAAATAGCACAAAGAAAACTATCACTTCAAAGTTCAAAATTCATATTCTCCCTCGCTTTGGTAAATTAAAAATGAAAGATATTACAAAGGCATATTGCCAAAAAATGATAAATGAAATAGCGGATAATATTGCATCTGTTAATGATATCAAGATCCAAGCAAACCAGGTATTTAAATATGCTCTTAAGATGGACATAATTATGAGAAACCCTATGGAGCACGTAAGTATACCAAAACAACAGAAAGAAATTTTAAGCGAAGGAGATGATTCACAACAACGTAATTATTGGAGTAAAGGCGAGATCAAACAATTCTTAGAAATAACTGAAAAGGAAGTATCTATCCGTGATCATGTTCTTTTTCATCTTTTTATCTATACAGGTGCTAGAAAGGGAGAGTTGTTAGCTATATCCTGGGATGACATCGACTTTGAGGCAAGTTCAATACGATTTGGAAAAACACTCTTCCAGACCAATGGTGAATTTCTCTTACAAACACCGAAAACAAAAGCATCAAAACGTTTAATTAGTTTAGATAGCAAAAGTTTAAACTTACTTAGAAAATTACGTATCCATCAAAAAGAAGAAAAGTTATCTAACCTTATTAATATAGAAAATAATAAGTTTGTTTTCACCCGTGAAGATGGTTCTCCACTTCGTTCGTCATATTTAAATGAAAAGCTAGCAATGTTAGCTAAAAAACATAAATTACACAAAATTACTATTCATGGATTTCGTCATACACACGCTTCCTTATTATTTGAAGCAGGAGCAACCATTAAAGAAGTCCAGGAACGATTAGGACATTCTGACATCCACACGACCATGAACATTTATACACATGTCACGGATTACTTAAAAGAACAAACAGCAACCAAGTTCCAAAAGTACATGGAGCAGCTATGAGTGCAAAGAATATATTTTCGTGGTCAAAATGTGGTCAGAAGCAAAAAATAAGCATAAAAAAGACCCCCAACCAATAAAGGTTGAGAGCCTTGAAACGTAGATATATTAACGTTTTGAGAATTGTGGTGCACGACGAGCGCCTTTAAGACCGTATTTCTTACGTTCTGTTTCACGTGCGTCACGTGTTAGGTATCCTTCGCGTTTTAGGGAACCGCGGTATTCAGGATCTGCTTTTAGAAGCGCACGAGCGACACCGTGGCGGATAGCACCAGCTTGGCCAGTAAATCCTCCACCATGCACGTTAACTAAAACATCATAAGTTCCTTGAGTTTCAGTAGTTGCAAGTGGTTGATTTAAAATTAATAGTTGCGTTTCATATGGAAAGTAGTCTTGTGCATCACGGTCATTTATAACTACACGGCCAGTTCCTGGAACTAGACGTACACGTGCAGTTGATCTTTTACGACGACCAGTGCCGTAGTATTGTACTTGTGCCAATTGATTAACCTCCTTTTAATTATCCACGAAGCTCGTAAACTTCTGGTTTTTGTGCTTGATGATTGTGTTCAGAACCTCTGAATACGTGCAATTTCTTACCCATTTTACGGCCTAAAGGACCTTTTGGAAGCATACCTTTTATAGCAAGCTCTATCATTTGTTCAGGGTAATTTGTACGCATTTCATTTGCATTACGTTCTTTTATTCCACCTGGGTGGCCTGTATGACGATAGTACATTTTGTCATTTAATTTATTACCTGATAGTTCTATTTTTTCAGCGTTAATAACAATTACATTATCACCTGTATCAGCGTGTGGTGTGTAAGTTGGTTTATGCTTCCCGCGAAGGATCGCAGCAACCTCACTTGCCAAGCGGCCTAAACGTAGACCTTCAGCATCCACAACTAGCCATTTACGTTCAATGTTATTTTCATTCGCCATGAAAGTTGTGCGCATGATGGTTTCCCTCCATATTTCAATAATTCGTTTCAGTTGTTATTCCTATATATTCAACACAATTAGATTCCGGGGCTAATCGCGGTTTTAGAAATAAAATGCCAATAATCATCATATACCATCACTAATGTGTTTGTCAAGCTTTAGAAGGATTTTTTAAAAGAAGCTCTCTTCGTGAATCTTGTTGCTCTTTGTATATTGTGACACAGGCAAAGGGGACCGATAAAACTGCGGTGCGGATCCTCGTTCCGTTAAATAGGGGAAAAACCGTCCCAAATGGGATGAGATGAATCCTAGTTCCGTTAATTGCTCAAAAAACATGAAATTTGAGGGTGTAATGTACAAATAGCGGAAAGAGAATTACATAACGTGCTTCAAACATACGATTTACAGGAAATAACGGAATGAGGATCCGACTAATTTGCAAAACTGACCCCGGTTCGGCTAAATGTACTTAGGCAATATCGCCGGATGAGAACTTTGTGAAGAGTACTTAGTTCAACAAGGATAGTAAATCAAATTTTTTTGCTTGCTAAGTTTACTAGTGAGGCTCCTCATACTTGACCTGCCATAAATATAACCCTTGTGCTGGCACAGTTTCTCCAAGCAGTCTCCGGTCTTTTTTTTCCAATAAATCAGTAATATCAGATGGCTCGCGTCTTCCCTGTCCAATATCCAAAAGAGCCCCGATAATAATCCTTACCATATTGTATAAAAAACCGCTCCCACGAAAAATAAATTCGATCTGATTTCCCTCTTTGTGGCAAGATACTTCGTACATATGGCGTATCTTACTACCTTTTATAGTCGCTTTTGCTGATGAAAATGTGGTGAAATCATGGGTTCCTTCAAAATAGCGGCATGCATATTGCATCGCTTGAATATCGAGAGGATACGGAAATTGATACATATAATTTTGCTTAAACACATCTTTTTCCCGTTCATTCCAGATATAATACCGATACTCTTTCTCCGCAACATCATAGCGAGCATGAAACGAGTCAGGAACTACCGCGACTTTGTATACGTTTAAATCGGCAGGTAGAAGGGTGTTAAGCGCTTGTTTCCAATTTTGAGGAGGCAGCGTGAATGGTGTTTCAAAATGAATTGTCTGACCCCTTGCATGCACTCCTGTATCTGTACGACCAGAGGCATGCACTCGGATATGCTCACCTTTATGAATTTTAGTTAATGCCTTTTCCAGTTCTCCTTGAACGGTACGTGTTCTTGGCTGGATTTGAAAGCCTGAAAAGTTCGTACCATCATAGCTAATAATACATTTGATTTTTTCCATGCTTCCTCCAACCTTTCTTGGTGTCTAACTCCAGTTTCTTGTAAAAAATAGACCGGCAACTACAAATACGAATAATATATAAATAAATATATCGCGCTTTTCGATTTTTAACTCCCGGAGTTTCGTTCGTCCTTCGCCTCCCTGATAACCCCGAGCCTCCATGGCCATTGCAAGGTCTTCAGCACGCTTGAATGCACTAACGAATAGCGGAACCAATAAGGGAACAACTGCTTTCACTCGTTCTTTTAGCGGACCAGTCCGAAAATCCACACCTCGTGATGCTTGTGCTCTTGATATTTTCTCTGTTTCCTGCATGAGTGTCGGAATAAATCGTAAGGAAATAGACATCATAAGTGCAAGCTCATGGACAGGGAACTTCATTTTTTTCAAAGGATGTAGTATATTCTCGATTGCGTCTGTGATTTCAATCGGTGTTGTTGTTAAGGTCAAGAGTGATGTTACCAAAATAAGCAGGAAAAACCGCATTGAAATAGCAAAACCTTGAATAAGTGCACCAGAATAAATTTTAAAACCTAGGAATTCTATTAGTACTGATCCTTCTTTTGTAACGATAAGATGCAATAGGAACGTAAACACAATCAGGAACCACACAGGCGTTAACCCTTTGATAATATAGTACATTGGAATTCGTGTCGTAAACATGCTCGCTAGCGCAAAAGCAGTTAGAACACCATAGCTTAAAACAGAGTTTGCAAAGAATACGATAAACACGAAGAAGAAAATAATAATAATCTTTGTTCGTGGGTCCAACCGATGAATGACCGATTTTCCGGGAACGTATTGACCAATGATTAATGAATTGCTCATGATGATTCAGCTCCCTCCAAAAATTGCTGAATTTCACTTGCAATTTCTTCAATTGATTGCCGTCTATACGGAATTCTTTTCCCGAACTTTTCCTCGAAAGCATTCAAAAATTGAACTATATCCGGGACTTCGAGTTGAACCTTTTGAAGAGCTTTTTTCTGTATGAATACTTCTTCTGGCTTCCCCTCCATATATTTAGTGCCATTATTTAATATAATTACATGATCAGCATATTTAACTGCGTCTTCCATGCTATGGGTTACAAGAATGGTAGTAAGGCCCTCTCTCTTATGCATATCATAGAACATGTTCATCATTTCTTTTTGCCCTCGTGGATCAAGTCCGGCAGTAGGCTCATCCAATACGAGTACCTCAGGTTTAATGGCAAGTACCCCTGCAATCGCTACCCTGCGCATTTGTCCACCACTTAACTCGAATGGTGACCGTTTCAATAATTCTTCAGGTATTCCTACATCAGGTGTTATCTCCCGAATCCGTTTTTGTATTTCATCTTTCGGAACATCAAAATTTTCTGGGCCGAATGCTATATCTTTTTCAACGGTTTCTTCAAATAATTGGTGTTCCGGATATTGAAATACAACGCCAACTCGACTGCGTAATTCTTTCATGTTTTTGACTTTAGAATCATTTGTTAAATGAAAATCACCGATCGTAACATCACCAGAACTTGGACGAACCAATCCATTCAGGTGCTGAATAAGTGTTGATTTACCAGAGCCAGTGTGACCAATTATCGCTACAAATGAACCCGACGGAATATCAAAAGATAAATCTTCAATTGCTTTATGTTCAAATGGTGTACCCTGTTGGTAGATATAGTTTACATTCTTGAATGTGATATCCATAAATCCTCCAGAAGTTCTCTTTGATTTAAGGGTTCATTTGTAATCGATACCCCAGCTTTTAATAACGCATCAGATAAATTTGCAATAAAGGGAACATCTAAACCAATTTTTCGCAGTTCAGCCCTTTTTGCAAAGATTTCCCGTGGTGTAGCCTCATCCCAAATTTCACCTTCATTCATCACAATTACACGCTCAGCTCTTACTACTTCCTGAAGATCGTGGGTAATCGTGATCAATGAAAGTTGATGTTTCTCCTGGACACTAGTTATTGTTTCCATAATTTCTGTTCGACCTTTTGGATCTAGCATTGCTGTTGCTTCATCCAATATAAGAACTTGTGGGAAGATTGCTAAGACGCTTGCGATTGCTACTCGCTGTTTTTGACCTCCCGAAAGTTTGTGCGGCTCGGTCATAAGGTAATCCAGCATACCGACAGCAGATAAAGTATCATCAATCCGTTTAACCATTTCGGCACGAGGTATCCCGCGATTTTCCATACCAAATGCAACATCATCCTGTACAGTTGTTCCAACAAACTGGTTATCCGGATTTTGGAAAACCATGCCAACATCTTTCCGAATTTCCCAGATGGACTCTTGTGTTACCTGCTGACCGTTAATAAAGATTGCTCCCTCTTCTGGGAAAAGCAGACCATTCATTAACTTAGCAACAGTTGATTTACCTGAACCATTATGACCTATAATCGCTACTTCTTCGTTTTCATAGATTTCGAACGAACAATCTTTCAGCACCCAAGGCAGTTCTTCAGTGTACCTGAATGACACGTTTCTAAATTCTATTAACTTACCTCTCATAGCAATAATACCCCCTGCTCTGCTCAATGCCCTGGGTGGAGCGTGAGTTTATTTTGGTTTTCTGGTTGATGTTGGGCTCTTCTGTCGATGTTCTCGCTCTTCTGTCGATTTCCCTGCTCTTCTGTCGATGTTCTCGCTCTTCTATCGATGTTCTCGCTCTTCTGTCGATGTTCTCGCTCTTCTGTCGATGTTCACTGCTCTTCTGTCGATATTTCCCGCTCTTCTGTTGATGTTCTCGCTCTTCTGTCGATGTTCTCGCTCTTCTATTGATGTTCACTGCTCTTCTGTTGATGCTCTCGCTATTCTGTTGATGTTCCCCGCTCTTCTGTCGATGTTCTCGCTCTCCTGTCGATGTTCCCACTTGTCCATCTATAAACAGTCATCTGCTTAATTCTGCATACAAAAAAAGGGCCGGGATTCACCTCATGGAAGAGATTCTGTCCTGCCCCTTAAGCGCACGAATTCATTAAACTAGTTCAATGATTGCCATTTTTGCTCCGTCACCTTGACGAGCACCTAGCTTAAGAACGCGTGTATATCCGCCTTGTCTGTCTTCGTAGCGTGCAGCGACGTCATCGAAGAGTTTTTGCATAACACTTTCGTTTTCGTTCGCTTCTTGATTATATAAGAAAGCTGCTGCTTGACGACGCGCGTGAAGATCACCGCGTTTTCCAAGTGTAATCATTTTCTCTACTGTTGATTTTAACTCTTTCGCTTTTGCTTCTGTTGTTTCAACCCGTTCGTGAATAATCAAATCAGATGCAAGGTTGCGAAGTAGTGCCATACGAGCGTCTGTTGTACGACCTAATTTTCTAGCCATGGACTATCCCTCCCTTATACTGCTACATAGATATTCATTACTTCTAGTAACGTTGATTATTGAACATCTGCGCAGGGCCACGTCCAGCTTCGACGCACAGGACGTGCAAGTGTCGATGAAGTCACAGGACGTGACGTTTTTATCGACCAGCGCCTAACGTCTAGTGAACCACCCGTGTTGCACGGGCGCAGTTCATACGTCGTTGAACAGGCACTTCCGCTTTTGTTCTATTCTAAAGGTGTCTGTATCGATCAGTCATCATCTCGTAAGCCTAAGCCTAAATCCTCTAGTTTTACTTTTACTTCTTCTAGTGATTTGCGACCTAAGTTACGCACCTTCATCATATCTTCTTCAGATTTATTTGAAAGCTCTTGAACTGTATTAATTCCAGCACGTTTTAAGCAATTATAGGATCTGACAGATAAATCGAGTTCTTCGATTGTCATTTCCATCACTTTTTCTTTTTGATCTTCTTCTTTTTCGACCATGATTTCTGCATTTTGTGCTTCATCTGTCAAACCTACAAAAATATTTAGATGCTCTGTAAAGACTTTTGCACCTAAAGAAACTGCTTCTTCAGGACGGATGCTTCCATCTGTAGATACATCAATTGTTAATTTATCGTAGTTTGCAACTTGCCCCACACGGGTATTTTCGACTTGATATGTCACACGTGATACTGGTGTAAAGATTGAATCAACCGGAATCACTCCGATTGGTCGCTCATCATGATTGTTTGCATCAGCTGGACGATAACCGCGGCCGCGTTCTGCCGTAATCTTCATATGCAATTTACCTTTACCGTTAATTGTAGCAAGTGGTAAGTCAGGATTTAATACCTCTACATCACTATCATATGTCAGGTCTGCAGCCGTAACTTTTCCTTCTCCCTGCACATCAATCTCTAAGGTTTTCTCTTCTTCAGAGTAAATCTTTAGAGCAAGCTTTTTCAAGTTCAAAATAATTGTTGTTACGTCCTCAACAACGCCTTCAATTGTTGAAAACTCATGATGCGCTCCATCCATCTGAACTGATGTAACAGCAGCACCCGGAAGTGAGGATAATAGGATACGACGCAAGGAGTTTCCTAGAGTGGCACCATATCCACGTTCAAGCGGTTCGACGACGAACTTTCCAAATTTAGCATCATCGCTGATCTCTACCGTTTCTATTATTGGTTTTTCAATTTCGATCATTCAATAAAACCCTCCTTTAAAACGTCGAAACCCCGGTTAGACTTCGTGTCTAACCGAAATTCCTCAAATAGGCAGTTGGCGTTTCTGCGCTATTAAAATTTCATTCGTACTCTCATGTCTTTGTCATGTTGTATAGTAAAGTCTGTTCAAAAGGGAATTTCCCTTATGCTTTATACTTTTAGCTATCATAACCCATTATAGACAGGGTGACAAATTCTATACAGTACAATTATACACGACGACGTTTTGGTGGGCGGCAACCATTGTGAGGTACTGGGGTTACGTCACGGATAGCCGTAACTTCCAATCCTGCTGCCTGTAGTGAACGAATTGCTGCTTCACGTCCAGCACCAGGGCCTTTAACAGTTACTTCTAATGTTTTCATACCGTTATCAACTGCTGTTTTAGCTGCGGTTTCAGCAGCCATTTGTGCAGCAAATGGTGTAGACTTACGAGAGCCTTTAAATCCTAGTGCGCCGGAAGAGCTCCAGCCAATAGAATTACCTTGGACATCCGTAATCGTAACGATTGTGTTGTTAAACGTAGAACGAATGTGTGCTACACCCGTATCAATATTTTTTTTCACACGACGCTTACGCGTATTTGTTTTACGTGCCATTGATTAGCTTACCTCCTTTTACCTTACTTTTTCTTGTTAGCCATTGTACGACGTGGACCTTTACGAGTACGTGAATTGTTTTTCGTTTTTTGACCACGTACTGGCAACCCACGACGATGTCTGATTCCTCGATAAGAACCAATTTCGATTAGGCGTTTAATGTTGAGGGATACTTCACGACGAAGGTCACCTTCAACTGTAAATTCGTTAATTGCTTTACGAATATTGCCTAATTCATCTTCTGTCAAATCGCGTACACGAGTATTTTCTGAAACGCCTGCTTCTTTAAGGACTTCCTGTGCAGTATTTTTTCCAACACCATAAATATAGGTTAATGAAATAACTACACGTTTATCACGCGGAATATCTATACCTGCAATACGTGCCATAGCTCAATGCACCTCCTTGTTTATTAGCCTTGTTTTTGCTTGTGTTTAGGGTTTTCACAAATCACCATTACTTTGCCCTTACGCTTAATGACTTTGCATTTTTCACATATTGGCTTTACAGATGCTCTTACTTTCATCATCTTTACCTCCTTTTATATCGGAGCTCACTCGTCTATTTATAACGGTACGTAATTCGTCCTCTTGTTAAATCATACGGGGAAAGTTCTACCGTCACTTTATCACCAGGTAAAATGCGGATGAAATGCATACGAATTTTGCCAGATACATGAGCTAAAACCGTATGGCCATTTTCAAGTTCGACATTAAACTGTGCATTCGGCAATGTGTCAGTTACGGTACCTTCCACTTCAATTACATCGTCTTTCGCCATCGTGTTGATCTCCCTTCATTAAATCAGTCACAATTTCATTGACAAATTTATCTATGGCAAATCGTAATTTACCATTTGTGACACGACCAGTTTCTAGAAGGCTGTTTTGGACTTCCGGAGAAATATAATCCATAACTTCAATATGATGTAGATTCTTTTTCTTTGGTCGATCATATTTACGTTTTTCCCCATCTGCAAGCAAGACAAATCGATCATCTATCATTTTTAGTACTACAGCATATTGTCCTGCTTCTCGCCCTTGCTTTATACGAACAACTTGACCTATCCGCGGAATCGAATCAGCTTCGCTCAACAACGATCACCTTCACTTAGGCTTTTATTTTAATCCTGCCAATCATAGGCACACTACCAGTTGCTATTCTGTGTCACTGTTATATCAAGTAATACACGTTCTGCCGCATATTCTACGACTTTCATTATAACTTTAACAAAATAGAATTGCATCTATCCTGAGCTGGTAATACAGCCAAAATGCTTACTTTTCTATTTTTGCTTGAATATCTTGAAAGACTTGATCAATTTCTTGATCACCATCAACGGTCACAAGATATCCTTTCTCTTGATAAAAATCCAATAACGGCTGCGTTTGTTTCATGTTAACTTCCAAACGTTTTTTCACCGTTTCTGCTTGGTCATCTTCTCGTTGTATCAGTTCAGAGCCATCTTTATCACATATTCCCTCATGTTTAGGAGGATTATATATGACATGATATGTTGCTCCACAATTCGGACAAATTCTACGACCCGTTAGACGCTCCACTAATTTTTCTTCTGGTACATCTACATGCAGGACATAGTCAATTGATTCCTTCAAATCAGCTAAAAGAGATTGCAATGCCTCAGCTTGTGCAATGGTCCTTGGAAAACCATCCAATAAAAAACCATTTTTACAATCATCTTTGCCTAAACGCTCTTTAACAATTCCTATTGTTACTTCATCCGGAACAAGTTCACCTTGGTCCATATATTCTTTAGCCTTCTTACCAAGGTCAGTTCCTTCTTTAATTGCTAATCGGAACATATCTCCTGTTGAAATATGAGGGATGTGGTATTTTTCATTTATTTTTTCTGCCTGGGTGCCTTTACCAGCACCAGGTAGACCCATCAAGATTAAATTCAACAATTTTCCCCTCGCTCTCATTGGCAGCAATCTGTTACTTAATAAACCCTGTATAGTGTCGCTTCACTAATTGACTTTCCAATTGTTTCATTGTTTGCAGTGCAACACCTACAACGATTAGTAAGCTCGTGCCACCGATTTGTACTGCTTGCGGCAGATTTGCAAGACCACCTAAGAGGATAGGAAGCACAGAAACAGCTGCTAAGAAGATAGACCCTACAAATGTTAAACGATACATAACGCGTGTAAGATACGTTTCTGTATTTTTCCCAGGACGAATACCTGGTATATATCCACCTTGTTTTTGCAAGTTCTCTGCCATTTGTTCTGGATTTACTTGAACAAACGTATAGAAATAGGTGAATGCAATGATCAATGCTACATAAATAACCATGCCAATTGGTTGGGTATAATCAAATATCGTTCCAATTGTTTCAGCAAACTCATTACCTTCAAATAACCCTGCAACCGTTCTTGGTGCGATAATGAATGCTATTGCAAAGATTACCGGGATAACTCCGGCAGCATTTACTTTTAATGGTAAATGTGTGGAGTGCCCCCCCACTGGAGAACGATTTACAAGCTTTTTAGCATATTGAATTGGAATTTTACGTAGTGCTTGCTGGATAAAGATAACTCCAACAACTACTGCTACTACCACCAATGCAATTAATGCGACAATTACAATGTTTATAAATAATTCATCACCAGGATCTACAAAATACTGGCTATATAATTGATTTACTCCATTTGGAACCGCTGCTACGATACCAGCAAAAATTAAAATAGAGATTCCGTTTCCAACACCATTTGCTGTGATCTGTTCACCCAACCACATCAAGAATGTTGTTCCACTTGTTAGTACGAGAGCAATGATAATAAATTTTAATACGCTTGGGTCAGCTATTAATAATCCACCAGCCATTGCATTAAAACCAATTGACATCGCGATCGCCTGGACAAACGCAAGTGCAACTGTGCCGTAACGAGTAATTTGTGCTAACTTCTTGCGGCCCATTTCTCCTTGCTTTTTCCATTCGGTGAACTTTGGTACAACATCCATTTGCAGTAATTGCATAATAATCGCTGCAGTAATATAAGGCATAATCCCCATCGCAAAAATGGAGAAGTTTTGTAATGCCCCACCACCAAATGTGTTTAAAAAGCCGAATACGTTTTGTTGATTCATAAAATCGATAGCTTCTTTATCTGTATATGGCACTGGAATAAATGTACCAAGACGGAATACAACTAACATTAGTAATGTAAATATGATCTTCCGTCTAATGTCACCTACTCGCATTAAATTGGAAATCGTACGGAACATTAAATCACCTCTGTTTTACCGCCCGCTGCTTCGATAGCTTCCTTCGCTGAAGCAGAGAACTTATGAGCTTTTACAGTAAGTTTCTTTTCAACAGCACCCTTACCTAGTACCTTGATACCAGCTTTAAGATTGCTAACGGCACCTTCTTCAAGTAATAGCTCAGGTGTAATTTCTGTGCCTTCTTCAAATTTATTTAATGCATCTAGGTTTACAATCGCAAACTCTTTACGGTGAATATTTGTAAATCCTCGCTTAGGCAAACGTTGGAATAATGGCAATTGGCCACCTTCAAAGCCCGGACGAGTGTTTCCACCTGAACGTGCTTTTTGTCCTTTATGTCCTCTTCCGGAAGTTTTTCCGTTACCAGATGACATACCACGACCTACGCGATTACGCTTTTTGCGAGTTCCTTCTGACGCCTTCAATTCATGAAGTTTCATTCGAGCACCTCCTCTTTACGCTAATGTTTAATTAAACCTCTTTAACCGCTATGAGATGAGATACTTTGTTAACCATACCGCGTACAGCTGGAGTATCTTCACGAACTACGGATTGATGAATTTTTTTCAGACCTAGTGTTTGAACAGTTTGACGTTGTCCTTCTGTTCGACCAATAACACTTCGCGTGAGGGTGATTTCTAATTTTTTAGACATAGTATTTCCCTCCTTATCCTAACAGTTCTTCTACAGACTTTCCGCGTAGTTTTGCTACGTCTTCTGCACGTTTTAAGTTTGATAGTCCACTTAGTGTTGCACGAATCATGTTGATTGGTGTATTTGAACCAAGTGATTTAGTTAAAATATCGCCGACACCTGCAAGTTCCAGTATAGCACGAACAGGTCCTCCGGAAATTACTCCAGTACCTTCAGTTGCAGGCTTCATTAATACGTTACCTGAACCAAATCTTCCATTAATTTCGTGTGGAATAGTTGTTCCAACAATAGGTACTGTGATTAGGCTTTTCTTTGCATCATCAACAGCCTTCTTAATTGCTTCTGGTACCTCTTGTGCTTTACCAGTACCAAAGCCTACATGGCCGTTTTTATCTCCAACTACAACCAATGCAGCAAAACGGAAACGACGTCCACCTTTAACAACTTTTGCAACACGGTTGATTGTAACAACGCGTTCTTCAAGATCTAATTTGTTCGGATCAATGCTAGTATGCATCTATGTCCCTCCTTTATCTATCGATTAAAATTCAAGACCTGCCTCGCGGGCAGCTTCAGCTAATGCTTTTACACGTCCATGATAAAGGTAGCCTCCGCGATCAAACACAACCGATTTAAAACCTTTATCCTGGGCACGTTTTGCAACTAATTCTCCGACTTGTTTAGCTGCATCTACATTGCCTGTTGTTTCAACCTTCATTTCATTATCTTTTGTAGAAGCACTTGCAACAGTAACTCCTTCGTTATCATCAATTAATTGTGCATAGATGTGTTTATTTGAACGGTACACATTCAGACGAGGCTGTTCAGTTGTTCCAACAACGGATTTACGAACACGCGCATGTCTTCTCTTGCGTACAGCGTTTTTGTCAGGCTTTGTGATCATCTAGGTCACTCCTTTCTGCTCCCTAACTAACCTTACTTAGCAGTTTTACCTTCTTTTTGTCGTACATATTCACCTTCATAGCGAATACCTTTACCTTTATAAGGTTCTGGTGGTCTGATTGCTCTAATGTTTGCTGCAACTTCACCAACCAATTCTTTACTAATACCTTTTACGATAATTTGTGTGTTTTTAGGAACATCAATCTCGATACCATCAATTGGATCAAGTTCAACCGGGTGTGAATAACCTGCGTTAATCACTACTTTGTCACCTTGTTTTAAGGCACGGTAACCAACACCGCTGATTTCAAGATTTTTCTCAAAACCTTTATGAACTCCTTGAACCATGTTATCAATCAAGCTGCGAGTCGTACCGTGCAGAGCTCGGTGTTCTTTATGGTTACTTGGACGTTCAACAGTTAAAACATTATCTTCTATAACAACTTTCATATCTTGATGAAAGTCTCTTGTTAATTCACCTTTTGGGCCTTTTACTGTAGCAGTGTTTCCATTAATGTTTACCTCAACACCCTCTGGAATTTCCACTGGCTTAAGTCCTATACGAGACATCCCATGCACCTCCTGTCTTAAAAGTATATATTATTACCAAACGTACGCTAGTACTTCGCCACCAATAGCTTGTGTACGTGCTTCTTTATCAGAAAGCACTCCATTTGATGTTGATACAACAGCAATACCTAAGCCATTTAGTACACGAGGTACTTCATCAGCTTTTGCGTAGACACGCAAACCTGGTTTACTAATCCGTTTGATACCTGTTATTACTCGTTCGTTGCTTGCACCGTACTTAAGGAAAATACGCAGAACGCCTTGCTTATTGTCTTCAATAAATTCATAATCACGTACAAAACCTTCACGTTTAAGGATGTCGGCGATTTCTTTCTTAATTTTTGAAGCCGGAAGCTCTAACTTTTCATGGCGCACCATGTTTGCATTACGAATACGAGTTAGCATATCTGCGATTGGATCTGTCATAACCATTACTACATTACCTCCTTCCCGAATCGGGGTTTACCAGCTTGCTTTTTTGACACCAGGAATTTGACCTTTATAGGCAAGTTCGCGGAAACAAATACGGCAAAGTTTAAATTTACGAATTACAGAATGCGGGCGTCCACATCGTTCACAACGTGTATATTCACGTACTTTGTACTTTTGTGGGCGTTTTTGTTTCGCAATCATTGATTTTTTAGCCACAATTTTCCCTCCTTGTATTAGCTCCTAGCTTTACTTTTGGAAAGGCATGCCTAGCTGAGCTAAAAGTTCACGTGCTTCTTCGTCAGTATTGGCAGAAGTTACAATAACAATGTCCATACCACGAACTTTACTTACTTTATCATAGTTGATTTCTGGGAAAATTAGCTGTTCTTTAACACCTAATGTATAGTTGCCACGACCATCAAATGCTTTCTTTGAAATACCACGGAAATCACGAACACGTGGAAGTGAAACTGCAATAAGCTTTTGTAGGAATTCATGCATACGATTGCCACGAAGTGTTACTTTTGCTCCAATTGGCATCCCTTCACGCAAACGAAATCCAGCAATTGACTTTTTAGCACGAGTCACCATTGGTCTTTGCCCAGAAATTAGTGCAAGTTCTTCAACTGCATTATCTAATGCTTTTGAGTTCTGTACTGCATCACCAACACCCATGTTGATAACAATTTTCTCGATAGCTGGTGCTTGCATAACAGAATCATAATTAAATTTATTCATTAATGACGGCAATACGTCGTCCTGGTACTTTTGTTTAAGTTCATTCATCATGTCGCCCTCCTTTCACAGCACAAACTATTTATCCAATGCTTCACCGGATTTTTTTGCGATACGGACTTTTTTTCCGTCACGTTCTTCATATCCAACGCGAGTTGGTTCACCGGATTTTGGATCTAATGGCATTACGTTAGAAACATGAATTGGTGCTTCCTGGTTAAGAATTCCACCCTGTGGATTGTCTTGTGAAGGTTTTGCGTGTTTTTTAATCATATTGATACCTTCTACTAGGACACGTTCTTTTTTAGGATATGCTTCTAAAATAGTACCTTGTTTATCACGGTCTTTACCGGAAATTACTTTGACTTTATCACCTTTTTTTACATGCATGCTTTACGCACCTCCTTGACAAGGCTTTTCATTACTCATTATAGAACTTCTGGAGCTAGAGATACGATTTTCATGAACTTTGCTTCACGTAA
This sequence comes from Virgibacillus litoralis, assembly GCF_017873675.1. Classification (GTDB taxonomy): domain Bacteria; phylum Bacillota; class Bacilli; order Bacillales; family Amphibacillaceae; genus Lentibacillus; species Lentibacillus litoralis. Next base: position 40,464 of record NZ_JAGGKK010000017.1, on the reverse strand, counting down.
TTCACGTGCAACTGGTCCGAAGATACGAGTACCTCGTGGACCTTTATCATCACGGATAATTACGGCAGCATTTTCATCAAAACGAATATATGATCCATCTTTACGGCGCATTCCTGTCTTTGAACGTACGATGACGGCTCTTACAACCTCACCTTTTTTAACAACGCCACCTGGTGTTGCGTGCTTTACGGAACAAACAATTACATCACCAATGTTAGCTGTCTTACGTCCAGAACCACCCAATACTTTAATGGTTAATACTTCACGAGCACCAGAGTTATCTGCAACTTTTAAACGAGTTTCTTGTTGAATCATATCGCTGTGACCTCCCTTCGGATACCTTCCGAGCGAACTTTATTATATTATTACCGCTTCTTCAACGATTTCAACTAGACGGAAACGTTTAGTTGCTGATAGCGGACGAGTTTCCATGATTTGAACAACATCACCATTTTTAGCTTGATTATTTTCATCATGTGTTTTGAATTTTTTAGAGTATTTTACACGCTTACCGTATAACGAATGAAACTTGTAAGTCTCAACCAAAACAGTAATTGTTTTATCCATTTTGTCTGAAACGACACGGCCTGTATATACTTTACGATCATTACGCTCAGTCATTGAGGTTATCCTCCTCTCTTGTTTCAGTTATTCACGCTTACTTCACGTTGACGTACAACTGTTTTCATACGAGCAATAGACTTTCTTACCTCACGAATACGTGCGGTGTTTTCCAATTGGCCTGTTGCTAGCTGAAAGCGTAAATTAAATAGTTCTTCTTTTAACGATTTAACTTTTTGTTCAATTTCGGCAGTGGTTAGTTCTCTAATTTCATTAGCCTTCATTGATTTCACCACCAATTTCTTCACGTTTTACGAATTTAGTTCTAATCGGCAGTTTATGAGAAGCAAGACGCAACGCTTCACGTGCAACTTCTTCTGGTACACCAGCGATTTCAAACATTATTTTTCCTGGTTTAACTACTGCTACCCATCCTTCTGGAGCACCTTTACCGGAACCCATACGGACCTCTAGGGGTTTTGCAGTATATGGTTTGTCTGGAAAGATTTTAATCCAAACTTTACCGCCACGTTTCATGTAACGAGTCATTGCAATACGAGCGGCCTCGATTTGACGACTTGTAATCCAAGAAGCTTCAAGTGCTTGTAGACCATACTCACCAAAAGCTACTGTAGTTCCACCTTTAGCACGGCCATTCATTTTACCACGATGTTGCTTACGATATTTTACACGTTTAGGCATTAACATAATGCATTTCCCCCTTCCTTACTTTTTAGTTTTAGTTGGAAGGACTTCTCCACGATAGATCCACACTTTAACGCCCAACTTACCATAAGTTGTGTCAGCTTCTGCTGTGCCATAGTCGATATCAGCACGCAATGTGTGTAGTGGTACTGTTCCTTCACTGTAATGTTCCGCACGAGCGATGTCTGCGCCGCCTAGACGTCCGGACACTTGTGTTTTAATTCCTTTTGCTCCTCCGCGCATTGCACGTTGAATAGTTTGCTTTTGAGCACGACGGAATGAAATACGATTTTCTAATTGACGAGCAATGTTATCAGCAACTAATACTGCGTTTAGATCAACTTTTTTGATTTCAACGATATTGATGTGAACACGCTTGCCGGTCAGACTATTTAATGATTTACGTAGAGCTTCTACTTCTGAACCGCCTTTACCAATAACCATACCTGGCTTACCAGTGTGAATGGTGATGTTTACACGATTTGCTGCACGTTCGATGTCGATAGAAGAAACAGCAGCAATGCGTAAGCGATTTTCAAGATATTCTCTAATCTTAATATCCTCGTGTAGTAAGTCTGCATAGTCTTTGCCTGCATACCACTTTGACTCCCAGTCACGAATGATACCAACGCGAAGACCTTTTGGATTTACTTTTTGACCCACTGACTATCCCTCCTTCTTTTCAGTTACAACCACTGTAATATGGCTTGTGCGTTTATTAATTTTACTTGCACGTCCTTGTGCACGTGGACGAAAACGTTTCAATGTAGCACCTTCATTTACAAATACTTCAGAAACTACCAGGTTATCTGCTTCCATTTCATAGTTGTGTTCCGCATTCGCAATTGCAGAATTTAGTACTTTTTCTACAACTGGAGAAGCACCACGTTGTGTATGGCGTAGTATTCCTACTGCTTCACCAACTTCTTTTCCTCGAATCAAATCTACGACTAAACGAACTTTACGAGGAGCAATACGAACAGATTTCGCAACGGCTTTAGCTTGCATGTGGAGCGCCTCCTCTCATTAGCGTTTTGTTTTCTTATCATCGCCACCGTGTCCTCTATAAGTACGGGTTGGCGCGAATTCACCTAATTTATGTCCGACCATATCTTCTGTAACATAGACAGGTACGTGTTTACGTCCGTCATATACAGCAATCGTATGACCAACAAAAGTAGGGAATATTGTTGAACGACGAGACCAAGATTTAACTACTTGTTTCTTGTCAGATTCATTTAGAGTATCAATCTTTTTCAATAGATGGTCATCTGCAAAAGGTCCCTTTTTCAAGCTACGACCCATGGATAAACCTCCTTTCGTAATTGAACGACGGATCTTACCGCCCGTCGTCTCATCCGTTTATTTTTTACGCTTACGAACGATATATTTATCTGTAGGTTTGTTACGCTGACGCGTTTTGTAACCAAGTGTAGGCTTACCCCAAGGTGACATAGGTGATTTACGTCCGATTGGCGCACGTCCTTCACCACCACCATGTGGGTGATCATTAGGGTTCATAACAGAACCACGAACAGTCGGGCGTTTACCTAACCAACGAGAACGACCAGCTTTACCTATAGTTATAAGCTCATGCTCAAGGTTTCCAACTTGGCCGATTGTTGCACGGCATGAAGATAATATTAAACGAACTTCGCCTGATTTCAAGCGTACCAACGTATATTTATCTTCGCGTCCAAGAATCTGTGCTTCAGCTCCAGCTGAGCGTACAAGTTGTCCGCCGCGTCCAGGCTTCAATTCAATGTTGTGAATAATAGTACCCACTGGAATGTTTTGAAGTGCAAGACTATTACCTAGCTTGATATCTGCTTGTTCGCCAGATTCAATTTGTTGTCCTACTTTGATTCCTTTTGGTGCTAATATATAACGCTTTTCTCCATCTGCATAATGAATTAATGCAATATTAGCTGATCGGTTTGGATCATATTCCACTGTAGCAACGCGTCCAGGTATTCCATCTTTATCACGCTTAAAGTCAATTATACGGTATTGACGCTTGTGACCTCCGCCTTTATGACGAACTGTAAGCTTACCTTGGTTGTTACGACCGCCACGCTTGTAAATTGAACTTAATAGAGACTTTTCCGGAGTATCCGTAGTAACCTCTGCAAAGTCAGATGAAGACATGAAACGTCTGCCGTTTGTTGTTGGTCTGAATTTTTTAATAGCCATTTTGTTTTCCCTCCTTCACTAGTTTCTCTATTTAACCTTCAAAGAAGTCTAGGTCTTTACTATCTTTTGAAAGCTGCACAATAGCTTTTTTGCGATCTGAACGGTATCCGCCGTAACGGCCCATTCGCTTGAATTTACCTTTAATATTCATAGTGTTTACTTTGTCTACCTTCACACCAAAAACCAGTTCAACAGCGTCTTTAATCTCTGTTTTGTTCGCTTTCGGAGTTACTTCAAACGTATATTTCTTTTCTGCCATTAAGTCAGCAGAACCTTCTGTAATGACAGGGCGCTTTATAATATCACGTGGATCTTTCATTATGCAAGCACCTCCCCTGCTTTTTCAGCTGCATCCTTGGTTATGATCAGCTTGTCATGCGTAAGCAAGTCTAGTACATTTACTTCTTCTACAGTAAGTACTCTTACGTTCTGTAGATTATTGGCAGAACGAACTACTGTTTCGTCTCTGTCAGCTGTTACAATTAATGCCTTTTTATCTGCATTAAGTGCATTTAGCATTTGTACTACTTCTTTTGTTTTTGGAGCATTAATTGCAATGCTTTCCACTACAATCAAGTCTTCTTCCTTTGCTTTTGAAGAAAGTGCCGACTTAAGTGCTAAACGACGAACTTTCTTCGGTAGTTTATAGCTGTAGCTACGTGGTGTTGGGCCAAATACAGTTCCGCCGCCAACCCATTGCGGTGAACGAGTTGAACCTTGACGTGCACGACCTGTTCCTTTTTGTCTCCACGGCTTAGCTCCTCCGCCACGAACTTGTGAACGGTTTTTAACAGCATGTGTGCCCTGACGTAGTGATGAACGTTGCATTAGTACTGCTTCATTCAAAACATGCGTGTTTGGCTCAATACCGAATACGGAGTCGTTTAATTCAAAATCTCCAGCTTTAGATCCATCTTGTTTTAATAGTGCTACTTTAGGCATGACATATCCTCCCTTCGTGTATATGATTAGTTAGCCTTTAATGCACTCGCAATTTTTACGAATGATTTTTTTGCTCCAGGGATATTACCTCTGATTAAAAGCAGATTGCGTTCAGCGTCTACCTTTACAATATCAAGGTTTTCAATAGTGATTTGTTTACCACCCATTTGACCTGGAAGTTTCTTACCTTTGAAAACACGCATTGGGTCAATTACACCCATCGCACCTGGCGATCTATGAAAATGAGAGCCGTGGGTTGATGGTCCGCGTTGTTGTCCATGGCGTTTGATAACCCCTTGGAAACCTTTCCCTTTAGAAGTACCAGTTACATCGACCTTATCGCCAGTTTGAAAAACATCAACGCCAAGTTCTTGACCAACTTCATATTCATCAAGATTTGCGTTACGGATTTCACGAACGTAGCGCTTAGGGGCTGTGTTTGCTTTATCAGCATGGCCTTTTTCCGCTTTGTTTGTACGTGATTCCTTTTCATCTGCAAAACCGATTTGTACTGCTTCGTAGCCATCATTTTCTAATGTTCTCTTTTGTAATACTACGTTTGGCTCAGCTTGAACAACTGTTACCGGGACTAACTCTCCCTCGTCAGAAAATAACTGAGTCATGCCGATTTTACGACCTAAGATTCCTTTCGTCATCCGTTACACCTCCTATATAATTCAATAATTTATAATTTAATTTCAATATCCACACCAGATGGTAAGTCAAGACGCATCAATGAATCAACTGTTTGTGGTGTTGGATTAACAATGTCGATCAAGCGCTTATGAGTACGCATCTCGAACTGCTCACGAGCATCTTTGTATTTGTGCACCGCACGCAATACAGTGTAAACAGATCTTTCTGTAGGCAACGGAATCGGTCCAGAAACACTCGCTCCAGAACGCTTCGCTGTATCTACAATCTTTTCAGAAGACTGATCTAAAATACGGTGATCATATGCTTTCAATCGAATTCTAATCTTCTCTTTTGCCATTATTTTCCCTCCTTTTCGCCCATTTTATAATAGACATTCTCCGTGAAAATTTCTCGACCATCCGCCATGGCAAAGGGGCCGGGTGTGTCAACAACCTTTCACTTCATCGCCTTTTTTCGACCAACATTAATATTATAAAGAAAAAACGTGGTCAATGCAACCTTTAATTATAGATAACTATTTGATTGCACATCTATGTATTATACAAACATATTCCACTGATTGCAAGGAGTTAGAGAATTTTTTTTGTAGAAATTTGCTGAAACCAGAATTAAATTCTGTTGAGCGGGTTTTGTATGCGTGAACACTCGCCTTAATCTCTCATTTCATATGTGGTTAGTATCTCGAGAAATACCGCAAATGCCAGGTACCACCCCAACTTATAATAACTCGCCGAAAATTTACTACGCGTACTTTAAGGCATGAAGTTTGCCACTCGGAATGATAGTCTGGCAAACGGGCGAAATGAATCCTCATTCCGCTAATTGGTAAAAAAGGTGCTCTTAGAAGGGTGAGACGGATCCTCGTTCCGTTAATAGCTGGAAATCAGCCATTTTTGCTGTGAAAAGGACAAATAGCGGAACGAGGATCCGGACCCAGGCTTGAAACGATGGTTTTCAAGGAAATAACGGAATGAGGATTCGCCAAACAGTTGGAGCGGATCCTCGTTCCGTTAAAAATGGCTTCTGCAACAACAGGGGGCGAAATCTATGCTAATTTCTACGCGACTTCTATCGTTATCCGGACAGAACCCCTATTTTAGCAGTTAAGTATAAATACTTCTTAACTGCATAAGTGCAACTAAGGTTTGCGCTCCAGAGTATAAGGGGTTCTAAGAAAGCAAAATACGCTTTCATTACAATCCCCTTAACGAATGCCAAGTTTTCTAACATATACCTTGATTAATAGAATGCTTTAAGGTCCACAGAGTCCGCAGAACCACAAAAAATGTTTCTAATTTGATTAAATTGATTTTCATGATAGATGGTGGCTGCACATCGACAGCCAAGTTACTTTCTTACCTGCCGAAAAGAGCGAACTAAAAAACAGACAGCGTCGTCACGCTGTCTGTTTCTTAGTTATCATATTAATTATTTTTGAATTGAAGTTACAACGCCTGATCCTACAGTACGTCCGCCTTCACGGATTGAGAAACGTGTGCCGTCTTCAATAGCAATTTTTGAAATTAACTCAACATCCATTTCGATGTTATCGCCAGGCATTACCATTTCTACTCCTTCTGGAAGTTGAATAACTCCAGTTACGTCAGTTGTACGGAAATAGAACTGTGGGCGATAGTTAGCGAAGAATGGAGTATGACGTCCACCTTCTTCTTTAGATAACACATAAACTTCTGCTTTAAAATTTGTATGTGGTGTAATTGAACCTGGTTTAGCTAGTACTTGACCACGGTTGATATCATCACGTGATACCCCACGAAGAAGTGCACCAATGTTGTCACCTGCTTCAGCGTAATCAAGAAGCTTACGGAACATTTCAACACCAGTTACAGTTGATTTAGATGGAGCATCAGCAAGGCCGATGATCTCAACATCGTCACCAACTTTGATAGAACCACGTTCAACACGACCTGTTGCAACTGTACCACGGCCAGTAATTGAGAATACGTCCTCAACTGGCATCATGAATGGCTTGTCATTGTCGCGTTCTGGAGTTGGAATATACTCATCAACTGCTGCCATAAGTTCATAGATTTTTTCTTCATAATCTGCATCGCCTTCAAGAGCTTTAAGAGCAGAACCTTTAATTACTGGTACATCGTCGCCAGGGAAGTCGTATTCAGTTAATAGATCGCGAACTTCCATTTCAACTAGTTCTAGTAATTCTTCGTCATCTACCATGTCTGTTTTGTTAAGGAATACAACAATTGAAGGTACCCCAACGTTACGTGATAGTAGGATGTGTTCACGAGTTTGTGGCATAGGGCCATCAGCAGCAGATACTACTAGGATAGCTCCGTCCATTTGTGCTGCACCAGTGATCATGTTTTTAACATAGTCAGCGTGTCCTGGGCAGTCAACGTGAGCATAGTGACGAGTATCAGTTTCATACTCAACGTGAGATGTTGCGATTGTAATACCGCGTTCTTTTTCTTCTGGAGCACCGTCGATTTGGTCATATGCCATTGCAGTACCTTCACCAGATTGTTTGTGCAATGTAGTAGTGATTGCAGCAGTTAAAGTAGTTTTACCATGGTCAACGTGACCAATTGTTCCAATATTCACGTGACTTTTTGAGCGATCGAACTTTTCTTTAGCCATTTATAGTTCCTCCTTTAAATAAATAAAAGTATGTTTTAGATTTTATATTTTCAGCCAAGAAATAACAATATGTTATTTCTTAGCCTTCAATAAAAGTTATACTTCAGATTTAGAAAAAAATCAATTATTCGCCTGCATTTTTCTTGACTATTTCTTCTGAAATACTCTTTGGCACTTGTTCATAATGATCAAAGTGCATTGTAAATGTTCCGCGACCTTGCGTGTTTGAACGTAATGCAGTTGCATAACCGAACATTTCTGCAAGTGGTACAAATGCTTTAACAAGCTGTGCCGGGCCACGTGGCTCCATTCCTTCTACACGTCCACGACGAGAAGTAACATCACCCATGATATCTCCCATGTATTCTTCAGGGATTACGATTTCAACTTTCATCATAGGCTCTAAAAGAACAGGCTGACATTTGTTTTTAGCAGCCTTTAAGGCCATTGAACCAGCTATTTTAAACGCCATTTCGTTCGAGTCTACGTCATGATAGCTTCCATCATAAAGTGTTGCTTTAATATCGATTAATGGATAGCCAGCTAATACACCATTTGCTGTTGACTCTTTAATACCTTGTTCAACAGATGGAATGTATTCACGTGGTACAACACCACCAACGATTTTATTAGTAAATTCGAAGCCTGCGCCTTCTTCGTTTGGTTCAAATTTAACCCAAACGTGACCGTATTGTCCACGACCACCAGACTGCCGTACGAATTTACCTTCAACTTCAGCTGATCCACGGAATGTCTCACGGTATGCTACCTGTGGAGCACCAACAGTTGCTTCTACTTTAAATTCTCTTTTTAGACGGTCAACGATAATGTCAAGGTGTAACTCACCCATACCAGAAATAATTGTTTGACCAGTCTCTACGTCTGTTTCTGTTCTGAAAGTAGGATCCTCTTCTGCAAGTTTACCTAAAGCAATTGCCATTTTATCTTGGTCAGCTTTTGTTTTAGGTTCAATTGCAACACCGATAACCGGTTCAGGGAAGTCCATTGATTCCAAGATTACAAGATCCTTCTCAGCACAAAGTGTATCTCCTGTTGATGTATCTTTCAAACCAACCCCAGCAGCTATCTCTCCTGCATATACAGTTGAGATTTCTTCACGGGAGTTTGCGTGCATTTGCAGGATACGTCCTACACGCTCACGCTTATCCTTTACTGAGTTTTTAACATATGAACCAGAAGATAATGTTCCAGAATATACGCGGAAGAATGTTAACTTACCAACGTATGGGTCTGTAGCCACTTTAAAAGCTAGTGCAGAGAAAGGCGCGTCATCAGATGACTCACGAACTACTTCCTCTTCCGTACCAGGAACCTTACCTTCGATTGGTGGAACGTCAGTTGGAGATGGCAAATAATCAATTACACCATCCAACATTAGTTGGACACCTTTGTTTTTGAATGCTGACCCAACAAATACAGGGTAAAATTCAATGTTAAGTGTTGCTGTACGAATTGCTTTTTTAAGTTCGTCGTTGGAGATTTCCTCTCCTTCTAGATACTTCATCATTAGCTCTTCGTCTAACTCGGAAACAGCTTCTACTAAGCTAGCACGCAGTTCTTCTGCTTTTTCTTTATATTCTGCTGGAATCTCGCGCGCTTCTGCACGTGTTCCCAGATCATCTAGATAGTAGTAAGCATCCATTGTAATTAGGTCAATAATACCTTCAAAATCATCCTCAGCTCCAATTGGTAACTGAACTGGATGGGCGTTTGCACCTAAACGTTTTTTCAATGTTTCTGTGGAATAAATGAAATCTGCTCCCACTTTATCCATCTTGTTAATAAATACCACTCTAGGCACACCATAAGTTGTTGCCTGGCGCCATACAGTTTCGGTTTGTGGTTCAACACCTGATTGCGCGTCAAGAACAGTTACCGCCCCATCAAGTACACGCAATGAACGTTCAACTTCTACTGTGAAGTCTACGTGTCCTGGTGTATCAATGATGTTTATACGATAACCTTTCCATTGAGCAGTAGTTGCTGCGGATGTAATTGTGATACCGCGCTCTTGCTCCTGCTCCATCCAGTCCATCTGAGAAGCGCCTTCATGAGTTTCGCCAATTTTATGAATACGTCCTGTATAGAAAAGAATACGCTCAGTAGTAGTGGTCTTACCTGCATCAATGTGTGCCATAATACCAAGATTACGCGTCTTTTCCAAGGAGAACTCTCTAGCCATGTATTCTTCTCCTTCCTGTAAAAATCTTTATTTTGTTTTTATTACCAGCGATAGTGAGCAAATGCTTTATTGGCTTCAGCCATTTTATGCAATTCTTCGCGTTTTTTAACTGATGACCCTGTGTTGTTAGAAGCATCAAGAATTTCATTAGCAAGTCGCTCTTCCATCGTTTTTTCTCCGCGCAGACGTGAGTAATTAACAACATAACGTAAACCTAATGCTTGACGGCGTTCTGGGCGAACTTCCATCGGTACTTGGTAGTTTGAACCACCAACACGACGTGCGCGAACCTCAAGTACTGGCATTACATTTTTCATCGCTTGTTCAAAAACTTCCATTGCGTTTTGTCCACTTCTTTCTGCTACAAGTTCAAACGCATTATAAAGAATTTTTTGTGCTTTACCTCTTTTACCGTCTATCATGATTTGATTGATTAAACGTGTAACTAGCTTTGAATTATAAAGCGGATCTGGCAAGACATCGCGTTTAGGTACTGGTCCTTTACGTGGCATATGTCCCCCTCCTTTCCTATATCTATATTATAAAATTATTTCTTTTTAGGTTTTTTCGCACCATATTTAGAACGACCTTGTGCACGGCCTTCCACACCAGCGGTATCAAGAGCACCACGTACAATATGGTAACGTACACCTGGTAAGTCCTTAACACGACCGCCACGGATTAATACCACACTATGCTCCTGTAGATTGTGTCCAATTCCAGGAATGTATGCAGTTACCTCCATGTTATTTGACAAACGAACACGTGCATACTTACGAAGTGCAGAGTTCGGTTTCTTTGGTGTTAGTGTACCAACTCGTGTACAAACGCCACGTTTATGTGGTGAATTTTCATCCGTAGCTCTTTTCTTGAAGCTGTTGTACCCTCTATTTAGTGCAGGAGAGTCAGATTTTCTTGGTTTGTTCACACGACCTTTACGTACAAGTTGATTAATTGTAGGCATAATTGTTATCCTCCCTTCTTATTTATAAGCTTATTTTAAACCAGTTACCACCCAATTTTTGGTTATTTCTAATCCCACATATCCAGGTGGTTCATCCTTTAGCAAAAAACAAAGTCTTCGCGAAAAAATCCGCCAAAACCTTTATTGTTTTACTGCTACTGTCGATGCACCAACGTCTATGCCGCAAGCAGCGCCTAGTCGTTCCATCGAATCAACACGGTGACAAGGCACATCCAGCTCATTAGCTAAACGCTCTACCTTTTGTGTGATTTGTTGGTCTGCATCATCAGCAATAAACACTTCACTTACATCACCAGTTTTCATAGCTTTAAGTGTTTGCTTTGTTCCGATTATCAACTGTGTTTGAACCTGAGTTACTTTTTCATAAGACATCAATACATCCTCCAAAGTAACAAGTACAATCGGAAACACCTTAAACATAGTATCATTCTCGTTTTTTAATGTCAACTGAAATTTTACTATTTTATTAGTGTTTCCGAAATTTAGTCACTTGTTTTTGGCAGGAAGAAAAGTATAGAACTTTCCTTCCTGCATAAGTTCAACTAGGACTCTCAAGAGTCACGACGACGAAAGCCAAGTTAAATGGTTACTTTACCGTTTCTGTTTCTTCTTGTTCTTCTTCTTTTTCACTCGTTTGATCTAAAGATGATTTGAGCTTACGGTAACGTTGCATTCCAGTTCCAGCAGGGACCAGTTTACCGATGATCACATTCTCTTTAAGACCTAACAGTTCGTCGCGTTTACCTTTAATGGCAGCATCCGTTAACACACGAGTTGTTTCCTGGAAGGATGCAGCTGATAAGAATGAATCAGTTTCCAGTGATGCTTTCGTGATTCCCAGTAATACAGGTTTACCGACAGCTGGTCGTTTTCCTTCCTGTAATACTGCGTTGTTTGCATCTTTGAATTGGTGTATTTCGAGTAATGATCCAGGGAGTACATTTGTATCTCCGGATTCAACAACACGAATTTTACGAAGCATTTGGCGAACCATTACTTCTACGTGTTTATCCCCGATTTCAACACCTTGCATGCGATAAACACGCTGTACTTCACGTAACAAGTATGATTGAACTCCTTGTACGCCTTGAGCACGAAGAAGTTCTTTTGGATCAACAGAACCCTCGGTAAGCTCTTGACCAGCGGATACTTCATCACCAACAGTAACTTTCATGCGTGCATTGTACGGAACAGGATAAGAGCGCTGTTCTACATCACCTTGAACAACAATTTCCTGCTTATCTTTTACTTCTTTTATTTCATTGACTGTACCATGAACTTCGCTGATAACTGCTTGCCCTTTAGGGTTACGCGCCTCAACCAGTTCCTGAATACGTGGTAAACCTTGTGTAATATCGTCTCCTGCAACCCCACCTGTGTGGAATGTACGCATTGTAAGCTGTGTACCTGGTTCACCGATAGATTGTGCAGCGATAATACCTACCGCTTCACCAACTTCTACCTCATCACCCGTTGCTAGGTTTCGGCCATAGCATTTCTTACAAACGCCATGTTTTGTATTACATGTGAAAGCAGTTCTTATGATAACTTGCTTGTGTCCTGCTTCAATGATTTGTTTTGCTTGATCCTCTGAGATAACTTCATTGATATCTACTATTACTTCACCTGTTTCAGGATGGCTAACCTTTTCAAACGCTGTACGTCCGACTAACCGATCCAACAGTGGTTCGATCAATTCTGTTCCATCGGTTAACGCTGAAACAGGTAAACCGCGATCTGTACCACAATCGTCTTCACGAATTATTACATCCTGTGCTACATCGACGAGACGACGGGTTAAGTAACCAGAGTCAGCTGTTTTCAGTGCAGTATCAGCAAGACCTTTACGAGCACCGTGTGTAGAAATAAAGTATTCTAACACCGTTAACCCTTCACGGAAGCTTGATTTGATCGGTAATTCAATAATCTTACCAGCCGGGTTGGCCATTAAACCACGCATACCTGCAAGCTGTGTAAAGTTAGATGCGTTACCTCTTGCGCCTGAATCACTCATCATAAATATTGGGTTTCTTGGGTTCAGTGATTGCATTAAACGTTCTTGAATATCGTCTTTTGCTTTAGACCAGATTGCTATAACTCGGTCATAACGTTCTTCATCGGTAATTAAACCGCGTCGGAACTGTTTTGACACGTTATCAACCTTGGATTGTGATTCTTCGATAATCTTTTGTTTTTCGGCTAATACAACGATATCAGATACACCAACAGTCATTCCTGCTTTTGTTGAATAGCTGAATCCAAGATCTTTCATTCTGTCGAGCATTTTTGATGTTTCGCTAATTTTAAACCGTTTAAACACTTCAGCAATTATATCTCCAAGTATACCTTTCTTAAATGGAGGAATAATCTCACGTGATTTAATCTCTTCCCTAATATCTGTTCCTTTTTTAACAAAATACTTCTCTGGAGTTTTAATTTCCAAATTGTCATTTGTTGGTTCATTAATATACGGGAATGATTCAGGTAATATCTCATTAAAGATAAGCTTACCTACAGTCGTAATTAACAATTGAGCCTGCTGTTCATCAGTGAATGATTTCTTGTTCAAGCTGGATGCCTGCACGGCAATTCTCGTGTGTAAATGAACATAACCATTTTGATAAGCTATCAGCGCCTCACTAAGATCTTTAAATACGCTGCCTTCTCCAATTGCATTCTCACGTTCTAGCGTCACATAATAGTTACCTAACACCATATCCTGTGACGGCGTTACAACTGGTTTACCATCTTTAGGATTTAGAATGTTTTGAGCAGCAAGCATTAGAATACGTGCTTCGGCTTGAGCCTCTGCCGAAAGTGGCACGTGGACAGCCATTTGGTCTCCATCAAAGTCAGCGTTATAAGCTGTACAAACTAATGGGTGAAGGCGAATTGCTCTACCCTCTACTAATGTTGGTTCGAATGCCTGAATACCTAAACGGTGCAGCGTTGGAGCACGGTTTAGCAGTACAGGATGTTCTTTAATAACATCCTCTAATACATCCCAAACATCTGGATGCACGCGTTCAATTTTGCGTTTTGCTGATTTAATATTATGAGCTATTCCTCTTTCAACAAGCTCTTTCATAATGAATGGCTTAAATAACTCAAGCGCCATTTCCTTCGGTAGCCCGCACTGATACATTTTAAGACTTGGGCCAACAACAATTACCGAACGACCTGAGTAGTCTACACGTTTACCAAGCAAGTTCTGACGGAAACGACCTTGTTTACCTTTCAGCATATGAGATAAGGATTTTAATGGTCTATTTCCTGGACCTGTAACTGGACGGCCGCGACGCCCGTTATCAACCAATGCGTCAACAGCTTCCTGTAACATACGTTTCTCGTTTTGCACAATAATACTTGGTGCACCAAGGTCCAATAGTCGTTTTAAACGATTATTACGGTTAATAACACGACGATATAAATCGTTTAGATCCGAAGTTGCAAAGCGTCCTCCATCAAGTTGCACCATTGGACGAATTTCTGGTGGAATAATCGGAAGTACATCAAGGACCATCCATGACGTATCATTACCTGAATGGCGAAATGCCTCTAATACATCTAAACGTTTGATTGCACGAGTTCTGCGTTGTCCTTGTGCTGTTTTTAACTCCTCTTGCAATGCTTCAACTTCTTTTTCAAGATCGATATCCTGTAAAAGCTTCCGTATTGCTTCAGCTCCCATTTGCGCCTTGAAAGTTTTGCCGTACTTGTCATAATATGCCCGATACTCTTTTTCTGATAGAAGTTGTTTCTTCTCCAGTGGTGTATCTCCTGACTCCGTAACAATATATGCAGCAAAATAAATCACTTCTTCTAACGCACGTGGAGACATATCTAATACAAGACCCATTCGACTTGGAATCCCTTTAAAGTACCAAATATGTGATACTGGTGCAGCTAATTCAATATGACCCATACGCTCACGACGTACTTTAGCTTTGGTAACTTCTACACCACATCGATCACAAACGACGCCTTTATACCGTACACGCTTATATTTTCCGCAATGACATTCCCAGTCCTTTTGTGGACCGAAAATACGTTCACAAAATAATCCGTCTTTCTCTGGCTTTAGTGTGCGGTAGTTAATCGTTTCTGGTTTTTTGACCTCGCCGTATGACCAAGAGCGAATTTTTTCTGATGAAGCTAAACCTATTTTCATATACTCAAAGTTATTTACATCTAGCAAGGGGCCTACCTCCCTTTTAGTGTCCGATTTTACCAATTACTTAGAATTATATAGATGGAGGTGCTGACCCAGTATTGAGTCAACACTCCGTTATTTTTAGTTGCCTTCTACTTCTAAGTTCAGTTTGCTTGCTGCTTGCGTTTCTTCTTCTTCAAGGTCTCGCATTTCTATTTCTGACTCATCACTTGCGAGCATCTTAACGTCCATGCCAAGACTTTGTAATTCCTTAATAAGGACTTTAAAGGATTCTGGCACTCCTGGTTCGGCAACATTGTCGCCTTTAACGATTGATTCGTACGTTTTCACGCGTCCGACAATATCATCAGATTTAACCGTCAATATTTCTTGAAGTGTATAAGCAGCACCATATGCCTCAAGTGCCCAAACTTCCATCTCACCGAAACGCTGTCCACCGAATTGCGCTTTTCCGCCTAGTGGTTGCTGCGTTACAAGTGAATATGGTCCTGTTGAACGAGCGTGCAACTTGTCATCAACCATGTGTGCAAGTTTAATCATATACATGACACCAACAGATATACGGTTGTCAAACGGCTCTCCCGTTCTCCCGTCATATAATATGGTCTTGGCGTCTTTTGGCATACCCGCTTCTTCCAGTGTATCCCATACATCTTGCTCTGAGGCGCCATCGAAAACTGGTGTTGCTACATGGATACCAAGCTGACGCGCAGCCATACCTAAGTGCATTTCAAACACCTGTCCGATATTCATACGTGATGGTACACCCAATGGGTTAAGCATTATATCGATTGGTGTCCCGTCTGGTAAGAACGGCATATCTTCTTCAGGTAGTATTTTGGAAATAACACCTTTATTACCATGTCGTCCGGCCATTTTGTCACCTTCAGATATCTTACGTTTCTGAACGATGTATGCTCGAACAAGCTGGTTAACACCTGGTGGCAGTTCATCTCCATCTTCACGATTAAAGATTTTAACGTCCAGAACAATTCCTCCAGCACCATGAGGCACTCGTAATGATGTATCACGAACTTCTCGGGCCTTTTCCCCAAAAATAGCATGTAGTAAGCGCTCTTCAGCGGATAGTTCGGTTACCCCTTTAGGTGTTACCTTACCAACCAAGATGTCTCCATCCGAAACTTCAGCACCTACTCGAATAATTCCTTCTTCATTTAGGTCTTTCAAGGCATCCTCGCCAACATTCGGAATATCTCTGGTAATTTCTTCTGGTCCGAGCTTCGTATCACGAGCTTCAGATTCGTACTCCTCTATATGAATAGAAGTATAAACGTCATCCTTCACAAGTCGTTCACTCATGATGATTGCATCTTCGTAGTTGTAACCTTCCCAAGTCATGAAGCCGGTAAGGACATTGCGACCTAATGCTAGCTCGCCATCTTCCATGGATGGACCATCCGCAAGAATTTCGCCTTTTGTAACACGGTCTCCCTGGCTTACGATAGGACGTTGGTTATAACAACTCCCTTGATTGGAACGAATGTATTTTTGCAAACGGTAACGGTCTAAGTCACCTTTTACTTCTTTTCCATCCACTTCAGAAACGCGGCGAATGTGAACTTCTTTTGCTTCCACGCGTTCAACAATACCATCGTTAACACAAATAATTGCTGCACCCGAATCTTTACCAGAAACATATTCCATTCCTGTTCCAACAACTGGTGCTTCAGGTTGCAACAACGGTACTGCTTGACGCTGCATGTTAGCCCCCATTAATGCACGGTTAGAGTCATCGTTTTCTAAAAATGGAATACACGCAGTTGCAGCCGAGACAACTTGTTTAGGAGATACATCCATGTAATCAAGCTGTTCACGCGGTACAGCTGTGTTTTCACCACGGAAACGCGCAATAACTTCATCATCTGTAAAACTGCCATCTTCGTTTAAGCGAGCGTTCGCCTGAGCTACAATATAGTTATCTTCTTCATCTGCTGTCAGGTAATCAATTCGTGCTGTTACTTTACCTGTTTCAGGATCAACTCGACGATATGGCGTTTCGATAAAGCCAAATTCATTAACTTTTGCGTAACTGGACAACGAGTTTATTAAACCAATGTTTGGTCCCTCTGGTGTCTCAATTGGACACATACGGCCGTAGTGAGAATAGTGAACATCACGAACTTCAAATCCTGCACGCTCACGGGTCAAACCACCTGGTCCCAGAGCAGACAAACGACGCTTATGCGTTAACTCTGCTAATGGATTTGTTTGGTCCATAAACTGTGATAACTGTGAACTTCCGAAAAATTCCTTAATTGAAGCAATCACAGGTCGAATATTAATTAATTGTTGCGGTGTAATACTAGATGTATCCTGAATCGACATTCTTTCACGCACAACACGTTCCATACGAGATAGCCCGATACGGAATTGATTTTGTAATAATTCCCCAACAGAACGAAGTCTGCGGTTACCCAGGTGATCTATATCATCTGTGCCTCCAACGTGGTGAAGTAGATTAAAGAAATAGTTAACCGCTGATAAAATGTCAGCAGGCATTATGTTTTTAACACTTCTGTCAACACCGGCATTACCAATCACATCTAATTCTCTTTCACCACTTGGATCAGTAGGGTCTATTATTTTAATTGATTGTACAAGAATCGGATCATCAAGAACTCCCTCTTGTAGTTCAACACTTTTTGCACCGAGTTTATCTTCCTCACTTTCCAAGTAAGGAATTATCTTATCAAGCAGTTTACGCTCTAGTTTATCACCTTTTTGCGCTAAGACCTCTCCAGTTTCCGGATCAACAACTGGTTCAGCTAGCACTTGATTAAACAGGCGATTTTTAATGTCCAGCTTTTTATTCATTTTGTAACGGCCTACATGTGCAAGGTCGTAACGTTTTGGATCAAAGAAACGTGAAACCAATAAACTTTTTGCGTTATCCACTGTTGGTGGTTCACCAGGACGCAGACGTTCATAAATTTCTAATAACGCTTTATCTGTTGTTTCTGTATTATCTTTTTCTAATGTATTCTTAAGGTACTCGCTTTCACCTAGTACATCGATAATTTCCTGATCAGAACCAAAACCAAGTGCACGTAAAAGTACCGTAATTGGCAATTTACGTGTGCGATCAATTCTTACATATGCGACATCTTTGGCATCTGTTTCAAATTCCAGCCATGCACCACGATTCGGAATAACCGTTGCTGTAACACCGCGTTTACCATTTTTGTCGAATTTCTCATTATAGTAAACACTAGGTGAACGTACAAGCTGCGAAACGATGACACGTTCAGCCCCATTAATAATAAATGTACCTGTGTCTGTCATGAGTGGAAAATCACCCATAAATACTTCTTGCTCTTTCACTTCACCGGTCTCATTATTGATTAAACGAACCTTCACGCGAAGTGGAGCATTATACGTGACATCTCGATCTTTTGATTCGTCTACAGGATATTTCGGTTCCCCGAGACTATAATCAACAAACTCTAGCGAAAGGTTGCCTGTGAAATCTTCAATAGGAGAAATATCCTTGAACATTTCTCTCAAACCTTCTTCTAAAAACCACTGGTAAGAAGCGGTTTGAATCTCGATTAGATTTGGTAATTCTAACACCTCGCTAATACGCGCATAGCTCCTGCGTTGGCGGTGCCGTCCATACTGAACTAGTTGACCTGTCAACAACTTCACCCCTCAAATCAAGCATTTTTCATAAACTATTAAAGCGTAAATACGCTCTTTTGAAAAATGACTAATAATATTTAGCAAAAACGAACTGATATAATGTAGATTAAATCAGTTGTTTTTTGAATCCTATTTGTGTGTTGATACGAAACAACAATAGCACAAGTGCTACTGTTCGAAAAACATGCTGAACAAACTTGTAATTCGGAGTTATACAAGCACATATTTTTCATTCATCAGTAATATAACACGTTTCAATATGATATAATAAAAATATTAAAAACCTTAACTAATCGTAAAAAGTCTTTATGAAAGCATAGTCTGCTTTTCTAGAACCCCGACTACAATTAGAAAGTATTAAACTTTCTTAAATGCGAAAAAAGGCTTTTGTTAAAAACCTTTTGTGTTAATTTTTGGGATTTTAACAGTGTCTCCGATTACCGACGAATTATACGTTTCATTTTTCACAGAATTTCCCCTTGACAAAGGAAGTCCCATGTTAGCATTTTACTATACTATCACATGTAAAATCTAAGGTCAATCATTTGTGGCTTTCAATATAAAATATCCTTTACTGCGTACAACAACTTCAACATTTCCAAATAAATCACTTAATTTCTCCTTTGCTGAAGGGGCACCTTGCTTCTTTTGAATAACTACCCACAATTGACCGTGCTCCAATAGAGCATTCTTACTATCTTCAAACATTTGATGAACCACTTTTTTCCCTGCTCTAATCGGCGGATTTGTCAGTATAGCAGCAAACGACCGATTTGTTAGATTGCTAAAACGATCACTTTGCACAAATTCAACATTTACTACATTATTATGATCGGCATTTTGTTGAGCAAGGTTGATAGCGCGTTCGTTAATATCTGTTAAAATCACGTTTCTGTCTTGATAACAATCTGCCAACGTAATTCCAATCGGACCGTAACCACAGCCCAAATCTAAAAACTCGCCTGTAATCGAAGGCTGTCTGAATTGTTCTATTAGTAAACGTGAACCATAATCCACTTCATTTTTTGAAAAAACACCATAATCACTTTCAAATGTGTAATCCTTGCCTCGTAATTGGTAATTCCATTTCTTGGGTGAACTTTTAGATTGAGGATTCTGCGAAAAGTAATGCTCTGACATTAGGGCACCTACTTCGTGTGTAATATATGAAGAAATAAATATATATAGAGCCCGTCGCGGATTCCGACGAGCTCTTTTTTGAAAACTTGACTTATCGCTAAGCCAGAGTTCACTTATGCAGCAAGAAACTATTACATATTCTTAACTGCTATTAAAACTATTATTACTTAACTTCTACTGCTGCTCCAACTTCTTCTAGTTTGCCTTTGATTTCTTCAGCGTCTTCTTTAGAAGTAGCTTCTTTAACTGCTTTAGGAGCATTGTCTACTAAGTCTTTTGCATCCTTAAGACCAAGACCAGTAATTTCACGAACAGCTTTAACTACTTTGATTTTTGAATCTCCAGCACTTTCAAGTACTACGTCAAATTCAGTTTGTTCTTCAGCTTCTTCTGCTCCACCAGCAGCACCGGCAGCAGCAACTGGCGCTGCAGCACTTACACCAAATTCTTCTTCAATTGCTTTAACAAGATCGTTCAATTCTAAAACAGACATTTCTTTAACTGCTTCAATGATTTGTTCATTAGTCATAATTTATTCCTCCATTTTTCTTTTTAATTTAATAATTCTGGAATGCTAAATTGCTCTAACGTCAATTTATGCACCTTGTTCTTCTTCTTTTTGATCTGCGATTGCTTGTGTTGCATACGCAAGATTACGTATAGGCGCTTGTAGCACGCTAAGTAGCATAGATACCATACCTTCGTAATTTGGCAGATCAGCAAGTTCTTTAATTTGTTCAAGCGATGCAACCTGACCTTCAATTACGCCACCCTTAATTTCTAGCGCATTGTGATCTTTTGCAAAGTTATTCAATATTTTAGCTGGTGCCACTACATCCTCATTACTAAATGCGATTGCAGTCGGACCTACCAATGTATCAGATAACTCTCCTAATTCTACAGCATCCACAGCACGACGAGCCATTGAGTTTTTATAGACTTTGAATTCAACATCAGCTTCACGAAGCTGTTTACGCAATTCAGTTACCTCAGCTACATCAAGACCACGATAATCAACTAACAAAGTAGATTGGCTGTCACGGAATTTAGCAGAAATCTCTTGTACGAGTTGTTGTTTTTGCTCAATAATATTGCTATTGGACATTGTTCCACCTCCTATTAACGTTACCGATAACGAGACTAATAAAGCCTCCATGTAGACATGGAGGCTTTTATGACAAATTATAATCATCAACGATCATTTAATCTGCTTTTAAACACCTCGGCAGGAAATTAAGCGATTACTCGCACCTACTGTCTACGGTACAACGTATTCTTTTTTACAACGCAATTCAGTATACCTAATCGTTGTTAGATTGTCAACAACAAATTAGCCGCGAACATAACTTGAGACGTCTACTTTAATTCCAGGTCCCATTGTTGATGTCACAGATGCATTACGCATGTAGATACCTTTAGCAGCTTGTGGTTTAGCTTTTACAAGCGCTTCTGTAATTGCTTCAAAGTTTTCGACTAATTTTTCATTGTCGAATGAAATCTTTCCAATTGGAACATGGATGTTCGCTGATTTATCAACACGATATTCCACTTTACCAGCTTTAATATCGTTAACAGCTTTTTCAATTTCAAATGTTACTGTACCAGTTTTTGGATTAGGCATTAGTCCTTTTGGTCCTAATACACGTCCAAGCTTACCAACTTCGGCCATCATGTCAGGAGTTGCAACAATCACGTCGAATTCAAACCAACCTTGATTGATTTTATTGATTAGATCCTGTTCTCCAACATAATCGGCGCCAGCTTCTTCAGCTTCTTTTGCTTTATCACCTTTTGCAAATACTAGTACACGTTGTGTTTTACCAGTACCATGCGGTAAGACCATAGCTCCGCGAATTTGCTGGTCAGCTTTCTTAGGGTCTACACCCAAACGAAATGCCGCTTCTACAGTTTCATCGAAGTTTGCTTTTGCTGTTTCTTTTAACAATGCAACAGATTCTTGTACTTCATATGATTTTGTACGATCAACAAGCTTGGTAGCTTCTTGAAGTCTTTTACTTTTTTTAGCCATTTTGTTTCCTCCTCAATTGTGGTTATAGCGGTAAGACCTCCCACTTATAAAAGTATAAATACTTTTATAGCTTGCAAAAAGGTTGCGATGGATGGTAACCCATTCCCGCAACCTGTACCTATTAAAGATTGTTAGACATTAGTCTTCAATCGTAATGCCCATACTGCGTGCAGTTCCTTCAACCATGCGCATCGCTGCTTCTACGTCAGCGGCGTTTAAATCAGGCATTTTTGTTTCCGCAATTTCTTGTACTTTATCACGCTTAACAGTAGCAACTTTATTACGGTTTGGTTCACCTGAAGCAGTTTCAATCCCAGCTGCTTTTTTCAACAATACAGCAGCAGGCGGAGTTTTTGTGATAAATGTAAATGAACGGTCTTCAAATACCGTGATTTCTACCGGAATAATCATACCAGCATCATCTTGCGTACGCGCATTAAATTCTTTACAGAATCCCATGATATTAACACCTGCTTGACCTAACGCCGGCCCTACTGGTGGTGCTGGGTTTGCTTTACCAGCTGGAATCTGTAATTTAACTAACTTGATTACTTTTTTAGCCACGAGACACACCTCCTTAAAGTCCGTGATGTGGTAATTGGGGAAATTTCCCCTCCCACTCATTATTAGCCATTTTCCTCGAATATCGAGGACATAAATAACAAAAGAATTTTAGCATGAATCATAAAATTATGCAAGGTTTTGTTGAAACACTTTTATAAAACAGTCGTAAAATAATTCCTGTTATAGTTTTTCAATCTGGGAGAAATCCAGTTCAACTGGTGTCTCACGCCCAAACATATTAACATGTACCTTAACCTTTTGCTTATCAACATCAATATGTTCAATTGTACCTGTAAAGTTTGTGAATGGTCCATCGTTGACTCGTACATTTTCTTTTATTTCAAAGTCAAGCTGCATAACAGGTTCGGCTACTCCCATACGCTTCAGCACTGCATCTACCTCATCCGGTAAAAGCGACGTAGGTTTCGTTCCATGTCCACTTGATCCCACGAATCCTGTTACGCCAGGTGTGTTCCTAACAACATACCATGAATCATCAGTCATCACCATCTCTGCCAGAACATACCCAGGGAAGAATTTCTTTTTAACAACTTTTTTCTTACCGTTTTTAATTTCTGTTTCTTCATCTTCCGGCACAATTACACGAAAGATTCTATCTTCCATGCCCATTGATTCCACACGTTTTTCCAAATTTGTTTTAACTTTGTTTTCATACCCGGAATATGTATGAACAGCATACCAATTTTTTTCCATTTAAGCAGGACAAAATTACTTGCCCTTCCCTCCCTTAGCTTAAAACTTTAAAGTTCCCTAAAAAGATCTGCAATATTAAAAAACCCGTTTGCCCCGGGTTTTTTCAAATCGAAATATTATATTCCATTATAACATAATTATAGCTTAATTATTCAAAAAATGAACTTAAAATTTCGGAAATCCCAAGATCTATTACTGTGAAAAACAATGCCACAAACACTACTGTCGATATTACAGTTATGGTGTAACTAGTTAATTCACGACCTTTTGGCCAACTAACCTTTTTCATTTCCCGAGATACATTCTTAAAAAATTGAACAAGATTCATGCTTGTACCCCCAAACTCTACCCGAAGAGTGCTATTATTTCGTCTCACGGTGCAATGTATGCTTCCCACATGTTTTGCAATACTTTCTAACTTCCATACGTACAGGTTGTGTGGATACATTTTTACTAGTTGTATAGTTTCTGCTTGAACAAATTGCACACGCTAATGTTATTTTTTTATTCACTTTATCACCCCATTGTAGGGTTTTTTACTCATATAACTGTAGCATGGTTACTACGATGTGTCAACGGCTATTATACGCTGGTTTCATTCGATTCCAGCAGCTGCTCTAATTTACGTTTAACCCGTTGCAAAGCGTTATCTATCGATTTCACGTGACGTTTTAACTCTACTGAAATCTCCTGATAGGTTTGTCCATCTAAATATAAACGCAGCACTTCTTTTTCTAACTCACTTAGTAATTCTGACAATCTATATTCCATATCACCAAACTTTTCTCTATTTACGAGTAATTCCTGTGGATCAATTGCTTTTGAACCTGCTACAACATCCAGCAATGTCCTGTCTGATTCTTCATCATAAATTGGTTTATCTAGTGATACATACGAATTAAGTGGTATGTGCTTTTGTCTTGTAGCTGTTTTAATCGCCGTAATAATTTGTCGGGTCACACAAAGTTCAGCAAATGCCTTAAACGATGATAGCTT
The DNA here is from genome assembly GCF_017873675.1 of Virgibacillus litoralis. Taxonomy (GTDB): domain Bacteria; phylum Bacillota; class Bacilli; order Bacillales; family Amphibacillaceae; genus Lentibacillus; species Lentibacillus litoralis. The sequence goes on along the minus strand of NZ_JAGGKK010000017.1, from coordinate 16,322 downwards.
GTCCCCGTCATAGTCGCGAATTGCCTTATACAGACCTATCATGCCTTCTTGAATAATATCCTCTTTATCAGCACCAATAATGAAATAGGTTCTTGCTTTCGCTCGTACAAAATTGATGTATTTATTTATTAAAAAATCAAGTGCTTGACTATTCCCTTGATGCACAAGAAGGATAATACTATCATCATCCAGCATTTTTAGGCTTTGGTTCTTTTCTGCTGCTAGCTTGACACTCACCAAAAATGACCCCCCGACTACAGTGTAGTCAATTTAAACGTATTATACAGTAAGCGCTTCACTAACGTCAATATTAGAAAACTTTGGAAGATGAAAAAATTTATACTTTTCTTAACTCGGAATTAAAGCGCAATTGTTACTTCACATTAGTCGCTTGTATATTCTATACACCAATGCTGTACAATTAAAAAGTGGAGAACGAGGTATTATTTGTCTCCCCGTCTCCACTTTTCAAATTTTTCATGTACTTCTTTTTTTAATGGAATCCTAATTTTAGGTTGTACCTTCTTGTGTGCTTCTATATCTTTTTCAATTTCTCTTTCAAAATCCTTAAATTCAATATATAGTTCTCTGGCTGACTTCCGTAAAGCTCCACGTCCGAATATGGTTCGTTGCTCTGCATAGTCTGATGTCGCTACATACACTTGATTTTTAACGTTCTTTAATCCTTTAACAAGCCTTTCAATACATTCGTCAGCTGTTTCATTTTCTTTTGTGTAAATAACCTCAACCTTATATGATTTATGCTTGCTTTCGATACCTTTAACATAGTACGCGTCAAATACAACGATAACTCGGAACCCTGAATACGACTGATACTCTGCCATCGATTCAATCAATTTGTCCCGAGCCTGTCCAATATCTTTTTCTTTAAGTTTCTGGAGTTCTTCCCATGCGCCGATGATATTATAACCGTCAACAACTAGTACAAACATGCCTAATCACCAAGCGGAAATCTTTTTCGATATATTTCATACAATAGCAGACTGCAAGCAACAGATGCGTTTAAAGAGGAAACATGACCAGTCATTGGAAGGCTAACAGTCCAATCACATTTATCTTTAACCAAACGGCTTATCCCTTTTCCTTCATTCCCGATCACAATGGCGACCGATAAGTCACCGTCAAGCTCACGGTAATCTTCTGTACCATCCGCGTCTGTTCCAACAACCCAAACATAACGTTCTTTTAATTCATCAATTGTTTTTGCAATATTTGTAACCCTGGCAACAGGAATATGTTCCAGTGCTCCTGCTGCAGTTTTTGCTACTGTTGAAGTTAGACCAACTGACCTGTGTTTTGGAATAATTACCCCGTGAACTCCTGCGGCATCAGCAGTCCTTAAGATAGACCCTAAATTATGAGGATCCTCCAGCTCATCCAATATAATAAAGAATGGTGTTTCATTTTTGTCATTTGCTTTATCAAACAGATCCTCCAAAGTAGCATATTGGTAGGATGCTACATAGGCTAAAATCCCTTGATGTGAACCTTCCACAAGCTGGTCAAGCTTCTTTTTCGGCACCTTTTGAATAATGGTCCCAGCATTTCTGCTAAGTTTCTGCAGCTTCCCAAATAACTGATTGTTTAATTGCTCTGATACTAATACCTTATTTACCGATCGTCCAGAGTTTAGTGCCTCGATTACAGGGTTCTTACCGATTATTATCTCCTGATCCATCGTTAGCCTGCCTCCCTTCGCTGAATTCTATTGCTTGTGTTATCAATTCGTCTAAACGACTTTCATTTTTTAGTAAATAATGATAACCAATTAGCGCCTCGAACGCCGTACTATAATTATAAGCTTGTACACTTGTATTTTTAGGGACCGTTCCGGATTTTGCGTTACGACCTCTGGAGACAACTCCTTCTTCTTCATCACTAAGAAGTTTAGTTTCCTGCCAGTGTAAAATAACAGCAGCTTGTGCCTTTGCTGATACAAACGAAATAGCCGATCGATGTAACTGATTCGGTTTCACTTTACCAGTTTGCAATAAATACTCCCTTACATGGACTTCATAAACAGCATCACCCATGTAAGCGAGAGCTAAACTTTTCATTTGCTTTACATCAAGACTCATTACTATCCCTTTTCCAGCGGGTTCCTTGAGGAGTATCTTCTAAAATAATATTCTTTTCTTTCAGATTATCGCGAATTTCGTCTGCCCGATTAAAGTCACGTTTCTTTCTGGCTTCCACTCGCTCTTGCAATAATGCTTCGATTTCTTCGTCGAGTAATTCCCCTTCCTGCTCAATATAAATTCCCAACACATCCAGTAAAGTGGTGAAGCTGCTTTGAAATGCCTCGATTACTTTTATGGAGGTATGTTTACCCTGCAGATAGAGATTAGCTTCTTTTGTTAAATCGAACAAAATTGAAATTGCATTTGCAGTATTAAAGTCATCATCCATCGCTTCTTCAAATTGTTCATTCACCTGCGTAACTTTTTCCAGCCATTGGTCTGCGTTTTTATCCATGTTCATACTTGTTTGTTTACGGTGCTCCAAGTTGAAATAGGCATTTTTAATACGGTCCAGGCTATTTTTAGCACCTTCCAGCAATTCCTCGGTAAAGTTTATCGGATTACGATAATGAACACTTAGCATAAAGAACCGAACCACCTGCGGGTCATGCTGTTGAATGATATCCCTCGTTAATACGAAGTTACCTAGTGATTTGGACATTTTTTCATTGTCAATATTAATATACCCATTATGCATCCAGTATTTTGCAAAGGATTTACCTGTCATTGCCTCAGATTGTGCGATTTCATTTTCATGATGCGGAAACGCCAAATCCTGTCCACCGGCATGGATATCAATTGTTTCAGCAAGGTATTTTTTGGCCATTGCAGAGCACTCGATATGCCATCCCGGTCTGCCTTGTCCCCACGGGGAATCCCAGGCTATTTCATCAGCCTTTGCTTTTTTCCACAATGCAAAATCAAGTGGGTCTTCTTTTTTCTCACCTACTTTTATTCGTGCACCTGAGCGCAATTCATCAATCGATTGATGTGATAGTTTTCCGTATCCGTCAAATGAACGAGGTTTAAAGTAGACATCTCCATCAACTTCATATGCATACCCTTTTGCAATTAATGTTTCGATAAACGTCAAAATATCACTCATTGCTTCAGTAACTCGCGGATTATAGGTTGCTTTTTTTACACCTAAGGAACCGACATCCTCCAAATAGGCATCGATAAATCGATTCGCAACTTCCGATACTTCTTCGCCTACCTCATTGGCAGCTTTAATGATCTTGTCATCTACATCTGTGAAATTTAACACATAATCGACTTGATATTCTTTATATTCCAGATACCTTCGCACTGTATCAAAAACAATCGCAGGGCGTGCATTCCCAATATGAATATAATTGTAGACAGTTGGGCCACACACATACATACTGACTTTTCCTTCTTTAAGTGGCTTAAACAGCTCTTTTTGACGCGTTAAAGTATTATAAACGGTTATCGGCATTTTGATTCCCTTCTTTCAGCTTTGCTAGTTCTTCTTGTAATGCGTTTATTTCCTCTTGCAGCTGATCACAACGATCTGCTACAGGATCTGGTAGTTTATGATGATCTAGATTTTTACGTAATTTTTGACCGTTTTGAACGACTACACGCCCAGGCACCCCTACAACCGTTGAGTGATCAGGTACATCTTTTAATACTACCGAACCACCTCCGACCTTAGAACTTTCGCCGATGGTTATTGAGCCAAGCACCTTGGCACCAGTTGCAATAAGGGCATTGTCTTTAATAGTTGGGTGACGCTTTCCTCTTTCTTTCCCTGTACCACCTAACGTTACCCCTTGAAAAACGGTAACATTATCACCTATTTCACAGGTTTCTCCAATCACAACTCCCATACCATGATCGATAAAAAACCTTCTGCCGATTTTCGCACCAGGGTGTATTTCAATACCAGTTATAAAACGGCTTATCTGTGATATCACTCGCGCAATAAAATATAATCTCTGTTTAAAGAAAAAATGAGCAATACGATGATTCCATATTGCATGCAGCCCCGAATAGGTTAAACCTACTTCAAAATAATTCCTTGCTGCTGGATCTTGTTCAAAGACTACATCCATATCTTCTTTCATTCGTTTAAAAAACCCCATTATGACAACGCCTCCTCCCCATTATTTGGCATTAGAAAACTTGGCATTCGTTAAAGGGATTCTTTCGAAAGGGTATTATGCTTTCTTAGAACCCCTTATAACTTTGGATTGCCTTATACTTTTGCAGTAACAAAAGCGCAAGCGCCTGTTCAGCTCCGTATGGACTGGACTGACCCGTGTGAGATAAAGGATACACGAAGAGCGTAAGCGATTCGATGTTGACTTATCGTAGACACGGGGAGGGAAGTCCACTAGGCGCTAGGCGCTGGAGCTGGACGTGGCTGATTCTGGAGTCCAGTTATCCACTGCACTTATATTTTATAGCTAGACAGTTTAAAAAAACGCCCCTGTGTATTCAATACACAGAGACGCTTATGGCGCGGTTCCACTCTGTTTGGAGATATCGCTTCTCCCAACTTATACTCTAATAACGGCTGAGTACCGCCGTTATGTACATTTCTTCCATAACGGGCTCAAAGGTGCATTTCAAAAACGATGCTTTAAATCGCTCCCAGCCTCAGGCGATTCTCTCTGGATAAGTCATCCGTTTTTTACTTCTCCTTATCAACGCTCCAATATTGTATTACTACTATATTATATTTTCGGCTCGATGTGAATTAATTAAGCTTCTAATTTTTTTAACACTTTATCTAATCTGCTTAAAATAATTTCTTTTCCTAATAATTCTATCGCCATTGGGAGCTCTGGACCATGTGCTTGTCCAGTTGTAGCAACTCGAATTGGCATAAATAACTTTTTACCTCTGTGGCCTGTTTCTTTTTGCGTTGCCTTAATTTCTGCTTTAATAGAATCCTTCGTAAAGTCATCCAAATGGATTAGTTTGTCTGTAAAAACCTGCAATACTTCAGGTACCTGCTCCTGTTGCAATATTTCCATGGCACTTTCATCATAATCAATTGATTCCTTGAAAAACAACTCCGTTAATTCAACGATTTCCGCTCCGTATCGCAGTTGTTCCCGATATAATGTGATAACATTCTCTGCCCATTCCCTTGTCGAAGCATCCATATCTTCAGGTAATCTTCCAGCCTTAATCAGGTGCGGCATTGCTAACTCAATTACTTTTTCAATATCAGTTGCTTTAATATACTCATTATTCATCCATTTTAATTTATGCTGATCAAAAATTGCAGCAGACGTTGATAACCGCTCAGGATCAAAAATTTCAATTAATTTTTCCTTATTAAAGATTTCCTCTTCGCCTACCGGAGACCAGCCAAGCAACGTAATAAAGTTAAATAATGCCTCGGGTAAATAGCCTAAGTTACGATATTGTTCAATAAATTGCAGAATATGCTCATCACGTTTGCTCAGCTTTTTACGATCTTCATTCAGAATGAGTGTCATATGACCAAATCTTGGTGCTTCCCATCCAAAGGCATCATACACCATCATTTGTTTAGGCGTGTTGGAAATATGCTCTTCACCGCGCAGGATATGTGAAATCTGCATTAAATGATCATCAATCGCAACGGCGAAATTGTATGTTGGTGTACCACTTTTCTTTACAATTACCCAGTCACCAAAATCACTTGATTCAAACTTTATATTACCTCTTACAATATCATTAAATGTATAATCTTTATTTGAAGGAACACGCATACGAATACTTGGCTTACGACCTTCCTGTTCAAACTGGGCAATATCTTCTGCCGTCAAATTACTGTGTGCACCGGAGTATTTTGGAACTTGTCCTTTAGCACGTTGCTCTTCTCGTTCCTCATCAAGTTCTTCTTCAGTCATATAACATTTGTAAGCTAATCCCTTTTCAAGTAATTCGTCTACGTATTTATCATATATATCCAGCCGTTCCATTTGACGGTATGGGCCATAGTCTCCACCAATGTCAGCACCTTCATCCCATTCGATGCCAAGCCACTTTAAATATTTAAGCTGACTCTCTTCTCCTCCGGCTACATTTCGCTTCTCGTCAGTATCCTCCGTCCGGATTATAAATTTCCCATCAAAATGTTTAGCATATAAATAATTAAACAGTGCCGTCCGCGCATTTCCTATATGTAAATTACCAGTAGGACTTGGCGCATAACGAACACGAACTTGATCTGTCATGTTGGGTACCCCTTTCTATTAGTTAACAATATATAAAGTGCAGTACATTTAGTATTAGAAAAAGTGATAACATACTACGTTATCACTTTTTCATCCTCTATAAGTTATACCTTTTTTACAGTGCTTTTTCAAGTAATTTCGGTTTAGCAAAAATCATTCGTCCTGCAGATGTTTGCAGAACACTAGTAATAAGTACCTCTATTGTTTTACCGATGTAATCCCGGCCTTCTTCTACAACAATCATTGTACCATCATCTAAATAAGCAATACCCTGGTTTTGTTCTTTTCCATCTTTAATTACTTGAACCATTAACTCTTCACCAGGCAATACTACTGGTTTCACAGCATTCGCTAGATCGTTAATATTTAACACGTGTACACCTTGAAGATCACACACTTTGTTCAAATTAAAGTCATTTGTAACAACAATACCATTGATTACTTTCGCTAGTTTTATCAGTTTGCTGTCGACTTCCTGAATCTCTTCAAAGTCACCTTCATATATTTCTACTTTAACCGGTAATTCTTTCTGGATACGGTTCAAAACGTCCAGTCCACGGCGTCCGCGGTTACGCTTCAACACATCTGATGAATCAGCAATATGCTGTAATTCTCCTAATACAAACTGTGGAATCACAATGGTTCCTTCTAAGAAACTAGTTTGGCAAATATCAGCGATACGGCCATCAATAATAACACTTGTATCTAAGATTTTAGCCTTAGGCTGTGTCTGCTCACTAGAATCACCATCTGTTGCAGTCCGCTTATCGCGTTCCTTTTTACTGATATTTAATAAGTTCACGAATTCTTCTCTTCGTCTAAACCCAACTTGAAAACCAAAGTAACCAAGCAAAATGGTAACAAACAACGGAATAACCTGTGAAACAAACTCAATATCAATATCCTTCAGTGCAATATTGATCAAATATGCAACAACTAAACCAATAATTAATCCCAGGCTGCCAAAAAATAAATCGCCAACAGGCACTTTAATAAGTGCCTCCTCGATCCACCTTAATAATCCGACAATGTAATCAGCTAGCCAATAAGAAATAAGAGATAGTATAATTGCACCTAAAACTAAACCAACATATGGGGATTCTACCCAACTTGCATCTGTAAAATCTAATAATTCTATAATATCCGGTATATATAAATACCCAATGGTACCTCCACTAATGATAAAAAATAAATGGACAATCTTTTTCAGCACCACCGTCACCTCCTATCTTTTTATTATTACCTATTTTTCTAAAAATAACCCTAAATAAAAATAATCTTGGAAGTGTAAAAAACTTATAATATCAATTAAACAATAGCATAACTGCAATTAACAGTCAATTTAATAAACAATAAAGTTTAACACATGATGTTATGTCTGTCAATTTAATTTCAACTGATTTTCTTGCTTATCTGTCCAATCCAATATCCAATGCTTCTTGTACAGTATTAACACCAACCACCTCTATCGATTCAGGTGCTTTCCATCCTTCCAGGTTTTTCTTCGGACAAATAACCCGTTTAAATCCCAGCTTGGCAGCCTCTTGTACACGTTGCTCAATTCGGGACACACGCCTTATTTCTCCTGTCAGCCCTACCTCTCCAATAATAATATCCTCCGGCTTGGTAGGCTGATCACGGAAACTCGAGGCAATGCTCACCGCAACCGCCAAGTCTATTGCTGGCTCATCAAGCTTCACTCCCCCAGCAACTTTTATATAGGCATCCTGGTTTTGGAGCATCAATCCTACACGTTTCTCTAAGACTGCCATTAACAATGGAACACGATTTGAATCAATGCCAGTTGCCATTCTTCTTGGATTTCCAAAGCTTGAAGGTGATATTAATGCCTGAATCTCAACCAGAACTGGCCTTGTCCCCTCCATTGAGGCAACAACAGTTGATCCTGACGTACCTTGAGAGCGTTCTTCCAAGAAAATTTCAGAAGGATTTAACACTTCTCTAAGTCCTTCTTCCTTCATTTCAAATATTCCCATTTCATGTGTACTGCCAAAGCGATTCTTAACCCCTCGTAAAATACGATGTGTATGATGTTGCTCCCCTTCAAAATAAAGAACTGCATCAACCATATGCTCAAGCATTCGTGGTCCCGCAATTGCACCCTCTTTCGTTACGTGTCCAACAATAAAGATTGGGATCCCATTTGTTTTAGCAATCCTCATTAATTCACTCGTACACTCACGTACTTGCGATACACTTCCTGGTGCACTTGTAACTTCCTCGCGGAAAATAGTTTGAATGGAATCAATTACAACGAAAGATGGTTTGATTTGTTCAATTTGGTTAGCAATATCAAGTAAATTAGTTTCGGCCAGTACATATAACAAATCTGACTTGACTCCCAACCGGTCCGCGCGGAGCTTCGTTTGGCGAGTAGATTCCTCACCAGATATATAAAGAACAGGCAATTGCTTTTCAGCTAATTGGGCTGAGATTTGTAAGAGTAATGTAGACTTTCCGATACCTGGATCACCGCCAATTAGCGCTAGTGAACCTGGAACAATACCCCCGCCAAGCACACGATTAAATTCCTTCATCGTTGTTGTCATACGTGGTTCTTTCTCTGAATCAATTGCAGTAATACTCTCAGGTTTACGAGCAGCTTTTGCTCCCCCACCTACTGTATGTCTGTTTTTTACACTTGATGCTTCAATTTCTTCTACTAATGTGTTCCAATTATTACAACCAGGACATTTACCCATCCATTTTGCAGATTCATAGCCACAATCCTGACAAACAAACTTCACTTTTCGTTTTGCCAATGTGATTCAACCCTTTCAGTTCAACTTCTATTCTATACGAAAAACGTAACATGAAGGTTACAGAATTCTATCAATTAAACAATAAAATTTACATACTTATGCCACAAGAACTAGTTTAACATCTTTCCCTGTTAAGTGTGATGAATTAGAAATCCTGACTAATCGTTAAAAGGATTGTGATGTTTTGCTTTGGTATGAGTATGAGTTTTCTTAACTGCTAAGGCTCTTTTAAGTAAGGTTGTTGTTTTTGCCATAAAAGATTTAAACTGCGAACTAACATGAAAAAATGGTTGAGTGCTATGACACCGCTCCGGAAATACACTACGCTGTTGACTGGAGTAAGAATCGCTATAGAATAAATCTGTGACAGCACTACACTAGTCCGGGTGAGCGGAGGGCGGTGACTCCTGCGGGAATATCAACAGCTGAAGATCCAGCAGGAAGCTGTTTTGGTTTCCGAGGAAGCTGAAGCGTTGCCCGAGGAAAGCATCCGCCCGCAGCGAACCCCGGACGGCGGGACGAGAGGCTTTCAGAGATTATTCTAGCAGTTACTTCGCATTTTATATCTTATGTATACAAAATACTTTAATCAATGTTGTCGAGGCAACAATTTAAAAACGTTCTGAGATTATTCAGATAGCTGTTTGAGCTTATTCTATAAATGCGAAAGTTGAGTTAATATCAATAAACCTTTACCCATTGCTTTAGAAAACTTGGCTTATCGCCAAGCTTTAATATAGATAAGCCTTAGTTGCCCTTATGCAGTAAGAAAGTATTTAAACTTTTGTATGAAAATATCTCTATAACTTGATTTTAGCGGACACAGGAGACGCTATTTCTATATAAAAGTAACTTTCTCGAAGTTATCCGGACACAGAAGCCCTTATTATACATATTTCATGGTTATTTAACTGTATTTGTGTTAAATAAGGTCCTTGGTGTCCGCAAACACCATCATTTTCGTGGATTTTTGCCAAATAAGGTCCCTGGTGTCCGCTAACCTCAAATTTGCTATATGAAAAATAATTTTCATGATAGATGGTGGCTCGCGGAGCGGAGCCATGCTGGTTTCTTAACTGCTAAAAAAGCTGAAAGGGAGTTCCCTTTCAGCTTTTTGCAGGATATTTAATTCGTTAAATCCTATTTTTTAGGATAAGACAATAAATTCTCCCTTGTTATTTAAACCGATTTTTACTTTTTCACCTTTTGAAATAGTTTCTTTCAGCAATTCTTCAGATAGTAAATCCTCGATATTTTTTTGAATGGATCGACGTAATGGACGTGCTCCATATTCTGGATCAAATCCTTCATTAGCGATCTTTTCAATAGCTTTATCTGTTAATGTAAACTCTATTTCCTGTTGCTTAAGGCGTTGCTGCAGTTGTTTAATCATAAGTGTTACAATATCCTTCATGTGTTTGCGCTCTAATGAATGGAATACAATTGTCTCGTCAATTCTATTTAAAAACTCTGGTCTAAATGCTTTTTTCAACTCTTCGGTTACTTTAGTTTTCATATTATTGTAATCCTGGTTCTCTTCATCCAAGTTAAAACCAACATATTTATTCCGTCTCAACTCATCTGCACCTACGTTGGAAGTCATGATGAGAACAGTATTACGAAAATCAATGAGACGACCTTTTGAATCAGTTAAGCGACCATCCTCAAGTACCTGCAGCAAAATGTTGAATACTTCTGGATGGGCTTTCTCAACCTCATCTAATAATACAACGGAATATGGTTTCCTTCGTACTTTCTCAGTAAGCTGACCACCTTCTTCATAACCTACATATCCAGGTGGGGAGCCTACAAGGCGGGACGTAGAATGTTTTTCCATGTATTCAGACATATCAATTCGAATCATAGATTCCTCATCAGCAAACATTGCTTCAGCTAACGCACGTGCAAGCTCCGTTTTACCGACTCCTGTTGGGCCTAGGAATATAAACGAACCGATTGGGCGTTTAGGATCCTTTAATCCAGCTCGTGCACGACGGATCGCTTTTGATACTGCATTTACGGACTCTTCCTGACCGATAACACGGCCATGTAACGTTTTTTCCAGATTTAACAGTCGGTCACTTTCATCTTTGGTGAGATTAGAAACAGGCACACCGGTCCATGTAGAAACAACCTTAGCAATATCTTCTACGGTTACCTCTGAAGTTTCCTGACCTTGCTTTTCTTTCCACTTACTCTTAGTTTCTTCTAATTCTTCTCGCAGTCGTTGTTCTGAGTCACGTAACGATGCCGCCTTTTCAAATTCCTGACTTTGTACTGCGGAGTCTTTCTCTTTGCGAACTTCTTCCAGTTTCTGTTCCAGTTCCTTTAAGTTTGGCGGAATTGTATAAGAGCGTAATCGAACTTTAGATCCTGCCTCATCAATTAAATCAATTGCCTTATCTGGTAAAAACCGGTCTGTAATATAACGGTTTGAAAGATTTGCCGCTGCCTCTACAGCCTCATCCGGAATTGTCACTCGATGATGAGCCTCATAGCGATCACGTAATCCCTTCAAGATTTGAACCGTTTCTTCCAATGTTGGCTCATCTACCTGAATTGGCTGGAATCTCCGTTCTAACGCAGCATCCTTTTCAATATATTTACGGTATTCGTCAAGTGTAGTTGCACCAATACATTGCAGTTCGCCCCGGGATAATGCTGGTTTAAGAATATTAGATGCATCAATAGCACCTTCTGCTCCACCAGCTCCAATTAATGTATGCAATTCATCAATGAACAAAATAATATTGCCTGCTTGACGAATTTCTTCCATCACTTTTTTAAGTCGGTCTTCAAATTCACCACGATATTTTGTTCCTGCAACAACAGTCCCCATATCTAGTGTCATAACACGTTTATCACGTAAAGTTTCTGGAATCTCATTGTCGACTATTTGCTGAGCTAATCCTTCCGCGACAGCGGTTTTACCGACACCTGGCTCCCCAATTAAGACAGGGTTGTTTTTAGTCCGGCGGCTGAGTACTTGAATTACTCTTTCAATTTCTTTCCCACGTCCAATAACTGGATCAACATTTCCTTCTTTTGCACTAACAGTTAAGTCACGTGCCAGTGAGTCCAATGTTGGAGTGTTCGCACTTGATGTCGCCTGTGCACTACCACGGCCTTGGCGACCTGCCTGTGACTCATTACTCCCTAATAGTTGAAGTACTTGTTGACGCGCCTTATTCAGACTGACACCAAGGTTATTTAGAACACGTGCTGCAACACCTTCCCCTTCACGAATTAAGCCTAATAGAATATGTTCTGTTCCTACATAAGAATGACCTAATTTCCGCGCTTCATCCTGAGATAATTCGACTACTTTCTTAGCTCGTGGTGTATAATGAATTGTTTGCATAGGTTGTTTGCCAACACCTATTAGCTTTTCCACTTCTTCTTGTATTTTTGGAACCTCTAATCCTAATGATTGCAGTGCTTTTGCAGCAATGCCTTCTCCTTCACGAACAAGACCTAATAATACATGCTCTGTACCAATATTATTGTGGCCCAGTCGAACTGCTTCTTCCTGGGATAATGCTAACACTTTTTGCGCTCTTTCTGTAAAACGTCCAAACATCATATCGATTTCCTCCTACCTATTTCTCTAATTGCAGCCGTTCACGAACTAATGATGCTCTAAATACATCTCGCTCACTCGCTGTTAAAGTCTTTTTTGCATATTGCTGTAAAAAACCAGGTTGAGTGAGAACCATTAACTCACTAAGTATATTACGGGGTACTTTTTCTATAATTCCCAAGTCAATTCCCAGCCGAACATTCGATAGACATTTTGCAGCTTCTTTTGATTCCAATATTCGGCTATATTCCAATACTCCGTATGAGCGATAAATTCTGTTCTCTAATTTTGTACTCGACTGATCCATTATTCTATTGCGAGCATTACGTTCATGTTCAATTAACTGCTGGACAACACTTTGTAAGTCCTCAACAATATCTTCTTCAGATTTACCTAGTGTAATCTGATTGGAAATTTGAAATATATTTCCAATAGCTTCGCTGCCCTCACCATAAATACCACGAACAACAAGCCCCAGCTGGTTTATTGACGGTATCATACGATTAATTTGCTGAGTCCATGATAATGCCGGGAGGTGCATCATAACAGAAGCCCGCATCCCTGTTCCAACATTTGTCGGGCAAGTGGTTAAATATCCATGTTTTTCATCAAATGCATAATCAATTTTTTCTTCTAGCCAATCATCAAATTCGAAAGCTTTTTCAAGTGCCTTATTTAATTGGAATCCGGGAAAATAAAGCTGAACCCGAATGTGATCTTCTTCATTTATCATAACAGATACTTGTTCGTTTTTTGAAATGAGTGTTGCAGCGGAATTATCATGCTCCACTAAGTGCGGACTAATCAAATGCTTTTCTACCAGAACACGCTTTTCCACTGGTTTTAGACTGCTAATAGGTATAAATTCAAAATTCAAGTAATCCTGAAAAGATTTATGTTCGTATTCATCCCGGAAAAACTGACTTATGCTTTGAAGGTCTTTCTGATTAGCTAATATTGGATATGAATAATCTGCAAAATTACGTGCCAGCCGTATCCGGCTACTCAATACAATATCACTATCAGGACCTTCTTCTCTCATCCACGGGCTAATGGCTTCATTCATAAAGTGTTGTAAGGTCATGTGTTATCACCTCGCATCTGTTTTTCCAATTCTTTAATTTTATCTCTAACCTTTGCAGCATCCTCGAAAGCTTCATTTTCAATTAACTGGTGTAATTCAGCTTTATGTGACTCTATTTCCTTCTTCATGTGCAAATCCCCACCTTTTCGGGTAGGAATTTTGCCATGGTGCTTCGTATTACCGCTATGCACACGACGAAGGATTGGATCTAAACGTTCAGAAAATGTTCGGTAGCATTCAGCACAACCAAACTTACCAACACGTTTAAATTCAGAAAACGTCATTTCACATTGCGGACATTGCAAATCTTGTGCCTGTTGATATGGTGAGCCTTTTTGACTGTCTATAGATGAAGTGTCAAAATTAAATAAACCAGATAATAAATTATGAAGGGAATAGCCTTCTTCAGGATATGTCATATATCCTTTTTCTTTTGCGCAGATTTCACAAACATGTACTTCTGTTTTATTGCCGTTAATAACTTGCGAAAAATGAAGGGTAGCTTGCCGTTTATGGCACTCTTGACATTCCATATATTCTCTCCCCCTTTATTTATTTAAATATTTTAAAGTCGACAGCATTGAAGTTAACACACGGGCACGAACCTCGTCTCGTAAAGGTAATTGAAATGCCAGTGTATTCCTGCCGATAGCGCTTAAGATAATTTTGGCCTCACGTTTTGTAACAATTTCTTCTTCTAGCAACCTTTCCAGTATATCAAGTGCAGCTTGTTGTGTTACTTGAGGATTTATCATCTCTATAATGTCATCTATTAATTCAGACTTGTCCTGATGCTGAATTCGGATAATACGGATATATCCTCCACCACCACGCTTACTTTCAACTATATACCCTTTTTCCACAGTAAAGCGTGTATTAATCACATAATTAATTTGTGATGGCACACAATGGAATTGATCAGCGATCTCGCTTCGTTTAATCTCGATCGCATCCTGCCTAGCAGCCTCCAGAATTTTCTTTAAATGTTGTTCAATTATATCTGAAATGTTGCTCATATACCCTCCCCCACTTTCATCTTATGAATTATCCTTTTATGTCTTTCCAACTCTTTTAATTTTAAGTTTTTGACTTTGACTAACTTTGACTATATTTTTATTATACTTTAAATTATTTCTTATGCAAATACAATGTTCTATATCTATTTTAGCCAAGTTACAGATAAATGAAACATTAGAAAACTTCGCTTATCGCCAAGCTCGAATGGTTTAAGCCTTAGTTGTACTTACGCAGCAGGAAGGGGCCTATACTCTGTTATTTGCTAAAAAAACCTTACGAATTCTGATCGCAAGGTTCTAAATAAATTACTTTCGCTCGATAATATTTTTTACATGCTTTAGATTTGATACTTCCGCGAACAATGATACCCGATCTAAATCCTGATCCCGGTCAATCTTAATAAAGATATTACGAAGATCGTTATCAACCCGTTCGATTTCGACTTGCTTAATAGATAGATTATACGCTTCAAAGATTGATACAATATTATTAATTTTTAAATCAGGCAATGCAACAATTTCAATTAAGTAGGATGATCGACTTTTAGTAAATAGTTTTTCAAAATTGTTTAGAAATACTAAACTTAACAAAATAATTAGTGTTGTAAACATCGCTGGAGCATACATCCCAGCACCAACTACTAATCCTAATCCTGCAACTGCCCATATAGATGCTGCAGTAGTTAGCCCACGGATAGTCATTCCATTTACAATAATAGTACCTGCTCCAAGAAAACCGATTCCGCTTATTACATAAGAAGGTATACGTGCTGGATCAAACCGAATGTTATCGTATTCACCAATAAATTCTTCAAAACCATATAAAGATAATAACATCATCAAACAGGAGCCAACTCCCACCAAAATATGGGTACGAAATCCTGCTGAGTGATTTTTTAGTTCTCGTTCAAACCCGATTAAGCCTGAAAGTAACAAAGCAATCAGTACGCGAACAATAATTATTAAAAAATTATCGCCGAAAAATTGGTCTATATATTCAATCATTCACTATCCTCCTCACTACTTCTATATATATCCTTTTATTTTAAACTAAATTACAGGTTTTCACGAGCGAGAAAGCCCATCACTTTTAAGCGTTGGATGGAACAAGTCATACGAATATATTTTATTTATTAGAAAACTTGGCTAATCGCCAAGCCTTAATTAAGATAAGCCTTAGTTGCACTTATGCAGTAAGAAAGGATTAATACTTTCATATCTGCTAAAATTAAAAACCTTTGTGTAAACTTTTACTTATATTTTGAATAAGGTTTAATAAATGAAAACCTACGTTCTTAATGGGGTGTTTTTGATGGCTAAAAACCAATCGACAACAGGAATTTGTAGTCGGAAGAAGGACAATGATTCAGAACCCCACTGCTTTTAGTTGTGTTGGGGTATCAGATATAAGTAAATTGTATTTACTTGAGGCGTTAGACAAAAGGCAATTTATAAATTTCCATATAGAAAAAAGCTAAGATACAACATTGTATCTTAGCTTTTTATAATGCCTGGCGGCGTCGTACTCTTGCAGGGGCAAAGCCCCAACTACCATCGGCGCTGGAGAGCTTAACTGCTGTGTTCGGCATGGGAACAGGTGTGTCCTCTCCGCTAATGC
>NZ_JAGGKK010000016.1 GCF_017873675.1 Virgibacillus litoralis | reverse complement strand
CTCCTGTGGGACAGCGATCCTAAGAGACCCCACAGGGAGCGTTCTTTGCGAGCGAGGAGGCTCGTGGTGAGCCCACGGAAAGCGAGTATATTCCAGCTGCGTCGTTAGAAAGCCTCACAAAATGCTTTCAATAGGACTCCCTTAGTTAGTTCGCAGTTTATATCAATTACGTATTAGATTCAACCATTGATAATGAACGTTCTAAACAACTTATCCTGTTATTATTTGTCTTTAGAGTAGAGATTTTTAGTTATGTCTTAGCCTCTTTTTATTTTCTACTACCCCATGTGAACAATTCTTTACAATCCTTTCTGGACAAACAATCTTCAATAAAAATTTGACCTGCGTCAACGTTTTCCATCTTTAAATATATGATATTGGAACCAAGGGGATGGTCCCTATCGATAAATTAGTAGATATAAATTATTTCTAGCAGCAACGATATTTGTGAACAAACTCACAGAATGAGAGGATTGATGGAAATGGCTTCAAACAGGGGAAAACAAACGAATAAACCAACTACGGTCAATAGTCTTCTAAAATCAGTAACTATTGTGACACTATTACTCAGTTTCACCGCCCTGATTGTCGGAGGGTACTGGATATTTGAAAACAAGGCCCCTACCCCATTGGAGGTTGTCGCACCTGACGGGGAGATAGTAATGACAGAAGACACAATTAAAGGTGGTCAGGCTGTTTTTCAAAAATATGGGCTGATGGACTACGGAACTGTTCTTGGAAATGGATCTTATATGGGTCCTGATTATACCGCAGAAGCATTGAAAGTGTACACAGAAGGCGTTCAGGAATTTCATGCCGAGAGTCAATATAATAAAGCTTTCGATGAGCTTGAATCCGAGGAAAGAGCAATTATTGAAGATAACGTTATTAAGGAAATACGGAAAAACCGGCTAAATGATGATCAAACGATACTTCAGGTTACAGATGCACAATTTTTTGGAATTAAACAAGTAGAAGCTTATTACCACAATGTCTTTCAAAATGGCGATAATTGGGGGCTCGCCGGTGGGCTTATCCAGAAATCACATATGCCAGAGGAAGATAGAGCCTATGTTGCAGATGGCGACCAAATCGAGCAAATATCTCACTTCTTTTTCTGGACTGCTTGGATTTCCAGCACTGAGAGAATTGGAGAAGAAATTACTTATACCAACAACTGGCCTTATTATGAGGATGCTGGCAACACCATGTCCTACTCAGCCATACTATGGAGTGGCGTAAGTATTACAATTCTGGCCCTTTTTATCGCTATTATTTTATATGTTTTCTATCGATATCATTT
Organism: Virgibacillus litoralis; assembly: GCF_017873675.1. GTDB lineage: Bacteria > Bacillota > Bacilli > Bacillales > Amphibacillaceae > Lentibacillus > Lentibacillus litoralis. The sequence continues at coordinate 110,243 of NZ_JAGGKK010000016.1, read as the reverse complement.
TGGTATGGAACCAGCATTTACAAAAGATAATTATCCAGTTTTTAATCTAAACAAGAAAAAACCTACAGTCTCACAGGTTAAATCGGCAAAATTCTTCTTACTTGTAGCAATAATGTTTTTCGTACAAGTAATGTTTGGTGCACTATTAGCACACTATTACACCGAGCCAGACTCATTTTTCGGTATAGATTGGGTTTATGACATCCTGCCATTTGGAGTTGCAAAAGGATTCCATCTTCAATTAGCTATTTTCTGGATTGCAACTGCATGGCTTGGTATGGGAATATATATTGCACCAAATGTCGGAGGAGTCGAACCAAAGCGCCAGGGACTTCTTGTTGATATACTTTTCTGGGCACTTGTTGCCGTTGTGGGTGGTTCTATCATCGGTGAATGGCTCGGGGTCAATGGATTCCTCGGAAATATGTGGTTTTTGCTCGGTCATCAAGGATGGGAATATCTTGAGCTTGGACGAATATGGCAAATTGGTCTAGTAGCAGGAATGGCTATATGGCTGTTCATCGTATACAGGGGTATTCATAACGGACTTAAGAAAGAACGGGACAAAGGCGGATTAATCCATCTATTGTTCTATGCATCAATTGCAGTACCAGCATTCTATATCTTTGCATTCTTTATCAATCCAGATGGTAACTTTACAATGTCTGACTACTGGCGCTGGTGGGTTGTTCATCTATGGGTAGAAGGAATCTTTGAAGTATTTGCAGTTGTTATAATCGGTTTTATGTTAGTCAGTATGAAGCTTGTCACGCGAAGATCCGTAACCCGTATGCTTTACTTCCAGATAATACTTTTGCTTGGGACGGGTGTACTTGGAATAGGGCACCATTATTATTATAACGGATCACCGGAAGCCTGGATTGCAGTGGGAGCAGTTTTCAGCGCTCTTGAGATCATTCCGCTGACTCTTCTTGTACTTGAAGCCTATGAACAATATAAGATGATGAAGGAAGGCGGCGTTGATTTCCCTTATAAACTCACATTCTGGTTCCTAGTTGCAACATCACTTTGGAACATTGTCGGAGCTGGAGTTACTGGATTCCTTATCAATCTGCCGGCAGTTAATTACTTTGAACACGGTCAACAGCTGACCCCGGCACATGCACATGCTGCCATGATGGGTGTTTACGGTATGTTTGCAATTGCAGTATTACTATACTCTTTGCGGAATGTCGTGAAACCTGAAAAATGGAATGACAGATGGCTGAAATGGTCATTCTGGACATTAAATATCGGGCTTTTCGGCATGGTATTCATCAGCCTAATGCCAATTGGGTTTATCCAGCTGAAAGAAGCATTTGATAATGGTTATTGGGCAACACGAACCAGCGACTTCCTCCAGCAGGATATCATCCAAAACCTGATGCTGATAAGAGCCATTCCCGATACAATATTCATCATCGGTGTTGTCATCTTAGTTCTGTTTTGTATCAAAGCAATGTTTAATTTGAGAAAACCCGGACACACACCCGAAAAAGCATTACCTGATGATGAAACCGAGGTTTGAACAAAGCACAGCGCCGGCTATACTAAGCGGATCCATGTTGCCTGCATAACTGCAAATGAAAACAAACCGGGAAATAATAATATTCCCGGTTTGTTTTATATACTTATTTAGCTTCATTACTCATAATAGAAATCAGCAGTAATTGAACCATCTTCATTTTCTTGAATGTCTGTTACATGAATTCCACTATCAGCTGGAACATTACTATTACCTTTCCAAAAATAATAGGAACCTGTATGAACGTTTTTAGAGTTCGGTCTTAGTTGATCCCCTGTTTTAAAGAAGTCACCAGCGTCACCACGGTTTTCATATTTTTCAAGATCATAGTTCCCATCTGCTTGAAGAACAGAAAGACCATAATGCGTTACAACTGTACCATCACTTGCCGTATCCGATTGGTTATATTGGAATCGTTTATTCTTCCAGTTCTCTACATTGTTAGGACGGAACCCGGCAGTTCGGTATAGATTGATGATATTCTCATCAACGTGCCATGCTACCAGTCCGTTCGAATCTTTACCTTGACGAATTAATCCTTCATTAAAACCGCTTTGCTGAATGTTCTCAAACAAGAAATATTCTGTCCCATTCGAACCTGGAACTTCCATTTTCACAACACCATTATCTGCATCGGCTTGATCAATTGATGGAAGTGTAATAGTTTGCTTTGCGTCCTCAGGTGTTACTTCGATTGGTTCTATCCAATTTAAGAAAATTTTAGAGAATGGATCAAAATGCGTTGGTGAATTCCCTGAGTATGCAGCAGCATCAGGATAACGCATCCACGATCCACCTGCCATCATAGAGTAGTTACCTACACCTTCTGAAGAATAAGCAGTGTCATAGAAGTCAGGTAATCCCAATGCATGACCAAATTCATGTGCGTAAACACCTGGCTGTGCAGGAAATGGTCCTGTTTTTAAAGCTTCGTCATAGCCACCTGTTTCCAGGTTATAACCTGCAACGTTCCCGCCAATTTCAGGTTGAATATTGTAATTGTTTACTACCACGTCGTCATAAGTCATATCTTCTTCTATAGTTTTATTTATCCATTCATTATATTCCATACCCTCATACTGTGGTGCAGGTATACCTGTTTCATAGTACTTTCCATAATAAAGTGCACTGAGTACACTCCATTTATGCGACCAGATTTGTGCCGGATCTCTACTGAACTCTGCTCCGGTTCCTTCATGGATGATAAATACGTTAGGAACCTCCCCATTCTCAGCATACTTGCTAAAATCAACATCACTATCAGCCGACTTTAAAGCATCTCGAACAAACTCACCCATATGGGCATCACCATTTGCATTACCCAGAAGATACTCTCCACCATCAGCATAAGTCCCATCCTGATCTAAATAATAGGAGGCCCCTTTAGGGAGTTCTACCCATGCATAATCTGTATCTTCCAATCTAACTAATTCTACATTGCCATAGCTGGATTCCTTATAGGCATTTTGCATCGTCTTATCCGTTGGTGCTTCTTTTCCATTAAATTCAGCGAATTGCTCAAACTGTGGTAATTCATAAGGATTATATGAGTCGCCGAAAATCAAATCCTTAAAATATTTAGCATCAACCTGCCCTTTTGGATCCCCTACTGGCTCATCGCCTTCCTTGAATTTCGCCAGTATTACTAGCATTGGAACTTCGCCTTCAGATTCTTGATAGGCTACATGATTATCACCAGCTTGTTGAAACTTTGTACCGTTATTTAACTTTTCAGCAGGGTCAGTTTTAGATAAGTTCACCCCTAACTCCTTTGCCTTTTCTGCAAGATCTGGTGATGCTCCAATCTTATCGACCAAGCTTAAATTAAAGTCTGTAGCTTTCTTTGGTTGTGGGTCAACTTGTTCAGAATTACTTGAAAAAGCAAAACTTCCTACTAAAGTTGCAGATAATGCTAAAGCGGATAATTTCTTAAACAATAGATTTCCTCCTTTAAAATAATTGCTATACAGCCTATTTATATAGTACAACCTTCCTATAATTTATTGTATGGGTAAAAAGTATGATTATTTAGACAATTTTCTATTATTCGACATTTTTACTTGAAATATAGGTGTAGAAAACTCGATATACATTAAAAGGATTCATACAAAAGTGTATTTTCACTTTCTTACATTCGCCTTATATGGATTGAGTGTCTTACTTAACTATATAAAAAATAGGATAGACAAGGCATAATTTGCCATATCTATCCTGTTCCATATCTTCCTATTTAAATGTTATCCAGCTTTATTTCTCCAGCCATTTATTTACTTTGTCCTGATTTTCCTCAACCCAGGCTTCTGCTAATTCTTCAGGTGTTTTACCCTCAGAATCAATGGCCATAATCCACTTCTCAACTTGATCAAGCGTCAGTTTCATATTTGAAAACAGCTTATATGCTGTCGGCGATTGTTCTTGTAAGTCAGGAGTAACACCTACTTGAACATCATCAAGCTTCCATGCATTTTTGGGATCATCTAAAAATTTCAAATCCATTCGCACGAACATCGGATGAGGACGCCATGCATTAAAAACAATTCCACCTTTATCTTTCATTACACTTTCGACCTGAGCAAGCATCGCTGCTGTACTGCTGTTTTTTATTTCAAAGTCCTTCATGTCATATGTTTCTACCATTTTCTCTGTCGTATCTGCCATCCCACTGCCTGGATCAATTGCATAGACTTTATTGTCGAATTTCTCTTTATATTTGTTTAAGTCCGCAATTGAATTAACATCTTCCATGTATGCAGGGACAGCAACTCCTAATGGCATTTCGGAGTACAATGTACCCGCAATCTCAAATTGGCCTTCATATTCCTTTAAATAGGAACTTTGCAGGTTCGGTGCCCAAATATCTATGAATGCATCAATTTCTTTATTGGCTAAAGCTTCATATAATATACCAACCTGACCTTCCTCGATTTTCACTTCATATCCTTCTTGTTCCAAGATTTCTTTAGAAAGATATGCAGGTACAGTAGCATAATCATATGGATCTAACCCAATTGATATATTTTTTTGTTCTTTTTCATTTTCATTATCCTTGTTATCTTGACTTTCCTGTTGATCCCCGTTACATGCTGTTAGTACAAGAATAAAGGTCAGACTTAAAAAAAGTATCATTCTTCTTACACTTTTTGCTGAATTACTAATTTTACTCACTCTTTCGTGTATTATTTTAAGTACGGTTTTAATTCCACCTCCTATTATCCTCTACGCACTTCGAATATTATAATAACACAATCAAAATCGTTTTCAAAAAACTTTTAGACATAATGTTAATAGTGAAAATTTATAATATAAAACTCTATTTCCTAAGTAAAAATAATCCGTGAACTCTTTATAGAATTCACGGATAAACACTAATTACCATTATTTTTTAATAAACATTTGAGTCCAGTGGCGACCATCTTCCACGTACCCTACGCCAATGTGGGTGAAATCATCACTCAAGATGTTTGCTCTGTGTCCAGAACTATTCATCCACCCGTTGACAACTTCTTCAGCAGACGCATGGCCCTTTGCGATGTTTTCCCCTGCTGAGTTATAGGAGATTCCAAAGTCTTTCATCATAGTAAATGGTGAACCATAAGTTGGACTATTGTGGCTAAAGTAACCAACATTATTCATATCTCTAGATTTATACTTCGCTACTCTGGCAAGCTCCCAATCATATTTCAATGCAGGTAAACCTGCTTCTGCTCTTTCTTTATTTACTAGTCTAATAACTTCTTGTTCTTGATTATACTCATCATTTACCACTATATTAATTTGCTGTCCTGGATAAATTAGATCAGGGTTTGAAAGTTGAGGATTTGCTTCAATCAGCTCACTTACCCCTGTAGTAGTTTTTAAAGCGATCTTCCAAAGGGTATCACCAGGTTCAACAGTATATGAATCTGCTGCCATTGTAGTAGCAGGAAATAGTAGAGCTAATGACAAGATTGATATAATAGCAACTTTACTAAACTTGTTAATCATAAGAACATCCTTTCCTTTAGGTTATATTGCTAGAATAAAGAAGTATAGATATTTAGTCATTACAAAATATTTGGAAAGTTTATTACAATACAATTACATTGATGCATAAAGGATCGTCAAATGTTATGATAACGCACTCTCTATGACTATCCATCGTAATATAATCGAAATATGAAGGAGTATTTTTTTTAAAAACATTAATTGAATATACAGAGAAAAAAATCACCATGCGATTAATACACATGGTGATGCTAATAGATTAACAAAACGAATCTTTTGGTTTAGGAACTGATAAACCAAACAATGGTCTGAGATATAGCGCCACAAAGGTTCCAGCTAATGCCAATATTCCCCAAATGTACCCATGAAGGCTGAATGATGCGATCCCGCCAAAGTATGCGCCGATATTACAACCGAATGCGAGACGAGCACCATAACCTAACATCAATCCTCCAATTACAGCCGCGGTAACATTTTTACTGCTTATTTTCGTAAATTTGAAAAGTCCACCTGCTGCCGAAGCAAGAAACGCCCCTAGGATGACACCAAGGTTCAACACAGTTGTAGAGTCCATAAAAATCGATGACTCTAGAACAGCTGCATTTTCACCTTGCCAATATCCCCAGCTGGCTACATCAATTCCCAGAAATTGTGCTGCTTTAGATCCCCATAATGCGAAAGCTGAAGTAACACCCCATGGAGCGCCACGAGTCAATAATGTTATCGCATTAAGAACCGCCAATGCAATTGCAGCTGCAAACAATGGCCAGGATCCACGTAAAAGTCTCTTCCAGCCTGTTGTTGACGGAACAGATGCCATTTTAGGCGCTTTTTTCTTTTTTTCCACAACCAGGGTAAGCCAAGAAATCAGTCCAAACAACCCAATCGACAAGATCCAGGCACCTCCGTAACCTAACCCAGTAGATGTTGCTAGAGAAATAGGTTCAAAGGCCGGTAACTCTTGCGTCCAAAATGGTAAGTGATAGGCACCGATTGTAGAACCAACAATAAAGAATAAAAGTGTTACAAACATTACAGTGCGTCCACCACCAACAGCATAAAGCGTACCAGAAGCACACCCTCCTCCAAGCTGCATACCTATTCCGAACATAAAGGCACCAACAAAGAGACTAACGCCAACTGGTGCTACGTATCCAGCAACGCCTCCTCCAAAGAACGAGTAACCAAATGCTAAAATTGGAGCGAATAACGTAACTGCAACAGCTAACATTAACATATGCGATCTTAGAGCTTTTCCATTCCCTACAGACATTAGCCTACGAAATGCCGATGTGAAGCCAAAACGAGCATGGAATAACGTATATCCAAGCAACAGACCAATTACGAGCAGTAACGGTTGAACAATGTTTTGCGTAACCATTAGATATATCATTAACATAGCCCCAATAACTAGTCCCCCAATTATTAGTGGCATTTGAGGCTTATTTAAATCAGTACTATTCTGTTGTACTGGATCTTTCACTTCATCTATAGGTTGAACTTTGGCAGCCATTTAAAACATCCTTTCCTTATAAAATTAGTAGGAATTACTCCATACATAATAAAGGTTTATATTTTTAGTGTCAAAGGCAATTTGACCATATAAATGGTCCTGAACAATAAGATTTATTAAATCAAATCTTGTTCAGGACCAATAACATATTATTCATCTTGAATTATTTCAGTAAAATGGGATATAATTCTTGCAGTCAGACCCCATATAACCTTGTTATCATAGGTATAGAAATATTCATCAATCTTGCCGCTGCGCCAGCTATAATTACGACCACCAACAATTAGTTCATAAGGAAAATTCTCCTCAGGTTCAATCCCCATGTTTACTCGATGAATTTCCGGCTCCGTTTCCACGAAAAATTTCAGTGGGACCATAAAAACTTCTTCTACCTCTGAAGGGTTTGGTTCGATATGATCAGTCCTTCCAATGAAACCTGCATATGGATAAACAATCATTCCAAAAGGAGAAACAAGATAATCTAATGGGTGAACCTCTGAAATGTCAGCCCTATTAATACCTAGCTCTTCTGTTGTCTCCCTGATAGCAGCATCCTGTTCTGTTTGATCCTGATCCTCAAGCCTTCCCCCAGGAAAGCAAATTTCTCCCGGCTGCCTTTTTAAAGAATGTGAACGAACTTCAAATAGAATATTAATCTCATCATCCTTTTCAACAAGTGGGATAAGTACTGCAAATTTTGAAAAGCTTTCACTTCCAAGGATTTTAGGGGTATGCTCTTTCACTCTAGTGAAGATTGCATTTGTATCCATATATTCACCTCAAGACTTTGTATATATTTCCGAACGGGATAATAGTTTAATAATACCATTAAATAACAATACTCCCAAAACCGAAAAACTCTGGAAAGAATATATCCATCCAGAGTACCACTTTAGTTTTATTTTACCTTATTTACATATTGCCGCTTATTATCATCCATACCTGATAAGCAAATGGACGCAGGATCGTTATTTATATCCAAGTTAACGGTTGATCCATCAGTTGGCAGCGTCTGCTGGAAAATTTCTTCATATTCTGGAACCGTTACTTCTTTTCTTGCGGAAAATAAATTGTTATGCTTTCCCACATACAAGTGTTCTCTGTAGTTTGGCTGCAAGATACCGGTGAAGAATTCTCCAACAGCCCCGGAACCATAGCTGAATAACCCGATTCTTGACCTTTCAGCCAAATCATCCTTTTGTTCAATAAGAGAAAGCAAACTTAGGTATAATGAGCCAGTATAAATGTTTCCTACATTTCTATTATAGCCTGTACTGATTTTGTAGTTTGCTACTAATCGTTCTTTCGCATCTTCTGATCCTTCATCCAATACAGTCTTTAACGCTTTAAGTCCCATCTTTGTATATGGAAGGTGGAAACAAATTGCCTCAAAATCATTTAATTCCAGACCGGATTTAGTCTTGTATTGCTCCCATACTTTAGAAAAGAATGAAATGTATTGTTCATTGGACAATTTCCCGTCAACAAAAGCTTTGTCAGAATAGACTGGACGCCAAAAGTCCATAATATCAGAGGTGAAATATACACTCTGATCTTCAAGTGCCATAATATTAGGATCTGCACTAATTACTAGTGCAACTGCTCCAGCCCCCTGGGTTGCCTCTCCTGGTGTATCCAAACCATACCTTGCAATATCTGAACCAAGAACCAATACCTTGCTTTTTGGATTCAATGCAATATGCCCTTTTGCCATTTGGATACCAGCTGTCGCCCCATAACAAGCCTGTTTTACTTCGATAACGCGAGCGTATGGATTTAACCCTAATAAGTCATGCACATAAACGCCAGCTGATTTGGAACTATCAATACCTGACTCTGTTCCAAAAATAACAAAGTCAATCGCTTCCTTATCTTTCTCGTCCAATACTTCCAAGGCGGCATTCGCTGCTAATGTAACCGGATCCTGTGTAATCGGAGGTATTGACATCTTTTCCTGTCCAATACCAATTGTAAATTTCTCAGGCTCTACATTTCTGCTGACAGCCAGTTTGTTCATATCAACAAATAAATGAGGTGCATAAAAGCCTATTTTATCTATCCCTATTTTCACGATGAGTTCTCCTTTACTTCCCAATATTAGAAAAATAACTTGGCATTCGCCAAGCATCAATGACGAGTGCCTTAGTTGCACTTATGCAGTAAGAAAGGATTTATACTTTCTTACCTGCTTAGAAAACTTGGCATTCGCCAAGCATTAATGGCGAGTGCCTTAGTTGCACTTATGCAGTAAGATAGTTTTTATACTTTGCTTTCTTACCTGCTAAAATCAGACCACAATATATACATAAAGTGGCTAAACTACATTTTACTATAAATAACAGCAGAATTAAATTTTCATGATGATGAGAAACTCTATTCATTATTAAGTATCCTGCTCAAGCTGTAATTTAATATAGATATTTATTGTTATATGAATGAGGAGTCAGTAATCGAATTAAAGCAAATCGTGGATAACGGAATGAGGATCCGACAAATCAACAGGATGAATCCTCATTCCGCTAAAAGGCGGAAAAGGTCTTTCAAGAGGGATGAATCGGATCCTCGTTCCGCTAATCGCATAATATTTATGGAATATGAGGTTTAAACAGACAAATAACGGAATGAGGATACGAAAGAAGCCTCAAAACGAGGAGTTTTCAAGGAATAACGGAACGAGGATTCATCACCCTAAATCCTCTAATGAAATTATTTAAGCGGACACCAGTATGTCCGCTTACAGCTAGATTCAATGCCTGCTTTCGTGATAAAAAGCGGAACCCATTTATTTAATATACTTTATCTCCATTAAAAATGGAATTTTTTACAACGACATAATCTACATTTCGAATTGCTTGCAGTTTGTATCCGCCCGCATAAGAAATGGCTGATTGAAGATCCTGCTCCATTTCAACCAATGTATCTTTAAGTGAACCTTTATGCTCCACAAACATTTTCTTACCTTCCACATTTTTCTTTTCGCCTTTTTGAAACTCTGAGGCTGAACCAAAGTATTCTTTAATGAACTTTCCATCTTTTTCAATCGTTTCACCCGGAGATTCCTCATGTCCAGCGAACAATGAACCAATCATTACCATAGATGCCCCAAATCTAATCGACTTTGCTATATCGCCGTGCGTACGAATTCCTCCATCAGCAATAATCGGTTTACTTGCTGCCTTTGCACACCATCTTATTGCTGCTAATTGCCAGCCGCCGGTTCCAAACCCGGTTTTTATTTTTGTTATACATACCTTCCCGGGGCCAATACCTACTTTTGTTGCATCCGCACCAGCATGCTCTAGTTCTCTTACTGCTTCTGGAGTACCGACATTTCCTGCGATAACGAAACTTTCAGGCAGGTTTTTTTTAATATGCTCAATCATTTTAATGACTGCATTGGAATGTCCATGTGCAATATCAATTGTTATGAATTGTGGTGAAAGCTGTTCATCAGCTAATTGCTGTATGAAATCATACTCTCCAGCTTTTACCCCTACACTAATAGATGCGATTAATCCACGTGAAATCATATCTTTAATAAAAGCGATACGCGACTCAGGTTCAAAGCGATGCATAATATAAAAGTAACCATTTTTGGCTAAGGAGAGTGCAATCTTTTCATCTATAATAGTTTGCATATTTGCTGGAACTACAGGCATTTTAAAAGTGTACCCACCTAAGCTTACAGTTGTATCACATTCAGACCTGCTATTTACCACACATTTTGCGGGAATTAATTGAATATCCTCATAATCAAACGCATTTTCCATAATAACACCTCTTAAAAACGAATATTTTATATTTATTTAAATTTAATGTTCGTACATTAGGTAATTTACATTATTATTTGCATTATGTCAAAGAATTTCATAACTAGTTAATATATATACTTCTTATTCAACGAACTATTTCCTCTTTACTTTGTATAAAAAGCAGATTTTTTTCTCATCCTATTCTTGAGGTGACGATATGTTAAATCGATCTATGATAACTGCGTTAATAGGTATAGGTGCAGCTCAATTCCTGAAGGTACCCCTGAAATATTTAGAAGAAGGTACATGGGATTGGAAGAGGTTGATTGGTTCTGGTGATATGCCAAGTTCCCACTCTTCAGCAGTTACAGCACTTACCACTTATGTAGGACTTAAAAAAGGTGTTCCTTCCATTGAATTCGGTGTCAGCAGTATTTTTGGTTTAATTGTCGTATATGATGCAATGGGAATTCGCAGGCAAACTGGTGAAATTGCCATGGAAGTAAACGTATTAAACGAACAGTTAGAAAGATTTGCAAATGAGCATCCAGGTATTTATCACAAAGAACGCAAGAAAAAACTTGAGGAACTGCTTGGGCACATGCCAATCGAAGTAGCTGGCGGCGCGCTTTTAGGTATTACTATAGGAGCTATTAGTTATCTAACAGAAAAAAACTAATACACATTTGATACATATCAGTGATGTACCTTAAACGAGCTTTGACCCTCCAAGCTCGTTTTAATTACTTATAAATTCAACTTATGATGATTTTTATGGAGGCTGTAAGTGTCACAAAACTATTTTTTGACCTACAAACGGTATGAAATAGTTTCGAGCTACACATATTAATATCGACTAAAAATCTTGGAGGTTTTAAAATGGGAGTATTATCAACATCACCAACAAACATGGATAACTGTATTGAAGCATGTCTTAAGTGCGCTCGAGCGTGTGAGGAATGCACAACCGCTTGCCTGCAAGAACCAGATGTTCAGGCCAGAATCAGATGTATTCAAACGTTAAATGATTGTGCTGAAATTTGTTTTCAAGCAGCAGCTTACATGTCACGAAACAGTACTTTCGCCAACCAGCATTGCCAGATTTGCGCAACTATCTGTGATGCGTGTGCAGTCGAGTGTGAGAAATTCAAGGATAACCATTGCCAGGAGTGTGCAAGAATTTGCCGTGAATGCGCGGAAATATGCAGGAATATGGTTTCTTCTTAATTTTATCATCCCCACTTATACGTGGGGATTTTCTTCATTAATATAAAGGAGAGATAGTATGGATTTATGGTTATCAGTGATTCCACCAATTTCGGCAATTATTTTTGCTATATGGACGAAACAAGTAATCCCATCCTTGTTAATTGGTCTTTGGATTGGCAGTTTCATATTAACACAGTCGTTTTTTGGATCGTTTTTTAAAACCGTTGATTACATAACCGGTGTTTTAACCACCTCTGGCAATATTCACGTTGTATTATTTCTATATATTTTTAGCGGTCTGGTTGCTCTAATCCAGGTATCTGGAGGGATACAAGCCTTCGCAAAGTTTGTTGGAAAATATATTGATAGTAGTCAGAAAACGTTTGCCGCATTGTGGGCATTGTTGCCTGTTACATTTGTTGATTGTGGTTTTCGTGTTGTAGCTACTGGAGCAATTATTAAACCTTTAGCTGAAAAATACAATATAGCTAAAGAAAGATTGGCATACATGTTAAATAACTCATCGAGTCCTGTCATTTTGTTAATCCCTATTGCAACAACCTTCGTAGGTTATATTATCGGAGTTGTTCAAAATGGAATGGACACTACTGGTATTGAGGGATCTGCATTTTCATTTTACTTGCAGTCCCTTCCTTATCAATTTTTTAGTTTTTTTTCTATTCTCATTGCGCTGACCACGATAATGCCCAAGTTAAATTTGGGTCCAATGAAGGAACTAATTCGAAACCATTCTTCTAAAAAAGCAGATTTGCAAACTGAATTTGCGGAAGATATGTCCCACCAACATAAAGCGGAAACAAGTAAAGACCAAACTGGTAATGCAATGAAAGGTAATATGGAACATAACCATGATATGGATCAGGAACCCTCGCTTAAGCCAAAGTTAATTAATCTTTTAATTCCTTTGTTAACTTTAATACCGCTGAGTTTTTTTCTAATGATCGGGAGCGAAGAATCATCAAAAGCAATGTTAGTAGCATTGATTCTTACACTAATTGTGACCTTTCTTTTATATTTGGTTCAGGGACTTAAACTAGCTGAACAAGTGGATAATTTCATTAAAGGCGGAAATAAACTTATAGTTACCATAGGTATATTAATTGTTGCTTGGCCAATTTCAACTGTGTCACAAGACCTTGGCTTAACAACACTCATTGAAAACACCCTTTCCAATACGATTAGTGCCACTTTTGTCCCGGTAATTACTTTTGTTGTAACAGCTGCTGTTTCTTACTTCATTGGTTCGTCTTGGGGGAGTTGGGCTTTAATGATGCCTGTTGCATTTACATTAGCTGTCGCAACTGGGTCTTCCATCCCTATAATCGTGGCGGCAGTATTATCAGGTGGAACATTTGGGGATGTTACCTCGCCAGTCTCAGGAATGACTGCAATGTCTGCTGGTATTGCAGAAGCAGACCATATGAAATATGTAAAAGCTATGTCTCCATATAATCTAGGAGCTGGCGTGCTGGCAGCCAGTGCATTTTTTCTTGTACCAATACTTTTTTGATACGATACAAAAAGGCAATCCCGGACTAACAGCAGGATTGCCTCTAATTTAAATTATAGAATCTTACTTAAAAATGATTGAGTTCGTGAATTTTGAGGGTCATCAAAAATTTGTTGTGGACTTCCCTCTTCCACAATAATACCTTCATCCATAAATAACACGCGGTCTCCCACTTCCTTAGCAAAACCCATCTCATGTGTCACAACAACCATTGTCATACCTTCTTCTGCTAAATCCTTCATCACCTCAAGCACATCCCCAACAAGTTCAGGGTCAAGAGCAGATGTAGGCTCGTCAAACAGCATAACTTTCGGATTCATTGCAAGAGACCTGGCAATTGCTACACGTTGTTTTTGTCCACCGGAAAGGCTATCCGGATAATCATCTGCTTTATCAGATAATCCAACTTTTTCGAGAAGTGAAAGGGCGACATCTTTGGCTTCATTTTCGGATAGATTTTTTACTTTGAGTGGACCAAGCGTAATATTTTCCAAGACCGTTTTGTGTGGGAATAGATTAAAATGTTGAAAAACCATGCCCACTTGAGAGCGGACTTCATTAATATTGACGTTTGGATCTGTTAATTGGTCCCCGTCAATCGTAATTTCTCCTGCTGTGATATCCTCGAGAAGGTTAATACATCTAAGAAATGTACTTTTTCCGGAACCCGACGGTCCAACAACGCAGACAACCTCACTCTCATCAACTTTAGCATCAATCCCTTTCAACACCTCTAAGTCACCGAACGATTTGTGTAAATCTTTTACTGTAATCATTTATACATCCAGCTTCCTTTCTAGTCTGTTCAAATAAAGTGCTGTTGGCACCGTGATACATAAGTAAAGTAAACAAACCATAACTAATGTTTCAAAAATTTCAAAGGTAGTGTTGTAGTATTCTTTTGCCATAAACACAACATCATGTACTACAATAACTGAAAATACAGACGTGTCTTTTAAACTAATAATAAATTGGTTTCCAAGAGGTGGAATCATTCGTTTAAATGCTTGTGGCCAAATAATATAACGCATCGTTTGGTTTTCAGTTAATCCCATCGAGCGTCCTGCTTCATGCTGTCCTTTATCAATTGAATAAACAGCGCCACGAACAATTTCAGCAATATATGCACCAGCATTAACTGCTATTGCAATAACCCCGGCATTAAATGAAGATATGTTCAAACCTATTAGGTCTTCGGAAACACCATAATAAAGAAATAGTGCTTGAGCCAGTATTGGTGTCCCACGAACAACCTCAACATAAACTGACCAGAACCCTCTGATTATTTTGTTTTTAGAGAGTTTCCCTAAACCAGCTAAAGACCCAATAATCATCCCAAAAAACAAACCAATAACCGTAATCATTACAGTGATTTTCAAGCCATCTATTAAGAAAGGCAAACTTTGAACATATGCTGATTCCATAAACGTTGTATAAATCATTCTGTATCTCTCTCCTTTAGAAAACTTGGCATTCGTTAAAGGGATTCTTATGAAAGCGTATTTTGCCTTCTTAGAACCCCTTATACTCTGGAGTGCAAGCCTTAATATAGATAAGCCTTAATTGCACTTATGCAGTAGATAAGTTTTTATACTTTTATAACTGCTAATAAAACAGCGTAACAAGCAATTACTTGTTACGCTTGAATTTTAGTCTGCAAAGATGACTATTCTGTTTCTGGTGGCTCTGTTCCAAACCACTTCTTATAAATTTCTGCATATGTTCCGTTTTCTTTCACAGCCGCTAAACCTTCATTTATAGGCTCAACCAGATCTGATCCTTCCGGTAGTGCAATACCATATGGCTGACCTTCTAATACTTTACCAACTGTTTTTAATTTATCTGGAGCATTTTCTTTAATATAATATTTCACGTTTGGTAAATCATATAAAACGGCATCAAGACGTCCTCTTTCCAGGTCCATATATGCAGTAACAATTTCCGGATATGCTTCAACTTCAGCATCGGTATTTGCTTTTAAATAATCGTTACTTGTCGACCCTTGGCGCGCTCCAACCTTTAATCCGCCTACATCTTCTATTGACTCAATGTCTGAATCAGCAGGGACTGCAAGAATTAAACCAGAATCATAGTATTTATCAGAGAAATCGATGAACTCTTCACGTTCCTCCGTAATAGAAATACCAGCGATACCTATATCATTCTTACTTGTTCTCATTGATGCAAGTAAACCATCAAATTCCATGGTTTCAAATTCTACATTAAAACCAGCTTCATCAGCGATAGCTCTCATCAATTCAATATCAAAGCCTTCCATTTCACCAGTGTCGGGATTCTTATATTCAAAAGGCTGAAAGTTAGAATCTGTAGCGACTGAATAAGTTTTCCCTTCTCCATCGCCACTAGTCTCACTTGATCCACAAGCAGCAAGTAAGCTGATTGAAATAATTGCAATAAATAATAACGTTAGTTTCTTTTTCACGTTAACTATTCCCCCTTATAAATTATAATTATAGTGTATTTTTATATATTCTCATAGTATTCACACTTTTCAAATTCCTGTTTAAGGCTAAATACCTATAAAAATTGTTATATTTCAGATTCTTGCAAATTTAGTTTTAATTTGTGTACAATATCTCTGATATACACGGTATAACTATAATACATGCAATAATTGATAGATAATATTACATGTAATGGAAGAAAACTTAAAATCCATTATAAACCTTACGCTAGTTTCCCTTTAAAAACCTTTAATTCCTCAATAAACGTATTAAATTCAGGAATATTCATCTGTTGAGCCGCATCGGACAACGCAACTGCAGGATCTGGATGAACTTCCGCCATAATTGCGTCTGCTCCAATAGCCAAAGCTGCTTTTGCCGCTGGAAATAGTAAATCTTTTCTTCCGGTAGAGTGCGTTACATCAACTACAACTGGTAAATGGGTTTCTTTTTTCAAAATAGGTACAGCAGAAATATCCAATGTATTTCTTGTTGCTTTTTCGTAAGTTCGGATTCCGCGTTCACATAAAATAATCTGGTCATTTCCTTGTGAAATAATATATTCTGCTGCATTAATAAATTCTTGAATTGTTGCAGAAAGACCTCTTTTCAGCAATACAGGTTTCTTGACTCTCCCCACCGTCTTAAGTAATTCAAAATTTTGCATGTTGCGGGCGCCTACCTGAATAACATCAACATAGTCCAAGGCCTCTTCAACGTCCTGTGGTGTAAGAATTTCACTAACAACTGACATGCCTACTTCGTCAGCAACTTTTCTTAAAATATGCAAACCTTCTATTCCCAAGCCCTGAAAGTCATATGGAGAAGTACGAGGCTTGAACGCTCCACCCCTCATTAAAGTAAGGCCTTGTTCCTTCATTGCTAGGGCAACTTCTTTCACTTGTTCATAGCTTTCAACAGCGCATGGTCCCATTATAAATCCTTGCTCACCATTACCAATTTTCTCCCCATTAATATCTACAATTGTATCTTCAGGGCGTGCTTTTCGTGAGACTAATAATGCCTTCTTATGGTCATCTTCCTGCAGTTCTAAACTTGCTTTAAAGATCTCCTTAAAAATATGTTGTATAGTTGATCTCTCAAAGGGACCGTCGTGGTGCTCATTAATTAAATCAAGAGATTGACGTTCACGAACAGGATCAAACCGGACTGTACCTTGTTTCTCCTTTTGATGGCCAATCTCTTGCACAACTTCAGCTCGTTGATTCAATAATGTTAAAATTTCCAAGTTGATATCATCAATTTTATTGCGTAGCTCATTTAATTCATTTGTAGACATAAGTTCATTCCTCCTGATTTTATATTATTTTTGGCTCACTTTGTTGCTTTATAATCTCCGTAGTTGATATAACTACGACGCAGTGCGAAAAAATAAAACAAGACTTAGACCAATTAAACTATTTATTCAATGTTCACATGAACCTTTTCACTATAAACCTGCATTTGCTTCTTATCGGAAACAGCGTCACCTCCCTAAAAAAATAAAAAACCGCCCACTGCCGTCATAAACGACAGGGACGATTTCACACGCGGTACCACCCATATTGTGAACAAACAAAATAGTTCACCTCTTTAAGATTGTTAACGATCAATTGACCGTCTTTCCTTTCATAAGTAAAAATTCCTTACTACGAGAAAGAAGCTCAAGGATTGTAATTCATGCTTATCTGTGACTGATTTCCACCACCATCAGCTCTCTGGAACAGGGAGATATAACACTACTTGATTCCTTTCATTGCCTATAGCATTATTTAATTATACTAAAAAATCCCTACTGGTCAGTTAATAACCAATAGGGACGATTGATATCGCGGTACCACCCTAGTTGTGAAGAATTACGCTTCACCACTTCAGAATTGTTAACGTACAATTTACCGTCTTTCCCTTCATAAGAATTTCTCCTTACTACGAAAAAGAAGCTCAAGGACTGTAATTCATGTTTATCTTTGACTGATTCTCACCACCATCAGTTCTCTGAAACAGGGAGATAAAACACTACTAAATCCTATCATTGCCGGATTATATTAATTTATTTTCTATAAATTATAGTTTCACAATTATATTCTAAAATTCAGTCATTTGTCAACTCTTTTTTGAATTTTATGACTAGAAAAAGTTAATTTTGAAATCTATTGTTGTCATGACACTTTTTGAGGTTAGCATTCGATTATATTTACAGGAGGGTACTATACTATATGCAAAACAAAAATTTAAGTGCCCAATTAGTAAACATGGTTTATCGTCATTCGTTAATGCCTTAGTTATATTTAAATATACATTCTTAACTGCCAAAAAGGTTTATCATTTAATACGTAAGGTGGTAAAATTATGTTTTGAGAAAAGGAAACATTTAAGGAGTGGAGTAATATGGATAAAACCATCCGAATTCTTAATAGTGATGATTTTAAACACTTAGAGAAAATGGACACGGGAATTGAGGATGATTATATAAAACGTATTTTTAATAGACTCATAACTGGAAAGAATCGTTTATATGGATTATTCTTGGATGACCAAATGGTTAGTTTGGGTGGACACTCTATATATGCCAGCCGTTACGCAATGTTAGGCAGATTAAGGACAGATCGCCGATTTATGGGAAATGGTTTTTCAACAGAACTGATGTATCATATGATGAGTAAAGCTTTTCAAATTAACGGAATACAATGGGTAGGGGCAAATACACAGGAGCATAATACACCCGCAAGACGTGTAATGGAGAGAATCGGATTAACGCCGTATATCCCACAACATGCTGCCCAGACAAAAGATACCACAGCACTTGAGACAGGATCAGAACCATGGACACCTGTAACAGATCTACAGCGAAAAAAAGACTGGCTTAAAGAAATGTATAGTACACCAATATCAATATTCCCATACGAGTGCTACTATTCATTCCCGGTTTCAAAAGACTTATTTCAAGAACATGACCTAATAAAATGGTCTTTTTATGAAAATCAATCAAAAACGCGGGCGCTTATTACAAAAACTGATCAAAAGAAACACCATTATTTACATGCCATATACCCATGGAACGACATCACTTCACAGGAAGGGCTATGGGAGACAATTGCAAACGATTATCAGCAGCTTCTAAATCAGACAGAAGAAGAAACATATATATGGATGGATCTCACTAAAGAGCAGGCAAATGCCCTCCCTATTAATCACCAGTTCACACTGCCATCACCATGGATCTTATATGGAATTGATAAATCAAATTGGGAAATGGGGCAGGCCCTTGCTTAGAACCCTCATTCCAGAACAAAGGTGCTAGGCGCTGGCCGGTGAGAACGCCACGTCCTGTGGCGTCACCGGCACTAGTACATCCTGTACGTCGGAGCTGGACGTGGCTGATTCTGGAGTCCAGTTAACCACAGCACTTAAATTTTATAGTTTCCTACAATAAAAACAAGACTGAACACTTCACTATACAAAGCGTTCAGTCTTTTTTAATGAAATTGCGAGATTAGAATGCAGCAGTCCAGCCACCATCAGCTGTTACAACGGTCCCGTTAACAAAACTAGATTCATCAGAAGCTAAAAACAGTGCCACTTGTGCAATTTCTTCCGGTTGACCCGACCGAGGCATTACTGCGTGTGCGAGCTGGGCACGGCTTGCTCCGAACTCACTAATATTTTTCATACTGGATGCAATGTTTGTTTCTACACCACCTGGTGCAATAGCGTTACATCGAATGCCTTTCTCTGCATACATGAACCCTGTATTCTTCGTTAAACCAACAACTGCATGTTTTGAGGCACCATAAGTAGCACCAGCATGAGCGCCATTTAGCCCACCAGTGGATGCGGTATTAATGATGACGCCTTTTTCTTTTTCTAAGAAGATTGGCAGCGCTTTACGTATTGCCCGCATAACACCTTTTGTATTGATATCAAAAATTAAATCCCATCTTTCATCTGTAACTTCTCCGACTGGCTCCATTCCATCCATAATTCCAGCATTATTAACAAGAATATCTAGCGTCCCATACTCACTTACTGCTGTATCAATCATATTTTCAATGTCAGCAAGTTCTGCTACGTTTACTTTTACCGCCTTAGCTGTTCCACCATTGTTAGTAATCTGGTCCGTTACTTTTTCAGCTCCTTCAAGATTAAGATCAGCTAATATAACTTTAGCCCCTTCTTTTGCATAGAGCTCAGCTATTGATTTTCCCATTCCGGAAGCTGCCCCTGTTACAACTGCGACTTTTCCATCTAATTTCATACTGTTCCTCCTTGTATTTTAATATTTAGAAATAAAGTTCATATCGTTTTCTACGTATTGAAAACATTAACCTCCCTCAACTCCATATATTTAGTATACTATAACCTTAGTATAAAATTACTCGCATATTCAGAATAAACTACTTAACTACCACCATCATAATTCAATAGATTATTTAATCATTTTTAAAAGATCCATGTTTAATGACCATTCCTTTACCTAACATCCGAGTATACTATTAAAACAAGTTAGGGAGGATTTTTATGGCAAATTATAAAATAGTAGTTGAAACTACTGGAATGAAAAAAAGTGCACAACAACGGTACAACTTAATTACTAGAAATAAAATAAATGCTGACATTAAGACATATAAAACTGATGGTGGAGAAATTTATAGTGTAGAAGTTGGACCATATTCAGGGAAAAAGCAAGTTCTTCAAGATGTTGATAAAATTAAGAGGTTAGGAATAAAAAATGCCTTTATTACAAGCGGATAAAGTTGGACGACCAAAATAGCGACACCTTCAAAAAGCAATCTTCTATTAATAGTAGAAAATTGCTTTTTTACACTGGTATCTACATATAATATGAAAAATATAGAAGTTCACACATTTGACTCAGTTTCTCCATAAAAAATGGATATTTAGTAATTACAATTAGCACTGTAGTAAACAAATAGACTTAAAGTTTGAGGAGGATTTATATGAAAAAAGGATTATTGGCAGTACTGGCTCTAGGACTTATCCTATTTCTTGCAGCATGTGGCGGAAGTGACTCAGGTGACTCAAGCAGTGGGGATGACAGTTCATCAGCATCAGCTTCCAGCAATGAACTAAATATAACTGCATCAAATTTTGATTTTGATAAAGATAAATATACCGTAACTGCAGGTGAGGAAGTTGCAGTTTCTCTTACAAATGAAGAAGGCATGCATGGTATTTCAATTGACGAGTTTGATGTGAAGATTGAAGGTGAAGGCGAAGCATCCTTTACCCCTGAAGAACCAGGTGAATATACTATTTACTGCAACATCCCTTGTGGTGAAGGGCACGCTGACATGCAAACAACACTAGTTGTTGAATAAATGCAGGAACTAAGAAGCTGTTCTGATGGAATAGCTTCTTATTTTTGTACATAAAGTGAGGGAGAGCAAATATGCATAAAAAGACAATTGGAATTGGTCTTATAGTAATCATTGGACTAACACTTGTATTATTCGTTACCTTAACATCAGAAAATAACACTGGTGGAGACAGTCTGACACAGGAAGAAGCAGAAAGTGGACTGAACTTACAGAAGAACGGGGCCAACGGAACATATACTGTCAACCTTATTTCCGGAGACTTTGGTCAAGAATCAGAAGGAAAAGTACTTAATGATACTGACTGCACACCAGACGAAGAAGGCATCAGCCGCTGCCATAACGACATAGAACTATCAGACTCAAACAAGAAAGTCACCATTGTTAACCCCCATAACATGAAAAAGAACCGGTGCTTGAGACCTGGTGAAACAGTTCATTTATCAAGAAATCAGAATGGTAAGGTAACAGTTAAATTGATGGAATTATAATTAAGTAAAAAACGGTGCCAAAAGCAGTTTTGCTTGGACACCGTTTTTTACTATGCAGTAGGAAAGTATAGGGGGTTCTACGCTTTTAATAATTTAGCGTTAATCGCAACGATTATCGTGCTCAAACTCATTAATACCGCCCCAACTGCCGGACTCAATATAATGCCTATTGGTGCCAGAATACCAGCTGCCAATGGAATGGCAAAAATATTATAGCCTGCAGCCCACCATAAGTTTTGTACCATTTTCTGATACGTTTTTTTCGATAAATTCATTAAAGAAACAACGTCTTTTGGATTGCTTTTCACAAGTACAACATCAGCTGTTTCCATTGCTACATCGGTTCCTGCGCCAATTGCAATACCTAAGTCAGCTGTTGCCAGTGCAGGTGCATCGTTAACACCATCACCAGTCATGGCTACCTTCCAGCCTTTTTCTTTAATTTTTTTCACTTGATTTGCTTTATCATCAGGCAACACTTCTGCATATACCTCATCGATACCCAATTGCTTAGCGACCCAGTCAGCCACTTTTTGATTGTCGCCAGTCAGCATAATGGAATGGATGCCGTTTTCTTTTAAAGATGCAACTGCTTCTTTTGCTGTTTCGCGTACAATATCAGCAAGTGCAATCATTCCAATCAATTTATCTTCAACGAGTACAAATACAACCGTTTTTCCGTCTTCGGACATTTGATTGAATGTTTCATGATCATATTCCATATTCTGCTGATCGACGTACCCAGGACTGACAACATTCACTTTTTTCCCATCTACTTTTCCTTCAATACCTTTTCCGGTAATCGATTCAAAGTCACTTATTTTTTTCAGCGTCAGTTCCTTCTCTTTTGCCTCATTCACAATACCTTCCGCAAGAGGATGCTCGGAATTTTGCTCCAGACTTGCAGCCCAAACTAATATATCTTCTTTTTTTATTTCAGCAGAAGGGACAATATCTGTTACACCAAACTCTCCTTTTGTCAATGTGCCAGTTTTATCAAAAACAACTGCATTTAGATTCCGTGCACCTTCGAAATTGGCACGATTACGAATTAACAGACCCTGTTTTGCTGAAAGGGATGTGGAAACTGCT
This sequence comes from Virgibacillus litoralis, assembly GCF_017873675.1. Taxonomy (GTDB): domain Bacteria; phylum Bacillota; class Bacilli; order Bacillales; family Amphibacillaceae; genus Lentibacillus; species Lentibacillus litoralis. The sequence continues at coordinate 87,345 of NZ_JAGGKK010000016.1, read as the reverse complement.
ACAACAAGTGGTGCCGCAAGTCCCAGTGCATGTGGACATGTAATGACCATAACCGTTACCATGCGTTCCAGTGCAATAACAAAAGAATATCCTAAAATAAGCCAAATAAATAAGGTAATGAACCCAGACGCTAATGCAATATAAAATAACCATTTAGCTGCTCTATCCGTGAAGTCCTGTGTCCGCGAGCGCGATGCTTGTGCCTCTCTAACCAGTTCTATCACTTGCGATAAATAGGAATCATCACCCGTTTTCTCTACTTGAATTGTTAGGGATCCCTCATTGTTAACCGATCCCCCTATTACTTCATCACCTTTATATTTCTCAACTGGAACAGACTCACCGGTGAGCATGGATTCATCTACGGCGGATTTGCCATCAAGAATTTTCCCATCTACTGGAATTTTTTCACCAGGTTTAACGAGTACTCTATCTTCATTTTGTAAATCAGATATTGCTACATCTTCTATATTATCCTTCTCATCCAATTTATGCGCTTCACTTGGCATTAGTTTAACAAGTTCTTCTAACGCATTTGATGCTCCCATTACGGATCGCATCTCAATCCAATGACCAAGCAGCATAATATCAATCAGCGTGGCCAGCTCCCAGAAGAAGTCTTTTCCTTCCCAGCCAAAAACAGTAAGTGAACTATACCCATAGGCAACCACTATCGCTAGTCCGATCAATGTCATCATGCCCGGGTTTTTATCCTTCAGCTCACTAATACCACCAGTAATAAATGGCCAGCCACCGTAGAAAAATACGAATGTCGAAAGTGCGAACAGGATGTATTGATCAGCCGGGAATCCCCAATCAACACCAATAAAACCCTGGATCATTGGAGACAAAATTAGAATAGGGATTGTTACAATAAGGGATATATAAAACCTTTTTTTGAAATCATTGACCATATCACCATGATCATGATGACCATGACCGCCGTGATCATGATGATTATGTTCATCGTGTTGGTGTTGTTCATGATGTTCATGATTCTGATGTTCATGTTGTTTGTGATCATTTTCAATAGACTTGCCATCTTTTTGTTTCATACATGGACCTCCTTACATTTACTTACTATATTTATTATCTGCTTGGTACTATACCCCTATACAGTATTTTTAAATCATTACTTCCATTAATTATCTTAAACAACATAGCATTCGTTCTTAAGCTTTCCTGATTGTTAGAAAACTAAGGATTATCGCTAAGCCTTTATATAGATAAGCCTTAGTTGCACTTATGCAGTAAGAAAGGATTTATACTTTCTTATCTGCCTAAAAAAATAGAACCATCTCTAAGAAAGATAGTTCCATTCATGTCGTTAGCTAATATAATTAACACTAAAATTGGTTATCCATGTGTCGGTCAGGAAATTCATTACCATTGGAACCATGACAGTCTTGATACATTTGCTCCATCTCTTGTTGGTCCATGTTTGGGTGCATATCCTTCATAAAAGGAACCATATCTTCAAAACTCCACCCATTTTCACCACCGTTATCGGCAGCACCATGTGCGAAAACAACATTACCTATACCTAGTGTCACAAAAGCAGCCAATGCAATTGCCAAAAGTTTCTTTTTCATTATGTGTTCCTCCCTTCATTCACTACTATAAAGAAGAGGTTTCAAGAACTTATCAAGAAAATGTTACAACATAATGAACATTTACGACTGCTAGTTTATCCACTTATAACCAACCCCCCAAACAGTTTTAAAGTGATCATCAACCGGAAATCCTGCTTGTCTGATTTTCTCTCGCATATTCCGTACATGTGAATCAACCGTTCTTCCTTCCGTATTTGTATCAAATCCCCAAATCAAATCAATTAGCTGCTCCCTGGAAAAAACTTGATTCGGCTTTTTCAAGAGGTGACCAACCATAGTAAACTCCTTAGGGGTTACTTTAATAGGCTGGTTCTTATAAGAAAGCTCATACCTTTCCTCGTCCCATAACAGTCCATTCGTTTCTATGCGATTCGCTGGAGTTCTTCTTCGTAACAAAGCTTCCATTCTGGCCAACAATTCATTTTCATCAATAGGTTTTGCGATATAATCATCTGCACCTAACTTTAAACCTTTAACAATATCTTCTTTTTGGTCACGAGCTGTTACCATAATGATAGGCACATCAGATATACTTCTTATTTCCTGACAGAGCTCCCACCCATCCATTTCAGGCATCATAATATCAAGTAAGACAATATCAAAGTCTTCCTCTTCTAAAAATAGTAATGCTTCATTAGCCCCTTGTGCTTTTTTACACGTATAATCATGTGGTCTTAAGTACAATGCTAATAAATCTAACATACGCTTTTCGTCATCAATTATAAGAACACTATTCATCGTTGCCACCTCTAATTAATCTTATGATAACGCTGGTACCTTCGCCTAGTTCACTTTTAATTTCTAACTGGCCACCGTGTGCTTCTATTATTTCCTTGGCAATAGTTAGTCCTAATCCTGATCCACCGCTTTCCCTTGACCTTGATTTTTCTACCCGGTATAAGCGATCGTATATATACGGCAAATCTTTCTCAGGTATGCCTTCTCCTTCATCGGTAATGGTTATGATAACTTCTGCTGCTATTTGACTGACTTCAAGTTGAACATTAGTGCCTTCAGAAGAATGTTTTTTTGCATTATCGAGAATATTTACAAGAACTTGTTCAAATCTTTCAGGATCAACAAAGGCAACTATATTTTCAGGACAGTTTATCGAAAAGGCAATATCTTTTTCAGCAAAAGCAGGCTTAATCCGATCAGCTATAGAATGAATAAGTTCACACAAAGAGACTTCTTCACGCTGAATTGCGAATCTGTTCCTGTCCATCTTAGCTAATTCAAATAAATTCTTAATCAGTATCGATAAGTGCTCTGACTCTTCACGAATAATCGTGGTATATTCTTTCACTTCAGATTCAGTTATGTCTTGGCGATTAATAATATCAGCATATCCCTTTATATAGGTTAAAGGAGTTCTAAGTTCGTGTGAAATGCTGGCTAAAAACTCATTTCTGGCAGTTTTTAGCTGGTCAAGCTCATTTGCTAGTTTTGTAATAGACTCAGCCAATTCTCCTAACTCGTCCTTTCGATCGGTATGTAATTCAACTTTATTTCTTCCCAAGCCTAATTGCTCTGTTGCTTCCTTCATTTTAATAACTGGATGCGTGATAAACCTGGACAAAATAAAGATAGTGATAATCGTTAAGCCGATTGTCAGTAGAGCAATTACAATAAACTGATTGCTAAGCTGATTAACATTTTTCTTTACATCAGCCGTGTCTGCAAACATAAAGACATGGCCTCTTTGCTCCCCATCAATAATCACAGGACTTTCAGCAGCAATATATTGTTTATCATCCCAACGGTCTTCAACAACTCGTCCTTCCGTTTGGTCTGAGTTGTAATTAATGGCTTCAAGCACTGGCCACATTTCCTGCTGAATAGTATCAGAATGATTGATTACATTACCTGATTCATCTGTAATAACAACAACAAAATCAGAAGCTGATTCCATTATCCCAACATGTTCCAGGGTTGATTCGTCAAAATTCAACTGCAGTACCTCGCTATGTGTATTGGCACGTGCTAATAAATTATCTAGGACATCATCGATTCGTTCATTCGCTATATTTGTGTATAATATAAAAAATAAAAGCGATTCAATAATTAAAATAAATACGAAAAATAGAAATCCAATTTTAAATGAAAGTTTAGTAAACATAAATTACCTCTTTTATTTCTAAATATAGATCACCGATTTCTTGTAACGCTATTTTACCTTTCCATTTTCCAAAATCTGCAACCACGTTTTAGCTGAATCCTCAGATATATAAGCATTTCCTTTTGTAGTATAAATAGCTAACTCTTTATTATTTTGTTGATTTCCAGCAATATATACAGGCCCATCTTCCGTTAACTCTGGAAGATTAATTGTCACTTGCTCGCCAGTTTTGATGTTAAATTTAGCAAGGGATGGTGCAGAATCATAGGTTGCATAAAACAAATTTTCCTCATTAAAATAAACAGCTGTCCCCTGTACACCTTCTGTTATCATCTTAAAATTCTTTCCTCTGTCACTGGACAGATAAATACCAGTAGTTGTTGCTGCTGCTAAATAGTCAGAGTCAGACGGATGAATAGCTAATGCAAATACCTCACCTTCTATACCTGAACCAACTAAACTTTCCCACGACTCTCCATTATCAGAACTTATATAAAAACCTGCTCCCAGCTTAGAGTTTTCCTTGTGATTTTTTAAAAAGATATCATGGCTAGTATAAGCTACAGCCATTTCATGAAAGTCTGTTTCACCTACAAAATCGATACTTTTTAAAGTTTCTCCACCATCAAAGCTACGCTGAATACCTAGCGGGTTCGGTAAGTCTGAATCTTTACCAGGATGTCCTGATGTGTAAAAACCTTGATCAACTGGATTAAATCCCATATAATCGTTAAAATTCTTCGTCGTTTCAAACCATTCACCATCCCGATAAATTTTCAGGCCAGTATGAGATGCAAAATATAATCCGCCATCATTTCCAGCATACCCCATTCCATGAACATGCTCTAAACTCCCATCATACGACTCTTCAAATGCTTGATCGTCATTACTGTTACATCCAGTTATTAAAATACCCGTTAAAATTATAATAAGAAATACTAACTTTTTTATCATTTGGTACTACCTCCATTTAGTTATGGTAATGTGCAGCGTTTATTTATCAGGAGTCAATACCAGCTTCCTCATAATAGATGTCATTAAATAGTTTTGCTCCTCAACTGTTAAGCCAGCCTTTTCTATGTTTTCGATCGTTTTACGATTAACATTAGCACCTACAATTCTTACTGTTAGCGGGTTCACAGCATCAAGTATTCTGGCTGCAAACGGATGCTCACTCCGCATATGCTCAAGCATTACTATCTTACCGTTAGGTTTCACTACACGGCGAATTTCTTTAAATCCGGCAACCGGGTCAGGAACTGAACAAAAAACACATGTTGAAACAACAACGTCAAACATATTATCAGGGAAATCCATTTGTTGTGCATCCATCTCTTTTAATCTAATAGCAGCTTCAGTTTTATCTATTTTGCCATACGCCTTTGCCAGCATTTTGGGACTAAAGTCAATTCCGGTGACATTTGCATTTGAAGGATAGTATGGAAGGTTGGACCCTGTACCCACCCCAACTTCCAAAATATCTCCGTCCAAATTACCAAGTAACTCCTCACGCCATGATGACCGAATCATATGATCCATCACATCGAAAACAGATGATATTCTATCATACCTTTTCTTAATGATATCTGTATGACGGTTCATGCTCATCACCCTCTTTCATCTCGTTCTAGTACGGATTTTAACTGTTCATACTCTGCTTCACTTATTTCTCCTTTTGCCAAACGCTCCTTTAAAATCTGTAATGGTGTTCTCTTGCGACCACCATTAAGATAATTTGTTATTAGAAGAATTCCTAAAATAAATAATCCAATCCAAAATATGATCATTACCCATCCAAAAAAACCATAACCATTCATCATGTGCATCGCATAACCACCTCCTAGGTTGTCTCAGTATATCTCAAAATTATCAAGAAAGTATGCAAATTTGCTAAGAGGTCTTATGTTTTACTATCTTTTTATCTTAATTCCAATTATTTCAAACTCCTGCAATAAACTCAATTTTTTAGTTGTATTTTGAATTGCTTGGGCCCTTAATTGCACGAATACAGCTGAGTTAATTTCATAAAACAATAATAAAGCAGTTTATGAAATTGGCTTAACTGCAAAATAAAAGCGCCTTCCTTCATTAAGGATAAGCGCTTGACCTAAAAAGCTTTATAAAACATCACTGTTATTTTGCTGTGCTTCCTGCACTTGCTGACGCGTATCATGCAGCTGTTCATATGCTTGCTGAAATTGCGGATTTTCTGTCGCTTCAGTCCCCGCCTGCTGAGCCTTCTGTAATACCTTTTCTGCTTGCTGTAACTGGTTGAGAGCTTGCTCTAACAATTGGGGATCTGATCCTTGCGCAAGCCTTGCAGCCTCTTGAGCATCCTGTATCTGATGACTCGCTTGCTGTAACTGTTGATGTAGATTCTGCTGTACCATAAAAGCAACCTCCATTTGTTTTATTAATCGATAAAATTCATCTATATTATTCCTTAGATTGGATGTTTTATGCTATTAAAGAAACAGTCTGGGACATAACTAAAACTTTTAACTTTAAAGATGAATAATAACAGGAAAGGTTTTTTAATCGTTCATTTTCAATGGTTTGAACGAATACGTAGTTGATATAAACTGCGAACTAGTTGGGTGCAGTAAACCGCTCCGGAAATACACTTCGCTTTCCGTGGGCGGCTGATGAGCCTCCTTGCTCCTACGTCGCTGCGTAGTCTCATCTAGGCCTCAGCTCCCACAGGAGTCTACGTGTATTTCCTCCGCTGGGTATTGCTCTCTAGAACATAAAAAACAAGATTTTATACCACTTAACTAGCAGTTGGAATATGCGAGACTCCTGTGGGACAGCGATCCTAAGAGACCCCACAGGGAGCGTTCTTTGCGAGCGAGGAGGCTCGTGGTGAGCCCACGGAAAGCGAGTATATTCCAGCTGTGTCGTTAGGAAGCTTCACTAAATGCTTCCAATAGGACTCCCTTAGTTGGTTCGCAGTTTATATCTAATCAGCACAAAATAATCCGAACTAATTCAAATTCTAATTCATGAATTTGAATCATAGTTCGGATTTTAAACTTTTGTCCCGGCCACTTCTAATTGCATTTATTCTTCTAAAAGTCGTATTCCGCTTCTTTTGCTTCACGAATACTCGTATATGTTTCTGTTAATACGACTGTATCCTCAACTAATCGATCAATGCGGAATAACACATCATCATTGGTGATTTCTTTTCGATAGAAATCCTCTTCTTCGATAAATACATACGTCTGCACGATTTGTGCTTTCATATAACCTAAAATAGGCTTTAATTGGTTTTCTGCAATCAAGTAATGCTTTGGCGAACCTGCTGTCACCAGCATACTGACAACTTTGTCTAGAAATGCGCTTACAGGAAGTAAATCAAATATATTCTTTAATGTGGCTGGTATGGATGCCTGAAAAATTGGTGTACCAATAATTATTGCATCTGCTTCCATCAATGTTTGTGTGATATATTTTGTATCGCCCTCATATTCCAAATAATTGCGTCCATCACTAAACTGAACATTATATTCTGCTAAATCAATTAATGTTGCTTCTACATTCGGATATTTTTCAGCGAGTGCTTTCATTGTGTAATCCATAGCTGTTCTAGTTTTTGAACCAACTATTGAACCAGATAACCCAACAATCTTCATATTCATCCCCCCTATTTTTTTGCAGTATATTTTTTAATGGCTGGTAAAATTTCTGTACCAATCAGCTCAATATTTTTCATTAACCGATCGAAGGGAACACCACCAAAATCGATTTGCGCAATATAACGCTGGTGACCAAATACTTCATGCTGATAGAGAATTTTTTCAATGATTTCTTGGGGACTGCCGATGTTCATGACATTATGTGGATCAACCCCCTGTGCAAAGTGCTGCTTAGGAAATCCTTGTCCGTTCGTTCTCTTCATCCCTTCATTGATATGAGGATACATATCTTTTAATGCTTGCTGGGAAGTCTCTGCTGCATAGAAAAAACCAGCAGTCGCAACCGGGAGTTCAGCTGGATCAAATCCGCTACGCTGCGCAGCATGACGGTAGGCATCAACAGCTCGTTTAAATGCAGTGACCGGCCCCCCTAAATGAGCTAAGAACATCCCAACTCCAGCATTACCAGCTTTTCTGGCACTGGCAGGTGAACCACCAACAGCTCGCCAAATTGGCATTGATCCATTTTGCGGACGCGGAATAACCCTAGCGTCCTTTAATGGCGGTCGATATTCCCCACTCCAATTGACAACTTCCTCTTCATTCAGTTTCAGCAGTAAATCAAACTTTTCTTCATATAATTCCTCGTAATCACGGAGGCTATAGCCTAACAAATCAAAGTTTCCTACTCTGGATGCACGGCCAGCGATAATCTCCGCACGACCCTTTGAAATCAAATCGATTGTTGCAAAATCCTCATATACACGTACAGGGTCTAATGTACTGATAATCGTTGAAGAACTGGATATTTTTATATTCTCTGTTGCCTGGGCAATAGCTGATAATACAACAGAATGTGCCTGCGTTGCAAAGTAATCCTGATGACTTTCACCAACACTAAAAAAATCTATACCTGCCTGATCAGCAAGCTTTGCATATTCAATAATTTCATTAACACGTTGTCCAGCAGATATTCTCTCTCCTGTTAAAGGGTCTGGTAAATGGTCACCTAATGTATATATACCAAGCTCCATTCCCTTAATTTGATCAATACGATAATTTTGCATTATTTTCCTACCTTTCCTAATTGCCTTTAGAGGAAGAAATATTTCTTCTGCAAAGTGCTTAAGGTTTTCTATTTGGGCTGTTTATAACCAGCGTAAACACTAGATAAACTCAAAGGTTGTTCACTTCTGTTTTGAAACAAAGTTATTTTTCATAAGTACAATTATTTCAAACTACGTAAATTTAATCAATTACTTAGTCTGATCATAAGTAAAAAATGCGCCAGGTGGAAATTCCGCCCGAGGAAAGCTGAAAACTGAATGATCGCTATGAAAACTGAATAGTGGCTACTTTTTCACCATTTACCTCAAAACTCATCAAAAAAAGCAGCCCAATTAAGGGTACAAAACGCTTGTACTCCGAAACCGAACTGCTAACACTCTTTATTTATTCTGCTGCATAGATTTATCTTTCCTCACATTATTTAACCATGCCTTGTCCTCATCCATCATTTTCTTAGCGGCGTATATTGTCAGGAATTGTATCACGATAATTGGTATTCCCATTAGACCCGAAAGTACTTCCAATGGAGCTAAGCCACCAATCCGCATTAGGATCAAAGCAATCACAGTTATGATTGCAGCAACAATTATTCGTAAACTCCTTGAAGGCTCTGCTTTACTCATGTTTTCTGTGCCCGTATACGATGCAATCGTGTACGTTGTCGAATCCAGAGTCGTAGTCAGGAAAATGGTAGCCACAATAATAAACACTGTAATAGCAATAGTTGAAAGTGGCAATGAAGCCAATATTTGTGGTATAGCTGCCATAGAATCCTCCTTTACTGTTTCCAATACAGGAACAGCCCCGGTCAGATACCTGTGTACGCCAAGACCTCCAAGTACACCTGTTGCCACCCAAGATATGAGTGTTGGCGCAAGTAAGTAGGTTAATATCATTTCTTTTATTGTCCTGCCCCGGGATATCTTTGCAGCAAATACACTGTGTAACATTGCCCACGTTGCACTATAAGCAAACCAAAACACGGTATAGCTTTCAATATGTGAGCTGCCTTCCATATCCAGAGAGTTGGTGTAAAGCGACATATTAACATAGTTAGATAATAAAAATCGAACACTGTCTGTAAAATAATTAAGAATTAATATTCCAGGTCCTGCTATAATCACAAATAAAGCAAACGCTCCAGCAAGATACATATTAAAGGTACTCAGTCGTTTAATACCTCTTTCTATTCCTAAATAAGCACTCAGCGAGAATAAGAATACCCAGATAATTGTCACGCCAAGCGTTAAACCAAACGATAGCTCTATATTAAATAAACTTGATAAGTTATAGGTAACAATCGGCGCACCAAGTCCTAAGGTAACAGCTGCACCCGCTAGGATACTGACAAGAAAGATTACATCCAGCACTTTTCCACCAACACCATCAGTAAACTTGTCGCCAAAGATAGTACGACATGCTTCGGATATTCGCATAAATGGTTTTTTGCGAACATGCAGGATATAGGCCATTGCAGGTGCTGCCATGACAAAGATGGCAAATACTTGAAAACTCCATAGAAACATACTGTACGAATTTCCCCACATTAATGCTTCTGTTGTCCCAGCACCCACACCAGCAGGCGGGTCATTTGCAACAGATGCCCATTGAATCATTCCAGTCCGCATAATCGTTGATCCAAGACCCATGGCAATTAAAATCGAGGAATACTCGAACAATGTGAACCTGGGTTTCTCTGTCGGATCACCTAAAACAACATTGCCATACTTAGAAAATGACAAATATAAGGCTGCAATTACTAATATAATTGCATACCAGATATATCCCCATGTGAACACTTCCACAATCTTTTCAAAAATGCTATTCAGCAGATTCAATGATTTCGTCTCATACATCGAAAAAGGTATAGTAATTAAGATAACAATAAGTAAAGATGGTGCAAAAATTCGATAGTCTATTAATTTTCTTTTGCTTGATCCTTTACTCTTTTTATCCATTTTGAATCCTCCAATTACAATAATTTCTGCAGTGAACGATGATAGAACTAATATCTCCTATCAACAGCATAATTATTTATTACCACGTGAATATTGAAATAAACTTAAAGATATTTAGAAGAACATTTTTAGAAAACTAGGCATTCGTTAAAGGGATTCTTATGAAAGCGTATTTTGCTTTCTTAGAACCCCTTATACTCTGGAGTGCAAGCCTTTGGGCGAATTGCCTTAGTTGCACTTATGCAGTAAGAAAGTAGTTATACTTTCTTAACTGCCCATAAAAAAAGCACCTATCCTTTTACAGATAAGCACCCGGGCCATAAGGGGCAAGAATCAATACGAGATTATAATATATTAAATCAAATGATATTGACGTTTTACCCAGAAACGGAGTACAACAAACAAGACTGCTCGCGAGAAGTCGTAAACTGTTAGATGAGAAATCTATTATTCAGGGTGGATATCAGACAAGGAGCTTTTTGCCCTCTTGTCTGACCACTAAATTAAGGAGAATCTTCCAATGAGGCTTTAGCTCCCATATTTTTCTTCTTTTTATTAAATCCTTTGTCAAGTTGCCCGGCATTTTCAATATCTCCAGACATTTCATAACCTTCAACCTCTACATTGCCAGTGGTTCCATACAACCCCATACCACCAAGCTCGGTAGTTACATTTTCCTTTGTTTTCTTCTTCTTTTCGTCAGCCAACTTTTTCACCTCCATTACTCCTAACTTTCCCAGTGAAAAAGATGTTATCCTGCTATTACCTGGAATGTTGGACAGACGTCCGTCCTGCATAAAGTCAGTAATTCTGCACAAATATCACTACAATAGTTCTTCAATTTCGTTTCTATTATAATTATCAGCGACGCCTGGTTTTGAACTTAAATAATTTAAAACTTCAGTATCTTCGAGCTCTAAAGTTGTCTTTAAGCCATTAATTATCATACTTAGATATTCTTCAGATGGTTTATTATAAGGAACATCTAAGTCCCAATAAGCTGTGAAAGTTAAAATTGGGTACCCGTCCTCTTCACCTAAATATAAAATAGTTCCATACCATGAATCTCTTAGTGTTTTTGATCCATTCTTTATAATTTCAATTAAATCTATATCGAGTTCAGCACCGTTATTTTCCTGTTTTACTACATCCATAAATTGCTCTACTGTTATTAAATATTTCCTGCTGTATGTATGATGTTCTTCATCTTCATTTAATCCGATGAAAGCTACTCCTTTGTTTTGCCAACGACTTGATGATTTTGCGAAATATAAAGGATAACGCATTATATATGTCGTCTCTTTTATAGGAAGAGATTTATCTTTACACCCAACCTCAACTTTTTCAGATCCTTTTGGTTTACCACCTTTTATGTAACATAAAAATCTATCTCTGCTTAAATTGGAACCATAGCTCGCATACCACACATATTTTATATCTTCCAGCCTGCAATCGATCACAATCACATCCCTATAAATCTTATAATATTAGAAAAGCTATTACCTTTACTGTACTGTATTTATACACTGACCGACAAACGCTTTAAATAAATTTTGCATATTTGGATCCTCACTAGCCATCTCTTCAGGGTGCCATTGTATCCCCAATAACTGTTTGGTGTATTCGCCTGTTCCTTCAACTGCTTCAATGACACCATCTGGAGCAACCGCTACAACTCTAAGACCAGATGCGATTTCATCAATAGCTTGGTGATGAGTGCTATTAACTCTGGTGGTTGAATTATTGAGAATTTCATAAAGCCAACTATTACCCTCAATTTGAATTTCATGAGTAGGCTCCGGTCTTGCTGCTTGCTGATAATGATTAATAGCATTTGGATTATTGAATTCTATGTCTTGTATAACTGTTCCGCCTAACGCAACGTTTAGCATTGTAGCCCCTCTGCAGGTGGCAAGAATCGGCTTTTTCTGTTTTAGAGCATGTTCCACAAGCCCTATCTCCGTTTTATCACGTTTTTCATTGGTCTTTTGTACTCTTGGATCAGGATTTGCTCGATAAGAATTTGGATCGACATCCTCTCCACTGCTTAAAATAATTCCATTACAAATGGAGACCCATACTTCTGGCATTTCTTTTGTACCAGTTGGAATTATAATTGGGATTCCCCCCGCCTGTATTACAGAACGAATAAATCTCTCGTGCAAATTAACACTCTTAATATTATTGTGATTGACAATAGAACTGGTAATTCCAATAACGGGTTTGATTGACTGACTCATTTCATTATCTCCTTCTCCGTGTCTCTAGGAAAATAATTATTTACACTTATTTATGTTTTCCAATAGACAAAAGACAATTCATAGAGACAGGAGAATCTGGGTCCTCCCTTTTATTAAATTAGTTGAAAAAATAAGATGATCAGCATTTGTAATTGTTATTTATAGCTCATAGGGTATAGATGTTTTTCATTACTTTGGGGCATATAAAATGAGGAATTCGGGATAAAGCTAAATGATGGAATTAGACTAAAATACCTTAATACAAAATAAAAAGACAACAACAGTAAAAACTATTGCTGCCCATAGCTAATTATGGTAAACTAATATAATGATCATTGATTGTATAATTGAATATAAATATATCCAATTATATTATATCATCAGTTATATTTAAAGTCAATAAAAAAGTTTTTAAGAATGGGGTTGGTGGCATGAGCCGTGAAGCGGAACAGCATCGAGTCAATGAAATTATCAATGAAATTAACAACAAAGAGGAAATAATCTATAAAAAATCTGCAGGGTTAAAGGATACAATCATCAATCTTCGCGAGAATTTTTGGGATGATGTGACGGTTAACCTCGATGAACCTGATGATGTAATCGAAACGCAAGCAAGCGTTAAACAACAGGCCGAGTTGCTGACTGAACGGGAACAGCTCCACGGGAACATGGACAAGGAACTGAAAAAACTCAAAAAACTAAAAGACTCCCCCTATTTTGGACGGATTGATTTCATAGAAAGTCCGGGAAGTGAAAAAGAAAAAATCTATATTGGTACCTCCTCCCTGATGGATCTGGAGGAAGAAAACTTCCTTATATACGATTGGCGTGCTCCCATTTCCAGCCTTTATTATGACTACGCTCCCGGGAAGGCGCAATATGAAACAATGGATGAAACAATAACTGGAGAAATTTCATTAAAGAGACAGTTCATTATCAGACAAAGCAATATTATAAGCATGTTTGACACTGGACTTACAATCGGTGACCAGCTTCTCCAGCAGGCTTTGGGAGACAACGCAAGTACAACAATGAAAAGTATAGTCGCAACCATCCAAAAGGAACAAAATAAAATCATCCGAAATGAACGGAGTAATCTTTTAATTGTCCAGGGTGTTGCCGGGAGTGGAAAAACATCTGCAGTCCTGCAGCGAATTGCGTACCTTATGTATCGATTTCGAAAAGAGCTTAACGCCAACAATTTACTGCTCTTTTCACCGAACCCGTTATTTTCCAGTTATGTCGCCAACGTACTTCCTGAATTAGGGGAAGAAAATATCCAGCAATCCACCTTTTATGATTTTTTGGAAAAGCGGATCGAAAAAGGGATCACAATTGAGTCCCCTTTTTCCCAAATGGAATATACATTAACGGAAATGGACCAGGAAGATTATGATGACCGTCTAACGAACATGACATACAAATCAAGCCTGGATTTTAAATCGCTATTGGATGAGTACATCTCTCAACTGAACTATCACGGTATTCAGTTTAGAAATATCACGTTACATCACGAAGTCCTCATATCAAAAGAACAAATTGCGGACTACTTCTATTCACTGGAGGAGTTTTCTCTTCCAAACAGAATGGAAGCTGTTGCCACGTGGCTGTTGCATGAATTACGACAAAGCCAAAAGCAGGAAAAGGACAAGGACTGGGTAATGGAAAAGGTTGAATTAATGGATAAGGAAGAGTATTTAGAGGCATACCACTCCAGCCAGCAGGAAGATGAAGAAAATTCAAGCCTGGAAGAAGAACTCCTTCGTAAAGAAGTTGTAAAGCGCCACTTCGCGCAGATTAAAAAACGGGTGAAACGCTTTGACTTCGTTCATGTGCTGGCAACATACCGTGAGATGTTTCGTAATTGGAAACCCCACCAGGCACCAGCTGAATGGGAAAAAATACGAACCCTGACCGCTGGGAATTTATCGCAGAGGTTCTTAACCTGGGAAGACGCAACACCATATCTTTACTTTAAGGGCAGATTGCTTGGTGACGATTCAGAACGATCCGTCCGTCACCTGTTCATTGATGAGGCGCAGGATTATTCAGCATTCCAGTTTGCATATATCAGGCATATTTTTCCTTATACCAGGTTGACATTACTGGGTGATATTAATCAGGCGATATACGCGTACGCTACTGAGGATAATCCGCTGATACCTGTAACACTTGAACGGAATCACGAACGAATTACCCTTACAAAAAGTTACCGATCAACGAAACAAATCGTGGAATTCACAAAAGCCTTTGCCCCTGGTGAAGCAAAAATCGAATCATTTGAGCGATCCAGCAACAAACCTAAATTAATCACACTGGAAAATAAATCCAATATAACCGACACCTTAATCGCTGAGATTGAAAAACTTCAACATGACGGAAATGAAACAATCGCGATTATTTGCAAAACATTCAAGGAAAGCAATGAGCTTTACCAAAAGCTTCAGGATAAAGTGTTAATCAGACAGATAACAGAGCAGACTTATTCATTCGAAAAAGGATTGCTTATTCTGCCTATTTACTTGGCCAAAGGAATCGAATTTGATGCTGTTATTATCCCTGAGGCTTCTGCCGGGCACTATGCCAGAGAGTCAGATCGCGCACTCTTTTACACCGCCTGCACCAGAGCAATGCATGGTCTCCATATGATCACGTCAGAAAAACCTTGCAAATTTATTAAAGAGGCAGAACCGGAAACATTTGAAGTTATCCACATATAATACGAAAAGGCGTCGGCTGGATATTATATCCCCGGCACTTTTTTTGTTTTTAAATAATTTTGATGCCGGCCATCTAAATCTGCTTTCAAGTTGTGAACATCAGCGGGGAAACTGTGAACTTCGAGCAACCTTATTGTGAACATCGGCGAAATCAGTGTGAACTTCAGCGCTGTCCTTGTGAACTTCAGCATTGCGCGACAAACAAACTTCAACAGCAACTAAAAGAGCATGCCACTATGGACATGCTCTCCCATTTATCGCTTTCTCTTGTTTCTTTTATTATCCTGATTTAGAAACTCGGTGTCCTCTGCTATCTCTGTGTCATTCTTCTCGCGCTTCGGTTCTGTATCATACTTCAATACATTCTGCTGCTTACCTGTATCCCGATTGTGGTTTTTATTTTGTTCTGACATGTAATTAACCTCCTGCTGGTTATCTTGGCGGCCGGTTTTGCCGATATTTTTTATCATCCTTCATATCGTTTAACTCTTCCTTGCTCTTGTTCTTTTTCTTCTTACCCTTACTCAAAATAGATTCCTCCTTTTTTGGCAGTAAAAAAGTATAAATACTTTTTTACTGCATAAGTGCAACTTAGCCTTTCGCCATAAAGAATTGGCGACAAGCCAAGTTTTCTAATTAGTTTTTACAAATCATTCGTTTTAATACTCCTGACAAAATCTCATCTGCAGTTCCGTATAGCAAGTTTTCTTCTGCGAACGTTTTGTTAATAATAGAAACTTAACTGTTATTGTCCCTTTCCCCCAGAACATCCTTAATTATCTCAATATGTAAAGCAGCCCATGCTTTTTCCTTAAAATGAAAAAAGGCACTTACCGTTAGTAAAATCAGGTATATTGTAATGAAAATCGCCCAAATCAGAATACCATCCTTAAATAAAAAGTCCTGAATTTTATCCGAAAATAAAAATAAAAGCCAGGGAATTGCCGTGACAAAGATAGGAATAATACCTGTTCCGTTTTGTTCTTTTACCATACGATAATAAATTAATCTGAGCGTATCGCTTTCAAGGGTTTTATAAAAAGATTTAATTTCAGCAGTTTCTTTAAGATCCTTATTGGAATGAATATCCCTCTGACCCTTTAAATCAAGAAATAACTTATGCGCATCGCCACGAAAAGAAAACATACAACCCCTCCTCTAACGGGACGGAGGGTCAGGTTCCTCGTCCCGCAATCTTTGTCAACTCCCGCGATAAGGTTTAAACTATCGTTGAAAGGAGTTTATCAATGCACACAAACTACAATCTTCCCGAAAATATAACTAATATACTTAATACTAACCAACGAAAGGATGATAATACATTTCAGGAATTAATCCGACAAGGCGGTTATGTGCCACCACATACAGATTTACTAATTGATGCGATTTCAGCACTAAGCATGGGTAAAAATATCTTGCTGAAAGGTCCAACTGGGGCTGGAAAAACTAAGTTCGCTGAAACACTGTCAAACTTATTCCACCAGCCAATGTTTAATGTCAATTGCTCAGTCGATCTAGATGCAGAAAGCTTAATGGGCTTTAAAACCTTGGCATATGAGGACGGAAAACAAGTAATTGATTTCGTGCCAGGTCCAGTAACAAGCGCAATGAATGGTGGAACCTTCCTCTACATTGATGAAGTCAATATGGCGAAACCCGAAACATTACCGCTAATTAATGGTGTACTTGACTATCGAAGAACGGTAACGAATCCATTCACTAACGAAATCATAACTGCCGAAGAAGGCTTTAATGTTATTGCTGCAATTAACGAAGGCTATGTTGGTACCGTCCCATTAAATGAAGCGCTGAAAAACCGATTTATTGTCATTGATGTTCCATATCTTGAAGGTGAACAATTAAAGGAATTGATCCAATCAAACACAAGGCTAACCAACAACACAACAATCGACTTATTTGTTACGTTTTCCAGCGATTTGATTCGTTCAGTTGCTCAAGGGAAATTATCCGAAGAAGCAGCGTCCATCCGTGCTTTGCTTGATGCCTGTGATCTGAGTTCGATTATCCCGCCAAAACGCGCTATTTTAAGGTCAATCGTGGATAAACTGGAAGAAGAACGTGAGAAAGAATTCGTGAAAAATTTAGCAGACACCCTATTTTAATAGGAAAATAAATTCCACAAACAGATGAGAAAGGAGGATACTAAATGAAATATAACCGCTGGGATGATTCCAAGATAGATACCGATCTTTATTTGCAATTACAGGACCTATCCACCATATTATCGGATAATCCGGACTTAAAATTCGACTATAAGTATGGTTCGTTTATTGACCTCACGAATGGTAATGTTACAGGCAGTCATTTGTGGGATATTAGCACTCAGGAAATTAAGGAACAGGGTTATAAAACGGATGTGTTTTTGCGGACAATTGGAACGCTGCATTATTCACAAGTCCCCTTTATGAAGGAATATCTTAAAAAAATAAACGAATCAGGCATGCCGAATTTTGCTGCTCAACTTATTACATTGCTGGAGGATATACGGTTGGAAGAAATCATAACCAAAATAAGACCAGGCACAAAAAGAGATTTTACCGTCCGAAGAAAGCACCTGAAGCACTACTTTGAAACTCAATTAGGAACCAACGTGACAAGAAACCATCCGCTTGATGAATTATTTTGTCTCATTTACTTGTTAATTCAGACAGACCAGCCAGACCCAAGTTTCCCTAAAGCGAATAAACATCAGCTTAGCAACCTGGATAAACTTAAACCGCATATCTATGCCTCGTTTGAAGCAAAAAATACAGAAGACATTACAGCTATTGCTGAACAAATGGTCTTGCAAATAGAAGATGATTATAAAGACATGATCAATGTCTATTTTTCGTTTCCGATTGCACACATCGAAAAGTATGAAAAGAATACTTTATTCGATGAATTAACCCGGACAGATGACATACCAAACGAAGAAAAAGAAGATGTCGATGAAGAAAATAATGAGTCTATGGATGAACAATTACCTTCCTGGCACCAGGAAAATGAAAACAGTGACAGGAAACAAAACTTCCTTCAATTTGAATTAGAATCAGGTACAAAGACAAGTATTATCGGCAGTGGAGCAAGAGAAACTGAGGATGAAGATCAGGCCATGGGTACAATTCAAGGTGCTTCGGGGGCTAGTGATAATAACGATTACTCGGAAGTCGATTCGCTTGAAAAACAGAGTTCCAACAAAGGAAAGCATTCGAATGACAACGAGCTAAACTATGGCGAGGAAAATAAAAATGCAGTAGCAATTGTCGAAAAAGCTAACACACCATCAAAGGAAGAGCAACTAGCCTATGAGAATGCTGTTGGAACAATTGAAGCTTACAAACGCAAGCTTGCCACCACCATTGAAAAAGTGCTCGAACACAAAATGAATGCACCTCGAAAAGATTTAATCATTGGCCGATTATCAAAAAAACTGTTGCCCGTTATTATTGAAGAAAACCCAAGGGTATTTTATAAAAAAAATCAGGAATCCAAAGACATCGATGCCGTTTTCACCCTGCTTGTCGACTGTTCCGCTTCCATGCATAATAAAATGGACGAAACAAAACGTGGCGTAGTTCTGTTTCACGAAGTATTAAAACAACTCAAGATCCCCCACTCCATCGTTGGATTTTGGGAGGATGCAAATGACGTAAAGGAAAACTATCAACCAAATTATTTTCACGAGATTCATTCCTACACAGATTCCCTTTATCAAAACAACGGAGCAAGAATTATGCAGCTTGAGCCACAAGAAGATAACCGGGATGGTTTTAGTATACGTGTTATTACAAAGGAATTAGCAGCCAGAAGAGAAAGGAATAAATTTCTGCTCGTATTCTCAGACGGTGAACCTGCTGCTGCGAACTATGATCAGAATGGAATCATTGACACAAACCTGGCTGTGTCTGAAGCACGCAAAAAAGGAATAGATGTCATCGGAATGTTCTTAGCAGACGGAGAAATCGACGAAAGAGAAGATTTAACAATGAAGAATATCTATGGAAAAGAACGCCTAATGATCCCAAGCGTCGAAGAACTCCCAGAACACTTCGCCCCACTCCTGAAAAAACTGCTATTGCGAACAATCTAACCGGGATTATGGGGTCAGGTCCCTTGTCCCGCCTTTCCCTTGAGTGGGCTTCCTACACAACTGAAATAGCAAAAGCGATCACCTGTTTAGGATGATCGCTTTTCCTCTTTTCATCGCAGCTCTTTTATATCACCGACTAATGGAAGTGTCACATGGCTGCGCTCGGGATCAATTGAAATTGTCGTTCCAGATTCAGGACGAATTGTATATTTATTATCACTGGAAATAATAACGATACCAATTTGATGCCCAGCTTTAAACTGGTAATCATCCGGCTGCATATCCCAGTCAAAAGTGTATTGACGGTTTGGGATGAGCGCCTTTGATTTAGACATCGAATTAATATTTTGCGGATCCATCCACCCACGCGTAACAATTTCAGCGCCATCTGGTCCATAATCAACAAGTAATCCTGTTAAATTCGCAGTCGGCTGATCGATGCTGGCACGAATAGACACATTTGGTGTTCCGCTCATACGATAGGACTCTGTTAATTCCTTACTTAAATAAGCTTGACGATTTGGTGATTCCGATAAAGGACTTTCAACTAACTCACTAGCTTCTATTAGCGCATTATCTATTAAACTATCTGCTTCTTTATTTTTATTTGGGACAGGTAGAACACTTAAACCACCTGCTTCATTACTGCCAGCGGTAAAATGCAGTTTCGTCTCGGTGGCATCCGCATTTGGCCATGCTTGTGTTGTCTCCCATGAATCATCTTCACGTTGGATATCGACAACTGGCTCATCCATTATTCCATTATCTATATCGTATAACCAATGATCGAACCATTTATTTAGTGTATTTAACCACTCTTCATTTCGGAAGTAGTATGGACTGGAGTGGCCGCCTTGATGCAGCCATAACTTTCTTGGAACATTATACTGCTTTAATTCTTCCCACCATTGTGAGAACTGCTGTGTTTTTACATTCCAATCATTTAAACCATGGACAACAAAAACACTAGCTTCAATATCTTTAACATCATTCAAATAGTTACGTGCGTCCCAGAATTCGTTATAATCTCCGGTATTACGATCCTGATCATCCTCTATTTGATTCATTAAATCTGAACAGACTTCAGGATTATCACGAGTAAGTACTGCTTTTCCTAATACATCAGCATCCTCACCTTGATAACCTCCTGGAGCAACAACAGCCCCATTGGAACGATAATAATCATACCAGCTGCTAATCGCACCAATTGGAACAATAGTTTTTAGTCCTTCCACGCCAGTAGTTGCAACGCCGTTTGGCAATGTGCCATTATAGGATACACCTGTCATGCCAACATTCCCTGTTGACCAATCAGCAGATACTGCTTGTCCATCTTCCGTAAATGCATCTGCCCGGCCATTTAGCCAATCAATGACAGCCTCCGTAGCACGAATCTCCCGTTCATCTCCAACAGTAGGACAACCATCAGAAAGACCACTGCCAATACTCTCAGCAAGGACGACAGCATATCCCCGCGGCACAAAATAATCGTCATAATAGCCTGGTAAATCTGCTGCATAAGGTTTACCCTTCCCATTCTTTTCTACTGGATTTAATTCGACATCTACATCATGAAAATCCAGTGAGGAAAGTCCGGCGCGATATGGGCTCATTTCAAAAATAACCGGCACATCAAGCCCTTCCTCCGTTTCTTTCGGACGTATAATTTCAGCATGAACTCTGTCATTTTGTCCATCGCCATCACTATCAACCGCTGTTTCAATATAAACGGTTTCACGTACTGCATCCTCCTTGGAGAATACTGCTTGGGTCACCCCGTCTTCAACCTTGATTTGCGGTTCTGCGTCTGGATTAGCTGGTTTGGCAGCGACATTCATGCCGAAAACAACTAGTAAACATACGGTGAAAAACAATGTCTTTTTCATCTTCTGTTTCCTCCTCCTTAATATGACAATAAATTTAACACAATTCGCAGGAAAATTTTGTCGATTATTGGAGAAAGATTGAAAGATAAAACTATTATCCTAGTATAGTGTTTATTACCTAGTCACTTCTGATTTCCTGTCATAAAAACATATAAATTTGGGAAACTAAACTCGATAGCCAGAAATTAAATACATTTCATTAAGGAGGATCTATCTCAATGAATGATAATAATTTTAACGATAAACCGGCAAAAGAACAAATTGGCAAAGTTAAACCCTATCATGAAACGAACGAGGAAATTGCAAAAAACGATAAGTTAAAACAGAAACAACCAACCCCTAAACCAGATGATTTTGAGGAGATCGAATATTAAAACGATCGTCTTTACATGGTAAACGAATGTAATGTTCTTATGGAGAGGGTCTGGTTAAATGGAAATATCGTGGATCTCATTTGTAATGATTATACTCGCCAGCTATCGTCTAACACACCTAATCGTATTTGATAAAATAACCGAATTTATCCGGAAACCTTTTTTAACGAAGAAAAAGATTTCCGCTAACGAATCAAAAGAGGTGCCAAAATCGAAAATTGGTTACCTTCTAACCTGCTATTGGTGTGCCGGGATTTGGTGTGCCACATTTCTAGCAGTGCTTTTTTTGTGGGTTCCCTTCATAGCTAAATACCTGATTTTCATACTATCTATTGCTGGTGGTCAGGCAATATTAGAATCGTTTGTTGGAGTAAATATAAAACAAACTGCCTTGTATAACGAAGAAACGAAAGAATTGAAATAGGTAATAAATGAAGCCTTGCAACTTTACTATACACCACAATTGATATTAGAAAACTTGGCATTCGCCAAGCTTTTGGGCGAATTGCCTTAGTTGCACTTATGCAGTAAGAAAGTAGTTATACATTCTTAACTGCCTAGAAAACGTAGCTTATCGCCAAGCCTTTTGGTGAATGCCATAGTTGCACTTATGCAGTAAGAAAGTAGTTATACAACTAATTCGAATTCTGTTTCAAGAATTTTGAATCATAGTTCGGATTTTACTTTGACTAAATACTTTTGTCCCACCCACTAACAGCCTAAAAAGGTCATCCCAAGAAATAATCCTGGAATGACCCTTTTTACGTTTGAGTATAACTAACCTTTTTTAGTTGTCCCACTTTGGAATAACTTCATAGATAGTAGGTGCCTCTGAACTTTCTTGCCAATTTAATCTAATTTTGTTTGTTTCAAAACCAGCTTCCACCTTTGAATATATTCCTGAAAGTGTTCCGACTGACAGCCACTCACCATCCTGCTTCTCGATTTGTATTGTCGCTTTTGCTTGGGGTTGCTCCCCCTGCAAAATGATTAACTCTTGAAGCATACGTTGCTTAGGATATGTTAATACGATGGATTCTCCTGCTTCTGGTGTTCTTTTCGCCTGATATGCACTAGACAATGAATCATCTGCAAGATCACTAAGGCTTGTTCCATCTGCTGCTGGTGGTCCGCCACTCACATTGTCAGTTCCTTTATTACTTTGAACATAAAACTCCCTAACCTGAAGCCAATTATCCTGATCAGACAGTGCCCTGTACCGGATATACCTTGCTTGAATATTGTCAGTATCCAGCGAGACTTCTTGTTGGTCACGCCTTTCCGTAAGCGTTGTCCAGTTCTCGCCATCTACTGAATACTCCAATGCACCATGATCAATGTAATCATCTGGGCTACCCTTTGAACCCATTAACACCTCAATGCTATCTACCGTGTAAGTTTCACCAAGATCAATCCCCACAGCATCATTTGTGTTAACATGCTCGCCACTCCAATAGATCGTATTATTGTCCCCATCAATCATATTGGACGAAGCATAATTTTGATAAGTTCCCATGGTCGTTAAAGGCAGTGTTTCAATTTCGCCTTCGATTTTCACATCAAACTCTCTTACCTGGACCCAACTAACTTGATCTTCTATTGCGCGGAATCGAATGTATCTTGCCTCAATACCTTCTGTCTCAGCCTGTATTTCTGCCTGATTATGTTTTTCAGTCAATGCAGTCCAGTTTTCTCCATCTAGGGAATACTCTAGTACACCATGATGAATATAATCAGCAGACTTTTCACCTGTACCCATTAGTAGTTCAATAGATTCAACTGTGAAACGATCACCAAGGTCAATTCCCACAGCATCTCCAGTCTTAGCTGCCTCATTACTCCAGTAATACGTATTTAAATCTTCATCAGTCATATTTGAAAGCGAATAATCCTGATAAGTTCCTAATGTACTCGTACCACGACTTGCTTTGATACCAAACCACTCATTATTTTTTTGAATGGCGTTGGTTAAAAACGGTTTAATTACGCCTTCAGCAACTTTTTGTGATATGTCATCCGCATCTTTTAATGCCTTCTGTAAAATTAGCCGCTCAGTCCATGCAGACTCGCCATTGTCTTCTTCTTGTGCCATCAGCATTTTAACTGCAGCTTTTCCCGCTTTTCCGTATAGCTCCGACTTCTCAAGATATGGAGCAACTTCATCAAGAAAATTTTGATTATCTAAATTGTTTTGAAGTTTGTCTGGCGCCTTTTCAAGCTGTGCAAATTCTTCTAGTAGTTCTTGGCTAACCCCGTTTGTAATTACACCTTCATAACTATCCCAAAACTGTTGAATAAGTGGTCTGAGCGTTAATGATTCAGAACCGTTAATTGGTGATGAGTAGTTATTTTCTGCAAATGTTTTTAAAGCTTCCGATACGTCTCCACCAAACGATTCAATACTACTCTTCCAAGATTCGTGTGGATCATAGGCTTTTGGATTCCATGTATAATCTGCAATCGTATATAATGGTATTTTAGAAGCTTCAGCTTCGTTCATTGGGTTTGCTGTCAAGCCAATGACACCATGGTCTGCTAAGGTACTATCCCTGTTTACCAGCGGCCCAAGAAACAGACGATTTCGGTCATAATCATTAACCGGATAATTGTCCCAAATTAATAGGTCATGTTTAAAAATCCGAGAAACCTGTTCTGCTTCATCTGATCCAATTTTTTCGGGGACTACTGCAGAACCGGTCCACATGACGACAATGTCTTCATCTGCCAACTTAGCAAACCTTTCTCTGTATACTGTCGAATCATTTCCTGCATAATCTGTTGGAACCGTAATCAGAGGCTTAGCACCTTCATGAGTCTGAATAAATTCTTCATTAAAACGATTTAATAGATATGCTTGCGCTGCAGCCGTTGGATTTTCATCGTCTCCAAACTTTTCCTGATCCTGTTCACAGTGAAGTTCATAACTGATGTCATCCAGAAAAATGGCGTAGGAACGAACACCCAAGTCCCATACAGCTTCCATTTTATCCATTAATAATTCAAAATCCCTGTCCCCTGAATAACATACGGTGTTACCCGGAGAGAGCGAAAAGGTAAACTCTACATGATTTTGATTTGCTTTATCGACCAATTCTCCAAGTTGATCCAATTCATCTTCCGGATATGGTTCGCGCCAATCCTCTCGATGATATGGATCATCTTTGGGCGCATAGATATACTCGTTCATTTTATGTTCACTATAAAATTCTATTTGATTTAATCTGTCTTCATGTGACCATGGTGGACCGTAAAATCCTTCAATTGACCCTCGCATTGCCATCTCAGGCCAATCACGTATCTCAACTGCTGGAATCCAGTCACGTCCCTGCTTTTCCTGAATTAATTGTTCAAAAGTTTGGGCAGCATAAAACGTCCCTGCTTTATTCTTTCCAGCAAGCACTATCCGCTTTTTATCAGTATATTTTGAGACTAGCACATGTCCCTCATCGTTTAACATTTCAGGACCATCCACATCAAGTTGTTGCAGGATATCTAAGGACGCCTGATTCTCATCAGGGCCACCGATCCAAATTGTAACAGGAGTGTCAGGTGCAGGCTCATCGGAACTTTTACGGATAATGCGCTTGACATCTGCTTCTTTTAAAGCCTGTTCAACCTCACGAATCGCAGCATCATCAGTACCTTCCCCAACAACAATTCCAACAACAGGAGTTAACGGAAAACCTTCCCCTAGCACTTCCATCTCCTGTGGTGAAGGATTAATCTTTAACTTATGTTCTTCTGCATCTACATAGCTACCTGGTAGAAATGGAATTAGTAATAATAAACTGATACCTAGCAAAAAGAATTTTTTTGATCGACTAGTCACGAGATTCACCTTCCTTTAATTTAATTTTTTAAAAATTGAAAACCCTTACATAAAGGTTACCAACTTGATTTATGCTTGTCTATGCGTCATTCGGTCTATCAAACAAGGCCAAATAGTACCTTAGTAGTAGTAGTTTTATAGACCAAAAAATAGCCTTAAACCGGAATCGGAAATAAGGCTTCCTCTGTCAGTACATACAATTATTCCATAGGTCTGTCCTATAATTCCCCGCATATAAATAACACTATAAGTTACATTACAGGGGTGCTAAACATGGAATTCAATATTGGCCCGCGCATGGTAAAAACAGGCCTTGCGGTTGTATTAACGTTACTGATTACAGGTATGCTGGAACTCGAATTGGAAATTGTGGCGGCGATTGCTGCTGTTCTGGCTATGCAGCCCTCCATTATGCGGTCTTATAATTATATAAAAGAGGTAGTTGTTTCCAATGGGGTTGGGCTTGCGTTTGCTTTGCTGGGGACTTTTCTGCTCGGACATCATCCACTTTCAGTTGGTTTAGTCGTTATCATATCCATTGCAGTTAACGTTAGGCTTGGTCTGCATAAAACTGTAAGCTTAACGGTATTAACCATTATCGCATTGATGCTTGGAAACGAAGATGGGTTAAGCATTATGTATATTGTTGATCGATTATCACTGGTGACAATTGGAGTGTTTTCTGCGTTTATCATTAATATGATTGTTTTTCCACCGGATCATCAAAAGAATTTATTCAGTCTAATTAAAGATGCCAGCGAGAAAACGAACTTTCTATTGCGAGTAATACCGAATAAGACTATGAATATTCCTGAAATGAAAAAAGAAGACGGGGAAATTGAAAAAATAATTAATGATGCAACAGATTATTATGACATTATATCTGACGAGAGAGGCCGTCTGTTTATTAAAAATCGGCGAAGCTTTTACAGAAACGTTATCATCTATAAACATATGATCCAGATGCTAAGCAAAAAACAGACATTAATTCGACAGTTAGAGAAGAACATCAACGACATAGAGGCAATTCAAGGCAATAAAGCTTACCTGATAAAAAAACTGGCAAAAGAAATGAACAATTACAGTGAGAATATATTACTTTTATATGAAAATAAAATCAACCTCAATATGGATCTGCAGAAGGAAACAAAAGCTGCAATGCAAATCACAATTAATAATCTTATCGAGGAACTGCAAGGAGCGGAACTTGATAAATGGAATTTTGTTTTTCCGATTGCAAACAGTATTATTGAACTCTTTTTCGTATTGGATAAGCTGGAAAGATTGGTTCGCATAATAGAATTGAAAAGAGACAATTAGCGCACGGTACCATAGACTGCCAGTCCAGAGTACCATGCGCAACTGATGAACTTATTTATTTTTCCGGTTCATCTGCTGGTTTCCAGCAACTTTATTAGATGTATTTGCACTGCCTTGATTTTCATAATACTTTGCTTCCGGATTATATAATTTGTTTTCATCAGCAAAATCTTTTTTGCTTTTACCTTTTGCCATCTGAATTCACCTCCATATAGTAGGATGTGTAATACAGATAACGTTATTCCAATCAAAAAAACTGCAATCCTCACGGTAAATGAGATTGCAGTTTTAACTATTTAAATGACCACATTGGCAAATGAAACTAATCCCATTTAAACGGTGTTTCCTGATAGACATAGTAATTCAGCCAATTTGAGAACAGTAAATGGCTGTGTGAGCGCCATATGTTAGGCGGCTGTTCGTTAACATCATTGTTTGGATAATAGTTGGCTGGTATATCGATTTCCAGCCCTTTGTCAATATCACGTTCATATTCCTCAGCAAGAGCTGTTGCATTATATTCCAAATGGCCAGTAATCATAATATTTTTGGCATCTTTGGACATGATGATAAACGGTGCATCCTCTTCAGAAACGGACAAAAGTGTTAAGTCCGGATTCTTTTCAATTTCCTCCCTTGGAACATTCGTATACCTTGAATGTGGCGCATGGAAAATATCATCAAAGCCGCGCACAAGATTAACAGTAGGATCCGATATGCGATGCTTAAAAATACCAAAGCTTTTCTTCGGCATCATAAATTTTTCAATCCCATAATGATAATACAGACTTGCCTGAGCTCCCCAGCATATGTGTAGGGTTGAGGTGACATTCCTGTTCGCCCAGTCCATAATTTCCTGCAGTTCTTCCCAGTAGGTTACATCTTCAAACTCCAATGTTTCGATAGGAGCACCTGTAATAATCATTCCATCATAACGGCGATTTTTGACATCTTCAAAGGTTGTATAAAAATTTTCCAGGTGGTGCCTGCTCACATGTTTTGAACGGTGTGTTGCAGTCCTGAGAAAACTGATATTAACCTGCAGCGGCGTGTTCCCAAGCTGCCGTAACAGCTGCAGTTCCGTTTTTTCCTTTTCAGGCATTAAATTTAAGATTAATATATTAAGAGGACGGATATCTTGTGTTTTGGCACGCGCTACATCCATAACAAAGATTTTCTCCTGCTTTAAAGAATCACTGGCAGGCAATTCTTTTGGAATATTAATTGGCATTTGACATCACTCCCCTTTAAAGATTCAGACATTTCTTCCATTATAGAATTCAATCATATGGTTGGCAATCATTTTAATGGATAAATTTTAGAAAACTTAGCTTATCGCAAATCCTTAGTTGTACTTATGCAGTAAGTAAGAATTTATATTATTGTATGAGAATACCTATCCAGCTCGATTACAAGTTCATTTTCATGATAGTTGGTGGCACACTCGGCAGCCATTTTGGTTTCATAACTAAAAAAGCCCAGACCTCCAAAGGAATGGGCTTAATCATAGCTTATTATTTAAAATGTATCCAGATTATCCAAGTTATTCTCTTTCACACCATCCGGTTCACTGCGGATTATGTCCCTGCCATACTTATGGAATACGTCTACGTGAGCCAGCTTACCTTCTTTTGCTTCACTAAGTGCCACCACGTAATCAAGCTCTCTTCCGGTTTCTGTTTTAAATGCGATGATATCACCATCATCATTTTTGCGAACAGCAACTATTTGTTCCTGGTATGGGTCTGCTTCAGGTTGTGCTGGGGCTTCCACCTGATTCTTATAATCATTATATACCTGCTCTAAATCTTTGTTATCCATAAAAAACACCTCCAAAACTTATACTTAGTATGTTCTGGAGGTATTGGATTTATGCCAGGAATAAATCAGTAAGCTACCTATAAGTATTGTTTGTCCAAGAAAAACAACCGCATCCCAAAAAAATGGGTTCCCACCAGGATGTAATAATTCAGGTAACGTTTGTGAGTACGCATAATATAGTTGTGGTATAAAATAAATGATAAATATACTAAACGTTAAAAGAACCCCACCTAAATAGAAAAAACTATAAATACGAACAATTCTCGCTTCGTCCTCAAACGTTTCAGTAGAGGAATCCTGCTTAATAAATGGCAGCCATTTGCTTAAATACTGTCTTCCGTTTTCCATCAAGTTGTAACACCCTGTCAGATTTTCGCAAAGATAATATATATCTGTCTTCATATAAAAACAGCATTGGTAAATCGTTTTAATAAAGATATCAAGCACGACAACTCCCAGGATACCAATGAAGAGTGAACTAGCCTCCGGAAAAGACAGTTTTAAAGTGAATGCAATAAGAATCATCAGTTGATCAAAACAAATCCCAGCGAGATACAAAACATTTCGTTGCTTTGGTGGCAGTTTCCATGCTGGTGATAAGTCTGTTTGGAACACTACAAATAATAATCGGTGCCCAACCTCTAGCTTAGCTGGTAAGCCATGAGAACGAACAGCCAAAATATGACCAAATTCATGAGTAACAATCAACAATAAACTAATACCCATAAACGTTAAAATGTTAAATGTCATGGCATCGAAAATAAATAAATCCTGGTATGTAGGCAGTAACTGTGGATTTACAATTACAAGAAGGATATTTAGAATTATAATTGCCATAAAAAGCTTTGTTGTCACTTTATTAAAAAAGAACTGTCCGACTTTAGGTGAAAGCCACGTAAACCCTCGAGGAGAATCATTATTTTTGGTAACCTGAAGCGTTTCACCATCAATTTCCTTAACAAGGCCAAGCTCTACAAGTTGTTCAGCAAATTCAACTAAATCCACTTCCTCCTCTGGATATTGTGGTTTCAGGTTTTGCTCGATATAGTCTAAAGGAACATCTTTATTAATTAAATCGATGGCATCAATACATATTTTAGGCATCTCAAAAAAATCACCAGAAAGGCTTTCTTCGACAATATAATGCTTTTTATCCTCTCGAATCGTTAGAGGATGTAAGGTTAGTTGGGATTTCAAGGTTATATTCATGTTCACACCACCACTGTAGAAATGGAAAAATAGGATGCTAGTTTTTTAGCACCCCTAAAAAAAATCTTTAAATTGTGTAAGATACTAGCGTACGAACCAAGGACACCACCAGCATGTCACTTTAATTTTGTTAAGTTTACGGATCTTCATTGTAATTTCACCTCCTTTAGTTAGTAGTAGCAGTCTCTTCCAAACTCTGATTTTTATTGTAATAGCTGTTGTGGAAATCTGACCAAGAAGGAAATACTTTTTCAAATAGATCAACTAATTCGGGATCAAACTGAGTACCTCTTCCGGCAATAATTTGGTTATAGGCTTCCTCCAAAGGTAATGCCGATCGATATGATCTTGAGGAAGTCATCGCATCGAATGCATCCGCAATTGCTGTCAATCTAGTTAATAGATGTGTCTCTTCACCTTTTAAACCATCAGGATATCCTTTACCATCCCAACGCTCGTGATGATGATATATTACATCAATATTGTCAGCAATCCCTTCAACTTGTTGAACTGCATCCGCACCAACACTTGGATGAGTCTTAATTAAATCGAATTCTTCAGCAGTTAGTTTACCAGGCTTAGTTAATATATAATCCGGAATATGGACCTTACCAATATCATGTAATAGACATGCATAGTAAAAAGACTTTAATTCATCTTCTTTAAATTTATCTGTTGCATTCGCTAGAATCATAGCATATCCAGCTACCCGTTCACTATGCCCTCTTGTATATGGATCCTTAAGCTCCAATGTCGCAATTATTCCTTTTACCATACCTTCCAACTGTTTATCATAGGAACTCTCTACGGCTGAAACGTAGCTTAAAAAACGAGTAAGAAGAATAAAGGCAATCATTGCCAAAATACCTACCATA
Source organism: Virgibacillus litoralis (assembly GCF_017873675.1). Classification (GTDB taxonomy): domain Bacteria; phylum Bacillota; class Bacilli; order Bacillales; family Amphibacillaceae; genus Lentibacillus; species Lentibacillus litoralis. The sequence continues at coordinate 56,582 of NZ_JAGGKK010000016.1, read as the reverse complement.
AGTAATGGCAGTATAACCAGAGGATCTTGTATAGCAAGTCCAACAACTATAAATTTTAAAATTGTACCTAAAAACACTAAATTAAAAAACTTCTTGTTTACAAAGATTGGTGAAAAAAGCACTATAACTATTTCAATTACATTACCACTGCCATAGGGAGCGTCGTTCCCTGAGTATACCCAAATATCATTTACAATATTAAATAGTGTAAAAGTTATAAAGTATATATATTTAATTGGTCTAGGGTTATTATTTTTTATTAAATAATAGGATATTGGTAAAAGGACAAACATTACTAAGTACATAATGTAATTAAAACCAAATGTAGGTAAACCTAGTCCTGCACTCCAGGGATTATCAGGTAATATGTAAAAATAAAACACATCATAAACAATATATATGATATAAAATAACCACAAAAACCATATAGTGGTTCGTTTTTCCTCATTCAATAAAGTAGAGTTTCTTAGTTGGTTCTGCATTTCGTAATCCTCTCTGAATCTATTATTCCATCCTTTATCAATATTTTAACCTTTATTGACTAGTTACTTAGTAGTATAAGCGAAGTGTCGATATATGTAAATATTGGTAAGATATTAAAGGAATTTCACACAATACAACAATTTTTGTAACTATATGCCTAGATTAACATAAAATAGTAAATCAAATTACACCTTTCACAATTTACCTCAAAAGTTTTTTAGGTGGGTTCATCTACCCATCCTTTAAATTAGTAAAAATTCATTTTCATAGATGAAAGTATAACCTATATCAATAAATAAAAAATGTTGATCAGTTAATGGGTAACTAAACGTACGTACCATTTCCCTTGTTTCAATATCGGAATATATATCCGACAGCATACCTTTTTTCCATGTTTTCATTTGCATCACATTTTCAAGGAAATAGGGACGAAACGCCCAATTTGATCCTTTTTCATGTGGCTCCTGCTCCCAAACCCCGTCTCTTTTTCGAAAGTTTGAAGACACCTGCAGTCCATTGCCATTACAAATAAACATACGAAAGCTTTGTTCATTAAATTTATCGGTAACATCCTGAATAAATGTGTCTGCCTTATCAGGACCCTCCCATTTGGAAAGCAGCTCTTTAATCTTTTCTTCCCATGACAAGACTAAGTTTAACCGTTGCTCTACCAATGATTTCTCACGCTGAATATATACATTAACTTCTTTTTCAAGATTTACAGCTAGTGAATCACTCGATGCGAAATCAAATTCTGGTTGTGCCAGATAATGTCCTTGATAATAACGTCCTCCGTGTTTCCAGGCAAAGTAAAGCTGAGAATCAACTTCAATATTCTCAAACAGCATCGCTGCCCCTATTCGGCGGGCCAGCATGGATAGCGAATACATAATATCCTGAAAGCCTTCCGTGTTATAAGTGCGTATTATTTTAGTATTTATTTTTAGAATATGGGGCTCAAGCTGCCGGATTCGGTCAATGTTTGAGCTCTTGGCTCCCACACGATCTATAGCAATTTTTATACCATAAGTTTTGTAGTATTGAAGCAAATGACTTAGGGAATCTGCTTCTTCATCAAAGTCATTTTCTGTAACTTCTATAACAACTCTGTCCATAGAAAATCCTATTTGCTCAAAGGTAAGCAGCGTTTCCAACAAGCGCTCGCCATTATCTATCATTAATTGTTTAGCATTTCGGTTGATAAATAAGAAACCTTCCTTATTTAATTCCAACATTTTTGATATTGCTATTTCTAATATGTACTGGTCAACTTCAACCTTGAATTCTTCTGGGACTTCGGAATCGTGGAAAAATGCGCCAAGGCTTCTCCACTCATGATCATCGTGAAACCGGCCCAACACTTCATAACCAATCACATCATACCGAACAGCACTGATAATTGGCTGATATACAGGCTTTACCTTATGCAGATTATCAACTATATCTAATGGATCCATGAGTCTGCCTCCCCTAGTTCATTCTCATCTCTACTGCTATTATAGAACTTTTTGAATCAATTTAATAATTATCTGCTAAGTTCATATGTATTAACTTGTTAGGGTGAAAAAATATAGATATATAGTTAAGCCTTCACTTCACTCGTACTCGTTATTTCAATTTCTTTTAACGCCTGGGATGCTAACTGATCTGCCTCTTTATTTTCTTTTCTGGAAACTAGTTTATATTCGGCGTCAATACCAAGCTTGCTGACATGACTTTCAATTCGATCAGCCCACTTAGCTAGTTCCTCTTCGTAACATGGCCAATCCTCTTTTAGCTGGTTAATGACAACCTGAGAATCACCAATAAATGTAACAGGTAAATGATGGACACCTAAAAGCTCCAGCTCCTGTATCCCATGGTGTAATGCTGCGTATTCTGCTTCATTGTTTGTTTCAAGCTCATCAACAAGAGCGTTCTTGCGGAGCCGGTATGACTTGTTATTTTGCTCATAATAAATCGCACAGCCTAGGCCTGATTTATTTGTCTCCAGATCAAATCCCCCATCAAAATAAACCGTCACATTATGAGGCTCTGTTTTAATTTCCTCCATCTGTTTCCTGAGTTCCTTCAGATTCCATCTATTTTCATGATTATCGATAAACATGATGTTTTTCATTCGTCCTGTTTTTTCCAAGTCTTCAGCTAATAATAGTGCTTTCTTGGCACGCATCTCCTCCGACGTGAACGCTGCTTCAGTTCCCTTTGGTGTTGTATAGGATAATTCAATTCGGACATTCATACCATAATCCCCCTTTTAAAGAAATGAGGAATGTAGGTTAATACATCCCCCAAAACTGCTATTGTCGTTTTTTCGTTTTCTTATTATTTTGTCGTTCAGCTTCAGTTAGTGGCTCATTCGCAAATTCATGGTCAAAATCCTTCGATAAGTCTTTTCTAACAGCCTGCTCATCGCTGACACCACTATCATTTTTCCTTCTCTTACCCATATAATACACCTCCACACACATAGTTTGGCAACAATAAAGCCTTTATATGCAGGGACGTAAGGGACAGGTTCCTTGTCCCAGTACTACACGATTTTCCTATAAGTGTGTAATATAGCCGTTTTACGTTTAGTATTTGTGGGAACATTAATGCATAGCGAAGAAAACGAATTGTAGCTTTTAGATTAAGGAGAAAAAACTATGCCAAAACTCATAAGTGATATTTTACTTATTATTATCGGTTCCATGATTTACGCATTGGCTCTAACATTGTTAGTCATACCAAACCAATTAGCGGAAGGCGGCATACCCGGAGCATCGATTATCTTACACTACGCATTCGACTGGTCCCCCGGAATTGTGAACTTTGTTTTGACTTCAGTGATTTTACTAGTTGGATACCGTGTATTACCCAGACGGACGGTTTTTCTATCAGTCTTAACAGCACCGCTTATTTCCTTCTTTATTTTTATATCTGAGGGTAAAGCTGAACCATTAGGTGACCCACTCGTGTCAGCAATTTTCGCCGGTTTTATTATTGGGATAGGTGCAGGGTTAATTTTTCGTACCGGCAGCTCCATGGGCGGATCAAGTATTATCGCCCGGATGTTCCACTATAATTTAGGATGGGATTTAACTAGAACAAACTTCGCGCTAGACTCATGCATCGTATTATCCGGCCTACTAGTAATCGGCCCGCTAAACACCATGTACACCATTGTTTCTCTTTTTGTCGGAAAAAAATCAACAGATCTCATTATGGAAGGTTTGGACACGAGAAAGGCAGTCAGTGTAATCTCTACCCAAGCATCGGTTTTAGCAGACGAAGTAATTAAGGAAATGAAAACAAGTGCAACTGTATTTAAAGGGTATGGCGGATATTTAAAAGAAGATAAAGATATGACATATATCATTATCAATAAATTCCAATTGATGAGACTTAAGCGCATCATAAATTCTGTCGATGATCGAGCTTTTGTAGTTATCCATGACGTTCGCGACGTTTTTGGCGGCAGCTTTTCCTGGCCAAAAAAAAGTAAACAGGGACAGGTACCTCATCCGTAACTGGGACGATGAACCTGACCCCTCTGTCCCGTAGCTTGAAACACGGCTACTCCATCAGAGATTTCCCGTTTTATTTTTCCAGCTGCTTCCAAATAGATTAGACGTGTTAATATTGCCATGAATGGTGCAATCAATAAATCTTTATCGCCATATACTTCCTGGCATAATTGATAAGCTGTTTTACTTTCGTATTTTATCGATTCAAATACTTCCTGCAAACGGTGATTATGTCTGGATTCTAATTGGCTTATTCGTTCACTGAAATTATAGATTAAATTGCCGTGGCCTGGCAGGGCTACAACTGGTTGATATTTTTTTATATAATCTAACGAATTGTAATAATCATTTAGAATATTACTTTCTTCTCCAGTCCATAATCCGATTACTGGGGAGATATTTTTTAACATATGGTCACCGACAAACATGATTCCTTTCTCTTCGTTATAAAAACAGAAATGATCCGGCGCATGTCCTGGTGTCCAAATTGGTTCATAGAAATCTTCTCCTATTTTGATCTGCTCATTCTCGTTTATAAGACCATCTGGTTCGAAATCATAAATGAAAGTATCCTCTTCCCTCTTCACAGGAAGGCCTGGACCACCATGGGTTTTAAGTAGAAGACTCAATTTTTCTCTGGTTCCAGGAACACGGCGCTTTTCAACTTCCTTCATTCCTGATTCAAATATGTAAACCGGAACACCAAGATCCTGTTGAAACCATTTAGCAAGCCCAATATGGTCCTGGTGCGTATGCGTCAGGATTACATTATGAATATCAAAACCGGAATCGAGTACGTTTCTCCATTCTTGCTGTGCTTCTCTTGTGTTTATGCCGGTATCAATAACCGTGTATCCCTTATCCCCATTTACCAGATAACAGTTCACATCATATTTTTCGGAATTAAAATGGATAACCAGTTTATATATATTTTCGGTCACTTTTTTCAACATTTTTTTTCCCCTTCTTTCTTAGAAAAACCCAGTATATCGCCAGTCTTACTGATGCATTATACTTTCTTAACTATCAAAAAACTTATAATAGTAATTTTAACTTCAGTTTTTTGAAATGCAAGAGGCTTGGCTTATCGACAAACGATCCTCAGACTTTTTATCCTACCATGCAACGGTCACCCAATTATTTCAAACACATATAATATGAATGACTTATTTTAAGAATTGGAGGCTAACACGCATGGATCCCTATTATTTTGATACGAACCATCCCTATTACTCTTATCGCCAAACTGCCGAAAGTTATGGTGCCAAAGGAGCTTTAAATGCTGCATCATTAACTTTACCTGAGATGCTAACTTTTGCATTGCAGGACGAATTCCTAGCACAACAGAGATATCAGAATGTACTTTTAAACTTTGGGTATGTACGTCCCTTTGCTCAAATTCAAGAGGCGGAACTGAGACACATTAATGCATTACTACCTCTCTTTAATCGATATCAGGTGCCAGTACCCCAAGATATTTCAAGTATGTTCATTACGACACCGGCAACGATTAAAAATGCTTTTGCAGAAGGTGTCCAAGGAGAAATCGACAATATCAATATGTACGAGAAATTTCTTGCACAAAATACCCCCTCTGATGTACGCATGGTATTCACACAACTGCGCAATGCATCATTGAACCATTTGGCTGCTTTTGAAAGTGGTTTAGCACGAGATTGACAAATGGCGATGGAAGTTTGATAGATAACATAGTCGACCTACCTTATATCTAGTATGTGTATTTTTGTTAACTGCAAATAAAGCCGAAACACTTTTGAAAGGGTTCCGGCTTTAAAATGTAATTTAAGATTATGTTTATTGTGAAGAAGTTAACTGCATCTTTAACTGCTGGACAACTTCCTGTGAGGCAGGAGCGGCAGGCTGATAGTACCCCTTTTGGAGAGCATAGTCATATAACGTCCGTTGACGTGATTCATCCTGATTTCTCAATTGAATCAGTGTTTGTCTTAATTCTGCATTATTTGATTCATTAATATAACCTGCATATCCTGTTAAGCTAGCATTCAACCCTGCTAAGTAATCGTTTACCATATCCTTATCTTGTAACATTGTGAATCCCTCCTATCCTAAGAAATTTAATAGTTGCTGTTGTGCTTGCTTGGCTGCCTGGGCATCTTGTTGGAGTATTGATTTTAATTCTGGATCTGTACAACTCTGTGCGTAGTTTTCTAACTTATTTGTTATCGTTCCGTGCCCACCAATAATATGACGTAAATTTTCAACCTCAAGTTCTGTTAAATTGTTCACAAATACACCCTCCCTTCCAAGAAATCATTCTTAATCTTCCCATGTATAAAAAAGAAATACACAAAGGTGACAGGAACTTTGTCCCGCTTCCTAATGATTAACACGTTGTATTTTTTTATTTAGGTAAATAGCGCAAGATAAATTTTTTTCATCGGCCTAAATAGAAAGAAGTAACCGCACCAATTGGTTAGCGATTACTTCTTATGCGAGAAATTAATTATTGATCAACCATTCTTTACACCGTCTACAATTATATATTTATACTGTCAATATATCTGATGAGAATTCTCTCGGGACAAGGAACCTGTCCCTTCTTGTCCCTAATCTACAGCCCTCTTAAACACATAACTTACCTTTTCATAGTCCATTTTCTCTTCATAAAAGCGATGTGCGTCTTCTCTTTTTAGTCCGGATGATAATGCGACACTTTCATAGCCGTTGTCCTTTGCCCATCTATGTACAAATGAAAGCAGTTTTTCACCATATCCGTTTGAACGATTGTTTTCGCTGGTAACTAAATCACAGACCCAAACAAATCGACCATAATAAAGCGTGATCATTGGTTTAAATCCTGTAACTGCAACAATTTCCTCATCATCATACAATGCAAATAACCTGTACATATCTTTTTCTTGGGCCTCAGCAACTAATTCCAAATAAGTTTTTTCATCCAAGTGAGTACGCAGCTGTTTCATTACTGGAAATGCTTGAACAATCTCTTTGCGTGATATAAGTTCATTAATTGTTAATGTGTCCACTTTTAAAACTCCTCTTCTAGTTTCCTGCTTTCTTTCGGCCACCTAATAAATCCTTACTCCATATTATCAAAGCCTTCTATAAGAAGGAAGTCTACAAGATTGATAGATTCGCTAGCTAAAACTCTGAATCCGAGTACGGATCCAGAGTTTTTTGTGTGAATGATATTTTAAATGTTCTACTTAACTTCAACAACAATTTCGCTTGGTGCAAAATTAGTCTTTCATCTTTTGGAACTTCATAATTCAGTAATATTTTCAGTATACCTGGACTGCGAAGAGTTATAATTTTTTTCCGATTTTCAGCCTCTACCACCTCATAATCAACCGCTTCATACTCGTTTCCTTGTTCATCGAATAGATCGTAACCAAGATGAGGCTGGTATTGGTTCCACCTGATTCACCTTTTCGTATCCTCTCAGATGCTACAATAATCATCGGCACCTCACTTTTTGGTCAAATTCCATCAGGATTTGAAACCAAATTAAAGGTGGTTACGTCGTCTTCTTCTCCATACTCAAAGATTCCCATTATAGGCAAGAGCGCAGGAAGGTAGTCTAGGTGCCGAGATCGTCAGAACGTCCGGCTGCTAAGCGGGACCATTGGGCAGTCGGGCGTCCGTCCACCTGAAACTGACCACCTTTAGAGCCCCAATACTGCGGCCAGCCTTCGGGCGAATCCTCCCAGAACTCCTGACGGCCGTAGACTGTCAGGTCCAGCAGTCCGTACGACGGTGCCATCGGTTCGTTGCCACGGCCTGTAGTCCAGTATGTCTCGTAGACCTTGTCGCCGTCCCGGAGATAACTGACCAGGATGCCGAAGTGCCGGTCAACGATCAATTGGTCCACGGATTCCTGAGGCACCGAGTACCAGGGAACCGTCCAGCCCATAAAGTCGCGATACCGCGAACTCTCCTCATACGGCCCCTGACAGAAAGTCGCGTAACTGACATCCCGCGAGTTCAGATAGGACAGCTCGTTGATGTGGGTCGTGGAGAAGGTGCAGCCCTCGCACTGCTCCGCGGCGGGTCTGCCGGTGTGCCACATGTGAAAGTAGGCGATCAGCTGGTGGCGGCCCTCGAACGTCTCCAGCAGCGTCACCGGTCCATCCGGGCCGATCAGTGGGATGGTCGAGTCCACCTCGACCATCGGTAGACGACGACGGGCCGCTGCGATCGCGTCACCTTCTCGGGTGTGTGCCTTCTCCCGGATCCGCAACTCATCCAGTTTGGCCTGCCAGGTGGTCCGGTCGACCACTGGAGGCCGCGTAGAAATGTTATAATCTTGATTCATGTAATTATCCCCTCTCATTATTTTTTACTTATATAATCAAAGTTTAAACCACATAAATACATAGGACTTCTTCTCGATTGCTCAAAATTCCTTCAATATTCCGTGTCACGGATATCCCAAATTCACTCACGGGACGATGGACCTGTCCCTCAATCCCGCCTCCATCCTTGTATAGAATTTAGCTTTTTCCACATAATATCCTTAAGATAATACAATTACATAGATTTTTTGGAGGTAATATTATTATGACTACACAAGCGAATATAACATCATCAGAAATTGCGAATTTATGGTCTGCTTATAATGATAATGCTGCTACGATTATTAAGATGAAATATGTATTGGCTATTATGGAAGACAACGAAATACGCCCTATTGCAGAAAAAACAAAGCAATTTGCTGAACAAAATATTGAACAAATTAAACGAATTTATAAAAATGAAGACCATGCAGTTCCTGTAGGCTTTACAGATGCAGACGTAGATTTAACGGCTCCACGTCTTTTTGCAGATAGTTTCTTTTTAGTATTTTTACAAAACAAATTTACCATGAACTTAACTTCCTATGCCATGGGACTGACTCATTCAACTCGTTCTGATATACGGAACTTTTTCACACAATGTATAGATACTTCTGAACAAATTTATAATGAAACAACAGATTTAATGCTCTCAAAAGGTATCTACGCAAGATCACCATTTATTCCGGTACCAAAAACGGTCGATACAGTAGAAAGACAAAATTTCTTAACAGGTTGGCTGGGAAACCGTAGACCTTTAACTGCAATTGAAATTGACCAATTGTTTTTTAATATACAACGTAATGCTGTTGGCCACGCATTGCTGATAGGTTTCAGTCAAGTTGCCAAGGCTAAAGAAGTGCGTGAATATATGCGTCGCGGTGCTGATATTGCAGAGAAGCACATAAAGATTTTCAACTCTGTTTTAACGGAGGAAGATTTGCCTTCATCCATGATTTGGTCTTCTAATATCGAGGAAACAACTGTTTCGCCTTTTTCAGATAAATTATTGATGTATGAAGTTACTGGAACTACACAAGCAGGTGTCGGTTATTATGGACAATCATTGGCTGCCGCTCAAAGGCGTGACCTGGGTTCCCACTACATGCGAGTATTAGGTGAAAGCTTAGAGTACGGTGAAGACGGCGCAAATATCACCATCAAACACGCATGGCTGGAGGAACCACCTCAGGCGGTAGATAGAAGAAGGAAAATATAAGCTTATACCTGATAAATTAGAGTTTACTTTTTACGATTCCAGCTTTTTTGCAGCTTCCGTATATAAATAATTTGGCCAATATGGTAGGCATTATGTGTTGTTGCATTTCCGAGTAACTCCCACCACTTTGCAGTGACTGGAAATCCTTTCACATCGTTTTCTACACTTTCTTCAGTTAGGATATCTTGCCATTTTAACAATATCTCTATCAAACGATCTCTTAGATTATCAAAGGTTTGATTTTCTGAAATGATAAAACTTTTATCGTTTTCTATAGAAGGAACAGCCTTAACTTCCGATTTGTCAAACCTAGTTTGCCATGTTTCATTCCAGTAGATAAGATGTTGTACAATTTCAGCAATGCTATGACAATCTTCATTAGGCTTCCAAAATGCTTCTTCTTCTATTAAACCTTCAACCGATTCTGTAAATGGACGGTACCAGCTAGGATCATTTACGTTTTCTAAAAACTGATCTAATAAAATATCTTTTACATGTGACATGCCTTTCACTCCTTTTGTAATATTGGATTACATCATATAATTAGCCACCTGTATATTGATTCGGTTCATCTTTAGAAACTCCTTTATTAAATTTGCAAACACTAAGTACTGTAGAGCTCCAAAATCTCATTTGCCTTTTTTGCTAATATGCTCTGTAAATGCACCGGTGAATTAACCTTTATTTGATTGCCAAACCCCAGAATGAAATTAACAGCTTCTTCTTCAGTTGGAAATTCAAGACTTAACTGTACCCATTTACTGTTTGGCTGCTTCGTTGATTCATGTAAGTGTCTAACAAAACGGCCCGTAAACATAATGCGGTTAATGATCTGTCGAGATACTTCAACCTCCACTTGATACGCAGGCAAATTTTGAATAAACGCTTTCTTGGATTCTTTCCAGTATTGTGACAAGATAAATCCGCCGGGCCTAGTAAATGACTCTTCCAATACGGTGAAATTTATAATACGTGATAGCCTGAAATTTCGATATGAATTTTGAGAATTAATAGCGATTACATACCACGTACTTCCTTTTAAGACTAAACCAAGCGGATTTATCATGTAAGTTTTCATTTCATTATCCGCTTTTTTATATTCCATTGTTACTTTTTTATTTTCCATAACTGCTTGTTGGATAGAATCCATAGAACTTATACTTTGTTGTGAACCATGCCATGTATCTGTGTCGATATATATGCGTTCCCATAAGTTGGCAGCATTCTGCCTTACATGATTAGGTACAGATAACAATAATTTTTGTTTCATCTCTTCTGTTGATATATTCAGATTTAAGTCTGATAGAACTTTTTCAGAAGCTGGCAGGAATAAAGATATAATCTCTTTTTCTGTTAACCAGCTCAGTCTATTTTTCCACTCATCAATAAGTCGCCATCCACCTGCTTTTCCTCTTTCAGAAAATACTGGTATTCCTGCAACACTTAAAGATTCCATATCCCTATGAATAGTTCTTTCCGACACCTCTAATTCATTAGCTAACGTCCTTGTAGAAGTCTTTTCTCCGTGTTGCAGTAATATAAGTATTTTTATTAAACGCTCAGCTTTCATAAGTCCACTCCTAAAATTATTTTTCAATCATGACAAAAGGTGTCATATTAAATAGTATATAATTCTAGTAACTGATTTGAAAGGATTGATTATATGAGAACGTTAAACGGAAAGATCGCTGTTGTTGCTGGTGGAACTAGAGGAGCCGGTCGGGGAATTGCTATTAAACTGGGGGAGGCGGGTGCAACTGTTTATGTAACAGGAAGATCCACCAGAAAAGAAATGTCACCAATGCAAAGAAAAGAAACAATTGAAGATACAGCCAAATTCGTTACGGATGCTGGCGGCCACGGTATCCCCATACAAGTAGATCACACTGAGGAAAAACAAGTCGAGGCCTTATTCAATCGTATTAATAAAGAGCAAAATGGACAGCTTGATATATTAATTAATGACATTTGGGGAGGTGATCCACTTACAAACTGGGAAAAGCCATTTGGCGAGCATGACTTGCAGGACGGATTGCAAATACAAAAACAAGCAGTCCAGTCACACATTATTACTTCTCATTATGCAGTCCCACTAATGAAGAAAAATAACAAAGGATTAATCATTGAAATTACAGATGGTACAGACAATACATACCGTGGAAACTTATACTACAGTCTCGCTAAAATTTCTAATATTCATATGGCACAGGCCCTGGCTGCTGACCTTAAAAACTATAAAATAACGTCAGTTGCAGTAACACCTGGATTCCTTCGTTCTGAAGCGATGCTCGAATTGTTTGGCGTAACTGAGGAAAACTGGCAGGAAGGCGCAAAAGTAGAAAAGCATTTTATTGCCTCTGAGACTCCTTTCTATATCGGAGAAGCAATAAAACACCTTGCCTTAGACACAGATGTTAACCGATTTACTGGTAGCGTTTTAAGCAGCTGGCAACTTTCCGAAATATATAATTTTACAGATATTGATGGAACGCAACCACATTGGGGTAATTACTTTGAGGAGAATGTAAATAATAACGATTTCTAAACAGTGGCACTTGTGGGTTATAAAACAGAGATTTACAAGCTAAATTTCACGCGACAAGTAAAAATGACTTGGAGAAATATCCAAGTCATTTTTACTTTTTAATATCTGTTGTTAAATTAAGTACAGGTTTCAATAAAGCCCTATTCTCCTTTAGCCTCTTTCAATTCTTTTATATTAATTTTTTTCATTTGCAGCATTGCTGACATAACCCTACCTGCTTTTTCAGGGTCTGGATCATTCAACATTTCGGTTAAGACCGTCGGGACTATTTGCCAGGACACACCAAACTTATCTTTAAGCCAACCGCACTGTTGTGCCTGTTCATCTCCTCCTTCAGAAAGATTATCCCAGTAGTAATCTACTTCTTCCTGTGACGCACAATTGACAATAAATGATATTGCTTCATTAAATTTGAAATGTGGACCACCATTTAACGCAACAAAATTCTGACCTTCCAGCTGAAAATCCACTGTTATTACCGTTCCCTCTTCTTGCCCGTGAATTTCATATCCTTCCTTTCCATAGTATTTAATACCGTCAATCCTAGAGTTTTCAAAAATTGAAACATAATATTTTGCAGCGTGTTCTGCCTGTGAATCAAACCACAAATTTGGTGTGATTTTTTGAATCTTGTTTGTCATTTTTCTCCCTCCCAAAGGAAATAGATTGGTTGAAAGCGAACAATAACCATTTCTTCTCATTCACTATATTATTTCTATTCAAAATCATTAATTCCTTTAAAAATGTCATTGATAAGAAGAAAAACACCTCCTTTTAAAGTAACGGGTTCAGTTTTGGGAGAGATAAATACTAATAAAACTAGAAATAACATATAAATTAGCATACAATTTGAACTGTATTTAACAGTATAAATAGCAAACTAATACGCTCAGAAAACCTGAGCGTTTTTATAAGGTAATATTTAATTTTCTTATTCAACTAACGCACCCGTTACTTGAATAAGCAATTTGGAAATTACTGTTAAACTGAAAATCCAGCATTTACTTTTCAAAAAAAGTCTTTACTCTTTGGGGGTCATTTAAATTCTTTTCTATAAGATTCTTTAGTTCTTTTTTCTTTGAAATTTGAAGATGTTTATCACTCATATACCATTTTGTTAATTCCTCTTTGTGTACACTATACCGCCGTTCTTGGAATTTAAAAATTATTTTATCGACACCTTCTATTAAGTTGAAAATGTAAGTAGCATTAGTCAATACAATCTTACGAGCAGCTTCCTCTGTTTTATTAGTATATTTAGCTATTATAAGATTCTCATCAGTGTATCTAGCAAATCCGTTTGAATCTTCTTGGTAGGGCAACATATTCAGAATAGCTGAAGCATAATCTCTATCGCCTAAACTAGAACCTTTGTATAAAAACATTGTTTTATCTTCTTGTGAGTCGTTTTCAGAACTACAACTAGCCACAAAAATTAGTAGAGCAATTAAGAGAACTATCTTTCTCTTCAATAAAATAACCCCCCACATTATATCTAGCCATCCCATTTCTGCTTGGACTATCCTGAAAGTTAGTTTAATAAAAATGCTTACTGTTTCTTCAACAATCGCACCCATTACTTTAATTAGATTTCTAAAGATTTTTTATTGATTGTTTTTAGTGCCTTTCTTTTATCATCTTTATTAACATAAATCTTATAAACTTCTCCAAAGGTACTGTAAGAACCAGGAACTGTTGCATTGGTATTTGATGTTATAGAAACTCTATACTTCATAAGTTCCGATTCTAAAAGGGAAACAACCTTATAATAATCTTGTTGATTTATCGTTGTATAAACCCGTATTTTTTTACTTGAAAATAAGTATACGATTATATTTAAAAAAAATTGCAAAATTTAATCCCTCCCACCAATAACTGTTCAAGTGTAATGAAATATTTTTAACCCCCATACTTGTTGGATTATGTATAAGTGCGAATACCCCTTTAGAGACATTTATTTCTTTAAACTGTCCAATAAAACATAACCAAAAACAATGCCAGCTATTGTTATCAATTTAGTTCCCATTAGCATCAAATCTATTGCGAATACAAAATTCATTCCAGTAGTCGACAAAATTGGTAACGATGCTATATATAAGGCAGGAATACCTATTGCGACTACCTTAAACCAATCAAACGTCCATTGTTTTTTTTCTTTAATCTCTATAATCAATTTGGGCAACCGTAAGAACAGTCCGATAACAATTGGGTATATAGTTGTGAATAGTAAAACAGGCATTAATTCAAATGTTATATCCGCCTTTTCTTCTAATCGAATTTGATACTTCGCTCCCAGGTAAAAAATAAATCCAATAATAACTGTACAAACTAAATAATATAAAAACCTTTTAATTTAAAGCTCCCCCTTTAACCTATTTGATTACTTGTAAATACGAAAAGACTCCTCTTTTTGTTTCAATATTTAATAAATTAACATTCTTCAACTCTTCTGCGTCTATAGCTGACAAGGAGCGAAATTTCTTATTCAAGGAAAGCACCCATTACTTTAAGTATATTCTTTCACATATTTTAAAAGAGAAACCTAGTTCCAACTTTCAATAATTTCATTGTTTTTATCATAGCCATAAGCACTTTCAACTTTAGAAAGAAAATCATTTGGACTTACTGTTAGATATAATGGAAATTCAGTTATAAATGTATTGTTTTTTGCTTTAATTTCCTGTGTTTCTCCATTTTTATATTCAATAACAAACCTTTCTATTTCATGTTTCTCCGTTTTAATTGCCCCGTGAATTATATTTCCCACGCCTTCAAAATTATTAGCTGATAAAAGAAAAGGTAAACCAGTCCCCGATTCAGATTCTATTCCAACACTTTGTTCATTATCATAACTATACTTACCATTCTCATAATGATAAACGCCTAATATATGTTGAGTTTGGTCTAAATAGTAAACTAAATGTTTATCTTTGTCTTGGTTGATAATTTCTATTGGAGTTTTCCATTGACTTTGCACTGCTTCATTCAGCGAATCGTAACCCTTATTACAACCAACTAAAACTATTAACAATAATAAGAGATATAATCTCTTCACTTTTATTCCCCCTAATTTCTAAGACCAAAAGATTGTTGCAATGTTTCTTTTCGCTATTAAACTAACCTGCTGCGTTACTTTAAGTACATTAATTCACGTACTTATTCTAACATAAAATTCCAATAATTCTTTAATTAAGAATAGGATCGCCATAATCGACGATCCCTTGTTAAACTATTGCTACCCGTTAGTCATCCATGTAGCGCAAAAACCAGCGCTACACCACAGAGAATGAAAATAAATAAAATGTGGCTATACTGATTTTACGGCTGGATGAGGAAGGTCGATAAACTATGGTGCGTTAGAGCCCATCCGTTAGTCTGACTCCTTCGACCACGGTGCATCACTGACTGTCGCTCCCTTACGGGAAGCACTCATGGTAGATTAATCCTATTCTGGTTGTTGCACCAGCCTCCAATATAATATGCCGTAGAAAGGATGTTTTCAATGGATATAATCATTGAAAGAGCCTGTGGTATGGATGTCCATAAAGACAACATTACTGCATGTATCATCACTCCAGAAGGAAAGGAGATTAAAACTTTTTCTACTAAAACGGTATTCCTAATACAGCTTGTTGACTGGATTAAGGAATATAGGTGTACACATGTGGCAATGGAGAGTACAAGTGTCTATTGGAAACCTATTGTCAATTTACTAGAAGCAGAAGATATAGAGTTTCTAGTAGTGAATGCTCAACATATTAAGTCTGTTCCTGGGCGTAAAACCGATGTAAAAGATGCCGAATGGATTGCCAAACTACTTCGCCACGGCTTACTCAGAGCTAGTTTCATCCCAGACCGTAACCAACGAGAGTTGCGTGAACTTGTTCGTTATCGTCGAAGTATCATTGAAGAGCGTGCCAGACAACATAATCGAATTCAAAAAGTATTAGAAGGAGCTAATATTAAGCTTGGTTCCGTTGTTTCAGATGTAATGGGAGTGTCAGCTCGTGATATGCTTCGTGCAATTGCCGAAGGCGAAAACGACCCAGAAAAACTAGCAAACTTTGCAAGACGAACAATGAAAAAGAAAAAGGACGAACTTAAACTCGCACTCCAAGGTTATATTAGCGTTCATCAACGACTTATGATAAAGACTATCTTAAATCATATTGATTTCTTAACGGAACAAATTGATATGTTAGATCAAGAGGTAGCAAATAGAGTTAGTATTTATCAAGAAGACGTAGAACGTTTAGATTCCATTCCTGGCATTGCGACTCGGATGGCTGAACAAATGCTTGCTGAACTTGGAACAGACATAAGAAACAATTTCCTAGCGCACCCCAAATGTGCTCTTGGGCAGGATTAGTACCTGGAAATAACGAAAGTGCTGGAAAAAGAAAATCCTCTAAAACTAGAAATGGGAACAAATACTTAAAATCAGCATTAATCGAAGCAGCTCATTCTGTCCGAGGATCAAAAAACTATCTTGGTGCACTATATCGTCGTACTGCTGCACGAAAGGGTAAAAAACGAGCAGGAATTGTAGTAGCTCATGCGATATTGCGTATTGCCTATTATCTATTAACTCGTAAAGAAATGTATGTAGATTTAGGCGAAGATTATTTCGATAAGCAAAAACAACAATCTATTGTTCGGCACTCAGTTCGAAGGTTAGAAAGCCTAGGGTATACTGTTTCAATTGTAGAACCAAAAGCTTCTTGATATGATCCATTCAACCTTAATGTAATTAGAATTTGGCGCCCTCCTTTTTTAAAAAATCGACGTGCTGCGTCTTCTTTAGTTTTGTCTTTTTCTCGATATTTGGAAGTGAATTTTCATGGTAGTTTAAGTGTAAGCCTTCACAAGCATTTAATTTATATTTTAATTCTGAATGACTAAATCGGATTGTTCGATTGGTGAAACTGTTTCCAAATAATGATTTTCTGCTTTCCAGTATCTCTTTTCAAATTTCTCAATGTTAGTTTGTGTTTCTCCACTTTCACGATTGAATCTCTCATCTCTTACACAATCCAGAAAAATCATAAAATCGAAGTGATTTCTCCACTCTTCTCTTTGTAAAAATACTCCTTCGATTATTATTAGACAAGTATTAGGGATTCTGACGGTCTGTAGTTTTTGTGAATCGGAACTATTGTCATAAGTTAATAATTGTAGTTCATTAGATTCTTTTAGTTTTTTAAACAAATTTTCTTTTAGCCATTCTACATCCCATTGCAAATTGTAATACTCATACCACTCTTCATTACCAGTGTTATAACGTCTTTCTCTTTCTACAATGTAATCGTCTATATGCAAAACACAAGTAAAAATATTTTTTTCTTGAATATGCTGTTCGATGTTTCTTACTAATGTTGTTTTACCAGAACGACTTAATCCATCTATTCCGAGAACAACCTTTTGACCTTGTTCTACTTTTGGAATTTTTTTTAATGAATTTGTTATTTTATCTTCCAAGCCATTCCCACCTTAATTCTTAATTGCACTATCCTGCTTCTATAGTTGGACAAGTAGTGCAATTCCTTATTCAAGGAAAGCACCAGTTAATGCAATAACAAACCTTTAATCAGATTTCCTAATAAATTGAAAGGTCAAACTGGATAAGACAAATGAAAGTATAATTATTATAGGTGATACAAAAATAAGTCCTATTAAATTTGTTTTATAATTCAAAGGAACAAATTCTTCCCAAACTTCACCTGTAACTTTCCATAACACCATAAAAATTAAAATTGTGAACACAAAATAAATAATTTTTTCTATGGATTTCCTCATTTTACCTCCCCGTCAAACTAGCACACATCTAAATTTTAAAGAGTACAACTAATGCCCCATAAATAGTAACTTTTCTTCTTTCACTAAACTGCTGCATTAGTGGAAAAGGGAAAAGCGACTGTTCTTGAATAATCGCACCCGTTAATATAAGTGCATTTTTTCACAATCTTGCTATTGAAAGGAGACTCCATTAGAGGAGAAGTTTCATCACCAATCACAATCTTTCGATTAACTTCAAAATTATTTAAATAAATCTCTTTAAATATTCGCCAAATATTTTGTTCATAACTTTGGGGGTGTTTTCTAAATAAATATTAATTTGTTCAATGTTCGATTCGAATTTATAAGAGTTACTTTCTTCTGTTGGAAAATCAGATATTCCTTTTATAATAATGCACTCAACATCATTCTTCTTACAGATATAAGCAATTGCACTCGCTTCTGTATCGGCTATTATTATTTTGTTTTCTTTAAGTTCTAAATAGTCCTTCCGCATAACTACTGATTTATCAGCGGTGCCAATTGTTCCGGTATAAAAATCATTTCCATATTTTGATAAATCAATATCGACTATGAAGGATTGTTTAATAAAAGGCTCAATTTCTTTTACTGTGCAATCATATTGAACGGCTTTATCGGGTACAAAAATATCCAAATTACTGAACTTATCATCTATTCCTGCACATGTTCCAGCAACGATTACTTTAGTTAAATTAAATTTAGAAATCATATACTGATTACCACCAACACCATTTACTTTTCTTACACCGGTACTATAAAAAACAAGCTCAGTATCATTAATTGTTCTCATGAAATACTCGCCATAAGGATAACCGAAACGTTCGTTATCTTTTATGCTAAAGTATTCCAATGTCGCTTCATATTCCCACTTCGTCGCAATACTTATTCCTATCATTGACTTATCACCCTACTTTTTGTAATTAAAGAACTATAATCCACTAATACCGACTTCTTGCAAATCCATAATTATATAGGTTTTTTAAGGTAACCTGCTAAATAGTTGAAGAAGCGACACCTCTGTTCCGCTATCGCTCCCGTTAGCACAATAGAAATATCAAAGCACGTGACTGTTATTTCTTTGCAAACCAAAAAAATATAAAACCGAACAAAACAAAACCTATAAGAATGGAAAAACCGAAATTACTAATAAATGAATAAAAGTCCGCAAATATAATTTGTAATGGTTCATAATCAAATATTTGTGTAAACAAAAATAGAAAAATCAATATTACAAAAACAATTCTCATTGGTGTTAAACACCCCTATATACTGTTTAATCCGTTTGCTCACCATAAGTAACGTTCTCCTTATTCAAGATAAGCACCAGTTAATTGTATATCTTTCATTTGCTTTTCATTAAACTAACAACTGGTTTCTTCGCCTTTAACTATCTTACCGCTTTGGTCATCTATATAATAAGTGCCAAAATTACAATCTGCGTCAATTTCCCACTTAACTATATACTCGCCACTTTTATGGCTTACTGATATAATATTATCTTCACCTGTCTCACCAGAATGGTGTTCAATAGCGATTGACTCTGCTTCTTCTTCTGTTATTTTTGGACTCGCACTTTCACAGCCAGTGGCGAAATAAAGTATGAAGAAAAGTAAAATAATAAAACTAATTTTTTTGATTTTTCCAACCTCCTTCATACACAAACGTCAGTTCATTATTAGACGTTTCATATTTCTCCTTATTCCACAATCCTGCTAGTTAGTTCAATATCTCCATATAAATACTAACATAATATTCCAAAATATTATTAGGTTTTTACAAAAAGACAAGACGAACAATTTGATGTTCGCCTTGTTTAACTCTTGCACCCGATAGTGAAATAAAGTCTTGGTAGAAATTAACCCTTAAACACTAAAATTAAATCGGCCTTAAGTTCTCTTAAGTTTTTATTATATCAGTTTCAAGAATACTCATATAAATTCGGTTTACATATTTTCCGTTTTTAAAGACCTCATCCCGTAGTACACCATCTTTATAAAAACCTACCTTTTCATAACAACGAATTGCTCCTATATTGTCTGAATCAACAGTAAGATAAACTTTGTGTAAATTTAAACGACTAAATGCAAAGTTAACAAGAATTTCGACGACCTCAGTTCCATAACCCTTTCCCCATTCTGATTTTTCTCCAATCCACAATCCTAACTCAGCATTGCGATTCCACGGATTAATCTTATACAATTGTGCGTTTCCAATGGACTTATCCTCTTTATTAAAAATTGTAAAGTAGACACTTTTATCATTTGATTCAGCATACTTTCGTGTCCGTTCTCTGACTGTATTAGGAGTTAAAGGGATTCCATTCCCAGATGGTAAAGTTGAGTTGATTTCAGGATCTGTTAACCATTTATACCTAAGTTCCCAATCTTCTTCAACAACTGGTCGGAGTGTTAATCTTTTACCTTTCAGCATAAAACCACCCTAACTTTTTCTTCTTAAACTATCCTGCTTCTTTAACGCAATAAGGGCTGTATCCCTTAATCAAGATAAGCACCCGTTTGTTTAATACTATTATTTCTTCAAGAATCCATAAATTATAAACAACAACCCAAGAATCAAAAAAAGCGGAACATATAAATTACCGAAGAAACCACTTGCTTCAATTTCAGGAACTCCACCTGTTTTTGCCCCAGAGAAAAAACCAGCCCGAACTATACTGGTAGAAAGTAATGAAAATCCCTTTTCTAAAGTATAAATTAACCCTGACATAATAATAAATACAATACCTGTAATCTTATAAAACTTCATTTCTATTTTGCCTCCTTTTCATAACAAGGTTACAATTTCCACATATTCTTCTTCAATAGTTGAATAAGGATGCTGGTATGTCATTGTGTTAAAGCATCCGTTTGTTACATTACTAAAATATTAGTTATTCAATTGCTTTGTCATCACCAAATATATGAATTTGTTTTAAGATTCTATCACCTTGTTTTGAAACATAATTGACGGTGTAGATTTTTTCTTTTTCAATTAAATTCCATACCATAGGTTCTTTTACTAATATTTTTATTTCATAAAGTTCATTAGATGAATTGGGAGGAGCTGTTATGATAAAAGCCTCTTTATTTTCCTCAGAGTAGCCCTTTTCCAAAACTGTAATGGCTGCTGTTGTTGTTGAAACTGATGAAAATAAATAAATTAAAATAACTGCTATTACAATTATCACAATACTTAACAAGGGAAATAATATTTTTTTATTTCGCATAATAATATTTATATCTAATCTTTTCACCATAGACCTCCCTATACTCTGTTGAGTCTTCAATTTGCTAATCCCATAGAATACTCTTCAACTATCCTCCGGCGTTAGTTGAATAAGCTCGTTCTGTTTTTCTATCTATATTTTAACATAAATTCCCAGAAAACCTTTCCAAAATGTAGAACAACTCACTATTAGCATCGCATATCACATTTAAAGCAACATTGCTTTTAACACTCTTTTTCACAACTTAAATGCACACTGTACATAAATTTATGTACTTTTGTTAAAAAGGTTGCTATTAACTATGTCAATCTGGGTGTTAAAAACAGATAAACGTTGTCATATCAATAAAAAAGAGTACGAAACGCTATGCGATTTGTACTCCTTTTTAGTGTGATATTTATTGTTTACTCTCCCTTACTGAATCCGTTATTTTCTAAGGAAGGTGCTCAAAGTAGTACGATTCTCTCTACTAGTTAGTCTTACGTGATATGAAAACTACCTCCATCAACGATTTCAATCTCAGGATACTTTTGTATATCATCCATTAATTTAAATAAAGCATCGTCTTTCTGCTTTGCTTCAATCATACAGTCTATTTGCGAAACAGTTCCTTTAATTTCTCTTAAAAAATCCATAAACATCGCACTGTCCACATAATCAGAGTGGGCGCGAAATTGTTTATCTGACTTGGGACTTGAAATATGCATTTTCACAGGCACTGTCGACGATTTCCACGTCTGGACAATGCGCTCCCAGTTTTCACGCCAGTTTTCTGTTTCTGTGTGATTTGCAAGGTAGTGATGATAATCAAACACCATTGGAACAGCAAGCTTCTCACTTAAATATAATGTATCGGAAAGTGTGAAAACCTTATCGTCATTTTCCAGAATGATCATGCTTTGTAATTCAGGCGATACAAATGCCCAATTATGAATAAATTGCTCGAGCGCTTTTTCTTTATCACCATATCCTCCGCCAACATGCAGCACACACCGATGTTCAGGATTAACTCCCATCCCCTCAAGGAGCCTAAAATGCATGCGCAAACTTTTAATCGAATTTTTTAAAACATCTGGTCCAGGCGAATTCAACAGCACAAAATGGTCCGGATGAAAATCGACCCTGACATTAGGATTACGTGTAAGAAATTTTTGTATTTCTTCCAATGATGATTGCACTGATTGAATATAATCCCAGCCTTTAAGATCAGGGTGAGTAGCCAAAGGGACGAGTTTAGAGGATAGACGAAAAAAAGCGATATCATGCGCCAAATTATGCCGAAACAGTCTGAGACAATTATGTAAATTTGTTTCTGCGATCTGTTCTAATTTCCGGATTGCCGCATCCCTATCGTCTAACTTGGAGAATCTAGTGTACGTCATCGTTTTGGACGGTGAAGCATTTTCTAAATGTACGCTCATAGCTACATAACCAAGACGAACCAAAGTCAATAAACTAACCCCCACCAATTTAATCCATACACCAAAATAGGATGTCCAATATAACGAATATTAATCTTGGCGGGACATTAGGGTCAGGAACCTTGTCCCGCTGATAGCTCTTATCCCTCAAAATTCCCTTCAACGATAAAAATAATATAACACAAACGCTAATTCGTATTTTGCTATTAATAAATAAAATAATGTGAAAAAATTTATGCATCAACTACATAGTATAGTGGGCGGTTGGCCATCTTCCTTACAGAAGGGAGGTGGTAGGATGACGACATTTGAAGCATTGAGTTTAGTAGAACAATTTAGTCTTTCACTAATAGCGACACTGACACTAATTGTAACTATTGTCGTCTTTCTAGAAAAAAAGAAGTAACCGCCCCCAGTACCAATGGCAAGCGATTACTTCTTATGCTACAACATCATATTGGTCAACCACTCTTTATGCGGTCTGTAGTTGTAGGTATCGAGTAGTTGTAGCTACTCGATACCTTATTCTTATTATAAATATAAGTTTATCTATTTATACTGTCAATATATTTGAAGATGTTCACTTCATTCCCTACCCCCCACTCTTTCATGATCTTCAACATCAAAAGCTTCTGCAAGCAACCGATACGAATGCACTTTTGCATCAAAATCATAGATATTTGTTATTATCATAAACTCATCAGTCTGATAAAACTCACTGAGACGCTTCAATTCTTCTTTGACCTTCTCCGCTGTTCCGATAATACAGCGCTCACGGTTTTTCTTGATTTCGTTTAATTCTTCATCGCTGAATTCCTTCTTCTTTACTTCCTCAATCGAAGGAACCTTTGTATCCGCTCCCTTACCAACACTTAATAGCCACTTGTCCTGACTCAACGCCAGTTCTTCTGCCTCTTCTTCCGTGTCGGCGCACACAACAAATATACATACCATCGTTTCTGGCTGGTCAAGGCTTGGCGAGGATTGAAAATTATTTCGATATGCTTCCATGACTTCTTGACCATTTGCTGGTTTTATAAAATGCCCAAATACGAATCCAAGTCCTAATTCAGCAGCATTCTGGGCACCTCGCTCCGATAAACCCAACACCCATATTGGTGGCACACTCTCCAACCGCGGAGCCGCTTTCACCATACGATACGGATGCTCTTTTGGTAACGTATTATGCAGAAAACCCTGCAAATCAGCTAGCTGTCTTGGGAAATCGCGCATGCTTTTATTCACGCTATCCGTCAATGCCAAGCGGGTAGTATGTGATCCACCCGGAGACCGTCCAACTCCCAAATCAATTCTATCTGGAAAAAATGCCTCAAGCGTTTTGAAATTCTCCGCCACTTTAAACGGGCTATATTGGGGAAGCAGCACTCCTCCTGAACCAACTCGTATTGTTTCTGTATGCGATGCAATCCGTGTTATAAGTACTTCCGGCGATGTGCTTGCCAGCCCATTTGTATTATGATGCTCAGCAACCCAGTACCTTGTATACCCTAACTCTTCTGTTATTTTTGCTAGTTTTAATGTATTATTCAGCGTCTCCTTGGCATTGGAATTTCTTGAAATCGGCGCCTGATCCAATACACTTAACTTCATCTGGGCTGTCCCCTTTCACTTGTTGTTAAATTAATTACATTGAGCTTTGCTGTTTGCTGACGGATGCATTCTGGCAATATTTCCTACTTTATCGAAGGAATAATATACTTTTCTAATAGTGGGTCAACATCCATACCAGATGAGGTTTGAACAATAACAAGGTCCAATTCCGGAACAACAACCATGTACTGCCCATATAATCCCATGCCCCTAAACGTATCATAACCGTTTACCTGTTTTAACCAAAAGAAATAACCATATTTATTTCCATCAAAGTTACCGTTCGTATCTCCGTGAGAAATCGTGCTTTCCTTCACCCAGCCTTTAGGTAATATTTGTTTATCTGCCCATTTCCCATCATTCAAATATAAGTATCCAATTTTGGCAACGTCACGCGGTTTCATTAACACACCAGTACCTCCAAGTGACGTGCCGGAACGGTCAGATGGCCATTCAACACCTGAGATACCTAGCGGATTAAACAATTTTTGTTGTGCATAATTGGAAAGCTTATCACCAGTAGCTTCCTGAACTATTTTTGATACAACTCTAGCATCACCAGTACTATAATTCCAGGAATCTGGATTTTCACGTACTGAACGATTAAAGATAAAGTACGCTGGTTTTTCTCCCCCCATAAATTCTTTCCAAACATCTGATTCGTAAAAACCTTTTTGTGTTTGCTCAGGGAAATCAAGTCCGGACTTCATGGTTAAAAAGCTTTCAATCGTGAGCTCTTTTTTCCATTTATTTAAGTTTGTTAATTTATCTTCATCCAAATAGTTAATTGCTCTATCATCAACACTTTTAATTGCTTCCTGGTTCATTGCAATCCCTACTAAAGCAGAGGTTAAACTTTTAGTAACTGAATATATTGGATGGGGCGTTTCTTCGCTATATTTCCCTCCGTATTTTTCAGCAACGATATATCCATCTTTCACAACGATAAAACCCTCCATCGGTATCTCCTCATCCTCAATTTTTTGGAACATATCAATTAATAAAGAGCTATCCATAGAAACGCTTTTGGGCGAGGTTTTCCGCCATTCCTCAGTTGGCCAATATGATTCAATTTCCACAGCTTCCTGTGGTACCCCATTTGTGGATGCATCAATTGTTTCATCTAACTTTGAGTCTTCATCACTTACATTCTCTGTTTTCATACTATTTGTATCTTTTTTACTGCTAGCTTCATTATTGCTACAAGCCGCAACAATAAATAATACGAATAGTAATAAAAAAGATATACGACCTATTCTCTTCACATTTCTCCCCCTATTAAGTTTTAATTCGTTACTTATTAATTCTACTTATGTGAAATAAATCCTTTTTTAAAAACACACTAACCGCTTTGGGCTTGTGTGTTTGTCGTGGATATATCTAAAGTATGTATCTTTCCGGTCCCTTAAACACTTCACGCACATGCCAATCTAAATAAGAATTATTCGGGTAGTATACCTGTTCAATTGGATTTCTTATAATCAGACCATGATAATCTAACAGCATTTCTTTAAAACCATTAGTTCCATGGGCATCCTGGGAGACGATCAATTTTCGATCTTTTGAAATCGTAAACACACCTCTATCAAACAGCTTATGGTGTAGTGAGCAAAGGGCTAATCCATTTTCTTCTTGATCAGGTCCACCTGCCTGGTGCCATTTAATATGTGCTGCTTCAATCCCTACCAATGTATGTGCAAGCCGGACATTAAATCCGCAGACAGCACAGCTATATCCATATGCTCTGAGTATTTTCTCTCTAAAATAAGGATCACGTTTCTTTCGCTTATAAAAATTAAAATCTAGACCAACTGAATCTATTATATCTTCATGAATGGTATCTGGAAAATGTTTATCTAAAATGGATTGGGCAATTTCCTGCAATAGATTTGGTTTTTTAGTTAAAAGATTAAAAACCTCACGAGTGAATCCACCTGCAATATTGTTAGTAAGCAAGTATTTATTGCTAGGGCTCTGATAATTCACTGCACCACTCAATTCCCAAATACCATCATTTTTCAATCGTACGAAGGGTTCTTCTGGATGATAGGATTTCCGTACAGGACCAAATTCTCTTAACAGCTCCATTAATTTATTTCTTACAAATTCATAATGTAGAAATCTTGAATTAGTTACTTGAACCTGGCCAAGGGCAAATAATATTAACAGCGGCTTATGAGGAGCCCGCTGATCTCCTTTTTTCCAAATAGTAATATTGTCTATTCTTTCTTTGAGTTCGAGAGCATCCATTAATATCACACCACCACACTACTTAAGAATATGGATACAGGAATTGCTTCTGACATTCTTATCATATGAATTAATTAAACCTATCAATTTATTCATATACATATTTTCGTCTTTAGAGCTAGTAGGAAGTTTTATAAACCATTTTGTAAGAACTTTTTCAGTATCAATACCTGTCTTTCCTTTTCCACGGTTATATCTCAAAGTGTTCATATTTTTATAACCAATATATTTACTTGGTCCGAACATACCTAGGCTAGAAATGTAATACCATTGCTTAAACATTGTTAACTGACTAACAAGATTCGTCCCCTCTTCTAAATCTTTATTAAACTGCTTAACATTGATGATTACTTCATCAATCGAAGTAACTAACTCCGTTTCTTCCATAATATCTCCCCTGACTATTTTCATTAGCACAACTAAAAATCCTACTAATCTTCATCATTTAAGGCCTGTTTATAATACTGAAGTTGCTTACCTATTGGTAATCCTTGTAACGGTATACGACAAATAAAATCCTCTTTTTTCAGTAAAGGAATAAGGTACTCCCGGTATTTGGAGCCTGCATAAAAATCAAATTCACAATCACTTAATGTCCTTAATTGAAAAAATACATTATGTGACCAATCTTTCCGCTGTTTGGCATTCATAGACAATAATGTAATATCATAGGGGTCTATTAATGTTTCTTTATTAAGTAAACCATGCTTAGCAGATAGGATAAACCAGTCATCATATTCTTGTTTTTCAATGTATGAAACAGCTTTCGTAAAAAGATTAGAAGTACGATACATTTTCTTAGCTTGACACGGATATGCTTGTTTACTTTTTGTACAGCTTATTAAAGCAATCCTCCTCATAAAATCCCCCCATGAATTTTTCCATCAAACTAGACAATCACTTCTTCGAAAAAGGACTCAAATTCATAAACAGATCCTTCAACTGATCTTCATCAAAATTGTTTTTCTGTAAATTCTCTAGTAAATCTTCTTGACGCGCTTGTCCGAGACTTAATCTATAAAGTGCTAATATTTTCATAAGCCTATTATATTTAGCTCCATCCCTGCTAATTGGGTACAATGGAAATATACGTTCAATATTGATATCTTGGTTCCCTGCCAATGACCAAAAAGGTACTAATTCCGATGTCTGAGAGTCTCTTTCTATCTGGTTTGCAGCAGTAAACATTTCCTGCCATACATTTTTTGTGAATGAAATATCACCATATTTACTAGCGATGTTTTGCCGAATATTATGGCCCTTATAACGGTTAATCCTGCCATCGCGTTGCTCAAGATCGATTGGATTTGACGGAAGGTTCCAATGCATTATTTTTCGACAGTAATAATGAAAGTCCAGTCCTTCCTGTCCAATTGAGGTTGTAGCCAGAACGAATGGTCGAAATGGTGAATTAAACGAAAGTCTGATATTTTCTTTTCGATTAAGTGTGTTGTCTTCATTTCTAGTATCATAGAAACCAACAGCATAATTGGTTCTCATTTTAATATATTGATTTCCTTTTTTCTGATCGTTCATGACACGATTTTTAAACGTTCGATACGTATCAACATTGTAACTAGCTGTGTGCGTATTTAATGATTTTGACATAGTCTTGACTAGTTGTTTATTACGCTCCTGCTCCTCAACTTTGTTCAGTCCACCTTCTTCAAGCAGCATATGGGCGTACTCATCAAGCATTGCCTGCATATTTCCTGACACACCATATTTGAGCACGTTTTTCCAATGTGCATTATTATCTTTTTTCCCATACTCCAATTCAACAATTGAAATTGCTTCCTGGGAATTAAAACGATCAACTATAATCTTTGCTAACTGAACAGCATAAGGAAGTGAGTCGCTATCAGGATTCTCAAGTAATCTCAAAGAACAAACTGCTGGAGATGCTAACACCATAGTAGCTAGTACATCCAATAAATCATCTGGCTGTTTACCAAGTATAGGCAGTTCATTATTATGAAAAATTTTTCTTACCTCTTCAAAATGTTTTTCTAGTGCAACTGTGTCCCCACTATGTCTTTCTTCTTCGTTGTCAGCTAAAGTGGATAACAGATAATCGCTGTTAAACCATTCCTGAATGATATCCTCTTCTAAATCAAACAAAACAGGTGCAAAATAATACCACCGTTCATCTTGCCTAGAAACGTTTTCACTTGGCTCATATTCTATTTTACCAAGCAGAAGGTGAAGTTTATCTTTTATTTCTTCTCTTATTTCATCTAGTGATAGATTTCTGTTTAACACATCGATCGGATCAAATAATTTCTTCAACGTGACAGAAGGATACAAAAGTGATAAATGATTCATATTTGATGGTGCGTTATCCTTCATTACAAATGTTAATCTTGGTGAGGGAAAACGTCTTGGATGAAAATATTTGTGCACCTTTGACCGCTTTTTTCTAGGTATTTGCTTGACCAATTCACCAACTGTCCTGCGTTCTGCATCATAAGAGAGAAGCGTCGCTATTGTTCGTGGAACCATTTCCCATGCAGAAAATACAAGTACCTTTGAAAATCGGCTTTGACCCGAGTAAGCTCCATCAAATTCATAATATGGTAAGGATGGAGGAATCCACATTAATCTCTCTGCATTTTTTGATAAGGCTACTTCCTTTAATTTTGTTAGTCTGGCATTTGTTTCTCTTAACTTTCCATATCTATCTATCGTTTTTTTATCAATCCACATTAGAGGATTATTTGCTAACTTGTTATTTCCGGGGTTCTCCATAATACTTTGTGATATCTTTTGCTTCAGTTTGTAGCGATCCATAAATGACATCAAAAAAGGAGCCGATTTCACATATTCAACGGGAACCTTGTCTTTTAGTCCAATGTCTTGTAACAGTGAATCCATTTCTATATACGATGAAACATCATCCTGGGTAATCTCTAATGGAGTCTTGTCAACGGAAGCTTCCGCAATCTCATTCGTACCCTCTTCCAAAATACGCTCCGTTCTGGCAATTCCTTTATAAAGACTATCCTCTGCTTCCTGCTTTTTCGCAATTATCATTGAGAAATCTTGTTCAGAGATTTGACTTAACGCATAGGAAAAGTTTCTCCAAACTTCTTTAAATTGCTGTCTATGTTCCGTATGCTTTTCAAATAAAAAATCAGTAACTTGCATGAATTCCTTATAATGTTCATCGCTTCCAGTTTCTGATATCTCCTCAAGCGTGGAATAAGGCTTATAAGGAGTTGCAGATAATAATAATATCTTCACATCATTGGCGTCAGCTTTTGGACTGTTAAAAAATTTGCTGGCAAGCATAGCTGTTTCGCTTTCCCCATCAGCATTAATCAATTCTGGAAACCGTTGAAATTCGTCCATGATAACAAGATCGGCATCAATCAAGTCAACGCTAATTTCTGCCATCATTTTTCGCAGCTTTTGAATAACCCTGGTTGCTCCATTCACTCTTCTACCTGGCACCCATTCTCGTTGGATGACATCAGATAAGTTAGCGATCTCATTAAGTAAAAAAGGTTCTTGTTGGAAAAATTCATCCACTTTCTCCAGCATAACGTTTAGATATTCTCCATCACTTTTTTCATCACAAGCCTCAACTCTATCTCCGTATTCTTCCTTTTTTTGTTCCCAGCTACCAGTAGCCTTATCAGTCATCAACTTATCAAATTCATTTAAATAGGGTTCTAGAGGTTGATATCTTTTCAACACAGAATAGATTAAAGCTCTCTCTAACACACTTCCGCAACCACCTGTCATATCAAATGACGTTGAAGGAGTTAGTGGAATAAGTTGAATATAGTTTTCTTTAATTTGAGGGTCAAACGTGTCTTCAAATATTTTGATATGCTGCATCGATAAACGCGTATCTGATAGCCCATCTAATGTTACTCGTTGATCAATTTTAAGCTTTGCCAGGTTTTGTCCAGCAATATTGGAATTGGAACAAACATATACAACTTTAAACAGATCATCTTGTAACCGTTCTTCATGATACCTAGCAATCTTAGCAATAACCCCTCTAGCTACCATTGTCTTGCCAAGCCCTACTTCATCGGCTACTAACACACGGTTAAATTCATTAGTAAATAAGCTATAAACTCGATCAACGGTCGCTTTTTGAAAATCTTTCAAACCAGATAGTATTTCTTCTTCTTTTCGAACTAAGTCAATCATTTTTTCACCTTCTTTGCTGCAAGAATGAACGTTTCATACAATTGCTGAAATTCAATTGGAATAATGTCCTCTTTTTCAATAATATTAATTATGTTTTCTACATCTTCCAGTTTTTCCGGTGAACGGGCAGCTGTTTTGAGCATATTCTCGTAAAGTGCTGGATAGTCTCCTGTATCCATGTCCCAATTACCAGAACCTGAATTCTTTTGTTCCAGATTTTCTAACACGGATAATAAGAAATCATCCGATAAAAGAAAAGCAACATATTTTAGAAAAGTATGTGAGTCTTTAATAATCGAACGAAAAATCTCCTTCTCACGTTCTTCAGGGATACCATCTGTCTTAATCTTGATAACTCTTTGGACCTTTTCCCCATCTTTTGCTGCAGCTATTTTATAAAAATTTCCTAGCTCTAATAAACTCAATTTGTCAAAAGAAGTTTCTTTCTGAAGAGGCAACTCTTTAGTACTCAACAGTGGACCAATTGAAAAGTCACATCCTTCAGGAATATCTTCAAATGTTACGTTTAATGAATAATCGTCATTATCTTCTTTTACAACAAACGCACCTGATTGAGTTCTGCAAAGCTGTTTTATTCCCTTCTGAAGTAAGTCTGCTAAGTCGGACTCTACTTCTTCTTGTTCTGGAATGATTTCAATTCTTTCAAAAGGATTTTCCTCATCACCAAACATATCCTCCAGTAAATCAGTAATCCTAAATCCGTGTTTCTTATATTTTAGCTTGATTAAAAATTCAACATTGCCATGAAATGCATTTCTTGAGCTATTCGCAGAACCAATATAAATATGATGTTGATTATATTTAGTTCTGGCATAAAGCTTTGCATGAATATCCTGGAGCTCAGTTATTTCAACTTCATTAATATCCCCACTTATAGCACTCTCGCCATCAATGACTGAATCTTTCAATGTAAATACATCAAAATGAAAAAGCATCGATTCCGTAAGTTTTTGCAATTCTGTTTTCCTTGTAATTAGCACCTTTTTAGCGTTGCTTAATTCAAGTTCGTTTAGTTCAGAAATAGTGCTCTCACTTATAAATGGAGATATGACAATCAGCTGATGGTATTTTTCAAAAATTCCTGTTTCCGCTTTACCGTACCCTGAAATTCCAAGAGGACAAAAATCAAATTCAGGGATATATTTATTTGCTGGATCAAATTGTATATAATCCAGTTCTGAAATAATACTTTTGATTTGCCTTCGCTTCTCATCTTCTCCTGTGACATCTACAAGGTACTGAAAAAAATCTGCTAGTGGTTTATTCTTATAGGTTTTATTGTCAGTCCTCTTCCCTTCAAGCGCAATCGCAATATCCCAACTTCGATCAAACGTTAGGTTCCGTGTTAACACAAGTAGTCTGTATAATACTTCATTGTTACTGTTCTGGTACTTAATCAGCCATACTTTTGGGTGAAAGGATCGATTATTTTCTAGAGCTACTTCAAAAACACTATCTTCCATCATAGCGAATATCGAATTTTGGTTCTGTGGTATTTTAATTTGCCCGGCTTCACAAAAAATCGCAAACTTATCTGCACTTCTTCGTAACCCTTCAAGCACATAAATAGGATCATCTTGAAAAGTTTGATCCATTTCCTCAGACAGACTTAGCGCCAACGGAACACCCACGAGCGCCTCTAAATCCAATGCATATGTTGTTCCGATTGCAAATTCAACCTCGTACCCTAATGGTGGTGTGAGTAATTCGGAGTAATTAAGTCGATTTTCAGCTGGTTTAAGCATTGTAATCCCCCAGACCTGCAAAAATATCCTCAATAATAACTTTCGCATCCTTAAAACGATATTGGAGTTTAGGAGTACCAACCCAAGCCCCATCCTCATAGGTAAATATTTTAGAGTTCTGTAATTTTGACCGGTCTCGTGATTTAAGCTCAATTTCCCGTTTTATTATAAGCCGATCTATTGTAGTATGATCCCCTGATAAAACCGCTTTTTGCCATTCACGAAGAAATATAATCAGCTTAGAGTTCTTTATATGTAGGCGATTAATGACATCCATGTAATTAAAGGATTCAAATTCTTCTTTAACAAACGAGCTGTTAAGCCACTCAGACCATTTCTGTAAAGCCTTTTTGTTTTCACCATCTGACAAAATCACGTTGTATCGAATATTTGCCCCTGAAATAAACTGATTAAAACGTTTCGCTCTAATATAATCTTCAAATAAATTATCAGGTAACGAAAACATGTCTCCAATAGCATCAAAGTCATCTATCTTTTTAAGCTTATCGAAATCCTGCGATAACAAATAGGAAAATAAACTATCCTTCGATTTCTCAGCGGTCGTAATCCGTTCTTTTAAAAAGTGAGCTTCATCAAACGAAAGTTCCATGGAAAGACTATATTTCCAGTTAGACTCAGGGAGTATACATCGCCAGAACGTACTGGAATACTCTCCACTTATAGATCCAGCTTCATCTGACTCCTCATTTCCAAAAGATTTTGCTGCCTCTTTCTTATTTTTCATCCTGAAAACAGCTTTCGCATAATTGTCCAATGACAAGGAACTATGTTTAAAAACCTCAAATGTCCTTAAACCATTCCAATAAATATTAGAAGGTTTCCGCTTAAGTTTCTTGCCAGCCCGAGCACCGATTACTCCACTCGAATCCTCTTTATTTAACGTTTCGATTAAAGAAACCTCTTCTTCACCAAGTTGGTCAATAAGTTCTTTTGGTGTCGAGAAACTCTTTTTCTCCAGCTCCATTAATAAATATGGAACAATAAAAAAATACTTCGCCCGTGTCTGGATTGTGGAAGTACCCGGAAACAGAATATCTGCAAATCCATCTCGAATCAAACCAATTCCCAGCTCATCCACCGCTCCGGGTTCAGCAAGTGCATGAAGCACCGCCATCACCTTGTCCCTATGTTCACTTGAATAATCAATCCAACCAAGTTTCAATGCATTCAATTTATGTACCCCTTTAATTTTCTATTAGAGTCGTTGTTAGAAATATCAATTATATTACTATAATTGTATAGTATAATTGATGTAGTTTAAAGTTTTGGTGACGCAAAAGCATAGCTACATGTAGTTGTTAACTATAATAACTGATTGGGTGTACAAAAATTTGTTAAGCAATAAAAATACTATACACTAAAACGGATTTGCGACACAGCTGGGACCTCTTTGAATCAAACTATGGATCTGCTTTGAAAAAATGCTGCATGTGCTTTGCTAAATGAGGATATTTTGGTAATAAACCAATTGAATGCTCAAATAAAGACAAATCACCTATCGTGATTATGTTCCGAATTTTAAGAGACTGTAATTCCTGATTTAATCTACCAATTTGAAGGACACGATGTTCTTTATTCGACTTTTTAAATAGACTTACTAGTTCCTCTTTTTCCGCCTTTTGCAAACTCTTCAATACATCAAAGTAATAGTCTTTTTCCCAATCTGGAATTGTAGATTCATCTATAAATTTGTCCAACCTCTTCATTACATAACCTCCTAATCTAATTTGTATATAAAAAACAGAAGTATTTGGACTCACTTCTGTTTTTAACGTGTATGCAATATTTTGTTGTCAAAAAATAATCAATATATATAATGCACGAGTTGTATCAATATATAGCAATTTTCTTTCAAAATCATTTTAGTTCATATTATAATCGTCACAGTTATATATAATAACTGCGTCAAACTCCATCTATACATCCCTCAATTGAAATTCCCATCTTACTAACTAATTCCCAAATTGTTACTAATTCTTTAATAATTACCTACTTATATCTTTTCTAAATTTTAACATATTAAAGTAAATAGGATAAATAGTGAAAAAATTACGTTTTAGATGGATGGAACCTGAATATATTAAAATTCAATAACATTCCCTCCCCATGCCACTTTTCACCCCCAACAATCGATAGTAGTTATGAATAATGAAATTATTCATAACCGGACACCTACCTCCTTCCGAAAATACTAATTCATCGCTTTCAAATTTTAGTAGAAAGGGTATAGTGTAAAGTAGAAGTGATATACGAATAAAGGAGTTAAAAAAGATATGAATCAATCGATACTTGCCCCAATCAAAAATAGCTGGATTCTATTACGGTCAATAGCGGTAGTCTCTTCAAGTGTTACGACAATAGTTTCTACTATTCTACCGATATTATTGTATTATACTGTCGCTCCTGATAAATTGCTTTTGGTATTCCTGTTATTACTATTCGGTGCCTTCCTAATTCACGGAGTATTGACGCATGTGTTGAATGACTTCGCTGACTATAATTCAGGAACAGATCAGAATAGCCCGGCAATTTTGTCAGGTGGTAGTCGTGTCATTCAGACTGGTGTTATTTCTGCTTCTTCACTTTGGCTGCTGGGGAAATGGCTTATATTTTCACTAAGTTTGATTGTCGTAGGATTAATCATATTTGGTTTCTTTAAGATCGCTCTATTACTAGCTATTGGTCTATGGGGAGCCATTTCATACTCGCTCCGTCCATTTCAATTCAGTTATCGTCCCTTTATTGGGGAATGGCTGTCTATGTTTCCGTCTGTTTTTGTACTCGGGCTTGCCGGTGCCTGGCTGACACTGGATTCAATCCCGACATGGGCGCTGCAAAACGCACTCATTAATGCCTTATTTTGTTTAGCCTGGGTAATGGTTCATCATATACCAGATCGAGACGCTGATAGAAACGCATCCCCTATCAAAAAAACAAGTGTCGTCTGGGCTTTTGAAAAGTTTGGATCTGCATTCAGTCGTCTGCCTGCCTTGTTATATTTCACGATGGCCGGATTATGCGCGGTCTGGCTGGGAGCTGATCGTATCTTGGCAATGATTGGAGCGTTAGCTGTGATAGCGACTGCCATTTTCTTAGTCCTCAAAATGCAAATAGATAATCATTACCAAGTCTCTGCATATGAGAAAATCATCCTTATACTTGCGATGATTAACGGGGTTTGGCTTGGTATTTTTACTTGAATCTATGTTAGACGATTGCCCTGCTAGATTGAGCTAGAGTATTAGATTTATGTTCTAACCAATATTAATAGCCAGCAGATGTTCCACTACATTCAGGATGGTGCTCACTGATTTGGCGGATCCTCATTCCGTTATTTCTTAAAAAACACCTGTTTTGATTGTGTTATGTAATCCTCATTCCGCTATTCACCCATATCAGCAACATTTTTAGCTGTTTTTGGGTAAATAACGGAACCAGGAACCGTTCAACCTTACATGAAGGCTTTTTTTCCTATTTAACGGAACCACGATCCACTTCACTAGTTTGCAAGATCCACATCCCGCTAACTTGCCACCCTCATCCCTGCTTTTTTTAACCAAGAATAATTTTAAACAACAATAATATAATACTATTCAACATTTTATTATTGTAAAACGATAAATAATGTGTTAAAGTCAATTTAATAATAAATTAGTGAGGTGCTTTTGATGAAACGTGGATCAACACTCTTTTTAAAAATTGCTGTTATTCTTATTGGAATTCCGATTCTTGCTTTGTGTATATTTGGGTTGCCTATCTTAGCTAAAGAAGCAGCAGAAAGTAATTCGGAGTTCGCCTATGTACTATATGGCATTTTAATAATTATGTACGCATCGACAATACCTTTTTACGTTGCACTATATCAGGCTTTTAAACTTTTAAGTTATATTGACAAAAACAAAGCGTTCTCGGAAATATCTGTAAAAGTCTTAAAAAATATTAAAAAATGTGCAATCACGATCAGTGGCTTATATGTGGTTGGGATGCCATTATTCTATATCTTTGCGGAGTTAGACGATGCCCCAGGTGTCATTTTGGTTGGAATGCTCTTTATTCTTGCTCCAATGGTTATCGCAGTCTTTGCTGCTGTTCTCCAGAGACTCCTGCAAGAAGCGATTTATATAAAATCAGAAAATGAATTAACGGTCTGAGGTGAATAAAATGGCGATTATAATCAATATTGATGTAATGTTGGCTAAGAGGAAAATGAGCGTAACTGAACTTTCGGAGCGAGTTGGAATTACGATGGCTAATCTTTCTATTTTAAAAAACGGAAAGGCAAAAGCGATTCGATTATCAACTCTGGAGAGTATTTGTAAGGCTTTAGATTGTCAGCCTGGAGATATTTTAGAATACCAAAGTGATAATAGTAAGGAACAGATTTAGAGTTGGTGTTATTAATACTGTTCGCTAGTACCTGAAATCTACCGAAGCAGTGGTCAACTCCATAATAAAAGGCAGCATTTAAACTGCCTTAAATCACCTTTAAAGTAGCTATTAATAGAATCCTCCACCGTATCCGTACCCAGGGTAAGGAGGGTAATAATATGGGTAACGGAATAAACTTCTGAAAAAGCGAAACGGGAATCGCTGTCTGCGGAATCGACGAAATCTTCTTCGAGGCCGTCCGTAATCATAATCATAACCATAATCAAATTGTCTGTTCATTTGTTCTTCATCAACTTCTTCTGGAACTAACATGGTCACACCTTCCTCATCCATGCTATCGATAATTCCATCAACCTGTGATCCATCGCTTAGCTGTCCTATGACATGGTAGCTCATATACTGTTTACATAGCCCTTTAATTTGGTTAGGTTGGTAATCTTCCTGATATTCATTAGGATTCATCTGCGTATTGTTGTACACTAAACACCTCTCCTTTCTTTACTATCAGTATGATATTCTCCCAGCTTGGGTTATGTGACCATATAATTTAGATAGACTACCTTCAAATCACTAGGGGGAGTTATAACAAAAAAAGTTCAGTATTCATTAACGGGTTCACTACAATGGTGCAAAAACACATCATAAAGCACTAACAAGGTCCGTTACCTATCGCAAAACTTAAAATTACACTATTATTTGTACCTAGATTTGCATATTTAAAAAATCTCAGTCCAACTGAACTCAGATTTTTCTTCTAATTATTTTCAATTTCTTCCTCAGCTAACGCATCCTCTCGTTTACACCATCGTTATTACAACCAAATATAAGTAATAATACAAATAATTTATTTATATGTTTCGTATTTCTGCCTCTTATAATATATTTGACGAACAAAAAAAGTTGAACAAGGGTGCAATTACTTATTCGAGGATAGTACCAGTTCGCAGAAGAATTCAACGAAGGCTTAACTAAAAATTTAGTTATAAAAGTTGAGTAATTTTGGTGCATTCAATATGGGATAACTTTTTTAATAACAAACTGCCTAGTAATTCTTAATAAGGAACGATATCATACTTTATAAAGGAATGAATATATTAACTAAAAAGAGGTGTTTTTTTTGAAAAAAAGAGGATTTCTAATGATGACCTTAGCTATTGTCTTTGTAGTAACATTTGTATTAACTAATGTGGCTGGTGCAAAATCCTATGGTCCTGTTGTATCAAAGCAACTTTCTGAGGTTCGGCAGGCAACAGCTAAATACCATGACATTGAAGCTGCCTTTGAAGATGGGTACGGACCTAAGGATGAAACTAAATACCATTTAGTTCCTAACATGGGTATTCACCTAACAAATAACGAATTACTAGGAACCAGCACCAATGACCCGTTAGCTCCCGAAGTTCTAGTTTACGAGCCTAAAAAGAATGGCGGTTACAAATTAGTAGCTGTTGAGTACATGTCTCTAGGTGAGGAACGTCCATCATTATTTGGTCAAGAGTTCGATGACGGACCATTTCCTGGCTCCTTTGCTTTGCATGCTTGGGTTTGGCAAGCAAACCCAGATGGGATGTTTTCTCCTTTAAATCCAAATGTAGCAAATGTTGAATAATAATCCGGAATATCCACGGTTAGAAAACTTGGCATTCGTTAAAGGGATTCTTATGAAAGCGTATTTTGCTTTCTTAGAACCCCTTATACTCTGGAGTGCAAGCCTTAATATAGATAAGCCTTAGTTGCACTTATGCAGTAAGAAATCTTACTGCTAAAAAAAGAACAAACCACTTAATTTTCAATAAAATTAGTGGTTTGCTCTTTTTTAATTCATGTACCCCAGTATAGGGTATCTGTTCTTAACGTTCAGCCAAATTTTCTTTAGCCAGAAAACAAGTACTCTTTGTCCTTATTTTTCACCTGTCTTTCCCCACCATCATCTTTTAGATGTTCTTTTTCCCGGTGCAAACCACCCCAATAGAGCGATAGCAACCAGGACTCCATAGAACGTTAAGGTCCAGGCTGTACTGTGAGGAAAATCATGAGCTAAAACGCCAATCTCATCATGCGCAAGGGTCAGAATAGCAAGCTTGACACCAACCCATGCTACAATCACATAAGCAGTTGTTTCCAGAGCCGGACGCTTTTCGAGCAACTGAACAAACCAGGTTGCCGCGTACTTAATTAATATAAGGCCAGCAATTCCTCCAAGTACGATCACAGCAAATTTACCGCCATCCATTCCGCCGAAATCGTCAATTGGGGAATCCGGAAGTCCAAGCGCAAGCGCAACAGCTGCAAGAATTGAATCAATCGCAAATGCAAGATCCGCTAGTGCAATCTTACCAACAGTCGGCCAGAATCCCTTTCCTTTGGATTCTTCTTTATTATCCTCTTCAACTTTTTCATTCTTTTTACCGAATCGTACCTTGATCACATGCTTCAGACCTAGGTAGAGAAGATAGGCTGCACCAATGGCTTGTACCTGCCAAACATTCGCGATAAAAGAAATTGCAAATAAAGCACCAAAACGGAAGAAAAAAGCCATAATAATACCATAGTTGATTGCCTTTTTTTTCTGATCAACTGGTAAATGCTTGGCAATAACTGCCATTACAAGCGCATTATCAGCCGATAACAAACCTTCTAGACCAATTAGAATTAATAATGTCCATCCATATTCAAGTAAGATTGATTCCAAGTGTGTTCCTCCTATGTAATCCTCATTCATTCATATCGAAAAACCTAACAATTAAGTAATGATCGGGCCTTCCGTTACCATATACAGCTAAAGTTCCATTATTGATTGTAAATCATTATTAAAAAAAAGAAAACCTACCCTGCTTCTTTACAGGTGGTAAAACATTCACCTTTCAAAAATTAAAATGGCTTTTATTCGCTTTTAAATGCTGCTGCTTGGTTCATTAACTCCACCATCAATTCCTCTGCCGAAACTATTCTATCTCCCCCGCCTTGCGCAATTGAATCATTTCCCCCACCTTTTCCATCAATAACGGGCAGGACACTTTTCACTAAATCATTCATATTAATCACCACATCATTACTTCTCGAACACACAAGTTGGAGCTTTTCCCCTTTTTGATTGATAAGGAATACCAGTAAACGATCTGATTTTATGGTAATCCGTTTAGCCAATTGCTGAAGTTCCGGCATTGGACGATCATGAAAAATTGCTTTTGCTATCTTCCAGTTGATTTGAGGCTCTGCCTGTTCAATGAAGGAATCTGCTTCATATTCAATGAGTTCCATGTTCAACTCATTGACCTTTTTTTCAAGACCTTGATTCAAACGCAAATTCTGAACAGCCGCTTCATTCAAGTCCTGCTGTGGGGTGTTCAACGTATTCGTTAAACACTGAATAACTTTATGTTTTTCATCGAGCTGTTTTAGGACTCTTAATCCACAAACAAAGTAAACACGTATCTTTTTCTTCTTTTGCTTTTCCCAATGTAAAATTTTTAAAGAACTTACCTGTCCAGTTGAGTCTGGATGTGTTCCGCCACAGCCGTTATAATCAAAGTCTGGAATGATAACGAGGCGGATATTATCTACAACGGATACTTCTTTTCGGAGCGAAAAATTTGATAGTTCTTCCTCTGACACCCATCTTGTTTCAACAGGGCGATTTTCCATGATAATGTTATTTGCTGTTTTTTCTACATGAACTATTTCCTCATCTGAAAGACTCCCTGCATCAAGATCAATCGAACAAATTTCTGCACCTAAATGGAAGCTAACTGTTCTGTAGTTAAATACCTCTTCAAATGCTGCTGACAAAATATGCTGTCCTGTATGCTGCTGCATATGATCAAAACGCCGGTTCCAGTCTATTTCTCCAGTATACTCATTATGTACTTCAGCAGGCTCCTCTATATAATGTCGGACTTCCCCATCGATTTCCTCCACATCATAGACATTCACATCATTCAGTGTTCCCGTATCATAAGGCTGGCCACCACCAGTTGGGTAAAAGGCTGTTTGATCTAAAATAACATAGAAACGCCCTTTCTCGTCTCTATCCGAATTCTGCAGTCTGGCTATAAAGCTACGCATATACTGATTCTGATAATATAATCTTTCTGTCACCATAATTTTACTCCTTTGTTTAATATACAGACTTTATTTTATCATAAACAGGATTTCTTCCGCTTAATACAATCAAATTTGTTGCATTAAAATTTAGAATAAGATAACCTTCACTATTAAATGCAGCAAATTAAAATACTCGTACATAAACGATGATGAAACACCTTATTCAATGCAAATACTAAATAATATTGTGAGGGAATAGTGATGAAACTTGTTGGAGTATCGGGAGCACTGGCTGGTGAGAAGACATCTCTAGCTGTAAACGACGTTTTGGTCGCTGCTCAACTTATTGACTCAACCATTCAGACAGAGTTAATTGATTTAAGGGAGTATGACGTTGAGTTTGCTGTTGGTGCCCCGTTAGCAGATTATAACCAAGATACTTGGGATGTTGTTAGTAAAATAGCTTCTGCCGATTTTCTGGTATTTGGCACGCCAATTTATCAGGCATCCATTTCGGGAGCATTGAAAAATCTGTTAGACCACTTTCCTGAAAATGCCTTCAAGTATAAAGTAACAGGTATTGTAGCAACAGGATGGTCCAGCAATCATTTTCTTGTGCCAGAATATCAATTAAAGCCAGTACTTTCCTATTTTAAGGGATTAGTTCCAACGGGGAATGTCTTTATCCATAACGATGCCTTTAACCTGGAAAGTGATGAAATTATCGATCGTAATGTTACAGACAGAATTAAAAATCTTGCCGATGAAATGATTTATCTGCAGCGGGGAATTAACAATAGATAATGATTCTTACGCAGGGAACTTCCAAAAACCTTTCGTAAATAGAAAAGGCTGGGACAAAAGTATTTAGTCAAAGTAAAATCCGAACTATATTCAAAATTCTTGAAATGGAATTCGAATTAGTTCGGATTTTTGCAGTTAAGAATGTATAACTACTTTCTTACTGCATAAGTGCAACTATGGCATTCACCAAAAGCCTTGGTGAATGCCTAGTTTTCTAATATTCCAGATTAAATATAAACTGCGAACCAACTAAGGAAGTCCTATTGAAAGCATTTTGTGAGGCTTCCTAACGACGCAGTTGGAATATACTCGCGCACCTAGGGCTCACCACGAGCCTCCGACGCATAGGACGTGCTAGTGCAGACGTTGCCACAGGACGTGGCGTACTTAGTCTGCCTCGCTCGCAAAGAACGCTCCCTGTGGGGTCTCTTAGGATCGCTGTCCCACAGGAGTCTCGCATATTCCAACTGCTAGTTAAGTAGTATAAAATCTTGTTTTTTTTGTTCTAGTGAGCAATACCCAGCGGAGGAAATACACGTAGACTCCTGTGGGAGCTGAGGCCTAGATGAGACTACGTAGCGACGTAGGAGCAAGGAGGCTCATCAGCCGCCCACGGAAAGCGAAGTGTATTTCCGTAGCGGTTTTACTGCACCCAACTAGTTCGCAGTTTATATCAATTACGTAATAAATTCACCCATTGATAATGAACGTTCTAACCAACCTATCCTGTTTATTATTCGTCTTTAAAGTAGAGATTTTTAGTTATGTCCCAGCCACTATTTTTATTGAAAATAACCATTAACCTCCCACTTCCTCTTCCCTATTCACTTGATTCTTACCATAAGCTTAAATCCAGATTAAAAATCGTGAAACCAATCTTATTGACACTATGATTTAATCATTACGTTTTTTTATAAAAACTATAATAATAATTAATTTTACTTATTATTGCCATTCCCGTAATCTAGATTTGGAAGGGAGGGCATTGTTTTTATGTCTATAGAAAATCAAAAGATACAAGCTGATCCACAAGAGACCGAACCTCAAGAAGATCCATCTTCAAAACAGAGGTTGAAATGGATTGCTGGAGTAGCGTTCACATTTTTCATTGCATTATTAGGATTCTTACTTGCTCTTATACCTGGATTCGCATATGTGGGTCAATTAGCTTGTGCAATTATTATCGCTATTATTTATCGGCAAATTTTCGGTTATCCAGAAGCGTTACGAGCAGGCGTAACATTCTCCTCGAAAAAATTACTTAGATTAGCAATTATTTTATACGGACTTAGACTAAATATTAATGTCGTTCTTAGTGATGGTTTAGGGTTACTCCTGCGGGATGCATTTATTATTTTATTTGCAATCATTGCAATGATTTGGCTTGCAAAAGTCTTTAAAGCAAATTCAACGATCTCATTATTGTTGGGTGTCGGAACAGGAGTATGTGGAGCAGCCGCAATTGCTGCTGTTGCACCAATTATTAAGGCGAAAGATGAAGATACAGCAATTGGAGTCGGCATTATTGCTTTAATGGGTACTGTGTTTTCAATTGCCTACACAATAGTACGTCCCATACTACCTATATCAGCTGTAGATTATGGGACATGGTCAGGACTTAGCTTGCACGAACTTGCTCATGTTGCACTTGCAGCTGCTCCTGCAGGGCAAGATGCACTAGCTATTGCCTTACTTGCTAAATTGGGCCGTGTTTTCTTGCTCATCCCACTATGTTTTATTCTTATCTATATTATGAAGACGAAACGTAAAGGTTCAGAGCATGCAAGTACCAAAATAGCCTTCCCATGGTTCCTAATTGGTTTTATGGCATTAAGTATCCTAGGTACTTATGTGTTTGGACATTCTATCCCAGTATCTGACGAAGTATTCAATAGTGTTTATACGTTAACAACATGGTTATTAACAGCAGCTATGGTAGGACTTGGCCTTAGTGTCAGCTTAAAGGATTTACGTACTAAAGCCATGAAACCATTGATTGCTATGACAATCACATCAGCTGTTCTCTCTGTTATTGCCTTTTTGATTGTATAATGCTTGGTATTCACCGCCAAGCCCTTAGTAGCACTTCATAAACTGCTAAAAAACCTCCCTGTCATTCTAAAGTGACAGGGAGGTTTTTATTTTCGGTCAGATTACTTTTTCCATTCATCGTAATCCAAATGCTTATATTTATCCAAGAAACGTTTTGGCATTTTTAATGCGTCTTTTCTAAATGGTGGTGCAAGCTGTGTACCATCTACAAAAATATTGAGGACCGCTGGCTTTCGTTTCGCCAATACTTCTTTTACTACTGATCCTATATCCTCTGGCTTGTCAATTGTATAACCTAGCGCACCCATTGATATTGCTACTTCAGCGAAATCAGGTGCATCTATATCAGATCCTACGTAACGGTCGTCGTAATAGTCTACTTGGTTCTTCTTCTCAGCCGCCCATGATTTGTTGTTAAATACACAGGCAATGACAGGAATACCTTGTTCTACTGCAGTACTAACTTCGTGT
Source organism: Virgibacillus litoralis (assembly GCF_017873675.1). Classification (GTDB taxonomy): domain Bacteria; phylum Bacillota; class Bacilli; order Bacillales; family Amphibacillaceae; genus Lentibacillus; species Lentibacillus litoralis. Next base: position 12,456 of record NZ_JAGGKK010000016.1, on the reverse strand, counting down.
AAGCTCATTCCCCATGCACCATCACCGATGATTGCTACAACTGGGGAATCCGGCTCGGCCAATTGTGCTCCAAGTGCTGCTGGATATGCAAACCCTGTATTACCAAATGTGAGTGCGGCGATATGACGTCTGGTTTGGTTAAATTTCAAATATGCATTAGCAGTTGATGATACATTACCAATATCGGATGAAATAATTGTGTTGTCAGGCAGTGCTTTAGTTAATTCCAATAGCGCACGCCTTGGATTGATCGGATTCCCATCTTCCATAGCTAAGTCAACTAATTCTTGCTCCCATTCATCCTTCAGTTTGCTAACTTCTTCCAAACGGACCTGATTTTTTTCTGGAGAAGAAGATTCTAATTTCAATTGCCTATAGATTTCATCACTCGTTGCCTTCGCATCCCCAATAATTCCAACAGCTACTGGATGTGTTCGCGCAATTTGACGCGGGTTAATATCGACTTGAATTATTTTCGCGTTTTTCGGGAAGTAGTCAATATCATAACAAGGTAACGTTCCAAATACAGATAATCTTGTTCCAATTGCCAGTACGACATCAGCCTTCTTTAATGTATGCATGGCAGCTTTTGATCCCATGTAACCAATTGGACCAACAGCGAGCGGGTGGTCAGCTGGGAATGCGTCATTGTGCATATATGATACAGCTACAGGCGCTGTTAAATGTTCTGCAATTTGCCTGACCGCATCAACTCCATCTGCATCTACAGCACCACGACCTGATATGATTACTGGGTATTCAGCATTTTTAAGAATCTCTACAGCGTTCTCAATTGATGCAGGGTCTCCAGCACCTCTTTTTTCAGTACGGTATTGGTGTGGTTCAAGAATTTGATCTTCTAACTCTCCGTAAAATAGGTCACGTGGAATATCGAACAATACGGGACCACGCTCTGCATAAGCAATCCGGAATGCGGTACGCAAACAATCTGCTACACGGCTTTTATGTGTTACCCGTACGGTTTCTTTCGTGATGTCTTCAAATATAGATACCTGATTTGCTTCCTGGAATCCATCCCATCCAATTGTAGGTGTTCCAGCAGAAGGAGAGATAACGACCATTGGTGTATGTGCTTGGTTTGCAGCTGCAACCGATGTTACCATATTGGTAATTCCCGGACCGTTCTGTCCAACAATAACCCCAGCGACCCCCGAGACGCGTGTATAGGCATCGGCCATGTGTCCAGCACTTTGTTCATGGCGCACTGGCAGGAACCGTATGCCTGCTGTTGGGAATAGATCCAACATATCCATAAATGCTGATCCAACGATACCATAAACTTCTTTGATATTTTCTGCTACAAGTGTTTCGACAATCGCCTCGCTTGGTGTCATTTTTACTTTTTGATTCGTTGCTTTTCTTACTTCTGTTTGTTGTTTTGTCATTGTAAAATTCCTCCTCAAAAATAATAGTTATTAGTTTTTATCATTTTCCATAATTACCAGTTGGCAGATGGACTAAATTACAGGCTTCTTTTTCCTGAATAATCCTTCGTAACTCTTCCAAAAATAGCTCAGTTGTCGATTTTAAAATATGATCTTTACGGGATGCGATGTAGAAATAACGATAAAGAGATATACCTTCGATAGGATATGTTTTCAGCAATTTTAACCTTTGTTCTTTCTTTATGGCACTTTTAGAAATAAATGAAACACCTAACCCAGATTCAACAGCTGCTTTAATCGACTCGGTACTGCCTAATTCCATAACCACATTTAAATCATCTACAGAAAGTCTGCCCTGTGTTAAATAATAATCAACAACCGCTCGTGTACCGGATCCTTTTTCCCTAACAATAAGCGGTAATTTTGTAAGTTTATCAAGCGAAATTTTTACTTCACTCGCCGGAAAATAGTCGGGCGCAGCTATCAGAATAAGTTCATCCTCCAAAATCGGCTCCAACGTAATTTGCGGATCCTCTATTGGTGTCTCAATTAACCCAACATCAATGATCTGATCTTTTAGTTTTGCTACGATTTCACTGGAATTCACAATCTTAACACTTAACTGGATAAGGGGGTATGAATTAATGAATTGCTTAAGAAACTCAGGAAGTATATATTCACCAATTGTTAGACTGCACCCCATACTAAGATTACCGTGAAACGTGTTTTCAATCTGTAAAATCTCTTTTTGAGCAGAGTCAGTTAGGCGAACAATTTCCCTGACATATTTTAATAGAATATGTGCGGACTGTGTCATTTCAACTTTTTTCGTTGTTCGCTCAAATAACTTCGTGTTCAGTTCCTCTTCCAGTGCCTTTACCTGCGATGTTATCGTTGGCTGTGTAACATATAATATCTTTGCTGCTTCAGAAAAGCTCTTTTTTTCAGCGACTGCAATAAATGTTTTTAATCTATCGTAATTCATCTAATAACCTTCCCATCCAACCCTTCATCAGTGTGAATCAGGTTTATTTTAGAGACTACGAATAACAGCGCTCACCGTTTCAACAATAAAATCCAAATCATCTTCTGTACTTGTTAATGGTGGAGCCACAATAATGACGTTATTTTGACCCGGTACTGTGTCACCATTTTTACCAATAATCAAGCCTTCCTGTTTGCACTTGCCTACAATTTCAGCCATTTTCAATTCGTCAAGCGGTACTTTTGATGCTTTATCAGTCACCATTTCCAAACCAAGCAAAAAACCAATTCGTCTAACTTCGCCAACGTTTTCATGTTCGATTAATTGATCGAGTTTACCTAATTTCTTTTCACCCAAATCATTTACACGTTCTACGATTTTTTCTCTTTCAATGATTTCAATATTTTTAAGGGCAACAGCACATGACGCTGGATGACCACCATAAGTAGAGACATGCCTGAAATGATTATTTTTTCCTTCTTCTTTAAACGCATCATAAATTTCCGATTTAACGGCAGTAGCTCCTAGTGGTAAATAACCGCTAGTTAATCCTTTTGCCATTGTAACAATATCAGGTTGAACACCTTCTGCATGCATGAAACCAAACATTTTACCCGTTCGGCCATAACCAGAAACGACTTCATCCATAATTAGCAATACATTGTGTTTTTTACAAATATCCTCAACCCGTTGAATATATTTAGTCGACGGGATAATGACGCCTCCACCCGAAATAAACGGTTCCATGATGAAAGCCCCTACCGTTTCCTCGCCTTCCCAATTAATCATTTCCTCAAGCATTTGTGCTGCTTTTAAATCAGATTCTTCTGCACCCCCGCCAAATATAGATCGATAGCTATATGGCGGATACACATGTAAAAATCCTGGTACAGGTGGATCATACTTAACACGGCGATTGGCCTGTGCGGTTGCACTTAATGCTCCTAGCGTCGTGCCATGGTATCCACGATAGCGGGATATGATTTTATATTTTCCGGGATTTCCTGTTTGATTGTGGTATTGACGTACAATTTTAAAAGCCGCTTCATTCGCCTCTGAACCACTATTGGAAAAGAAAGTTTGATATTTTTCACCTAACAATTCACTAATTTTACCTGCTAACTCAACTGCAGGTTGATGATTCATTGTTAACGGAAAATAAGAAAGCTTTTTCATTTGTTCTGCAGCTGCATTAACTATTTCCTGCCGTCCATAACCAAGATTTAAGCACCACAAACCTGATACACCGTCAAGATATTTCATTCCATTATCATCTGTGAACCATGACCCCTCACCGGATACAGCTACAGTTTGTTCAGCATCCTTGTTATAGCGATGCATTGCATTCCATAAACGAGACGATGTTTTTTCGACCGAGTAATCCATTTTAACTTGTGCCTCCATACCTTTTCCCCCTTTCGTTTTTTCTTACAGACATGCTTAATAAGTTGAAACTGGGTTACTAGTAAAGACAGACGACAACGATTTATAGGACATATTGTGAGTATTGGCTATTGCTTTGTACGTTACAAACCCATCATGTGTATTGACACCTTTGGCAAATGCCTTGCTAGCTTCAACAGCTGTTTGTAACCCATTTTTGCAAGTAACATGCCGTACTGAATTGTATTATTCGTTAATGATAGTGTTGCTGTTCTTGACACAGCACCAGGCATATTTGCGACTGCATAATGCAATACATCATGTTTCAGATAAACCGGGTCATCATGTGTAGTAGTTTTATCAATTGTTTCAATTGATCCGCCTTGATCAACGGCAACGTCAATAATGACCGATCCTTTTGACATTTTCTTTACCATATCCTCAGAAACTAATTGTGGAGCTTTAGCGCCTGGAATTAATACTGCTCCAATTAAGAGATCTGCATGTTTTACAGCTTCTTGAATATTCAGCGGGTTTGACATCAGAGTTGTAACTGTTCCTCCAAACAAATCATCCAATTCACGGAGACGGTTTGCATTAATATCAATAATTGTCACCTGTGCTCTTAAACCGATTGCCATTTTCGCTGCATTTGTTCCTACAGCACCACCACCAATAATGACAACATTTCCCGGTTTAACTCCTGGTACACCACTTAGAAGAATACCTTTTCCTCCCTTGGGATTTTCCAAAAACTGAGCTCCTATTTGTACAGACATTCTGCCCGCAATTTCACTCATTGGAGCTAAAAGAGGTAATGAATTAACATTATTCTGGATCGTTTCATATGCAATAGCGGTTACCTTTTTCTCAACTAGCTTTCGCGTCAATTCTGGTTCGGCAGCTAAATGAAGGTACGTAAATAGAATTAAGCCTTCTCTTAGATAGTCATATTCTTCAGGTTGCGGTTCTTTAACCTTCATCACCATTTCAGCAGCCCATGCTTCATCTGCAGAAGCTACAATCTCAGCACCTGCAGCTGTGTATTCTTTATCCAGGAAACCGCTTTCATTTCCAGCTTCTCTTTCCACCACTACACCATGTCCTGCCTGCACAAAAGCTGTAACGCCAGAGGGGGTTAGTGCGACCCGATTTTCATTGTTCTTTACTTCACGAGGAACCCCAATAATCATTAACCTCACTCCATTCTCTTCAATAATAACGAAAATAAACCATGATAGGTCACGACGTCCGTACCAGTTGTGATAAGTCTATTTATATTATATTAGAGAATGACACAAAAATTCAATGTTTTTTATAAATTCAGATATTTAAATAACTAATATGATTTATAATAAAATGTAATAAATGAAAATTGCAGTTTAAAACTAGCCAAACTTACGCGATAATTTTATTTTAAACATATACATATCACTGCGATAAAATGCCTCTTCCATTTCAATAATACTACCTGCCTGATTTTGAATAATCCGTTCAGCAATTAAAACATTCGTATCAGGTGGAACGTCTAAATAATTCAAATCCTCTTGCAGCATTTGCCCACTTGTAATTGTCTGATCCGCTTCAGCAAATTGTATACCTAATTCATGTTGAACTAAATCATAAAGTGTAGCATTATCCAAATCGAATTTAATTAACTCTTCTCCAATCTCAATTGGATAGTAGTGTCTTTCCACACCAATCGGAATATCATTTGCATAACGTACCCTTTTGATAAAATAAGCCTCTTTAAAACCAGTCAGTTCCTGAATATATGCTGGCGGAGTAGTTTTATAATGTGTGATAAGTTTAGCACCTGGTTTCATTCCTATATGACGGATGGTTTCCGTTGTACTACTTAAGTTTCCGAGCCAATCATTAAACGGCTTTAACGAAACAAACGTGCCTTTCCCATGCCTTTTTTCAAGGATTCCTTCACGTACTAATAGATTTATAGCTTCCCTTACAGTACTTCTGCTAACATCATATTTGTTCATATATTCTCGCTCACTTGGAATTTGATCCAAAAACTCTCCGTTAGTAATTTGCCTTTCTATCTTATTTTTTAACTGTAAATGAAGTGGTATATAACTTTTCTGGTCCAGCAATGATACAGCCCCGTTTCAATTATTAGAATTAATTACTAAATTATATGTAGTTTATAACGAAGTAGTAATTGAATCAACTTAAAATAGCCAAAAATATAAAAAAATTAGAAAACTTACATCCACTAAAGGGATTCTTATAAGGTGTGCATGACGGAGCTAGGGGGTTAACTGCCAATAAAAGACTTAAAGAAATAGTTGCGCACTCGGCAGCCATGCTGGTTTTTTAACTGCAAAAAATGAGAGCCTGTTCCTTAATTTAAACTTTAAGGAACAGGCTCTAGTGAGTAGAAAGGGGTCAAACCAATGTTATTTGAAAGCTTGGCTTATCGTCATAGGAATTCAAATTAGAATCCTTTTCATATTTGGAGTACAAGCTGTTATAGCGAAGCCTTAGCTGCAATTATGCAGCAGGAAAGTTTTATACTTTCTAAACTGCCAATCGAAATAATGAATTATTCCCTCTCTATACCAAGGACTGTTTGTACGTCAATGACAAGCTTTTTAACGGCGACAAGCAGGACACAAAAAACTCCAAATGGGATAATTGCCTTCAAATGGTAAAGCGGGATTGGAACCGCTGTAGGTGTCGTTTGTTTTAATTTAAAAGAAGCTTGTGCTGCCTCTATTCCCTTGGTAATCAGAACGTACAAATACAAGAATGTTAAAAGGAAGGTAAAAATATCAACAATTGCCTTCACTCTCGGTGGAAATTTGGCATAGAAGAGATCTAATTTAACAAATGCTTCCTTATTCAGGGCATATGCACCAGATACGCAAGCCAATAAAACCATAGCGTACTGAATTGTTACCGAAATCCACAGTGAAGGCGAGTTGAAAAAATACCTCATGATGACGTCAAATATGCCAAAGGACATAACATAAAAAATTATCAGCCAGCCAATTCTACCCATTATTTCGCTAATAGAATCGATTACAAGTTCGACCATGCTCCATGCTTTCATATTTTTAATTCGCCCCCTTTCTATTTATTCGATCTTGCCTTTGTCTTTGAGGTACTGTTTCCAAAGTTCAACTCCCTTTGCGTTACGTTCGCTTTCTTCAGCAATCTTAGGCCATATCTCATTTATTGCCTTTTCACGCATTCGGTCTACCTCTTCATCACTTAGAGTAATAACCTCTCCACCACTATCTTTTAAAACTTGTAAAGCTTCATCAACTTTTTCAGCATGCATCTCACTCGTCTTGAAATAGGTAGATTTGAATATTTCGTCAATTTGGTCTCTCTGCCAGTCATTCAATGATTCCCAAGAATCCTGATTCACATAAATCTCTTGATGCTGTGCTGGGGTCCATCCTGGTAAGATTGCATATTCAATCACCTCTTGAAACTTCATATCATCGATTCCACCTGTATCCCAGAACGTACCTTCAATTGTTCCTAAATCAATAGACATGTAAATTTCTCCTCCAGGCAAGGAAACTGGTACTCCACCCATAGTCTCCAAAAAGGTAGCTTGTGGTCCACCAGCTCTCATTTTACGTCCTTCGAAATCTTCTAATTTATTAATTGGAGAGTTCGTAAAGGCCGCATTAGGTCCCTGGTTCGTCCAACCTACCCAATGAAGACCAATCTCGTTTGCAGCTTCCTGAACAAGTTCACCTATACGGTAGTCTGGACTCCCCCACATAGCTTCCCAAGCTTCTTCCGTGTTGTCTGCACCCATGGACATTCCATAGGCCAAGGTTCCTTCAGGCATATTACCACCGTAAACGGTTGCCCATCCAGCATAAAGATCAGTCGTTCCCGCGATAGTAGCGCCAAAAGCTTCATCTCCACTGGTGATTGAACCTGCAGGAAGCAACTCAATTTCAATTGTCCCTTCTGTCGCTTCTTCTACAGCTTCAATCCAAGGTACAACACCATTATCCCAGCCAGCATCAGATGAATCAAAAGCAGGTTGAAAGACCCACTCTGTTACTTCATCAGGTGGTCCGTATTCTCCATCGGAACTTGAGTCAGAATCACCTGCTGCATCCTCTTGACAACCAACTAAAACAAAAATAGAAATACCGATTAACAGTACTAATGATAAAAATGAATATTTTCTCATATAATTTAGTCCTCCCCTTTATTGATTTTTGTATGAAGACTTAACTAGACTTTGGAATTCACACCTCCCTTTTAAAGAATCACACTGCATGTTTGCAGAAACCCTTAATCCATCACTGTATTAGGAAGCCACAGTGCAAGTTGAGGGAACAGAAGTAATAGAATTAAAGCAAGTAATTGAATAAGTATGAACGGCAAAACAGACTTATAAATATCTCCCATTGATACACCTTTAGGCAAGATACTCTTAATCCAGAACAGAACAAATCCAAATGGTGGTGATAGGTAAGCCATCTGGATATTGACAATAAATAGAATCCCGAACCATAAAAGGTTAATGCCCATAATGTTAAGGATTGGGACAAATAAAGGAGTAACAAGCATGATTATAGCCCAGTCATCCATCACCATTCCTAAGATCATAATGATAAGCATCATCATAATCAGAACACCCCATTCACCACCTGGCATAGAAGTAACCAATGAGGTTATGACATCTTGAGCACCTACAGCACTAAATACATTCACAAAAAGGTTTGCGCCAATTAATATCCAAAGCCCCATCCCAGTAAGTTTGACCGTGAATTCGAGAGAGTCTTTTAAAATTTTCCAAGTAAGCTTACGGTACGCAATATTAATGAGTAATGCTCCGCTTGCACCAAATGCTGCAGCTTCTGTAGGTGTCGCCACTCCTAGCCATATAACACCTAAAACAAGAAAGACTAGTACTATAAATGGCCAAATACTAAAGACAGTTTTGATCTTTTCACTAAGAGTAAACCTTTCATCCCGGGGTATAGGTGGCCCCATATATGGCTGAATTTTACATCTGATTACTATATAAATAGAATACATAATAGCAAGCATTATACCTGGTATAACACCACCTAAAAACAGAGCCCCAATGGATTCGTTTGCTAATAAGCCGTAGAATATTAAAGGGACGCTAGGTGGTATAAGAGCTCCTAACGCTCCACCCGCCCCAATGGATCCAATCGCAATTCCTCGATGGTAGTTATACTTCATCATAGAGGGATAAGCGATTTGCCCCATTGTAATCGTAGCAGGGGGAGTAATTCCTGTAATAGCAGCAAATAGGGTACTAACCTGGACAGTTCCCACAGCTAAACCACCTGGAAGATGTCCAATTAATTTATATGCTGCATCATAGGCAGCTTCTGCAATCCCCGAAAAACGTATAAGATTTCCCATAAATAAGAACAATGGTACCGTAACTAAAATATGCTGCCACGGTGTCGAAAAAAAAGCACTAGGTGCGGCCATTAAGGTATGCGGAGTTAACAAGTAAGCAAATAAAACAGCCGTGCCACCTAGACCGAGAGCAACAGGTAATCCTAAAAATAATACAAAAAAGAGACAAAGGAACATTAGTAAGGCTATAAGTTCAACACTCAATCTACCATCTCCTTTCTACATTTGTTGTGCTCTTTCAAGTGGAATGGAACCTTATACAATTGTCGGTTTTTATGTTGTTAGCGATTACAATTTCTAACAAATGCTTGAGCTCACTACAGATGACCTTTCCTTTAATATTTTCATTTTATATTAAATAATCAGATTATATAATATAAATGAAAATACAAAAGGATGTTATAGGTATACAATTCATGAAAATCCTCAAATATGTAATATTAGGCCAATCTAACTTACGTTCACATCTTCCACTGCTGTGCATTTATCACCCCCTCCATATATACGTAAAACTATTTTAAGAATTTGATTACTATGAGGGAATTACTATGTACCCAAAAGGTGTAAGGCAGGTATCCATTGCAGTTGTTGCAATTACTCTATTTTAATTAAAGCAAAAATATACGCAAAATTCAATATATTAAGGGATTCAACTTATTACTTTTTTCTATAGTCTTTATCACAAATTCTCATAATCAAATTCTCCAGGATTGGCAAAAACACTGTCTTACACCAATTACTATCGGCAAAATTCCTAATAATGTTAACATAAATTTTACATAGTATCTATAAAGAGGAGGATACTAGACTCACTAATAGTGTCTAGTATTTTGACTTATTTTTCAGTCAGGCTAATAATTACAACTAATCCTCCTGGCGATTGTAAAATTTTCGTTCTATAACATACTAATGTATAATTGACATTGTAGACAGCTAAGAAAGTATAATACTTTCTTCCTGAATAAGTGGATCTAAAGTTTTCTAAAGAAAAAAGCTTGTATTAGTAATCTAAAGGAGTGGATAAAATGAACAATAGTCAATTTGAGAAAATAAAAAATGGAAATGGATTTATAGCGGCCCTTGATCAAAGTGGTGGCAGTACGCCAAAGGCATTAGCAAATTATGGTGTCTTAGAAGATGCTTACTCAAAAGAGGAAGAAATGTTTAATTTAGTACATGAAATGCGCACACGGATTATCACATCACCTGCTTTTGATTCTACATATATCCTTGGTGCCATTTTATTCGAACAAACCATGGATAGTAAGATTGAAGGCATGTATACAGCGGATTATTTAGCTGATAAGAAAGAAATTGTACCATTTTTAAAAGTGGACAAAGGACTAGCAGAACAATCAAATGGTGTGCAGCTGATGAAGCCTAACCCGGGTTTAGATAAATTACTTGAACGTGCAAACGAACGCAATATTTTTGGTACAAAGATGCGTTCCGTTATCAAAGAAGCTAACCCAGAAGGCATTAAAGCTGTCGTGGACCAGCAATTTGAAGTTGGAAAACAAATTATAGAAGCTGGCTTAGTTCCAATTATCGAACCAGAAGTGGATATTAACAGCAGTGACAAAGAAAAATCTGAAGAAATATTAAAAGACGAATTGCTGAGCCATCTTAATGACTTATCTGAAACAGATAACGTGATGCTGAAATTATCGATTCCAACAAAAGCAAACACTTATCAAGAATTAATCAAACACCCACGCGTTGTTCGGGTTGTCGCTCTATCTGGCGGTTATCCTCGAGAAGAAGCTAACGAAAAGCTTGCGAAAAATGATGGCTTAATCGCCAGTTTCTCCAGAGCATTAAGTGATGATTTAAATGTTAACCAAACAGATGAAGAGTTTAATGCTGCCTTAAAAGAAGCGGTAGACTCCATCTATGATGCTTCAATTAATAAAAAATAATACAGTTAAAGTGCCTGGTACCTTGGACGATGCTGAATTGTCCAAGGTACCAGGCTTTTTTAGAATCTCCATAGTTTTGTTTTCAGCACCGCAACTGATAATTATTAATTACGCATACTGAACTTGTTTCAGATAGTCATCAAGACATCTGTATTGTGAGTCGATTCCTTCAACTACACCCATATCTACAACTTTTTGAAGGGCTTCAACTGACTCAAATTCGGACCGTGCAATGAGTTTGGTCTTTTCACCCTGATCAATAAAATTCATCGTTACACGAGTCTCTGGCATACCAACTGTGCTATTACCTTCCTCATCCGAGAATACATCGGTGTAGACGATTTTCTCCGGAGCATTAATTTCTTCATAAACCGATTTATTCCACGATTCCTGGCCATAAAAGTCTCCCTGATTTTTGTCTGTGCACCGCATGCAATAATGCCACACACCACCAGGCTTAAACTCAAATTTGCGACTTTCGGTTTTCCATCCTTCTGGTCCCCACCAGTTTTCCAAGTGATCAGACTCCGAAAATGCTTTAAATACTAAGTCCCTTGGTGCTTCAAACACTCGCTCCATAACAAGTGTCCGCCCTTCCGTTCTGTGCGATAGTTTGTTTTCTGACATTTAGTTTCCTCCTAAAATTATTTTTTTGAACAAAGCTAAACAAATCCCCTTCCCTTTAGTTTGAAATAATATTACAGTAATTCGACTGCAATATCATCCCTTACTCTTACTCTTCCTCTTCCTTTTCCTGCAGTTTCACCAAATAATCGTCCAATCGGTCGAATCTCTCCTCCCAGACGTGGCGGTAAGATTCCAGCCAGGCGTCTAACTTCATGAGTGGCTGAGGTCTGAGCTTATAGATTCTTCGATTAGCAATCGGTTCTACCTCAACGAGCCCAGCATCACTAAGTACACGGAGGTGTTTGGAAACTTGAGGCTGACGAAGCTGAAGTTGTTCGGCGACTTCTCCTACTGTGAGGGGACCATCGCGCAATAATTCAATGATGTTTAAACGATTAGATTCAGCAAGAGCACTCATAATTTTTTCCATACATTGAATATACTCTATACGGAATATTCTTGTCAAGGAATATTCATAAAAAATAAGTGCCTGTCTCAGATGAAGGGTTCAAAAGATAGAATGTGAATTGGAAAGTAATGAAGTGAATCGTGGTTCCGCTAAATGGATAAAAAAGCTTTCCTAGAAGGTTGAAACGGTTCCTGGTTCCGTTATTTACCCAATAACGATGAAAATGTGGCTGAAAAGAGGAAATAGCTACTATGAACAAAACTGGCTCCTTAATCGTAAAGTCGTGGGTTAATTTGGTAGACTGTTTACTAAGAAAGAAAAACCCAAATCAGAGCC
>NZ_JAGGKK010000015.1 GCF_017873675.1 Virgibacillus litoralis | reverse complement strand
AGGAACATTAATATCGGAAAATTCAATCATCTATCTCAGACATTGAAATTAATTATTTGACTAAGCTATAGTTTTTTTATGCAACGCTAGTGATAATTTCCTAAACAATGAAAAATGTACCCCCCTTAAAACAAGGAGGGTACTTTATTTAGTATTACTTATTTTCCTGCTCACGTTCAAATACTATCTCACCATCAATCATTGTTGACTCAATGACAACATCCTTAATTTCCACCGGATCTATTTCAAGCAGGTTTCGATCCAGTATTGCAAAATCAGCCCGCTTTCCTTCTTTAATAGAACCATTAACATCTTCTGTACCATTGAGTTTTGCACCATAAATCGTCATCGACTTTAAGCCTTCCAGCACAGATATCTTTTCATCCTCACCAAGCACATATCCATCCTTTGTAAGACGGTTTGCTGCAGCCCAAATGGAAAATAGCGGAGAAATCGGTGTGATCGGACAATCAGAATGCAGTGTGTAAAGTATTCCATGATCGGAAACACTTGCAAGTGGATCTATTTTTGCTCCCCTATCTGGCCCCAGGAAAATATCGCGGTGATCATCACCCCAGTAATAGACATGATTAATGAAAACAGATGTCGCAATCTTATACTTGGCCATTTTTTCTAAATCCTGGTCTCTTGCGGTTTGTAAATGTTCAATTCGATGAAGATGATTTTCTTTAGGTCTGAGGTCCAATGCTTTCGAATATCCTTCAATAATTGAAGCGATCGCCAGGTCTCCATTCCCATGTGTTGTAATTCGAAATCCTTCATTATGGAATCGCTGGTATAATGCATTCAACGTCTCCTGAGAATGTATCAGCTCACCATTAAAATATTCGTCTCCATAATAGCCATCTCGCAAAGCAGCCGTTCGTCCCTGGATTGATCCATCCTGAAACAGTTTCACACTGTCCAATTTTCCACGACCATTCGTATCGTTTTCAATTCGCTGTGCCATTTTTTTTGCATCCAGCCCCGCAAATTCGCCATCATCGTTAAATAAGTGATGCATTATCATATAGCGCATATACAATGGATTTTTCCTAGTACGAACCGCTTCCATATGTGCCTTGTATTCTTCATATCCTAAATCAAGACCCACAGCTGCATCCGTACTAGTCGTTATCCCTACCTTCAAATAATCATGAGCTGCTGCTTCCAGACGATTAATTAATTCCTCCGTTGTCGGCCTAGGCATTCTTTGCATTATACGTTCCAATGCAGGCAACTCATATATTACGCCATCAAGTTTACCATCCGTATCACGTCCGAAGTGTCCTCCGGGTGGATTCTCAATAGATTCCGATACTTCACAGTACTCAAATGCCTTTGAATTTACTACAGCGAGATGTCCGGAAATGTGTCGAATAAATACAGGATTATCTGGAGCAACTTCATCTAATTCCGCACGGGTTATATGACGATTCTCTGCAAGTTTTGTGTTATCATAACCAGCCCCTACAATCCATTTCCCTTCCTGTTCCCCCTTGATCTCGGTCTTTACAAGAGACAAAATATCATTCACTGTTTTGTTTGGAGGAGTCGAGCAAGTCAATTGTTGCTTTTGCTGTGAGTACATGAATAAGTGGTTATGGGTATCGATAAATCCCGGAATAAGCGTGCGCCCGTCTAAATCAATCCACTGATTGGCTTTTGTTTCAGTTTCCAGATTATCAAACCATATTTTTTTGATTTTTCCATTGGAGAATCCTACAGCATTAGCAGCTCGACTATCTTCTAATGTAAGAATATTTCCATTGAATATGACTTTATCGTAACTCAAACAAGTTTAGCTCCTTTCGTGAACATCTTCATCTGATTTTATAAAATCCTCAAAATAAACTGCATGAACTTTTTCTCTTTTTGAATGCTGTGTTAGAAGACTAACAACTATTAATGTAATTAAAGAAACAGCAAATCCTACTATCGTTACATCTACTGGCATATTTAAAAATGGCCAAAAAATTGTGATCGTTGCTGATAGAATCATGGATGATAAACCACCCATAGCTGTTACACGCTTCCAGAACATAACAGCCAGAAATGGAAAAACAAGTGTTACCGCAGACAGTCGCAATGCCCACTGGTAAATCGTAATAATATCTGTAATGTTATATGCGACGATTAAGCCCAACACTGCAATAATTACTACACTCCAGCGTGATACCCGCATCATTTGACGTTCATCCGCATCCGGTTTGATCAATCGAGCATATAAATCCTTCGTCAAGTTCGAGCTCCCTTGTAGAATAAACGAATCCGCCCCAGTCATTAAAGCTGAAAGCAGACCAACTAGGATAATTCCACCAAGAGCTGGAGGCAGCAATTCAACCGTTACATAGGAGAAGATCAAATCAGGATTAATATCTGAAGGTACAAATCCACGGGCAATAACTCCAATTCCGTATGGCAAAATAGAAATCAGTGCACCTATGATAACTGCTGTTATTCCAGCCTTGCGCGCTACCTCTTCAGATTTTGAAGCGAAAATTCGCTGCCAGGTGGATTGCCAAATTAAATAGAATGGACCGACTGATAGCGCATATATTAGGACAGCAGTCACCCCTTCTTTTCCAAATGGTGTTAAATAATCTGCAGGAGTTGAGGCAAGAATCTCTTTCAAACCTCCACCATACATGACACTTGCAATAAACAACATAATAATACCAACTACTAAAATAACTGATTGAATCGCATCAGTAATTATAGTCGCTGGCAAACCACCCAAAATAGTAAATCCTAAAATTAATGCAAATGACACGATAACGCCTGCATTAAATGACATCTCAAATGCCAACGTAAAGACCGTTGACATCCCAACTATTTGCAATGCTAATGTCGGTACTGAATAGATAAACGCAGATAATATGGATGGGAAAATTCCAGTCTTACTGCCGAACCGCTCACTAAATAAATCCGCTAAAGTATATAATCGCTGGCGACGAAGCGGCTTGGCAAACAAAACAATTAAAATTAGTGTAAATATGTACGCTGGCAAAGCAAATTTGAAAAAGCCTGACATACCAACTGTGAATCCCATTCCTACCCAGCCGATAAATACTGCCGCACCACAGAACGTGCTAATTATAGTTCCTACGATTGACCAAAAGCCCATATTCCAGCCTGCAATTAAATAATCATCTGAACCTTTGACACGGAAAAAGTACCAAAAACCCATTCCAAATAAAAATCCAAAATAAATAATAAAGTAAAATAAATACCAACTCATGTTTAACCTCCAAATTTATACTAATAATTATTATATATTAGTAAAAAAACAATGTATAATAGCATATTGCAAAGGGTGTCCAAGCATTTGCTATTATTTTATGGAATGTTAAAGATATTTATTCTGTGTGTCGAAATACCGGAATAAGTGTTCAATTTTGTCGAAATATTTTGGTTATCTCCAGAACTTTCTATTTACAAAAACTTGTTGTTGACACAAAAGAAGTGAATTACCAGTATGGTATGCACTTAAATTGGCAGGATTATACGATAAAGGGGGATGAACCCGGAATGAGGATTCGCCAAACAATCGAAGTGAATCCTCATTCCGCTAAATAGCAGAAAAGGTGCTCTCGGAAGGGTGAGACGGATCCTCGTTCCGCTAATAGCTGAAAATCAGCCAATTTTAATGCAGAAATGGCAAATAGCGGAATGAGGATCCGAACCATAGCTCTAAACAAGGGTTTTCAAGGAAATAACGGAACGAGGATCCGCCAAACCAGTAAACCGGATCCTCATTCTGTTAAAAAATGGGTTCTTCAACAACAGGGCGAAATGTAATCTAACTAATATGTGATTACTAATGTTATTTGTATTTTTCTCTCTCAAAACTGAATCCGCCAGTAAACTAGCAATCTATTTTAGTTATTTAACTTTAGTAGTTTCAGTAGCTATTTTCAATTTTTCAATAAATGAATCCCCTACATCTCCTGTAGAAGCATTTCCACCTAAATCCGGGGTCAGCATCTCTGTTTCTTTAACCATATCCTGTATCGTAGTTAGTACAGCTTTACCCCATCGTTCTTCCCCAAAAAAATCTAACATCTGGCTAACAGACCAAATAGCAGCAATTGGATTTGCATTTCCTTTTCCAGCAATATCTGGAGCAGAGCCATGTACAGGCTCGAACATAGAAGGATATTCCTTTTCAGGATTAACATTGGCTCCTGTTGCTAGACCAAGTCCTCCCGTTATTCCAGCACCAAGATCTGTTATGATATCACCAAAGAGATTGGATGTTACAACAACCTCAAATCGTTCAGGGTCTGACACTAAATACAGGCTTGCAGCATCAACAAGATAAGAATACGTCTCAACATCTGGATATTCTTTTCCTACTTCTTCAAATACTTCATCCCAGAATACCATCGAATAATTAAGAGCGTTTCCTTTACTTATACTTGTCAGTGTTCTGTTTGAAGTACGAGCTTCCTCATACGCATAACGGATGATCCTCTCTGTACCTTTACGGGAAAACACACCAGTTTGCAATACTACCTCTTCAGGTTGTCCTTTGAATAGCCAGTCCCCTGCGCCAGCATACTCACCCTCACTATTTTCGCGGATAACAAGAAAATCAATATCCGCTTCCGTTTTTGTTTTTAACGGTGTCAGCGACTGATTTAAGAGTGTGACTGGTCGTAAATTAACGTACTGATCAAATTCTTTTCGGATTCGCAATAGAAGATCCCATAATGAAATATGATCAGGTACTCCAGGGTACCCAACAGCACCTAAATAGATTGCATCAAAATGTTTTAGTTTCTCAATGCCATCGTCATCCATCATCTTTCCGGTTTCCAGATAGTGTTCACAGCCCCATGGAAACTCTGTAAAGGAAAAGGAGAGGTTAGAACCCATCTCCTCAATTGCTTTTAGAACTTTCACACCCTCTGCCACAACTTCCGGTCCAATACCATCACCTGGGATTAGTGCAATATTGAAATTTTTCATAGTTGCCCCTTTCTTTTAAAAAAATTACGCTCCAATTCTCTTCTCCTCTTCTATAAACTTTCTCTCGTTCCGATTACCCAAATAACGAAGCAGGAAGAATTGAGCGATGATACCCACAATCAACAGTACAATACTGCTTCCAATCAAGGTATACGATAAATATAGTACACCCGCAATTCCCGCTGGCACCATAGCATATGGAATCTGCGTGTTAACGTGGGCAATATGATCTGACTCAGCGAATATGGATGCCATAACAGTTGTATCTGAAATTGGTGAAACATGATCTCCAAATATAGCTCCAGCAAAAACAGCACCAATTACGATATGAACTAAATCCATGCCACCAAAGGTATACGCCATTGGAATTGCGATTGGCGTCAGTATCGACATTGTTCCCCATGATGTACCGGTTGCAAATGAGATAAACATACCTATCGCAAACACAAGAAATGGCACAAGTGCTGCGGTCATCCATCCTTCTGTTGCACCAACCACGAATTCTGCTGTTCCAAGGACCGATGTAACCGTTCCAATAGACCAAGCCAATATGATAATTATAAGCGCAGGAAGCATTGTTCGAATACCACCAAGTAATGTTTCTTCACACTTTTTAAGGCTCATGCCTTGAATAAGTGCTAAAATAATACCGACTGTAGTCATCGCAAATGCACCCCATGTTAGGGCAACGGAAACGTCTGTAGCTGCAAGAGCATCCATAATCGATATCCCTGTAGCACCACCACCTGAATACCACAACCCCCATACACTTACTGAAATAAGTGTTACAAGCGGAAGAATAAAATTCCAAACACTGCCTTCTTTCTTATGTGGTTCACCTAAATCCTGTTCTACAGAAGATAGAGGTGTTGATCCATCTGGTATTAATTTTCCAGTTGTCTGTGCACGGTGTTCCGCTTTTGCCATTGGACCAAAATCTTTACCGGCAATGATCATCGGAACAGCTAACAGACATAGTATTGCATAAAAGTTCCATGGAATTGATTGCAGAAATGCGAAGTAAGGCTCTGCACCTACAATGCTAAGGCTTGCAAAGGCTGCGGCAATTAAGGACACCTGAAAGCCAATCCAGTCGGAAACAGGTCCAATTGTCGCTATCGGAGCAGCTGTCGAGTCTAGTATGTAGGATAACTTTTCCCTCGATACCTTATGTTTAGCAGTAATATCTTTTGAAGCATTCCCAACAATTACAGAGTTCACGTAATCGTTAAAAAAGATGAGCATTCCTAATAGGTAAGGTAAAAATTGTACTCTTTTTCTAGTAGTTAATTTCTTCTCTAACAAACGTATCAGACCATCTGAACCGCCTGTTTTAAACATAAAGGCAGCGCCTGTCCCAAGTAACGCCGTCATAACGAGAAACCGTGCGTTCCAAGGATCAGTCATAACATCCTTCATCCATGTAAAGGTTTCCCCTACTGCACCAAATGGGTTTCCGCCCGCTGCAATTAAACCACCTACCAGAATACTAATAAACAATGAAAACAAGACACGTTTCGTTAAAATTGCAAGTACCACCGCAACAATAGGTGGGACAACAGATAAAAATTCCATAGTGTATTCCCCTTTTTTTTTATTAGTAATATTACAAATAAAGTCTATTAAACATACACTCTCCGAATTCTTTCCATTAAACTCGACAAAACTTCATCTATAATGCTGTCCATCCATCCTGCTATTTCACGTGCTAGAATTTCTTCCTTTCCCTGATCGCCCATCATAACAACTTCATCACCTGCGCAAACATCTGGTACGTTCGTGACGTCTATAACCGTTTGGTCCAGGGAAATCGTTCCAACAATCTTGGCTCGATGTCCTCTAACAAGCATTTCACCTTTATTGGATAAGGCTCGTTGATAACCATCACCATGTCCAACAGGCACAATAGCAATCTTTTCAGCAGAGGTAGTAACATAGCAGCCACCATAGCCAATTGGAGTGTGTGGCGGCAGCTCCCGTACATGTAAAATTTTAGATTTCAATTGCATAACTGGTTTAAGCGAAATTAAATCACGTTGATGCAATTCAGGCGGATACCCAAATAAAGCAATCCCGGACCTAACCATATCCAGATGCATATCCTTTCTTTCGATGGCAACCGTTGAAGCCCCAACATGCCGAATTGGAAAATCATACCCCTGGTCACGTAGGTTAGATACTGTGTCTATAAATAATTTATACTGCTGTTCCGTTGTTTGCCAATCCCCTTCATCAGCACTGGAAAAATGGGTGTATATCCCTTCCCACTGCACTCCAGGAAGGTTGTAACACGACATGCAGAAATTTATAACTTCACCAGGGGAAATCCCAAACCTATGAAGTCCAGTATCTATTTTTAAATGTACTGGTATTGTCTTTCCTTCCCTTGTTGCCTCATCACTGATCGCCTGTGCCAGTTTGATTGAAGAAACAGAGGCTGTTAACCCGTAAAAAACAGCATCTGCTGCTTGTTCAAGCATAATGGAGCCTAACAGATGAATAGGTACAGATATACCGCTTTCCCGGAGCAATGCACCTTCCTCAACAGTTGTGACACCAAGCCGGTCTGCCCCTGCTTTAACAGCTTCACGTCCGATTGGAACAGAACCGTGTCCATATCCATTTGTTTTTATTACGGCCATAAGCATGCTGTTTCCAACTGCTTTTTTTAGTGTCCTTACATTTTCGTTGAAAGCACCCAAATTCACTTCCGCTATCGTTGGACTTCCAGACGTCATTGTTAATGAATACGACACAGTTCAGTCCCTCCCCTAAATTATTCTAGTAAAGCGAACGAAATTCCTGCACTATTTGTTTTGTTATTTCACCTGGTTCACCCGTACCAATTATATGATCATCAACTTTCAGGATCGGCACGACATCCAACTTAGTAGCCGAAATAAAAACTTCATCTGCAGCCAGTAATTCATCGACTGTGTATGTTTTTTCATTTACTTCTAAATCTATTGCCTCACACAGTTGAATTATTTTTCTTCTGGTAATTCCATTTAAAATATAGTTGTCAGCTGGATGTGTGTACAATGCTCCATCTTTTACGATAAACACATTTGAAGCACTCGCTTCCGTAACGGTCTCACCACGATGAAGAATTGCTTCAATCGCACCATGCTCAACAGCCTCTTGTTTGGCCATCACATTCGGAAGTAAATTAAGCGTCTTAATATCACACCTTAACCAACGAATGTCTTCCGTCAATACAGCCGTTGCACCCTGATCTTCCACGTAATTTGCTCGCTCCTCTGCCCTGGTGTATGCAACAGTTACTGTTGACGTATCAGCATTCGGAAATTCGTGCCATCTGGCGGCAGCCCCTCTTGAGACCTGCATATAAATAATGCCTTCTTCCAAACTATTTGCTGATACTAATTCCTCAAGCTTGGCTTTCAAGTCATCAACTGAATCAGACATGATTAACTTAATTTCTTTTGCACTTCTTTTCAGCCGTTCCAAATGTTCATCAAGCATCAGCGGTTTACCATCATAGACACCGATAACTTCATAGATTCCATCACCGAATTGGTAGCCGCGGTCCTCTATATCGACCACGTTTTCCCTATCCATAATCCGGCCATTAAATAGCATTTTATCC
Source organism: Virgibacillus litoralis (assembly GCF_017873675.1). Taxonomy (GTDB): domain Bacteria; phylum Bacillota; class Bacilli; order Bacillales; family Amphibacillaceae; genus Lentibacillus; species Lentibacillus litoralis. The sequence continues at coordinate 109,434 of NZ_JAGGKK010000015.1, read as the reverse complement.
AACATAAAAACCTCCCTTTACTTTCACTCCGGAATTGTCGATTTATATTTGTTTGCTATATCCACAATTACGGACGTATCAACACTGCAGCCACTAATAACAACCACAACATGGCTGCCAAGCTGCATTCTATTATTTAAAATCGCACCAATCCCGGAAGCTGCTGCACCTTCGATAATCATTCGGTGTTTATCTAGCATGAAGGCCATCCCTTCAGCAATTTCATCTTCATTCAGCAAAATAATATCATCGACATACCGCTGAACCATATCAAATGTGTAACTATTGTTGAGACCAATCCCACCAAGCAGACTATCAGCTAAGGTATCCTGTTCTTCCACGATGATAGGTTTTCCAGCTTTAATACTCTCATACATTGTCGGTCCTCGAACTGTTGATGCTCCTATCACTTGAATATCAGAATCAGCTGATTTCAAAGCTACTCCTAAACCGGAGTGCAGACCGCCACCAGATAGCCCTCCAATCACTGTATCGACCTCAGGCAAATCCTCTAGCAATTCCAAACCAATCGTACCTTGCCCAGCAATGATATAAGGATCATCAAATGGATGAATGACAGTCAGACCTTGTTCTCGTTCCAGCTGGTAACTCCGCTTTTCCGCGTCATCCTGTGATTCACCATATATTTCTATTTCAGCCCCAGAACGCTTTAGAGTATCAACCTTTCCTTTTGGAACTCGTTTCGAAATGCAAATGGTAGCATTAATCCCCAATTTTTTTGCAACATATGCTACACTCATTCCAAAATTCCCTGTCGAAAACGTTGTGACACCACGTTCCTGTTCCTCAGGCGTCAGACTCAAAATCTTATTTGTTGCTCCCCTAATTTTAAATGAATCGCTTACATTAAAGTTTTCCAATTTTAAATGAACAGACGTCCCTGCAAATTCTGATAATGCAGGGGAATAAATCAGCGGTGATTTTTTAACAATGGAGGAAATCCTTTTCCTAGCCATCCAAACATCACGCAGCACAACAGGTCTTCCAACCATTCTATCCCCCCTTTCTCGACTAAACTTACATAGTTAACTGATTTCGAACGACTTCCTCCCGATTTTAAGCAACATTCAGCTTTTCCTTATTTGCTTATTGCCAAACTCTAATATAGATAAGCCTTAGTTGCACTTATGCAGTAAGAAAGTAGTTAAACTTTCTTAACTGCCAGAAAACGTTCCACTGTTTCCCCCAGAATAGATACTCCAGCAGGAAGAACCTTTTCATTTATATCAAAACTCGGTGTATGCAGTTCGCGCGTTTTCCCATCACCAACAGCACATCCCAGAAAGAACATCGCCCCCGGCACAACCTGCGTCATATGTGCAAAGTCTTCTCCCCCTAATCCGAATGGTGTGTCGAGCACCTTGAACTCAGGATGAATATCCCTAATAACCTCACGAAAGAGTTGATTAACTGCTGGGTCATTCTTTAATGAAGGATCTTCAGGTGTTATCGTCAATTTATAATCACCGTCAAAAACCCTTACTAATGAAAGGGCCTTTTCTAATTCAGCATGTAATAACTTTCTGACATTAGGGTCATAGCTCCGAATTGTCCCTTTGATTTGAACTTCAGATGGGATAACATTTCCCGCTACTCCGCAAAGAATACTGCCAACACTGATTACTGCTGAATCGAGAGGAGAGATCCGACGGGAGACAATTCCATGCATAGCTTGCAGGACAGGACCAAGCATCCAGACAGGATCAGTCCCTAAATGCGGGTACGCGCCGTGTCCGCCGGTGCCAAAAACTGCAGCATCAAACACATCTACGTTAGCCATACTATAACCATCGTGTACCTTTACCTCCCCAAGCTGATTCTCAGGACTCATATGAAGAGCTATAACATGGTCGACATTCTCTAACGCTCCTGCCTCAATCATATATGGTGCACCGGTCGAGCCATGGACATCTGCCATTTCTTCAGCAGGCTGAAATAAAAACTTTACTGTTCCTTTTACCTCTCCATTCTGAAAACTATCTCCCAGTAAATTGGCAACCCCAAGGCCTATTGCCATATGTGCATCATGTCCGCATGCATGCATTACACCTTCATTACGGGACTTGAAATCATGATTCGTTTCTTCATGAATTGGCAATGCATCCATATCCGCTCGGACCGCTATTGTTGGACCAGATCCTGACGAGAGCGTTCCAACTACAGCTGTTGGACACCCTACTCCAATTTCCACATGCATACCTGGGATTTTTTCCAATACAAAAGCAACAAACTTTGACGTTTCCACTTCCTGAAAGCTTAATTCCGGAATAGAGTGAAGCTTGCGGCGCCATTCGGATAACTGATCAGCCATTTTTTGCACTCTTTTTAACACCTTCACATCCCCCCCTTTTAAAAAAGAAGGGAGTCAACTTTAAGCAACTCCCTTCAATCTAGATCAATTAATGGATGCTATAGCTGTGATTTCAACTTTAACCCCTAACAATTGACTGCCAATCGTAATTCTCGCTGGTTTTATTTCTACATCTTCAAAATATGATGCATATACGTTATTGAATTCGCGAACATTTTCCTCATTTAAATCAGCTAAATGACATGTCATATGGACAATATTTGATAAACCAGCATTTTTCTCAGCTAGAATACTTTTAATATTTTCCAAACTTGCAGCAGCTTGAGCTGTGATTGTATCTCCTGCCGAATCTCCATTTGGATGAACACCATCCTGACCTGAGATAAAGATAAAGTTACCGGATTGAACGCCTTGTGAATATGGTCCGCTCGGTTGGGGAGCATTGAGCGTCTGAATCATCTGTTTCAAGAAATCACATCCTCTTCAAGTAACTGTTCCAGCACATTATTCCATTCCAATCGAAACATACTGTGATTCTACAAAAGCGTCGATTCCTTCATGCCCGCCTTCTCTGCCGATACCGCTCTCTTTCATTCCACCAAACGGTACCTGCGCTGCTGAAGGTGCCCCGTCATTCCAGCCAACAATCCCGAAATTAAGCTGCTCAATAACACGGTGACCTTTTGCAACATTGTCCGTAAAGACATAAGCGGCTAATCCGTACGGCGTATCATTTGCTAATTTCACGGCATCTTCTTCTGATGCGATTTTTTGAATAGGGGCTACAGGACCAAACGTTTCCTCCTGCATAACGACCATGGATTGGTCTACATCTTTAACAACTGTAGGTGTGAAAAATACACCGCCGCCATCTGTGATCGGCTTACCGCCAGTTACAACATGAGCTCCTTTATTAACTGCATCTTCCATGTGATAATTCACCTTATCCAAACCAGCCTGATTAATTAATGGTCCAATATCAACGGAATCATCAGCACCATTTCCGACCTTTAACTTCTCAACTTCTTGGGAAAACTTCTCAACAAATTCATCGTAAATTCCGGCCTGCACATAAATTCGATTGGCACAAATACATGTTTGACCTGCATTTCTGAATTTAGAAGCCATTACACCTTTTACTGCTAAATCGACATTGGCATCATCTAAAACGATTAATGGGGCATGACCGCCGAGTTCCAGCGATAACCGCTTCACTTGATCAGCACTCTGACGAATTAAAATTTTTCCAACCTCGGTTGAACCAGTAAAGGTAATTTTACGAACCTTGTCATCATCCATAATCGCCTTAGTTATTTTGGATGATGAACCTGTTACTAGATTAATAACACCTTTTGGAAATCCAGCCTGCTCACATAATTCCATTATTTTAACAGCTGTTAATGGACTTTCACTTGATGGTTTCATGATGACCGTACAGCCGGCAGCCAAGGCCGGACCCATCTTACGAGTTAACATTGCAGCCGGAAAATTCCAAGGTGTTATCGCTGCAACAACACCCACTGGTTTCTTCCAGACTTGTAACCGTTTATTCGTTGCATGTGATGGGATTGTTTCGCCGTAAATACGTTTACCTTCCTCAGCAAACCATTCAATAAAGGAAGCTGCATATTTTACTTCTCCCCTTGACTCGTTAATCGGCTTACCCATTTCAAGTGTCATTACTTGCGCTACTTCTTCCAAATTATCCAGCATGAGCTGATTTAATTTTTTCAAATAACCAGCCCTTTCATAAACAGTAAGCTCTGACCACGTTTGAAATGCTTCATGTGCAGCACCAATTGCTTGTGAAGCTTCTTTTTCACCACCATTAGGAACCGTTCCGATAATTTCACTGTTTGCTGGGTTCACAACGTTAAATGTGTCCAGGTCTTTACCAACCCATTCACCATTAATGTTCATTAAATAACTATTTGTTTTTACTTCATTCATTTTTGCTTCACTCCAATCATGAAATCTAGTATTCTATTATCCATTTACCCCAACAAGCACTGCTTCAATCGATTCTTCCAGGATATTTAATGCTTCATCCAGCTGTTCATCGGTAATGACTAATGGCATAAGCAGGCGAACAACATTATCATGTACACCAGCTTTCAATACGATAACTCCACGCTTATGGGCTTCTTTTAAAACCTGTCCTGTAAGCTCTTTAGCAGGTTCTTTGCTATCACGATTCTTAACAAGTTCAAGCGCGCACATAGCACCAAGACCTCTATATTCTCCAATGACATCAAAACGATCGTACATGTTCTTAAACCTTTCCATTACTTTTTTACCAACTATTTCAGCACGTTCATTTATATTCTCTTTCTCCATCACTTCCAATACGGCAAGCCCTGCACGGCAACCAAGCGGACTACCACAATACGTCCCACCTAATTCACCAGGCTTCGCACTATCCATGACCTCTTCACGACCGATTACACCACTAATCGGTAACCCAGCAGCCATTGATTTAGAAATAGCTATCAGGTCAGGTTCAACTTCATAATGTTCCATTCCAAAGTACTTTCCAGTACGGCCAAAACCTGTTTGGATTTCGTCTGCAATAAACAGTATGCCGTGCTGTTTACAAATTTCGTAAATTCCTTGAACGAATTTTTTACTAGGAATAATAAATCCACTTTCCCCTTGAACAGGCTCCATAATAAATGCTGCAACTTGGCTTGGGTCAACTTCACTAATGAAAAAGTTCTCCACCTGTTCTAGTAAATAATCAGTGTATTCTCCTTCATTCATTGATTCAGGGCGACGATAGTTATAAGGATATGGCGCATGATAAACTTCTGGCGCAAATGGACCATATTCATATTTGAATGGTCTTACTTTTCCGGTTAGTGACATTGTCATTAATGTACGTCCATGAAATCCGCCTGAAAACGATACGACCGCCTGACGTTTCGTGTACTTCCGAGCAATTTTCACTGCGTTTTCCACGGCTTCTGCTCCACTATTTAAGAACATTACTTTCTTTTTCGAATAGCCAGGGGCAAGTGCCGCTATTTTTTCAGCAAACTCGATATACGGATCATACATCATGACATTGAATCCAGTATGAATATAGCGATCAACCTGGTCATGTAAAGCGCTTACAACTGTGTCATGACTGTGTCCAACATTAATACAGCCAATCGCTCCAGCTAAATCAATAAAATGGTTTCCGTCAACATCCTGCAGCAACGCACCTTTTGCTTTCTCAACAAATGTTGGAACTCCATAGCCTACTCCTTGTGGTACAACGTCATGTCTTCGGTCAAGCAACTTCTTCGCCTTTGGCCCTGGCAGTTCAGTTTTAACGTTCGCAAACTTTTTGTTCATTTTGTTAAGCCTCCCCAACTTAAAATTTATTATTTCACCCCAAGTAAATGTGCTTCCACATATGCAATATGATTCTTAACACTCTCATTCACTGTATGCACATCCCTTGATACTAATGCTCTTAGTAATTCTTTGTGCTCATCATAGAATGCTTGAAAACTGGAATAATATTGATCAAGGTGCATAAGAAACGTCCTGATCTGCACTTGCAGTGAGTCGTAGATTTTAATAATTCGTGAGTTACCACATAAATTAACGACATAACTATGAAATTGCATATCAAGGTCAAACAATCCATTCCAATCCTTTTCGTCGGCCTTCTTCTTCATTTGCTCAATAATCTGCTCCAAAAATTCAATATGTTTTTTCTCTAGACCTTTTATTGCTTGTGTGAATGCCTGGGATTCAATCAATGTACGTAACTCAATAATTTCATCCAAATCCTGTTCGGTAAAATCTGCTACATAAGTACCTTTCCTCGCTTGACTTATAACCAGCTCTTCAATTTCAAGTATTTTCAGTGCTTCGCGAATTGTACTCCGACTCACATCAAAGCTATCCGCTAGATCCGTTTCAAGTAAACGTTCACCAAACTGAATCTCTTCATTCCAGATTTTTCTCTTAAGTTGGTCCGCAATTAGCTGACTTAATGGTTTTTGCACGATTTGATTTTCATCTTCCATATGCAGAACATCCTTCCTGCCTTTTATATAAAAATTGTTTTATGTCGATTGTCGACAATTACTTATCTTCATCATAATTCAAGATTTTTGAATTGTCAAACTCTATTTTAAATAGGAGTTTAAGCTTATTCTTCAACCTGTTATCCTGATTGCAGAGCTGACTTGACTCTCATTACAGAATTAGGTGATTATGACTTTTCTTAATTATTTTAAATCTTTTATTTTTTTATTGACTTTCCTCTACATAGTGGCTATTTTTAGGTTAGATACATTGTCGACATAAATGGGAAATGAGGGATTAAAATGAAGAAAAAAATTATCGCCTATAATCGAGTGGAAAAACCTGTTCTGAAAGACTTACAGAATAAGTACGACGTCCGTTTTTTTAACAATGTTGATACCAAAAATAACCCTGAATTCTTGGAGTTCCTTGGTCAGGCAGAAGGTATTATCGGGTTGGAAATGCCTGTTGATCGTGAATTGCTGGACCAGGCCCCCAACCTGAAAATAGTCAGCAATGTCTCGGTTGGGTACAGTAACCTTGATATCAGCGAAATGAACAGGCGGAACATTTTGGCAACCAATACACCAGATGTGCTGACAGATACTGTTGCTGATACGGTATTCGGTATCCTAATAGCAACAGCCCGGCGTATACCCGAGTTAGATCAATTTGTAAAAAATGGTGAGTGGATAACAGAGGCAATTGGACCTGAATATTTCGGTGTTAATGTTCATCACAAAACGTTAGGTATTATTGGTATGGGCAGAATTGGTCAGGCAATTGCGAAACGGGCCCATCATGGTTTTGATATGGAAATTTTATACCATAGCCGCACTAAGAAACCAGATGTTGAAGAAAACTTTAATGCTGCATACTGTGACCTTGATAGTTTACTAGAGAGTTCTGATTTCGTCTGTCTCATTACACCACTAACACCAGAAACAAAAGGCCTCATAGGGAAAAGGGAATTTCAGTTAATGAAAGAATCTGCTATCTTTATAAACGGTTCTCGGGGAAAAACAGTTGTGGAAAAGGATTTAATTAAAGCTCTGCAAAATGGGAATATTGCAGCAGCTGGTTTAGATGTTTTTGAAAGAGAACCCATTAAGCTGAGTAACCCGCTACTACAGATGGAAAACGTTGTAACAACTCCTCATATTGGATCATCCACACATGAAACTGAGTTGAGAATGTCAGAAGTTGCTGCCAGGAATCTCGAAGCAGGGTTACAAGGCAAAAAGCCAGCTAATTTGATTGATGCCAGCGTCTGGAAGCAACCATAATAACTGTTCGAATCTGGCTTATCAATGAAGGGATTTTTAGAATAAGCTCTGTGTCTTTAGTTGCACCTATACAATAAGAGAATAGTTCTTAACTGCAAAAAAATAGAGCCCTATACCTTAAGGAAAGGATATAGGGCTCTATTTTTTAAGTATATTATAGTGAACTATTTAATCTCGCCACTACAGATACCTTCTGTTGTAATATCAGATGGTACTGAGTTATTTTCAGCACTGAATCCATTTGATTCTAAAAGTTCATCAAATTTGTCAGTTCCCTTTAATTCAGCTAATTTTTCATTATAAGCTTTACGTAATGCGTCATTATCTTTGTGGAATGCAGCAGCACCATAGCTTGGGATACCGTCGATATCTGGCTGTTTGAAATCAGTAACGAATTCCAGGTTATCTGAATCAGAAGTTTCTAATGCCATTTTAAGTGACATTTCTGTACCTGTAGTTGCATCAGCACGGCCAGATGATACTGCTGAGAATGTTGCAGGAACATCTGGTGCGCTTTGAATCTGATCTTTACTTACACCTTCTGATTTTACAAATTCATTTTCAGTTGCACCTGACATTATAGAAATGGTTGCTTCAGGATTTTCTGCAATATCCGCATAGCTATGAAGATCTAATGGATTTCCCTCCTGAACAACTATCCCTTCACCATACATCATTTCAGGTTCGCCAAAATCGGCGTTCTCACAACGATCTGGATTGATTGCCATCCCAGCAGTGATAACATCGAACTTACCAGCATTTAACCCAGGAATAAGTTGTCCAAAGTCAGAAAGCTGTCCATCCATATTTTCAATCCCTAGCTCAGCGAATACAGCTTTAGCAATATCTACTGCCGCACCCTTCAACTCGCCATCTTCTTGGTATGCATATGGTTTTTCATTAGCGAAGCCGACCGTTACAGTACCCTCTTCTTTTAGTTGGGCAAGTACATTACCTTCATCTTCGTCGCCATTCCCACTATTTTCATCCGACCCGCATGCAGCTAGAAGAATGAAAGAAAAGAACAACACTGAAGCTAATAATAACTTTCTCATTTTCTAAAAAATCCCCCTTTTTCTACTTTTACAAAACTTGGCTTATCGCCAAGCTTTAATATAGATAAGCCTTAGTTGCACTTATGCAGTAAGAAAGGATTTATACTTTTCTTAACTGCTTAAAAATTGTATTCCTTTTTATGTTAACGACAATTAATTATCCAGTAAAGTAGAACACATTATTAACTGGGGTGAAAACGTCAAAAAAACTGTAATTGCAATTATAAAATTGAAAGAGATTCTTATGCGTGTAATTTAGAACCCTTTATGCTTTTGAGTGCAAATTCTAATGGTAAATTCTTATACAGTTAAAAGTTTTAAATACCAAAAAATAGAGTGCAGAATCGTTATGATTTTGCACTCTAGACTATTGAAATTTTTGATGTTTTCGATTTAACATTTGATTAAGCAAGCCGTATATTCGGTTTAACCATCAATTCACGTGGAAAATTAGCCAAAATTTCGCATCCTTTTTCCGTAACCTGAAATGATTCACTAATTTCGACACCCATATTGTCCATCCAAATGCCAGGGATTAAATGAAATGTCATATTCGGTTTTAACACCGTACGGTCCCCAGGTCTAAGACTTGCCGTATGTTCACCCCAATCTGGAGGGTAGTTGAGCCCCATGGAATATCCCATCCGAGACTCTTTTTTAATACCGCTTTTTTCGATAACTTTCCGCCAAACCATCTCAAGCTCTTCACATGTAATACCTGGTTTGACTGCATTTAATGCCTCGCCTATTCCTTCAAGTACAACATCTGATACATATTGCATTTCTTCCGATGGCATACCAATTACTGCAGTTCTTGCTAACGGTGCGTGATATCGTTTATAGCAGCCAGCCAATTCAATAATAACTGGATCACCATGCTTAAATCTATCGTCTGTCCAAGTCAAGTGACATGCAGATGTCTTTTCTCCTGTTGGTAATAATGGAACAATTGAAGGATAATCACCACCAAAATCTTCAGTCCCGGTAATCTGCGCATGAGATATTTCAGCGACAACATCACATTCGCGGACCCCTTCATTAATCGTATCAAAGGCAACTTGCATTGCTTTTTCGGAAATTCTGGCAGCCTGCTTCATATAGGCAATCTCCCGATCCGATTTTATGATGCGTACCCAATTAACCATATTTGTACCATCTTTAAACGTCGCATTTGGCAATCCTTGTGTTAATCGCATATAACATTTAGCTGTAAAATAATATGCATCAAGTTCAACGGCGATTGTTTGCCTCGCTCGGTTTTTTTCTTTTAGTAAGTCACACACAAAGTCCATTGGATGCAAAATAGTCGATTGAACATAATGATCTGCATACGGTGTTATATGGTCTATATCCAGCCATGTAGTATGCAGTGCAGCACTAGCGTCTTGCCCACGCCCAACCCATATCGGCTGTTCCTCATCAATCATTACGACCAGTAATTGGTGAACGTAAAAGGACCAAGCATCATATCCAGTCAGATAATTCATATTGGCCGGATCCGTTACTAACAGAATATCAACCCCAGCATCAGCCATCCGCTGCTTTGTACTAACTAATCTCTCTTTAAACTCAGAAATAGGAAATGTTAACACAAATCATCCCTTCCCCTCGTGCTCAATTTTACTAACTATATACACAGAAGCGCATATTTATTACAGAAATAAATTTGATATTTGTGGATAGCATTGTTGAAAGAAGTAAGTTATGTTGTGTAGTGTATGTGGCGCGATGACAGTCTTTATACATTAAATGCATAAATGATTTAAAACGGAACAACATTTTCATTTTGTCGATTGTCGACATTGTCTTAATACTATTATAATTCAGTACAATTCCAAAAGTCAATATATTTTTAAGTGCCTGTCTCTTCCCGGTTTTAAGCGAATCTTGTCGAACGGGTCAGTTTCCCATTAAAAAACGGAACAACCTAAATATAATAGGTTGTTCCGTTTTCAGATTATAATCACTACCTAAGCAACTCTATCAATCTCCTTTTTCATATGTTCATCTGAGTATGCTTTTCCGTACTTAACAATTGAAAACTTATACAGTATAATACCTAGAATTACCCAAGCCCCTACAATCACCCATTCGTACGGCCAAATAAGTGCAGAAGGCATCCCCGGCATGTAAAGGATGGTTATACCTCCTGACATGACTACTGCAATCCAACCAATTGTAGTGCCCCCACGCAATCTAAATGGACGCTTCATGTCCGGCGCTTTTTTACGTAAGATAATAAACGAAATAGCTACCATTAACCATGCAACAACCAAACCAAGTCCACCCGCATCAACTAACCATACAAGGGCAGGACGACCTAACAATGGTGCAATAGTAGAGAAAACACCAATCAGCAATATTGCTCGATGCGGCGTATTATATTTAGGATGCAGTTCTCCTAGCGACTTTGGAAGCATCCCTGCTCTTGCAAGCGCATAGATTGCACGACTGCCACCAACATAGAAACCAATCCAACTGGTTAAAATACCCCCAATACCCCCGAGGACTAGTAGATTACCCATCATCTGACTATCACCAAATGCTTTTGCCATCGCATCAGCCGTCACCAGATTTGACTCACCTATTTCAGCCGGGCTCAGCACACGCGAAACACCAAAAATCACAGCAACATACCATACAACTGCAAGAATAACCGAACCAATTAATAACTGCCCGATTTTCTTCTGTGGAAGATTTATCTCTTCGGCAGCCTGTGGGATAACATCAAATCCGACAAACATAAAAGGAGTCATGATGATAACAGTAAGCAACCCAGCAATTCCCTTTTCAAAGAATGGCTGCATATTCTGAGCGTTTCCTCCGGCAGTACTACCAGTAATCAGCATTAATCCTGCTATCAGAATCAGTAACGTGAGGATAAACGTTATCGCGGTCGTAAGTTTGATTCCACGATAATTTATCCACGCAACGAGAACTGATCCTAGTATACCAACACCTGCCCATGTTGCCGTGACATCCCAACCAGCTATCGTATATAAATAACCTTGGCTATAATCTGGAATTAAATATTCAAAAACAGTAGGAAGCGCAACTGCCTCAAATGCTACAACCGATACATAGCCAAGAATTATTGCCCATGTTGCTATAAACGATGCTGTTCTTCCCATAGCCTTGTAGGTATATACATGTTCACCCCCAGCAAGAGGAAGTGCTGAAGATAATTCCGCGTAAGTTAAACCAACAACCACAACAAGTAATCCACCAATTGTGAATGCAAGAATAGCTCCCAATGATCCAGCTTCGGTTATCCATAAACCTGTTGTTACTACCCATCCCCATCCAATCATCGCACCAAAAGCCAGTGCAATGACATCCTTATTACCTAAAATTCTTAATAATTTCCTTTCTTTCATTTTGCTCCCTCCGATCGATTTTGGTAATTATTTAGCAAGTCCATGTATAATTCATATGTTTTTACAGGGAAATTTATTTCATTGTTAAGATGGTACTCCAATCTGTTTTTGGACTGACAATACAGAATCGTAGAGTTTTTCGACCAATGTATTTACCTGCTTGTTATCTATAACAATTGGTGGTGCAAAGCAGATAATATCTGTACCTCCAAAAGTGACAGGACGGCATATAACACCTCTTTCATGCAACGCTTCAATAACTCTTGGAGCAACATTCAGATCTGGTGCGAATCGCTTATTTGTTGCTGGATTCTGAACAAGTTCAACTGCACCAAGAAGTCCGATTGTTCGTACATCGCCAACAATTTCAAGGTTCTCCTTTATTTTTTGAAATCCTTCTAACAGTTTCTCTCCCATTTCCCGGGAATTTTCAATCAGGTTTTCTTGTTCAATAATCTCGATGTTTTTTAAAGCTAAAGCTGCTGCAGTCGGGTGCCCACTATATGTAAACCCATGAAACAAGGTGCCTTTTGACTTTTCCTTTAGCACATTGTGGATATGATCCGAAACAACAACACCACCCAGCGGAATGTAACCACTGGTAACTCCTTTTGCGAACGTCATCATATCAGGTGTAACTCCCCAATTTTCCATTCCAAACATTTTTCCAGTCCGGCCAAACCCGGTTATTATTTCATCAGCAATAAACAAAATTTCATATTCATCGCATAATTTGCGAACTTCTTTAAAATAATCTGCAGGAGGAATCAGCACACCTCCTGCACCTTGAACAGGTTCTGCCAAAATTGCCGCTATATTCTCTGGCCCTTCCTCTTCAATCACTTGACGAAGAGAAGCTATTGCCTTTTCCGTATTGCCCCCGTATGGTGTTTCCGCATGGGTAAAATCAGTCATCATATGTCCGGCCATGCCCCAAAATTCTGGTATTCCTGTCACACTAGTAGATGCAGCAGCAACTCCATGATAGCCACGCTTTAGAGCAATAATTTTTCTTCGATCCTGCTTGCCCTGTATTTTCCAGTAATGGCGAACTAGCTTAATAGCAGAATCATTTGACTCCGAACCACCGGACGTAAAAAATACAGCATTTAAACCTGCGGGGGAAATAGATGCAATCTTCTCAGCTAGTTTTATCGCAGGTTCATGGCTAAAGGTTGAAAATGCAGAACTAAATGCTAACTTCTTCAATTGCTGTGCAGCCACTTCGGCTAGTTCCTCTCTTCCATGTCCAATATTTACATTCCAAAGAGACGACATCGCATCAATGTATACGTTTCCATTTGTGTCCGTTAAGTAAATTCCCTCCCCTTTTTCCATAATGACTTTTGCTCCATCCCGTTGTTGTTGCTGGATTGACGAAGTTGGATGAATAAAATGCCGCTTGTCTAACTCAGTTAAATTTTCCACATCGGTCCCTCCCTGTTTCGTTGTGATCGACACTTATAAATAAAAAAACCAGAAATATGGACAGGAGAAAATAAGGTACTCCCACCTATATAACTGGTCGTGATCTAGGTATTTGCTCCACTTATCCAGCAGAGTCAATTAGATTTGGCAGTTAATGATATTTGATTATTATTAATTTACCAAATATTTAGTAAGCGGTCAACTTCTTTTTGATAGCCCCTTATCGTAAATTTTATTGCGCTGTAACCATCGCAATTGATTATGAAATGCGAAGTAATGTGTAAAAAACTCAACCGGATCTCATAACCCTGATGATTGGCCGTTTCACGGTAATTGGACAGCGTTTGGGCTCTCATAACCCTAATGAAGACTCGTTTCACGCAATCTGAACTGTGTTCGGGTTCTCATAATTCTGGTGAGTGAACAATGGCTAGTAAGACTTCAAAAGTGCTAGCTTGAGCAGATGTTGCATTGGTACCGGAGTGCTGCAAAGTAAAATTTTCGCTATTTCGCACTTTATCTTTTTTGTCTCAAAAACAACATACTTTTAGAAGAAAACAGCCTTTTGCTATAAAGTCAAAACTTCCAATATGCAAGGAACCAGGTAAAGTTTTTGCACAGAAGGTTTTATCATGACAATTTTAGATAGTATAATAGCTGTGGAGGTGAGAAATCAGATGAATAAAACGGTAAAAGAAATACTCATGATAATCACTGGTTCGTTCATTTTTGCAATCGGAGTTAATTATTTCGCCATCCCAAACCGTTTATCAGAAGGTGGCGTAATCGGTATTACAATTGTTACGTTTTATCTATTCGACTGGTCCCCTGGGATTGTTAACTTTATTCTCAACACATCTCTCGTAGCAGTCGGTTATAAATTCTTTGATAAACGTGTAATCGTTTATACAGTAATTGCAATTATTTTTTCTTCATTATTTTTACACTTTACAGTTGGCTGGGGTGACGAAATAAATGGTGATACATTGCTTGCCGCTTTATTCGCTGGTTTATCGGTTGGACTCGGACTTGGACTTATTTTCCGATCCGGTGGTACGTCAGGTGGATCGGCTATCCTTGCTCGACTTGGAAATCAGCTTTTAGGCTGGACAATTGGCAAGGGAATGCTTGTAATCGATATTGCCGTTATTGTTGTATCCTCCCTTATCATTGGTCAGGAAAAAGCCATGTACACACTGATTTCTGTTTATGTCGGCGCAAAAGTAATTGATGTTGTTGTGGAAGGTGCCAATGAACGGACAGCCGTAATGATTATATCCAGTCATCCGGATCAAGTACTTGATGCAGTGACTAACAAAATGGATCGCGGCATCACAATACTTGAAGGAAGAGGCGGCTATACAAAATCACATCGCGAAGTATTGTACCTTGTCATTAACAGGTATGAAATCGTCCCCTTCCGAAAAATAATAATGACTATCGATCCTGAAGCATATGTAACCGTGCACGGCGTCCAGGAAATATTCCGAAAAGGATATAAAGGCAGGTAGAGGTGGTGCCGGAAGACGTGCCTTTCCGGAAGAGGTGCCTGTCACTCCCCGAATTTTAGCGAATCATGTCGAACCTAACGCAATAAGTATTTAAAAAGGTCAGCATCTTATACCAGATGCTGACCTTTTTCTATTTCCTCATTTAAGTACATCCTATACTTTTCCCGTTTTTCTGTGCCAGACCCGGAAAAGCTATCTAAAATAACATCGCTATTCAACAAAGCACTCTTTTTCGTATACAAATAGTACCGATAACTGCTCCATCGGTAGGATTCAGCAGTTTGTACCATACCGGCTTTAAGAGGGTTTAAATGAATGTACCTGCTAATCTCAAGCATATCCTCGTTTGAATAAATAATCTTATCAAAATAACGTTTTTCAAATACGTGACCCGTTATACCATTCTTCGTATTATAATAATCGGCATAACGCTTGTTAAGAAGTGACATAACTTTGGAGACAGGCTGTTCTTGAGAGCGTAACTGAAGATGAAAATGATTAGTCATGAGGCAATATGCAGCAAGCTCAAATGGGGATCGCTTATTGACTTCCTGGAGCATGTGAAGAAAAACTTTAAAATCACCTTTATCTTTAAAAAGAGCATCTCGCCGATTACCACGACAAATAACGTGATAAAAGGATTCGGGTACCCAAAGACGTGGTTTTCGTACCATAATTCACCTCACTTTTCTTTTCTTATTTAAGATAATTGATATAGCTCGAAATAGCAAAATCGTAAAATAGGCTGGATTGCCCCTAAAATTAAAATTTCAACCAACAGCGTCGTAAAATAATACAATTCTCTCGTTGCATCCCGGCAAAATCAAGCTAACTACTACTACAAATTCGAAAATCACCCAAATTTGCACTTCGACATATATTGACAAAAAACAGGGAGTGACAGGCACCACCGCCAACCACTCTCTCCCCCCCACAACTTTAACTTATCAATAGGTATAAGTATTTGATATCACTTTTTCAAGTTTAAATAATTTATTTTTATCAACAAGAAGCATACTATAGTAAGTGAAGGAAGGGAAAAACATCTCTTGCTTCACTATACCCCCTTGTGGCCACAGGGGTATTCATTTCCATCAAAATATTTGGAGGTGACTCACATGCCAAAGCAAGAAAGTACAATGGTTGAACAGCTTGCAGATTGGACACATGACATTAAATGGGATGACCTTTCTGAAGAAGCAATAGCAGCTCTAAAAGGACGCATGCTTGACTCAATCGGCTGTGCGATAGGAGCGCTTGAGGGTGAACCTGTTAAGGCGATTCGCAAAATGACAGAAGATTTGGGTGGAGCACCACTCGTCACATTAATCGGTGGCGGAAAAGCGACCCCTGATTATGCAACATTCCATAACGGGGCTGCAATTCGCTACCTGGATTTCAACGACTCTTATTTAGCTAAGGATGAAACCGGTCATCCATCAGATAATATAGCACCAGTCTTGGCAGCTGCAGAATATGCCGATGCCGACGGACGCGACTTTCTAACAGCACTGGCCATTGCCTACCAGGTTCAATGCCGTCTGTCAGATGTCGCACCAGTAAGAAATCACGGGTTTGATCATACCGTTCAGGGTGAGTATGGCGCAGCAGCTGGAGCCGCGCGAGCTATGGGACTTAATAGCAAGCAGATTGCAAATGCCATTGCGATTGCAGGTACCGGCTACAATTCACTGCGTGTAACAAGAACCGGCGAACTTTCGAACTGGAAAGGTCTCGCCTACCCAAACACTGCAATGGGTGCGGTTCACGCAACATTGCTCGCAAACTATGGCATCACAGGTCCACGCGAGGTTTTCGAAGGCAATAAAGGATTGATGGATTCAATTGCAGGTCAATTTGAAATAGATTGGGCAAAAGAAGATCTTGAACGCGTGACCGATACAATCATAAAGCGCTACAATGCAGAGATACACTCACAGTCATCCATTGAAGGAATTCTCGAACTGCGTGACCGTGAAAATATCAAAGCTCATGATATTAAAGAAATACGGCTGACCACCTTTGATGTTGCCTACAACATTATCGGTGGCGGAGAAGAGGGCAGCAAAAAAATAATTCGCTATAAAGAAGAAGCTGATCACTCGCTACCATATATGCTATCCGCTGCATATCTAGATGGTAACGTCATGCCCGAACAATATGAACCGGACCGCATAAATCAAGACGATATCCAGCAACTTCTGCAAAAAGTGCATGTTAAGCCAAGCGAAGAGTATAGTGATCGTTTTCCGGACGAAATGGCGTGCAGGATTGAAATCGAAACGAATGATGGCCGTATTTTTGACATTGAAAAGCGTGACTATCAAGGATTCAAGACGCAACCCGCCAGCTGGGAAGTACTAATGGAAAAATATAATGGACTGACTCAAAAAATTGACAATAAACTGGCAGGCGAAATCGCAAATACAATAAGAAATCTTGAAAACGTAAAAATTAATGAACTAACCGCATTACTTGGTCAAATTAAAATCAGGGAGGATGAATCATTATGAGTAATCAAAGAGCATTTCAAGGAATTCGCATGAATAGTCGCCAGGAAAAGCCACGTACACGTGGAATAACTGAAATTCGCGGACCATACTATTCCGTTATGGGCAAAAATTACCTCCAGGATATTTTAGAAACAATGGGTGATTATGTTGATTCATTAAAGTTTGCTGGCGGGGCTTTCACATTATACCCCGAGGACAAACTTCGTGAACTGCTCGATTTGGCACACGATTATGGTGTGAAAGTATCGACTGGTGGATTTATGGAAACAGTTGTAACACAAGGTCCTGAAGCAATCGATCACTATATAAGTGAATGTAAGCGTGTCGGCTTTGACATTATCGAAATTTCCACAGGCTTCATTACCATGCCAACCGATGATATTGTCCGTCTTGTTGAAAAGGTACAAAACGCTGGCTTACTCGCCAAACCGGAAATCGGCGTACAATTTGGTGCAGGTGGTACAAATACTGTTGAACAAAATGAAGCTGAAGGCATAACAGATCCAGCACAGGCTATCGAAGTCGGCAAAAGATGCTTAGATGCCGGAGCTTATATGCTGATGATTGAATCAGAAGGTATTACAGAAAGTGTTCGCACATGGCGTACCGAAGTCGCAACTCAATTCGCACGTGAACTCGGTACTGAGAAAGTTATGTTTGAGGCTGCCGACCCGGATGTATTTGAATGGTATATCAAAAACTATGGCCCGGAAATTAATGTCTTCGTTGACCACAGCCAGATTGTACAACTTGAAACATTACGCCGTGGCACATGGGGAACAAAGGACTTATGGGGCCGCGTGGTTACGCTAGGTGAATAATAATTTAAAACAACATCAGAACTAGCCGGGCATACTAACCCGGCTATATTTTTTTAGCAGTATAAATTCTTTCTTACTGCATAGGCGTAACTAAGAAATACGCCTAATAGATTGACGAATGCCAAGTTTTCTAATCTAAATTTGACCTGCGACAATTAATAAGTTCGTATACTGCATTATAATTAATTAAGTAATAAAAATATAGCGGGAAGTGGACAGTATGAAGATAACTGCATTTATCATCATAATTGTAATGACCCTATTAACTACTTTTGCCATGCAATTTGAAGGGAGCACGCAACACCTTTTTGAAACATTAAAGGTGAACCCCAAATCTATTACTAAAATTTCGTTATCTCCGCCATCTGATAGCAGCTATAATAGTACAACTGAAGAAGACAAGATCCAGGAATTTATCCATTTCATCGACCGGTTTAATTATAAAAAAATCAGAGGGAATGAACCAGCTTATTTACCTATGACAGCAAGTATGATTTATCTGTATGAAGATGGGAAAGTGGACTTTATCGTTTCATTTGAGGATAAAGTAATGATAAACCAGGAAGTTTTTGAGGTAAAAAATGGAGAAATCAAACATAGCTTTGTAACCGACTATTATAAATCACTGGAATGAATTAATTGAAAATAATTCTCATTAGGACGTATAATACAGTTAGAAACAGATAAAAAGGAGATGACCTCTAATGGCTAGGATTTTAGTTATATATGCAAGCTTGACTGGCAGCACAGAAATAATGGCAGAAAGTATCGTAGAACATATTAAAGATGATCATGATGTTGTCGTCAAAACGTTTGACTTCGATCCAATTGATGCAAAGAAATTGGAGAACTTTGATGGAATATTGATTGGCTCTTATTCATGGGATGACGATATCCCATTTGAAGTAGAAGGATTTCATGATGATATGGATGAAGTTGATTTAACGGGAAAACTCGTGGGTGTATTTGGCTCATGTGATTCCTATTACGATATATATGGTCCCGCACTTGATACAATGGCTACGAAAGCAGAGAAACAAAATGCTACGGTCTTTGAGGAAAAATTAAAAATTGAGCTTGAACCCGATCCTGATGACATCAAGCATTGCCAACGTTTTGCCGATGAATTTTTAAAAGAAATAAAGAAGTAAATACATAAGCCCTTAGTTATTATCTAAGGGCTTTAAGTATATCTTTCAAACTCAATTAACCTGTAAGCCTGTTTGATCAATTTGTAATGCGGCAATCGTGTAACCTGTTAGTCCTTCCTCCATCTGTTCCCGAATATAAGCTCCCTTTCCTTTAGGAACAAAGGAAATCATAGTTGGCCCCGCTCCGCTTATCACTGTTCCATACGCACCCATGACTTTTGCTTTTCGCCTTATATTTTCGTAGTTCGGAATGAGTTCTGCCCGATAAGGCTCATGAAACAGATCATTCTCCATCATCTTACCGGCAACATGATAATCGCCAGACAGTAGAGCGGCAATCATTACATTGGTAATTGCACTTGCAGTAGTGGCATTTTTTCTGGAAAAGTTAGCTGGAAGTACACTTCGCGCAGTTTCAGTCTTCAGTTCACTGTCAGGTATGCAGACAACCACATCTAAATCGAGTTCAGATAGCCTGACATATTCAACTTGATTATTCTGTGTTGTAGCAGTAACGACTACCCCGCCAAATAAGGAAGCTGCGATATTGTCCGGATGCCCTTCAATATCGGTCCCATATTCCAGCTTTTGTTCACCTGTTAGTGACAGATCACATAGCTGATTTGCTAATTCAATCCCAGCCAGTACTGCAGATGCACTGCTGCCGAGTCCCCGTGCTAACGGAATTTCACTAGCTACAGTCACTTTACAACCCGGCAATGTTTTTTGATGGCGCTCTGCTGTTTGCTTGGCAATTTGATAGATGAAGTGATCCGCATAGTCTGTGAAAGAAGGCAGAAAATGGGATTTGTGCTCAAACTCCCATTCCTCCTGTTCTGTTACGTCCAATGTTAAAAAACGGTTTAATGCAAGACCTGCTGAATCGAATCCTGGTCCAATATTTGCTGAACTTGCTGGGATAGAGATCTTAAACTGTTTCAAGTTCTGTCACCATATCTGTGATATAAGCCGTAACCTTTTCTTCATCATTTGGAAGTGACACCGGATCGACTGTTACCTGTTCAATCGCTGTTTGTGGGTCCTTCAGACCGTTACCAGTTAGCACAGCTGCAACCTTGCTGCCTTGTTTAATAGCCCCTTCCTTACACTGCTGAATAACTCCCGCAATCGATGCACAGGATCCAGGCTCTGCAAAAATCCCTTCCTTTTTTGCCAGGAGTTGAAAGGCTTTTTTTATTTCATCGTCTGTTACCATACCAATTTTTCCATCAGATTCATCTCTTGCAACTATCGCCATGTCCCAGCTTGCCGGATTGCCAATACGAATTGCTGTTGCAATTGTCTCTGGATTAGGGATGATTTTATTTTTCACAATAGCTGCGGCTCCCTCAGCTTCAAATCCAAACATTCTCGGAAGACCTGTTTGCTTTTCTCCGTTATATTCTTTAAATCCTTTCCAATAGGCACTAATATTCCCGGCGTTTCCAACAGGAATAGCAAGGATATCAGGTGCCTCGCCAAGCTGTTCACAAACCTCAAATGCAGCTGTCTTTTGTCCTTCAAGACGATAGGGGTTCACCGAATTCACAAGTGTAACCGGTGCATTTTCACTTAGTTTACGCACCATTTTTAACGCATCATCAAAGTTGCCGTCGATTTCAACAATCTCAGCACCATACATTTTGGCCTGTGCAAGTTTTCCAAGTGCTACTTTTCCCTTAGGAATCACGATAATTGCGCGCAGACCTGCTCTTGCAGCATATGCTGCTGCTGAAGCTGATGTATTACCGGTTGAAGCACAAATAACGGATTTACTTCCTTCTTCAACTGCCTTTGCAACAGCCATCACCATGCCGCGGTCTTTAAACGAGCCAGTAGGATTTGCTCCCTCAACCTTTCCATACAGTTCCACACCCAATAATTCTGATAGGTGTGGAAAATGTATTAAGGGTGTATTGCCTTCATGAAGTGTCAAGGCGGGTGTTTTTTTGGTAACAGGTAAATTGCTTTGGTAATGTTCAATTATTCCTTGCCAGCTCATTGGTCATAGCCTCCTTCAATACGAAAATAGCTTTTCACTTCCTCGACAACATCGACCTTCGCTAATTTTTCCAGCGCTTGATTGATTTTTTTCAAAGTTGTTTGATGTGTAACTACGATAACCTCAGCAAGACCGTTCTCCTTATCATTTTTGATCGGGTCCTGCAAAATCCGTTCAAAACTTATATCTAATTCATTAAACAAGGATGAAATTTCCGTAAATGTTCCGCTCCGATCCTGCACATGTATTCTGAAATAATACTGTCCAAAGCGCTGTTCAGGTGATTTTAGCACCTTGTCATAACGAGGTGTAACAACCTGTTGTCCAGTTACACCAAGCAGCATATTTTTAATGACTGCAGTAACATCAGACATTACAGCTGTAGCGGTCGGTAAACTTCCTGCTCCCGGACCGTAAAACATAGTCTCGCCAACAGCTTTTCCGTTAACATAAACTGCATTGTACTCATCTTTCACTGCTGCCAGTGGATGGTTTTCAGGCAAAAATGTTGGCTGTACACTTACTTCAACCTGCTTATCCTGAAAATCTGCAAAGCCAATCAGCTTCATTTTAAGGCCAAGCTGCCTCCCAAACTGGAGGTCCTCTAAAGCCAGACCCTCTATCCCATCAACCTCTACATCCGCTAGATCTACGGATGTTGAAAAAGCAAGTCTGGCAAGGATCGCCATTTTTCTGGCGGCGTCAAGTCCACCTACATCCCCTGTAGGATCAGCCTCAGCAAAGCCTAGCTCCTGAGCTTCATTTAATGCATCTTCATAGGCTACTCCTTCATCATCCATTTTCGTTAGAATATAATTTGTAGTCCCATTTACAATTCCCATCACTTTTTCAATTCGGTCTGATGCGAGTCCATCAACTATACCGCCTATAATAGGGATCCCCCCTGCTACACTGGCTTCATAGAACAAGTCACATCCGTTTTGTTTTGCCGCATATTGCAGCTCTGGACCATGTAATGCCATTAAATCTTTATTTGCAGTTACTACATGCTTTTTGGCTTCAAATGCTCTTAAAATATGTTCACGCGCTTCATCAATACCACCCATGACTTCAATGATGATGTCAATTTCAGGGTCAGCCAAGACTGCTTCTGGGTTTGTCGTGAGAGTTACAGGGTTCACTTGAACATTACGATCCTTCTCTATATCACAAACCAAAATACTTTTGATGGTGACCCCGCACCCCAGTTTATGGGCAAGTTCTTCCTGATGTCCTTCAACAATTTGCACCACACCGGAGCCAACTGTTCCTAATCCTAATAGTCCTACTGATATATTTTTTTCCATACGCTCACCTCGTTTTTATTTTGTTACACCTGATTCTAACGGTTGACTTAATTGAAATGTATCATGCAGCAAATTCACTGCCTTGACTAGATCCATCTCGTGTATTAACACACCGATAGTTGTATGACTGTCAGCTGATTGCAAGATTTGAATATCTTTTTCGTTCAGTTCATCTGCAATTTTAGAAGCAATTGGACCGCTTAAAAGATCATTCCCAACTACAGACACCTTTGCACAATTTTCGATTACCTGTGGCGGTTTGCAATCCAGGTCCTTAATGAGACCTATTGCTGTTTGTGTATTAGCCTTTGGAATAGTGAAAAGGAATCCGGTTGAGGATATAGCTGAAAAGTCAACTTGAATCCCTGTATCTGATAACTTCTTAAAAATTTGATCGCGATGCTCTTTCTTTTCAATCTTAAAATGGGTTAACGCCGACATATGAGCAATACCAGTAATTGATTGATCAGGACCAAAATCTGTGATCAGCGTTCCATTTTTTGTCTCATAAGTAGAACGTACATGTAGTGGTACACTCGCCTCTCTGGAAATTTCAACTGCACTTGGATGAATAACTTTTGCGCCCTGATTTGCCAAGTTACAGCTATCCGAGTAGGTCGCACGTTTTAACTGCCTTGCCGATTTGACTAATCTCGGATCTGCAGTCATAATCCCGTTAACATCCGTAAAGATTTCAATTTTTTCCGCGTTTAGGGCAACTCCTAAAGCGGCGGCAGTCGTGTCACTTCCACCTCGGCCAATCGTCGTAATCTCTCCACTAGTTGTTTGCCCCTGAAAACCCGCAACAACTACCACATCGAAGTTATTTAGTTCTTTTTCCAGGCGGGTCGTATCCACACTCTTAATCTGTGCCTGTGTAAATTCTGCTGTTGTCGTGATTCCAGCCTGACCACCAGTGAGTGCAGTAGAATTAATATGATTTTTTTGCAGTTCATTTGATAAAACAATACTAGCAATTGTTTCTCCGCACGACATCAACAAATCCATTTCACGTTCGTTTTGAAAAGGTACTGATCCGTCAACAAGACTAAGCAACGTATCTGTAGCATAAGGGTCTGGTCTTCGCCCCAATGCTGACACAACCACCACCAGTTTATACTGTCTTTCAACTGCATTTTTAACGTGCGAAACCACTTTAGAAATGCTCTCTTGTGATTGTAATGAGGTACCTCCGAATTTCTGAACTAAAACTGTCATCTCGACCCTCCCTAAATTAATGTACCTTTTTCAATTTGACCTTTCCACAGTTGCACTGGATCCTCCCAGGACAAATTAAAAAAAGACCCTTATCTTCCCATAATCCTGCATAAATTCAGAATTAATGGGGAGAAAAGAGTCTACTTTTCACGGTTCCACCCAGGTTTATAGCAATCTCGCGACTACTACCTTGTGAAGCTGCCTAACAGCCCGTTTTGATAACAGGTGCAATAATTATAATTGCACCTGACCAAGTCTAATAGGATAACCCGTTCAACTTAGCACTCGGAGATGGTAGCAGAACACGTTGTACTTCCAGGCTTCCAGCAACCCCGGATCTCTGCGAATACAAATTACATGTTCCTTCGTTCTCGTCAATGAGTTAATTTTATTCTTTTATTAGATGTGTATTTCATTTTTTGAATATTTGATATTGCCGATAATCATATAACGTTTTATGCAGTTGGTCAACAGCTTTTTCTAAATTTTTAATATCTTTTATTAAAAAAACTAATTGGATTCGCTTGCAATGTCTGTGGTATAAGGAAAGTTTTACAATATTACAATATTATTACATTGCTAATGTGCACCAACAAAGAACCCATTGATACATATTGACAAAATTTGGTTAGTGCTATGCACCGAAAATAAATCAGTCACATTGTTGCGGGTTTGGTATATTTTAATGTAAGTATAATGGTATACTAATTTAGAAAAATATCACACTAGGAGGTTCCCACATAATGAGCAACTTCCCAATTTTCGATGGGCATAACGATACACTTTTGAGTCTTCATTTACCTGAAGAAGCGAAAGAACGATCATTTTTCAAAGAGAGCAACATTGGACATATTGATTTTCCCCGAGCTAAAAAAGGCAATTTCGGTGGTGGTTTTTTTGCAGTATGGACACCTAATGACGGCTATGAAGTTAATCCTGAAGACCATGTAACTTCAGATGGATACGATATACCACTTCCACCACCAATTAAACATAAAAAAGCATTGTCCAACACAAATACGTTTGCTGCTGGCTTGTTTCGACTCGAGAACGAATCGGATGGAAAATTTAAGGTAGTTCGCAATGCAACTGAACTGGCACATTGTCTTAAAAACGACGTCATGGCTGCTGTACTTCATATAGAAGGCGCTGCAGCCATTGATACAAATTTTGATACACTGCACGTTTTATATAAAGCTGGACTGCGTTCACTAGGAATCGTATGGAGCAGACCAAACGTCTATGGTGAAGGTGTACCTTTCCGCTACCCATCTTCCCCTGATATTGGGTCTGGACTTACTGATGAAGGCAAAGCGCTTGTCCGTGAATGTAATAAGCTTGGCATCATGGTCGACACGACACATTTGAACGAAAAGGGATTTTGGGATGTTGCACAAATTTCAGGTGCACCTATCGTAGCAACACATTCTAATGTACATGCACTTTGTCCAATATCACGTAATCTGACAGACAAGCAGTTAGAAGCTGTTGCAAAATCAAATGGTGTAGTTGGTATCAATTATGCGGTGAACATGCTTCGTGAAGATGGTGGAACTGATACAGATATTTCGCTTGACTTAATTGTTCGCCATGTCAGCTATATAGCTGAAAAGTTCGGTATAGACCATGTCGCATTCGGATCTGACTTTGATGGCACAACCGTTCCAGATGAGCTCAAAGATGTTACTGGTTTACCAAAACTTGTTGAACGACTAAAAGCTCATGGATTTAATGACAATGAATTACGAAAAATCACTCATGAAAACTGGGTACGGGTACTGAGTGAAACATGGAAATAGGTGGGGAGAAGGTGCCTGTCACTTCCCGGTTTTTGTCAAACTTTGTCGGACACACAAATATCTACCATAACAAAAGCAGCCGTAATATAATCGCGGCTGCTTTCTATCTTACTTATTAAATATCCCTAATCTACCAATACGCTCTACCGCTTCCTCCAATCGTGCCTCTGAATCAAGCAGACCAACACGTACGTAGCCTTCTCCCTTTGACCCAAAACCATTTCCTGGAGCAACAACCACATGTGCTTTTTCCAGCAATAAATCAGCGAATTCTTCTGAAGTATTGCCAGTTGGAACAGGCAGCCAGGCAAAGAAAGTACCTTTTGGAGCGTCCGCTTCCCAGCCAATCCTATCCAATGCAGCAATGAAGCGCTCCCGGCGATTTGCATATGTATCAACCAAGTATTGTGCTGCGGTCTGATCACCAGTCAACGCTTCTGCTGCAGCTTCTTGTACAGCGCCAAACAAACTGACATACATGTGATCCTGCACAAGATTGATGCTCTCAATAACAGACGGATTCCCTACAGCAAAAGCAACGCGCCATCCAGCCATACTATAGGCTTTTGATAACGTATAGATTTCGACCCCAACATCTTTTGCACCAGCCGATTGCAGAAAACTAACTGGTTTTTCCTCTTCAAATCCAATTGTCGCATAGGCAAAATCATGCACAACACAAAAATCATGCTCATTCGCAAGATCAATCGTTTCATCAAAAAATTCTTTAGTTGCAGTTGCTGCAGTTGGATTGTTCGGGTAGTTTAAAAACATCAGCTTCGCTCGTTCAAGTTTATCCTCACTAATCTCACTGTAATCAGGCAAAAAACCATTCTCCCTAAGCAGTGGCATAAACGCTGTTTCAGCATCAGCCATTGCAGTCCCTGACATATAATCCGGATATCCCGGGTCAGGCAGCAACGCCAGGTCACCTGGATTCAACAGACACTGACTCAATTCAACAAGCCCTGTTTTTGCCCCAAACAAAATAGCTACTTCTGTTTTAGAATCTATCGTTACGCCATACTCCCTTTGGTAAAAGTCGGCTACGGAGTCTTTTAAATACTGGAATCCTTGAAAAGGTGTGTATTTATGATTTCTTGGTTTTTCTGCAGCATCCTGCAGTGCCTTCACTATATGTTCAGGAGTAGGTAAATCAGGGTTTCCCTGTCCAAGAACTATAACATCATGACCCTTTTCTTTCATAGATTGCGTCTTCTTAACCAGCTTCGCAAAAAACTGTTCAGGCAAACGCTTCAGCATATCTGATTGCTCAAATTTTCTCACACGAACCACTCCCCCAATCCCAGATTAAGTTTTATCGTAACGATGTTTCCCGGGATTGTAAAGGGAGCACACAATAAATTTACGATGCAAATATCCTTTGTTCTCCCGCTAGCTTTTGAATCATCGGAAGCATCCCAATATCCAAGTTACCGCCACTAACAATCACTCCACAATTTCTGGAGCGAATTCTGTCATGATATTTAAACAGTGCTGCAAGTGACGCAGCACCTGCCCCTTCCATTAACGTTTTATTACGTTCAAGCATATAAACAATTGCTGAGGCAATTTCCTCATCACACACTGTTACAATATCATCGACATATTTTCGGATAACCGGTAATGTATTTTTCCCTGGCTGTTTCACTGCAATACCCTCTGCTATTGTTTTAACAGATGTAAGTTTTTCATTCACATTATGATGAAAACTTTTATGCATGGCAGCAGCTCCACTTGCCTGGACACCGATCACTCTAATATTTCGATTGATATGTTTTGCAGCTGTTGCGATACCGCTGATTAATCCGCCACCACCAATTGGTACCAAAATCGTGTCAATCCTGTCTTCCTGACGCAGCATTTCCATCGCAATAGTCCCTTGCCCTGCCATAACGTCATAATCATCAAATGGATGTATATACGCTGCTCCAGTTTCTGCTTTCCTTTCTAATGAAGCCTCAAATGCCTCTTGGAATGATTCACCAATAAGAACAACCTCTGCTCCATATGCCTTTGTGGCATTGATTTTTGCAAGCGGCGTTCCTTCTGCCATAAATATCGTCGTCTTCACTCCCAATTTAGCTCCTGCATAAGCTACACCTTGTGCATGGTTTCCTGCTGATGCAGTAACCACACCATTTTGTAACTGTTCTTTTGGAAGCTGCATTAGTTTAAAGGTTGCTCCTCTAAATTTGAACGCACCAGTTTTCTGCTGATTTTCCATTTTAAAATATACGTTTTTCCCGACCATTTGATTGGTGGTAGACGAGGTTAGTAACGGTGTGCGATGGACAAAAGGCTCGAGCCGCTTCCATGCATTGTAAACCGTTTCGCCAGTTAAGAAATTCCCAAGGTTTACACTCCTTTTTTTATTAAACTGATTTTATTATTGAATGCCGCCGCATAGGAAATATAATGGATTTTCCTCTAAGCGCCATCTAATCATATCTTCGCTTATCAAACTGCAACATAATATATCGCTTCGGAAATACACTACGCTTTCCGCGGGCTCGAGCTGAGCCTCCTCACTCGCAAAGAAGGCTCGCTGTGGGGTCTCAACGTCTTCGCTTTCCCGTAGGAGTCTTCGTGTATTTCCTTCGCTAGTATGGCATTTATTGGAGCGTAGGGCAGTCGAATCCCTGCGTGTCACCGGCTAAAATCGGCCACGTCCTGTGACCAACACCGGTACTAGAACGTCCTGTTCGTTGAAGCAACAGCTGAAGATCCCGCAGGCTAAGCGGTTTTTGCTTCCGAGAAAGCTGAAGCGTTGCCCTAAGGTGTGCGACTGCCCAAAGCAGAAATAAATGTTGCTACAGTGACACAGATTATATCTAACTGCAAAGATTGATAAGCAACACAAAAAGTCTTAGTTATTCACTCACCTGCCCTCAAACGCAGTAATTTTAGCTTCATGATGCAGCGTGAGGGCGATGTCGTCCCAGCCATTCAACAGCTTTTCTTTGTGGTAATTATCAATCGAAAATGGAACTGTTCGTTCATCATCGACAATCTGCTGATTCTCCAAATCCACTTGCAAATATAGAGATGATTCTTCCGCTTGTTTCATCCATTCACTTACCTGTTCTTCATCCATTTGCACTGGAATAATCCCATTTTTTAAGGCGTTATTATAAAAAATATCAGCAAAACTAGGTGCAATAATTACTCGAAACCCATAATCTAATAACGCCCATGGAGCATGTTCACGGGATGATCCACATCCAAAATTTTCACCGCCCAGCAAGATAGAGGCATCTGCATATGCATTCTGATTCAAAATAAAATCAGACCGTTGATTGCCATCATCATCGAATCGCCAATGATAAAAAAGAAATTGACCGAAGCCGGTTCGTTCGACACGTTTCAAAAATTGTTTTGGGATAATCTGATCTGTGTCAACATTTGTACGATTTAATGGAAATACTTTTCCAGCATGCTTTTGAATAGCTTCCATAATCACTCACCTCCTATTGCAGTGCCCCTGCATATTGACGTACATCCACAAAATGACCCTCAATCGCAGCAACAGTCGCCATTTCCGGGCTGACCAGATGAGTCCTGGCACCATTTCCTTGCCTACCCTCAAAGTTGCGGTTCGACGTTGAGGCACACCTTCCACCTGGTGGAACAATGTCATCATTCATAGCGAGACACATACTGCAGCCAGCCTCTCGCCATTCAAACCCAGCTTCTTTGAAAATAAGATCTAGTCCCTCTTTTTCCGCTTGCCATTTAACTTTAAATGACCCTGGGACAACAATCGCTCTAACTTTTGGATTCACTTTTCTACCTTGAATAACTGATGCAGCTTTTTTCAAATCACCCAATCGTGAATTAGTACAGGAACCGATGAACACATGGTCGATCTCTATTGAAGTGATTGGCTGATTTTCCTCCAATCCCATATACGCTAATGCCCGTTCCAAATCCTCTTTATGCTCCACATCATCTGCTGACGGAGTGGAACCATTTACAGGTACACACATACCAGGATTTGTTCCCCAGGTTACTTGCGGTTCAACTTCGGCTGCCTTTATTGTTACGGTCTGATCATAGACAGCACCTTCATCAGTAGCGATGTCTAACCACTCTTCAGCAAGTTCTTCAAATTGCTCTCCTTCTGGTACATGAGCCCTGCCACGCAGGAATTCAACAGTTTTTTCGTCGGGACTGATCAGGCCAGCTCTTGCCCCTGCCTCAATCGACATATTGCAAACCGTCATCCGGCCTTCCATAGACAACTCGCGGATCGCGTCTCCGGTATACTCGATTACGTAACCAGTGCCAAACCGAACGCCGTATTTCCCAATAATCGCTAAAATTAAATCCTTTGCAGTTACACCTGGACCTAGATCACCTTCAACATGAACATTGAGAGTCTTTGGTTTTTCCTGCCACAATGTCTGTGTAGCAAGAACATGCTCGACTTCACTTGTTCCAATTCCAAAAGCCAATGAACCAAAAGCGCCATGTGTAGAAGTATGGCTATCTCCACAAACAATCGTCTTTCCCGGTTGCGTCAACCCAAGCTCCGGACCAATTACATGAACAATTCCTTGATCAGGATGATACATATCTGCAAGGGTAATACCAAAATCTAAGCAGTTCTTTTTTAATGTTTCCATCTGTTTTACCGAAATTTCATCCTTTATTACATCACGGTTTTTCGTTGGAACATTATGATCCATCGTTGCATAAGTCAGGTCCGGCCGACGTACTTTGCGATCAGTCAGCCGTAATCCTTCAAACGCCTGTGGTGACGTAACTTCATGAACAAGGTGCAGATCAATATACATAAGACTTGGTTTACCTTCTTCATCATGCACAACATGCTTATTCCAAATTTTTTCTATAATCGTTTCAGGCTTCCCCATCAAGAATTCCTCCTCTCTCTTTTAGAAATATGAACTGCAAATACTGTCTGAAACACTTTTAGTCGTGATATTTTCAATAACTGCCTCAGTCATCTCGGCGGTACCAACAAGTTTTCCGCCTTCCCTATTCAAATCAGCTGTATGATAGCCTTCATTTAACGTATCATTTACCGCTGACTCAATCTCGGCAGCCTCCTGTTCCATATTAAAAGAATGGCGAAGCATCATAGCTGCTGACAGAATCATCCCAATTGGATTGGCCATTCCACGTCCAGCAATATCAGGTGCTGATCCATGAACTGGCTCGTAAAGACCAACACCGTCTGAACGTACACTTGCAGACGGAAGCATTCCAAGCGAACCGGTTAAAACGGATGCCTCATCACTTAAAATATCGCCAAATAAATTCTCCGTAACCATAACGTCAAACTGATCAGGACTTGTAACAAGCTTCATTGCAGCAGCGTCAACAAGCAGATGGTCCACCGTTACATCCGGATACTGCTGCCGCTTTTCCTCGACAACTTCTCGCCAAAGACGGCTTGATTCCAACACATTTGCTTTATCCACTGAAGTTAAATGCTTTCGTCGTTTTCGTGCACTTTGGAATGCTTTATCAATAATCCGTTCGATTTCATAGCGCTGATAATAAAGTGTATCAACTGCTGCCTGCCCATTTTCTCGCCGTTCACTAGGCTGCCCAAAATACAGACCACCTGTTAATTCACGAATGATTAAAATGTCACTTCCACTAATAACTTCTTGTTTCAGTGGAGAAACATGTTCTAATGCCGGAAAGCTTTTAATCGGACGCAAATTTGCAAACAGTCCCAATTGCTTCCTAATCCCAAGTAATCCTTTTTCAGGCCGCTTGTTTGCCGGGAGATTATCCCACTTCTTTCCTCCAACAGACCCTAGTAATACAGCTTCAGCCTGCTGACAAGCCTTTATCGTATCATCCGGCAGCGGGATGCCATAGCGGTCAATTGCATCTCCACCTATGGCATGTTCATGAAAAGCAAAACGGTGGCCGTATTCTGTAGCAACCGTATTCAGTACTAACTTAGCTGACTCCATCACTTCTTTGCCAATACCATCTCCTGGCAGCAAAACAACCTGTTTATTCATTTAATATCCTCCTTTTACAGCCTCTTCTTTTGGCTTTGATATATGATATTGAATCATGTAGCGATTAACAGCATTTAAAAAAGCATTTGCCGAAGCCTCAACAACATCCTGTGCAGTTCCACGGCCATTCATTGATTCTCCATTTACCAAAAGCTGTACATGTGATTCAGCAAGCGCATCTTTTCCGCGCCCGACTGAGTTCAGTTGATAGTCAACTAACTGTAATTCCTGTTCAATTAAGCTATCCAATGTGTTATAAAGTGCTTCAACACTTCCCTGTCCTGTACGAGCTTCCTGAACCTTATTCCCTTCAGGTGTAGTCAATGATACTGTTGCTGTAGGGATATTCGCTGTACCGTATTGCAC
Organism: Virgibacillus litoralis; assembly: GCF_017873675.1. Taxonomy (GTDB): domain Bacteria; phylum Bacillota; class Bacilli; order Bacillales; family Amphibacillaceae; genus Lentibacillus; species Lentibacillus litoralis. The sequence continues at coordinate 77,240 of NZ_JAGGKK010000015.1, read as the reverse complement.
CTGGAACATTTCCATTCGATACTTAGCAGCACCAGACTGATCTGTTTGTATTTCCATCAAGATTGTAAAAATATCATCGTCCGTTACTTCTTTCTTACGATCAGTTAACTGTTTAAACTGATAAAATGCTTTTTTCAGATTTTCCTCGGCAAGCTCAAATCCGAGTGACTTCACTTTATCCTGAAACGCATGACGCCCGGAATGTTTTCCAAGAAATAGTGTATTTGACTGTACTCCAACCATTTCTGGTGTAATAATTTCGTATGTTTCCTTGTTTTTTAGAACGCCATCCTGATGGATACCAGCTTCATGTGAAAATGCATTACGGCCAACAACCGCCTTATTTGCCTGGACAAACATCCCAGATAACTTCGCGATAAGGTCACTCGTACGCTTTATCTCATTAAGCTTTAGCCCAGTTGTATAAGGATATTGATCTGATCGAATTTCGAATGCTACAGCCAATTCTTCTAATGATGCATTACCAGCGCGCTCTCCAATACCGTTTATCGTTCCTTCCACCTGAGTAGCACCATTTTCTACAGCAGCAATCGAATTAGCAACCGCCATGCCCAAATCATTATGACAATGACAGGATAAATCTACTTGATCGATATTTGGAACTGTTTCTTTAATAAATTGAAATAGTTCCCCATATTCCTTTGGCGTCGTATACCCAACAGTATCCGGCAAGTTAATTACTGTGGCACCAGCATCAATTACTTTCTCAATTATTTGTGCAAGGAAATTCCAATCTGACCGAGAAGCATCTTCAGCTGACCACTCCACTTGCGGAAACTTTTCTCTTGCATATGCGACGATATTCACTGCTGTCTCAATCACTTGCTCAGGTGTTTGTTTCAGCTTATAAGTCATGTGAATTGGTGATGTTGCCAAAAAGATATGAAGGCACGGTTCCTCTGCATATTTCAGCGCCTCCCATGCTGTGTCGACATCCGACTTTACTGCTCTTGCAAGCCCAGTAACCGATGTTCCTTTAATGGTTTCAGCAATTGCTTTTACTGCTTCAAAGTCACCCTGGGATGAAGCAGGAAAACCTGCCTCCATCCGGTCAACACCCAATTTCTCAAGCTGTCTTGCGATTTCCAGCTTCTCAAGTTTATTCAAATTCACTCCCGGTGATTGTTCACCATCTCTCAAAGTCGTATCAAAAATTTTAATTTGTGACATGCACATTCACATCCTTTTGCTTTTCTTTTGTTGCTTGTAATGGCTGTTTTACAAAAGGCATTAAATCACGGAGCTCCTTTCCAACTTTTTCAATCGGATGCTGGTTTTCTAAAGCATTGATTGCATAGAATTGTGGGCGGTTTGCCTTATTTTCCAAAATCCATCCTTTAGCAAATTCACCTGATTGAACTTCCGAAAGCACTTCCTTCATGCGGGCTTTTGTTTCATCGTTGATGACGCGTGGCCCAGAAACAAAATCACCCCATTGCGCGGTATCAGAAACCGAGTAACGCATATTTTCAAGTCCGCCTTCATACAGCAGATCCACAATCAGTTTCACTTCATGCATACATTCAAAATAGGCAACTTCAGGCTGATATCCTGCTTCAGTTAACGTTTCAAATCCTGCTTTAATTAAATTTGTAAGTCCACCGCAAAGTACTGCCTGCTCACCAAACAAATCCGTTTCCGTTTCTTCCTGAAATGACGTTTCAAGAACCCCTGCTCTTGCTGCACCAATTCCTTGTGAATAAGCAAGTGAAAGCTGCTTGGCATTGCCTGTAACATCCTGAAAAATACCATACAATGCTGGTACTCCAGCACCTCCCTCATACGTTCGGCGAACAAGGTGTCCTGGGCCTTTTGGAGCAACAAGGAAAACATCAACATCTGACGGCGGGACAATTTGATTAAAATGAATATTAAATCCGTGCGCGAATGCCATTGCATTTCCTGCCTGCAAATTCGGCTTAATGCTTTCTTCATAAACCTCTGTCTGATGCTCATCCGGCAGCAGCACCATTACAACGTCTGCAGCCTTTACCGCATCAGCAACTGAATAAACTTTAAACCCGTCAGCCTCTGCTTTTTGCTGTGATTTCCCTGGTCTAAGTCCAACCACAACGTCATACCCGCTCTCTCTAAGATTTAATGCATGTGCATGCCCTTGTGATCCGTAACCTACCACCGCGATTTTCTTTTCCTGCAATACCTGCTTATCGATTTCTTTTTCATAATATACTTTTGCCATCTGAAACATCCTCCTCAAAGTTTTTTAATTTACCCATTTTTAAACTGGAAACGAATTGATTTCGGTTACCTGCTGCGGCTGCTGCCCTCTTAGGAATGCAGTTACACCTGTTTTGGAAAGCTCTTTGATTCCATATGGCCGTAACAGTGATATTAACGCTTCGACCTTATCTGGCTTGCCGGTAACCTGAATCGTCAGGCTTTCCCGGGAAACATCAATGATGGATGCGCGAAACGGAGTAATCACTCCTTGAATTTCTGCACGCAATTGGCCGCTTCCTTTCACCTTTATCAATGCCAGCTCCCTTGCAACAATCGCCTTTTCTGTAATATCCGACACTTTCAAAACATCTATTTGTTTGTTAAGTTGTTTGGTCAGCTGCTCCAGTTTCTGATGATCGCCTACCTCGACAACAAAGGTCATTTTCGATATGCCTTCAGTTTCGGATGCACCAACAGAAATACTTTCGATGTTAAATTGCCGCTTATGCATCATCCCAGTCACCCGATTTAGTACGCCTCCACGATTCTGAACCGTTGCACTTATGATTCGTCTCATTTTGTCACCCCTACCATTTCATGGATTCCTTTACCTGGGGCAATCATCGGATACACATTCGATAATTGAACAACACGGCAATCAACAACAACTGGACCTTCATATGAAAATACTTCCTGCAATACTTCTTCTACATCCGCTTCCTTGTCAACCTTCATTCCACGAATTCCGTAGCTTTCTGCTAGCTTTACAAAGTCAGGATTTGATGAAAAAACTGATTCAGAATAACGCTCCTCATAAAAACTTTCCTGCCACTGCCTCACCATTCCAAGTGCCTCATTATTAACGATGATTACTTTAACAGGCAGGTTTCGTTCTTTAACTACAGACAGTTCCTGAAAAGTCATCTGAAAGCCTCCGTCACCTACTAATGCAACAACGAGATCCTTAGGCGCACCGAGCTGTGCACCAATTGCAGCCGGAAATCCGAACCCCATTGTTCCAAGTCCTCCTGATGTCACCCAACGATTTGGTTTTTCCATCGTATAAAACTGTGCCGCCCACATTTGATGCTGTCCAACGTCAGTCGTAACAATTGCTTTTCCTGACGATTGTTTATAAACCTGTTCTATCAGCCATTGTGGCGATATTTCTTTATCCGACTGTTCATACCACAAAGGATAATCTCTTTTATTTCCCTGCAGCTTTTCCAGCCAAGGTTCATGGTGCATGGATGAATCCGCCTTTTCCAGCAACATTTTAAGCGCTTCATCTGCATCAGCTACAACAGGAATTTCCGTCTTAATATTTTTGCCGATTTCAGCAGGGTCGATATCAATATGAGCTACCTTGGCATTCGGGGCAAAATGTTTTAAATTCCCTGTCAAGCGGTCATCAAACCTGGCACCAATATTAATTAATAAGTCGCTTTCGTAAATTGCCATGTTGGCAGCGTACGTTCCATGCATTCCACCCATACCCAAGGACAGCTTTTCTGACCCTGGATAAGTCCCTAGACCAAGTAATGTTGTTACTACCGGAAGCTGATGTATCTCTGCAAACTGTTTTAAGTTCTCCGATGCGTTTGCAAATTGAACACCTGCCCCAGCGAGAATAACAGGTTTTTCCGCACGACTTAGTGCGTCAGCTAATTTAACAATTTGTAATGGATTAGGCTTTTTGGTTGGCTGATATCCAGGTAAATGAAATTCACTGGAAAATGTCTCCGTCGTTACAGCCGCTGATACATCTTTTGGAATATCAATTACAACTGGTCCCGGTCTTCCTGAAGCAGCAATATAAAAAGCTTCTTTCACGATCCTGGGTATTTCAGATACATGTTTCACCTGATAATTGTATTTGGTAATCGGAGTCGTTATCCCCAGCACATCCGACTCCTGAAAAGCATCCGTTCCGATCACACCACTTGCTACCTGCCCGGTAAATACGACTAGCGGCAACGAATCCATCATCGCGTCCGTAATACCTGTTATCAGGTTCGTTGCTCCCGGTCCAGAAGTTGCCATCACAACGCCTGGTTTTCCGGTAACCCTTGCATATCCTTCTGCCGCATGAATCGATCCCTGTTCATGCCGCGACAGCACATGCTGAAAAGGTGCTTGACTCCGGTACAACGCATCATAAATAGGGAGTACCGCCCCGCCTGGATAACCAAAAATTGTATCGGCACCAGCCTCTACAAGAGCATTCATCAACACATCAGCACCGGTCATCTTTTCTGTTACACTGACCATTTCAGGTTTCGCCTCCACTTTCACTATTGCATGCCTCCTTAAAATTTACTTTTTTACAGGCTTATGCCAATCTGGCGAGCCTAAGTTGCAATTATGCATAAGAAAGCTTTTTATACTTTCTTTACTGCTATAAAAAAAAGACCCTTCTTTCCCCACACACCTGCCAATAAGCAGAATGAATGGGGAGAAAAGAGTCTCTTTTCACGGTACCACCCAAGTTTACAGCATCCTCACGAATCCTGCCTCACTAAGCTGTCAAACAGCTTTTTTTGATAACAGGTATACCCGTGTATACCTGACAGAATCTAATGGGGAGCTTCATTTGCAACCCTTTCAATTCTGCACTCAGGGACGATGTCAGAACAACATGTAATTCCGGGCTTACAGCAACCCCGGCTCTCTGTAAAAACATGGGCCATGTTCCTTTATTCCCATCATCGATTTGATGATATTATTTGTATCTGAAAATTTGATATTGTCGATAATCTTATACCGTTTCACAGTAAAGGTCAACCACTTTTTGAAAATTTTTTGATACTTTTGATTAATCAAATAGTTTGAATGCGTTTACATTATGATTGCGACAAGAAAATGGTGAATATATTACATTTGTATTACAGGGTAAAAAGGGAGAGTTGTCCGCTATGAGGTTGATGTTTTTGATATCTGGTTGAAGTTCTCGATATTGGGTTGAAGTTCAGATATCCGGTTAAAGTTCACATTTAGGTCGATATATTCATATTCCAGTTGATAAACTAAATTTCAAGCCGATATCCCTCCATTTCGGTTGATAAATTACACATCTGGTTGATAAGCCAAATTTCAAGTCGATATCCTCCCATTTCGGTTGATATATCCAATTTCAGGTTGATAAACATATCCGATCGAAGTTCTATAGACTCTTAACCACCAAAAAAGTAACCCCGGTATTATCCGGGGCATCTAAAAACTATTTAAAATCAGTCACTGCTCCTTTTGAAGAACAGGAAACCGTATGAGCATATTTACCTAACACACCTTTTTTGTACATAGGTGGAGCTGTCCATTCATCCTTACGACGCTGTAATTCATCTTCAGAAATTTCAAATGAAATCTCCTTTTGCTCCGAATCAATTGTAACAAGGTCATTTTCCTGTAGAAGCGCTACTGGACCGCCATCCTGTGCTTCCGGTGCAATATGACCTACCACAAGTCCATGAGTTCCTCCAGAAAATCTGCCGTCAGTCAACAATGCCACCTTCTCTCCAAGTCCCTTTCCGACAAGCAAACTTGAAATCGACAGCATCTCAGGCATACCAGGACCACCTTTTGGACCAACATAGCGGATCACTACAACATCACCTTCAGCAATCTTATTCTCACTAATTGCTGCCGAAGCCTCGTTCTCCGTATTAAACACACGCGCCGGACCAGTATGACGACTGACTTTTACACCAGACACTTTCGCCACTGCGCCGCGCGGTGCCAAATTACCTTTTAGAACAATCAATGGACCATCCGCACGCATAGGATTATCAAATGGCATAATTACTTTCTGATCATCCTCTAATGAAGGTGCCTCAGCTAAATTTTCGGCAACTGTTTTTCCAGTTACTGTAAGACAATCCCCATGCAAATATCCTTCCTCATGAAGAAGCTTCATGACAGCCTGCACACCACCTGCATTATGCAGGTCCTGCATAACATATTTGCCACTCGGCTTCATATCAGCAAGATGTGGAACTTGTTCCTGCATTCTGTTAAAGTCATCAATGCTCAAATCAACATCAATCGCATGAGCCATCGCCAGCAAATGAAGAACAGCATTCGTTGATCCGCCCAGTGCCATCACTACTGTTATTGCATTCTCAAATGCTTCTTTTGTCATAATATCTTTTGGATAAATACCTTTTTCCAGTAATTGATATACAGCTTCACCTGCAGCAGCGCAATCATCTGCTTTTTCCTTTGATTCAGCTGGATTCGAGGAACTTCCAGGCAAACTCATTCCCATTGCTTCCACCGCTGACGCCATCGTGTTAGCAGTATACATCCCGCCACAGGCACCTGCACCAGGACATGCATTACATTCAATCGCTTTTAGCTCCTGATCATCAATGTCCCCATTGTTATGTTTACCTACTCCTTCAAATACCGACACAATGTCAATATCCTTTCCGCCATGGGAACCAGGGGAAATAGTTCCGCCATATACAAAAACAGACGGAACCTCACTATTAGCAATCCCAATCATACAACCGGGAATATTTTTATCACAGGCACCAATTGCAACAAGTCCATCCAAATTTTCCGCACCAGTAACCGTCTCAATTGAATCAGCAATAAGATCCCGGCTTGGAAGTGAATAACGCATACCACTCGTGCCCATGGAAATTCCATCAGAAACTGTTATCGTATTAAACATAAGCGGAACACCGCCAGCTTCTTTAGCCCCTTTCTTGGAGCTAACCGCCAAATCATTCAGGTGAATGTTACAGGGTGTCACCTCACTCCATGTACTTGCAACACCAATCATTGGCTTTTTAAAATCATCATCTGTAACACCAACTGCACGAAGCATCGCACGGTTTGGCGCTCTCAAAAAGCTATCACTGAACACATTACTTTTTATCCGTAAGTCTTTACCCATAACCAGCCCTACCCTTCCTTTGTAAAACTATTCTAATAATTTAATATAAAATTCTACCACTAACAGCTGAAATTGAAAAGGTATTTTTTTAGGATGGTAATTTACGAATAGAGTCAATTCCTATTCATAAGCTATTGAACCTTAACTTAATTTTTCATAGATTTCCTTAGATGTAATCAAATCAAAAATACCAATACCAACAGACTTAAACAATAAAGTTTTGCCCGAAATATTGGTCGGTCTATGTTGTTGCTTAATCATTTTTTCCAGTGACAAAGTATTGTTTTCATTCGCCCCAAAGTGCTTCGCCCGAATCATATCCCCTGATTCGTGGAATGCGCTGTATGCATCAACGTAAAATTCATCTACTGCAGATAAAAAAGAATCAGGAAGTTCCTGCATGGAAGGTTTAAAAGACCCAACTGCCATAACTTGTTTTCCCTTCCAAACCGATGGATCCATATCAGGTAAGACCGGTGTTTTAGATGTTGTTGTTGTAATAATGATATCTGAACTTCTGATTAATTCTGGTAATTCTGCTTGTCTTACAGTTAAATCAGGATATTCATTTTTTGCTTTTGTAATGAATTCTTTTAATTTTTTATTGCTGCGATTATAAACATATACTGTTTCAATTGATCGTACAGCGCATGCTGATTGCAAATGACTCCACCCTTGGGTACCTGTGCCTATAATTCCAATCGAGGAAGCATTCTGATCTGATAAATATTTCATTCCTAACCCACCAAGGGCACCAGTACGTAAAGCAGTTATTGGCATTGCATCAAACGTCATAAGAGGTTCGAGTGTTTTTCGATTATAGAGCACCATTAACCCATGTATCGACGGCTTATCCAGCTTCGTATTGTTAGGGGCTACTCCTACTAATTTTGTTGCATAGTAATCACCATAAAATGCTGGCATCAATAATGCTGTGTTATCCTCATCATCAATATGCATACGATCAGGTGTTATCTCATTACTAGACTTATTCTGCAAATAATAGTTTTCAATGGAGTCTATTACATCTCTCATCGATATTGCTTTGTTAATCTCTTTATTTGATAACATATCATACAGCCTCCTTTATTTTCATAATATTATGTATTCTACCTTAACATATTTATAAATACTCAGCTTACTTCAGCACAAAATACAGTAGTGTGCAATGTTCGAAACAGCTTGTGTCAAGGCCTGTAATCTTGTTTATTTTTTTCAGCCGATAGATTAATGTGTTCCGGTGGATAAATAATTCCTCAGCCGCTTTACTTATATTCATATTATTATTGCAGTAGGAAATGAAATCATGTTTCAGCTCTGAAAATGCATCATCGTCTAGTAGCGGTTGCAAGCGTTGGACAAGTATCCTTTGCATGTTTAGACCAAGCTGATGTGGAAGCATCTCAATTAATATATCCCAATCGAAATAAGAATAGATTTTTGGTGTGATCAGGGATTTGTGGGAGAATTTTATAAGCGAATCTGCTTCCCAATAAGATTGAGCTACATGATCCAAAGATGAGCAGATATTTCCTGAGGCAATGATTACGTCAGTGAGTTTAAATACGCGAAACATTTCCAGCAAGTGAATGCTGCAATCTCTAAATTCATTCATAAACCTTAGAAAATCTTCTTCACTGGGAATGCACTTTAAAAAGACAATTCTTTCTGTGTTCAAGAATGCACATACATCTTGCTGGCCCCCGTTAAATGCACGAACAATACAGTCCAGTATTGTCTTTTTCATGTGCTCAGGTGGAATAGTCCCCTGTTTATCTTGCATATTCGTCAGAAAGTAATCACCGATATCTATTACAATACACGTACGCTTCCGATTTGATTCAATATGAAGCAACTCACAGTAATGACTGATTTGCTCATGATTAATAGATTCATTTAATAGAATATACTGGACAAACGATTCCAATGTCATAGCTTCCAAGTTCTCAATTTGAACATGGAGTGTTTCCTGCCACATCATCTCCACATATTTTTTCACCAGATACGCATAGGATTCAACCTCTTTTGGATTTCCAATAATACCAAGAACACCAACAGGTTTGTTTTCAAAATTAAGAGGAACAGCAACTCCAGGCAGTACATTTTCCATATGGATTGTTTTTTCTTCGGTAAATAAAATGACTTTATTAGCTTTGATAACCTCAATTGATGGTGTGTGTATCGTTCCAATTCGCAAAGGATTTGTATCTCCGATTATATAACCTTGTTCATCACTTACACTAATTGGAAATGGCAAGATTTCTGAAACCGCTTTCACTGTATTTTGTGCAAATTGTACAAAGCCATCCATTACAGTTTCCTCCCACTTATAACCTGTACAATTTAATATTATCACAATATTTAAAATAATAATATACCTTATTTTTTTTCTGTATTTTGTGTAAAGTGCCCATAGACTTTACTTAGCATATTACGTTATAAATAAAATGTTAAGAATTATCTAACTATTAATTTGAGGTGATTTAATGCAAAAAACATCAGATATCATCATTATTGGTGGGAGTGTAATCGGTTCGAGTGTTGCTTATAACCTGCTAAATGATGGTTACACAGGCAAAATAACAGTTTTTGAGAAAGACCCTATATATGAATTTTCCTCAACCCCTAGAAGTGCTGGAGGCATTCGGCAGCTATTCACCACAGCGATCAACATTCAAATTAGTCGCTACAGTTTACAACAATACAAATCATTTCCTGAAGACATGGCAATTAACGGCGAGAAAGCTGAGATAAACTTTCAGCAACAAGGCTATTTATTCTTAGCTAAAAATGAAAACATGGATCAATTACAAAAACAAGCGAACTTACAGCGTGAACATGGTGTTCCATCTGAATTTTTATCACGTGAAGAATTAGTAACCATTATCCCTGAATTAAATACAGATGACTTACAAGGAGGGTTGTATTGTGCAGAAGACGGATATCTCGATCCCTATTCGGTTATGCAAGGATATGTCAAAAAGGCAAAACAGCTTGGAGCATCCTATGTATATGAACCAGTCGAAACTATATTAAAAAATGATCAGGAAGTCATCGGTGTACAATTGGAAAATGGCGATACCTATCACGCACCAATCGTTATAAACTGCGCCGGTCCTTGGGCACCAGCTTTAAGTGAAACAATTAACTGTCCTGTTCCTGTTATTCCATTAAAAAGACAGATTATCCAGTTTGACATCGCAGAACCCTTAACATATAAACTTCCTCTAACAGTTGACCCGACCGGGGTTTATTTCCGTCATGAAGGACAGAGTCTGATTGTAGGATTCTCGGAAAAAGTCAAGCCAGGGATCGATTTTAAATGGTCGCGCGAACTTTTCCTGGAACAATTATGGCCTATTCTCGGACATCGGATTGATAATTTTCTATATGCAAAGATCATCAGTGGCTGGGCAGGAATGTACAGCCATAATACAGAGGACCAAAATGCGATTATCGGTGAACATCCAGAGGTAAATGGTTACTATTTAGCCTGTGGGTTCAGCGGACATGGGATGCAGCAGGCACCAGCTGTGGGTAAAGGTTTATCCGAATTAATCCGTACCGGAAACTATCAAACACTTAATTTATCACAACTCCGATTTGAACGTTTTGCAGAAAAAGATTTACTTATTGAAGGTGCAATTGTGTAATTAATATTGATTATATAGAAGGAGGATTATTTAAATGGTACCAAATTAAAGCTATTGCACAAGAAATATGTAAGCGATTACAAATTAAATGGAGGGTTTACGAATGAATATAATTTTAATCGAATTTATTCTGTATTGCTTAGTAATATTGGCTATTGGTTACTATTTCAGTAAAAAAAGTAAGACACATTCTGACTTTTTACTAGGTGGAAAAAAGTTACCTGGATGGGCACTTGCCTTTTCCGAACGTGCAACTGGCGAATCAGCATGGTTACTATTAGGGTATACTGGTTTTGTATTTATGACAGGGTTATCAGGTGTTTGGGTAGCTGCCGGTATCGCAATTGGTATTTTATTTGCCTGGTTATTCTTAGCCAAAAAATTTATGAGAGAGACCAATAAATACAACGTCCTCACACTCCCAGATTACCTTGCAGCGCGTTTTGGTGAAAAAGCCAATATTATTCGCTGGCTGACAAGTATCCTTATTGCGGGATTTCTAATGTTTTATGTAGGTGCACAAATGGCTGGTGCTGGCAAAATGCTTTTCACAACATTTGGTATGTCACCCACAGCTGGCGTGATTCTAGCTACTATTATCATAATTATTATTGCATTTGCTGGCGGATTTATATCAGTGGTTTGGACAGACATGATTCAAAGTATCATGATGTTAATCACATTAGTCATTTTACCTATTGTTGCACTTATTTACATTAACACAAACGACTTATCAATCAGTCAATCACTTGCCGATGCAGGAAATTCCTACAATAATTGGTTTGGTGGATTAACTGGATTTGCTATCGGCGTATTATTCTTCAACAACTTCTCCTGGTTCTTTGGATTTTTAGGGGGACAGCCACAGCTTAGTGCTCGTTTCATGGCACTTAAAAACGATAAAGAAGCTAATCAAGGCAGTGTAGTTGCAATCATTTGGACAGTTCTCGCATACAGCGGTGCATTCTTAATCGGTATATGCGCAATTGCAATGTACAGTCAGGGATCTTTTGCCGATGTTGAAATCATCCTGCCAACAATGATTCTGGACTTAATGCCACCTTGGATCGCCGGTATCCTGCTTGCAGGAATCTTGGCTGCAATTATTACCACTGCTGATTCACAGCTAATGGTGGTTACAAGTTCTGTCAGTGAGGATATTATTCACAAAGCAATGGGGATTGATTTAACAGAGAAACAATTAATCTGGATATCTCGTGCCTCTGTTGTATTTTTCGGATTAGTTGGAATGACAATTGCACTTGTGTCTGAATCGTTGCTGTATCTTGTTGTCAGTTGGGCCTGGGCAGGGGTCGGCTGTACACTATCACCAGCTATTTTAATGACATTTTTCTGGAAACGTTACTCAGGTGCTGGTGTTATTGCTACTATCCTATCAGGCTTAATATCTACGTTAATTTGGATTAGCACACCACTAGAGGAAATGATCACATCAAAGTTTTCCACCTTTTTCATAGCTCTATTTTTCGGTATCGTATTTAGCTTATTAATGCCAGATAAGGACGAGAAGATAGAGTTAGGCACAACGGAAGAAGCATTATAATAAAATTTAGTAGGAGGAAGTGCCTTTTAGGTGCTTCCTCCTACTATATTAATCGAATCTAATGCCAAGAAAGTGGCATTAGATTCGATTAATATAGATAAGCCTTAGTTGAAAATAATTTTTTCCTCATAGATGCCACTTTTTTTGTTTGAGATTCGATTGTGGTTTTAACAGGACTACTTAATTAATTTGGTTATTGTGACAAAACAAAATTCGTTAAAATTTGGGATGTGACAGACACCGCGCATTTTAATCCGGAGCCATATATTCGGTGTACTCCCTGGTGGTAATGTATACAATGGTACAACAAGCTCTTCCTGCAGTTCTTCCAGTAAAATAACGGCCTGATTACCATCTTCAATTCGATCCAATACTCCGGTTGTAAACAGTTCTGTATTAACGATAGAATCCAGGTCAGAGTTAAACAACGACAGCAAAAACAGCACCATCAGATAATGCTTCCAGACAATAATCATGAGTTGGCTCCTTGGTTTGCTTTTTTCTATTATGACAAGAAAGATCGTAATTTGCACATGACGAAAATTAGAAAACCGGAGCAGCTATCTTTAATAAAATTAAATTTTTGACTTAGAAAAATTTAATTTTTCACATACAAAACTCCGTTCAAAATTCAATTATGGTCATTTTGTATATAGATTTTCCCCAATAGCTCTGATACGCTTAAAAGTAAGCAATAGTTAGGGCGATTGGAGGAAAAAATTAAGGTGCCCAAAAAATATTTATTTATAGTGATTTTTGCTGTTCTGGTAGCATGTGGCAAAATCCCGATCAAGGTTCAACTAATCAACAAACGGTCACAAACCACTCGGAATCAGTTAAAGAATCATTACAGGATAAGGAGAAACCGAACGAAAAAGATTCAAACCAAAGTGAAACTAATACTACCAACTCAAAATCAGATGAAGAACCTGATAAAAAGAGCAATTCATTATCCGATTTGAAGGTTCACTACATCGATGTTGAACAAGCTGATGCTACCCTTTTTCAATATAAGAGTAATGGTGAGCAATACACTATTTTATTTGATACAGGAGATTGGCAAGGTAATGAAGTTGCTAACTACCTGTCTGCACAAGGTGTTTCTGCTATCGATGTACTCATTGTCAGTCATGCTGATGCTGATCACTCCGGGCAACTGGCAGAAGTCATGAACACATTTGATGTTGGCGAAGTTTGGATGTCTGGAAATGAAAGCTCATCACAAACATTTCAACAAGGCATGAAGGCTGTTCTGGCAAGTGATGCCGGATATGATGAACCAAGAACCGGAGACACGTTTGAAATTGGTACGATGGACATAACCGTCCTCCATCCAGGCAGCATTTCTGGCAACACAAACGAAGAATCCATTTCCGCAAAATTCACATATGGCGACGTGAGCTTTTTATTCACTGGCGATGCTGGTCGTGATAGCGAAATGGAAATGTTAAACAGCGGAAATAATGTAAATGCTGACATTGTGCAATTAGGCCATCATGGATCCAATACATCCAGTAATCCAGCCTTTATTGATGCGGTAAGTCCGGAAGTAGCCATTTACAGTGCAGGCGCAGACAACCAATATGGACACCCGCATGCCGAAGTTGTTTCACTTATCCAAAACGCTGGGATCAAATTATTTGGTACTGATGTTCATGGAACGATTGTTGTAACAACGGACGGAAACGACTATTCCATCCAGACAAAAGATGACGGCACGATCAGCCCAAGTAGCAGTAGTTCCTCAGATAACTCATCCAGTAATGATAAAAATGAGTCAACGGAAAATAAGGCATCAACTGGTGACTGTATCAACATCAACAAAGCATCGTCTGAAAAATTACAGGAAATTATCCATATCGGGCCGGCACGTTCAGAGGACTTAATTAAATTGAGACCATATCAATCTGTCAGTGATTTAACAGATGTTAGTGGAATCGGTCCATCACGGATCTCCGATATCAAAAGCCAAGGCTTAGCATGTACAGGAGGATAAGACATGAAAGGAATACTAGATCGAATTGAAGACAATAACAAAGCTGTCATCCTCATGGAGGAAACCAAGGAAGAAGTAGTAATTACGGTTGATGAATTACCTGAAGGCAGCAGTGAAAATACGTATTTCAACATGGAAAAAGTGGATGATGAGTACCAGATTGTTTCGATTGATGAAGCAATCACCCAAAAGGAATCTGAAAAATCATCAGATTTAATGGCCAAGTTACGTGCCAAAAGTAAAGGGAGTAAGTTTAAGAAGAAATAAATCTATAAAAGCCGAAATCCAATTAGGTGGGATTTCGGCTTATAGTTTATTTGACGACAAGATTTGACAAAAACCGGGAAGTGACAGGCACCACCACACTACAATTCTTCTTTAATATCATAATTAGGCAATATCAGTACTTCTACTCGTCTGTTTTTTGCCCGATTTTGGTCATTTGTGTTCGGTACCATTGGTTTATGTTCACCAAATCCTTTTGCACTGAATGTTTTGGGGTCAAGTTTTTCATTCTCTAAAATCAGACGCATAAAGTTAACTGCTCGCATGACACTTAGATCCCAATTCGATGAAAACTCACTAGTACGAATTGGTCTGTCATCCGTATGACCACTGACTATTATTTGATGTGGCGGATCCGTGTACAAAAAAGTCGATATAGCACTTGCAATTCCCCTGCCTTCTCCCCTCACCACAGCGCTTCCTGAATCAAAAGTTACATCATTGATGATAGTGATTAATAATCCTTCTCCAGTTAACTTTGTCCCTAACTTTTCGGCAAGATTGTTTTCAGTTATATATTCGTTAATTCGCTTCTGCAGCAATTCCAATCTATTTAACTCTTGTTCACTATTACTTAATTTTTCCTCATCCTCAGGTTTTTCAGTCTCCTCTTCGTCTTCTTCCACATCCTGAGGCATCTCTACTGAACTATTACTTTCTTCTAGTATCCCTTCCCCACCTGAAAACTCACTATTAAATACGCGCGAGAGCTCCTCATATTTTTTTGCATCTATCTCACTCATCGCAAACAAAACGATGAATAAGGCCAGAAGCAGTGTTAATAAATCCGCATAAGGAAGTAACCAGGATTCACTCATATGAATTTCATCACTCTTCTTCTTTCTGCGCATTTGATCCCTCCTGGACTAATTTTGACAATTCTTTTGGTGATAAATAAGAGCTTAGTTTATCTCGAATTAGCTGTGGAGATTCACCATTTGTGATGGATAATACACCTTCAATCATGATTTGTTTCATTAGTACCTCTTTTTTTGACTTCTCTTTAAGTTTGTTTGCAAAAGGATGCCACAAAACATAACCAGAAAATATACCAAACAAAGTTGCTATAAAAGCTGAAGAGATAGCATGTCCTAAAGCCTCCATGTCATTCATATCACCTAAAGCAGCAATTAAACCGACAACTGCCCCCAACACACCAAGAGTTGGAGCATATGTACCAGCCTGTGAAAAGACGGAAACTCCTTTCTGATGTCTCTCTTCCATCGCATCAATTTTTTCTAACATAAGCTCTCTAATAAACTCAGTTGATTGTCCATCAACAGCTAACTGGATCCCTGATGATAAAAAGCTATCATCCAGCTGATCTATTTTGGCCTCAAGTGTTAGTATTCCTTCCTTTCTAGTAAGTTCAGCCCATTCAGTAAACGTATCAACCGTCTGTTTTATATCATTCTGTTTATCATCCTTAAATAGTATGATAAAAAGTCTCGGTACCTTTTTAATCGTTTCCATTGGAAAAGCAATACACACAGAGGCAACTGTTCCAAAAAATATAATAATAAATGCAGCAGGATTAACTAACGCTGCGGGGCTAACACCTTTAAGTGTCATACCTGCCCCAATAGCTAAAAATCCGATAAAAATACCAATAATTGATGTCTTATCCATCGATATGTACCTCCTTGAAGAGAGGGAATAACTGAGACTTCCCTCATTTTCCTATAATAAAAATAGCCTACCAAAAATGATAGACTTAATTAGTTTAACTACTAATCTTTTCATCCTTTTTCGGTAACCCGGCGATCATAGTCATAAGACCTTAGACCCGTGGCTCTGCGTCCTTACCTTTCAATAAGTTTGCCGTTATCGCAGGTTATTCAACTTTTGTCTCATCAACCCTAATTTTTATTAGAAGTTTCATACTTACTATATCGTTTAAAATCCGGAAAGTTGAATAAGTAGAGGGAAGAAAAAATATTTTAAAAATGTGGATTTGCATGTGAAGGTTATTTGACTAAGGGCTGAGTCGGTGTTGCTAAGTGAATCCTCATTCCGCTATTTGCCTCAAATAACGACTTTTGGCATCGGTTTCGGATCCTCGTTCCGTTATTTGCCCTTTTCACCATCATTTCCACTTCTTTTTGGACTATTAACGGAACGAGGATTCATTTCAATCACTTTTGAGCAGCAATTCTATCTTTTAACGGAACGAGGATCCGCCATAATTACTTACCTGGAACTTATCGGATCCTAGTTCCGTTATCGCCAAGCTTTACTATAGATAAGCCTTAGTTGCACTTATGCTGTAAGAAAGTATTTATACTTTCTTACAGCATAATAAAAACACAATCCACCCTCAGAAATGGATTGTGTTTACGATGGAGCATATCGGGCTCGAACCGATGACCTCTTCGCTGCCAGCGAAGCGCTCTCCCAACTGAGCTAATGCCCCAGTTAGACAGCCTTTATTATAAGCATTTTTTTTATATATTTCAAGGGTGTAATGTAGAAACAGAGGATTCTATCAGCATAATAGTAAGATTCTTCTCAATTATACTGTATCTATACTCCATAATATAAAAAGCCCGGAAGATGGTCCAGGCTCTTTCTCATACTCATAACTCTACTTTATAATTCCACACCCTCAGGCCAGTGTAAATCATGTTCCTCAACACTGGTAATCTCGTTATTTCCATCAACAAACACTACTTTAGGCTTTAAATGTTCTATTTCCTCATCGGTCATGAATCCTTGGCTTAAAATAATAACCAGATCATCTGGAGAGAATAAGTTTGCAGGCGGACCGTTGAGGCATATGCGGTTCGAGCCCTCTGGAGCCGGAATGGCATAGGTCTTCCATCTTGCAGCATTTCGTATGTTTGCAATCTGTACCATTTCATAAGGCTTAATATTTGCTTCCTTCATCAACTTGCAATCAATCGTTATACTGCCAACATAATCAAGCTCAGCCTCCGTGACTGTAGCTCTATGTATCTTTCCTTTACACATTAAGCGTTGCATAAAAATGCCTCCTCTGTAATAAATGAACACCTCAAGTATAGTATGACTTATAACCTAAGATAATTACAAGTAGGCTTTATCAAGCATTGAAATATTTCTCATAAAAAAAGAAATGGAACGCTACTAGAACGCTCCACGCTTATAATACTCACACATTCAACTGTTCGTTCACCTGTTCACGTAAGGCTCTTTTCAGGAATTTGCCTACAGATGTTTTGGGGATTTCCTCAATGAACATAATATCATCCGGTAACCACCATTTTGCAAATTGGGGTTCCAAAAATTCAATTATATCCTGTTTTGATAGCTGTTCATTTTCTTTTAGCACGACACATGCTAATGGTCGTTCCTGCCATTTAGGATGAGGAATCGAAACAACTGCAGCTTCAAAAACGGATTCATGAGCCATTATCGCATTTTCTAAATCAACCGAAGAAATCCATTCACCGCCACTCTTAATCAGATCTTTGGTCCGATCAACTATTTTAATAGACCCTTCCTCATCAATCGTTACGACATCACCCGTATATAGCCAGCCGTCGCGATAAACATCCTGGCTTCGTATATCATTATAGTATTCATCTGCAATCCAGGACCCGCGGATAAGCAGTTCACCCATTTCCTTTCCATCTGATTTTATTTCACCATTTTCATTGATGGCCTTCACATCCAATCCCGGAACAACCATTCCCTGTTTTGATCGGATTTCCAGTCTGTCTTCTTCAGGAAGTTCTGTCTGATAGCTTTTAAGTCGAGCAAGGGTTACAAGCGGCGTGGTTTCTGTCATACCATATGCATGAATAAATGGAATGCCATGATCTGTTTCAAACGCTCGAATCATCCCTTTAGGTGCAGCGGCCCCACCGCATAGAACAGCTCGTACACTTTCTGTATTGTAGTTTCCTTTTTCCAATTCGTTCAGCAACCCTAGCCAAATCGTTGGAACCCCTGCCGTTAGTGTTACCTTATAAGATTCAATAAGTTCGGCAAGTATCTTCGGTGTCATCATCGGTCCTGGAAGAACTTGTGTTGAACCAAGCCATGTTCCAACAAAAGGCATTCCCCAGGCATTCGCATGGAACATTGGGACGACCGGCATCAGGACATCTGATTCAGAGATTGCTGCAGTATCGGCCATACTCAGGGCCATACTGTGCAGAACAATACCCCGGTGTGAATACACGACACCCTTTGGCTTTCCGGTTGTAGCTGACGTATAACACATCCCTGCAGGGTCTTCTTCCTCAATATCCGTTGAAAATTGGTATGCTTCATCACCTTCTGAAACCAGCGCTTCATATGAGTGAAGCGGTTCTATATTACTCTCTGGCGGTTTTTCTTCATCCGACATCACAATAAAGGCTTCAACAGTTGGCAATTTATCTTTTATTTTCTCAATTAACGGCAGTAAGTCTATATCAATTAAAAGTACTTTATCCTCTGCATGATTAATAATGTATACAAGGTGCTCCTCTGCCAGCCGGATATTAATAGTGTGTAAAACTGCACCCATGGATGGTATCGCAAAATATGCCTCCAAATGGCGATGGTGATTCCATGCAAAAGTTCCGACTTTATCCCCTTTTCGGACTCCCAATTTTTCTAAGGCACTTGAGAGAGCCCTTGTACGTTTGCCTGTTTCTTTATAATTGAGCCGGTGAATCCCACCTTGCGTACGTGAGATTATTTCCTTCTTCGGAAAATACTTTTCTGCACGCTCTATTAACGAAACGAGTGTTAAAGGCGTATTCATCATTCTAAATCTCCCCCTTTAGTATTTACTGGATCCTGCTTTTAACGATTCACGCAGTTTATATTTCATCACTTTTCCTGAGGCATTCCGCAGCAATTCTTTCTCTTCAAAAAAGTCAGTAGGCATTTTATAACCTGCAAGATGCTTCCTGCAAAAATCCTTTAATTCCACATAATCAATCGTTTCCCCCTGCTTCAGCACGACAATTGCAACAACCCGCTCGCCCCATGTATCATCAGGTAATCCGACAACAGCTGCTTCCAGTATTTTTGGGTGTTTGTACAGTACTTGTTCTACCTCAGTTGAATACACATTTTCGCCGCCGGAAATAATCATGTCTTTTTTCCGATCTACCAGCGTTACATAGCCTTCTTCATCAATCGTAGCCAAGTCTCCTGTATAAAGCCACCCGTCGCGCAGGGCTTTTTGTGTTTCTTCAGGTTTGTTGTAATAGCTTTTCATGACCATTTCACTACGGATAATAAATTCACCGACTTGCCCTGGATGAACATCTTCACCTGAGTCTGTTACGACTCTTGCTTCCGTGTTCAGCATCGCCCGACCGCCGGCACCAAGTTTCGTTTTATGATCTTCTGGCCAAAGCAGAACGCCACCTGGTCCGCCTTCTGTTAAACCACACATATTGAAAAATTGATCATGCCCGAACATTTCCATAGATTTTTCCAAAAGTGGGACAGGCATAGGTGCTGCACCATAACCACATCTTTTTACAGATGACAAATCATACTTTTCTTTATCCGGAACCTGTAGAAAAAAGTTATACATGGTAGGGATTCCGAAAAATAAACTAATCTGATGTTCGTCAATTGCTTTTAATGCTTGAACAGGATCAAAATTCTGATGGATTACCTGGGTGCTTCCAAGGTACGTAGCAGTAATCATAAATAGATTTAACTGAGCAGAGTGGAAAAGTGGTGCAACATGGAAAAGATTATCTTCTGGGCCAATTTTCATCATAATCGATGTGGAGAAAGCGACATGGAGGATTCGATGATGATCAAATAAAGCCCCTTTTGGATTTCCGGTTGTACCTGATGTGTACAGGATTTCCGCATCATCCCATTCATCCACAGTTATTCCCGGTTCAGATTCGTCAATTGTCGTTACCTCTTCCAATCTGGTTTGACCGTTTGATGTAGGGCCTGCAGAGACCTGTAATGCTACCTTTTCAGTTGAAGCTTCATGAACTAATTCAGCATATTCACCATCGAAAAAGACGATAGAAGCATCCGAATCATTTAAAATGTAGTCTACTTCTTTGGCTGTCAAACGGAAATTAACAGGAACAGCGACTGCACCAGCCTTCATAATTGCATAGAACGTTACCATGTACGTGTCAGAGTTTTTCATCATCAGGGCTATCTTATCGCCTTTTTTAACACCTCTGGAAATTAACCCATTTGCCAGTTTGTTTACTTCACGATTAAATTCAACGTATGAATAAGACTTTTCTCCATAATGTATCGCCGTTTTATGTGGTGTTCTTCTAGCATTTCTAACTAATGTAGTACCTATATCCATTCAAAAACCTCCTGAATTTAGTATTTAACAATAAGCCGACCACTTCAGCTGATGCTATCTTTCATCTTATCGCAGCACCCCCATTTCCTTCATAACTTCATCCGTATGTTCCCCGATTTTTGGTGCAGAGCAACGAATAACACCAGGTGTTTCAGATAATTTAATCGGAACACCAATCTGCCTCATCTGACCAAATGCGGAATCATTTATCTGTTGAATCATTCCACGTGAAATAATTTGCGGATGTTTAATCATTTCCTGAAAAGTTAGAACTGGTGATACACATGCGTCAATATCTGAAAATACTTCCATCCATTCTGATAGTGTTTTTGTTAAAATAATGCGTTGTATCTCTTGTTTTAACTGAAGCTGCTTATCTAAGGAGTCATCTTGCAGGGGAATAAATTCGCTCTTGCCAATTGCTTTGCAAAACGCAGTCCAAAATTTCGGTTCCAGTGCTCCTACTGAAATATTACGTCCATCGATTGTTTCATAAACTGCATAGCAAGCTTTCCCGCCATCCAGCATCTGCTCCCCTCTATTTGGTTTGTTGTTTGTCGCCAAATAATCAGGCAGTAACGTCTGCATCCAGGAAATCACATTATCCAGCATGGAAATATCAATAAATTGGCCCTTACCTGTTTTTTCTTTATTCAAAAGAGCCATTAAAATACCTGTAACAGCTGGGTAAGCGCCACCGCCAATATCGGCAATTGTTGTTGCAGGAATAATTGGATTTCCATCTTTTTCGCCCATCAAATCCAGTAAACCGGCATAGCTGAGATAATTCAGGTCGTGACCAGGACGGTTTGCGTATGGACCTGTCTGGCCATATCCTGTAATAGCACAATATACAAGTCCGGGATTGACTGCTTTTAATTGTTCATAGCCCAAACCAAGTCGTTCCATCACCCCCGGGCGAAATGATTCAACAACAACATCTGCATTTTTTACCATTTGCAGAAATACATGTTTATCTTCTGGTAATTTTAAATTTAGACAGACACTCTTCTTATTCCGATTCAGTGAATGGAACATCGCACTGTTACCAGCAATCTTTGGATGAAATGCCCTTGCATAATCACCACTATCCGGATCTTCTACTTTTATAACTTCCGCACCAAAATCTGCTAATAACATCGTGCAGTACGGACCAGGCAGTAACCGGGTTAAATCAAGTACGCGTGTAGACTTCAATGGCAATATGAACCCCTCCTCTCTTCAAATACAATGAAAACCCTTACATTTATCCTAAACTAACATAAATACATTTGTTTGAGCAGAAAATACTTCCTCTTCTTTTTGGTTATGAATTACGACTTCAATCGTTAATATCCCTCTTTTTTCATCAGAAAGCATTCGTTTATTCGCAACCTTAAATTGGCCCTTGAGTTGATCATTTGGGATCACCGGTGCCTTAAACTGCATATCCGCACCAGCACCGCCTATACAATCACGCCCAAGAATGTCCATTTTTATCCATTCAGCCCAGACTACTGCTAGCGTTTGAAAACCTGAGGCAATCAGTGACCCATAAGGACTTCTTTTAGCCGCTACTTCATCTATATGAAAATATTGCGGATCATATTTCTGTCCAAATTCCAGAATGCTTTCTTTCGTAACGGTTACAGGATTGGTTGAATATACATCACCAATCGATATTTCCCTAAATTTAAAAATGCTTCACCTCTTTAATCAGAAGGGTTTCTATAAATCCATCTTTTTCGCAATAATCATTTTCATAATCTCATTGGTTCCGGCATAAATAGACGACACCGCAACATCCCGATATCTTCTGGCAATCTCATACTCTTCCATATATCCGTAGCCACCATGTAGTTGAAGGCATTCTGCTGCAACTTTTTTTGACAAATCCGTTGTCCACCATTTTGCCATCGATACTTCTGTTACAATATCCTTTCCTCCCACATGGTCATCTATCAATCTATCTACAAACGTTTTGCCTATTTCAATCTCTGTTTGTATTTCAGCAAGTTTAAATTGCGTGTTTTGAAACTGGCTGATACTTTTCCCGAATGCTTTCCGCTGTTTTACATAGCTAATTGTTTGATTGAGCATCGTTTCTGCAGAAGCCATACTCTGAATGGAAACCATTAATCGTTCCTGTTGAAGCTTCTCCATTAAATAATAGAATCCTTTTCCTTCCTCCCCAAGCAGATTATCACCTGGAACACGAACATCCTCAAAAATTAACTCACTTGTATCATTTGCATGCTGTCCAATTTTTTGAAGTTTCTTCCCCTTCGAAAATCCTGGTGTGCCATTCTCTACTACAAACAGACTTATCCCCTTATGCGGCGGATTTGCTTTTGGATCTGTTTTACAAACCACCACTGCTATATCAGCAGAATGTCCATTTGAGATAAACGTTTTTTCACCATTGATAATGTAGTCCTCACCATCTTTTATGGCTGTCGTCTGAATTGCCGCAAGATCTGACCCTGCTCCTGGTTCTGTCATGGCTATAGCAGAAACTAAATCCCCACTAATTGCACCAGGCAGCCAGCGCTGTTTCTGCTTTTCTGTACCAAATGCTTCGATATAAGGAATCACGATATCATTGTGAAGTCCAAAGCCAACCATACCGACACTAACCCGATCAAACTCTTCAGAAATAACAACCGCATAACCAAAGTCTGCATTTAATCCCCCATACGCCTCATCAACCTGGGGACAAAGATATCCCTGTTCTCCAGCTTTTTTCCAGAACGACCTAGGCACTTGTTTCTCTTTTTCCCATTGTTCAATAAACGGTACTGCTTCCTTCTCCAGAAATTTTCGTAAGGAGCTGCGAAAAATTTCATGTTCTTCTTTTAAATAACTTCTGCTCATGAATTGCACCTCTTTTTTTATATGAAATAATTACCGTGGCTGCATCCTGATAGCACCATCCAAGCGAATCGTCTCACCATTTAACATCGGGTTTGTAATAATACTCTGAACCAATTGCGCATACTCATCAGGCCGGCCCAATCTCGATGGAAACGGTGTCATTTTTTCCAAAGCTTCACGCGCCTTATCCGGAAGTCCGGCAAATAATGGCGTTTCAAATAATCCGGGGGCAACTGACATTACCCTGATTCCAAGCTTGGAAAGATCCCTTGCAATTGGCAGCGTCATCCCCACGATTCCGCCTTTTGATGCACTATATGCCGCCTGTCCCATTTGACCTTCATATGCAGCAACAGAAGCCGTATTAATAATTACGCCTCTTTCTCCGGTATGACCAGGTTCATTGGCTGCCATCTTTTCTGAGGCTAACCGGATCATATTAAATGTGCCGATTAAATTGATGCCAATCACTTTTGAAAAAGAATCTAGATCATGGGCTTCGTTATTCTTGTTTAACGTTCTTTTGGCTTCACCAATCCCAGCGCAATTAACGAGAATATTGACCTGTCCAAATGTTTCGATAGCGTTGTTTAAAGCAGACACCACACTAGATTCATCCGTTACATCTGTTTTAGCGAACACCGCCATTTCTCCTAATTCCGCTGCAAGGTCATTGCCTTTTTTTGTCTGTAAATCCAGGATTACAGCTTTACCGCCTTGTGAAACTATATTCCGGACGGTGGCTTCTCCTAAACCTGAGGCTCCACCGGTAACTACTGCAACACTATTTTTAACTTCCATTATTAGTACCTCCTCTAAAAATCTTTTATTAAAATTTGCATCACATAATCTGCAATCAATTCAGCCATTTCTGTCTCATCTTTTTTCCCGTCGTCGGAATACCACTGTGTGACCCAGTTTATTGCGCCTAAAATAATGTTCCTGACTATTTTTACATCCATTGATCTAAAAACATCAGCTTCAATTCCTTCTTCTATCAACTGATCAAAGCCTTTTCCGTATTCATCTCTTAATTGAAAAATCTGCTCCAACTGTGAAGGTGAAAAAATTTGCTCCGGATTAAACATCATCACAAATCCGGACCTTTCCCTGATTGCATACTCAATATGGGCAATTATGGCCTTCCTTAGTTTTTTGATAACGCTTACATTTTGACTGTTAATAGATTCCATATTTTGGATACTTCGATTTAATATCATGATCTGACTTTCAAATAGCAGATTCTGTTTATCATTAAAATAATAATAAACAGATCCTTTAGTCATTAATAGCTTAGCTGCAATCTCCTCCATAGTTGTCCCATGGTAACCCTTCTCGGATAAAATGCTCACAGCAGATTGCAAAATCTCTTCTTTTTTCTTCGCTGTTTTCTTCTCACGTAAAGACAAAAGACAGTCACTTCCTCTATGTAAATGTTACTTGTTAATTATATTCTATTGATTCATTTTTTAAATGTCAAGTCACTTTTCAGATAATTTAGAATGGTCAGTGGAGTGCCTGTCACTTCCCGTTTTTTGTCATAATATGTCGAATGCAATATCTGTTTCCGTCCCCTCTAACAACAACACTTCCTCTACTAAATTCACCATTTTCATACCTTTCCAGGACTTTTATAATTCCATAACAAAACACCGCTCTCCGTTTAGAGAACAGTGTCCAAAATCAAGCAATATAGTAATCGAAATACTATTACAAAGACCTGGAAGTGACAGGAACCAATTCATTCGCGACTGCTGTGGTGAGCTCTTTTGTGGTTTTTGGTACGAATGACTTTAGCACTGAGTTAATCATCGGTCCGGTAAATCCTTTTGCAGTTATATCTAGGGATCCGGTCATTCTTGTCACATATTCGTTTATCTCCTCAGCTTCAAAAAAACCATTTCCATCAAAATTCTCATTCACTCCAGTTAACTGGAAAGAAACCATAGTTGGCTCTTTCCATTCCGTAATGTCCACCTGTAAACAAACTGTTTTTTGTATAATACCGACGTCACCTTTAAATGTCCAAGTCGATTGCTTAGTGTTAAGAATTTCATGCGTTACATAGCCAGGAACTAACGGGGCCCACTTATTCATATCACTAACAAAATCCCAGATGTATTCAATCGGAATATCAAGATCCACCTGGTGCTTCCCACATGGCATTATACTACCTCCCTGTTTGTTAAACTTACGCTAAATGCACATTTATTATTATATGTCAGATTTGTATATCTAGAAGCAGATTCGAAAACTATTATTATGAGACTAATCCAATCTACTACAACGGTTATATCCACCAAACTTCCGCTCCACTATCTTTCCTAACTTGAATATTGCATCCTCATTACCATTCATACTTACAACCTGTATACCGATCGGCATGTTATTCTCATCAGTGCCAGCTGGAATGGTTAATGACGGCAGTCCCCAAACATTAGCGTATGCAATATAAGGCATATATTGCAGAAAAGTTTTGCGTATGGAGAAAATCTCCTGAAACAACTTTCCATGTTCAGGTGCAGCAGTATGATAAACCGGTAAAATTAATAATCGATTGTTCAAATATGCAGCTATCTCCCTATCCCCCTGCTCAATAATACCTTCTATTTGCTTTATTCTGCCTGATGATGGTTTGAATAGTTTGGCACCAATTAATGCCCATGACAAATACGGGTGAATTTTAGTCTTCCTGGTTATTTTTTCTTTAGCATATGCGGCCAATACATTTGAACGGTCCGTATTGAAGGCTAGTTTTTCCATACTTTTTCCACCATCAAGTGACATAATTTCCTGCCATAGCTGCGCACTATTTTCAAAGTAAGGCGGTGTGGACCTATTTACAGAAACTGATTTTTGTAGGTAGCTTTCAATTCCACCCACCACATCCTTTGTATTTTGTGATAAAGGAATATTTAAACCATCCGATAAAATACCAATTTCGAAATCATCAAGTGACTGCTCGGTAGCGGAGTTATTTGCAATAATATCGTATATTAATTCCATATCACGCACTGATTTTCCCATCGGCCCCATTCCTGACATCCTTTTTTGCAAAGGAATAGTGTCAGCGGGAAAATGGCCGATAGATGATACTTGAAATTTCCCAGGTTTAAAGCCAACCACTCCCTTAAAGTGACTTGGGAAGCGAATGGAGCCACCAATATCGGAACCAACTCCAGCTGCTGCACCACCTGCGCCAAGCAAAGCACCTTCCCCGCCACTTGAGCCACCTGCTGTTCTTGTAACATCCCATGGGTTGTTCGTTCTGCCATACAATTTATTATCCGTTTCCTGACAAAAACATAATGCAGGTGTATTTGTTTTACCTAGAATAATCGCACCAGCCTCTTTTAGCTTTGCGACAACATCTGCATCTTCTCTCGCTATCAAGTGCTTTCTATTTAGCAGCCCACCTGTTGTTTTCATGTTCTCAACATTAAATGCTTCCTTCACACTAATCGGAACTCCAAATAGTGGTCCTTTAGTGACGTTTGCATTCTGGTTATCTTTTTCTTGAGCCTCCCTTAAGGCTTCTGTGTAGTGTTCCTCCACAACAGCATTAATAGCAGGATTCACTTTCTTTAGATGTTCGATATAGATGTTTACCGCTTCATTACTGGTTATTTCTCCATCTTTAATGGCCCTGGCAATAGAGGAAGCGTCCATGTTTAGAATGGATTGTGCAGATAATACTGAGCTTTGATCTGTTCCCATTTCATCCCACCTTCTAAATATTATTTAGAAAACCTGGCTTATCGATTTTATAATTGATTATCTATAAAAACCGACAGCACTTTGGCCCCTTCGTTATCTACCGGGATAAATAAGTGCGGTTTATCCCCATTAAAATATGCACTATCCTCTACTTCCATATAGTGTTTATTACCATCATAATAAAGGTAAATGGAACCCTTTAAAATATAAATAAATTCATCTTGTGAGTGAGTGTACGATTCCTGACGTAAATTTGAATCCTTTGGTGTAACGTTAACAATTGTTGGTTCAATACCAGAATATGAGGATCTGTTTGCAAGTAATTCATATGAGTAGCCCATATTCTCGTCTGTCACATTAGACTCCCTATTTGTCTTTGGAAGCAACACGAGATTCTGTTCTGCCTGATCGTCTAACACCCATGATAGGGGTACCTCCAATGCTTCGCTAATTTTCGATAACGTAGCAATCGCAGAAGAGGTTTGTCCATTTTCAATTTTTGACAATAAGCTTTTTGAAATACCGCATTCATCAGCTATTTGTTGTTGCGTTTTCTTTTTCCGCAAACGAATTTGATTTATTTTTTGGCCTAAACTATCAAGATTTATGAGAAACCTCTCCTTTTGTTCTGTAATCGATTTAACTCAATACACCTAAAAGCCATGGGGCAGCATATAGAATCATAAACAGCACACCATAGTTCACACCATTCCTATGAAGCAAGCCTGAAACAAGTGCTATTAGCATTGTGCCAAAGATATTGATCCAGCCAGCATCCATAAACGCTAACATAACGACTAGACCTGCAAAAAGTCCGATTAGTGCTTCATGTGGAATATACTTGAATACAAAAGCACAAATCTGGCTCGCATATTTAATAGTTACATAAAAAGTAATAAGTATAGCAATTATAGCGCCTATTATTGTTGCTGTCATAATTTCACCCATGGAAAGCAAATGATGAATATTGTGTTCAGGTGTAAAAACTGGAGGAGCATTGAATAATCCAGCTGCAGGGCCGATAGCCATTGGGGACAAAGGTAGCCCAATAGCAATCAATGGGACTAATGTTCCTGAAATATAAGCGGCATTTGTTAAACCATCCATTGTAGATATTGCTCTTGAAGCCCGCTGAACAGGATCTTTAATATGTCTGGTTAAAAACTCCCCTAAAAATACTGTCATACCAACCGGTGAAAGAAAAAAAGTAATTGCCCCTATAAAACTACCGAATGCAGAAGATGCTGTTTCCTTTTTGGTTAGGATTTTAAAGGGGTTAGGAAATCCTTTCTCTTTCCTGGCACTTTTAAGACTGATTTCTTTATTCCCTAGTCCAGGCAAATTTTTACGATAATCATTATTTAATAGCTCAAATAATTTAAATACAATTGGACCAATCGTAATTCCTAAAAAGAAAGAAACAAAGACAGTAACATCTGAGGGTACAATTTCAAGCCCCCAGTATAAGTGACGCAGCCCCTGTATGAGCAGGGCAAAAGGAATTATAATTGCTAAAGATAAAATTTTATTTTTGGTCATTAATGCGAGAAATATTGCACCTAAAAAGAAGATTAAACCTGCATACTCACTGATTTTATCAGCGTAGGGCAAAATTAAATTTGCAATTAAGAAACTTGCAGGTATGGAAACCAGTGTTCCTATCACAGACCCTGAAGACATTTTTTTAATACTTTGATCTGGCAGCCCATGCGTTTTCAATACCATCGCATGCTCGACCATTGGTGCTGACATAACACCACCAGGTATACCTGCTACTGCAACAGGAATTGAATCTGTTAATTTTTTTGCCACTATGGCGGCAATGAAAAATGATAGAATTACATAAGGTGAAACCCCTACAAGCACAAGTGCAATCGTCACAGGTGCTAAAACAGCTGTCTCGTCGGTTCCAGGTGCGATTCCAATGAGCGTATATAAAGCAGCACCCCCTATACTAGCAAGTATCATTTGTAAAATAATCATCATATCCAACGTTTAATCATCCTCTCTCATTTTGGAAATAGTCCGTTTTGGTTTAATAATAATACTGCTTACTATAAAGCCGATAACACCGCCGACAAGACCAGTAATCAAAGGTTGAGGTGCCTCGCCTGGAGCAATTATATATCCACCAAGAGCAAAAGCAATACAAAGTGCCATAGAGATACCAAGATCTTTAATCTTCACATTATCTCCCCACACATCTACATAATTCTTCTCTTCTTCGTTCATAATTTCACCGCCTTGTTTATGAATTTGTTTCAATTAACTTCCCTTTCCACTTACAGCATAAGCAAGCGACTTACTCGGCAGTTCTTTTTGCAGTTTGTTCTGGATAAATAGTGCTGCCTCCTGTATCTTGTTTTCTTGAATTCCTGTATCAATCCCTAAACCATGTAACAGATACAGCACATCATTGGTTGCTACATTACCAGCTGCCCCTGGTGCATATGGGCACCCACCTAATCCTCCAACAGAGCAGTCAAATCGGGAAACACCATACTGAAGCGATGTCATAATGTTGGCAATGGCCATCCCCCTTGTATTATGAAAATGCATGATAATCTTATCTTCCGGAAAATGGGAAAGAACGGCTTCGAGCAGCTGTTCTACTTGAGATGGAACTGCTGAACCAATCGTGTCACCCAAAGAAATTTCGTCTGCTCCATTTTCAAATAATCTTTCGCAAACACGGACAACCTGTTCAGGTGTGACTTTTCCCTCAAAAGGACAATCAAATACAGTTGAAACATAGCCTGTAACACGCTTGTTTGCCTGTTTTGCCTCATGAAGCACTTCTCCCAGCACCGGATATGTATCAGCAATCGATTTGTTAATATTCTTTCGGTTATGTGTTTCACTTGCCGACATAAATATCGATGCACCATCAATTCCAGTCTCAAGGGCATGCTGCAGTCCCTTTACATTTGGAACGAGTGCCGAATAAAAGACATTCGGATTACGTTTAATTTTCCTTCCGACTTCACGAGCATCTGACAAGGCCGGAATCCACTTTGGGTGAACAAATGATGAATACTCGATCTCTTTTACCCCCGAATCGGAGAGCTTATTGATCCAAGCCACCTTATCTGCAGTCGGAACCCAAGTCTTTTCGTTCTGCAAACCATCACGAGGTCCGACTTCTTTCAATTGAACATATTTTGGCCATTGCATGTTTACCCCTCCTTGTTCTCTTTAGAAAACTTGGCTTATCGTAAAGCTTTAATATAGATAAGCCTTAGTTGCTCTTATGCAGTAAGAAAGGATTTATACTTTCTTAACTGCTGAAAAAAACTACTTCTGAAGTGCCTGCACAATTTGTTTAATATCATCAAAGCTGAATTTTTCCTGCTCTGCTGCAAGTCTAACAACTTGATCTATTTGATCACCTCCCGCCCCGGCCATCGATGCCATGTTTCTGGCATGCAGCTTCATATGCCCCTTTTGAATACCTTCGCTTGCCAAGGCTTTTAATCCAGCAAAATTCTGTGCCAATCCTGTTGCTGCAATAGTTCCTGCAAGTTGTTCAGCTGTTTTTACCTGCAAAATTTTTGTTGCAAGCTTAGCTACAGGATGCGATTGCGTTGCGCCACCTATTAATCCGGCAGCTAATGGCAGCTCAATCGTTCCGATAATCGAGTTATCTTCACCAATCTCCCATTGTGTTAACGAACGATATCTTCCTGTAATCGAAGCGTATGCATGAGCACCCGCCTCAACAGCCCTTGTATCATTTCCTGTGGCAAGAACAACAGCAGAAATACCATTCATGATGCCTTTATTATGTGTCGCAGCACGATATGGATCAGCAACGGCTAACTGATGTGCCTTCATAAATTTACTTATTGCCTCTTGATCTCCCCCAAATGGATCTTCAAATACAGCTCGTGCCCGCACAATCCGCTGATCAGCAAGGTTGGACAAAATGCGTAAGACCACCTGACCACCAGTAATATTCTCAATTAACGGTGAAGCAGCTTCAGCCATTGTATTAACAGCATTAGCACCCATGGCATCTTTTGTATCAACCAGTAAATGGACAACAACCATTTTTTCGTCTTCACCTTGAATTATGTGTACATCCAAATCTTTCGCTCCACCGCCAAAAGCCACAAGCGTTTGATCCTGTTCATTACATAGTTGTAAAATGGCATCCTTATTTTCATAGATTCGTGCTAATGCACCATAAGGATCTTTCAAGTTCGTTATTTGTACCTGTCCCCGCATAATGGATCCAGAATAGGAAGTCGTAAAGCCTCCAGTGTTGTACGCTAACTTTGCAGCATGACTAGCGGCCGCCACCACAGAAGGCTCTTCGGTGGCCATTGGCACAAAAACGTCCTCCCCATCCACTTTAAAATTAGCAGCAACTCCTAATGGAATAGGTAAATAGCCAATCACATTTTCTATCATTCGATCTGCATGTTCAGTCGTAAAACCCTGTTCCCCTTTTATAATCTTTTTTTCATCATCTGAAAGTTCAAGATGTGCTGTTACTTTATCCAGTCTTTGTTCCGGCGACAACTTATAAAATCCCGAAATATATGATGACATTATGAAGCCTCCTAAGATTTTGTTAAGGAAAAAGAATGCGCTTACAAAATTATATTTATCATTGTTTCCTTATATTCACCTTTGTTGAATACAGTGTATAATGAATTTTCTAAATATGTCAACATTTATTTAGATGAATCAATTTCATAATTCAAAAATAAGGCAGTAAATCCAAGCGATTTGAATTAACGCAATATAACATTAGTTCGTAAAATTGGTCAGACAAATATTATTATATGTATAGATGAACCCCATACCTGTTTAATTTACACTCACTATTTTACCTGTCTCTTTAAATTCCTTTACATAAATAATGGCACTGGGACAAAAGTGTTTTAATTAAAATAATCCAAACTAAGATTCCAAATTCTTGAAAAAGAATTCGAATTAGCTCGGATTTATTTTGCAGTAAGAAAGTATAACTACTTTCTTACTGCATATGTGCAGCTATGACGTTCACCAAAATTATCTCTGAAGTGGAAATTAAAATACTTTTGTCCAGCCTCTTAATAGCAGTATCTCTTACTGCTGGTTACCATTGGATTGCTCGTTCTTCCGTTTAACATCTTCTGCATTAGTATTACTATAAATATTGGTACCACGGCCACCTGATGTCTTTGCAATCCATTCTTTTGCTTCATTATATGATAAGCCTGAACGCCGACTCTGCTCTTTAACCGCATCAATATCTGTTCCCGCAACCGTATATTTGCCATTACGTTGATTACTTTCCTTCATGAAAAAACCTCCATTCCGTTTCCTGTTATTTTACGCAATAGCTGGTTTCTTAATTTGGGAAAATATTCAATGGTTGTATAACACAAAATGGTTTTGATACATTTCAGAAGATTTCCGGTTTACATATAATCTAAATATTTTTTCCCGCGACACGATTCACACCTCTTAGGATGAACAAAACCTTTTTGTTTATAAAATTGCTGCTCACCTATTGTAAACGTAAAACGATCACCGCATTCCCAGCATTTTAAAAGAAGATCTTGCGGGGCCAATCCCTTCAACGCTTCTTTAATTGACTCCTCTCGTTCACTTACGGATTGTTGATCAATGGGCTCATTCGATTCCAAAGACTTAATTGTTGATTGGATCTCAGCTTTCACCTTTTTGTAATCAACTTTTGCCCATTCTTTTAAATAAGGAATGTACTTTCTGTTTCCTGTTTCCTTAACCCTATCAAGGAGTAAAAATATCATTTTACGGTTTCGATCTTTTAAATAACTCATATCAGGACTTTCTGTTTCATCTGCCAGCCACTGGTTCCATTCCTCTAAAATTTCATCTACAAACTGATCACGCTCGATTTCCCAGCCTCGTTCCGTAAAAATAATCATCGGTAACTTCCCGCTGTATTGAATGTCCAGAAAGTCATAATCTATCATCCAATCAATTTTAAGTTTGATTTCATCCAATTTATCAGAATGAAACCACCCATAAGTCGGACAACTATCCAACCGTAATTGCAGTATTTTTTTCTCGCGTGAACCCTTTAAAATTTTAGCAAGAAGCGTTCGTCCGCCTTGTGCAATGATTTCATCCGCTGCTCGCAAAATCGCTCTAATTTCTGATTCTGACAACTGTTTTATAGTTGATGTCATTAGAAAGGCAACTCCTCATCCGAAAATTCATATTCTTCTTGGGGTGATTTATCTTTTTTATCAGTCGTAAGTATTCTGCCAAATTTTTTCTCATATAACTCACGAACCATACCTTTACAGGCGCTTTCCATTTTTGATTAGGCGAAGGGATATTTTTCAGCAAGCTATTCGGCTTCATTCCAAGCTCCTTGGCCATTTTAATGTCAGTTTGGTTCAGTCGACAGCGTTTCTTGGCTTCTGCCCAAGTCACATTCTTCTTGCTTTTACTCAACAATTTCACTCCCTATCTTTTAATTTATAAATATCTATACCCGGATCACACTTTCTTGAAGCTAGCTTCATTTTCCTTATAAGGAATCAAAAAAGCATGCTGTGCAGCAGTTTGCAAATCTCGCCAAATCCGGTTCAACTCTGAATGCTCCATAACACATTCCATTCCCATATAACGAAAAAGATTTTGTGCACAAGTTATAACAGTAGTTGCTCCTTGTTTGCAAGCAAGCGAAAATTCTTCCCAAGTTTCATCATCAACATCTTGACCATTTTTATGGGCATGCCATGTTTTTTCAACCAATTCGTAAAAATACGTCTCGGCTGCTTCCCACCTTTGTTGTTCTATTTTTAATTTATCTGTAACAAAGCGATAGCGATCAAATTCACCTTGCTGCCAATTATCTTTATTTTTAATGGCAATCTGCTCCGCTTCTTCTAGATAATGTCTGCCTATGCCAAATACAATGGATGCAAATGATGCCTCTGAAAACGGTACAAACGGAAACTGATGCACAGATCCTGCAAAGTCGTTTTGTATCTCAAATATGGAAAATGTCCGTTTAGCAGGAACGAACTGGTCAACAACTTGTATCGTATGACTGCTTGTCCCTTTAAGTCCGAAAGCATCCCAATCTTCTTTTACATGAACTTGGTCTGTATTTAATATAAACGAAACGACTTTCGTGGCTTCACCATCTTCAACAACACAGTTAGCCGTAAATAACGTAGCAAATTCTGAACCACTGCTATACTTCCATTCTCCGTTCACGATATAACCTTCATCTGCCTTTTCAGCCTTTCCAGCCGGGAATCCGCTCCCTGCAATGACCGCGTTGTTGGGAGTGAAATAGTTTTTTGCCTGGTTCACCTCAAAATTCGGGGAAAACATTCCTCCTCCAGAGCCAATGGTAACAAGCCAGCCAAAATTCCCTTCTGCATAGGAAGCATCTTGAAATATACGAAGCGCATTTGGCAACTCCAGCAACCGCCCTCCCAGTGATTCAGAAACTAATAATTTAAATAATCTTTTCTCATAGATAAAATCTAACAATGTATCTGGTATCGCTTTTGTTCTTTCCACATGTACTGTCTGTTCCCGGATAAATTGAACTTGATTATTTGTAAAATTCATTGACTGCTACCCCTTCTCTATTAAATGTTAACTTTATTTTACATTAAATGACTTAAAGAGTAATGCTATTCTAAAAATATATGCTTATCCCCCATGACTGGCACCTAAACTTCTGATAGTATTAATTGATAATGGGAGTAAACGATTGGAGGAATACACAGCATGTCAAAGGATGTAAAACTACGTACATTGGAAAAAGATGATTTAGAATTTTTACACAAGCTGAACAATGATCCAGAAGTGATGGATTATTGGTTTGAAGAACCCTATATGTCTATGGAGAAGCTAAAGGATGAATTTGAAAAAAGCCAGGATAGTACACGTGAGAGACAGTTTATATTAACTTATAAAGGGGAAAAACTGGGGTTTGTAGGCTTGTATGGTATTGATCAGAGACACCGGTATGCGGAATTTGCGATTATGATTGATACCGCACATCAGGGTAATGGTTATGCAAGTACAGCAACTCAATTGGCGATGGACTATGCTTTTTCCAGGCTTAACCTGCACAAGCTTTATTTAGTTGTGGACAAGGTAAACGAAAAGGCAATTCATATTTATGAAAAAGTAGGTTTTCAGGCTGAAGGGGAATTGCATGAACACTATTTCGTGAATGGTGAATATCATGATGCCGTGTTGATGAGTATCTTTGAAAAAGACTATTGGAAACTGCCGAAATAACAATAATTTGTAAATAACCATAATAGAGGAAGTGCCATAACACTTCCTCCATTTATGTACCTAACGCTTAATCCATTCCAGGCACCGAAGCAATAATTTCCATATCACCTTCGACTATATATTCCTCTACAGTACTTGGTAAAATAAAATGATCTCCTAATTGAACTGGAAATGCGTGTCCGTCAACCATAACATTACCTTTTCCACTAATTACACTTACTAATAGGAAAGACTCCAATTTTCGTGAAACTTCACCATCGAGTTTCCAGTGATAGACACTGAAATACTTTTCGTCAACTAACTGTGTACTAACCAAATCGTCAATCACTTTTTTAATCTGTCGTGAGTCAACCTCTTCATGTGGAAAATTGGTTACCTCAATAGCAGCGTCAACATGTAATTCACGTGTATTTCCTTCCGTATCAATACGGTCATAATCATAGACCCTATAAGTAATATCTGAACTTTGCTGGATCTCCAAAACGACTATTCCCTTTCCAATTGCATGAATTGTACCGCTTGGGACGTATATAAAATCACCTTTTTGAACCTTTACACGCCTAAGTAACGCCTGCCAATTCCCAAAATCAACCATTCTCCTGAACTCTGCAGGTGATCGTGCATGGTGACCAAAAATAATTTCAGCATCTTCTGCGCAGTCCAGAACATACCAGCATTCAGTTTTTCCATAACCTTCACCCTCAACTTCTCTAGCATATGTATCATCAGGATGAACCTGGACAGACAAATCCTTATTTGCATCTAAAATTTTAACTAGAAGCGGAAAATCTCCTTCATTTGATGTCTCCCCAAATATTTCTGGATGTTCCTTCCACGCTTCAACTAATTCCTTTCCTTGTAACGGACCATTTACTATTTCAGATGGGCCATTCGGATGGGCTGATATAACCCATGCCTCACCTGTGTTGTTACTTGGAATGTCGTATCCAAAAAGTGTTTGTAATTTATTACCACCCCATATCCTCTCCTGAAATACCGGGTTCAGAAAAATTGGTTCGTTATACATTTTAATTCCTCCATACTTATTATCGATTAAAACATAAAGCTGCCGCTCCAATTACCCCGGCACTTTGTTCTAACTTAGCTGGAACTATTTCTGTTTGTCTCCCGGTTTCGTTTAATGCGAATTCACCCACATATGCTTGAATCGATTGAAATAGCGGATCACCTACTTTTGACACTCCTCCACCAATCACTATCTTTTCGGTATCAAAAGTATTAATAACTGAGACACATGCAATACCAAGTACGCGGAAAACCTTTCCGATTAAATGCACAATTTCCTCATTCCCACCAAAGTAAAGATTGAATACTTCTTTTGTTGAAATTTCTTTGCCCATTATTAGTGAACCCTGTCTGGCAATTGCAGTTCCTGAGGCAATCCACTCCAAACATCCGTCTTGCCCGCACGTACACTTCCCAAACGATGGGTCAATCACTGTATGTCCAATGTCACCGGCGTTCCCCTTCAACCCTCTCAACAGCTTTCCTTCCGCCATAATGCCAGCACCAATGCCTGTACTCACCGTTATATAGGCAAAGTTATTATTCTCTTGCGCTGCTCCTGTCAGTTTCTCAGCCATTGCTGCGGCGTTTGCATCGTTCTCCAAGGAAACAGGAATCGAGAAATGTTGCTCAACTAATTGCGATATTGGCACATCAATCCATCCACGTAAATTAGGTGGCGACGTAATAATGCCATGTTTACTATCTAATGGTCCAGGAGCACCGATACCTATTCCTATTAGCTGTTCTATTGGGATTCCTGTTCTTTTAATAACTTGTTCTATTTCATTATTAATTTTCTCCACCATTTTAATTGCACGAATCGATAGATCGGTAGAAATAATTGATTCTGTTAAAACATTACCAGCTTCATCAACTATTGCTGTTGCGACTTTTGTTCCACCGATATCAACGCCTATAGCATACTGCATTATGTACACACCCTTTTATTTTTATCTTATCATAATTGCCATTCCAAATTTGAATAACTTCCCAATTAATAATAAACTTAAGTAAATACTTGCCCAATTTAAGGAGGCATAAATGAATACGACCGAATTAACTAACTCATTTAAAAAAATATTTGAAACAACCAGCGCTCCAAGAATATTTTTCGCACCAGGTCGAATCAACCTCATCGGTGAACATACAGATTATAATGGCGGAAATGTTTTCCCTGCAGCCATTTCATTTGGTACATATGCTTTAGCAGCCAAACGAAACGATCAGAAATTCTGTTTTTACTCTTTGAATTTTCCTGAAACTGGTATCATAGAATGTAATTTATCTGATCTTTCCTATAAAGTGGATGATGAATGGGCGAACTTTCCTAAAGGAATGATAGGTTATTTAAAAAATGCTGGTGTCGATATCGAAACAGGCATTGATATTTTATTTTATGGAAACATTCCAAACGGCGCTGGATTATCTTCATCAGCATCAATTGAAATGGCAACAGGTGTTTTAGTAGAAAATCTGTATCAGCATCCGATTAATCGAATTGAACTTATCAAAATCGGGCAAAAATTGGAGAATGAATACATTGGAGTTAATAGCGGTATCATGGATCAATTCGCGATAGGAAAAGGTCGAAAAGATGCTGCCATTCTCTTAAACTGCCAAACGTTAAACTATGAATATGTTCCAGTAAACCTGCAAGACTATTGTATTTTAATAATCAATTCAAATAAACGAAGAACACTTGCTGGTTCCAAATATAACGACCGCAGAAGCGAATGTGAATCAGCTTTATCTGATTTACAAAAAGAACTTACTATTAAAAGTTTAGGTGACTTAACACCAGAAGAGTTTGAGTCTCATAAACAGCTGATTAACTCTCCTATACACCGAAAACGTGCGAAACACGCAGTTTACGAGAATGCACGTACGTTAGAGGCACAAAAAAAATTAAATCGGCATGATTTAGTTGCTTTTGGTAAGCTTATGAACGATTCGCATACATCGTTAAAAGATGATTATGAAGTGACTGGCCGTGAACTTGATACCATTGTTGAAGCAGCCTGGGAACATAAGGATGTTATCGGTGCCAGAATGACAGGGGCAGGATTCGGCGGATGTGCAATAGCACTTGTTAAACGAGACCAAGTTGATAACGTTACACATCACATGAACACTATCTATCGAACAAAAATCGGCTATGATGCTACCTTTTACACGGCCATGATATGTGAAGGTGCTAGAGAAATTACGGAGGGAATATAATATGAGTGTATTAGTCTTAGGTGGAGCAGGGTATATAGGATCCCATGCAACATACCAATTAATTGATCAAAAGGAAGACGTTATCGTCGTTGATAATTTGGAAACGGGATATCGTGGTGCAATACATCCTAATGCAAGGTTTTATCAAGGAGATTGCCGCAACATTGAATTTTTACGTGACGTATTTGCTAAAGAATCAATTGATTCCGTTATTCATTTTGCCGCAAACTCGTTAGTTGGTGAATCCATGGAAAATCCGCTCAAGTACTATGATAACAATGTCCATGGAACACAGGTTCTTTTACAAGTAATGGTCGAGAATGATGTTAAATTCATTGTATTTTCGTCAACAGCAGCAACTTATGGGGAAACGGATACCATTCCGATTACAGAAGAAGTCCCTCCTAATCCAACAAACGCTTATGGTGACACAAAACTCACCATGGAGAAAATGATGAAATGGTCTAGCCAAGCACATGACATTAATTATGTATCGCTGCGGTATTTTAACGTGGCCGGTGCAAGAGGATCAGGTGAAATTGGAGAAGCACATAACCCGGAAACCCATTTAATTCCGATAATTCTCCAGGTGGCTCTAAAACAACGAGAGCACATATCTATTTTTGGTGATGACTATAACACCCCTGATGGCACATGTGTCAGGGATTATATTCATGTAGAAGACTTGATTAACGCACATATACTAGCACTTGACTATCTGAAAGGTGGCGGGAGCAGTGATATTTTTAATTTAGGCAGCAGTCAGGGCTTCTCTGTAAAAGAAATGGTTGAAGCAGTTAAAGCGGTGACAGGTGAAGAAATCACAGTCAAAATCGAAGAGCGTCGCACTGGCGACCCAGGTAGGTTAATTGCTTCTTCACAAAAAGCAAAGGATTTACTTAATTGGAATCCAACCCAAACTTCAATAAACAAAATTATCCAGGATGCTTGGAAATGGCACCAAAGTCATCCCAATGGATACGAGGATGTGAAATCCTGATGACCGCAATCTATCAACTAATAAGTAACCTAATAGATGAATCTGTAAAAAATAGATTAATTGATACGACCGATAAAATTTATGCACAAAATATACTGTTGGACTTATTGCAGCTTGATTCCTATATCGAGCCAACAGCATCCACCCCAAACTATTCTATCCCTGATACTGTGGATGATATTGTTTCCTATGCAATTAATAAAAATATCATTACCGATATTCTAGCTGAAAAGGAAAAATTTGCAGCAAAGATTATGGATGTTTTTGTAGCAAGACCATCGATGATAAATGAACAATTCCAATCTAAGCTTGCTAATGATTCATCTAAATCAGCAACCAATTTTTTTTACGAGTTAAGTAAGAATAGTAATTACATTCAAATGAAACGGATAAAAAAGAATGTTCATTTCAAAGCAAACACCGCATTCGGACCAATGGATATTACCATAAATTTATCCAAACCCGAAAAGGACCCTGAACAACTCGAACTTGAACGCAGTAAAAAGGAGAAATCCAACTACCCTCTGTGTCCGCTTTGCATTGAAAATGAAGGCTATGCGGGTAGAATTGATCATGCAGCACGAGCTAACCATCGCGTTGTAAAAATTCCATTACAAAATGAAAATTGGTATCTGCAGTATTCGCCATATGTTTATTACAACGAGCACTGCATATTACTCGCAGAAGAACATCGAGATATGAAAATCAGCAAAAACACGTTTGAACGATTACTCGAGTTTGTTGAAACATACCCGCATTATTTCATGGGATCCAATGCGGACTTGCCAATAGTTGGTGGATCTATTTTAAGTCATGATCATTACCAGGGTGGCAATTACGAGTTTGCTATGACAAAAGCAAAAAGCCGGTTTGATTTTTCACTAGAATACTATACGTCTGTCAGTGGATCCTTCTTATACTGGCCCATATCTGTTATCCGACTGCAAAGCATTGATAAAAATGAACTAATTGATGCAGCAAATCACATTCTGACTACATGGAAAAACTATACAGATGAGGATGCTGGAATACATCCATTCACTAATAATGTGTCACATAATACCATTACACCTATAGCGCGAATCCGTGACGGAAAATATGAACTCGACCTTGCATTAAGGAATAATCGAACAACTGCTGAACATCCGATGGGTATTTTCCACCCGCATGCTGATGTACACCACATTAAAAAAGAGAATATCGGCTTAATCGAAGTCATGGGATTAGCAGTACTTCCCCCTAGATTAATTGATGAATTAAATGAAATTAAAAAACATCTTCTAGGCGAACCATCCAATATAGCAGATTATCATCAAGCATGGGCAAAAGAAATAAAAGCTGCATACGGTGAGCAGACTGACAAGAATATGATAAATAGCATTATGGAGAACGAACTGGGAAAAAAGTTCGTTAACGTGCTTGAGCATGCAGGTGTTTTCAAACAAGATTCATCGGGAGAAAATGCCTTTAAACGTTTTATTCAATCTTTAAATAAAAGGAAATGAGTTACTTATGAAAATTACAACACAACATATAAACCCTAACGAACATATAACATGGCAGCTCTACACGCTTTCCAATGATAATCAAATGGAAGTAAGCATTCTTAATTATGGAGGGACCATAACAGAAATACGAACTCCAGACCGTAATGGAACTATCGAAAATGTTGTGCTTGGCTTTAATAATTACCAGGACTACATAGAAAATCCCGCATTTTTTGGTGCAATTATTGGACGAGTCGCTGGAAGAATAAAAGATGCTGCTTTTCAGGCAGATAACCAATTGTATAAACTAACAGCTAACGACGGAGATAACCATTTACATGGTGGAACAACAGCATTTCATCATGCTTTATGGGAAACGAGTCCCTTTGAGACAGACACATCTGTTGGTGTAAAGCTTTCACATAAGAGCCCTGACGGGGATGATGGTTATCCCGGGAATGTACATGCCGACGTTACCTATGAACTTAACAATGAAAACCAATTGATAATTACGTATGACGCAACAACCGATAAAACGACTCCGTTGGCACTTACAAATCATACATATTTTAATTTAAGCGGAGATTTAAAGGAAACAGTAGAAAATCACATTGTAACAGTAGCAAGCAACCGTATTGCAGCATTAAATGATAACTTTATTCCTACAGGTAAAAAACTTAATGTTGAACGTACACCTTTTGATTTCACTTCAGGCCGGAACATTAAAGACGGAATAAATTCGAGCCATCTGCAAAATAAGATAGTTGGAAACGGATATGATCACTACTTTTTTTTAGAGAAACAAAATCACTCAGATGTAACTGTAAAAGAGAAAAAAAGCGGACGGACACTAACAGTTAACACGGATGAACCAGGAATGGTTATGTATACATCCAATAACCTTGGAAATGGCCTTAAACTTAAAGAAGGAATGTCAGAAAGGTATTTAGGACTCTGCCTGGAAACACAAAAACACCCAGCATCACTACTATATGACGACTTCCCATCAATCCTTTTGCACCCTGAAGAAAAATATCATTCAAGTACGAAATTCACATTCGAGGTGCCTGTCACTTCCCGTTTTTTGGCTAAAATTGGCGAAAATAATTAGCAACTGATAAAGATAGGGAACTTATCCAATACTGGCTAAGCTCCCTACAATTTTTAATAAACTCCCCGTATATGTCCATGTACCTCTTGACGATAAAATGATGCCAGCCTCTCAAGTTCTTCGGTTGAATATCCTTTCACATCAAGTGCTTGTAAATTATCCTCTACTTGATCCACATTTTTGAATCCCGGAATAACACTGGAAACTTCTTTATGTTCTAAAATCCATTTCAGTGCCGCACGAGTCATAGTACCCCTGCCATCTTCAATCCAATCTAGCTCCCGGCTGAGCTCAACTCCTTTATTAAACTCAAGTCCAGCAAACGTTTCACCAACATTAAACGCCTGACCATCCCGATTAAAATTACGGTGATCATCCGCTTCAAATGTTGCATCTTCACTAAACTTTCCGGTAAGCAGGCCGCTTGCCAATGGCACACGAGCAAGGATACCTATCCCTTTATCGTAAACTTTTGGAAATAGTTCCTCTAAAGACTTCTGACGAAAAATATTAAAGATAACCTGTAATGTACTTGCATTTGTATGTTCCAAGCAATATAACCCTTCTTCAACTGTCTCGACACTTACGCCGTAATAGCGAATTTTCCCTTGTTTCTTTAATTTTTCTAATGCCTCAAACACACGGCCATCCTTGAGAATTTCCATTGGCGGACAATGAATTTGATACAAATCAATCTGATCACGATTCAATCTTCTTAAGCTGTTCTCACAGTACTCTGCTACACGCTCCATGGAATAGTTTTTCGGGTCATGAATATCACCGGCGCGGCAAAATTTCGTAGCAATGTGAATGGAATCCTCCCTTCCCTTTGTTGCCTTTGCTAAAAGCTCCTCACTATGACCATCGCCGTATACATCTGCGGTATCAAAGAAATTCACACCTTTATCCATCGCTCGGTCCAAAGCATGTAAAGCATTATCATCGTTAAGTTTCCCCCATGCACCACCAATAGCCCATGTACCAAAACTTAACTCACTTATCTTTAAGTCTGTATTTCCTAGTTGACGATATCTCATGACTTTCCACCTCCATCCATATTATAAAGAAGTTTTTAAACTGCCTAAATGTAAAAAAACGAGAAGTAACTGGAATCAGTTCACCCTTTCACTGATCCTGCCAAAAGTCCGCGAACAAAGTATTTCCCTAAAAAAATGTAAACTAATAATGTTGGCAGAGCTGCTAGTAATGCCCCGGCCATCTGCACGTTCCATTGGACAATTTGACTTCCGGAAAGGTTTTGCAAAGCAACCATAATTGGCTGATTATCTGATGTTGTAATAGTTACTGCAAATAAGAATTCGTTCCAAATATTTGTGAACTGCCAAATCGCCACAACGACAAACCCGGTAATGGATAACGGAATAATTATGTGTCGGAATATACCAAGAAAGTTCGCACCATCTATTTTTGCGGCCTCAATCATCTGATCAGGAATATTCGCATAGAAGTTCCGGAACATTAAAGTTGTTATTGGCAATCCATAGACAACATGTACAAGTATTAGTCCTGGAATAGTATTATATAAATCGATAGTACGTAAAAATTGTATCATTGGTATTAAGATACTTTGATATGGAATAAACATTCCAAACAGAATAAACGTAAAAATTGTATCTGCCCCTCTAAATTTCCATTTAGAAAGCACATATCCATTCATCGCTCCTAACAATGCGGATAACAATGTTGCTGGTACAACAAGATAGATACTATTTAATAGGTTAGGTGCTAGTTCTGTAAACGCCCTCACATATGAACTGAAATCTATGGATGTTGGTAAAGCCCACATGCTCTCTAGTGATACTTCATCTAAAGGCTTCAAACTCGTGACAAGTATTACATAGATTGGCATTAAAAATATTACTGCTAGAAAAATTAATATAAAATATTTTAATACTTTCCCAATATTAAGTGCTGCCATTAATTATCACCCTTTCTA
Organism: Virgibacillus litoralis; assembly: GCF_017873675.1. Lineage (GTDB taxonomy): Bacteria > Bacillota > Bacilli > Bacillales > Amphibacillaceae > Lentibacillus > Lentibacillus litoralis. The sequence continues at coordinate 32,736 of NZ_JAGGKK010000015.1, read as the reverse complement.
CTATTCCAAAGATACGGAACAATAAATATTGCTACTAAAAGTAACATGATAATTGCTATAGCAGCCCCATTCGCATAATAGTTTCCTCTGAATGTTGTTTCGAACATATAAACACCAGGAACATCCGTAACGAAATTTGCTCCGGAACCGGTCATGGCATAAATTAAGTCAAATATTTTCAGAGAAATATGGGCCATGATAATAATGACACTCATCGTAATCGGCATTAACATTGGAAGAATAACTCTGCGAAATATTTGAAATTCGCTCGCACCATCTATTCTGGCAGCTTCCCGCAGTTCATCCGGAATACCACGTAATCCGGCTAAATACATTGCTAACGAAAAACCTGTCATCTGCCAAACTGCAGCAATAACGACTGCAATAATGGCTACAGGCAAACCGAACTCAATACTCCCCCATTCATAACCGGCGAGAATGTTTGTATCAGTGTACCATTTCGGTTTAATTCCAAATACACTCAAGAACTGATTAAATCCAGTTGATGGGTTTAAAAGCCATTGCCATACAACACCTGTAACTACAAAGGATAGCGCCATTGGAAACAAGAAAATATTTCGAAAAAAGGATTCCCCTTTTAGCTTTTGATCTAGTAGAACTGCTATCCCCATACCTAATATTATAACGAACCCAATAAATAGAATTGTAAAAAACAAGGTATTTCGCAAGTCAGATTGAAAACGGAAATCATTAAACAGATAGATATAGTTTTTCAAGCCCGCAAATGAAAAATCCGGTACAAGCGAGTTCCAATTACTTACCGATACATACCCTGTCCAACCAATAAATCCATATACAAAAATAAAAATTAACATAACGGACGGAATTAAAAACGCAATAGCTGTCCACTGATCCTTTGATAATTTCCTATTACGTTTTTGCTTTACTTCCTCCAAATTAATACCCTCCTCACATCGAGGTTTCATGTTGTAAAGAAAAAAGGCTGCCAAATTATATGAGGCAGCCTCAAATCTGCTAAATTATTACATTTCCGGCGCTGCGCTCTCTAGTGCTTGAACAAACGCGTCTACATCGCGTTGTGTTACAAAGATGTTTACAGCTTGATTTACTTTCGTTAAAAACCCTTCTGATGCTGCAGAACCATGTGCAAGACTTGGAACTAATCGTGCTTCCTGGAAGTCAGCCATTGTATCTTTACCATATTGATCATAGTTAGATTCGTCAGCATCTACACGTGCTGGAATTGAACCTTTTAATGGGTTAAATGCATCCTGACCTTCCACAGAGCCTAAAACTGAAAGAAATTTCTTAACATCATCAGGATTATCTATCCCTTTTGGCAATCCGAATGTGTCAGTAATTACAACAAACTCACCGTCAGTAGCAGGGAACTCAAAGTAACCAAAGTCCTTATTAGTTTCCAACTCTAAGTCATTCGCAAAATATCCTTTTGCCCAATCACCCATGTTAATCATTGCCGCATCACCATTTGCAACTAACTGACCTGAATCTTGCCAGTTACGTGATGCGTGGTCTTCATTTACATAATCAAGCATTTTACCAAATTTCTCTGTTGCTTCTACGACTCGCTCGTCGTCAAAGCCAAATTCACCTTCAAAAAGTTTCTTATAATCGTCAGGTCCTAAAACACCTAATAGAACATTTTCAAAAATCTGAGTCGCTGTCCACGATTCTTTGTCCCCTAAAGCTATTGGGTCAACGCCCGCAGCTTTTAACTCATCTGCTACTTCAAAAAACTCATCAAATGTTGTTGGTACCTCAATTCCGTTATCCTCGAACACTTGCATGTTATAAAACATTACGTTTCCACGATGGATATTTACTGGTACTGAATAAATGTTGCCATCTTTACTGACCAAGTCAATTAATTCCTGTGGAAATTTATCCATCCAGCCATTTTCTTCATAAAAGTCGTTTAGTGGCTGCATTTTATCTGCTGCAACCCAGCCTTCGTTCAATTCATCTCCACCGTGAACCTGGAAAGTTGATGGCGGATCGTCACCTTGCATTCTAGTTGCAAGTACTGCTTTCGCATTCGTGCCTGCCCCACCAGCTACAGCAGCATTTTCAACTGCAATATCCGGATGTTCTTCTTCAAACAAATCAATTAAGGCTAACAGGCCATCTTCTTCACCAGCACCTGTCCACCAGCTAAAGATCTCTACTTCTTTAGCACTCTCTCCACTATCAGAATCGCCATCAGAACCAGATGATTCTGAACTGCATGCCGAAACAACAAGTGCCAACGCTAAAAGAAACATAATTCCATATAATTTCTTCACAAATAAATCCCCCTTTTCATTGATAACGCTTTCATACCTAATTGTAAAAAAATCTGGGTGTGTACAGGAATTTAATTACAGCACTTTTTTACTATTACCTTCACTTTTTAAAGATTTCGTGTTGAAAATGCTTAGGGGACATCTGATAATACTTTTTAAAAACCCTGCTAAAATAATTAGGATCATTATAACCAACCATATAGCTTATCTCTTTCAATGAATAGGAATTTTCCTGAATTAAATCTTTTGCTTTTTCCATACGAAGTTTCGTCACATAATCTATAAATGTATGCCCAAGCTCCTGCTTAAATACATTGGAAAAATAATTAGGGCTTAAATCGACATATGCTGAAGCTTCCTCCAACGTCACTCCATTGCAATAATTCTCCTCAACAAATGTCTTAGCTTTTGCAATGTACTGTTTGGATTGATAGTATTCCTGTAAATTCATACAACAAATCGTAATAAATGTATGCCAGTCATAAGGTGAGTTCAATTCAGATATAGAGCTGTCAGGGATCGAAATATCCCGTTCTTCCAGCATTTGTCTTATATTAAAATAGATTTCTTCCAGGTCACTGGTTGTAAAATCTTCCTCGTTAAAAATATCCACAGCATCTCGGTCATTACCTTTTCCAATCTCTGCAAGAAGACGTGTTATAATCTCTTTTCTATCATTCTCTTTTTCTCTTGGAAAACCGTAGTTCCGCTTTTTCACTTTATTTAACTGGTAGCTGGCAGTAAGTGCTTCTTGATATGATCTTGGGAAATTTTCAAGGGATTCACATGGATATCCTGCTCCAAGAAAGCAATTCTCCCCAATTTCCAATTGAATCCCACGAGCTACAGTTAGTACCTCTGCTTTTTCAATATTCTGCGTCACCAAAACGCAAATAGAGAGTCGCTCTTCAGTCATGTTAAACATAAAAGGATGCCTGATATGCTTTTCCAATATACGTTCAACTATGTCTTCATCTACAAGTCCATTTAACTGTGCAACCAAAAAATACCCACTTTGCATTTCGGGATAATACATCTTCTGTATGTCATAGGCATCCTCTGCAACCGGATGATGCATCAATTTTGTAAATAAACGCTCTTTAAATAACTGTCTCTTTTCGTCCAGTTGTTCACGTTCATGCAGAATTTCTTTTTTAACACGGAGTATTGCCCGCACAATTTCCTCTTTTTTTCCGGGCTTTAAAATATACTCCTTTATCCCATAGTTCATGGCCTGTTTTGCATAACCGAAAGAATCATAAGCAGATACCAGGATAAACTTTATTGAAGGGTAATGCTTGGTAATCTCTTTAATCGCCTCCAAACCATTTATCCCCGGCATCTTTATATCCATAAAAATAATATCAGGATTCGTTGTTTCTGCTAGTTCGATTGCCTTTCTCCCATTCTGTGCTTCTCCAACAATATGCATATCAGTAAAATTACTTTCTATAAACTTTTTCATCACTTTTCGTTCAAGCAATTCATCCTCAGCAATTAAGACGCGCATTATATCCCCCCTTACTCCATAGGCAGAAATAATCGAATTGTCGTTCCTTTCCCTATATCCGACTCTATTTCCACGACATGCGTATTTTGATAGAAAAGCTGCAGACGGCGGATAACATTAGTCAATCCTATGCCAGTTGAGTGACCTACATGCTCCGGTTGTTTCATTAATGAAACGAGTTCATTCACTTTTTCCTGCTCCATTCCAACTCCATCATCGCTAACTTCAACAATAATATCAGCATCACGTTGATAGATACGCAGTTTAATAATGCCACCATCTTCTTCTCCTTCAATACCATGAATAAACGCATTCTCTACTAACGGTTGAAGGGTTAAACGAGGAACTTTCACATCCAGGCATGTTTCATCCACATCTAAATTAAAAATGATTCGTTCGGAAAAACGCGTTTTTTGAATATGAAAGTAATCTTTGACAACATCTACTTCATCCGCTAAAGCAACGCTGCTTTCAATTTCACCTAAACTATGACGAAGAAGTTTTGCTACAGAATCAATCAGCGATGACGTTGATTTGGCATCTTCTAGATAAGCCATTTTAGATATTGTATTTAATGTATTAAATAAAAAATGTGGATTAACCTGATTTTGTAAATGCTTTAGCTCCATTTCCTTAAGCAGCCGGTCCAACTCTGATTGGTCCTTTATTTCCTCAACTAATTCATGGATATTTGTCCGCATGTGATTAAACGTATCACCAAGTAATTTCAATTCATCATTCGACTGAATTTTGATTGGTTCACCTAACAAATCTCCCTTGGAAACCTCCTTTGCTGCACGAGACAGGTCTCCAACCGGACGTGTTATCCCCTTCGAAAACCAAAGTGCAAAAAAGACTGCGATCATACTCGTTGTAACAAAAAGAAAAATAGTAAATAGCAAAAAGTTATTATTACGTAACTGTAAATCTTCATAGAATGATTTATAAGCAGTCATTTCTAAATCCATCATTTCCAATGTGGATTCCTGAATGTATCCTGATGCATTTCCGGTTTCCTCCAGATGAAAAAGGTATTGTTCGATGTCATCCTTTATTACAAATCCAACCGTAAGTTCACTTTCATGAATAAATGTTTCAATTAAATTAGTGTAGTTTTTCATTTCTATTTTTTCTATATAGTAAAAGGTAGATTCCAGCTTCCCTTTTTCCTCTTGAAGCTGTTTTTTTGTATCATAATAATTCACCGCATTTTCTGCTTCCGATTCAGTTACATATGTTTTGGTATATGTATATAAGTCTTTGGTCTTTTCTGAAATAGAATTCAACAATAAAAATCTCTGAAAGCTTTTGTTATAGGCGTTTGTTAAATCATTTGAACTGATAAAAATAGAAATTGCTGTTACCTGAAATAGCAGCACAAATACAAAGAAGTAAACGATTAGCTTTCCACGGATTGTCTTCATTTGATTCCACCATTTTGAAACCCTTTCAAGTCCTGTTTCTCGAGAATTCTCGTTTCAGTATAGACTTCACTATTCAGCATTCCTTCACCTTGAAGTTCCATCATAACTTCTACTGATTTATATCCCATTTCTTTTGGGTACTGTGCAATAGTTGCATCAATCTTATTTTGACGAATCAAAGCAAGCGTATCTGGCAGAACGTCAAACGCAGTGATATAAATATCTTTCCTGGATGCTATTTCATTAATTCCTTGTACCATACCAATCCCATCTAGGGCACTTGTGCCAACTAATGCTGTTATCGACGGATAGTTTTTAAGCAGCGAGTAGGTGGCTTGAGTCGCACCTACTTCAGTTATATTGGACTCCTTAATATCAACAATATGAATACGTTCTTCAGCTTTAAATGCTTGTTTCAAGCCCTCTAGCCTCTCCTGCTGGTTTATCGCATCAAAACGGCCGGTAATAATTCCAACATACTGTTCGCCAGTTGTATTTTCGATAATAGTCTTCCCAGCCAGCTGACCAGCATAGAAATTATCAGTTCCTACATATACATTTCGTTCACTGCTTTTCACATCTGTGTCGACCGTGATAATCGGTATTCCACGTTCAATTGCCTTATGTACTAAATCGACAAATCGATCCCCTTCAACACCTTGTGTAAGGATTCCATCAACTTTTGCAGAAATCATTCGGTCCAGTAATTTCAACAATTCGTCATTGTCAGCTTTTTGCGGTGCCATATATTCCAAATAAATATTATTTTCCAAAGCAGCATCTTTGGCGCCTTCTTCAATTAAACGCCAGTAATCGTTTTCAATCTCTTCAGCAATTAATGCAAAATGATAGGTATAATCATCTGACTCTACTTTTTCTGCTTCTATATAAAATGCCTTATAACCATAAATCAGCATACCAACAAAACTAATGACAAATAAAACACCGCTCAACGTATAAATTAAAAATCTGGAGTTACTGTTCATACTGTCACCTACTTACGAATTATGTTTCTATCTTACCATGGAGCAGTTAAAATAATAATACCCTAATTTGCTAAAAATCCGACAAATTAGGGTTTATATAAACTTAAGATATTTCGATTAGACGACCTTGCTTGATTGATTCATAGCAAGCATCAATCACACGCATATTATTTATCGTATTATTAAAATCATGATACAACTCAGTTTTTTTGTCTATAATTGCCTGTGACAAATGCTCCACCTGACTGCGGTATTGATCGCTATTCACTGTTTCAGTTCGTTGCACATTTCCCTTCTCAACAATCACTAACCCATCGCCACCTTTATTATCTGGACGATATGCTCTAGGAACTTTAATTTGTCCCTCTGTTCCGACAACCTCGTATTCACTCCGATGTGCCAAATTAAAACTAGAATCAAATATTGCTCGTACTCCATTTGGAAATGTCATATATCCAACTGCATCAGTTTCCACTCCATACACAGGGTCAACCGCAGCATGCACTTGAACAGTGTTCGGTTCAGACCGAAGTATATTCCTAATTGAATGGATACCATAACAGCCGATATCATAAATACTGCCGCCACCCTTTTGATTACTCATACGGATATTATTTTCCTTTTTGGCAAGGTAAAACGAAAAAGCAGCACGCATCAGTTTCACTTCACCAATCTCACCAGAGTCAATTATCTCTTTTACACGATTGTGCTGAGAGTGAAAATGATACATAAATGCTTCCATGAAAAGAACGCCATGCTCATCACAAACTTTCTTCATTTCCAAAACATCATTGGAATTTATCGCTGCTGGTTTCTCACATAAAATATGTTTACCTTTCTTAGCAGCCTCAATTACCCACTGTTTATGTAAATGGTTTGGCAATGGAATATAAACAGCGTCAATATTCGAGTCATCCAACAGCTTATCATAGCCATCGTACGCAGTTGGGATACTGAATTTTTCCGCTACCCTTTCGGCCTTTGTAATGTCACTTCCACTAGCTATAGCAGTCACCTCAGCATTTTCCGAACGCAAGAAAGCAGGTAAAAGTGCTTTTTGTGCAATATTTGCTGTGCTTAAAACACCCCAACGAATTTTTGACATAAAAACTCCTCCTGTATGAATAGTTGCAATCTTTTATTAATTATACATGAAATTGTTCCGACAGCAAAAATGTTCAAAAGTCGAAAAAACAGTCAATCTGTCATTTCCCGGGAAATAACAAGAAGATTGTTGTTTAATGGAATCTAGCAATCAACTAATTACATTCATCAGAATCCATAATAAAAAGAAGGTAATCAGGATCGTCAAATTGGATACAGTTCCGATAAATCTTTGGTCATAGTTAAATTCAACAGAATAAGGCAAAACCGACACTGATACTGGTAACATCAGACCAATAAGGACAGTATATTTAAACATATCATCATAAGGTAATATATAAAAGAGTGATATACCAACAGTTAAGCCAAGTACATACCTAATGGTTAGGACTTTCATAATGAGTGTATAGTAACTTTTATCAAACTTAAAATTTAAATAAATACCTAGTAGCAGAAACGATAGAGGCATGTTTGCTACGGAAACTATCCCGGAAACATTTATAACCATTTCTGGGAGCTGAACACTTATTATATTCAATCCACAAACAATAATATAAGTCATTAATGGGATTGAACCCGTTAACTTCCTCATGATTACACCTAGACTAAGCTCTGCCTTATCGGATGAATAATAGCTGCCAATTAGATATAGTAGACCGAACACGATAAATGCATTACCAACATCAAACATCCCAAAATATTTAATACCTTCTCTTCCCCATATCCCTTCAACGAGTGGATATGCAAACAAGCCAATATTGAAGCCTGGCACCAACATTCCTAGCATACCCTTATTTTCTCTGCTTTCCTTTTTAAATATAATAATAGATACAAAAGCCGAAAGTAGTCCATAACAAAAGGCTATACCTATAAGAAGAAATAAGGAAGATTCAATCTTAATGTCACTAAAAGACACAATAATTAATGCCGGGAGAGTCAGATTGAATATTATTCTCGCTAAACCTTCTCCATCTTTTTCCTTTATTATATTAAATCGTTTAAGTGTATAACCCAGTGCTATGATTATTACGGCATACAAAAATTGCTCATTAAAGCCAGACATTATGTAGTTCACCCTTAGTTATGTATAGTTATATTGTTTCATCATTCATTAAAAAGCACTAGAAATCATTCACATGAGTTCTAATTCCATTATCACTTCCAATAATAACGCGATCCACCATGCCCACAAATAAACCAGTTTCCACAACCCCGGTCAGTAGTTTTAACTTTTCATGCAATCTGATTGGTTGGGGAATTTTTTCGAAACTGCAGTCTAAAATATAATTATTATTATCGGTAATAAATATTTCATTGTTACTTTTTTTTCGTAAATAGGGAACACAATTTAACTGAGAGATATGTTTTGCGGTTAGTTCCCACCCAAACTGGACCACTTCAACAGGTAATAAAAAATCTCCCAGTCCAGAAACCAATTTAGATTCGTCTGCTATTATGATAAGCTCTTTCGCAACAGAATCAACTATTTTTTCCCTAACGAGTGATCCGCCTCCACCTTTTAGCAGAGATAAGTCGTCATCTATTTCATCAGCCCCATCAATAGCCAAATCAATTTCAAGTACGTTTGTAAAGTCAGTTAACGGAATGCCGTATTCCCTTGCTAATTTTTCCGTTTTAACTGAAGTTGGTATACCTTTGATATCCAATCCATCTTTAACGCTTTCTCCAAGCTTTTTAAGCATCCAGTCAATAGTTGACCCAGATCCCAAACCTACAGTCATTCCGTTTTTAATATATTTAACAGCTTCTTCAGCGACCTTTTTTTTATTCTTGTCAATTTGATTTAGCATATATATCACTCCTGGTCTAAAAGATTAACGGCCCAGCCACCCGCCGTCCACTGCTAACAAATGGCCATGAATATATGCTGACGCCTCTGAAGCAAGAAATACTGCAGTACCCTTAAAATCTTCTGGATTGCCCCAACGATCTGCAGGTATTCGATCAAGTATTTGTTTGCTTCTAACTGGATCATTTATTAAAGCCGTATTCATGTCTGTTGCTATATAGCCTGGAACAATTGCATTTACATTTACGTTTTCTTTTGCCCACTCATTTGAAAGTGCCTTAGTTAGTTGGGCTACCGCCCCTTTGGCCGCAGCATACGCAGGAACTGTTATCCCACCTTGAAATGAGAGTAAAGATGCGACATTAATAATCTTCCCACTGCCTTGTCTAACCATGTACCGTCCGGCCTGCTGGCATAAAGTCCATACAGTTTTAAGGTTGATATTTAAAACATCATCCCAATCTTGCTCAGTGAATTCGATGGATGGTGAGCGACGTTGTATCCCAGCACTATTTACTAAAATATCAATTCTCCCATAAAGGGCAACAACTTCAGGAATAGCATTTTTAACTTGGGCTGGGTTCTCTAAATCACAGGCTATAATCTTACACTGCCGGCCTGTAGTTGCTTCAATTTCTTCCTTAACATCTGTTTGTTCGGGGTTTCGCTGTAAAAGCGCGATATCTGCACCTGCATCTGCTAAGGCCAAAGCCATTGATCGGCCAATTCCTCTTGTCGCCCCTGTAACGACTGCAATCTTTCCACTTAACTGAAATAAATTTACCACGAGAATCCCCCTCATTTTTTGGAACCTGAGTATCATAATACTTCCTAGATGCGAGCTACCTATGTTTGTATAATTCTAATGATAATCGAGTTAGATGATAAATGAAAGAAAAAAATTTTCATCTTTTCTCTTTATTTTAAACTTATTTTCATATAAGATTATAATTAAACGCATACATACAAATTAAGGAAGTGGGTTATTAGTGAATACAATTACTCCAGCCACAAACGTCTTAAATAGAATCCGGTCAGCTTATAGTTCTTTTAGTGAAAAAGAAAAACTAGTTGCAGACTACATCCTTGATAAACCAGAAAAAATTATTCATGCGACAATTAATCAGGTTGCAGATGATTTGATGATAGCAGACGCTACTGTTTTTCGCTTTTGTAAACGGTTAGGCTTTAAAGGATACCAATCACTTAAAATTGTGTTAGCTTCTGAAATAGTCAATCCCATCAAAGATATCCACGAGTCAATAAATGAAAATGATTCAGAGCTGGAAGTTACCAAAAAAGTATTCCAGTCAAATATAAAAGCAATCGAATATACAAGAGATTTACAATCGCAGGATTCTATCCAGCAAGCAGTAGCCTTTCTGACAGAAGCCAATAATCTAAGCTTTTACGGAAATGGCGGTTCTGGGATTGTCGGCTTAGATGCACAGCATAAGTTTATAAAGACTGGCCTGATTAGCCAGGCCTATACGGACAGTCACTTACAGCTCATGTCTGCATCTCAATTAAATGAACAATCTGTTGCCATATTTATTTCACACTCTGGTTCCAATAAAGATTTACTCGACGTAATTGAAGTGGCAAAGAAGAGGAATGCCAAAACAATAGGAATTACCAACTTTGCCAAATCGCCACTAAGCAAAGTGGTTGATATTACTCTGTTTACTGCCGCACAGGAAACGGAGTATCGATCAGAGGCACTTGCATCACGAATTGCTGAGTTAAGTATTATCGATGCCTTATATGTCAATTACTGCCTGCAAAAAAAGGATCAAACAAAAGAGTCCTTATCCAAAATGCGTGATGCAATTTCAAGCAAACGATTATAAGCAAAGAAAGGTAAGGGTTCCCTACTGAAAGGCACTAGGCAATGGACGCTGGATGTAGGGACATGACGTGACTACTACGTAATCAACATAAATAACTGCAAACATGTTATCAACTTTTACTTACGAAAAGGAGAATTAAGCATGTCCTCTTATATTATAGGGCTTGATATAGGTACTACGAGCGTCAAAGCTTTAATGTTTGATTACAGTGGGAAGATTATAGCTGAACACGAAAAGAAATACCCTATCCTTTATCCTGCTTTAAATTGGGCTGAACAAGAACCTCTTGAAATTGAAATAGCAGCTATCCACGTTTTAAAAACAGTAGTAATAGAATCCAATATCCCAAAAAAACAACTGAAGGGAATTGGAATCTCTTCAGCTATGCACTCACTGATATGCGCCACAAACGATGGAGAGCCTCTCTCAAACTCTATTATTTGGGCTGACTCACGAAGTCAAAATCAGGCAGATCACCTTAAACGAACAAATCCGGATTTATTCTTTAAAACAGGTACTCCTCTTCATCCGATGACACCTCTAGCAAAACTGGTCTGGATGAAAGAGCTAGCTTGGCCGCCTTACAAAGACGCCAACAAATATATTTCTATTAAAGAATTTCTTGTAAAGCGATGGTTTAATGAAGAAGTGGTTGATTATTCCGTAGCAGCTTCAACTGGTTTATTTGATGTGGAGAAATTAGATTGGAATGAAGAAGCACTTACCGAAGCCGGCATAACAGAAGACAACCTCTTCTCGCCGGTTCCGCCTACTTATCTATTAAAGGGATTAAAATCTAGTATTGCTGAAGAGATTGGCCTTGACCAACAAATTCCTTTTACAATTGGAGCATCTGACGGGCCCTTAGCCAATTTAGGTGTAGGAGCGTTAAAACCTGGTGATACCGCAATCACAATTGGAACTAGTTGTGCCATCAGACAGTTTACAGCCAAACCACTGTTAGATAAAAAAGAAGAAATCTTCACCTATCGATTCGATTCGAAATCATGGATAACTGGGGGCGCCTCGAATAACGGAGGGATTGTTTTAGCTTGGCTCCAGTCTTTATTTAGCTCGGAAGGTGTCGAACTTTCTTTGGAAGACATGAGTCAACTGGCAGCATGCTCGCCGCCCGGATCTAATAATTTATTATTCCTTCCATACATTACAGGGGAAAGAGCTCCTATCTGGGACTCACAAGCCAAAGGAACCTTTATTGGCCTTACCTCTACCCATCAAAAAGGTGATTTAATTAGAGCAGCTATGGAAGGTGTCATTCTTAATGTCTACCAAATTGGACAAGCGCTGGACAGACTAGGTAATCAACATGTAAATCTTTTTGCAAATGGCGGCTTCAGTCATTCTGATATTTGGGTCAGTATTCTTGCCGACATTTTCGGAAAACCCGTACATTTACCTGAGAGTCATCAAAGTTCAGCTTGGGGTGCTGCTTGGTTAGCTTTATTCAGCCTCAATGAGGTTCCTTCCCTTTCGGATATTAAAAAGGTCGTTCCAATGAAGGATACGATAGAGCCTAACTTAAACAACCATCAATTCTATAAACGTTTATATGAGATATTCAAAGACGTTTATGGACAAATTAATACAACTTATACCAGGTTGGATAACCTGCAAAGGAATTAATAGTTTTACAGATTATTAGTCAATTTCTTCCGCCTCTTTCGCTTCTGCTGGAAGAGCGGGAACAGTATTCTTAGTAGTATCAAAAGAGAGGCGATAAGTTAATGTTTCTGGATAAGAAACAAGTGGTCCTAAGGAATCAGGGTGTATTGGATTAACCACCCACTCAAGAGAAAATGGTTCTCCTCTCTTAAAAGTCATCTCCAAATAAGTATTGTCTTGTTTACTAAGTAATGTACCCCGAAAGTCGATTGACGGAAACGCCTTGAAAGTGGCTTTATATGTGACATAGTCTCTATTTTTATTTTTACTGATATGCTCTGCATGTTTTAATACATCTACTGCCCATTTTAATGGATTATTAAGTGGTGCCAGTTCTTCTGTAAAACTGTGGGGGAACGTTCCAACAAACCATTCACCACTGCTTTTTAAATAAAATTCCTCTTCAAATACATAAGCTTCAAAGGAAAATTCATCACCATCTGATATTGGGGTGGCAATTTGGTAATAGGAGTTTTCTTCTGACCAGATCCCCTGGCTTTTGGAATATACATTATTGTCCCATTTGTAGGCTGATTCAATCTTGTACCTATTAGTTTGACTGTCTTCAAGCAATGTAACCCATTGACTATATTGATAGTCTTCCTTGCTTAGGAACAACGCGTAACCCATTGACAAGCCGATAACAATAGACAGAAGTGGCAAGAGCCATTTTTTAACAGGTTTATAAATAGCCATCTAAGTCATAGTCCCCATTCGTTTGCCAGTATCCTTGTTCACGGCCAGCAGTCAATTGAATTCTAGTAACCCACTTCACTGATTTATACCCGTACATATTTGGATGATAAAGCCGACAAGGGAATCCCTGAGATTTTCTTAATGGCAAGCCATCAAGCTCAAATATAAGCATGGCTTCTTCATCAAGCAGCTGAGAAATTGTGAAGGAGTCATAATATAATTCATCTCCTGAATAAACCGTTACATAGGTATCCTCAGGATGATTTCTATAATACGCTTCTAGCAGATCCTTCAAATAAATGCCACGCAATTCTACGCCCCTGACACTCCAGCCTGTAACACAATGAAAATCATCGACGATTGAATGCCAAGGTAATTTTCGCATATCTTTCATTGTTAATTCTTCCTTTACCTGATTAAGATCTACGATGGCAACCTTCCAGTCTTCTTCCTCATACCGTGGATAATCATTGGTTACATTATAGATCCGAAAATATCCTCTTCTTTTCTCTTGGTTCTCTGGGATAGACAGTACAGGTGTAACCCAGCGAATCCAACCACCTAAAAATATAAAAACGAGGAATAACAGAAGCGACTTCGTAACATCTCGTCTTCCTAATTTATTTTCGGATATCCAATCAGGTACTTGTTTACGGCCTCTCCACCAATTTGGCCACGGAATCCTCACCTTAAATAAATGCCCATACCCGTGAAATAAAATCCAAGGAATAGCAGTCCAGGTCGACCAATCATGGATGATTACACTATTGTTCCGCACCCATACTGGAACGAGTTGCTGAAAATACATCAGAATTCCAGAGCATAGCCAAAGTGAAAAAAGAATGATAAATAACCATATATTAAACTTCTTTATCGGAGCACGTTTTTCACTATACCGATAAGCATGATAAATAGAAACCAGCATAATTCCAACATAAAAAATGGCGATAACTATATGAATCGCCACTAAGGGTATTTTCCACTCATTAAATAGTGTCCTGAAAAAAGATAAATAAAAGCCTATGGCCAGTAAGTAAAAGCAGAAGAAGAACTGTTGCGTGTATATGATGAATCCAAGCTAATTGTTTCCGATTCATTTTCATATCCCCTAACTTTTATTCAAGTCACGAAAGGAATCGAACAACTTCATCAATAGCTTCTTTGGAATCCTCCCCTATAACCCTAACCGTAAGATGATCACCATTTTGTAACTGCAGCGTGATTAACCCTAAAAAACTTTTCAGGCTGATTTCTAGGACAGATCCTCCGACTATTTTCTTCAGGTAAATTTCCGAGTGATATTTCTGTGTCAGTTGACTAAGTTCAATAATTGTCTCCTCTTCCGTAATGTTGACGACCACTTCTTGCGTAATTTCGTTCATGCCAGCCTCCTCCTTTTTCTATTTATTTTTTTAAAAAACTGTCCCTTTAATCTCTTTATTAACCAAATAAGTTGGATAATAACCTGTTAATACATCTGCTACATTTTGAGCTGCTTTACTTTTAAGCTCTAATTCAGCTTCCATTGAATTCCACGCTATATGCGCACTAAGAATAACATTTTCTAAACTAAGTAATGGATCATTAAAATCTATCGGCTCTGTTTCTAGGACATCCAGTGCAGCCCCTGTAATTGCATTATCGCTTAATGCTTCAATTAACGCTTGCTCATCAACAACAGGTCCTCTTGAGGTGTTAATAAGAAACGCTTGTTCTTTCATCTGTTTAAATTGCTCTTTTCCAATCATCCCTTTTGTCTGTTCGTTCAGCGGAGCATGAACGGATATAAAATCAGATCGCTCGCACAATGTTGACAGATCCACCAGCTCGACGTCTAATTGTTCCGCAGTATGAACAGGAATAAAAGGATCGTGAGCGATTACCCTTAATCCAAAGGCCTGTGCTTTTTTCGCTAACAGCTGTGGGATATTGCCAAAGCCTACTAACCCTAAAACCTGATTACTTAACCGGTAGATTGGGGCAGTTACCTTATAATCCCAAACTCCTCTTCTGACCGCCTTATCCTGCTCCGTTATTTTCCGTGCAGAAGCCATTAAAAGTGCAAATGCATGATCCGATACTTCTTCAATGCAATAGTCCGTCACATTGCATACCAAAATCCCCTTTTCCGTAGCAGCATCAACATCAATGACATCATAACCTATTCCATACCGGGACACTACCTTACAATTGGTGAGCTGTTCGATAACTTTCCTGGAAATTGGTGCATACTGACTTATGATTCCATCAGCATCTTTAGCTGCTTGAATGACTTCTTTCTCTGTCTTACATTGGGCAGAAACAACTTCTGCACCGATACTCTCTAATAGCTCAATTTCTGGGGCTATCGTGTCATAATTATTATCTGTTATTACTACCTTAAACGTATTCATAACTTTGCCTCCTGACATTTGCAGAATCCTTCAGGCTTTTTCTTCTCTACCACTCAGCCACTGAGTTATCTTTATGACGCCACACCGGATTTTTCCAGTTATGTCCTATCTTTGCTTGTTCACGTACATATTCCTCGTTAATGGTGATTCCGAGTCCCGGTCCTTGTAACATTGCTACATAGCCATCTTTATAATCGAGCACGGATGGATCAGACAAGTAATCCAATAAATCATTACCATGGTTGTAGTGAATGCCTAAGCTTTGCTCTTGAATGAATGCATTATGCGATGTAGCATCTACCTGTAAACATGAAGCTAAGGCAATAGGTCCAAGCGGACAGTGTGGAGCTACAGCTATATCATAAGCTTCAGCCATTGAAAAGATTTTTTTACACTCCGTAATGCCGCCTGCATGAGACAAATCGGGCTGAATAATATCTACATGGCCACCGGTAAATAGATCTTTAAAATCCCAGCGCGAAAACATTCTTTCACCTGTTGCTATTGGTATATTGGTTAAACCAGCAATATCTCTAAGTATTTCATTATTTTCTGGCAATACTGGTTCTTCAATAAACATTGGGCGATATTGCTCGAGCTCTTTCACTAGTACTTTCGCCATAGGTTTATGAACTCTCCCATGAAAGTCGATGCCGATTCCAATGTTGCCCCCTACTGCTTCACGAACAGCTGCTATTCGTTCAACAGCTGCATCAATTTTGTCGTATGAATCAACATATTGTAATTCCTCAGTTCCATTCATTTTAATAGCGGTAAACCCTTTATCGACAGCTTCCTTGGCTGATTTCCCAACCTCAGATGGACGGTCACCACCAATCCATGAATAAACTTTTATTTTGTCACGGCATGCCCCACCCATCAGATCTGCAATAGATGCATTATAATATTTCCCTTTAATATCCCATAGTGCCTGATCAATCCCTGCAATCGCACTCATTAGAATAGGACCACCACGGTAAAAACCAGATCGATACATTACTTGCCAATGATCTTCAATTAAAAGTGGATCTTTTCCAAGCAAATAATCGCCTAGTTCTTCTACAGCTGTTTTGACTGTTGCCGCCCTTCCTTCGACCACTGGTTCACCCCAGCCAAAAACCCCCTGATCGGTCTCAATTTTTAGAAACAACCATCTTGGGGGAACTACAAAGGTTTCTAATTTTGTTATTTTCATTGTTAGACTCCTTTACACTCTTGCTCGTTTAATTAGCATCACGAACTGTTCTGCGATTTCCGTTAGTTTTTCAAAGTTTCCGTCTGCAATTGCCTCAGCATCCGTCAGAGAGCCTCCAACACCGACAGCTACTGAACCAGTACGAATAAAATGCTCAACATTATCAAGTGACACCCCACCAGTTGGCATCATTGAAATATGTCCTAATGGTCCTTGTAAATCTTTTATATAATTTATGGAAAGAGCATTGGCTGGGAAAACTTTGATTAAATCTGCACCAGCCTGATTTGCCTCAACTATTTCAGTAGGGGTCATGGCACCAGGGATAGAAATTTTTCCATATTTGTTAGTTAGCTGAATCACTTCTTTATTAAAAATTGGTGAAAAAATGAAATCAGCACCTGCCTGAATTGCTGTTTTGGCTGTTTCCGCATCTAAGACTGTTCCGGCACCAATAAGCACCTGATCTCCATGCTCAATTTTCAGTCGATTTATCATCTCAAATGATCCATCTGAATCAACTGTTATTTCTATTGCCCCTGTTCCGCCCTTGATTAAAGCTTTACAAATCTTGTTTATTTTATCTTTATCAAGTTTACGGAGTACTGCAACAAGGCCAGATTCTTTTAAGAATTGCAGCTGTTCCCATTTATCCATTTGCACACCCCCCCCCTGAAACATTAGTTATCGATTTACATCTTTATTATTTGAACCATTATCTAAATATCGTTCTAGCTCATCTTCCCTTGGCAGCCCTTCAACGTCACCATGCATTCCTACAACAATAGCTCCAATTGCATTTCCACGTGCCACTGTAGCAGGCAAAGAATCATTACGCAGCATACCACTGATAATTCCAGCAGCAAATCCATCGCCAGCACCAACCGGGTCAATTACTTGAGAGGCGGGATATCCTGTGACATACCCACTTTCTTCATCTGTGTGATAATAAGCACCCTTGCTTCCAAGCTTAACGACAATTGTTTTCTTTCCATTTTTGTTAAGAGCAGCAGTGATTCCTTCAGGCTCGGTTTCGCCTGTTAAAAATGTTCCTTCATCAAGTCCTGGAAGGATGACGTCTGCCAGCTCAGACATTTTAAGTAAAACTGCTCGCGCTTTTTCCGCCTTCCAAAGTTTTAATCTAAGGTTTGGATCAAAAACAATCGTCGTGTTATTTTTTTTGGCAATGTCCATAACTCGAAAGACAGTCTGCTCACACGTTTCGCTTAAAGCTGGCGTAATACCTGTTACATGAAGAAATTTTGCATTAGCTATATATGACTCATCCAAATCCTCTGGCGTCATTAAGCTTGCTGCCGAATGTTTCCGGTAGTAAAACACATTTAAATTCTCATGTGACTTTTTTTCCTTAAAAAGTAAACCTGTCGGGGCTTCATCCGTTTGAATACAAGCTGACGTATCAATTCCTTCCCCACGAATAAATTGAAGAATGTAGCGACCAAAGGGATCATTCCCAAGCTTGCTAAACCATCCGACTTGATGACCAAGCCGCTTAAGCCCAATACTTACATTTGATTCTGCTCCACCTATATGTTTATGAAATTGACTCACATATTCCAGTGGAAACATCTGAACCGGTTCAAACAGGACCATCGTTTCACCAAATGTGACGACATCCAAAGACTTTTCCATATTAACCTCCAAGACTCGGTAAGAATAATGATAGCTGTGGAAAAACAATAATTATGATAAGTGTAACCAGCATGGCAAAGAAAAACGGCATAATTGCCTTTGCAATTGTTTCAATAGGTAACCCTGAAATCCCCGAAGCAACGAATAGGTTAACACCTAGTGGTGGCGTGATAAATCCTATTGCAAGGTTAACGACCATAATAATTCCAAAATGCATTGGATCATAACCAATTTGAACTGCAATTGGCAGTAATATAGGCGTCAAAATGATAATTGCCGCCAATGTATCCATAAAACAGCCGACAACTAATAACAATAATGTGATTAACATCATAATAATTATTGGACTTTCAGAAACTGTCATCATTGCATTCGCTACCTTTAAAGGTATTTGTTCGATGGTCAGAAATCGGCCAAACGCAGTAGCTGTCCCTACAATTATTAAAATGGTTGCAGTCATTAGAGCTGCATCTGTTAATACCTTAGGAAGCATACGAATTGACAGTTCTCGATAAATTGCCATACCAGCAACCAACCCGTAAACGACCGCAATAACTGCAGCTTCTGTAGGAGTGAAGTAGCCACCATAAATTCCCCCCAAAATAATAACTGGAATCAAAAGTGCCCATTTTGCTTCCCAAGTTGCTACCCAAATCTTTTTTAGTGAAGTAGGTTCGTCCATTCCTTTAAAACCCATTTTCTTAGAGTAGAAATATGCATAAACCATTAAGCCTATTGCAACTAACAGCCCTGGTATAATCCCTCCTATGAATAAATCTCCAATTGATGTACTTCCAACAACACCATAAATAACCATTGGAATACTCGGCGGAATAATTACCCCTAAAGAACCTGCTGCTGCAACAACAGCCGTGGAAAACTTCTTATCATATCCATTTCTCACCATTGCAGGTATCATAATACTTCCAATTGCTGCAACTGTGGCAGGACCTGAACCGGAAATTGCCGCAAAAAACATACACGTAATTATTGTTGCTATTGCAAATCCACCTGTTTTATTACCTACTAAAGCGTTTGCAACATTAAATAAACGCTCCGAAATTCCACCTTTACCCATGATTTCCCCAGCTAAAATAAAAAATGGAACAGCCATTAACGGAAAGGAATCGACTGAAGTTACTAATTCCTTCATTAGAAATTCAATCGGCAGGGTACCAGAGTAAAATATAGTGATTAGTGTTGCTATTCCCAATGAAATCCCAATTGGTACAGTTAAAATTAAAAGGACTGCAAAACTGCCAAATAAAACACCCGATACCATATTGTGTAACCTCCTAATCTATTCAATAGGACCCTTCTGTGCTCTTTCATACTCAAGTGTAACTACATCTGAAACATATTTTGATCCAAATAAAGCAGTAAAATTCTGTACAAGATTCTGTATCAGACGAATTGCAGTTAAACTCATGCCAACTGGGGTCGCCATATATACTAAACCCATCGGTATATGTAATGCTGGTGATTGTTGACCAAATGCTAAAAGCTTTTCTCCAATGGAGTAACCATAAATGATTGTGAATATAGCAAAGGCCAAAAATAGTAAATTAGAAAAAATGGTAAGAATAACTCCACTTTTTTCTTTTAGCAAATGCAGCAAAACATCAATCTTTATATGTCTTTGCTTTTTCACACCTAAACTAATACCAATATATACAAGCCATATAAAACTAAAGCGTGCTAGTTCCTCTGACCAGGATAGCGAATTATCAAAGGTTCGCATGACTACTTGCAAAAAGATAACAACAACCATCACTACTGATAATATGACTAGGAGGACTTCTTCAATATATTCATCAATCCATTTTATAACTTTCATGTGGTAATCACCTCTTCATCATTCAAATCATGATTACATGATTTTGAGTTTATAGACTTTTGAACGGCTAGCAATTTTTCATATGTTATAGTGGAAAAAGACTCTGAAGATTAACTCCCCAAAGTCTTTTCACATGCAACACAAAACCACTAAACCTGCTCTATATAAACAAAAGATATAAAAATACTTTACCTCACATTGTTTAAAGAATTGTCTAAGGAGCAGGACAATTAATTACAACTAATCATATTCGTTATAATAAATTCTTAGTACTTATTTCGATGCCTCATCAATCGCATCGTAAACTTCCTGTACAAGGTCTTCACCAATCTTTTCTGTATAATCATCCAAGACAGGCTGAATAATATCTACCATTTCCTGACGAGCTTCTGGAGTGATTTCAGTATATGTCATTCCTTCATTTTGTAATTCTTCTACATATTTTTCATTTGCTTCACGATTTAATTTACGCTCATATTTACCAGCTTCAACAGCAGCTTCTCTTACAATAGTTTGTTGTTCATCTGTTAAACTATCATAGAATTCTTTGCCCATAAGGAACACAAATGGACTGTAAACATGGTGTGTGTTAGATACATAGTCTTGAACTTCATAGAATTTTTCCAAGTAGATTGTTGCCACCGGGTTTTCCTGACCATCAACTGTACCTTGCTGCATTGCAGTGAACAACTCTGTAAATGCCATAGGAGTCGGATTAGCACCTAATGCACGAAATGCATCTAAATGTAAATCATTTTCCATGGTACGAATTTTTAATCCTTCAAAGTCTGCAGCAGTTGCTACTTCATGCTGACTGTTCGTTAAATCACGGAAACCATTCTCCCAATAAGCCAAACCTACCAAATTCTGATCTTCAAGCATATCCAATAATTTTTGTCCAACTTCACCATCCAGTACTGCATCAGCTGTTTCTTCATCTGGGAACAGGAATGGGAAATCAAAAATACTATACTCTGGTACAAAGTTAGCAAGAGGTGCCGTGGATGGAATTGTTACTTCCTGAGATCCTAACTGAAGAGCCTCAGTCATGGTACGGTCGTCACCAAGTTGGCCACTTGCATATGTTTCAACCAAGATTGCTCCATCTGTTTTTTCTTCAACAATTTCCTTAAACTTTAATAGTCCCTTATATTGTGGATGATCCTCATTCAGACCGATTCCTGCACGAATTGTCTTTGTTTCCTCTGAAGCTTCTTCTGCACCTTCTTCAGCACCCTCTGTTGCTTCAGCGTTATTGTCACTAGAATTGTCGGATGATGTTTCGTCGCCTTCACCACTACATGCGCCAAGAATAATAATCATTAGAGCTACAACTGCAAACATTAAAATCTTCTTCATTTTATAAGTCCCCCTATTTTTGATTAATTTTTAATAACTTCATGTCCACCAAATTCATTTCGTAATGCAGCAACCACCTTTCCAGTAAAGGTATCTTCTTCAAGCGAACGATATCGCATCATGAGTGATAAGGCAATTACTGGTGCTGCAACCTGCATATCAAGTGCTGACTCAACAGCCCATTTCCCCTCACCTGAAGAATTCATAACCCCCTTGATATCATCGAGATTAGCATCTTTCGCAAATGCGCCTTCTGTCAGTTCCATCAGCCATGAACTGATAATAGAACCATGATTCCAAACCCTGGATACGCTTTCATAATCAAAATCAAATGGACTTTTACTGAGGATATCGAAGCCTTCTGCAATAGACTGCATCATACCGTATTCAATGCCATTATGTACCATTTTGAGGAAGTGACCACTCCCCAATGGACCAGTATATAAATATCCATTTTCCACAGTAATACTTTTGAAAATTGGCTCAATTTCTTTAAATACCTCTTGATCCCCGCCAATCATGGCACAAATGCCATTTCTAGCGCCATTTATTCCTCCGCTAGTACCTACATCATAGAAATGAATTCCTTTTTCCTTTAACTGGGTTCCCCGACGAATAGAATCTTTATAGTTTGAATTCCCCCCATCAATAATAATGTCACCCGGGTCAAGTTTATCCTGTAAATCACTTACTAACGATTCCGTAGCTTCGCCAGCAGGAACCATCGTCCATATTATCCGAGGGCTTTCTAAATGTTGTATTACTTCCTCAGTTGAATATGCCGGGATGGCACCTTCAGATGAAATTTCTTTCACCTGTTCGTGATTGATGTCATATGTGATAACTTCATGACCTTGGTCAATTAAGTTAAGTGCTAAGTTGTAACCCATTTTGCCTAGACCAAGTAGTGAAAGTTTCATCCATGTAACCCCTTTCAAAATTTTGAAAAAATATTTCTTAAATTCATTATATATGAAAAGAAATTTTATTCAATACCTTTTAGGTAAAATATGAAAAAAATTTTATTACTAAGCTACCTTCTCTTTGTTCTTTGTTGGTATGGTGCGACTTTTAACTATTTAATTACGAGAAAAATTCGATGATAAACTATATTTGTAGTGGTATTTGGAATTAAAAATTAGAAAAATCTCAGTTTTAAAAGTGAACTGAGATTTTTCTTATTATTGCTTCTTCAACTAAAGGACGGCAGACAGTTTAAGTGTATTTATTCACTAGACATGCTGGCGCGCACTGATTTGGTGGATCCTCATTCCGTTATTTCCTTAAAAACGCCTATTTTGATCGTGTTATGTAATCCTCATTCCGCTATTTACCCTTTTTAGCCACATTTTTCATTGTTTTTAGGTAAATAACGGAACCAGGAACCGCTTCAACCTTCTAATACGGCTTTTTCACTCATTTAGCGGAACCACGATTCACTTCACTGTATGTGAATCACATTCCGCTCCCTTTATACCCCTCATCCTGCTACTACGCCTTTAATATTTCATTATATTGGTGAATTTTTATAACAAATTGGGTACAAAACGGAACCCGTTATGATGACAGACGTTTTTCTATTTGATCTCTTTTGGTGCTACCCCTTTAACTTCTCCTCAACTTCTCTCATCGCATCCGGATCAAAGCCATTTTCAAATGAATTGCCCACTCGCACTGATTTTCCAAAATGATACTGAGTAGCACCAACAGCCTCATGAATTTCTTTAATATTTGCAGGTGTTAAACCTGAACCCGGCATGATGACAGGTCCATTTCCCTTTTCCACAAGCTCTTGAAGCTGTTGTTTTCCTGCTTCAGCGTTTGCTTTGCCACCTGATGTTAGGATCCGCTTCACATTTTGCTGGTATTTTACCAACGTTTCATATGCATCTTGCTGTGACGGTACTTCATCAAATGCCCGGTGAAAAGTTATATCCAGATTAGGATAAAACTGGACAAGTTCATCCAGCATAGTCGTATTAATCGTAAGGTCCTGATTTAATGCCCCAAAAACAATGCGATTACAGCCAAGTTTTTGAATGACGTCGATATCTTCACGAATAATCTTTAAATCCTCATCTGTATAACTAAAATGATAGCTATGTGGACGGACCATAACCTGTACAGGGATAGCAACACTCTCCAGTACTTGCTTGATTGCTCCATAACTCGGAGTCAAACCACCCTCCTCCATAGCTGATACAAGTTCAAGCCTATCTGCTCCCAGCTTCTCAGCCTGAATTGCCTCCTGCCCATTTTGTACAATTACTTCAAATATCATCAGATCACCAGCCTTCATATGTATTGTCCTGGGAGTTACAGGCACCTCATTATTGAAATAGTTTTATCAATGCTTGTGTTCCGCTGTCGTTTTCTCCTTTTTCAGCAAGTTCTTTGTAAAGTTCCAGTGAAAGTGAAAGCCCTGGTGTGGAGAGCCCCATTTCTTGTGCCGACTCCAGCGCAATGGTCATATCTTTGATAAAATGCTTCACATAAAATCCTGGTTCGAAATCACCTGCAAGCATCCGTGGGGCTAGCTTTGATAAGGAAAAACTGCCTGCTGCACCGGTTGTAATGCTATCCAGAACACGGGAAGGATCGAGCCCTGACTTCTTGGCATAGGCTATCGCCTCACAAACTCCAATCATATTCGATGCAATTGCAATTTGGTTTACTAATTTTGTATGCTGACCTGCACCTGCTTTCCCTTGTAAAATTACATTTTCACCAACTACATCAAAAATAGGGGAAACTTCATTAAATACATGCTGTTCACCGCCAGCCATTATAGCAAGTGTTCCATTTTTGGCACCAACATCACCACCGGATACTGGCGCATCTAAAACATGAATATTTTTTTCCTCTGCTTTTTGGTAAATGTAAATAGCTAACGCAGGCTTAGAGGTAGTCATATCAACAACATATGTACCAGGCCTTGCATTTTCAATAATTCCTTCTTCCCCAAAATAAACACTTTCCACATCTGACGGATAACCGACCATCGTTATAATAACATCAGATGTCTGCGCTAAATCAGCGACAGAATCTTTCCAAACAGCACCGTTATCCAATAAATCCTGAGCTTTTTCTTTTGTTCGGGTATAGAGATTTATGGAATAACCTGCATTTTGCAGATTTAGCGTCATACTTTTGCCCATTACACCTGTTCCAATAACCCCAATAATTGACTGCTTTGAAAGCATAACTTCTCACCTTCCCCTTTCTTTTAACTGTTTCCATTATATTAGAAAATTCGGCTTATCGCCACGCTCAATGGCGAAAGCTACTTTCGTATTTTTTTCAGTATTGCTAACAAATTACAACTAGATGCCAAAATAAAAAGTTCTGACCAACAAGGACAGAACTAAATTTTTTCTACTCGTTTAATATCCTGGGAATTCTTCAGTAATGATATTATTATCCTTTACCCCAGCTCCAAGCAGCATCTCTCGCATATCCCAAACCATACCGGGTGGGCCAGACAAATAATAAATTGGCACATTTACGTCTGAAATATACTTTTTAAGCATATCAGCATCAATATGACCACTTTCCCCACTCCAATTTGAGTCAGCTCTCGTCATTACTGGAACAAAAGTAAAGTTATCATTTTTCACTGCAAATGCTTCAAAGTCATTCAGAAATGGTGCATCATCAGGTGTCTTATTCGAATAGAGTAACGTCATGTCATGTGCTGATTTATCAATGGTTGCCTGGGCAATCATGCTCCGAACTGGTGTGATACCAATACCTCCAATGATAAATACGGCAGGTGTTGATTCCGTTTTATGCAGGGAAAAATCGCCATAGGGTCCATTGAATTCAACCTCAGCGCCCTCTGATAAATCCTTTAAGACCTGCTTATAAGCAGAATCACGTATTCTTGTCGCTATCGCTAATTTATTTTCAGCTGGTGCAAATACAAACGAAAAGTCCCTTGAGTCTCCTTTTTCATCCGACTCACTTGGATCAATTAAATTAAATTCACCAAATTGTCCTGCTTTAAACTCAACTCCCTCAGGCTTTTCCCAGTGAAATAGCATTGTGTCAGTCGCAATAGTTTCCTTTTTAAGTAATTTAATCGTATTAGACACATTATTCAGCTCCCTTCCATCTCAATCAACCAATCTATTTAGCTTTACCCAATTTAGCCAAATTTCAATCCAAAGCGTCGTGCCTGTCACTCCCCGGTTTTTGTCATTATATGTCGAACAGGAACTGAAAAGGATGCGCTCCATAACGGAAACGCACCCCAGGACTTATTCTATATCGGATACTTTTACAATTGCTTTGCCTACGTTTGCACCTTGAAATAAATCCAGAAATGCATCAATCGTATTCTCGAATCCTTCTGTAATTGTTTCTTCGTACTGTATTTCCCCTGCCTGAAGCCATCCTGCTAAAGCTTCAGATCCTTCTTTAAAACGGGAAGCATAATCACCGACAGTGAAACCTTGCATTAAAGCACTTGATTTAATCAGGTAGCTTTGGACTCGTAACCCAATATCAGCTTCCTTATTATTATAGGCAGAAATAGCTCCGCAAACAGGAATACGCGCAAATTTATTCAATAGCGGCAGGACAGCATCACCAATTTCTCCGCCAACGTTTTCATAATAAACATCAATTCCGTTAGGGCACGCTTTGGCCAATGCCGTTTCAATTTCTTCTGTTTTATAGTTAATCGCAGCATCAAATCCGAGTTCATTTTTAAGGTATTCTATTTTTTCATCCGAACCAGCAATACCAACGACATGAGCACCTTTAATTTTGGCAATCTGGCCTACAACAGAACCGACAGCTCCAGCTGCTCCTGATACAACGACCGTTTCACCTTCTTTAGGGTCAGCAATATCAAGCAATCCAAAATAAGCTGTTAGGCCTGTCATTCCTAATACGCTTAAATAAGCAGATGCTGGGGCAAGATTCGTATCAATTTTTCGCACCTCAGATTCCTGCACAACCGAATACTCCTGCCATCCTAATCCCCCTGTTACAACATCATTTTTTTCAAAATGTGTGGACTTTGATTCAATAACCTGTCCAATCACTGCGCTTGTAATTACAGAGTCCAATTCAAATGGCGGGACATAAGACTTCACATTATTCATTCTTCCTCTTAAATAAGGGTCGACCGATATATAGTTAGTACGAATAAGTACTTCACCCTCAGCCGGCTCTCCAATCGGTGCTTCGGCAAATTCAAAGTCTTCATTTGTTGGCGTTCCCGATGGTCTTTTTATAAGTTTAATTTGTTGCAAATGATACATCCTTTCCTGATAATCAACTTTACTCTATCTAAATACTAACAAACATGTGGCTATATATACTATAAGGTAAGCCGTCATCCTATGGAAAGGCTGACAGCTTAACCAAACTTTATGCTTATCCTTGGTTGTTAGGACGAACAATCACTTCATTAACATCTACATTTTCCGGCTGATTCACAGCATAATAGACAGCTTCAGCAATATCCTCACTATTCAGCAGTTTCATTGACCCGGCACTTTTTTTGAAATTAGAAAGAACTTCTTCATCCGTAATCGTATCTGTAAGCTCCGTCTGAACTGCACCTGGAGAAATGGATGTCGTACGGATATTGCTTTGCGCTACTTCTTTTGCTAGTCCTTCCATCATAATACGAACTGCAAACTTAGTACCTGAGTAAACAGCACTGCTTGGAAAGACTTCATGTCCAGCAACCGAAGATGTCGTTAAAATATGGCCAGCGTTTTTCTCCAACATATGCGGAAGTACTGCTGCTATACCGTAAAGCACTCCCTTTATGTTGACGTCTACCATTCTGTCCCACTCATCTATCTTCAGATTTTTCATAAAAGATAATGGCATTAACCCTGCATTATTGAAAAGAACATCTATTTGACCGTATTCTTTTATAGCAAAATCAGCGAGTTCCTGCATTTGTTCTCTCGATGTAACATCGGTTTTCTTTATAGCAATGCTTCCTTTTTCAGAGCTGATTTTACTTTTGATTTCTTCTAATCGCTCTTCTCTGCGTGCAGCAAGGACAACATTGGCACCTTCATTAGCAAACTTTTCGGCTGTTGCTTCACCAATACCGCTGCTTGCACCCGTAATAACAATTGTTTTTCCTGTCATATTACCCACATAAATCACTCCATTATTTAGTCTGATACAATATTTTCCCCTGCTACCCTATTTTTAAACTAACCAATGTATAGACTCTAATTGCATTTATGCTGTAAAAATCCACAACTGCCAAAAAAATATCGAATACCACACTCAAGTGATACTCGATATTATATAATTAACTTTATTTCATCCAATTAGGCTTGCCAAATCCTTTAAACTGCTCATCAATAATCTTTTCAAATGCTGCTGATTCAATTACCTCTTTAATATCTTTAGCCCATTTTGTGTCAATGTCTTTCGTATTAACAACTACCCGATTTCGGTAATCATCTGGCATTTCTTCAAGTACCAGTGCATCCAACAGATCCAAATCTGCTGCTAAGGCATAATTTCCAGGTACCGCAGCTAAATCTTCACTTTCAACAGTTCGTGGCAATTGTCCTGCCTCTATTTGTTGGAACTTCAGATTCTTTGGATTGTCAACCACATCATCAATCGTTGCACGCAACGGATCAATACCATCCTTTATCGTTATCAGCCTAGCATCCTGCAGCATAAGCAAGGTTCTGGCTAAATTTGTCGGATCATTTGCGATTGTGATGGTGCTTTCATCTTTAATTTCCTTTAACGAATCGAACTTATTTGAATAGACACCCATAGGAGCTGTAGGTACTATTTTTATTTCGGACAAATCCATGTTATGTTCTTTTTCAAACGCTTCATAATATATTTTATGCTGGAATAAATTTGCATCCAGATCTCCATTATCTAAAGCTTTGTTCGGTTGAATATAGTCGCTGAATTCCGTGTTTTTAACGGTATACCCTTTTTCTTCAAGTAATGGCTTCAGTGCCTTTGTTACCATGTCACTGTACGGTCCTGTCGTTGCCCCAAATTCGATTGTCTTTTCATCTCCATCATCACCGGACACCTCGCCCGACCCGCAAGCTGCAAGTACCAATGCTGACAATAATACCGCTAGTAATCCTAATCCTTTTTTCATTTTATAATTCCTCCCCATTATCGTTTATTAACTGATTTCGCAATAAAATCACCTGTGTATTGAATCACTTGCACCAATACAATCAAGACTATTACAGTCGTATACATGACAAGATCATCGTAGCGATAATAGCCATATCGAATTGCTAAATCACCGATACCGCCGCCGCCAATTGTACCTGCCATTGCTGAGAAACCGATTAAACTAATCGTCGTTATCGTCAATCCGCTAATAATCCCTGGCTTTATCTCAGGTAAAATAATATCTTTAATAATCATCCATGGTGATGCACCAACAGAAATGGCCGCTTCAATAACACCTTTATCTATCTCCCTGGCTGCTGATTCTACTATCCTTGCAAAAAAAGGAATAGCTGCAACAGATAAAGGTACTGCAGCTGCAGTTGGCCCAATTGTTGTACCCAGCATAGTGTCCGTTAATGGCAACAGAAAAACGAGCAGGATGATAAACGGAATTGATCGAACGAGATTGGTGATTACACCTGCAACGCTTTTCACAAGTTTATTTTCCAAAAAGAATCCTTTGTCTGTTACATATAAAATTATTCCCAGTGGAAGACCGATTACAATAGCAACCAATAATGCGACACCAACCATATAAAGTGTTTGGAAGAAAGCAGTATTCAGTTCCGGCAGGATTTCAATCAAACGACTAAATTCCATCTTGAATCACCTCCACCTGTTTCACTCTATCCTCTAAATAAGCGATAGCCTTTTCAACTTCTTCCTTACTTCCATTCAACTCCATAATAAAAATACCAAGTGGAGCATCTTGTATGTATTCAACCTTTCCATGCAAAATATTCCCGCTAACTTGAAAGCCTTGCATCATATCGGATACGATCGCTTCCTCAGCAAGCTTTCCACGAAATTGAAGCTTAACCAATGTACCTTTGCATGATTCCAGCAGTTTTTCAGGCAAAGAAAATTGCAATACTGTTTCAATAAAGTTTTTCGTTAACTCCTCTTTTGGATCGGAGAAGATATCATATACAGGACCTTCTTCAATAATCCGTCCATCCTGCATCACAGCACATCGTTGACAAATTTCCTTTACAACCTCCATCTCATGAGTGATGACAACAATTGTAATGCCGAGCTCTTTATTGATTTTTTTCAACAAGGCTAAAATTGATTTGGTGGTACTTGGATCGAGTGACGATGTTGCCTCATCACAAAGCAATACTTTAGGATTGTTTGCAAGCGCCCTGGCAATACTGACACGTTGCTTCTGACCACCACTGAGCTGTGCCGGATAGTGATTAATTTTGTCAGATAACCCTACAAGCTCCAGTAATTCTACCACCCTATTTTTCCGGGATGCCTTATCAATTCCGGCAGCTTTTAACGCAAATGCAACATTTTCAAAAACCGTCTTAGAAGCAACTAAATAAAATCCTTGAAAAATCATTCCAATCGACTGTCTTGCTGTTCGCAAAGCTTTTGGAGGTAAGGTTAACAAATTCACACCACCAACGAGGACAGCACCTGAAGTTGGACGTTCCAATATGTTCATGCAACGAAGCAGCGTGCTTTTACCTGCTCCACTATAGCCGACAATCCCATATACCTCACCTTTGTTCACATTTAGCGAAACATTGTCTACACCTACAACCTTTTGATGCTTCG
This sequence comes from Virgibacillus litoralis, assembly GCF_017873675.1. Classification (GTDB taxonomy): domain Bacteria; phylum Bacillota; class Bacilli; order Bacillales; family Amphibacillaceae; genus Lentibacillus; species Lentibacillus litoralis. Next base: position 2,185 of record NZ_JAGGKK010000015.1, on the reverse strand, counting down.
ATTGGTAAACCTTTTCTATCTCCTGAAGTTCTATCATCACCTAACCTCCTCTGATTTAAAATATAAAAACCCCCTCTTCCAAAATGAAAGAGGGGGTTGATTATGTATTCAATCCTTATCTCTCAGAATGGCAAACATCATTCTGCAGGAAGTAGCACCACACCTTAAAGGTAGGTTGCTGTGACATCGTAGAGCCTGATCCCTCCGTCACTCTGGATAAGATATTTAATTTTTTAATTAGTAGGACTAATATTATATTTATTCTTTATTTTTGTCAACAGCAATTTTTAACAATGCAACTTACTTCTCTACTATAGTGAAATCATGGTACACTAGAAACCTATAACTTAAGCAGTAAAAAAAAAGTAATGCATAAGCATAGGCACTTAACATTAAAGCTTGGTGAATGCCAAGTTTTCTAAAAAATGGGGGAAATGAATGGGTAAACGAATATTACTTTTTATAATAACAAACATTCTCGTTTTAACGACAATCGTAATCGCCTGGTCACTAATTACAACTTATACAGGGATTAGCGGTTCATTTGAAAATAGCAGTGGTTATTTGGGAATTGATTATGTATCACTAATGGTATTCAGCTTGCTGGTAGGCTTCATAGGATCATTCTTCTCACTGGCAATATCACGTTGGATTGCTAAGAAAATGATGAAGGTCAAAGTACTGAATCCGAATGACCAATTATCAGCAGCTGAACGCGCTGTAGTTGAAAAGGTTCATCGCCTTTCTCGTGCAGCTGGATTAGTCCATATGCCCGAGGTTGGAATTTACCAGTCTGGAGAAGTGAATGCATTTGCGACAGGTCCTACCAAAAAGCGATCGCTTGTTGCTGTTTCAGCTGGTCTATTGAACAACTTGGACGATAAAGCGGTTGAAGGTGTCATTGCCCATGAGGTAGCCCACGTATCTAACGGCGACATGGTAACCATGACATTATTACAGGGAATTGTTAATACGTTTGTAGTCTTCTTCTCAAGGATTGCTGCAATTATTGCGTCACGATTTGTGCGTGAAGAAATGCAATTTGTCGTCCGTTTCGCTGCGATTATTATTTTCCAAATCCTCTTCTCGATTCTTGGAAGTATTGTCGTCAGTGCATACTCACGTCACCGGGAATATCATGCCGATCGTGGAGGTGCGGATTTAGCAGGACGCGACAAAATGGCACATGCGCTGCGTTCATTGAAAAATAACGTAGGCCGGGCCAGTGTGAATGATCGTACCGACGATTCAGCAGTTCAGACAATGAAGATAAATGGAAAAAGCGGTCTAATCTCACTCTTTTCATCTCATCCGGATATCGATGATCGAATTAAACGATTAGAACAGCGCTAACTTTTAACTGGGTATCTAGGATAAATAATAATTTGCATACGAATTAGGGGTACAAATCACACGTGGATTTGTACCCCCCTTTTTTGTTAGTTTAGCGATTAAATTCTGAAACAGGGTTGCAATGTGGATGCTAAACTAAGCCCAAAAAAGGCTATTTACAGGGAATAACAGAACGTGGAACCGTCAAGTCAACAATGTGGATCAACTGCAATTCAGACTAATATTAGATCCAAGAATCAATGAATAACCCAGTAAATTATGGGAAAAGTAGAAAAAACAAGGAGGTATAATACTATGAAAAAGTTTCTGCTTTTCATTGGGATAATTTCAACTACAGGTCTGATGCTAGTTGGATTTAACAACACGGAACAGCATTCCGATATACGTGGCTTGCATGAGCTTAGTAATAAGGAAGATATTTTAAGAGGTACCAATGAAGTGATTACTACTACAGAAGAATTAAAAGAGTTAATAGAATCTGATGAAAATAATAGTACTGAAATTAATCAACTTGGAGAAGAGATTGAGAAAAGGTGGGACCGAATCGAAAAGAAAGTCGAAATGGATTACCCAGAAGATTACACACATATCGAGGAAAGTCTGTACCCCTTAATTGCAATGGCTAAAAGAGAAACACCTAACAAAAAACAGCTTCATGAATTTTCCAACGAAACACTAGAAAAACTAGAGAACTTTAACAAGAAGATTAATTAAATCTGGGACGGAGGGGACAGGTTGAGACCACTGAAAAACGGCTCCTAAAATTTGGAAAAAACGGGATAAAATTGATATAAACACAGAAAAAACCTCCGTTATTTGGTATAATAGAGTT
>NZ_JAGGKK010000014.1 GCF_017873675.1 Virgibacillus litoralis | reverse complement strand
CACCTGTTCCCATGCCGAACACAGCAGTTAAGCTCTCCAGCGCCGATGGTAGTTGGGGCTTTGCCCCTGCAAGAGTAGGACGCCGCCAGGCAAATCCCATTCCATAGTAATTTGGCCAAAACATCTTTTGAAAACCTAAAGATGGGTCATTTAAGGAGTGAGGCTACTCCGGATAAGCATGCAACACGACAAACATTGTCTGAGCATCAATATCCTGTATTTGGATTATTCCACAGTAGCTCAGCGGTAGAGCAATCGGCTGTTAACCGATCGGTCGTAGGTTCGATTCCTACCTGTGGAGCCATGGAGAGCTGTCCGAGTGGCCGAAGGAGCACGATTGGAAATCGTGTAGGCCGTTATCACGGCCTCGAGGGTTCGAATCCCTCGCTCTCCGCCACTTATATTTTTGGCCCGTTGGTCAAGCGGTTAAGACACCGCCCTTTCACGGCGGTAACACGGGTTCGAGTCCCGTACGGGTCACCACTATTATGGAGGATTAGCTCAGCTGGGAGAGCACCTGCCTTACAAGCAGGGGGTCGCAGGTTCGAGCCCTGCATCCTCCACCATTTTAGACGAAATTTCAAAGTTATACTATCTCATATCGCGGGGTGGAGCAAAGCCGTAAGCATCATTGGTTAACCTCTATGCAGGCTTTGTGAGGAGTGCAGCATCACCGATTCATCTTGCAACACGACGAACAGTTCTATTCAAGTTATAAGAGTATTAATTTAATATTCACTTCATATCGCGGGGTGGAGCAGTCTGGTAGCTCGTTGGGCTCATAACCCAAAGGTCGCAAGTTCAAATCTTGCCCCCGCAACCAATTTACTTTAACTAAGAACATCGAGCATAAATCTATGTCAATTTAGGCATATCTACATTTTACATATTCGGTCCGGTAGTTCAGCTGGTTAGAATGCCTGCCTGTCACGCAGGAGGTCGCGGGTTCGAGTCCCGTCCGGACCGCCATTTAAATTAATAGTAATAATACATATTGGCTCTGTAGCTCAGTCGGTAGAGCAAAGGACTGAAAATCCTTGTGTCGGCGGTTCGATTCCGTCCGGAGCCACCATTTTTGCATTTACATTTATATGGAGGGGTAGCGAAGTGGCTAAACGCGGCGGACTGTAAATCCGCTCCCTCAGGGTTCGGGAGTTCGAATCTCTCCCCCTCCACCATATATTTTTTAACAAGTAGGGGTATAGTTTAATGGTAAAACGAAGGTCTCCAAAACCTTTGATGTGGGTTCGATTCCTACTACCCCTGCCATTATTATATTATGGCGGTCGTGGCGAAGTGGTTAACGCACCGGATTGTGGCTCCGGCATTCGTGGGTTCGATCCCCATCGGTCGCCCCATAAATTTTAATCTTATTGGGCTATAGCCAAGCGGTAAGGCATCGGGTTTTGATCCCGTGATTCCCAGGTTCGAATCCTGGTAGCCCAGCCATTATGCGGAAGTAGTTCAGTGGTAGAACACCACCTTGCCAAGGTGGGGGTCGCGGGTTCGAATCCCGTCTTCCGCTCCATTACTTCGTTTTGGCGGTATAGCCAAGTGGTAAGGCAGAGGTCTGCAAAACCTTTATCACCGGTTCAAATCCGGTTACCGCCTCCAACATATGCCGGTGTGGCGGAATTGGCAGACGCGCATGACTCAAAATCATGTTCCCTCTGGGAGTGTCGGTTCGAACCCGACCACCGGTATTAATTTTATAAACACGAAAAATTATATAATAATATTATCTTTATAGGATAGACAGGATTACTAAAATCCTGTCCTTTTTGTGTTCTAAGATGATTATCCAATGTTTGAGAGTAATTTTGAACGATGTAAGGTAGACCTTATTATCGTTTAATGAAATGATGTTCTAAAAGGTGTAATAGCTTTTGGATTAATAGTAGTTACAGAAGTAATGATTAGGCTGAAACAAGTGATATTTATGATAAAATGAAAGAATGTCTTAGAATAATGCACATGCTGATAATGAACATAGGAGTGGAATAAAATGAACAAAAAAGACATAGCAAGTATCCGAAAACAATTCAAATTAAATAATGATTTATTAAAAATTCATGAGATTTTTAATGTGTATATAATGAAAGAATCCAGCGAAATATACCATCATCAAAGTCTATCATTTGAACTATTGGAAGAGGAACAGAAAGAATTGTTTATGGATAATTTTAAAAAAGTGCTATCAGGCCAGTTAGATGAAAAATTATTCGAATTAAAGTTCCAGCGCGATGTGGAAAATAACAGTCAGCTAATTCTTCACCAGGGTTTATTAAGTAATGATACAGAAGAATGGAAAGGTCAAATGCTTCAGATCGTAGAAAAAATGTTGAAGGATAAGCAATATGAAATGGATATTGTCGTAACCTTTATTCGGGGAGAATATATGAAACCGATGAAGAACATGAGCGACGAGTCAGAAGAAAGTGAGCGTGATACGGTATATTCCCATCCTTTTATTTTATGCAGTATGAATAAAACGCAAGATCCAAAAAAGGAATTACTGTTTGACTATGTCGAAAAGGAGTTTAAGTATAATATTGTTGTCGATCCGGTTATCAACCTGAAAGCTCCAATATCAGGATTCCTATTCCCTTCAATTACGGATAATGCTGCAGATGTTAACCACGTGCTGTATTCGGCAGGGAAGAAGAATGAACTTAATTATCATTTCATCGAGGAAGTATTAAATGCGGAAGAAAAAATGACTGCCGCACAGGATAAAATTGTTTTTGAGGAAATTGTAAAAAATGTAGCTGGTGATCAAAAAATCAACACGTCAACACTTTCAAATGTTTACGATGAGATTCATCGTGTCGTGGAAGAGAATGAAGAGGAAGAGATACCGAAATTAGACTACAAAGATGTCGAAAAAGTTTTGAAAAGCAGTGGGATAGAAGATATTAATTCGAATAAAGTAGAAACTGCTTTTAAAACTGTGACTGATGATGAATCATATGAGTTTAAAGCGAATAACATTGTACCGAAATATAATACAAAGTCTATTAAAATAGAGACGAAACTAGCTAATATCTCCATCAGTCCACAAGACTTAAGATATGTACGTCAAGTCCATTTCAGCGGGAAGCGCTACTTAATGATGGAAGTGGAAGAGAATACGGTTATTGAAGGCTTTGAAATGGTTCCGGAAGCATTATTTGAAAAAGCAAAAGAGGATACAGAATGATACATGGAACTTGCGGGACAGGGTATGAATTCTTGTCCTTTCTTGTTCAATTAAAATGTTACATGAATTGAACAGGCTAATAATGAGAAGATTTGTCGGAAGGAAATGTATTACAAGCTGATAGCAGTGGGAATGCTTGGTCTTGTATTGCAAAGTAAGCGTTCTGTATATATACGCTTGTTAAACTATTGTTGAAGAACCCATTATTTAAAGGAATGAGGACCGTGTTCACTGATTTGGCGGATCCTCATTCCGCTATTTGTCATTTTTGCGTCAAATTCGGCTGATTTTCTGCTATTAGCGGAACGAGGATCCGCTTCGACAGGTTCGCCTCAATTCCGAGCGACAATCATTGTACTGTTCTGCCTCGTTTGTTTAACAATGCTTGATATCAATAAAAATAGACAGGTCAACAAGAAGCTGACCTGTCTACCGTATTATTATTCTCCAACCATTTGATCGACTTTATCACGGTTTTTTTCAATCCATTCGGTAGCTAATTTTTCAAAGGAGGTACCGTTTTCTTCATTTTTACTTATCATCGATTCTATTTCAGGAATGGAAATGCTCCAATTGGATAAAATCTCATATGCTTCTGGATGCTCTTCCTGAATCCCTTTATATGACAATACATAAACGTTATCTGCTTTAAAATAGTCTCCTTGACCTTCTAAAAATTTCAAGTCATTACGTGCAAAGACAGAATGTGGTCTCCAAGGAGTGAAAACAACAGGCTCTTTATCATCAATTTTACTTTGTGCAGCGGAAATCATCGCACCTTCACTAGAAGTTTTTAATTCAAGTCCGCTTTCTTCTAAGTTCTCACCTTTCACTAATTCCTTTGAAATATTAACAATGCCTGCTCCTTCAGCAATGGTAAGTATTTCGCCATCATATTTTTCTGCATTTGCTTTTAAATCTTCAATCGAGTTTTCTTCCACATAAGAAGGGACTGCAAAACCAAGTTCTGCATTTTCATAACTTGTTGCTACTTTCACTAATTCATCCTTATACTCTTCCCATCTAGGTGCTTCTGTATATGGTAACCATGCATCCATAAAGAAATCAATCTCTTTATTACTCATACCATCCCAGATAATTGGTTGTGAAACATGTTTTACTTCAACTGTATATCCTTGTTCCTCTAAAATTTTCTTTGCAATTTGTGTTGGTGGTGCAGTACTTGTCCAAGGTGTTTGTCCAAAAACAATTGTTCCTTTTTCTTCAGAAGTCTCAGCGGCATCGTCATTATTATTCTCTTCTTCATTGCCACAAGCAGCAAGTGTCAATAAAGATAATGTAATAAATAATAGTAATAATTTCTTCATGATGTATGTCTCCTTTTTTAATTTAATTTATTAAATATCTCTCTCATATTTTCAGGAGTATACTGTAATGAATCGACTGTGTCTGATTCCCAAGCATCGTATTTTTCACCATTAATACGCTGGAGGATATTCGTAGTATCATACATTTTGATAGTGTACACCCAATTCGCAATCATCATTAGTGATGCCATATGAGAACCCTCATTGGATGCTGTACAGATGTCTTTGACAAGGTGGATCTTATAATCGTTAAAATAGGCATCAAATACAGAAGTTAACAGACACCCATCTGTCACGACTCCGCCAATCACAACATTTTCTACGTTTAAACTCCTTAGAGTAAGATCCAGGCTAGTTTCGTGAAAAGCACTCCATCGATATTTATCAATAATTATGTCACCATCTTGTGGTTTGATTTCATCTAAAATCTCTATACTTTCGTTAGCTGTGTTGTAATAATAGGGTGTACCATCGCTGTTTAAGGGTTCTCCTTGGGAAAGACCAACCCCATCTGCCCGATTGATTTGACGTGTGTAAATAATAGGGATGTTCTTTTCTCTAAACCCGTCAATTAGCCTTTTGGCATTCGTTACTACTTGGTCCATTTGCCCGAGTCCAAAATTACTTTCCTTCTGAAGGTCAATTAGCACCAAAGCAGTGTTCTGTTTGTTCATGTTATGTCTCCTTTATTTTTCTGTTGTTTTGGTAAATAATTAAATATATCCCCCGATTCCATTGCATTTGCAAATCGCATCGTCCAATTAAAATAGTCGTAAGAGTTTCTAATGAGGGCAAGATCTTTGGTTGCCTCTTCTTTTACTTGATCATCGGATGTATCTTTTACTATAGCTTCTAAAGCAGGCTCGACCTGTTCTGTGGCCTTCATTATTAGATTACGTTCTTGTCGTATCTTTTTAATAAAGAACGTTATAAAATTTCTTAAATAATCTTTCTCTGCAACATAATGATCTTTTCGATCACCTTTCATCCAAACTTTTGTGACCATATCCGTTTCTAATAGTTCCCGCATTCCATTACTTACACTAGCTTTACTCATTGCTACCTGATCCTTTATTTCATCAAGCGTCAACGGTTCAGAGGAAAAATAAAGTACACCGTAAATACGACCAACAGATGGAGTAACCCCATAGATAACCATTGATTGTGCAATCGCGCTGATCATAATGTCTCTGGATTGCTCAATTGTTTCATGTTCATTGGACAATAGTATCAACCTCATTTGTTTAATTTATATTGTTTACATTAAACATATTAAATTAATTAAATTTAAAAATCAACTAATTTTGAGAAATTTGGTTGATAAATTAAATTAAAGGGAAGGGAAGTGTTGTTGGCTACAAGTATGTCTTTTGTAGCATGTACAATTTTCTTCAAAATAAAAGTGGCATTACTGGTTTCAGTTTTACACTAATTTCAAAAAAACTCACAATCGCTGTTTTTAAAATACTCGTGAGTATATAAACCATATTTAGTTATGACAACCACAAGAACAACATTTGTAATTTGCTGCAGGTCGCAATTTAGTGTTATTTACTATGAACGAAGAAACTGCTGCATCGATAAGAGATATAATTTTTTTATCATACCTCTTCACAAAGAAGGAATACTATAATGGAATAATAATTCAAGATGGTTTATCACATCATTTGTAAAAACATTCATAACATGATAATTTTTAAAAGGATAGATATGCTTGCGAAAACTGTTTTGGTATGAAAATTTAGAACAGTGCAGCATACTACATACGAATATATTTAAATAGAGGAGAAAATGTCATGAAAATTATAGTAGCTGGAGGAGATGGCTTTTGTGGCTGGCCGACCGCCTTGTATTTATCAAAACAGGGACATGATGTAGCCATTATTGATAATATGATCAGGAGAAAGTGGGATAATGAACTACATTCGAACTCTATTACACCAATTGCAACACTTGAAGAACGGGTAGCAAAATGGAAAGAACTTACCGGTAATGAAATTCGGACATATGATGGGGACTTGACTCATTATGATTTTTTACGTGAAGTATTGAAAAAAGAACAGCCTGATGCGTTTGCTCATTTTGCTGAACAGCGGTCTGCACCATATTCTATGATCGATAGGGAACATGCTGTGTTCACGCAAAACAATAACGTAACAGGAACATTAAACGTATTGTATGGGATAAAAGAAATTGTTCCTGATTGCCATTTAATTAAATTGGGTACAATGGGTGAATATGGTACCCCTAATATTGAAATAGAAGAAGGGTATATCGAGATAGAACATAAGGGAAGAAAAGATGTTCTTCCATTCCCGAAACAGCCAGGATCTTTTTATCACCTGTCGAAGGTTCATGACAGCCATAATATAACATTCGCATGTAAAATCTGGGGAATAAGAGCAACTGATTTAAACCAGGGAGTTGTTTATGGATTAGATACAGATGAAACGCAAATGGATCCGGTATTGTCAAACCGCCTGGACTATGATGGGGTATTTGGTACTGCATTGAATCGTTTCATTATCCAGTCAACTATTGGGCACGATATTACAGTATACGGAAAAGGCGGACAAACACGTGGATTTTTAAACATAAGGGATACCGTGCGTTGTATTGAGATTGCGGCGAATAATCCGGCTGACCGAGGAGAGTTCCGTGTGTTCAACCAATTTACTGAGGAGTTTTCTGTATTGGACCTGGCTAAAAAAGTTGAGAAGGTTGCACAAGAAGAAGGTCTTGAGACAACAATTGCGCATCTTGAGAATCCAAGAGTTGAATTGGAAGAGCATTTTTTCCATGCAGAAAATACAAAACTTCGAGACCTCGGTTTAGAACCTAATTTACTGACTGATGATGTAATTCGCGGAATTCTTAAAACAGTTGTAAATCATAAAGAACGAATAATTAAAGAAAACGTACTGCCACAAGTATCCTGGAAATAAACAAGGAAGTGTCACCTATGAAAATTGCTATCGTAACTGAAACTTTTCTGCCATCAACTGATGGGGTTGTTACCAGATTAAAAGCCTGTATTCGCTATTTCTTAAAAGAAGGACATGATGTTCGTGTAATAGCACCAGACCTTGGTGTTTATGAATTTGAAGGAGCAAAAGTAGAAGGGGTGCCAGCACGGACCCTTCCTTTTTATCGCTCCAAAAAATTTGCCCTTCCTAATCGAAAAGTTAGTGGTCTGTTGAAAGAGTACGATCCTGATATTGTTCATGTGGTAAACCCGGCTATTCTTGGTTTATCTGGTGTATACTACGCTAAAAAGCTTGGTTATCCAATGATTGCCTCTTATCACACAAATGTAGCGCAATATTTGGATTACTATAAAGTCTCTCTTTTTAAGGGACTAGTATGGTGGTATTTTCGAAAACTGCATAACAAGGCGGAGTTAAACCTCTGTACTTCAAATACAGTTAAGGAAGAGTTAGAAGGACACGGAATTGAAAATGTACATGTCTGGAAACGTGGTGTTGATACAGAGTTGTTTCATCCTAATAAGTATGATAATGAAATGCGGGACAAACTATCAAATGGTCAATCTGAGAAGAAGCTGCTATTGTATGTTGGCAGACTTGCTCCAGAGAAGGAAATTGAGAAAATAAAATCAGTACTGAAAGCATCGGATGAATTCGTCCTTGCTATTGTAGGTGATGGTCCGCATAGGCGCGAGTTGGAAAAACACTTTGCTGGTACTAGTACAGTATTTACTGGTTTATTACATGGTGATGAACTTGCTAAGGCCTATGCCTCATCAGATGTCTTTGTATTTCCATCGACAACTGAAACGCTTGGTCTGGTAATTACGGAAGCAATGGCATCTGGACTGCCACTTGTAGCAGCTGAAAGTGGACCAACTTGTGAACAAATAGAAAATAATCATACCGGGTTGCTGTACAACCCTGATAAGCAAGATGATTTCACAGCAACTTTGATTAAGTTTGAAGATGAAACATTAAGAAAGCGGTTGGCAAAGTCCGCCCATAAAGAAATTTCAGAAATGGGTTGGGAGGCTCAATCGAAGCAAGTGCTTGATTATTATAAGGAAATAGTAAGCGTAGGAGAAGAGCAAAGTAATACAGCAAACTGACATTTCCAAACTTCAATTCTTAAACCGCTTAAATAAGGGAGTCCCATGAAACAGAACAAAAGAAAAAAAGGCCCATTTCAATTTCTGCAGTTTAGTGTAATTGGGGTTTCAAATGCAGGAATTGATATTGGGACACTAAACTTATTGCTATTATTATTTCACACAGATGAAAGAGGCTTGCTTCTGCTATATAATACCATTGCTTATACATTAGCTGTAGCAAATAGTTACTTTTGGAATGCAAGCTTTACATTTCAACACTCAGCTAAAGGCAGTAATCGACAGCGATTTCTTTTCATTGTTCAAGGCATAGTGAGCTTGGGTGTTAATAATCTTGTGTTTATTGCATCCAATACCCTTATGGAAAGTTTCGGTGTCCCTAATTGGCTGCGATACAATATTGCCAAGGGTCTGGCTATGCTCCTTTCATTTATTGCAAGCTTTTTTATGATTAAATATTTTGTGTTTAAGAAATCGAAAAAGAACTGAGCCACTAGAATTAGAGGCTCAGTTCTTTTTTGGTTCATTTAATATATAGAATCCAATCAACTAATTTCAAAATTTATAGGTGAAAATAATTAAAAAAATGTTAAAATATAGTAAAAAAGGACTAGAAAAATATCATATAGAGTATATAATGAAAATAACATAAATAACTTAAATAATTTAATTTTACATAATAGTAATATTACTGAGGAAAGGAGGAGAATAAAATGAGCAATGATAATTCCTTATTTTTCAATAATATTTTGATGAACGGGATTAAAGAGATGGTTTTTATTATTGCGATAGATAATAATCAAGATTTTTGTTATGAATTTCTTAATCAAGCTGCAATTAAACATACAATTCTTACGGACAAGGTTATTGGGCAAACAATTCAGGATGTTTATCCACAAAAGACGGCGGAATTTTTGATAGATAAGTATACGAAAGCTATCGAATTAAAAGATGGATTATCATACGAAGATTTTTATGAAGCACCATCAGGTATTAAATATTCAGAAACGACATTGTCTCCTTTATTTGATAAAGATGGTATTTGCACACATATTGTTGCTCTGGTAAAAGATATTACCCGAAGAAGGATGACTGAGCTTGAAATTCAAAAGTCGAAAAATGATTTGTACCGCAATAAGCAGAAATATCGATCCCTTTATGATTATAACTTGGATGCTATATTTTCACTCAGTCTTACAGGCAATATCCAAAATGGTAACAGTGCAGTAGAATCAGTTTTTGGTTCCAATGCCAAAGAAATGAAGAACTCTCCTTTCACTGAATTATTTGCTTCAAAAGATAAGGATTTAGCTAGCAAAAATTTTCGTGATGTAATAAAAGGAATTCCACAAGAGCATCAGTTAACTATACTTAATAAATCAAATGAGATGGTAGAGGTTATTGTTAAGCTTACTCCTATCATTATAAATGATGATATAGTTGGCATATATAGCATCTTTAAAGATATTAATGAACAAATACAACTGGGCAAAAAGTATAAAGAAAGCGAAGATCAATTTCGAATAATTACAGAGAATTCGAATGATTTAATAACAATGATTGATAATCAAGGTAAAATTGTATACGTATCACCATCCTACAAAGAAGTCTTGGACTATGAAGAAAATGAATATATTAACAAACCCTTTTTGCATAATGTACACACAGATGATCGGGAACGATTGCAGGAATCTTTTATAGAATCAATTCGGAATAAAACAACGTGGAAGGAACAATTTAGACAGAAACATGGAGATGGTGATTACATCTGGTCGGAGTTACTTGGCTCTCCTGTTTATGATGATGAGAATCAGTTTACACATATGGTAGTGGTATCAAGAAATATTACACTTCGAAAAGATTATGAACAGCAATTACAGCATATGGCATATCATGATCCGTTAACAGGCTTGCCGAATCGCCGTTATTTCATCAAACAATTAACAGAGCATATAGAGAGTATAAAAGATACTGATCAGCGACTGGCAATGATTATGATGGATCTGGATCAGTTTAAATTAATTAATGATAAAATGGGGCACAGTATTGGAGATCAGGTAATTCAGGAATTTGGATTAAGAATTAGTAAGGTAATACGTGAAGAGGATTTACTTGCACGCATAGGTGGAGACGAATTCACTTTATTAGTACCTAATATAACTTCCGCTGAAGATGTTCTTGAAATAGCTAATCGAATTATCAACATAATGAACGAGCCTTGGTGTGTTGAAAATTATAATTTTAGGATAACAACAAGCCTAGGTATTGTTGTTTCATCACCGAAGTCCCCTGAAAATGCCAACGAGATGCTAAAGTATGCGGATAAGGAGCTTTATAAAGCAAAAAAAGCAGGAAGAAATGACTATAGTTTATACGATTTCATGCAGAATTTATTTGTGAAGTAATAAGGAAGCTTAACCAATACACTGGTTAGGCTTCTTTAGTTGGCAGTTAAGAAAGAATATATCCTTTCTTATTATATAAGCACAACTAAGGCTTATCTATATTAAGGCTTGACGATAGGCCAAGTTTTCTAATGGCTGGTTTCCAACATTTCAGATGGTGAATATAATGTATAGAATAACGATATATTAAGCAACATAGATAATGATAAAATTTCAGGAGGAACGAATATGGGATTTATGGAGCGTGTAAAAAAAGGGAATACGTCCTCAGGTTTGGCAGCTTTAGGTAATGCTTTTTTAGCTCTAATAAAAGGTGTGGCTGCTTTTTTTAGTGGAAATGGCGCTATGTTTGCTACAACTATGCATTCACTAGCAGATTCTGTTAACCAGGGATTTGTCTTTTTTGGTAGTGTTCTTGCGGAATCACCTCCGTCCAACCGATTTCCGACTGGGTTTGGAAGGGTAATCAATATATTTTGTATGGTTGCCGTCATTGTAGTTTCGGTTTTAGCGTATGAAACACTAAAAGAAGGCTGGCATCTTTTCCAACATCCGGAAGGGTCTGGAAACTTGTGGTTAAATATAGGAGTTCTAATAGCATCACTTGTAATTGATGGTGCTATTTTAATTAAAGCTATGAAAGAAATTATTAAGGAATCTAAAGGTGAAAAATCCGGCTGGTTAATCACTTCTGCATTTAAAAGTGCTGGAAAGGCATCTCCTGCTACACGGTTAGTGTTCTATGAGGACCTAGTTGCTACTTCTGGTGCAGTGCTTGCTATGATTGGTGTTTTACTGTCACAGGTGTTTGGATTACTTACAGCTGATGGAATCTTTACAATGCTTATTGGGATATTAATGCTGTTTGTTGCGTTTCGTGTGGGTTATGACAATATGGTTGGCTTAATTGGCGTATCAGCTCCTGCCGATGTAGAAAATAAACTTACTGATGCATTACTAGACGACGAAGCTGTAGTGGATATCTATAAGATAAGAACTATACAGGAAGGGCGCACATATCATGTCGAAGGCACTGTTGAACTCAAAAAAGGATTTTCACTAGCTGAAGCCGACGACATAAAATTTCGCCTTAGTGATAAACTGTTACGTTTACCAGAAGTAGCTGATGTGGTATTAGGAATAATTGAAGATAATGGTGAAAAGGACCAGTAGCTAAGATAATCCTCTAATTCGATCAAGGTAGTTTTTTTGGTGACAATCTTGTATAATTCTTAAATATATAAGAAAGTATGGATTAAACATCTAAGAAAGAAGGGTGATTATACTGGCTGTTATACGATGGTCCTTTTTCGTCGTGGGGCTTATTTTTTTTAGTTTCGGGATTTCTGTAACGATCAATGTTCAACACTTAGGTATTCACCCATGGGATGTATTAAATGTAGGCCTCTTTGAAATATTTGGTTTAACGATTGGTACATGGAATGTTGCATGTGGCTTCACGTTAATAATAGTGTCCTGGATTTTGGATAAAAGTTATATAAAATTAGGTACATTTTTAAATGCGTTTCTCGTTGGCATGTTTGTGGATCTCTTTTTATGGCTTGATTTTCTGCCTGAAGCGAGCCATTCCTGGACAGATGCTATTTTGATGGGGATAGGGATTGTAGTAATGGGATTCGGAGGTGGTTTATATAATGCTGCGAGGGTTGGATCAGGGCCACGTGATGGATTTATGCTATCCATTTCAGATAAATTAGGTGCACCTATTGGTAGGGTTCGTATTATAACGGAGAGCTCAGTGCTGGTATTAGGATTGATTTTGGGAGGACCGGTATTTATTTTCACATTTATATTCACATTTATACAAAGCCCAATTTTTCAGTTTACATTTCTGCGCTTTGATAAACTTATCAATCAAATACAAGCAAAGTACCACGAAAAGCATCTTACTTCTTCAAGAGCAAGTGGTTAAGTAAATGTGAATTCTCAAGCTCCCTAATAATGATTTCCTGACTACTTATGATTAGTGGGTAAAATAGAAATCTTGGCTTGTCGCCAAGTCATAATGGGCGAAAGCCTTAACTGCTAAAAAAGCCCGGAAGTGACTCTAATTCACTTTTGGGCTTTAATATTTTTTGGGTTTAAAATGTATCTAAATGAATTTCCTGTTGAGATGTGTCTTGATCTACATCAAATTTAACCATAACATTTTTCAAAAAGAACCAGCCAAAAATTAATATGATTAGCGTTAAAGCAACAATTATTAAGACTACAATCTTACTACTCACAGCAGTTTACCTCCTAATTATACTTAATGTTAGATTAGCAAAACCGCATCCTGCTGTAAATAGTTGTAAGACAAAAGTCATGCTTTAGTCAAAAATTGGCTCTTATTAATATAGTAAAAGATATATCCCCTAGGAAAATAGTGAAAATAAGCGGAAATTGGAGCAACATTTCAATGTTTACGCTTTCTTGGCATTTTGTCAATTACAGATTCTATGGTATGATTCGTAGGTTGAAATCGGTTTAAGCTTTATAGAAAGCTTAGCAACACTATACTATAGAAAGAGGTAAAAAATTGAGAGTAGAACAGATAAAGCAAAAATGGTTTGGCAATATTAAAGGTGATGTTTTGGCTGGAATGGTTGTCGCAATGGCACTGATTCCAGAGGCAATAGCCTTTTCAATTATTGCAGGGGTAGATCCAATGGTTGGTCTTTATGCATCGTTTTGTATTGCTGTAGTTATTGCATTTGTTGGCGGACGGCCTGGAATGATCTCAGCAGCAACAGGTGCAATGGCGCTTCTGATGGTTAACTTAGTTGCTGACTATGGGTTACAATACTTACTAGCTGCTACAATTCTAACAGGAGTTATTCAGGTTTTAGTAGGTATATTCAAATTATCCAGTGTTATGAAATTTGTGCCACGTTCGGTGATGGTCGGATTTGTTAATGCACTGGCAATATTAATTTTTACAGCTCAACTACAGCATTTTGTAGATGAGTCTTGGATCATGTATGCTCTTGTAGGGCTAACGCTTGTAATTATTTATCTTTTACCGCGACTTACAAAAGCAGTGCCATCAACACTAGTGGCAATTATCGCAATTACAGCAATTGTAATTTTTGGTGATATCGGTGTGCGTACAGTTGGAGACATGGGTGCATTAACACAGCAGCTGCCAGTGTTTTTAATCCCATCAATTCCGTTGACATGGGAAACACTTATGATTATTCTTCCTTACTCAGCTGCGTTAGCAATTGTTGGGCTATTGGAATCGTTGCTAACAGCTAATATAGTTGATGATATGACTGACACAGAAAGCAATAAAAATAAAGAAACACGCGGGCAAGGTATTGCTAATGTTGTGACTGGCTTCTTTGGTGGTATGGCTGGCTGTGCGATGATCGGGCAGTCTGTCATTAATGTGAAGTCAGGTGGAAATGGTCGTCTGTCTTCTCTGGTTGCAGGTGTATTTCTTATGTTTTTAATTATTGTGTTAGGTGGAGTAGTTGTGCAAATTCCAATGGCAGCCTTAGTTGGCGTTATGTTTATGGTGGCAATAGGAACATTTGACTGGTCATCGATACGGACTCTGCATAAGCTTCCCAAATCAGATGCTGCCGTTATGGTAACCACCGTTGTGATTGTTGTTGTCACACATGATCTTTCAAAGGGTGTTCTTGCAGGTGTATTACTGAGTGCAATATTCTTTGCAGCAAAAATATCTAAAACAAAAGTAACAAAAGAACTTTCATTAAATGGCGAGAAGAAAATTTACCGCGTCCATGGGCAATTATTTTTTGCATCGGTAACTGACTTTCCAAAGAAGTTTAATTTTACAGATACTGTTCAAGAAGTAGAAATTGACTTAACGCATGCACACCTATGGGATGATTCAGCTATAGGTGCTTTAGATAAAATAGAAATGAAATTTGAGCAGAATGATATAGAAGTCTACTATAGTGGATTGAATGAGGATAGTCAGCATTTAAAAAATCGCATGGGTGGACTTTCAAAAGCATCAGGACATTAAGGTTTTAAAATGTTAAGATGAGATTAAAGAGGTGAGGCTTGTGTTTAAAAAAATAATGTTGGCGACTGATGGTTCAGAACACTCAGCACGATCTGCAAAGTATGCTATTGAGCTTGCCGAAAAATTCGATGGAAAAATTGAAATTGTTTATGCTGTTGATGGGCAAACATCAAAATCTGATGTTTTGCACCATGCTAATAAATTTGAAGTTGAAAAAAAGCGTAAAGAGAAGATTAAGGCAGTAAAGAACTTACTGGAAGTTTCAGGTGTGGATTTTGAGACAAATATTTTACATGGTGAAGCAGGACCGACAATTGTAGAGCATGCAAATGAAAACAAATTTGACTGTGTCGTTATCGGAAGCAGAGGTCTTAATAACTTGCAAACTCTGATTCTAGGAAGTGTCAGTCACAAAGTTGCTAAACGCGCAGATTGTCCAGTACTAATAGTTAAATAGAAATTATAAGAGGCTGTCCCTGAACTTCGGGGACAGCCTTTATTAATTTAACCGAATTAGTCGCTTCATATCATAGTTGGCTAAATCGATTTCCAACTCTTTTTCTAATGCAATGTCTGCTAGTTGCTTTCCTACATATGGCCCTATCGTAAGACCCGAAGATCCAAGCCCATTTGCCAGCAATAAACCATTATATCCAGGCAGACTGCCAATCACTGGAACAGATTCCGGTGTCATCGGTCGAAAACCGACACGCGTTTCAAGTATACTTGCATTTTCAAGCTCTGGTGCTATTTTGATTGCGTTAGAAAGTATATGTTGAATTCCCCCAGCAGTCACACGGTTATCATATCCGACGTTGTTCTCATGGGTCGAACCAACAACTACCCTGTCACCAAATGTAAGCATATATTGGTTAAACGGAGGTTTTACAACAGGCCAATTAGCTGGTGAAATTCCAGGAAGCCTTAAATGCACGATTTGCGCTTTCTGGGGTCTAATATCAAAGTGCATACCTAGAGGTTGAAGCAGTTGGCTCGTCCATGCACCAGTTGCTGCTATTACTTGATCAGCCTCAAAATTCTCACGGTTAACAGAGACACCTGTAATTTGTGTTCCTTCTATTAGTAAACGGGCATCACCGGTGATAACCTTTGCGCCATGTTTTTTAGCTCCCCTTATGAGTGCGTTTCGTAATGCACGTCCATCTACCCGTGCTGCTCCACTGACATGAAGAGCTGCAAATTCATCTGAAACAAGTGGAAAAATCTCCTTTGTCTGTTTCGTGTTGAGTAGTGTAATTTCTCCAATTTCCGGGGCATTTTCTCGTCGCTTATAGGCATGTTCCTTCATAGCAATTAATTTCTCCTCATCTGTATGAAGATTGATTGCGCCCACGCGTGAATAGCCTGTATTTGTTTCTCCATCTTCAGCTAATTCCTGAATCAGGTCCTGGTAAATACGTGCTCCGCCTTTTGCAAGCTTGTACCAAGCCTGATTTCGGCGTTTTGAAAGCCAGGGGGCTACAATGCCTGCAGCAGCATCGGTAGCTTGACCTGTGTCCTGGCGATCAATAATCACAACTTTAGCACCAGACTTAGAAAGCTGGTATGCTGTAGATGCACCAAGTATTCCCGCGCCTATTACAATAAATTGTTTCATGAAAAAATCCTTTCATATTACCTTCATATACTATAGGAATAATTAATGAAAAAATAAAGGAAAATGATTGTTCATAAAAGAATTAATAGGAAGAAAGGAGTTAGAATACATATGAATGAGAACGTTGTAGCAAAAATATTATTTATTATTGGAATCGCGCAAATGTCAATTGGTATAATAGTGGGTCTGATTTTGGGAAATGCTGATTATTATGGTGTTATGAATTGGTCAATTTTCTTTACCTGGGCAATTGGCGGTTTTGTAAGTGGTATGCTGTTCCTAGGTTTTTCAGAAATAATAAAATTACTCCATATGATTAATGAAAAAACACCTTCTTTAACGAAGGAAGCATTCCATAACATGAAACCGTTAGAAGGTGATTCATCAGTTTCCTGGACTTTAGAAGAATTAGATAAGGAAAAAATAAAAGAAAAGTATATAGATGAGGATATTTCTGAAATTGTTCCATCACCAAAAGAAGGTTTTTGTCTTGTCAAATTCAAAGGCGATTCTGGGTATTATGTGAAAGTAGTAGATGTCGATAGGTTTGGGATAGAAGAAGTTCACGATTCTGAAATAAAATATGCCATTATAGCGTGGTATAATAAGTTGAATTAAACAGTATATACAAGAAAATGTATAGGCGTTTTGATAAACTAGAGTATAGCATGAAAAATAGTGAGGAGTGTCTTTTTGGCTAAAAGAAACCATGGTTCAAAGATGGGTTGGTTCGGCTGGACAATATTAAGCGTTATTTTAGTTACAATTATTGGGTCTTTTTTATTCTTTTTTAATATATTTAACTTAGATATTAAGTCAATATTCAGCAGCGAAAACAATGCAAACGGAAATGAAGAGCCTGTTTCTGAGGAAACAATGGAAAAGGTTGAGGAAGTTCAAGACACGGTTGGAAAAGACCACTCGGATATTGGACAGTTTATTGCAAAAATGCATGATTTTTATAATGAGACAACAGGGTATGGAAGTATAGCTTCACTTGATTGGGTAGAGCAAAAGGATCAGGCTAATAATATACTAAGTACCTTGGATGAGAAACTTTTAAATGTGAAGGATGATGCGCTGAGGGCTGATATAGAGCGAATACAGGAATTGGCCAAAAATGCAATTAATGAACAGGAAACAGAACATGTGAGAAACCTGCATCGTATGTTCCATGACTTGGATATTGCGTTGAACAACTATAATGGGTATGATACTATTTGGAAAGTTACCGAAACATTGAAAACTGCAAATTAGTGTCCATAAACTAATTAATTATGGTAATCTAATAGTTGGGGAAATAAAGATTACAAAGTTTTAAAGGAGAAATGAACATGGACAAGACATTAATTTTTGGTCATAAAAATCCGGATACTGATACTATTTGCTCTGCATTAGCATATGCAGATTTGAAAAATAAGCTTGGGTTTGATGCAGAACCCGCAAGACTTGGTTCTGTCAGCAAAGAAACGCAATTCGCTCTCGATTATTTTTCAGTTGACGCACCTCAGTTTATTGAAAAAGTTGACGAGGATGTAAAAAATGTTATTTTAGTTGATCATAATGAATTTCAGCAAAGTGTGGAAAACATTAAAGATGTACACATTTCCGAAGTAATTGATCATCATCGTATTTCGAACTTTGAAACGAAAGAACCGTTATATTTCCGTGCTGAGCCAGTTGGCTGTACAGCAACGATTTTGAACAAAATGTACAAAGAAAATGGTGTAGCTGTAACGAAAGATATCGCTGGACTATTACTTTCAGCAATCATTTCTGATTCGTTATTATTAAAATCACCAACATGTACAAAAGTAGATGTTGAAGCAGCTTATGAATTAGCCGAAATTGCAGGTGTAAATCTGGAAACATACGGTTTTGAAATGCTTCAAGCCGGTGCTGATTTGAGCGACAAGTCAGTACTTGATTTTATCACGATGGATGCCAAGGAATTTTCCATGGGTGATGCAAAAGTTGAAATAGCTCAAGTAAACGCAGTCGATACGAAGAAGATCTATCAATTTCAAACAGATCTGGAAACAGAGATTGCCCAGATTATAAAGGATAAAAACCTTGATTTATTCTTATTCGTTGTTACAGATATTTTAAACAACGACTCAGAAGTGCTTGCATTAGGTGAAGCGAAAGATAACGTTACTAAAGCGTTTAATGTGACGTTGGATGACAATAACCGCGCATTGCTTAAAGGTGTTGTATCACGTAAAAAGCAAATCGTGACAAATCTGACTGAAGAATTTACAAAATAACTAGATGAAGGAGGGCCTCCAGTTTCGACTGAGAGGTCCTTTTTTTTCGGTTGATAACTGTCCCAACCGGTTGCCGGTTGATAAAGACACATTCCGGATGATATCCATGCTAACAAGTTGATAAAGACACATTCCGGTTGATATCCATGCTAACAAGTTGATAAAGACACATTCCGGTTGATATCCATGCTAACAAGTTGATAAAGACACATTCCGGTTGATATCCATGCTAACAAGTTGATAAAGACACATTCCGGTTGATATCTAGGCTAACGGGGTGATAAAACCATATTCCAGTTGATATGCAAGCCTTTTCAGATGATATCGGCCCCCCTGACCTAATCAGAAAAACCCCGCATGGCAAAAACATGCGGGGCTCTCCTCAATCTCTATCCATTACTGCTGTCTGCTTCATCAATAGCAACTTCTTCATCTTTTTTAAAGAATATCTTGTATACCCCTATTGTTAATAGTGGGATGGCGAATACTGCAATCATCGCATATGCCATTGCTGTATAGCCTGTTGAAATTAAGTCGATGATTCCTACTTGCGAGAGAATCATAGCTAAGATTAGTGTACCAACTGCGATCATACCTCTTTGTGAAGAAGTAAGCGATTTGTTAGCATGCTCTTCCATTTGTGCCTCCATACGGTCAACAAACGCATGGATCATTCCAGAAGATGTTTCGACTAGTGTCCAGCCGACAACAATACCGAATATCACGATAACAATCGTAGGGAAATCCTGCAGCATGACAAGCCATGGTACGGAAGCTCCGAACACCTCTTCTGAAGGATAGAATCCCATAAGACTGAAGTACGTTAAGAACCATGGGAAAGTCATAAGCACGCCGGCAATAATACCAGATATTACAGATTCCTTTCGTGATTTCTGGCGTTCAATGGTAAATAACGCTGCCGGAAATACAGCCAAGTTATAGCCAACATACAATATACCGGTCCATAACACGGCAAATATTGACACTTCTCCAGGCATATAACTCGTATCTCCAGAAGACAATACTGCCATAGCATCATCCCATGTAGTTCCAATAACAAGAGCAGCAAAAACCAGGTAACCAATCATTAATGCTAATGTACCAAATGTTTTAAAGCGTTCAATAAGTCCTTTTCCGTAGAAGTTCAACACACCAACAATAACTGTTATCAGACTGACACCAACCCAGTAATTTAGTCCAAGTGTGTTGTTTAGAATTTCTCCGGTTGCTGAAGCCATGATGGCAATGATTAAGATTGCAAGCAACAAGTATACAATATCGAATAAAAACCAGAATGGACCGATAAGTTCTTTTAATAATTTGCGATATTCGAATGCCTTGTATTTACGTGCGAATTCGAACATCAGGACAGCCATAACTATAAAACCAAATAAGATACCGATACCGCCAAGCCATCCTAGCGCTCCAAATTTAGCACCGTACTGAACAATCTCTCTTCCTGTTGCAAACCCACCGCCAATCAAAACAGATTGAATAATGATTGCTGGCAGCAAATACCTTCCAAATGCTCCCTCAAACAGATTCTTCATCTAAAAACCCCTCCACCTTTATATTTATCAAACAGGAAATCACAATTGGAATACTTCTTCTTCAACAGTAAAATTCTCTAATGCTTTCTCATCAATTTCATAGCCGATACCAGGCCGGTCTGGGACTGTAATGACACCATTTTCTACTGTAACCTCAGGCTTAATAATGTCTTTTTTCCAATACAGAGCTGAAGCGGCTGTATCACCTGGCAAAACGAATTGTGGCAGAGTAGTTAGTGCAATATTATGTGCTCGGCCAATTCCAGCCTCCAGCATCCCGCCACACCAGACATCAATACCGTTCTGTTTGCATAAGTCATGAATACGTTTCGCTTCCGAAAGCCCACCGACTCTGCCGATTTTAATGTTAATAATTTTACAGCTTTGTAGCTGAATTGCCTTTTGTGTATCTTCGAGTGAATGAATACTTTCGTCCAGGCAAATTGGTGTATGCATAGCTGCCTGCAGCTTGGAATGGTCAACAATGTCATCATGTGCTAATGGTTGTTCAATCATTAGTAAATCCAGTTCGTCTAACTTTTGCAGATGATTTATATCATTCAGTGTATAAGCAGAATTAGCGTCCGCCATGATTGGTATAGTTGGAAAATGTGACTTAACTTCACGAAGAACTTCATAATCCCAACCTGGCTTAATTTTGATTTTGATGCGTTTATATCCTTCTTTCACATAATGATCAATCGTTTGTAAAAGTTTTTCTACACTTGGCTGGATACCGATACTGATTCCAACCTCAATTTCTTTCTTTGTGCCACCAAGCGCTTTAAATAGAGGAATATTTAGGCGTTTTGCATAGAGGTCCCAAATTGCCCCTTCTAGTGCTGACTTTGCCATATTATTTCCTCTAATCGGTTTAAAAACTTCCAACAGATCATCAGGATGACTGATTTTGTTTTCTTGTATTAGCTTTATTAAAAAATCCTTAATTATATGCTGGGTTGTTTGAACTGTTTCTTCGTTATACCACGGGCTTGTAAAAGCAACAGATTCACCAAAACCACGATTTCCGTCTTCATCAATAGCTTCAGTGACAAAGAATTCTTTTTCCTGTATCGTTCCAAAACTTGTTGTAAAAGGATTATTTAACATCATTCTAAGTCTTCGAAGTTTAAACTGTTTGATAGGGATTGTCATGTTCGTGGCCTCCAGTGTTTGTTAATAGCTATTTTTTGGTAAAGTAATAGTAACTGTGCTCTTTGGAATGATTGCGTATAAAATCATTCGCTATAAAACCGTTATTAAATAATAACTGGAATGCTTCCCTCGTTTTTTGCCGCCATTCCTTTGCAAGATTAATATCTCTTTTTTTAACGAACTGAAAATTATCAGGTACGGCAACAAACCAGCCATCATCAATTGGGTTAAAAATTTCTAATTTGGATTTCGGTACCCCATTCTCGGTTACATCAATCATTAATTTATTTTCATCGAATGTAATTTTTTTGGCAGGTGAAGCCATATTTATGTCCCATTCGATTTGAATTCGGTCTGTAGGTAAACCTTCATTCAGTTCATCATTCATGGAACCATAGTGATCTTTTTTGTAAAAAGCACCAGTAGCTCGAAGTTTATGCAAATTTAAATATGCATTCAAACTCTCCAGTGGATCAAACGTCCATGTAATTATGGTATAGCCCAATTCCTGTGCAACCTCAGCCTGCTTTAATTTCATTCGTTCACCAAGACCATCCTTACGATAACAAGGCTTTATCCCGAGCATGTGGGAACATAGGTAGACTTGTTTGCCATCAAACCCTGCAAAGCTGTATAAAAAGCCAACCATTTCTTGTCCATCAAATGCACCTAGAATAACACCACCATGATTTAAAGCTGTATAAGTTTGATGCACCGGATTTGGAGTCATTTGCCAAACTGCTTCTTCCACTTCCTGCATCTTTCTTAAGTCATTCATACTTGTCAGCTTGCGAATTTCAACATTATTGGTCATCTTGGTTGCCCCTTTCAGCAGTTTTGATTAAAGCATTGGTTAAAATCTCAACTGCTTCGGGAATTATTGCATGGTTGAATGTCATATTTGGATGGTGGAGACCTGGTTGTAAATCACATCCTATTGCAAGCATGGTAGCTTTTAAGTGCGGTTTTTTTATTGTATAAAAATGAAAATCATCCCCGCCAGTTGTTGTTATCATCGGTTGCAGTTTATCGACACCAACGCTATCTTTTATAGCATCCTCCATGATCGAAGTAGCTTCCTGATTAATTACTGATGCAGCAATATTTGCATCTATTTTCAGCTCGATGGAAATGTTATGGTAATCGGCAAGCATGGCTGTAATTCGCTTAACGTTTATCATCAGTTCGTCCATAACCGCATTGGTTTGCGCACGTAAATCCACTGAAAATGTTGCATTACCGGGTATAATATTTTTACTTTCACCACCAGACTGAAAAGCTGTCATCTTAATAGAATGGGGAATCATCGGATTTATATCTATATTTTTCAGATGCTGGATAAGCTCGCCACCAACATGAATAGCATTTGTATTTAAATGTGGCCTGGCACCGTGGGCATCATCACCTTGAATGACTCCATCAATAAAACAAGCTGCTCCGTGGCGGATAGCTGGGGCAAACTGATTATCCCCTAATTCTTCCATTGGTCGTAAATGCATTCCATATAAATAGTCAACATCGTCAACAATCCCTTTATCAACTAAGGATAATGCGCCTGTCCCTTTTTCTTCTGCAGGCTGAAAAATAAATCGGAATGTTCCTTTTTCAGGGTAGCCATCCTCAAGAAGCGTTAACAGTGAACCGATGGCAATTGTCATATGTGCATCGTGTCCGCACGAATGATTTGCCTGGAATTCACCGTTCACCTCTTGCCATAATGCATCAATATCAGCTCGCATAGCAACGACTGGTGATCCTTGACCAATTTCGATAACTAGTCCGGGCGAATCATCTAGTGTCGTTATTTTACAGTCGTAGTTTTTAAAAAGCTGTCTGATGTATGATGTAGTGTCATGCTCATTCCAACTTGTTTCTGGGTGTTCATGTAAATGGGAGAAGATAGTTTTAAGCTGTGGGGTTATTTTTTCAATAGTTGGTCTCATGGACATGCTCCTCTGAACTATTTTGCAAAAAAACTGTTTGCTTCTATTCCATCGAAACGGTTTACACGCTCTTGAAATAACTTTGGTGCTCGTAATGTTATTG
Source organism: Virgibacillus litoralis (assembly GCF_017873675.1). Lineage (GTDB taxonomy): Bacteria > Bacillota > Bacilli > Bacillales > Amphibacillaceae > Lentibacillus > Lentibacillus litoralis. The sequence continues at coordinate 95,739 of NZ_JAGGKK010000014.1, read as the reverse complement.
CTGCAATAATACTATTCATCAATGAAAACACGGCAGGTACTAAATCAAGTGTTGAAAGCTCCTCTAATTGAATAGCCAATGTTATGTCTGAATACTCGGTGATGGGTGAGTAAGGATGATCAGTAAAAGCAATAATTGATGCTCCTTGTTTTTTGGCCAATTCAGCCAGTCTAATCGTGTTAATCCCATACCTATGAAATGAAAAAGCAACAAATACACTATTTTTATGCAATTCACTTAGCTGTACTAAAATATCATCATCAGGTGTATGCTGCCGTACATTGCCGATCACAATATTTAGGGCATATGTAAACCAGCTTGCTAAAGCGTAGGATGAGTGCACACCTGCAATATAGATATTCTCAGCAGTTAACAGCTTTGTAACGGTTTGGTCTAATTCCATTTCTGAGATTTGCTCGATTACTGTCTGAATTGTACGTATATCATTGAACATTAAGTTTTTAACCGTATTATCTTTTGAATGATTGGATACCTTTTTGTCTCGGAAATCTGACAGACTGCTTTTTTGAAAAATTCCTTGTCGACATACTTGCTGTAATGACTTATATCCATCATATCCAAGTTTACGCGCAAAACGAATAATAGTAGTTTCGCTCACACCAATTTTTTCGCCTGCTTCTTTAGCTGAATTCATTGCGAAAATAGATGGATCGCTATAAATCTGTGCTGCTATTTTTTTAAAGCTCTTTGAAAAAGTAGATTGATGTTCCTTGATTTTCTTATACAGACTATCCATGTAAATTCTCCGTGTCGTTTGTCATCTGTTAAAGTGAAGGATTTACTTTTTCTCTTAATAAATAAGAAGTAATTCCTTTATTATATTATAGTTAACATACCATATTTATAGAATTTTCTCAATATGTAATCTTGGGAATTATTAAAAAATTTGGTGTGAATAAAAAGTCCTGACCAATACATTAAGTTATAACTGATAAAAGTGCTAAACATCCATTATCATACATAAAAATTAGAACAAGCCTAACAAAAAGGGTGAGTACTTTTGTGGTCAGATTTTAAAGCATTCGCATTAAAAGGAAACGTCCTGGACTTGGCTGTTGCTGTTATTATCGGAACAGCTTTTGGAAAAATAGTATCCTCACTTGTTGAAAATATTATGATGCCACTAGCAGGGATCTTAGTTAGTGGTGTTGACTTCACAAATTTAAAGTATACGGTCAGAAAAGCAGATGTATTGTATGGCGAGTTTATCCAGTCGGTTTTTGACTTCATCGTTATTGCGGTATCCATTTTTATTTTTATTCGCATCTTAGCCAAGTTTAGAGGCGAAAAAGATTCGGAAAAAGAATCGAAGCCTGATGAAAAAGCTGAATTGCTCAAAGAAATACGTGACCTTTTGAAAAAAGAGGATAAGCTAACACCTAAACAGAAAAAGAAAATTAGTATTAATATTTCATCACAGTCAAAGAAGGATAAAACTTGAAAAATACAATGAGCTGTGGCATAGTGAATTTGATAGATTAATTGAATAATAAGTTGTAGGGGGACCAGTTATGCTGGTTGAGATTGCATCCGATAAGGTGCTGACCCTTGGAACCTGATTTGGTTGAGACCAGCGTAGGGAACAAAGTAAAACAATAGTAATATTGTTCGGAATGCGCTCAGGGACTAACCTGGCGTTATTTTTTTGGACTTTTTTCCAATACCAATCATACTTCCAGAAATGAACAAAAAAGAGAAAGGGAGATGGGAAATGAAAAAATGGTTGTTTGTAATCTTTATAGCCGTTTTATTAACAGCATGTAATAACGATACAGGAGGTTCTGACGATAAAAGTCAGGAGATAGAACAAGTTAAGGTAGTACTGGATTGGACCCCTAATACGAATCACACAGGGCTATATGTTGCCCAGGAAAAAGGATATTTTGCCGATGAAGGGTTAGAAGTAGAAATTATGATGCCAGGTGAGGCGGGGTCTGACCAGCTTGTAGCATCAGGTAAGGCTGACTTCGGTGTCAGTGCGCAGGAAGCTGTTACAGAGGCACGTATTAAGGATATTCCAATCGTATCGATTGCAGCGGTTATCCAGCATAATACATCCGGGTTCGCATCACCAAAAGACAAAGAAATTACTTCACCAAAAGATTTTGAAGGGAAAACATATGGCGGGTGGGGAGCACCGGTTGAAAAAGCAGTTCTCTCATCGCTCATGAAGCAGGAAAATGCCGGTGTTGAGAAAGTGGATATTGTTAATATGGGCGATACAGATTTCTTCACAGCGGTGAAGCGGGATATTGATTTTGCTTGGATTTACTATGGGTGGACTGGAGTCGAAGCAGAAATGCGTGGTCAGGAACTAAATATGATTTATTTAACCGATTACTCCAAAAAACTTGATTACTATACGCCTGTACTTACAACGAACGAAAAAATGATTGCTGAGAATCCGGAAAAGGCTGAGAAATTTTTAGCGGCCGTTTCAAAAGGGTATAATTTTGCAATAGATAATCCAAGTGAAGCAGCTGAAATACTGAGCGCAGCTGTTCCAGATCTTGATCCGGAACTTGTAAAGAAAAGTCAGGAATGGTTATCACCAAAATATCAGGATGATGCAGAAAAGTGGGGAGTTCAAAAGCAAGAGGTTTGGGAGAATTATTCCAGCTGGATGTATGATAATGGACTTCTTGAAGAAGAATTGAAAGCTGAAGATGCATTTACCAACGAATTTTTGCCAGAATAGGAGTGGGAATATGAATAATTCATTAGTAAGTATCCAAATTATCCCAAAGACAAAAAATGGAGAAGATGTTATTCCATATGTGGACGCTGCAATAGAGGTGATCGAAAAAGCTGGAGTGAAATATGAGGTTCACCCTTTGGAAACAACAATGGAAGGGAAGCTAACTGATTTATTCGCCGTGATTGAAAAAATGAACGAAAGAATGGTTGAGCTTGGAAGTTCCAGCATTATATCTCAAGTGAAAATCCTCTATAATCCGAGTGGTGCATCGATGGATCAATTGACGGAGAAGTATCGTTGATGAAAAAGTTTATGAAAAAAGGATGGAAACCTGTTGCGGTTATCCTCCTTTTATTCATTATTTGGGAGGTCACAAGCAAATTATTCGAGATACCTGGATGGCTGCTGCCAGCGCCTTCGCAAATTTTACAAACAGGTGTTGAAGGTTGGGCATCCTATCAGCATCACATCTTCTCAACCGTTCAATTAACGATCATTGGATTTATAATTGGCTGCAGTGTGGGAATCCTAATTGCGATTAGTCTGCATCTTGTACCACAGCTTCGAGAAGCATTATATCCATTAATTATTATATCGCAAAATATACCAATAATTGTTCTGGCACCACTGCTCGTTATATGGTTTGGTTTTGGGATGCTGCCTAAGATTATTGTGATTACACTGGTCTGTTTTTTTCCAATTGCAGTTTCGGCCTTGGACGGATTCAGGCAAACAGACCACGACCTGAAGCATTATATGCAAATGGCAGGAGCAAATAAGAAGCAGATATTTTGGAAACTCGAATGGCCGAATGCATTGCCATACGTATTTGCCGGGCTGAAAATATCCGCAACATATAGTGTCATGGGAGCCGTTATATCTGAATGGCTAGGCGCGAACAAAGGGATCGGCGTTTATATGACATTAGCATCGTCCTCATTCCGGACTGATCGTGTTTTCGTATCTATTTTTCTTGTAATGGTTCTTAGTTTATTATTTTTTGCAATCATTATTTTGCTTGAAAAAAGCCTGATCAAATGGAAGCCTAAAGGAGAAGGAAATTGATATGGGCAATCTAGCTGTGAAAGATATAACAAAATCATATGGAGACCATAATATTTTACATGGTGTGAATTTCACCGTTAATGATGGGGAGTTCGTTTCCATTTTAGGACCATCAGGGAGCGGGAAAAGTACATTATTTCATTTGATTGGCGGGATACGTTTGCCTGATTCAGGAGAAATTTTTCTGGAGGATAAACAGATAAATGGTCAGAAGGGGTCAATCAGCTATACCCCTCAATCTCCGTCACTAATGCCTTGGCGAACAGTACTGAAAAATGTCTTGCTTGGCGGTGAAATTGTCGGTAAACATGATGAAAAAAGGGCGCTTGCATTAATCGAGCGCGCTGGTTTGCAAGGGTATGAAAATGCGTATCCACATGAATTATCAGGTGGAATGAAACAACGTGTTGCGTTCGTTCGAAGTTTATTGAGTCCGCAGCCACTTATTTGTCTGGATGAGCCCTTTTCCGCACTGGATGAATTTACCCGCTTGGAAATGCAGAAATGGCTAATGTCCATCTGGCAGGAAAATAAGCGGTCAATCCTATTCGTCACTCATAATATTGATGAAGCAATTTTTCTTTCCGACCGGGTTATCGTCCTGTCTCAAAAACCAGCAACTGTGAAAAGAGAGTTTACAATCCCATTTGAGAGACCACGCCATGAAAGTATTCTGTTGACAGAAGAATTTTTGGATTGGAAAAAAGCAATCTATCGGGAGCTGAGTGAAGATGTCTGATAGAATAATCGATTCGCATATTCACTTGGATATGTATAGTCAAAAGGAGCGAGTGCGGGTTTTAAGTGAGCTGGAGTTGGCTAAGGTGGAGGCACTAATTTGCGTGTCGAACCATTTGAAGTCGTCCAAGGAAACCCTGCGATTGGCTCATGACGACAGCCGTATTAAGCCAGCATTTGGCTTTCATCCGGAACAAGCACTGCCTACTGATTGCGAGGCTACTGAGCTATTATCGTTTATTGAACGAAATCAGGAAGAAATGATTGCTATTGGAGAGGTTGGGTTGCCTTACTACTTGCGGCAGGATAATAAAGAAGTATCACGGGACGCCTATGTTGAATTACTGGAAAAGTTAATCCAAAAGGCTGGAGCACTGGACAAACCGATAATTCTCCACGCAATATATGAAGATGCACCAATTGTGTGTGATTTACTCGAAAAATATTCTATTCCTGACGCGCATTTTCATTGGTTTAAGGGGGATTTACAGACGATAGAGCGTATGGCGAAAAATGGATACTCTATATCGGTGACACCTGATGTAGTATATGAAATGGAAATTCAAGATATAGTCAGAGCCTATCCGTTATCCCATGTGATGGTGGAAACAGATGGTCCATGGCCATTTGAAGGGATTTTTAAAGGGAATATGACACACCCTGGAATGATCCATCAGAGTATCAAAAAGATTTCTGAACTGAAGAATGGATCGGTCGAGGATGTGTATAGCCGTATTTATGATAATACATGTCGGTTTTATAGGCTGTGAAAATTTTCTCGTGAAAATGTTATTATTAAATAGGTAAATTTATTAGCCGGGAGTGACAGACACCAATGAAGGTACTAGCAGTTACAGGATATAAACCGATGGAGTTGAATATTTTTAAGCCGGATGATCAGCGTGTTTCTTTTGTTAAAGCAGCAATCGAAAAGCGGTTAATTGGCTTTATTGAAGAAGGGCTGGAGTGGGTGCTCTTATCTGGCCAAATGGGAGTGGAATTATGGGCTGGTGAAGTCCTACTCGATTTGAAAGAACGGTATGATATTAAACTCGCAATCATTCCCCCCTTCGAAAATCAGGAAAGTCGCTGGCCTGAGGCAATCCAACAAGTCTATCAGGAGCTAACAATGAATGCCGACTTCTATCAGCCACTCTATAAAGGGGACTATAAAGGCGCATATCAATTTAAAGCAAAGAATAAATGGCTGGTGGACAAAAGTGATGCATGCCTCATTCTGTTAGATGATGAATATCCGGGCAGCAATCGTTTTTTTCATGAAGAGGCTAGTTGGACCGAAGAAGAATACCCGATTTTTGTAATCACCCCAAGCGACCTCGAGGATATAGTGGAAGAACTGCGGATGACGGACTCGGATTATTGGGAGTGACAGAGTGAAATTAGTGGTAAAAGTGCTAAATCCCGAAGTTCACATAGATTCCGCCGAAGTTTACAGGAAAAGTGCCGAAGTTCACAAGTAGGTTGTTCGAAGTTCACAATTAATACGCTGAAGTTCATATAAACTTTTAATAAAAGCAGGACTTTTCACGAATGAAGTCGAATATAGAACAATCAATTAAAAACTAAATAAGAAAGGTAGTGTCTCATTGTTTGTAAAACCCTTTGAAGTCCCCAAACACATTCTCCAAGCAGAAGCATTAGATACAAGGACACCAGTAAATCATATCCAAAAAGAAACAATAAACAAAAAGGCCAGGAATCTCCGCACAGGATATAATGGCGAAAAATCAATGGAATTTTTTCTAAGCTTTTTACCAGAACACGAGTTTATCATCTTTCATTACCTTAGAATCCCCGACAAGCAAGGTCACTTCCAAATAGATATCCTTCTTCTATCCCTTAAGTTTTTTCTCATTATTGAAGTGAAAAATATATATGATAATATGCACTTTGATGGTATGGGTCAAGCATATCGCAATAATAACGATGAGATAGAAGTTTTTACTAATCCTGTTGATCAGGTCAATCTACAGCATAGAAGATTTCTTGACTACCTCCGCAAATATGACTTACCTTCAATACCCATTGAAAAAATTGTAGTCTACAGCCGCGATGATACCTTCCTAAAAAATATTACCAATAATAAAACCATAAATGAAATTGTGATGCATAAAGAAAAAGTACTACCTAGGATTGAGGAGTTTTCCGAAATGTACCAAACTACTAGCTTTTCCGAAGATCAGTTGATGGGAATTACGTTTAAGTTATTAGAGGAACATGAACCTGAGGAATATAATGGTATGAAAAAATTCGATGTAACGCCTAAAGAATTTGTGAAAGGTGTTTTTTGTCCGGAATGTGGTAAAGTTCCTATGCTCTGGAGGGGCGGGAAATGGCGATGCACTGATTGTGGCTGCACGTCACGAAATGCCCATCGATCAGTGTTGGCAGATTTTGCATTGTTGGTGGGTGATTATATAAATAATCGTCAGGCACGAGAGTTTTTACAAGTTTGGTCTGAGTACTCAGTTAAACGATTATTACAACAGGAGCATTTTGATCAAATTGGTGAAAAAAGTGGGAGAAAGTACAGGTTAGACGTTGAAAAACTACTAAATCCCGAAGTTCACAAGAAAAGCACCGATGTTCATAACTAATTCGCCGAAGTTCACAAATAGGTTGCTCGAAGTTCACAAATAAATTGCCGTAGTTCACACTTCGCGCTCGCTAAACCGCTCAACAGCCCGCAGCGCAATCCAAAAAAAGCAACTTAGCATTTACGCCAAGTTGCTTCCTCATCAATATCAATATTACACTGTTTTTGCTACTTGTCCGAAGCAGCGCTTGTAGATCCATTGGTAGTCTTTTTCTGTTAGGTCGCGTGGGTTGCCGACTGTTTGTGGATCTTTCATTGCTTCTTTAGATAAACGTTCTGTCATGTCCGGTGATACGCCTTGCTCTTCCAAGTTAGGAATATCCAGATCTTCTGCTAAACGGTACATTTCTTTAACAGATGCTTTTGCAGCTTCTTCTGTTGTCATGTGGAATGTGTCTACGCCTAGTGCTTGTGCGATGCGTGCGAATTTATCCGGATGACCTTTCCAGTTGTATTCCATAACTGGTCCCATCATAGTTGCAACACATTGTCCATGTGCTACTGGGATGATTCCGCCAAGTGTTTGGGACATCGCGTGTGCTGCACCAGCAGATTCACTTCCATATGAAAGACCTGCCAGCATTGCTGCTTGTGACATGCCATAGCGAGCTTCGATATCTCCACCGTCCGCATATGCGCGGCGGATGTATTTTCCAACATATTCGATCGCCATTAGTGCTACTGCGTCTGTTACAGGCTGTGCGAAATGCATTGTATAGCATTCGATTGCGTGTGCAAGTGCATCGATACCAGTCATTGCAGTTACATGCGGAGGCATGGATACGTGCAATTCCGGATCAAGAATTGTAAGATATGCTGCGATTAATGGTCCGCCTGTGTTAAATTTGAATTCGCGTTCTTCGTCAGTAATAACTGCCCATTGTGTTACTTCAGAGCCAGTTCCAGCTGTTGTTGGAACGGTTGTTAATGGTGGGATACGATTTTCCAATGGCTTTTTACCCTCTGCAGCTTCATAATCCAATACGCTGCCTTCGTGAGTAGCTTCAACGCCAATTCCTTTAGCAGTATCCATTGAGCTTCCGCCACCAACTGCTACCAGGCCATCACAATTTTCTTCTTTGAAAATTTTTGCACCTTCACCAATTAAACGTACTGGTGGGTTTGGTTCTACTTTGTTGAAAACAACTACTTCAACTCCAGCTTCCTTCAAGTGTTTTTCAACTGGAGCGGTAACGCCAGCGTTATAGATTCCTGGGTCTGTTACAAGAAGCACTTTTGATGCGCCAAGATTTTTAACTTCTTCGCCAATGTGCTTGATCGATCCAATACCATGCTTGATAGTTGTTGGAATCTCGAATGTGTGGAAGTTGTGCATGTGTTCTACTTTCATATTTAAACTCATAATTATGTTCCTCCTAGTAGTATAATTTTTAGAACCAGTTCATAGACTCCGGTTTTAAATTGTGGAAAATGTGTTTTGTTTCTTGATATTCATCAAGGCCTGGTTTACCTAGCTCACGGCCGATTCCGGATTGTTTAAATCCGCCCCATGGTGCATGTGGGAAGTATAAATTAAATTCGTTAATCCAAACGGTTCCCATGCGCATTTTAGCAACAGCGCGCTCAGCTTTAGCAATGTCTTTCGTCCAAACACCGCCGGCAAGCCCGTAAATAGAATCATTTGCTAGGTTAATAGCTTCTTCTTCTGTCGTGAATTTTTCTACTGTAATGACAGGACCGAATCCTTCATCCTGCACAACACTCATATCTGTTGTACAGTCAGTTATAACCGTTGGCAGATAGAAGAAACCATCCTGCAGCTTTGGATCTTCAGGGCGTTTGCCGCCAATAGCAACTGTTGCGCCTTCTCTTTTGCCTTTTTCTACATAATTAATTACTTTATTTAAATGTTCTTCTGAAATAAGTGGTCCCATTTGTGTTGCTTCGTCAAAACCATTGCCTAATGTAATGTTCTTCACGCGATCAACCAGGGCACTGACAAAATCATCGTGAATGCTTTCTTCGATGATCAATCGTGTACCTGCTGAGCAAATTTGACCTGCATGGAAAAATACGGCATTCATTGCCTGGTCGACAGCTGTTTCAAAATCAGCGTCAGCAAAAATAACATTAGGGTTTTTACCGCCAAGCTCAAGCGCAATTTTCTTTACGTTAACGCTTGCCGCTTGCATGATTTTTTTTCCGGTTTCAATTCCACCTGTAAACGAAATCAAATCAACGTCTGTGTTGACAGACATCTCTGCGCCTACAGTGTTGCCAGCTCCAAGTACAAGGTTTGCTACGCCGCTAGGGACGCCAGCTTCTTCTATTAATTCAAACACTTTAATGGAAGTAAGTGGTGTAATCTCACTTGGCTTCATGATCAGTGTATTGCCTGCTGCCAATGCTGGGGCTAGTTTCCATGATGCCTGTAATAGTGGATAATTCCACGGTGTAATTTGTCCGCATACACCAACAGGTTCCCGGACTACTTTACTCACTGAATTTGGGATAGGGGAGTCAATAATTTCTCCGCCATCTTTATCAGCGGCCTCGGCATAATAACGGAATACGCCAGCAATATCATCCATATCACCGCGGCTTTCCTCCATTGTTTTACCAGTGTCAAGTGACTCTAGTTCTGCTAATTCCTCTCTGTCTCGTGCAATGAAATCAGCAATCTTGTAAACGATTTGTCCACGATCTGTTGCCGGTGTAGATGACCAAACACCTTTATCAAAAGCTTTTCTTGCAGCAGTGATAGCAGCCTTTGCATCCGTTTCATCACTTTCTGTTACTTGTGCAATAACCTCTTGATTGAATGGATTAATAATTTTTCTGACTTTATTTGAGTTGGAATGTACCCATTTTCCATCAATAAATTGTTGTTTAATGGTCAACGTAGTCCCTCCTTTTATACTTCGTTAAGTTTGTTAAGAAAAAATTTAACGTTTCGAACAAAATAAATGTAACATGACCATATTTTTTTGTCAAAAAGAAAAAATTATAGATTTTATTCAGAACTATCGGCACAGACTATGACGTAAATGCTATCTTATTTTTCATTTGACATATATTTTTAAAACGTTAACATTAAGTTTGTAAAATAATTATTTAACGTATTTAATAAATTTAAAGTGAGGTGAAGCAATGACGAACTCCAAAGATGAAATCGCCAGGGAAAAGATAGAACATGCAAAGGATCAAGTGATTGGCGCAATTGCGGAAACAATGGATCTGTATGGTGTTACACCATCTGCCGGTAATTTGTATGCAACGATGTATTTCAAAGAACAAATGAATCTGGACGAAATGCGTGAGGAACTTGGTATGAGTAAGCCAAGCATGAGTACAAGTGTCCGGAAACTGCAGGAAAATGAAATGGTTAAAAAGAAGTTTCAGCGTGGAACCAGAAAGCATACGTATGTGGCAGAAAAGGATTTTTTTCATTCTTTCATGGCGTTTTATTGTCAGATGTGGGATCGCGAAGTAAAGATGAACATGGACGCGATCAAGCAGGCAGAATTCGAGTTGGATGAAATTATTGAAGATGATCAAGTTTCACCTGAATTACATGAAGAAGCAAGATCCAATTACGAATTGCTTGAAAAATCTAAGGTTTACTATTGGTGGCTGGAGCGATTAGTTGCCAGCATCCGTTCCGAAGAAATCTTTGATTATTTACCGAAAAATCCATGAGTTAAATAGAAAATATATTACAAGAGAGGGTCAACTATGAACTTCAAAAAAATTACAGTACTAATTCTAAGTTTAATTTTACTAGTTGCATTGGCAGCTTGTGGTGAGGATTCAAATAACTCCGAAAATTCTTCAGTGGATAAATCACCAAAAGACAGACCGATTGAAATGGCGCAGATAAACTGGGCTGAAAATATTGCAGTATCGAATATGTGGAAAGTTATTTTAGAAGAAAAAGGGTATAAGGTTAACTTAAACTTGCTTGATATGGGAACAATTATGAAAGCATTAGCAGAAGACGAATTGGATATCAACCTTGAAGTATGGCTGCCTGTACAGGATAAGAACTATCTGAAGGAATATAAGGATCAAGTCTTCTTCTCTGAGGCAACTTGGTATGATGATGCAAAAGTTGGTTTGGTAGTACCATCCTATATGGAAGATGTTAATAGTATTGCTGATTTGAATGAACAAAAAGAAAAATTTGAAGGCGAAATTACTGGATTTGATCCAGGCGCAGGTACAATGGAAGTAACTGAAGAGATGATTAAACAATATGGGCTTGAATATGAACTGCTTCCAAGTTCAGAGCCAGCAATGCTTTCAGCAATGGACGAGGCAATCAAAGAAGAGGAACCAATTGTCGTTCCACTTTGGAAACCACACAGAGTATTTGCAACACATGATTTGAAATTTCTTGAAGATCCGAAAAAGTCATTCGGAGGCGTAGAAAAAATCCACCATGCTACACGCCAAGGATTTGCTGAAGACTATCCAAAAGTAAGCAAATGGATGAAAAACTGGCAAATGGATGATGATTCAGTTGGCCAGCTAATGACTTATGTAAACGAAGCAGAAGAACCAATTGACGGAGCAAGAAAATGGGTAGAAGAAAACCAGGATCTTGTTAATGAGTGGGTTAAAGAATAAAATTTGAGCATTAAGTAAAGGAAGCCTATTTTAAAGTAGGCTTCCTTTTTTAAAAGAAAGAATAAGGCTTGGCGATAAACCAAGTTTTCTAATGTCTCACCACAAGCAATCCAGTATCATATCCTGATTTACATCGTTCCGCTTCGATTGTATAGTTCTATCCATATAGAATTGGTGTAACTAACCGAGTCGACATCCCAATATATTGCCTGGACATTTTACGTTCAATCTGATGATGAATCAGTTTAGCCGGATGGTCTGCTCAGGAAAAGAGCTAAAATTAATGGGGAAACGATTAGGATAATTACCCCAACTATAAAAAAGATTTGCGACCTGTTCATATAAGACCTCCCTTCATTCCTTACTACAGTCTACTTACGGAAGAGAGAGCAGGTATAGGCAAGCCAAATGATTTAGTAAAAAAAGGCGAAAGAATATGTTACACTTTGATTCCGAGGTAGTGGAAGATGCACTCGAGGATGTACTTCCCAAATTATTTCGATTTAAAAGGAGTGATTATCATGCGGCTAATCCGTGCTGGAATTCATTTTTATCTTATTGGTATTTTTATATTAACACTTGGAATAGCACTTACGATCCAATCAGCACTAGGAGCATCACCGTTTGATGCACTTCTTGTCGGATTGCACAGGACATTCGGATTAACAATTGGAAGCTGGGAAATTGTAGTCGGATTATCAATGGTACTTTGTAACGCAGTTGCTGAGAAAAAAAGACCAGAGTATTTTGCCATATTAACATCACTTGTCACTGGTATTGGCATTGACACTTGGTTATTTATACTAGGGAATTGGATTGTTCCAGGGACATGGCTTGGTCAGTCAATTACTTTAGGGCTTGGAATTATTTTAATTGGGCTGGGTGTGGCGTTTTATCTGCAATCAGACATTGCACCGAACCCAATGGACCGATCTATGTTGATTGTCTCAGATCTGACGGGCTGGAAAGTTACGTATTCACGGGCATTAATAAGCGGTGGTCTTGTTATATTAGCATTCTTTTTTAATGGTGCGATTGGAATTGGAACACTGGTTAACGCACTGATATCAGGCGTACTCATCAGTTTCTTCTTGCCATACGTGAAGGGACTGAAATTTCACAGACGGAGGCATGGGAAGGATATTGCTTCCTAAATTGTATAAATTGCAATTCCTCTTCAAAAACTATCCTTGTACATGTAAAGGAGGAATTGAAAATGGGTGGAAAACCAAAAGGTCCAAAGCAGCAGGAGCAGCCAAATTTACCCAAGAGTCCAAAGCAGCCATATGGAGAACCGTTAGAAGGATCGCATAAAGTAAAACAAAAAAATCATTCACGGCAAAAGCATAATCCTCATCATGACATGTAGAATTCTTAAGTCAATAACACCTTAAATCAGCTGGTTTAAGGTGTTATTTTTTATACATTATTATTGCTGCATAAGCTTTATTTTTCTAACCTTTGGTACATGTAAATCGAATAATCAGCATATTATCTAAAGAGATTACTTCTGAAGGGCGGAATGTATATGTATCATCGAGTGATGACTGTTACTGGAATATCAAATTTGTCTGTCGAGCCAAATGTCGTTGAGGTTCAGTTGGAAGTGGTCACTGAGGGTATGTCGTTAAGTCAGGTGCAGCAGGAGAACGCTGATACCATGAATCAAGTTATTCAGGCATTATTACAGTTAGGGATAGCGAGGGAAAATATCCAGACAACTGCTTACACTATTAATCCGAAATATGATTATGTTGATGGCACTCAAGTCTTTAGAGGGTACGAAGTGACGAATGCAATAACAGTAAAAATCAAGGACATTGACCAGGCTGGAAATGTCATTGATGTTGCTGTGCAAAATGGTATTAACAGAGTATCAAATATACAGTTTACAGTTGAAAATAAGGATGTATATTACAAGCAAGCGCTTAGTTCCGCTTTAAAGGATGCATACGCAAAAGCACAAACATTAGCTAACACAATGCAAATTGGTATAGCACCTTATCCAATTAAAATTATTGAAAAAATAAGCGAAGCACCAATTACCTATAAAGCTTATGCCACAATGGAAGCTGCCACACCAATCGAACCGGGGCAGATAGTTATTAGCGCGACAGTTGAGGCTCAATTTCATTACTAGTAATGGAACTGCTGCCCAGTAGCGGCGGGCTATTTTTATGGCATTTTTTGCGGAATCGATAAAGTTCGACATCATATCGATAAACATCGACATGCAACCGATAAAGTAGGAGGTGAAATCGATAAACATCGACAGCAAATCGATAAAGTTCACAGTTTCGTCACATCTATCGACCCATATCAAGCAGGAATCCCTCGGCAAAATAGCGAATAAATATAAAAACTAAATAATAAAGGAAGTGCTCCATTGATTGGTAAGTCCCTTGACATCCCCGTATTAATGCTGCAAACCGAAGCACTCAGCTGGCGTTTGGCAGAACACCACTTAAAGAGTAAGGAAGTAAACAAACATGCAAAAAATCTTCGTGCAGGCTATAATGGCGAAAAATCACTTGAGTTCACGTTAGGTTTTCTTCCAGAATATCCATATATAATTCTTCACAATCTACGTATTCATGATGAAAATGGATTTTTCCAAATTGATACCTTGATCCTTTCGCCGCAATTCCTCCTAATTGTAGAGGTTAAAAATATTGCCGGAACAGTCATGTATGACGAATTTGGGCAAGCTATTCGGATTACAAAAAAAGGTGAAGAGGAGAACCTCGGTAATCACATTGAGCAAATAAACCTTCAGCATTTCAGGCTTTTACGCTGGATGAGAGAACATGGTTTCCCAGTTACTCCAATTGAGAAGCTAATCGCATACAGCAATCCCAATACAATTATCAAAAATATCACTACAATACAGCCGTTTCTGAAACAGTCATTCATAAAGAAAGCCTGCTGACAAAAATAGACGGTTATACTTCCACACATAATAATGTACGTTTGGGCGAGCAGCAACTTCATTTTCTTTCCTCATTCTTGAATAACGCACACACAACAAATAAGGTAGATATCTTAAAAAAATATCAAGTTGAGAACGCGGATATTCTGCGTGGTGTTTTTTGTTCTGGCTGTGGTTCCCTGCCAATGACTCGCAAAAAAGCTAAATGGATTTGCCATCATTGTGGAGCTGCGTCCAAGAATGCTCACCTGGAAGCGATGCGGCACTACAGTTTGCTAATAGGTAACACAATAAATAATCGACAGGCACGAGATTTTTTGCAAGTCAATGGTATTCAAATCGCTCATAGACTACTGGTGAAAGAACAATTTAAACAGATTGGAAATACTAGCGGTAGAAGGTATATATTAAGATTTTAAGTCAAAATAGATAAACATCGACATCAAATAGATAAACATCGACAACTAATCGATAAAGACCGTCATTTCGGATCGGCAGCTAAAATAAGGGCCCTTATTCTATCAACTTATGTTAAAATCTACCATAAGGGGAGGGGTTTCATGACAGCTGAGGCTATAAAAGGTATGAGGAAGAAGCAATTTTTCTTTTTAAATGTAACGTTATTAATCAGTATGACTGTTTATGTAGTTATTATAAATTACACTGGATTGAATATGTCCTACATACTGTTTACGCTCGGGGCTTTCTTAATCGTTCAGCTTGTTTCTAATATCTTAAAAAAGGATTTAACGAAGTCTTGGGTGCCGATTATTGAGCAGGTTAATAGGTATGAAAAAGAGATTATGGGCAAGGAGTGGAAAAAGCAGAATAAAACTGCACACGTAATCAACCTTGTTGTGGGCTGCATGATCATGATTCAGGCCTATTTCATGCACGACATTAATAGTCAGCATCCCATAAGCAAAGGGTTCTTTGTTTTTCTTATCATTTTTTTATTGCTTACTATTAATACTACAATGCTTATACATACATCAAAAGTTGATAATTCGAATAACACATCTGATTTTAAGGGCTACACATGGAAATTCAACTTAATTGGATTCGTGGCTGCAATGGTTATTTCTGTTGTAATTTCTATACTTGCGATTTCGTTTGTTTTATCAAGGATTTAACGAGGAGGAGAATAATGGAAGATGCATCAATCAAACTAACTAATCTGGCTAAATCATACAGAAGACAGGAAGCTGTGCATAATTTGAATGTGGACGTAAAACAAGGCGAGTTGTTCGGATTTCTAGGTCCAAACGGTGCCGGGAAAACGACAACAATAAAGATGCTTACTGGACTTTTGGAGCCAACAAGTGGTTCCGCCCATATAAATGACGTTGATATTTGGAGAAATCCAATTGAGGCAAAGAAGAAAATTGCCTATGTACCGGACCAGCCGAACTTGTATCCGAAATTGACCGGCTGGGATTATCTTGAGTTTATTGCGTCTGTCTTCCAGGTTCCACAGGAAAAGTTTCAATCAAAAGCAAAAGAACTGCTGCAAATTTTCAGTTTAACGGAGCAAGCGAATGATCTAATCGAAAGCTACTCGCATGGGATGAAACAAAAGATTGCGATTTGCGGGGCACTAGTTCATGAGCCAGAAGTACTGTTTCTTGATGAGCCAACAGTGGGCCTGGATCCTAAGAGTGCGCGCAGCCTGAAAAACCTGCTTCGTGAACTGTGTGATAATGGTATGACGGCTTTTGTCTCGACTCATATCCTTGAAATTGCTGAGCAAATGTGTGATCGTGTGGGAATTATTTTGGATGGGAAAATTATTGCACTCGGCACGATGGATGAACTAAGAAGCAGTGGCGGTAATTCAGATCAAAGCCTCGAGGACATCTTTCTTGAATTAACTGGCAGCGAGGATCAGCAAGCATTGATCAGTGAAATTACCGATCAAGGTGATCCAAAATGATTAAAGTCCTTTTAAATAATCAACGGAAAATTCTCGTCAACACGTTCCGCACACAGCCTAAGAAAAATTACATAAATTATTTTTTCACACTTGCTGTTCTTACAGTACTATTATATTTTTTATCCAAAGGGGTTTGGGCTGTAGGAGAGTCCATCTCGGAGCCAGTATTAAATGGAATTTTATCATATGGGTTCTTAATGATTATTGGAATTATAATCCTGCTCGGCTTGCCACAAGTTTTTAAACACCTGTATTCGGCAACGGATTTGGGATTTCTTTTTACATTACCCATCCCAACAAGACATATTTTTTGGGTGAAATATCTGCAAAGTTTTATTGGAATTCCACTATTGACTTTCGTCTTTTTTGTTGTGCCAATGTTTATTTACGGTATTCTAACCGGGGCAAGTCTGCTGTATTATCCAGTTATGATTTTGGTGATAATTTCGTTAAACATTATCGGGCTCTCACTTGCCTACTTATTTAATTTAGTTCTAATTCAGGTTGTTCCAGCAAGCAAGGCTAATGAATTCATGACAATAATGAGTGTGTTGTCAGGAATTTTTGTGTACCTAATGTTCATGATCCCCAATTTGGCAAATGATCGGCCGTTAACAGAGGTGCTGTTATCCGGATTACCATTATTCCCAGATTGGGTACCGGTCAGCTGGGCCAGTGCTGCTGTCATAAATGTTGCAAATGGTTCAATGGATTTCTTATTACCATTTGCGATGTTACTGCTGCTTGCCGTTTTTAGCGTTGTTCTAACTTCGTCTCTAGTTGAAAAAGGATTCCGAACGGGCTGGATTCGATTAAGTGAAGGTGGCGGTAAAAAGAAGAAGAAGTCAGCGATTAAAAAATCAGGGCCCAAATTGCATCATCCAGTGATTGCCGTTGGAAAAAAAGAGTGGTTCGCAATTAAACGTGATATGCGTGAATGGCTAGTATTTTTACCGCTTATATTCTTTTTCATATTTGGAATTGCTGGATTTATGACAGGTGGTGCAAGTTTAAGTGATTTACGAGGACCAAACAAAATTTCATGGCCAATCGCTCAGGCTGCCTTCCTCTTTATTTTCGCAATTTTTAATGGCCAACTTGCTGCTTCATCTATTGCACGGGAGGCTTCATCACTATGGATATTGCGTGTGTTGCCTTTATCAGGGAAAAATATAGCAATTGGAAAACTTTGGATCAGCTGGCTGATACCTTTCGTATTACTAACAATAATTGAAGTTGCAGTCGGAGTTTTTCTCGGATGGACCGTGATGCAGTTTGTAAGTGGAATTATAATAAAAGCCACCATAACTGTTGGTATCAGCGCAATTGGATTATGGCTTGGAACAATTGGAGCAAAATACAATCCAGCTAATCCACAGAACAGACTTAAATTCGGTACAGCATTTATTTTGTTTATCGCTTCGTATGTCTATCTGTTCTTGGCATTAATACCATACGTTTTATTGATTGTCCCAGTAGATGCAATTGGATTTTTACAGGATGTAATTCAGAACACAGACGGATTTATTGGTGTAATAGCTAATCTTGTTTTGACATTATTAACCTGGAAAGATTCAAGTCCATTATTAGTAGGGATAGTTGGTGTTGTAATGATACTAGCTATTTCAATCGGCGTTGCTTATATGTTTACAATTGCAAGTGCCCGGAAATTTAATAAGGGAATTGAAATTGAAATGGTTCAGGAAACAAATACCAAATCGCTGTTTAAAAATAAGAAATCCGGCAGTCTTTATTAGGAGGTAAATTTGTGCACTGGATTGGAATGTTGAATATTTTAATGATATTGGTTGAGTCGTTTAATGCTATTAATGCAAACAAAAAATCGGCATTAAGATATATGCATGCCATGTTTGCTCTTATGTTTTTAACTTTTTCCGCCGCAGCATTTATGAGTAATATGTGGATTGGTGTCTTTGCTGTTTTATTTGGATTTATTGGAATTTTTATGAAATCTGAGAAAAAAGAAGCATAATCTAAAACATTAAAATGTAATGAAGAAAACCATCAACTTATATGTAGTTTGGTGGTTTTTTCTATTATTCTAAAGGAGGAAAGAATTAGGAAAGGGGCAACTAACTGAGGGGGGAGGTGGTTTATTTTTCAATCACGTGAATTGTGAAAATTTTGTGTTATGATAAAATTTACAAGGAGGACTGATGATGGGAATAATTATGTCAATAATACTTTATGCGCTAACACTTTACATAGCATACCTTGTCATTACCGTAGCGGTCAGGCACGGTATCGATAGTTCAGAAGTTGGTAAAGCTCTACAAGAAAAACACGGGATACAGGAAGAGAAATTTTATCCGAAGAATGATCTGGATAAGGAGTAGCATGACTTATAAAGCTAAAACACAATATATATCAGGAACTATTCTGTTTTTGATGGCCCTTACTTTTACCGCATTCAATATTTATTATTTGTTCTTCTTAATTTTGATATTTTTATTGATCTTTATGAGCTTTGAATTAACTATTGATGACGAAAAAATAACATATAAAACATATATCTTCGCTGTACCTATTTATAAAAAAGAGGTAGCTCCAGTACGGATTACTGAGCTCAAACTAAAGCGCATTAGCTGGGCAAAGAAATGCGCAGTTATAAAAGTGATAAAAGGTTTGAATATTAGAGTAATTAGCTTTCAACCTGAGACCATTTATCAGGATCTAATTCGTTATGCTAAAGACAATGATGTTAAAGTTATCAAAACAAAGGACTATAAGATCTTGGAGAAAATGCACTAATCAGAAACCGCGAACAGGAGGCTATAATTCTATGAAAATAAGAAAAGCAACCCAACAGGACGCACCACATATAGCCAAGGTACATGTTGATAGCTGGCGTTCTACATACAGAAATATCGTCCCTGATACTTATTTGGAAAAATTGGATTATGATCATCGCACTAAGTTATGGGAACGAAACATGACTTATAACAGTGTGTTCGTAGCGGAAAACAATGTTGGCGAAATTGTTGGGTTTTCGACTGGTGGTAAGGAGAGAGAAGGGAAATACGAAGGCTATGACGGGGAACTCTATGCTATCTATATCTTTGAGGAATACCAGGGTAAAGGTATTGGAAAATTGCTTGTGCAGCCAGTTGCAGAAGAACTGCTGCAAGCGGGTATGAGCACCATGCTAGTATGGGTTTTAGAAGACAATGGTGCAAAATATTTTTATGAAGCCTTGGGTGGCAAAAAACTGGGACATGCAGAATTAGAAATTGATGGAGAAAAACTTAAAGAAACAGCATACGGGTGGGCTGATCTCAGACGACTTGTGAAGAGGGATAAAATGAATTTCAAGGAATTTGGTACGATATTATTTGTCGAACAATACGAATCGTGTATCAACTTTTATAAAAATGTTCTTCAACTAAAGGTAATTTTCGAAAAAGAGAACTTAGTATCATTTAATGTTTCTGATGGTTACCTCATGGTCGAAAGAGGCGGATTCAGTTCTGAAAATGAAAAAAGCAGAAAGCAAAATCCGGTTGTACTAAGGTTTGATGTGAACGACTTGGACGAAGCAGTTTCGACATTGGAAATGCATGGAGTTGTTTTCTTAAATAAGCGTCTTGAATTTGATTGGGGAGTTATTGCAGTATTCCTGGACCCGGATGGAAACAGAATAGAATTGGGACAAATAAAGGAGCGATAGGATGGAGTTCAATGATTTTTCAGCAGCGCAAGTTAGAATTGCACGGCCAACAGACAAATTTGATGAAGTAATTGATTTTTATGAGAAAGGTCTTGGCTTAGAACGATTAACCGACTTTGCGAATCCAGACGGATATACAGGTGTCATATTAGGATTGCCAAATGCAGGTTATCATCTTGAATTCACTAAACATGCTGATGGAAGCCCTTGTCCTGCACCAACAGAAGATAATTTGTTAGTCTTCTATATTCCGGAGAAAAGTAAGATTGATCATGTAGCGAACCGATTACATAGTATGGGTTATCCTGATGTCCCTCCAGAAAATGATTATTGGAAGGAAAAAGGAGTAACGATTGAAGACCCGGACGGTTGGCGAATTGTTTTAATGAATACGAACGGTATTTAAACTATGCGTGATGGAGCGGATCATCATGGAAATTCAAAAATTAAAATCTAGTGAAACGGCACCTATGAATTTACTTCTTTTAGCGGATCCATCTGAAGATCTTATCCAGGTGTATCTAGATCAGGGACAGTGTTATGTAGCAAAAATTGATAATAGATTGATAGGAGTATATATACTTCTGCCAATCAATTCGAACAGAGTTGAAATTAAAAATATTGCGGTTGAAGAGAGTGAACAAGGGAAAGGTGTCGGCAAACAATTAGTAACACACGCTATAGAAAACGCACGGTTTCAAGGATTTACCCATATTGAGGTTGGGACCGGTAACTCGAGTATAAATCAGTTGGCCCTTTATCAGAAATGCGGTTTCAGGATTACTGGAATTGAAAAGGATTTTTT
Organism: Virgibacillus litoralis; assembly: GCF_017873675.1. Classification (GTDB taxonomy): domain Bacteria; phylum Bacillota; class Bacilli; order Bacillales; family Amphibacillaceae; genus Lentibacillus; species Lentibacillus litoralis. The sequence goes on along the minus strand of NZ_JAGGKK010000014.1, from coordinate 74,655 downwards.
TACAAAAAATTATGATGAAGAAATTATCGAGAATGGGATTAGATGCACGGATATGATCCGATTAGAGATTAGCTTGAAGAAATAGGAGGATTTTACAATGCCGTTTTATGTTCGAGGCGCAATTGTCTTGGGAATTTTGTTCTTTATGTTTATTTTTACTGAGAGCTTCAATCTAACAGGTATACTTCCGATTTTTGAATGGGTTACCAGGTATATTTTACCGTGGATTGCATTGTACTGGTTTATTGAGTTTGTGAAAATTAAAAGGGTGAAAACGTAAATAATGGATTATGTTAAAGAGTTAAGAGAATTAGTTGGGCATAGACCACTAATATTGCCAGGGGCAGTTGTATTAGTTTTAAATGAGAAAAATGAATTATTATTGCAGCATAGATCAGATGGTGGCTGGGGATTGCCAGGCGGCCTTATGGAATTGGGAGAAAGCATGGAAGAAACTGCGCGAAGAGAGGTTAAAGAAGAGACCAATTTGACTATTGGCAGTCTAAAGCTATTAGGTATTTTTTCTGGTGAAGAATACTATTTAAAAGTTGCTAATGGCGATGAATTTTACTCGGTAACTGCAGTCTATACAACGGATGAGGTTCAAGGTGATATTAAAATAGATAGAACAGAATCTGTAGATGTTCAGTTTTTTCAACTACACCATCTTCCAAATGATTTACTTGATATATACCGCAGTTTCATTACACCTTATATGGACATTTTAACTATGGATTACTAAGAGGATGAAATAGAGTAAGGTTTGCAACAGGTATTCGAACAAATGATGACAATCATACAAATAATAGCTTGCTTTGGGAATGCAGTGGCATTAATGAGTATGAAGAAGAATAAATATGAGAAGGAGACAAAGGAATGCTTGACTATACGATTTGTTTCATAAAAAGAGGAGACGAGATTCTATTACTAAACAGAGAGTCTCCTGCGTGGATGGGGATGTGGAATGGAGTAGGTGGAAAGGTAGAAGATAATGAAACTGCCCTTGATGGCATCCTGCGCGAGATAAACGAAGAAACAGGTATAAATGAACCAAAAAATATTATGTACAAAGGTAATGTTTGTTGGGAAAAAGATGGCAAGGATCTTGGTGGTATGTATGTCTTCATTGCAGAGCTTCCAGAATCATATAATTATACCACACCGAAGAGCACTGACGAAGGAACATTGGATTGGAAAAAACTTTCATGGGTACTGCATGATGAAAATCTTGGTGTGATCGAAAACATAAAATATTTTTTACCGAAAATGCTTGATGAGCAGAATACATATAGTTATCGATTTGTATATAAAGATACGGAAATCATTGATGTCATATCGGAACCATTAGAACAATATGTGAAATAGTATGGAAATGTCTTCCTTTTGTTCGGCAAAAATAAATAAGGAGCGAGTACAATGTTTACATTAATCTTCTACGGGTTTGTCCTGATTACATTGATAGCAATAGTTTTGGCTATTAAAGGCGAGCCTAAAATGTATTGGGTTGCTGCCTTATGCACTTATATTTTCAGTTTTTTGGGTGGTTTTTCAATCGGTCAGCTAACAGTCGGATTGACATTCGTATTTATCGTTTTGGCTATGGCGTATTCATTTAACTTGGTAAAAAGTGGTCTTCACTATGTTGCATTTCTTGTCATTGGATTCGTAACCGGCGTGATAATGGTAGTCTATGTTGACGATGCTTGGCTATTTTTTCCGTTTAGTATATTAAGTTAACTCGATAAACTTGTTTGTTTGATTTCCTCTATTAAAAGGAATACTACCTGTGAATGATAACTTAATGGAGGAATTGAAAATGGGAAAACTTATAAGAAGATTGATAAAATATGGGCCAATTATTTATCCAATGGTTAAAAAATTTATGAACAAGCGGAAAAATAAGAGTTATAGTCGTTGAAATCCAAAGGGCTGCCTTCCATTGAGGCGGCTTTTTTAATGAAAGTTAATCTCTATGTTATTCTGTAATTTAGAGAATATAGATTAAATATGGTTCCAATAATCATATTTATTGTACGTAAGGGGTTTAAGAGATGATATTAGAACACGATAAAGGCTTGCTTCTCATGCGTCATGATAGTTTGGGGGAGCGTAATTGGAGAAGTGATGAATGCTATAAGCTGATTTTTTCACCATATGGAAAAGGACTGTACCAAACAAGTCAGCGTGATATATCAATTGATGCTGGTAATTCTTTAATTTTAAACCCAGGCCAGCAGCATAAACAGCTTCATGTCACCAAAGAGAAGTTTCTGGTAGAGGTTGAGCAATCCTTGTTACAAGAAGTCGCGGAACAGTTAGGTTTTAAACTAACTGATCCAGAATTCGCATTAATACCTTCTATAAACCCGCAAATCGAAAACTGGATATCCTTTATTCGTGAATACATAACTGTTTCATCCAATGAATTATTTATTGAAAACAGTCTTACCCAACTTGCCATACTTATGATGCAAAATAGTCCTGGTTCACACTCTAATGATTTACCGGTAGTGTCTGGTAAACTAGAGAATGTAACCAATGCTTTAAAGGAAAGCTATGATGAGAACTGGACACTTGCTGAAATGGCAAAGCTGTCTGGGATAAATAAATATCAGTTCGCACATATGTTTAAAAACCAAACAGGCTTATCGCCATATTCGTGGCTCCAATTGTACCGTCTGATTAAGAGTCAGCAACTTCTTATTCAAACGGGAGAATCGATTCTGACAATTGCTTTCAAAGTCGGATTCAAAAATATCTCTTCCTATAATAATTTATTTAAGAAAGTTTATGGGAGAACGCCAACTGAGTTTCGTATGTTTTATCGTAATAGTATGTAGTACTGCAATGCTTACTATTAAGATTATCATGCCATTTCCAATCATTAGCCATTGAATCGAAACAAAGGATACAAGTACCCCATAAAACAGGAGTGAGATGGTATTTGCCAGGTAAAGCAGGAATGCATTAGAACTGAATGCACGCCCAAGTTTATTTTCAGGAACAAGTGACTGAATCAGGTATACTCTGGCAAGACTGGAAATCGGCAACCCAATGCCCACGAGGATTGCACCGATAAAGAAATGTTCAATCTGATAAAATACACCGTAATATGTGATGCCAGCTCCCCAGACAACTGCTCCTGTCAAATAGATTTTCATCGTCATTTTTTTAATGAAGTATGGAATTGTAATGTTTGTTAAAATAACAGTTCCGCCAAATACTCCTTGGAGAATAGCGTACAATTCCTCACTTTTACCACTCATTTCTGATAGTGCAAGCAAGAGCCCAACTTCCCATACCCACGTGTTAAAGAATACGATTAGAAACGTAATAGTAAATAGTTGTCTAATTGTGATGCTTCGTTTAGCCCAAGTGAAGAATTCCGCTATAGCAAGGAAAATACCTTTGACAGACTTGTTCACTTCTTTTTTAACTTCCGTGAAATGTACGTGGAGCAGGCAAATGACACTGATAAAATAGGTTAGCGCATCGATAATGAAAAAATAAATAGTACCATATGTTAACAGCCAAACTGAAATGACTGGACTTAGAACCGTAACACCACGGCTCAGGGTATCGTTTAAACTGTTCGTTAGCGAGCGTTCCTCAGGCTCAGTGATAATTGGCAAAATAGCCCGGTGTGTCGGATTGAAAAAGCAGCCGATTGTTTGAATGGCAAAGCTAACAATGAGTAAGTAATAATAATCCAATAGATTGAATTGATGTAATAGAAATACCGAAAAGATAAGTGGGATACGTAATAGGTCAAGCGTAATTAATAGTTTTTTCTTCGGCAGCCAATCAGCAATCACTCCTCCAATTAAGCCAAATAAAAGATATGGTGCTGTTTCTGCGATTGCCATTGCCGTAGTAAAAATCGTTGACTCAGTAATCTCATACGCGATAAAAAGAAACGCCATACCGGATAACACATCACCCAAACGAGATACCCCGCCACCAATTAGATAGTACCGAATATTTTTGTTTTGCAGCAGTTCTGTATACATGTTTTTCACCTCTACTAGTACTTTATCAACAGCAGAGGAACACGTCTTATTACATTTTGCTAAAAAAACAAACAATATTCTACTATGATAATCGTTTCCAAAAGCAAAAAAGTGGCATCAATTTTAAAAATTAATGCCACTCTTTATGGCTGGTATTCGATAGTACTATAAAGGAACTCATATATTTTGGGAAATTGCTGGAACCGTGTAATCAATCATCAGCGCTTCCTGCTGTTTCAGAATGCTGAAGCCGTTATAATCCCAAATCCTCAATTTGTTTCTTAAGCTTTGTGATATTATCGATGGTCTTATAAATTTCGGATTGCTTCAGCTGTTCGATTGTTACCTCGCCGTCCTGTAAAATCTTGTTCGTAGCATCAAGCAGCACTTGGCTCTTGTTTTCTAATTCTTTATGAATATCTTCGGCCATTGATGGAGGTTCTATTTCCATAAAGTCCTTAACCGTCCCCTTTAATGATTCCAATCTGGACTTAAGTTCTTGCCCTTCAAGATTAGGTGCTTCTTCTGCAAAAGTGCTTAGCTCATTTATATACTCGGTTGTTTCCGTTGCATAGTTCAACGAATCATTTGCTTCCTGGAGAAAAGAACATCCGCTAAGTATTAAGGTTGTTACCATGATTAGCGAAATAATTAATTTTTTCATATAACTCTCCTTTCAATTATTCTGCCAATAACATAACATGGAATATATGTTATGTCTTGTTATTGGAGTTGGACACTATTGAAGATAAATCATCTACTGTTTTCTGTTTCAGATTTGAATCGGTCGATAAAATTTTACGAACAGGTTTTCAACGCAAAACTCTTAGTAAAAGGGGAAAATACAGCCTACTTTGATCTGGATGGATTATGGCTGGCATTGAATGTTGAAGCAGACATTCCGCGTAACGAAATACATGAATCCTATACACATATAGCGTTCTCGATTGAGGAAAATGAGTTTGATAAAATGTATGCAAAGCTGGAGCGGCTTAACGTAAATATTTTATCGGGCCGTCCAAGAGACGAGCGGGACAAGAAGTCTATTTATTTTACCGACCCAGATGGGCACAAGTTCGAGTTTCATACAGGAACTTTGAAGGACAGAATCGATTATTATAGACAGGAAAAATCGCACATGGAATTTTTTGATTAGAGCAAAAGGAAAGAGGTCACAACATGCAATTATTTATAAAAAATATGAACGAAGAACGGGCAATCGCAGCACTTAATTGGAGATATGCTGAACCGTATGATCTTTATAACAATGAGTTGACTAATGACACTTTGCAGGAATTTTTGGGAGGATCATATCACGCAATAGTTGATCAGAGTAACGAATTATTTGGTTATTTTTGTATAGGTGAATCAGCTCAAGTACCGCCAGGCAGGAAATTTGGTGCATATGATGAAGATATGCTGGATGTAGGGTTTGGGATGAAGCCCAGTCATACTGGGCAAGGGAACGGCTTTGAGTTTTGCTCATTTATTTTTTCATACATTCAGGATAACTATAACGATTCACATTATCGGTTAACAGTAGCAACATTTAACGAACGAGCTATTCATCTTTATGAAAAGCTGGGATTTGTAAAACGAACAGAATTTGACACTGACACGACAAGCTTTATAACGATGGTGAGGGAGGCTTAATTGAGATCAAGATTATTGCTAAGCAACTATCATTAAGGGTGATGCATTATGAAAACAATTGCCGGAGTAAATTTCACAAAAATTACCGAACAACAACAGACTGCAGCCAAAGACATAATTCTAGAAGGATTCAAGGAACATTTTGGTTTTATAGATCACACAATGAATCCTGATCTGAACAGCATCTATAGACACTATAACAAAAACGGCAATGCCTTTTATGTAGGAAAAATCGAGGACTGGATTATTTGCACTGGGGCAATAACAAAAGAAAGTAAGTCGATAGCAAGAATTGAACGAATGTCCGTAAAAAAGGAATACCGACGACAAGGAATCGCCCGAAAAATGCTGTTCCATCTGGAAAGACAGGCTGAGAAAATGGGCTATTCAAAAATAGTTATGGAAACCAACAAGGAATGGCCAAGCGCTATTAATTTATATAAAACGAATGGATATACTCCGTTTAGACGAGATAATCAGCGGATTCATATGCTGAAGCAATTATGAAGTTAACCCAATCATTAAAAAAATAACTTTACAATATACCCCAACTTTGATAATCTATTTTTTAACTAAATCGGAAAAACGCGTTGATGAGAAGAGTAGATATGTTTCATTTTTTAAAGAGAGCTCCAGTCGCTGAAAAGGAGCAGGAATGACCATGTTGAAGCAAGGCTCTGAGTATTACATTGGAACCAAAAGGGGATAGTGTGACAGGTGCTCCTGTTATAGGGCTAGGGTATACGTATGTTCATACCGTACCTGATAAGTTTGATATGGTGACATATTGATAAACTGGGGTGGCACCGCGATGCGCGTTAACTCGTCCTCAAGATTAATTTCTTGAGGGCGAGTTTTTTATTTGGCAGTTAAGAAAGTATTCCTTTCTTACTGCATATGTGCAACTAAGGCTTATCTATATTAAGGATTGGCGATAAGCCAAGTTTCTAAGCAAAGGAGTGAGGACTGATGAAATTGGAGAAATGGAAATATACCGCGATCCTATTATTCGGTATAGGTGTATCCAATATAGGAGAATGGATTTTCTTAATCGCATTAAATTTAATAGTACTCGATATGACAGGATCCCCGTTAGCTGTGGCTGCACTATATATTCTAAAACCAGTGGCAACAATCTGCACAAATAGCTGGTCTGGCAGTTTAATAGACCGTCTTAACAAAAGAAACCTGATGATATTTTTGGATATCTTTCGGGCCGTGGTTATCGCCGTACTACCTGCATTTTCAACGATTTGGCTCATTTATTTTTGTGTGTTTTTTATCAATATGGCTAGTTCCATATTTGAGCCAACATCAATGACATATATAACAAAATTGATTCCAATTGAACAGCGGAAACGGTTCAATTCGCTGCGCAGCCTGATTGATTCAGGAGGTTTCCTCATTGGTCCAGCGATAGCCGGTCTGTTGTTTATCATTGGAACTCCCTACTTCGCCATTTCTATCAATGCAATTGCGTTATTCTTGTCAGGTCTTATCACATTGCTCATGCCTGACCTTGAAAAGAATAGAATGATTCATCAGGAGAAGTTTTCTATGAAAGTACTAAAAAAAGACTGGCGTGCTGTGTTGCACTTCAGTCGTCGGAATGTCTCGGTGATGATTATTTACTTTCTGTTTAGCAGCATGATGGTGATGGCTACGGCGATAGATTCACTCGAGGCAGCATTTGCGAAAGAGGTTCTGGGCTTAACGGATGGAAAATACGGATTTCTTGTGAGTATTGCGGGAGCAGGAATTGTTGTGGGAGCAATAATAAACGCCATTTCTGTAAAGAAAATTTCAGTTGCGTTGTTAATTGGAGCAGGATCATTGTTTGTTTCCATTGGTTATATTATCTATGCGTTCTCCGGTGGTTTTCTCGTAGCAGCTGTAGGATTCTTTATCCTTTCCTTTTCACTGGCATTTGCCAATACAGGCTTCTACACATTTTATCAAGACAATATTCCAGTCGAAGTCATGGGTAGAATTGGCAGTGTTTACGGGCTTGCCGAAGCAATATTAATTATCGTGATGACTTCAGTAATGGGTGTTGCAGCGCAATTGATCTCGATTCAGGTTGTTGTGATTGCTGGGGCATTTATTATGTTGGTAGTGACAGGACTTTTGTTTATTTATAATTTAGTCTCTTTTCGTAGTTATACTGCTTTTAATCTTCGCAATTGAACTGCGAAGTATTGTCGAAAAATACTCAACCGGGTCTCATAACCCCGATGAGTGACCGTTTCACGCAATATGAACAGCGTTTGAGTTCTCATAACCCAGATGAAGACAAGTTTTAAACAATTTAATCAGCTTTCACCGCTCTCATAACCTTGATGAGTGAGCCCATGTCTAGTAAGACTGCGAAAGTTCTAGCTCTGAGCAGATGTTGCATTGGTACCGGAGTGGTGCAAAAGAAAATCTTCACTACGTCGCTTTTATATCAACTGAGCTTGGAAAAAGCACAATCTTTTAAAATACAGCCATAATTAAAACCAATCAACCGGATATGTTCCCTAAATAATAGATATTAAGTTTACAAGGTATTCTGAATATTTGTGTTAAACTATACCTAGAATTTGTGATAGTAATAAGAAGGTGGTTTTTATAATGGGAAAATTTCATTCTGTGATAATTGGCCATGGGAAACCTTTAATTTTTCTTCCTGCATTAGGATTTTCGGGAAATGAGGGTTTGAATATAGCGGAATCATTGGCTAAAAGTTATGAATGCCATTTGTTGGATCTACCAGGATTAGGTAAAAGTGATGGGTTAAAAGGCAACATATCAATGCCAAAAATCGCTTCCTGGGTAAAACAGTACGCTGACCAAAACAAGTTAGAGGATGTTACTCTTATCGGACATTCAATGGGAGGCGGCATTGCAATGTGTTTTGCTGCTGTTTATCCAGAGTATGTAAACAGAATAGTATTGTTAGATCAAGGACACCTAAAATTACCCAGATTTCCGACAAGTGAATTAGGCCTTTCCGGCTATTTAATTCCAGTTATCAGTCTAATGGAAAGAATACTTGGAGACAAACTAATTAAACGGATTAAGAAGTTTTTTGTTTCGGATGATGATAATAATTCATCAGCAAAAACAAATGAAAAACAACTAAAGGAATTTTGTGAAAGATTTAAACTCGAAGAATCGGACTACATAAATAAAGCCTTGATGGAACAAGTACCTTTTAATGGTGAAGGTCTACGTCTTATGTTCGGTTATTATCGTCTAAATTTGCCCAAAATACTCCAGAAAATTAGCCAACCGTGTCTTTTAATATATGCATCCTTTAAAGATATTGATGAAGAAAGAGCACGTATGACAGATAATGAAGTTAACAAAATTAACCAAACTAGTAATCTAAAGCTATTCAAAATAGACAGCCATCATTACTTACATTGGGCAGATGAAAAATGTTTAAATGAGATAAGAGAATTTTTACGTTATCCTCAAAACGAGATACTAGAGGGTTAAATAATTTTGCAAACAAAGACGCTTATTGGAGAGTGGGGAAAAATGATTAAGGCTGTCTTATTTGATTTAGACGGGACTCTGCTAAATCGAGATGAATCAGTAAAAATGTTTGTTGATAAGCAATACGAACGGTTACATAAATGGTTAAGCCATGTACCAAAAGACAAATACATAGCAAGATTTATAGAGCTTGATAATCAAGGATACGTTTGGAAAGATACCGTATATCAACAGTTAGTTGATGAATTTAATATTACAGGAATAACGTGGGAAGACTTACTCCAGGATTATATCAGCGAGTTCAAAAACAGCTGTATCCCTTTCCCTAATCTCATTAATATGTTAGAAAAATTGAGAAACAGCTATCTTACTCTCGGCATGATTACAAATGGCAAAGGGCAATTTCAAATGGATAATATGAGGGCATTGGGTATTGAAAACTACTTTGAAACTATTCTTATTTCCGAATGGGAAGGCACGAAAAAGCCTGATCCCAAAATTTTCAATAAAGCCCTGGATAAGCTTAATGTTTCATCCACTGAAGCTATATTTATTGGTGACCATCCAGAGAAAGATGTAATAGCTGCCCGCAATGCAGGCATCAAAGGTATTTGGAAAATAGATAATCGAGGGTCTGATATTGAAGCGGACTATAAGGTTGATGATTTGGAGGAAATACCTTTAATTATACGTGAATTAAATAACAATAGTTTATCCGATTTAGCCAGTAAAGTGTTGAAATAAACCATAATGTTATTGCTTATCCCAGTTCCAAGTTAACCAAATCATAAAGAAATTAAGTCTATTAAGCTAATGATCAAAAAATTTTTAGGAAAGGTGTTCATAATGAGTTATAAATGGCTAGAATGGGCAAAGAAAATTCAATCAATCTCCCAATCAGGGCTATCGTTTTCAAACGATATGTACGATATTGAAAGATATGAAGAACTGAGAAAGATTAGTGCTGAGATAATGGAGCAATATACTAATTTGGAAATGGAAAAAATAGCTGGGTTGTTCACAAATGAAACAGGTTATCAAACCCCTAAAGCAGATGTGCGTGGGGCTGTTTTTAATGACGATAAAATTTTAATGGTACGGGAAAAGATTGATGATAAATGGTCATTACCGGGGGGGTTTTGTGATATTGGGTTATCACCTTCTGAAAATATTATTAAAGAGGTGGAAGAGGAGTCAGGTTATAATGTCATCGCCAAAAAATTAGTTGCACTGTTAGATATGAATAAACATTCTCATCCACCTCAACCTTATCATTATTACAAAATATTTATTCAATGCGAACTAATCGGAGGGCAAGCAGAAACGGGAATAGAAACGAAAGATGTACAATTTTTTTCTGAAAACAATCTCCCTAAACTTTCAACTGGGAGAAATACAGAAAACCAGATAAAAATGCTTTTTGATTTTTATAGAAATCCTAGTAAATTATCAATAGTTGATTAACTTCTCTATATTCCTTAGGAGAATGAACTTTATATAATTAAATAGAAAAGTGGGAATGGATATGATATTACATACTGACGTTTTTGGTGATGGAGAACCTATTGTATTTCTTCATACGGGTTTGCAGACAGGTTTAATAGATTTTGAGTACCAGAAAGAATATTTTAAGGATAAATATAAAATCATTCTTCCTGATTTGAGGGGTCACGGCAAATCAATTGAAAACGACTTTTCCAATTTTTTCTGTGATTCAGCTTCAGATGTTGCTGAGACACTCAACGATCTGGGTGTGAAATCTGCACATATTGTGGGTTGCTCATTAGGTGGTTTAGTTGGTTTATTCTTTGCAAAAAAATATCCGAATAAGGTGAGGAGTTTGACGATTTCTGGTGTTCTGGCGGAAAAACCAGATAACTGGCTCGAAATGCATAAACAAGATGCAGAACATCAGGCTCAATTATTATTAGATGACGATACGGTAAATTACTTTGACAATCTACATAGTTCTGATTGGAAGCAGTTTTTGTATATGGCTAAGGATGAAGATTGGTATCCATTTCAGCAGACAAAAGATTTGAATGGTATTGAATCACCCGTTCTGTATATGGTTGGTGAAGGAAATAAGGGTGAAACAAACAGTGCTATATTATACCAAATAATGAAAGAAGATGTTCATGTATCTATAATTCCGTTTGCATCGCACCTAGTTCATTCCGAACAGCCAGAATTATATACGAAAATATTAGAAATGTTCCTGCACGACACGGATCAGAATATCGAACATGGCATGAGGTGAAGATATGGAAATGATGCTATTTATTATCTTTTATATAGTGGCCATCCCATTATCTATCTTACTTCATGAAGTTGGTCATGCAGTTGGAATTATTGCTTTCACATGCGAAAATGCAAGAGTTTTCCTAGGACCTGCTAACACGAGTAATAAAGAAGTCTTTAAGATTGGTAGAATGCATTTCCATATTACTTTAGCTTTTTTCGGTTATTGTAATTTTTCAAAAGGAGATGTAAAGCAAACGAACTTCCAAAGAGGGATTATTGCGGCAGGTGGTCCAATAATGTCACTCTTTTTATCAATCCTGTTTTATATTTTCTCCATTTACATAACGCAGCCAGAGATTGGGAAGTTTGCTGCCGGTATTTCACTGTTTAACATGTTAAATTTTCTTCTCACGATTATACCAATAAAATATCCTAAATGGTGGGGGCCATACAAGGGTTTTCCTTCTGATGGATACAGAATATATATGGCTGTGAAAAAGTAAAAGACGCACTATGATTGGCACCCCGGATGGTCGTTAAAGAGGATTTTTCGCTTAAGTCATTCCAAGGGCAAATGAATTGTGATAAAATTCAGTTAGATTGTAGTCTAACTCGATAGGCAGGGCATTTAAATGGATTTTCTCACGAAAAAAAAGTTCAGAGGTTGATAGTCTTTAGGATAGGAGGGGGAGCCTTGAAAGTAATCATCTACATAGCATTGTGCCTCTTGTTAGGCATTATGGCAACCTTAGCCTTAACTAATACATTTCCATTCAATTCTGGTGGTATAGGCAACCCCACCGCAAAGGATATTTTAAAAGGGAACCCTGATGCGGATATCCTTAAGTTAGATGGGTTAATCTATTCAAATGTTTCAGATAAGGAATGGCTTGATGATAATCGTTATACCAAAGGAGAAAAGATTGGTGAAATCAAAAAGCAGACTACAGCTACTTGGTGGTTTAGGAACCTTTTTGCAACCAAACTTCCAAAAGGCACTAAAATTTTTATGTCCAATGGTAAGGATTATGGTGAATATCCCCCTTCATTAGTAATAGTAGAAATTAGTGATGAAGAATTAGTATACCAAGCCATGGTGGAGGGATAATTTTAGTGAAAGTTATGGGGGGGATAGAGTGCTTTCAAATGTTTTATGGGGAATATTCTTGGTTATATTTATTTCTTTCATGATTTTTCTCGACAAACGTAAAAAGAAAAGACGTAGTAATAATCCACATCGTGAAAAGACAGAACAGGAAAAAGAAACGGAAATTGCAGTTGAAAAAGAAAGAGGGAGACGCCCATTCGGTGGTGGAGGGGCTATGTAACTAAAAATCGTCTAAGGAGAACTTATGGATATTAGATTATTAGATGCATCAGATGCAAAAAAGTATTGGGATTTAAGATTAGAAGCATTAGAACAAAATCCAGAGGCGTTTGCTACAAGCTATGAAGAGGCTATGAGCAGAGAAAATCCAGTCGAAGGTGTAGCAAAAAACCTATCAAAAGAGGGAAGCTTCACATTTGGAGCATTCCATAATAATGAACTAATTGGTGTTGTTACATTAATGCAGGAAGCGCCGTTAAAACTAAAACATAAAGCAAACATATTAGCAATGTATGTGAGCCCCAGAATGCGTGGGTTAGGTGTTGGTAATGAAATTTTATTAGAAGCAATCAACCACGCAAAATCAATAAAAACAATAGAAAATCTTAATTTAACGGTCGTAACAAAGAACGAAAGTGCAAAGAGGCTATATAGTAAATTAGGCTTCAAAGTCTTCGGCACGGAAAAACACGCACTCATTATCAATGATAATTATTATGATGAAGAGTATCGGGTATTGTACCTAAAACAATAAGCAGGTGCAAAAAAATATGGTAACCAAAAACCTCTCTAATAAAATACACATTATAGGCTCAGTTGGAAGTGGAAAGACGACATTAGCAAAAAAATTAGCAGCTAAATTAGAAGTTCCTTTTTACGAATTGGATAATGTTGTATGGAAAAGACACAAAGCTGGAGACATAAGACGATCTGAAAAAGAAAGAGAAGAATATTTAAATACTTTAATCGATTCTGATGCTTGGATAATTGAAGGTGTTCATAACGAAGAGTGGGTATCGAAAAGTTTTCAAAAAGCAGATACAATTATTTTTTTAGATACAAAATATGCGATCAGGAACTATAGAATTTTGAAGCGGTTTATCTTACAGAAAATTGGCTTAGAAAAATCAAATTATACGCCCACGCTTAAAATATTTTTCAAAATGTTTAAATGGAACAGACGATTTGAAGAAGAAGGAAAGCTCAACTTCTTTGAAAAGTATGGAATGTATTGTAATAAGACAATCGTTGTTACAAATAAAAAACAGCTTGAAGATATATTTTTTTAGGAGGATCTGATAATGGGCTTTATAATAGCAGTTTTAGCTATTCTATCATCAGCAGGTTTTCTAGCAGTTAAGAAAGTATAAATCCTTTCTTACTGCATAAGTGCAACTAAGGCTTTCGCCATTAAGGCTTGGCGATAAGCCAAGTTTACTAATATTTTCTGGGGAAATCAGATTATGATCGAGGTTCCGAGGACAAAGATAATTAATCTGCTTCTATTGGCTGAATTATGGATAAAATAAATCTTAAAGCAAATAAAAAATAATTGGAGGTAATGACTTTGGCAACAATTGAAGATTTTATGGAACTGGATATTCGCATTGGAACTGTAGTGAAAGCATCGCCCTTCCCAGAAGCACGAAAACCGGCAATTAAGTTGGAGGTTGATTTTGGCGAAATAGGCATAAAGCAATCTTCTGCTCAAATCACGCATCGCTATGAACCTGAACAGCTAGTTGGACGTCAAGTAGCAGGAGTAGTGAACTTTCCTCCTATGCGCGTGGCGGGCTTTAAGTCTGAGGTCCTGGTGATAGGCGGTGTTCCGGGTAAAGATGATGTAGTGCTTTTAAGACCAGACGAGCCTGTCGAGAATGGAACACGTGTATCTTAATGAGAAAGGTAGAAGTCACGCCACATAATGATAAGTGGCCATTAATGTTTAATGAAGAAGCGGAAAAATTAAGGGTAATTTTTGGCAAAGAGGTTTTAGAAATTCATCATATTGGCAGCACGTCAATACAGGGACTTGAAGCAAAACCAGTAATTGATATCATGCCAGTTGTTAAAAACATCAGTGATATTGATTCCTGCAACGGATCAATGGAAAGCATCGGATATGAGGCAAAGGGAGAGTATGGAATAGCAGGTCGACGTTATTTTCAGAAGGGTGGAGATAATCGGACACACCATATTCATGTCTTTGAATCAGGGAGTCCACACATTGACCGACATCTGGCATTTAGGGATTATCTACGTGCTCATCAAGACGTGGCGAAAGAGTATGGGACCTTAAAGCGTAAACTTATGGAACAGCATCCCTATGATATGGAGTCCTACATAAATGGAAAAGCAGCGTTTGTCATGGAAACAGAAAGAAGTGCTTTGGCATGGTATAACATGCAATAATTTTATCAGAAAACTTGGCTTATCTCCATCTTTAATATAGATAAGCTTTGTTGCACTTATGCAGTAGAAACTTATTTATACTTTGTATGAAAATACCTCTATAACATGATTTTAGCGGACACAGGAGACGCTATTTCTATATAAAAGTAACTTTCTCTAAGTTAGCCGGACACAGAAGCCCTTATTTTACAAATATCATGGTTATTTGACTGTATTTGTGTGAATTAAGGTCCTTGGTGTCCGCTAACCTCAAATTTGCTATATGAAAAATTAAATAGTGGCTGCGCATTCAGCAGCCATGGTAGTTTCTTAACTGCCGAAAAAAAAGAACCTTTAGCAATTAAAGGTCCTCGAAAAATTAATTTTCCATTATTCGTTGTTTACGCTGATCTTCTTCAGTTAAGAAGGTTAAAAAGGTGTGGAACCCGAATTTGGGTTTAGCCTTAATGTTCTTAACGTATTCATTCTTAGCATAATCATTCATATGCTCACTTTTATTGATTCTCTCAATGATATGTTCCATGCTTATCTGCTGCATTTCTTTTTTAACATGTTTCGATTCTTTATATAATGCAATACCAACTGCCCCCATTAAAGCGTATAACCCTAGATAAAGCATATTGTCCATATTCCATCCGCCTACGATTAATAACAATATCAGATTTGTAAATGAAATTGCCAGTGACGGTATCGCAATTAAAAGGTATCTTGAACTTTTTTTCAACTGTGGCTTAACTATATCGGTAATTGTCTGTATTTCCTTTTCAATAAAGGCAGGCATATTATTCATCATGAAATTATTCATAACCAAACATCTCTCCTAACATTTTGGTTTTTAAGAGAACTTCTTAACTGCTAAAAATAGACCTAACCATCATATATGGTAAGGTCTTGCTAACAACGATTCGTTGGCAACAAAGAGTGACCATTTCACGAATTTTGAATAGAGATCGTGTACTCATAACTCGCGAAATTCTCGAACTCTGTAATGACGACTTTGCTGTTAAAAGTTATTCCCAAGAGTATTATATTATAAAAGCATTATATAATTTTATTCTTATATTGTCATAAATTTTGCTCACAAATTTTGTTAAATAATTATTACGGACCGCTATGTTAAAGGTTAAACCATATTTAGTCAAGGATATGCCAAGAATCAATAACACTCTTTACATCGCTGATGGAAGAATCAGAAATAAATAGAATTACGCGTTGTGGAGCCAATGTGTAATGCAAATTCAAGCTGCATTCTTACTAAAAGGACAATAATTTATACTTTAAGAACAAATTATTCAAATATTGAAACTTTATACAGATGTAATCGTATTGTAATATATCCACTTTTAACAGTGGTTGAAACATAAATTTTTATAAGGGAGCGGATTTTTTACATGTTTCAAGATGCATTATTTTTAATGATTTTAGCAATTATTGGTGTTGT
The DNA here is from genome assembly GCF_017873675.1 of Virgibacillus litoralis. Taxonomy (GTDB): domain Bacteria; phylum Bacillota; class Bacilli; order Bacillales; family Amphibacillaceae; genus Lentibacillus; species Lentibacillus litoralis. Next base: position 58,304 of record NZ_JAGGKK010000014.1, on the reverse strand, counting down.
AGCAATTATTGCAGGAGCAATAGCATTTTTCATTTTTAGACTGCGCTATAAAACAGCTAGTTCTAATGAAGCACTAATAGTCACAGGTCCTAAGCTAGGAGACCCTGAGCAGGATACAAATGTATTCCAGGATGAAAATGGACGTTCGGTAAAGATTATACGTGGCGGTGGCTATCGTCTGCGTATGTTCCAAACTGCTACGCCAATTGATTTAACATCCTTTCAGCTGAAGGTTGACTCCGAAAAAGCATACACTAAGGAAGGTATTCCAGTAAGAGTGGTCAGCACTGCTGTCATCAGTATTGGAAGTGAGTTAGCAATTATGGCCAATTTTGCGGAAAAATTCCTTGGTAAAAAGCAAGATGAACGTGAATCTGAATTAAGAGATGTATTAAATGGGCATTTGCGTGCAATTATTGCTTCACTTTCGATTGAAAAAATTTACAACGATTTTAAAGAAGTAAATACACAGGTGAAGAAAATTGCGGAAGCAGACCTTAAAGGTATGGGTTTCGAGATTACATCTTTTGCCTTAAATGATGTTGAAGATGTTGATGTTGAGAATGGTTATATTGATGCATTAGGACGCCCGCATATTGCAGAAGTACAAAAGCTTGCAGATCAGGCAGAATCTGATGCGGAGAAGGAAACACGCATCTATCGAGCACAGAATGACCAGGAAGCTAAAGATGAAGAAAACCGCCGATTAACAGCAATTGCCCAATCCAAAAATGACAAGGATATTAAAGAAGCTGAATTTGAGAAAGAAACTAACCGGGCAAGAGCAAATGCAGAGCAAGCTGGTGAGTTGGAACGTCAGAAACTAGCCCAGCAGGTTAAGGATGAAGAACTTAAAGTAGAATATATTGAAAAACAGCGTGCCGTTGAGCTTGAGGAAGAAGAAAACAAACGTCGTCGGTCAATTGCCGATGCTGAAGCATATAAAACGACGAAAGCAGCTCAAGCTGAAGCAGAAAAAGGCCGCATTAAAGGTGAGTCCGAAGCAGAAGTTATTCGTCAGCGCGGTATCGCCGAAGCTGAGTCGAAAGAACGCATGGCAAAAGCGATGGAGCAGTATGGGGAAGCAGCGATTGTAGAAATGCTTATCAATGTGCTACCTGACTACGCTGAAAAAGTTGCCGCTCCACTATCACAGATTCAGGATATGAAAGTGATTGATATGGGCGGTGAAAATTCACAAGGTGGTACATCAAAAATAACAAACAGTGTGACATCAACAATGCTCGGTATTCAGGAATCATTAAAAGAAACAACGGGGATGGATTTGAAGGCAATGCTTGAGAGTTATGTATCCCGTGGAAATGCTGATCATTTTGGTTCTCAACAAGAAAAGTATTACCATGAAGCGTCAGCAGCTAAAGGTTCAAATGAGGAAACACCGTCAACTGCTGAAGAAGCTACAGGTAATTAATAAATATAGAGATAAATTTCGGCGCAATTCTTAAAAAGAGAATTGCGCTCTTTGTTTTATTCACGTTGAAGTTTGCCCCTACCCTTTGGAATTTACAGTAAAATGGTATATTCTTCTTCATTTTGGGCATTAATCGAAGTAGCAAACAACCATTAAAGGGATGATTTATTTGACTAAAGAAGATAAAAATTTATTCATAGCAGCTGTTATTCTTGGATTGGGATTACTGGGAGCTGTGGACGGGATTGTTTTTCATCAGTTATTGCAATGGCATCATATGGTACTTAATCCTAACATTAAGCTTGAAATTATTACCGATGGCTTATTTACTGCTGCATTTTCGGCTTTGCTTATTTGGGGTGGAGTTAAAATTTTTCAGGATGCAAGACAGAACAAACTTGGCCATAGTTGGATGGTTTTCAGCAGTGGCATCTTTATAGGTGGTGGAGTATTCAATATTGTCGAAGGAATAATTGATCACCATACATTACAAGTTCATCGTGTTAGACCAGCAGCTGAAAATCCTCTGCTATACGACTTAGTTTTTTTAGCCATTGGAGTTTTACTTGTAATTATTGGTTTTCTTATAAAGCGTAGGTATCAAAGTGGGTGACAAGTATGTATGATTTATCTAATCAAAGAGGAACAAGGATGAAAAAGATAAAGAGTTTTACTGGCTTTATAGTAATATTTTTAGTATTATTTCTTTATTTTGTAAATCAGAACTCGCACTTAATTAATAGCGAAGGCCATATAACCCATAATCAGGTTGAGATACCAGAAGGATATAAAGTACCTTCTGTAGAGGTGCAAGTTTCACAAGATCGATCGAATACATGGCTCTTACATCTCAAAACAAAGCATTTTACGTTTGCACCTGAAAAGGTTGGGTCTGATCGTCCAAGCTATAATGAAGGTCATGTTCATTTATACATAAATGGTGAAAAGATAAACCGCCTATATGGAAATTACTTTAATTTAGGTGATCTGGAGGAAGGAAAAAATAAAATAAGAGTATCCCTTCATTCTAATAATCATGGGGCTTTAGTTTATAAGGGAAAGCCGATTGAAAATAGTGAAATTGTGGAAGTTTCATCATAGACTTGGTAAATTTAAAGCACCGCAAATGCGGTGCTTTAAATTTACTAATATTGATTGTCCAAGGATTCCACATTTCTAGCAGCGATAATCCAGTCGCCTTCCTGGTATTGATAGGTAACAGTCAGATGGATATTTCCTGTAAGTTCGCTTTCCTGTGTTTGTGTTAATTCGTATTCCTTATCACTGTTTTTTGTTAAGTTATATTCTGTATCGAAATCAATTAGTGATGGTTCTCCTGACTCACTAACAAATAGTTCTCCATTGTTTACACGGAAAAATTGATCTGCACTTTGTACTGCTACATCCTGGCTCATTATTTTGGTAAAGGCATCAATCAGTTCCTGTTTCGTGTCATAATTTACTACCTCTAGTTCTTCATTATATTCTTGCATGAGCATGCTTTCATACTGATTCTCCAGGTCTTCGAGTGGTGGCTTTTCTGGTTCTACCGATTGTACCTTTGGATTTTCACTTGGTCCAGAGAGATTTTCGTTTGGATCTGTTGCATCATCTTGTAATGAATTGAATGTGATATAGGTAGGAACCATTAATAAAAGCAAGAGTGTTGCTGCGCTCAATATTCTTTTGTTCCACATTGAAAATACACTTACCTTACTTTTCTTTGAGATACGTTCCATCACCTGTTCACGGCTCTCCTCAGAAAACTCAATGTTGTTTAAGCTGGATTTTTTTGAGAATTCGTTTAGTCTTTCCTTCATTTATGGTCCCCCTCCAGTTTTTCTTTCAGCATTAGACGAGCTCTTCTTAATCTTGACGAGACTGTTGGCACTTTAACATTCAGCAATTCACTGGTTTCATTAATCGACAGCTCTTGAAAGTGATAACAGATAATTACTTCCCGGTATTTAACAGGAAGTGAAAGGACTTCTTTTGTAAGTTCGTCATGCTGATCCTTTTTTGCCATCTCGGTTTCTGGAGATGGAGCCGTGCTTTTAATAAATTTAGAAAAGTCTACATTCAGACGCAAATGTTTTACCCATCCACTTCGAAAATGATCTTTGCATTTGTTGATCGTGATGCTATTGATCCAAGGTTTAATAGCTGAACCTTTTTTGAGATGGTGCATCTTTTTATAACACTTAATAAACACATCCTGTGCAATATTTTCAGCTGTTTGCACATCTTTGACATAGGAGTAGGCCAATCTTGTGACCTGTGACCCGTAATGTGTCATCAATTCTTGAATTAATTGGTCTTTATCAATTTCGTTGTTTTGGTATTGTTCGACAAACTTATCCAACGAGGCACCATCCTCCCATTTCATAATTTTTTTCTATATATAAGACGAATTAAAATAATAAAACATTCATTTTAAAAATAAAATATTTATTTATTTTTTAGGGTGCCCATCTATTAAAACAACCCACTTGATTAAAGGAATTTGGACATAATTAGCGAAATATATATAGTAAGGAGTTCTTCAACTTTAGGGGTGATGATGCTGAGAGTAATTGTATTTTCTATGATGATGGTTCTTATAATTTCAGGTATTTCAGGAGAAAAACTTCAAACTTTAACTGACGATAAGCATGCAATATTTGTTAATATTGGAGAAAGTTCGTACAAATTAAAGGTAGTATTTAATGATGAAGTAAATAAGCAGGATTCACTTAATATTGCAGAACAGCTTATTAAACAAGTAGTACACTAGTAAAAATATGTGTGTATTCAAGGGGATGAAGACTCTTGAAACCCCAAGTGCTTATATTTATTAATGTACATCACAAGTTCAGGATAGGGAGCGGGTAAGAATGATAAAAACAAAGTGCTTTTTCTGCAAAAAGAATTATACAATTGATTATTCAGATGCTCAGTACCAAAAAATTAAAAAGAATCCAAAAGCACACTATGTCTGTAAAAAGTGTAACGAATCAATGCAAAGGGAAGCTCAATCAACTACTGGATTAGATCCAGATATAATTGATAAGTACAGTAAATTTTTACGATGACGTTTTGCTTATTGTTCGAAGGAGGGATTAGTCAATATGTTCTGGGTAATCTTCTTAGGTGTGTTTATATTCCCGGTTTTGATTTTTGGTATTGTAGTTGATTTGAAGCGCAAAAAGCGAACCAACAAAAATTACGATCAATACAAAACTTCTAGTACTGATACAGGCGAAAGAAACCATTATTCAATGGGTGAGAATATTCGAGGGGATTAAATGTCATTAAAGGGTCTTAATTGAATCGTTGAAGTAGATTTAATTTGAAAATAAGGAGTCTTTGAAGAAATGGTTCATATGGGGGTAGAAATTTGTCAAAGCAAAACATAATATATAGTGTTGCAATTGGTATTCTTATAATCTTTAGTCTATTAAACTACGTTAAAATTAGTAATATCGAGGATCGAATGCAAATGGTAGATAATATGCAAGGTGAAGTCCAAAATGTAAACAATTCTGTACGAAATATATCTTCACAAGTAAATTCACAGATGGATAAATTTTTACGAGAACAATTATGGATACCACAAAAAGAATATAAAATTACTAATGTCGATTTAAAGGAAAATAAAATTGACGTGATTTTAGAATGGAGTTTAAGAGACCTGCTTGATGAAGAGAAGTTAGCTTTCTTATATCGAGAAGAAGGTGCTCAGGAATGGACGGAGCTTGAAGTTAATAATAAAGGTGGGCTAAACTATTCTCTAGAGCATACTTTTCCATTGAAAGGAAATTATGAAACACAAGTAATAGCGACATCAGCGGATGGTAAGAGAAGTGAGGACTTGTTAAACCTGAAATTTAAAGAACAGTTAGACAATCGGATCATGATTGATGCTTTTTTACATCCAAGAGGTAATGGGCAATTTGAAGTGAACATAAACATTCATAATCGCTTAGAGCAGGAGTTCATGCTTGCAGAAAATAAAGATGATTTAAAAGTGAAAAGCGCTAAAGCATATCTGTATGTGAATGGAGAACCGATTAAGGAAATGGATATATTAAAGAGAAATCAGGGGATGCATTCCGATTCCTTTACGGAAGATATCAACTACCATAACTCCTACAATCTTAAAGATAAGATAGACGATGAAGCTAAAGTTGAACTTCGTGTTACTGTTGAAGATGGGTTGGGGTTGAAATATGAAACAATTGCGGATACCACGTATTAAAGTTCAGTGTACCGAATGACTTGGAGGAGGAAAGATGTATTATTTATTTTTATCCGTAACATTCCTATTTCTAATTATTCTAATAGTTAGAGAAGGTAAAGAGAAAGAGAACTTATTTTGGGGGAAAATTGTTCTTCTGTTTTTAACATTTCTTCTATCTTTAAATATTGGTTTCGTTTATATACCAATAGGGATTGCAATCGCATTTTTTATAGTAATCAAGTATTCAAGATATAATCTGTCTTTAAAGAAATTAACCCTATTATTTTCTTTAATAGGGTTTCTGCTTGTTAATTATGTTATCCCACCTATTGAATTTAGTAATATCCTGTATTCAAAGGAAATTAATACTCAAATCAATAATTTTGAAGATGTAGAGGACATAGCAGTTTTTGAAAATGATTCCTCAATCCAGAGAAGGATAAAAAAATACGGTAAGGACAGTTCTAATATAATGTTTAGATATTACGTGCTAATGCAAAAGGGGATTTCAGTAAATGACAAGGAATGGTTATTATATGATTCACATGATGAACTCAATTATTACTGGCTTTCTCAAACCACTAAGTCAGAGTCTGTAAAAACGGGTGAGAATAGTACGACTTCATACGGTGTAGCGTGGAAGGAATATATACGATTTAATGAAACCGGTGAAGAATATATTGGCATATTTGAAAAAGAGAACGGGAAAGTGTATTTAAAGTATGTAATTAAAGGTATGTTAAAAAACGGACAGGCACCGAAGTCTATTTTCGATCTTTTTTAATAGATTAGTTATAGGTCAGATGGAGTTATTTGGAAGTGCAAGCCAATCTAACATGTAACCCTGAGGAAAAAACATAGCTTATACAAAGATAGTATGGGAGAAATGATTCAATGATTGATAACATAATAATTATTCCGTTTGATAAAAAGAATGAAGATCTACATAGCATTGCAGCACTTTACTGTAAAACATTTATAGGAAATACCTATACATCCTTGGACTTTGAAAGTGCTGTTGAAAATATTAATAAACATACTAGTTATAACGGTTTCAGGGGATTAATGGCCAAAGATAAAAGTGGAACGTTAATTGGATTTACATATGGCTATACAAGCTTGCCTGGTCAATTTTACCGTGAGAAGCTGGCGGCACAATTAACAGACAAACAACAAATCGAATGGTTAAACAATTGTTTCGAGTTTGTTGAACTAGCTGTAGAAAACAAGGTTAAGCGCATGGGAATCGGTGGGAAGTTGCATGATAGACTATTAAGTGAGATTAATCATGATACATCTGTTTTAACAACTTCGCCAGAAAACAACCCTGCGATAAATTTATACATAAGCAAGGGGTGGGAAGTTATTAAGGAAAATGCTGCAGTTATATCAATGGGTGATGTTCAGGTTATAATGGGAAAAAAGATTTACCGATGAGGCATTAAATAATACCAGGAAACAAAGGAGGAAATTATCATCACTACTATATGCTTAATAAGACATGGAGAAACAGATTGGAACGCATCCCAAAAGTTGCAGGGAGCAACGGATATACCTTTAAATAGAACAGGTATTTTGCAGGCTGAGGAATGCGCTGAATTTTTAGAGTCGTCACAATGGGATGTACTAATCACAAGTCCATTGACAAGAGCGAAGCAAACGGCTGAGATTATAAATGAAAAATTGAATATCCCTTTTGCTGAAATGGCTGCTTTTAAGGAAAAATCTTTTGGTGATGCTGAGGGGACGACACCACAAGAGAGGTTAGAAAAGTTTCCGGATAAATTATTTCCAAATCAGGAGGACGAGCTGTCATTTAAAGAACGGATTATGGCAGGAATTCATGAAATTAACCAAATGTATCAAGGCAGTATGGTTTTGCTTGTAGCACATGGTGCAGTAATAAATTCTATTCTAGGTACTATTTCAGATGGTGAGATAGGTTCAGGAAAGACCAAACTAGTAAACGCCTGTATAAGCAATATTTATTTTCAAGAAGAGAAGTGGAATGTGAAAGATTTTAATCAGGCTTCACATCTTTCACGTTAAAGTTCACTACAAGAATCCATAAAAGAAGTGAGTTATCCAGTTTGCTTTTGCTGATCATACTCATTTCTTTTTAGCTGATTCACGACATAAGCCATCAAAAACACTCCTGTCATACCCCCTAACAGGAAACCACTGCTTATAATATACCCCGGCAAAATCCCACCAATTGTGATAACAGCACCTGCTATGATCATTGTCCCTTGACCCATGAAACTATTCAGCGCAAGGTAGGAGCTGCGATGGGATTCGTCTGCTAAATCAGCAAGCAAACTTTGGCGAACTGGAGCATACATTAGTTCACCAATTGAAATGAATACCATCAATCCAATCAGCAGTAATGGGGCAGAAGTGTAGCTTAAAATGGCGTAGCTGCACACGTAGATTGCCATTCCGTAGATAAGCCGTGTGTAATCAGATGTTTTTTTAATTAACCAGCTTACCAGGCCAACTGCTAATACGATAAGTAATGTGTTTTCTGCGTGCAAAATCCCAATCATATTTATCCCATCAATTTTAATGAACCCAAACAGGGAAGTTTCCTCAACTGTATTCTGTAAATGAACTGCTATATAATTAGTTAGATGACTTTCAAGCGAGACTACACACAATGTTCCAATCAGAAAAATAATATAAATCCGGTCTTTTAAAACATGTTGATAATTGGACCATATGGAAGGTGATTTTACTGCCTTATCATATTCTCCAACTTTTTTGATGAATGTCTCACTGATGTATAAGTAAGTTATGACTGAAGATAGAAGTGCTATGGATGCGACAAAAATAAATAAATAAAAATGATATTCCTCAAATAGAAATGCCCCAGTTATAGTCCCTAGTGCTGTTCCCAAGTTTGCAATCCAATATATAGTAGTAAAAACAAATGTACGATCTTCTTTTTGTACCAAATCGTAAATCATAGAAGTTGAAACAGGAATATATATCCCATTACAAAACATGTTAATTAAAAAGAATGCAAAACTGACATAAGGCATTACCGTCCATGGAGAATTAACGAAAGCAATTGCTAAAAAGGAAATACCAAGACCCAATTCAGCTGAGACAAGCAGCTTTTTTCGTCCAATCTGGTCTGACCAATATCCGCCGATTAATCCACCTATTATACCAGAGCAAATGACAAGTACGACAAGCAATCCAGTTATTTTTGGTCCAACTAGGCCTGTGAAGTAAACTGCTATGTAGGGCATGATGGTGGCACTTGCCAGGATAGTTGCGAACTGCAAATACAGGCGGATTTTAATAGATTTATGCAACGTTTTAAATCTTGTCATATACCTTCCTCCTAGACAACAATTCCAAACAAACGTAAAGCCTGATTCTTAAATGCATTGGTTAACTGTACGTTTGCATGATCGGTAAATGTCAGCCTAGCCCCCATCAGAAAGGCGAGATAACCATATCCAACTTCTTCAGGATTACCTTCTGGTAGAACGCCTTTTTCCATGCCTGTTTTAACGATATCCTGAATGAATGACATAAATTCATCGGAAAACTGATCTAATTCTTCCATCATCTCAGGGAATCTTTCTGGCTGCCCAATAACATATTGAATCACACGCAAGTAATCTTCTTTCTCTAAAAAATAAGCGACATGTTCATCTACTATTTCTTTTAACTTATTAAGAGAAAAGTTTTCCAGGATCCCACTTGTTTCAAGAAGATAATTTCTAAACTCTTCAATTGGTTCTGTGACACATAAATGGAAAAGTTCTTCCTTGTTTTCGAAGTAGGTAAACACAGTGCCAAAGCTTACATTGGCTTCTGCAGCAATGTCTTTAATAGTGGTTTTGGAGTATCCGTTTTGCGCGAAAAGACGAAGCCCAGCCTGAAAAATCTTATTGCGCTTTTCACTAGATCTCGGTTTGGCCAAGGTAATGCCCTCCTTTAAATGATTGATTAATCAATTATTTATTATTCTACAATGATTTAGGTGAGATAACAAGTAAAAATTATAAGGATTTATCTCAAGGGTGAAACAATACACACCCATACTATAAAAATTTTGTATAAAAAAATGGAACTTGTGAAATGCAGACCACTTAGGCAAGAAGTGAAGTGAATCCTCATTCCGCTAATTGGGAGAAAAGCAGGTCTTAGAGGGGTGAGGTGGATCCTGGTTCCGCTAAATGTACAAAATCAATGGAATATGAGGTTAAAAAAGGCAAATAACGGAACGAGGATCCGAAGTTAAACTCGAAACAAGGTATTTGTCACAGATAACGGAACGAGGATCCGTCTGGTCAGCTATGTGTGTCCTGGTTCCGTTTAGTGTCCTTTTCTGTAATACACTAGTTCAATTGCCTGGAATATCGTAAGGAAACTTGTTTCTCTCCGGTCTCGGTTTTTGTATTTTTTTCCTTTTGATACACAAAGCCTCTTGCCTCATAAAAGGGGATACCTCGCTGATTTTCGTCCTGAACCGATACCCATTGCTCAGTTGCTCCACTGTCAATTTGCTGTTCCGTAAATGCTTCCAGAAGACGTTTGCCTATTCCTTTATATCGATACGTCTCATCTACATAAAGGACAAATATCTCTCCCACATTAGGACCGGTCATAGCGCCACCAATTACTCCGACAACTTCTGAGTTGAATAGTGCTACATGTGAATAAAGCCCGGCTTTTATGTCATGATAAACTTTTTTATGGTTATACCAAAAATCAATATTTTTCGTTTGGTATTCTTCGCTTAACTTTCCTTCTACTGTCTGCTTCCATCCTGCTGCACATATATCAGCAATTGCCACTGTATACGTTGTATTTGCTTTTGCGATTGATAGATTCAATATTCTACACCTCGATATTTAACATAAAATTATTCTAACATATAGCCCATATCTAATTATCAAAGAATTAATCAATTTTTTAAACATATATTTATCTATAATTCTAGATAGGATGGAAGGAGGGAGTAATATGGCCGCGCGGTTTCTTAAGATTGCAGCAGTGTACTTTGTCTTAGGAGTTTGTTTAGGGCTTACAATGGGGATTACGGAAAATTTTAGTTTCACTACTGTTCACGCACATTTAAATTTGTTAGGTTGGGTGTCACTCGCTTTATTCGGAATTATTTATTATTGTTTTCCAAAGGCTGGTGAGACGAAGTTAGCAACTATTCATTTTTGGCTGCATAATATCGGTTTACCACTCATGCAAGGTACACTCTTTATTATGCTATTAACGTCCAATCATTCAATCGTCGTTTTAACAATAATAGGGTCTATTATGATTGTAGTTGGTGCGATTTTGTTTTTAATTAACGTATTTAAAAATGTAGGCTAACAAAATATAAAAATTTGCTCATTTATTAGTAAATAATCGTTCTTTTATTGAACGATTATTTTTTATATAAAAAATTACAGAATTTCTTATTTACTTTCCTGTATAATACAGTTTATTATCATATAAAGTTGTCTATTTAAAACGCAAGGAGACTTTCTAATGAATAAATTTTCAAAATTATTTAAAGTAAGTTACCTATCTACAATTAGACTAATCGTTCTGTTCTATTTGATAGCAGTTATATTTTCTATGTTATTACTGAGTATTCCTTTCTTTCATAATGAAGGTGTGGATTTATCGTTTATTGATATTTTGTTTACTTCTGTAAGTGCTGTCAGTGTTACAGGGCTCACAGTTGTTTCAACTGCGGATACATTTAATGCTGCTGGAAGTATTGCGCTTTCGTTAGTATTGCAGTTTGGCGGGATTGGGATAATGACCTTAGGAACTTTTATTTGGATTCTTCTCGGGAAAAAAGTTGGCCTAAGAGGCAGACAACTCATTCAGATTGACCAAAACCAAACAACTTTAGGAGGGCTCGTTCAATTATTGTTAAAAATCCTGAAGATTGTGTTACTAATTGAATTAATAGGTACTATTATATTAAGTACCTATTTTTTATCCTACTTTGACACATGGCAAGAAGCATTATTACAAGGATTTTTCGGGGCAGTTAGTGCTACGACGAATGCTGGTTTTGATATAACTGGCTCATCGCTTGTTCCTTTTGCTAATGACTATTTCGTTCAATTTATCAATATTATTTTATTAACCTTAGGGGCAATTGGTTTCCCGGTATTACTGGAACTACAGGATTTTATAAGAGGAGATTATCATGAACGTAATCCAAAGCATAGTTTCTCTTTATTTACAAAACTTACTACAGTAACGTTCTTTGCACTTATATTAGCCGGGTGGCTATTAATTTTAATTTTAGAACATAATTCATTGTTCTTTGCGGATAAAAGCTGGCATGAAAGAATATTTTATAGTCTATTTCAGTCGGTTACGACCAGAAATGGTGGTCTGGCAACAATGGATGTAAATGAATTTACTTCTCCGACGCTTATAATGATGTGTGTGTTAATGTTTATTGGTGCATCTCCAAGTAGTGTAGGAGGAGGTATTCGAACAACGACATTCGCTATAATGCTGTTAGCAATTTATAATTATGCTAGAGGAAGAACTAGTATTAAGGTGTTTGGACGGGAACTTGATAATGAAGAGGTCATCCGTTCATTTATTGTTATAACAACTGCAGCAATGTTATGTATAACTGCAATTATAGTATTGAATTATGTTGAACCCTTTCCATTGCTTTCAATTGCTTTTGAGGTTTCCTCAGCATTTGGAACTACCGGACTGTCAATGGGAATTACATCTGATTTAAGTAATGCTGGTAAGGGTATAATTATTTTTCTGATGTTTGTAGGTAGGATTGGTATATTCTCATTTTTATTCCTTATTAGAGGTAAGGTAACTAAAGATAAGTTCCATTATCCTAAGGAAAAAGTGATAATAGGATAGACTTATTAAAAATCCTGGCAAAATTAAGGTAGAATTGATTACGGCATTTTTATTAAAACAAACATGTAACCTTTTTCATTTAAATACCGTCTGTGTTTAAAAGAGAAAAGGGGTGGTCAATATTAGATATTTATTCCGCGTTATCATGATTATTGGAATTAGTATCCTAATTACAGCCTGCAGCAATGAGGCGGGGGACAGTGAATCGAGTAGTGACCAAGCTAATGTGAATACGGAAGAGAAATCTTCCCAGGAAAACAGCAGTGTTTCAAGTGGCACGGGTGATGGTGCTGTAAGTGACGATAGCGGCTCTCAAGAAGATGCTTCATCCCAAAACGGGAAAGTCAGCGATGTAAATCGAAAAATAATTTACACAGCTAATCTTCGTATCGAAGTGAAGAATTATAAAAAAGCAGTAAATGATATTCAGAACCAAGTTGCAGATCGCGGTGGTTATATAGTGGAGTCGAACATGCACGGTGGTTCTGAAGACAGTTCAACTAATGGACAATTAACAGCTCGGATTCCCCAGGAGCAGTTTCGGGAATTTGTTCAACTAGTGGAAGACGGCAGCAGTGAGGTTTTGGAAAGTTCTATTTCCGGGCAGGACGTGACCGAGGAATACGTAGACCTGGAGTCACGATTGAAATCTAAACGTGTTGTCGAGAAACGGTTACTTTCATTTATGGAACAAGCAAAAAAGACAAAAGACCTATTAACTATTTCGGATGATTTGGCAAAAGTTCAAGGAGAGATTGAAGAGATAACAGGTCGAATGAATTACCTCGAAAATAAAGCCGACTTAGCAACAGTAACGATCCATATTCAAGAAAAAAATGTAACCATTTCAAGTATAAATAAGGAAGATTTAAATACCTGGGAAAAAACAAAACAACAATTCATGGAAAGTATCAATATACTTATATCAGCCTTTTCAAGTTTGTTCGTCTTCTTTATAGGAAATTTACCAGTACTCATCATCCTTGGTGCTGTTGGGCTTGCAATATTTTTTATTATTAAGAGAAGAAAGAGAAGCAATCGGGAATAATCAGTTTTTTACCAAGGTGCAATTCTAATTGAATTGTACCTTTTTTAATCGTATTGTTATTCTATAAGGGTGGTGGTCAATTGGTTAGTTTAGAAGAAAAAATCTCATATTTAAAAAATGCAAAAGCTATTGTGGAACTGAATAAAGGATTCTCGCATGACAAAAAGTATGTAGTTGATAACAAACATCTTATCAGGATTTTTCGAATTCAGAACCATGAAAATAGAAAGAGAGAATTTGATATATTAAATAGACTGGTAGCATTTTCTAATTATGTACCAAAAGGCTTCGAATTTAAATCTCTAATAAATGATGGGGTCGCATACATGGTCCTTGAATACCTGCCAGGTGAAGATGCGGAGGGAGCCTTGAAATACTTAACGGAACAGGAGCAATATGCTGCAGGATTTCACGCAGGTGAAGAATTACTTAGACTGCATCAGTTTTCAGCGCCTGTAAATTATCCGTCCTGGTATTCTGTTAAAAGGAAAAAGAATAATAGATACCTCGAGCAGCTAAAAGAAATTAATATAGATAAAAACATCAAGGAAATGCTTGCAATATATATAAAGAAGAATGAACATTTGATGAAGGACAGACCGAATACATTTCAGCATGATGATTTCCATCCTGCAAATATCCTAATACAGGATAAAACTTTTTCCGGGATTATTGATTTTCAACGGATGGATTGGGGAGATCCAATTCATGACTTACATAAGCTAGGTTTCTTTTCCAAACGAATAAGCATCCCGTTTACCAGAGGCATTATTGACGGATATCATAAAAACACTGCCATTAATGAATCATTCTGGCAGCTGTATGCCTTGTACAGTGCTATGCATATTGTTTCAGCACTAGTTTGGGGGAAGAAATTGGGCAGCGAAAACTTTGAAAGGATGCTGGCCTATTCATTGGATGTAATAGAAGATCACGATCGTTTCAGACAATGTATTCCAAATTGGTATATGTGAATTAAAATTTTGAAAAATAAATGGTACAATTGAAATAATAGTTTACTACTGGAGGGTAACGATGAAAATTAAAATAACGAGTGTTTTTGTGGAGGATCAGGAGAAGGCATTGAGATTTTATACAGATGTTTTGGGTTTTGTGAAAAAAACAGATATGCCAGCCGGAGATTTTAAATGGCTTACAGTGGCTTCACCAGAAGAATCTGACTCAGTTGAATTGCTTTTAGAACCAAATGATAATCCAGCTGCAAAAACATATCAAAAAGAGATTTATAGTGAGGGAATACCCACGATATCCTTTGCGGTAGATGATATTCAGCAAGAATACGAACGGTTGAAAAAACGTGGTGTAGAATTCACAGCAGAACCAACAGAAATGGGACCCGTAACTTTTGCAATTTTTGATGATACATGCGGAAACCTAATTCAGATTTCCCAAGAAAAATAATACAAAAGAATGCGAGGAGATTTTATTATGAAGCTTTTTGAAGAACTACAGCAGGTGCTGACGGCTGACCGCGTTACCATGAATGATACAATCTTGGATCAACACAGTTCAGATGAATCTTATCACAAACCGCATTCACCTGACATTGTCGTTTTTCCGGAAAGTGCCGATGAAATGAGTAATATTATGAAACTAGCAAACAAGTATGATAAGCCAGTCACACCATATGGACTGGGTTCAAGTCTGGAAGGAAATGCAATCCCATATCATGGTGGAATAAGCGTTGATTTTTCATTAATGAACAAAGTCCTTGAAGTACGGCAAGATGACTTTCTTGTAAAGGTACAGCCTGGTGTTACACGGTCCCAACTTGATAAAGAGCTGAAAAAGTATGGACTGTTTTTCTCTGTTGACCCAGGTGCAGATGCTACATTAGGTGGAATGGCAGCAACGAATGCCAGCGGTACAACTGCAGTTAGATATGGTATCATGCGGGATCAGGTTCGCGATATGGAAGTTGTCCTTGCTGATGGAACAGTGATCCATACAGGGAATATGGCTGCAAAATCATCGTCAGGTTATCATTTGAACGGTCTGTTTGTTGGTTCGGAAGGGACACTAGGATGTTTTACCGAATTAACGTTGAAAGTTATTGGTATTCCTGAGCATATTATGGCTGCCAGAGCTGAATTTGGAAGTGTTGATGATGCTGTTAACGGGGTAATTGCTATATTACAGGCTGGAATTCCTGTTGCAAGGGTGGAACTAGTTGATGAACAGTCAATTAAGCAGATGAATCATTTTAGTGACACTAATTACAATGAAGTACCTACTTTATTCCTGGAGTTTCACGGTAACGAGGCAGGCTTAAAGCAAGATGTTGAATTTATGAAGGAAATTGTTGAGGATATTAACTGTCAAAAAATAGAGTTTGAGTCAGATACAGCTGCCAGAAATCGCCTCTGGGAAGCCCGTCATAATGCTGCGTACGCATATATTCATGGTCATCCGGGCAGAAAGCAGATGGTAACTGACGTCTGTGTGCCAATTTCTGAACTGGCAGGAGCTGTTAAAGATGCCAGAGAAGCCGTTGATGAATCTGGTCTTTCTGGTGGTATAGTCGGTCATGTTGGGGATGGAAATTATCATATTCTATTAATGATCGATGTCGATGATCCGGCTGAAATTGAAAAAGCTAATGTCGTAAATGAACGAATTGTTGATTATGCACTTGCAAGAGGCGGGACATGTACCGGTGAGCATGGTGTTGGCACAGGTAAACAAAAATACCAGGCAAGAGAACACGGCGAATCACTCATTGTCATGCAAAAAATCAAACAAGCTCTTGATCCTGACGGCGTGTTGAATCCTGGTAAAATAGTATAGCGTATAGTTGGTTTATCGACTGTATAGGGAGGATATCGACCTGGAATTTAGTTTATCAACTTAAAATGAGGTAAATCAACTAGATATGATGCTTATCAACCTGAAACGAGGTATATCAACTAGATATAATGATTATCAACCGGAAACAGGGGATATCAACCAGCACCGGAACGATATCAACTCTCATCTACGCAACTCAAAAAACCGCTTCGACTTAAACATAAGTTGAAGCGGTTTTTATTTGCAGATAAGAATTTACTGCATAAGTGCAACTAAGGCAATTCGCCCAAAAGCTTGGCGAATGCCAAGTTTTCTAATAGCATTATTCACCTAAATTTCAGACCTTGACTGAGGTTAAGTTAAGTTTGTTCCAAGAATATTTTAGTTACCAGTTATTTCAAAACCTGCCCGGATTGCCGGCATAGCGAGATAGTCCCAAACTCGAGCGAGCACGCCCCAAACTCGAGCGAGCGCGCCTCAAACTCGAGCGACAGCATCCCAAACTCGAGCGAGAGCGCCCTAAACTCGAGCGAGCGCGCCTCAAACTCGAGCGAGCGCGCCTCAAACTCGAGCGAGCGCGCCTCAAACTCGAGCGAGCACGCCTCAAACTTGAGCGACAGCGCCCCAAACTCGAGCGAGCACCAAAAACATCTAGATAAATATTTGAAAAGACTGACAAATTACAATATAATAAAAAGGGATAAACTTATGCAGGAGGAGAGTGTGAATGTCTAATTTCGGTAATCAAGTTCAATTCAATGTGTATCAAACGATGACAAGCCCTGATTCGGAGCGTTTGCCGGTAGTTTATGAGGACTGGGAAAAGAAAGCACGTGAAGTTCTGGAAGATGGACCCTACTACTATGTTGCGGGTGGAGCAGGTGGGGGCAAAACAATGAAGTCAAACCTTCGTGCTTTTGACCGCTGGAACATTGTACCTCGTATGCTCCGGAATGTGGAAGACCGGGATTTAAGCGTAAATCTGTTTGGACATACATATAATTTCCCTCTGTTACACGCACCGATTGGTGTACAGTCGATTATTCATGAAGAAGGAGATCTTGGTTCTGCCGAGCCTGCGCTGAGATGAGTGTGCCATTTATCGCCAGTTCTGCTTCAACTGTTCCGATGGAGAAAATAGCTGAAGCAATGGGGGATGAACCCCGCTGGTTTCAATTGTACTGGGGAAAGGATCCTGATGTAACGGCTAGTTTTTTAAAACGTGCTGAAGCTTCTGGTTATTCTGCTATTGTGGTTACATTAGATACACCAATGCTGGCTTGGCGTGAATATGATTTAAAAAATGTTTATTTACCTTTCCTGCTTGGTGAAGGAGTTGGAAACTATTTAACAGATCCTGCCTTTCGCTCAAAACTTAAAAAGCCACCTGAAGTGGACCCGACTGCAGCGATAATGCATTGGACCCAAGTGTTTGGAAATGCTGGGCTAACGTGGGAAGACATCGCTTTTTTACGGAAACATACGGATCTTCCAATTTTATTAAAAGGAATACTAGATCCTGAGGATGCAAAATTAGCTCTTGAATATGGGGCTGATGGGATCATTGTTTCTAATCATGGGGGACGGCAGGTGGATGGAGCAATAGGTGCACTTGAAGCTTTACCGCAGGTTTGTAATGTTGTTCAGGACAAAATCCCCGTGTTAATGGATAGTGGGATTCGCCGTGGTTCAGATATTATAAAAGCGATGTCTCTTGGCGCTAATGCCGTGCTTGTTGGAAGGCCATTTATGAATGGATTGGCAGTTGCGGGTGGAGATGGAGTTAAAGAAGTCATGAAAAATATGATTGCAGATTTTGATTTAACCTTGGCGCTATCTGGAAATAGATCAGTGGAAGGATTGGATAGATCACTGCTTAGAGAATCTGAATAAGTTATGAAGCATGTACATGTAATGTATTTTGCATGTACAACTTCTTTTTAAGTGGAGAGCATTTTTGATAAGCTTAAGGCTAACTTAAAATTAGCGAGTGATTCGATGATTTATCCTTACATAATGATGGTTTTCGTTGTTATTTTCTATGCAGGAAATATTCTTCTGGGAAAGGCTATAAACGAACTGCCCCCGTTCACAATTGCGTTTTTTCGGTTGGTAGTGGCTTTTATGATTATTTTACCTTTTGGTTTAAAGAAAGCCTGGAATTATCGCTTTAAAATGTGGGAATATAAAAAGCCATTTGTGATTATGACTTTAACAGGAATTACGTTCTTCAATACATTTATCTATGGCGCATTACAATTTACCACGTCAACAAATGTGTCGGTGCTTGAAACAGTTATACCAGTTGTAACGGTCGTGTTAAGTGCTGTGCTTTTAAAAGAAAAGCTGTGGAATATGCAAAAGGCCGGAGTCCTATTATCCCTTGTTGGAGCTGTTTGGGTAGTAATGGATGGGAAGCTATTTCAGTTGGCTGAAATGAGTTGGAATATTGGAGACGGTATCATGATTGGAGCTATTGGCTGTTGGGCTGTCTACTCGATTACTGTAAAAAAATATATGCATCTATTCCCGCAAAATGCTGCACTTTTGGTAATGAGTGGAATATCTATTATAGTCCTGTTCCCTTTTGTTGTTGCAGAGTGGATTGTATCAGGGGTTCCTTCTTCCTTGTTGACACCTATGAATTTAAGCAGTT
This sequence comes from Virgibacillus litoralis, assembly GCF_017873675.1. GTDB lineage: Bacteria > Bacillota > Bacilli > Bacillales > Amphibacillaceae > Lentibacillus > Lentibacillus litoralis. The sequence goes on along the minus strand of NZ_JAGGKK010000014.1, from coordinate 39,265 downwards.
TAGTGTATCTTGGTGTTTTTCCATCTTTCATCGCATTAATTTTCTATAATCGTGCAGTAAGAATACTTGGAGCTTCACAGGCTTCCGTATTTTTAAACTTTTTGCCGATAGTTACCATGATTGGTGCCTATTTTTGGCTAGGTGAGTCCATTACAATAATGAAAATTATTGGAGCAATGGCAGTTATATGTGGCGTAATCTTAACAACAAAAAGGAAATGATCTCAATAATTAACGAAGTACTTTTTACCATATCGATGGATGTTTAAAAGCTTATCTAGCTGCTGGCTGCATTTTATTGTTTTATAATGTGCCAATCCATATTTCATGCCTAACTGAACCATTTCATCCTTTTTCATTGATATTGCTGCGATTAAATTATGTTTGATTACTTCTTCTACCTGAATCATTCTAATTACTTCCTTTCATTTATATTAGAGCTAACTAGTAAATTAGTCATAAATAGACAAAATTTATTATGGCGATTTTCATAGGAGATATCAATAGTTTCAACAAAAGAAGTCATAAAATTACAAAATACGACATAATAATTTTTATATAGTAAAATGAAGATGATGAATTTAACGAATAGGGAGGAATTTTAGTGACAATACTAGATGAAATTTTGACACATAATGAAAATTTTGTAGAAAACAAGGAATATGAAAAGTATCAAAGGGGTAAGTTTCCAAACAAAAAACTCGTTATTCTCTCGTGTATGGACACGCGATTGGTTGAACTGCTCCCGAAGTCAATGAATGTAGGCAATGGTGATGTGAAGATTGTTAAAAATGCTGGTGCTCTTGTTTCACACCCTTTTGGAAGTATTATGAGAAGTATTCTTGTCGGTGTTTATGAACTCAAGGCTGATGAAGTATGTGTCGTTGGGCACCATGATTGCGGCATGTCCAGTTTGAAAACAGAAAGTATTATGAGCAAAATGAAGGAACGTGGTATAAGCGAGGAAAGACTGGATACATTGCAAAATGCAGGAGTGGATCTGGAACAATTTCTAAAAGGCTTTGACAGCGTAGAAGACAGTGTAAGACAAAGTGTATCAACCATTCAAAACCATCCGTTAATTCCACAGGATGTACCTGTCCACGGACTAGTAATTAATCCTGACACTGGGAAATTAGATGTTGTTTCAAAAGGTTATTAAATCTGAAAATATAAAAATGTGGTATACCGTTTGGGTATGCCACATTTTTATTTTCTCTTACAAGAAAAGAGCTTTTTAGGGCAAACTATTTTGGTAAGACTTTTAAACAGGAGTGAAATCATGATCTTAAATGGAAACATAATTTCTGGTGAGTTTGATGATCTAACAAATGAGTTTGTTTTACAAAAAATTAAACATTTTTCAACCGAGTCAACTATTAAAGAAAATCAGTTGAACGATCTTTCTGAATATCTAAATAACCATAAACATGAAGCTGATGGACAGATTCTCACTCTGTATGATCAAATGCTTGTTCCGTTGAGTCGGAAGGAAATCATACACTTTCTAGAGGATCTGGATAAAGTAAGAGCTTTATATCATTAGATTTATACGACAACTTTATTACATTTATTTACAAGTAATGGAGAATATAATATAGAGGAGGTGTGAATTATGCCTAATCCATTTGAAGCAGTTTGGAACACACTGAAAACGTCAATGGATAATATAAATGAACCGAAATCCCCTCTGCATATAATTGAAGCGGGTGATTGCTGGAAGTACCTTACAATGATGGAAGAGTTTATTCGTTATGAGGAATCTAGCTTAAACACAACAGCAGATGATGAGGTAAAAGAAATGCTCCAGGATGTTATTAAACTGTGTGAATCCCAAGTGGAGAAATTAAGTAAGTTTATGAAGGAAGAGGGGATTCCGTTACCAGATGTTACGTCATCAAAACCAAATTCGGAACCAAACGAAATTCCTTTAGGAGTGAAGTTGACAGATAATGAAATTACAAATGGCATTGCATTTAAGTTAGTAACATGTATGCAATCCTGTGCTAAAGGACAAGCGGACGCTCTTAGAAGTGATATTGGTATGATATGGCTTAATTTTTATTCAGATTGGGTAATGTTTGGAACAACTTTAAAGACATTAATGCGAAAGCGTGGGTGGATTAAAGTACCACCTTATTATTATCCACCAGGTTCTCCGAAACAATAGGGTTAAAAACCAACTCGAATGTTTTATTTGAAATAATCATTGAGATTGATTGTAAAAAGTCATTGAGGTCCTCGTTCAATAGGTATAGAAACCCAAAACATATTAAGCAGTATGGTAGGACTGTTTAATATTAAAATGTTCATTTAACAGATCATCAAGTTGTTGGCTGCATTCTATAGTACGTTTATTGGCCAATCCGTATTTCATACCTAATTCAATCATCTCTTTCTTTTTCAGCAAAATTTCCTTAGGCAAACTATTTCGAGTTGGTTCAACTAATGCAATCATTTATCTTCTCCCTTTCTAAGCAATAGAATAGTTAGGACAAAAGTCTTAACACACAACGAAATCTATTATGACTACTTTTATAAAAATATTCAATAGATTCTACAAAGGAAGTCAAAAGCTTACATAATACGACAAAAAATAATAGATTAATAGAGTGTTTTTCGAGTAGGTGCACTACTCGAATGTTAATGATCATCCCGCTTCCAGGTTGTCTCATTACCGCTTACAGGACATGCCGGGAAATCCTCATCTTCATTTAATTTTGCTTTTTCCCCGGATTGACATATATACTCCCCTTTTTCTGGTACACCTTGACCAGTCCGATACTCACGGTACTCCTTATCCATCATCTATTCCTCCAATCTATTTTCCTTTATCCTTAATATGTACGAAAGTTATATCATTAATCACCATCCTGAAACTATTTTATATTGGCATCCGTCAAATATTCGAATTATACAGGCAGATTGGAGAAGCGGGGATTATGGAAGAAAGCAGAAAAGAAATCATACTAGAGGAAATTATGGTTGAGTATGGAAATGACTTGGTGCGACTGGCATTCAACTATGTAAAAGATAAAGAAGCCGCTAAGGATGTTGTTCAGAACAGCTTCATCAAGTGTTATAAAAATCTGGATAATTTTCGTAATGAATCATCGGTAAAAACTTGGCTATACCGTATTACTATTAATGAATCGAAGGATTACTTAAGAAGTTGGCATCATCGAAAGGTTCAAGCAAAAAGCTTTGTACAAGAAGCTACAAAATCAATCTTGCCGTCAGCTGAGGATAAAGTAATCAAGGAATCTGAAAATCAGGAAATTAAACAACTTATTTTTTCTCTTCCCAAAAGTTATCGTGAAGTCATTTTTCTTTATTACTATAAGTCCCTAATTATGGACGAAATAGTGGAGGCTACGGGCCTTAATTTAAGTACTGTAAAGACAAGGCTGAGAAGAGGAAAGCAAAAACTAAAAATAATGATGGAGGAGGCAGGTATATATGAATAATAAGAAGCTCGATAAGGAGTTGTTTGCCTACTTGGATGACGAAGAACTGTACTTTACGAAACAGGATCGGGAGGAAACTATAACCAAAATCCAAAAGAAACATAATAGAAAAAGCAATTTCAAAGGCCTTTTTCAATCGATTGGACCAGTAACAGCAACTTTTCTAGTTATTATATTATCCATAGGTGTGTTATTACCAATTATCTATTCTGGTGATGAAAATGATGAAATCCAATTAGCATCCAAGCACAATAATAACTCTTTTTCTGTTTTACTGATGGGAGAAGAACCAAGAAGTAGAACTAGTTTAAACATACTACTTGCTTACAATAGTGAGGATAAGAGTATGAAGGTTGTACCTGTCCCACGTGATACGTATGTCTCGATACAGGATGGGCAAGGCGAAACAATTAAAGATAAATTGATACATGCTGGGGCTTATGGTGCAGGAACTAAAACAGTGATGGCAACAGTTTCCCAGTTATTTAACATACCTATTGACTATTATGCGACTATTCCAGCAGAAAGGCTTGCCAAATCATTAAGCCTCAATAATAATGACATCAAGAGGAATAACTTCATGCACGAAATAAAGGAAAATTTAACAATTTCCAAAATAAAAGAACTTGTGAAACAAAGCGAAACGAACATTACCAAAGATCAATTCAACACACTTTATAGTGACTCCATTTCGGTTGAGACTATTGACTTGAAAGAAGGCTTTAATGAAAAAATGATTAACGAAATTTATTATGTGGAAATTGAGGAAGATATGTTAGCCGAAACATCCAGCGTGTTGCAAGAACATTTAGAATAACTGAAGGCACGGCCATAATATTATAATGCAATAAAGAAGGCAAGCCTGTTAAAACAGACTTGCCTTTATCTATAAATCACAGCAGACTATCCGCGTCTTCCGCCTCTGCCACCTCGTTTTGATTCAGTACTACGTTTTAGTGTGTATAAATTTTCTTCACTACTCTTTAAAAAACGAGCCATTTTATCTTCAAAATTATCTTTTGATTTGAAATTTCCTTTTGAACCGGAATTTCTGTTACTTCCCTGGCGTGATGGGCGCTTAGAATAAGATGAGGTTTGTCCTTCGGGTTTATCTATTGCTTTTTTGATGGACAAGGCAGTTTTTCCGTCCTTCTCACTAATCACTTTTACTTCAATTTGGTCTCCTACTGTGAGATGATCATTAACATCTTTTACATAGCTGTCCGCTACCTCACTAATATGCACGAGACCTGTTGTACCTCCAGGAATTTCTACAAATGCTCCAAAATTGGTGATGCCTGTTACTTTACCTTGTACCTTGCTGCCTACTTCAATTGACAAAAAAGTTCCCCCTAAATATTATTAAAACCAACTAATTATAACAAATTAAAGAAATAATAGCAATTAGCGTGTATAATGAACATAGTCAGATTTTGAATATGATAGCTCTCCTAAGAGAATCCTATATATAAGTCGGATAATACGAAAAAACGAGGGTTAGTACATGAGTAAAAGAAATTTTGAGGATTATAATTTAAGTGACACAATCACACGAGCGCTTGGTGTTCTTAAATATGAAAATCCCACAGAGGTCCAACGTGAAGTAATACCAAGAGCAACGGAGAATGAGGATCTTGTTGTTAAATCACAGACAGGCACTGGTAAAACGGCATCCTTTGGTATCCCTATTTGCGAAATGATTGAATGGGAAGAAAAAAATCCACAAGCTATTATTCTCACACCAACCAGGGAACTTGCGGTGCAGGTTCGCGAAGACGTAACGAATATAGGGAGATTTAAACGGATTAAGGCTACAGCAGTTTATGGAAAAGAACCTTTTGCCAGACAAAAAGAGGAATTGAAACAAAAAACACATGTAGTTGTCGGTACACCTGGACGAGTAATGGATCATATCGAAAGAGGGACACTTGCTTTAGATCAAATAAAATACCTTATCATAGATGAAGCAGATGAAATGCTTAATATGGGGTTTATTAACGAAGTAGAATCGATCATAAAAGAACTTCCAGCAAATAGAGTGACGATGGTATTTTCAGCTACTTTGCCTAAAGATGTTGAGAACCTCTGCTATAAATATATGAAAAATCCTACTCATATTGATATTGAAGATGCCGGTATAACAACGAGTACTATTCAGCATGGACTAATTAAGGTGGAAAAAGATGAAAAGATTTCACTTTTGAAAGATGTAACGATTGCTGAAAACCCAGATAGCTGCATTATCTTTTGTGGGACGAAAGAAAACGTTGATACTGTCCTAAACGAATTGGTTCAATCCAATTATCCGTGTGGAAGGCTTCACGGAGGGTTAGAGCAGGATGATCGATTTGCAGTGATGGAAGGATTCAAAACGGGGGATTTTCGTTATCTTGTGGCAACTGATGTAGCTGCTAGAGGTATTGATATTGATAATGTGACACTTGTGATTAACTATGATGTTCCAAAGGAAAAAGAGAGCTACGTCCATCGAACGGGAAGAACTGGACGAGTTGGTAATAAAGGAAAAGCGATTACCTTTATGACATCTGTTGAGGGAAAATATCTGAATGCGATTGAAAAATACATTGGATTTGAGATACCTGTAATTGAGGCACCAAGCCATCAGGAAGTAGTGAACAATCAAGCCGCTTTTGATGAAAAACTTAGCGGCCGCCGAATTGTTAAAAATAATAAAACAGCACGAATTAATAAGGATATTATGAAGCTTCATTTTAACGGTGGCAAAAAGAAGAAGATTCGTGCGGTAGATTTTGTTGGTACAATAGCGAAAATTCCTGGCGTATCAGCAGATGATATCGGGATTATAACAATCAAGGATAGCCTATCATATGTTGATATTCTTAATGGCAAAGGTTCAGTTGTTCTGCAAGCCATGGAGAATACGACCATTAAAGGGAAGAAGCTAAAAGTTAGCAAGGCAATCAAATAAAGTGCTAAACAAAGAAGTAATTGCTTATCATTAAAAGAGAGCAATTACTTTTTTTATTACGCCGGTCCTCAGAAAAAAATGCTCAAAAAGCATCAACCGTGTCTTCATCAGGGTTATGAGAACGCGGATGCGACCTGAATAGTATGAAAAGAGTCTTCATCAGGGTTATGAGAACCGATTGTTTCACAGTATATCTTTTCACGCAATTATGAAGTTAAAACGACTTTCATACTGGATAAGTGTAAAAATTACAATAACCACATAGCTTGATGAGTGCAAGTTTCCTAATCAACAACAATCCTTTTAAAACAGCTATTATTACAAAGCTATCTATACAAACATTTTGTTGTCTGTCATTATTAATGTCAGGAGTAAACTAAGGAGTTAATCAACATGTATTTGTCGAGAATACTAAGGCTATCAATTTTTATATATGGCTTATTACACTTTGTTACGTTTTTTGTGGACAGCGATTTATTAGCTGACTTCCAAGCATTGAGTGGGTTTCTAATACTGTTGTTTGCTGGGATCAATTTGACATTAAAACAATTTAAATTACCACTCGTTCTTTTTCTGACAGGCTTAATTACTATTATGCTTGCCGGTGATTCGTTCTTTGAAAATTTACAGGATGGTCTACTGCAAATGAGCAGTATTATTGGACTATTAATTATTGTGCCAATGATTGGCTGGGTATTACGGGAAGAGCCATATATTGAGGAAATCATCGGTTTAGCACATAGAATGCTTGATACAAGTCGTAAGTTTTACTCTGGAATGATCATCTTCACTCATATTATTTCATACTTTTTGTTATTTGGGGCAATCCCGCTTATGTATCGATTCGTTGATGACATTCTGATAAATCAGCAGGGCGAGGCATGGGAAAACTTTAAAGGGACAGCACTTTTGCGTGCTTTTGCGCTGTCAACGTTATGGATAATAAGCATTCCAAGTTTCACTTTTGCTGTCGAGGCGTTGAACGCTTCGTTATGGGTAACTATTTTGCAAGGCTTCGTGGTGACAGTTTGCGCCATTGCGGTAGCTGTGATTTTTTCATATTTTGATGAGAAACGTTATGGTGTAGATTTAACATCTGAAATAAAAACAGAAATTGATAAGGTAGTTAGTCATTCTTCTAATAGGAAACAGCAAATCCGTAATTTCTTGGAGTTCGCTTTTCTGTTCATAACATTATTTGGCTCAATTTTTCTATTATATGAGCTTCTTTCAATCCCGCTAATGGTACTTATTCCACTTGTTATTATCGTGTGGACCAGTATTTATTTTACGATGAAAAAAAGGCCAGTAAAACTGTTCAGGCAAACAGCTGAATATTATAGAGAGGGGCTTATTAGCCAAGGGTATCAATTCAGTATAATGCTGGCGGCTGGCGTAATGATACTTGGTATAAATCAAACGGGTCTTGGGACAAATTTTATTGAAATGATCTATAACCTGCAGGAAATTATACCATTCTTTAATATGTTATATTTCCTACCGTTTATCGTTATTATTTTAGGCTTTATGGCGCTTGGTCCATTGACCGTCATGGTTTTAGTTGCAGGAATATTGGAGAGTATTTCACTTCCCTATCCGCCAGAATTGATTGTCCTGTCGATAACCTCCGGAAGTGCTATTTCGATACTTCTTTCACCGTTAATTATGCCAGTAATTATATTGAGTGGTACGAATGGATTAAGCGGCTATAAAAACGGAATAAAGTTCAATCTGAAGTATGCAATTGCTTTATATGTGATGGTGCAGCTTTATCTGCAAATTGCTGTATATAATCTTTAAGTTTAGAAATGGAGATTTGTAAATGAAAATTATTGTAGTAGCCGATACACATATGCCCGGTAAGAGTAAACAACTGCCATCACGGATTGTTAAGGAATTAGGAAGTGCTGAATTGATTATTCATGCTGGTGATTGGAAGTCGATGGAAGTTTATAGCATGCTCTCTAAGTATGCCGATGTGAAAGGTGTTTATGGAAATGTTGATGGTGACGATATAAAAGAAAACTTTCCTCTCAAAGAAATAATTGACGTGGCCGGACATAAAATCGGAGTAACCCACGGGCATGGGGATAAAAAGACAACAGAAAAGCGGGCTATTGAAGCCTTTGAAGACGAGGCTATGGATGTCATCATCTATGGCCACTCGCATATCCCAATGCTGAAATACTTTAAGAAGACGTTATTATTTAATCCTGGATCACCAACGGATAAACGGACACTCCCATATTATTCATTTGGAATCCTTGAAATTGATCAGGAGATACGAACGGAAATTATTTTTTTCAGTGATAAAAATTAGAGCAGGAACATGAATATAGAAGGCTGGGGTTAGATGAGAGGGCAATTGTTGTTTTTGGAAAGAATCTGGATTGATAGATTGTGATATTCCTATTGAGAGAGGGATTTAATGAGGAGATTGTTGCTAGCTTTATTACTGCTAAGCATCCCAATTTTAATGGTGGGATGTAACAGTAATTCGGATGAAAGTACAGACGGAAATGACATAGGGAATCCTGATGCTGAACAGTTATTAGCTGCTAACAAAGATGCTGATATCTTTTCGACAATTGATGTTGTATACAAAAACGCCGAAAACGTTAGCTGGATTAATGAACTGGACTTAAGTTTAGGTGATAAATACTTTGAAATTACAAAGCAATCGACAACTCCAGAGGAATTTGAAAGTGGCACAGCATCAAAGCTGCCAGTAGGAACAAAGATATATAACCTCGCAAAGGAAAATGGACCAATATTAATAGCGGTGGTTAAGGGTAAAAAAATTCCATATTTAGGTATGATTGAAGGTTAATGTTTTTCCATTTGTAATCCAATAAATACATTATTGTTCAATCTTCTATTATGTTTAGGAAGTTTGAGTGTTGAAAGGTTTTAGGATAAATGGTTTGATTCCGATAATTATGCCATGCTTTAATTCAACAAAAAATCGGAGGGTTCAGCAATGATAATATTCATATAAATAGGAATACAGTTTGATATTATTTTATTTGTTATGTTCAAGCGATTCCTATTCTTTTAACTAGTAATAAATAAATATAGATAATTTTGGAGGGATAGCAATGAACATAAATTTTACAAAAGTAATTTCTGATATTCAAAGTAAGGTTGATTTTTCGGGAGCGGTATATGTTAAGGACAAAGATAAGGTTTTAGTTGATGAAAGCTATGGGTTTGCTAATCGTTCTGATCAATTAGCGAATAATTCCAAGACTCGCTTTGGTATAGCATCTGGATGTAAACTATTTACTGCAATTGCGATTTGCCAGCTAGTTGAAGAAGGTAAACTTTCATTTAATTCTAAGTTAAGCGATTGTCTTGCTATAGACTTTAAGTATTTCGATGATAAAGTTTCAGTCCACCATTTGCTGACCCATACTTCGGGAATACCGGATTATTTTGATGAGGATGTAATGGAGGATTTTGAGGAGTTATGGGTTAAAAATCCTATGTATCACATACGTAAATTAAACGATTTTTTGTCATTATTTCAAAATGAGTCAATGAAATTTCCAGCAGGAGAAAAATTTCATTATAATAATGCGGGTTATATTTTGTTAGGTTTAATAGTGGAACAAGCTAGTAAACTGGAATTCTCTGAATATGTACAGCAATACATTTTCAGTAAAGCTAACATGAAGAGTTCAGGATACTTTTCCTTCGATTCTCTACCATCAAACACTGCCTTAGGCTATATCGATAACCCTGATGGAACCTGGAAAACAAATATCTATTCCCTGCCTGTAAAGGGTGGTTCTGACGGTGGAGCATATGTAACTGTAGAAGATATGACTAATCTGTGGGTAGCGCTTATGAATAATCAGCTACTAAATGAATCAAACACGAAGAAGCTTTTATCAACTCATACACTAGTCAATGACAATGGCTTCTATGGTTATGGAACATGGATAAAAAAACGAGCAGAAAACAATATCCTTAAGTACCATGTAATGGGCTATGACCCTGGTGTCAGCTTTCATTCTGCCTATTATCCTGACTCATCAGTTAAGGTTGTTGTTTGCTCTAATAAGTCAGACGGAGCATTTGATATAATGAGTGGAATTGAAGAAGCAATACAAAGCACTAATACCTTGTAAACACAAAAGTTTCTGCTATTTGAGTAGAGATGCATTTTTGGGAGAAAAAGCTTAAAGGGTTCAGAACCCGGATCCTCATTCCGTTATTTGTCATTTTAAGCCACATATTCCATTGAATTTGTATCTTTAGCGGAATGAGGATCCGGTCCATCCCTCATATAACAGCTTTTACTCTATTTAACGAAATGAGGATTCACATTGCTTAGCCTGCTGAATCCTCTTTCCGCTACTTTCTGCAATTCCTCATTTGTTGTACTATTAATTCTTATAACGCTCTAAAATACATCCACATCTTGACAGCAATTACAATATTTCAATATACCCTTCTGTTCCATGGACGCGAATTCGTTGCCCGTCTTTTATTATTTTGGTAGCATTTTCCACCCCAACAACTGCTGGCAGGCCATATTCACGTGCTATTACTGCTCCATGGGTCATCAGTCCACCTACTTCAGTGACGAGACCTTTTACTGATACAAACAGTGGTGTCCAGCTTGGGTCAGTAAAGGCTGTGATTAAGATATCTCCATCTACCAGGTTTGCATCTTCCATTTTTAAGATAACGCGTGCTCTGCCTTCTATAACTCCTGAAGAAACCGGTAGACCAGCAATAGCGTTGGCTGGGAGATTTTTTCGTTTGTACTCACCGGTAATGATTTCACCATCAGACGTGATAACACGTGGGGGAGTTAGTTTTTCATATGATTTGTACGCGTCTTTTCGTTCACTGATGATCTGGTAATCCAGTTTATTTGTGCGTACAACTTCACGAAGTTCTTCAAAAGTGAGATAGTATATATCTTCTTTTTCATGAATAATATTGGCTTGAACGAGTTGTTCGACTTCTTTTAGTAAAGCCTGCTTATAAACGAAGTAGTGGTTAATCATGACGTATTTTGGATATTCCCTAAACCCACTGAAATTCCGGATTAGGTCGATCATTCGTTTTGTTTCTTTGGCTTTTTGTTCACTGTCCGGTAATTGCTTTAATTTCCCCAATAACTCTTGTTCTTTTTGCAAAGCTTCCTGTCGCCCTTGCTCAAATTTCTGATTGCTGGCATTAGGCTGAAAGTTTTTGATGTTACTGAGAATCATGGGAACAAGTGCAATTGGTTTTTCGCTCCAACGAGTTTTCGTAATATCTATTTCCCCGACACATCGCATGCCGTATTTGTTAAGATAAGCTATTATTGCACTTCGGGTTTCCTGTCCACCATCAAATTTAACCAGTTCATCCAAAAAGCTATCATCTTTTGCATGTTGTAAATAATTTATTACTTCAGGATAAGGACGAATCACATCGGCAACGTCCAATAGCGCCATCCCCATTTCAGAGGTAATATTGTTTGGCACAGACTGTGAAAGCGTGTCGGCTGCGTTTTCTTCACCCAACCACTTATTCATATTTTCATTGATCCATGATGAAGCATCTATAGCAGTATTAATTACACGCGAACTCTGTGGATCAAATAAAATCTTCTTTAGTTTTTGGATATCTTCTTGAATAAAATCAAATAAATCCGGTCCTGATTTCATTTGGATGTTTTGTTTTAACGCTTCTATAGATGTTTGACTACGCTTAATCAAATCAGAGACGATTGGCTGATCGTTTTCAATTTGTGCTTGAATATCTGCAGATGACTTAGCTTTATTGCTTTTAATAGTACTCTGTTCTTTTTTATCATCTGATGCCGATTTTATAAAACCTCGCTCTATTACGTTCATTAGTGCGTCTTTTATGAGCGGATCGGATTGTCCGAGGGTAGCTAATAATTTTCCCCTGTTGTCAGGTGAAGCCAACATATGTGTAACATCAACAAACAACCTTCCACCAGCTTTACGCATAGGTGCAGGAGTTGTTAATAGGAAAAATGACAATCCCAGTGGTTTCATGGGGTCAGTCATCATTTGTTGATGACCAACAGATACATAAACCTGATTTTCTTGGGTCTCGCCTGACTCAGGGATGGGATATAAAGTCGTGATGGGACGACTCTGGACGATATAAAATGTATCATTTACTAAACACCATTCGATGTCTTGTGGACTACCAAAATAAGCTTCGATTTGTCTTCCAATGCGTGCTAGTTGTAAAATTTGTTGGTTAGTGAGTGTTTGAGTCCTCTGTTGATCAGGCTTGATTTGCTGTGTCTCTGTTCCGCCTTCTTTTCGTCCATAGATAGCCAACTTTTTGTCTGCTATCATCTTATCGACGATTTTATCATCTTTTACCTTATAACAATCGGCAGAGACCAGACCAGAGACTAGCGCTTCTCCTAGTCCAAAGCTGGCATCAATTGATAGTAGCTTTCGGTTAGAAGTAATCGGGTCAGCGGTAAATAAAATCCCTGATGCTTGCGGGAAAACCATCCGTTGAACAATAACGGATAAATACACTTGGTCGTGGTCAAATTCGTTTTGCATACGGTAAATCACGGCACGGTTCGTAAAAAGGGAAGCCCAACATTTTCGAATATGTTGTAAGATGGCTTTTTTTCCGGTGATATTTAGATAGGTGTCTTGTTGACCTGCAAAAGAGGCATGTGGTAAATCTTCAGCAGTTGCACTGGAACGCACTGCATAAGCATGTTCATCGCCAAACTGGGAGAGATAGTAAGCAACAGTGTCTGCAACATCGGAAGGAATCTCTACATCCATAATGGTTTCCCGAATCTTCCTGCTGATTTTGTTAATTTGATCTCGGTCCTCTACTTTTAGCATTGTTAGTTGACCCAACAATGAATGAAACGTTTCGTTATGTTCAATAGCTTTCTGATATCCCTCTGTTGTAACACAAAATCCTTCTGGTACTTGTATTCCTTGAATTTTTGACAATGCCCCTAACTTTAACCCTTTTCCGCCAACGAGTAAAATCTGAGTTTTTTCCATTTCCTGAAAACTAAGAACCAAAGAACTCATTCCACATCTCTCCTAACATCATAAGTTCTATTGTATTTTAGCAGTTGCAAATGAGAATAAACAGTCTATAATTACCTTTTTTTATATGCTATAATTAAAATAGAAAGAGTCAGAGTTTAATTTTAAATCTTATCATACATTACTCTTATACCCTGGTTCATCTCTTCAAAAGTAGCTCCTATCCTTTTATCCCACACATATTGATTACAAATCACACTACAATTATAAAAATGATCATCAATGCACATTGATGGTCATTTTTAGTGTTGAGAAACGTATTCAATTTTTTACCTTCTGCTGAAACCACTACTATCGGCTAATGGGTTCTAGAAATAACATTTAAATTAGCATACAATTCGAACCGTATTTAACAGTATAAATAACAAACTAAAACGCTCAGAAAATAATCTAAGCGTTTTATAACGTAATATTTAATTTTTTTATAAATCTAAATCCTCTTATTTGTTGAAGAGTGGTTAACTATTGATAAAAACTTTTAGCTATTTTAATCACTTCTTCTTTGGTGGCAGAGTTGTTGTCAACCAGCAGTTCATAATAAATATTATCTTTCTGCCACTTCATTATTTTTCTGTTTTCTGTTTCACCATATCTGCCTTTTAAATTCTTCCTTATCTTTACTTCCTCTTCTGTAAAATCTATTGCATTTTCGCCTATAGTTGCCCTGAAGGTTACTTCTTCCTGATACCCATTTTTAAATAAAACCTCAAGCAGACTATTCCCTATTCCTCCAATGTTTCTCACGTTTACTTTTGTTTCTGTTGGTTTGAAAGGCAGGACATTCGGAATCTCTGGATTAAATGATAATTTAGGAAGGGCATTAACAACTTTTTCTTCATCATAGCCGACAAGTTCCTTAGACCTCGACTTATCATCGCACCCCACAGAAATTAAAAGAACTATTATAAATATAAACGCAAGTTTCCGCAAAAATCCTCTCCCCCTTGGCTCCTTCAACACTTCTACTGCGTTAGTTGAATAAGCTCGTTCTGTTTTTATCTATATTTTAGCATAAAACTCCAGAAAACCTTTCCAAAATATAGTACAACTCACTATTGGCATCACTTATCAAATTTAAAGCAACATTGCTTTTAACACTCTTTTTCATACCTAAAATGCACACTGCACATAAATTTATGTACGTATGTTAAAAAGGTCGCTATTAAGTATGTCAATCTGGATGTTAAAAACAGATAAACGTTGTCATATGGAGAGAAATCAATAAATATCACACTAAAAAGGAGTACAAATCGCATAGCGTTTCGTACTCCTTTTTATTGCAGATAAGAAGCAAAATACTTTACTATCGCCATAAAAGCTTAATGAATGCCAAGTTTATTTAATAATTTCCAGGAGATTTTATTCAGGAAGGAAGGGTATTCCATTATTTTGTCGAAATCTAATTTTGACGAGTCTTTTAGAAAGGAGAAAAGTAATTGAGCTCTAACCCAAAATTGGACCTTTCGCAAACTGAAAAAGCCCAACTTAGAAGAGCAAAAATAAAGATAAGTGAAGTACATACGTATAGTGAACAAGAATTATCGCAAATTTTAGGTATATCAGATGAGAGAGCACAAACTGTTAAAGCATTGGCTGAATTTCAGGAAGTGCCTTATATTGGTTATGAATTAGCTGAGAAGCTAGTACACCATTTAGATATTTATTCCTTAAAAGAATTAAAAGATAAAAGTGGCGCAGAGCTATTTGATGAATTGGAACAACGGTTAGGTGTATGGACGGACCCTTGTGTCGAAGATCAACTTCGCTGTGCTGTTAACTTTGCGAATAGTAAAAGCAGTAGTAAAAAATGGTTTGATTTTACAAATGAGAGAAAGGATTACCGTGAAAAGCTTGGATATCCAGAAGGTAGACCAAAGAAAGCATGGTATGAATAGGGGAGTGAAAAATATGAAAACAAAACTAGCACATGTCAGAGTCAATGTTAAAGATTTAGACGAAGCAATTGATTGGTATGAGTCTACACTTGGGTTTAAAGTAGCTGCAACATGGCCACCTGAAAAGCCTAACTATGCGCATTTTGAAGCGGATAATGGAGCAACCTTTGCTATAATGGAACATGAAGATTACCCATCTCTTGGCAGACTCAATTTTCATACAGACGATGTTGAAGCATTATGGATAGAACTAAAAAATAACGTTAATGTCATTGAAGAATTGTTTTCAACACCTTATGGTACCCGAAAATTCACGATTACTGACTTAGATGGTAACGAATTAGGTTTTGTTCAAGACTGATAGTTATTCAGATATTAATATTTAGGGAGGCAGTTATGGCTTACGATGAAAATTGTCCGTTTTGCAATCCAATGGATGATGCAGAGCAGAATATAGTATTTGAAAATGAAACGTGCTATTTTTTAGTAGTTAAGCAAGTATAAATCCTTTCTTACTGCATAAGTGCAACTAAGGCACTCGCCATTAGGCTTGGCGAATGCCAAGTTTTCTAACAGCACAATAAGGAACAAAATGTACTGGAAGGATGCGGTCTTATTGTTCCAAAAAAGCATCATGCAAATGTATTAGAATTAACAAAAGCAGAGTGGAACGATACATATGAACTCTTACAAGCTGCAACGAAATATCTTGAATCAGAATATTCTCCTGATGGATATACCCTCGGATGGAATGTCGGTGAAGTATCAGGTCAGTTTATATTTCATAGTCATTTTCACGTGATACCAAGGTATAATAATGAACCATATGCTGGAAAAGGTGTTCGTCACTGGTTAAAGCAGCCTGAAAATAAGAGAGAGTCATAGAATAATAATAGAAAAGGAATGTGAATAATTGCCGTACGTAAATACTGACAGACTAACTCTAATTACATTTACAGTTGAAATGATGAAGGCTACTTTAAATGGTCAACATCAATTGGAAGAAATAACAGGCTATAAAGCGGCTGATGAATATCCGATGGAGGATTATAAACAATTGCTATCCTATAAAATAGATCGGTTTACACGGCACCCAGAAGAAAATGAATGGGAAGGTATTATCATTCATAAGAAAGACAATACGATTATGGGCGACATGGGATTTAAAGGTGGACCAAATGAAGAAGGAGAGATGGACTTAGGATATAGCATTGTTCCCAGTTATCAAGGTAAAGGATACGCGACAGAAATGACAATAGCTATGGTGAACTGGGGATTGCAGCAACAGAATGTAAACAAAATCACAGCCAGCTGCTCAGAAAGCAATATTCCGTCTATCCGAGTTCTGGAAAAGACAGGATTTGAACAAATCAGAACAGAAGATAGAGAAATTTACTGGTCAATTTAATAGTAGAGGGAGAGTAGCCTTATGAAATTTGTGCTGATCTTTGGAGCGCAAGCAGTTGGTAAAATGACTGTTGGACAGGAATTGGCAAAAATTACGGACTTAACGCTATTTCATAATCATATGACGATTGATCTCCTTGAACCATTTTACGGATTCACCCCAGAAATGTGGAGACTATCAGATTTATTCCGAGAAGAGATATTTAAGTCATTTTCTAAAAGTGATAAGTACGGCATGATTTTTACATTTGTATGGGCTTTTAATGAAAAGGAAGATTGGGATGCTGTCGATAAGATGACTAATATCTTTAGTTCTGAAGATAGCGAAAATTATTTTGTTGAATTAGAAGCTAATGTAGAAGAAAGGCTTAAGCGGAATAAAACACCCAATAGGCTGGAACAAAAACCAACGAAAAGAAACGTCGAACAATCGGAACAAGATTTACTAAGCACTTTGGACACGCTTCGATTAAATTCACACGAAGGGGAAGTGGAAAAGGAGAATTATATAAAAATAAATAACACAAATTTGAGTGCTGAAGAGGTAGCTCAAATGATAAAAAAAGAGTTTCAATTATAGGCTTTTAGGAGGCTTTTTAATGGACAATCAATTTCGCGAGTTTTTTGATACTTTTTTAGATGTTTGGAGAAGATCATCTTTAACAGAGTTAGAAGATATAATTTCTATCGATTATAAAGCTAGAGAAATATCAGGCGGTGAAGTAGTAGATTTCGGTTATGAAGAAGCAATAAATGGGTGGGAGCAGGGCTTTAATTTCGTGAAGGAAAACGATGCCGAATGGGAACTAAAAGAAATTTCAATTCTGCCTTTACGCGATGATGAAACGATGGCGATAATGTCGGCAACATTAGTAATTGAAGGAAAAAGTTTGGAAACCGTAAATTTATTTTTCGAAACATTCAAGAGAAATGAAGAGAATAATTGGAAGTTGGTAAGAAGTTATATAGAAGCAGGAGTTATTAAGGAGAATATTGATGGGAAACTTTTCTAAACCTGTAAAGAATCAGATTGGAACAGTATTCGTTCATGTTGAAGACCTAAAAAAATCAGTGGAGTGGTACAGTAACATTATTGGATTTGATTACGATCGGAATAGTGTAGAATCCCCTGTTTATAACATACCAATCGATGGTGCAACTGGGTTAACATTGGACGACCATAAATTTGATGAAAATTTCACACATAAACCTAGCCCAAATCCGATCTGCAACCTTCTTGTTGAAAACATTGATGAAGCATACCATTTTATGAAAAATAATAATGTGGAAATTGTAAGGGAAATAGAAAGGATTGGGGAAGATTTTGCCTGGTTTAACTTTACTGACCCTGATGGTAATGTACTGATGGCTTGTACTTGCTGACACTGGAAAATCAAGGTGACTTTTAATTCTGCTTTAAGGAGTGAAATTTTGAAAAATAGACATCTATTTTTATTTGGTGGGAGTCCACCGTTCAGCGATAAATTTGGCAAAAAGTTTGCTGATTTCTCGCTTAACAATAAAGGTAAGGTTGCTATCCTATTCATCGAGAGGAATGGCTGGGAAGAGTATATGAAAATATACACTAGTATACTGGAAGAAAATAATATAGAGAGGTTTTTCTATTTACCGCTCACGCCAACTATCGATCATGCTACGCTGCAGGAGTTAAGTTCTTGCACAGGAGTAATTATTTCTGGTGGAGAAACGGAGCTTTACCGAAACTACATAGTTGATACACCAATAGGCAAGCGTATTAAAGAACTGTATGAAAATGGAGCTCCAGTAGCAGGGTTCTCAGCAGGCGCTTTAATCAGTCCTTTGAATTGTGTCATACCACCTATAGACAACTCAAGGAATGAGCATCTATTCCTGAATGGTCTGGGACTTATAAGAGATTGTGTAATAAGTGTTCATTTCTCTAAATGGAAAGAAGAAGAAAATCTAAAGGCAGCGTTAGCAAGAGTAAATGCTCCAATTGGTTACGGTATCGATGACGATGAAGGATTATATTTTGAAAATGAAATCCTCTCAGAAACAGAAGGAGATAATTACTATATTTTTAAGCAAGAAAATTAGAGTTTTGTTAACAAGCGTTCTGAATGGGAGGAACATAAAATTGGTATTGTAGAATTGTCCTTGATAATTACAGGAATACTTATTTTTTTACTTAGTTTGCTATACTCCAGATATTTTGTAATACATACCTTAGTTGTCTTCATCATTTTATTGGTAGAATTTGCTTTTGCTGTGTTTGTAGGTAATCGCTTGAGTTATATATTTGGTGCAGATGGCTCTGGTCTAGTCTTATTCCCGGTATTTGTTCTGATTATGTTCTGCTTATTACTTATCTTGAACATATTTTTCTTTCAGCCAAAGAATAGACATTAAATTAATTATGACGTGTAGAGGGAGGTTCATCTATTGAGTAAAAATTCAAAGTTGGTCATCATATCTTCCTTAATAGTCTTATTTATTGTTCTATATTATTCAATGTCTTTTTCCAATCAGTTAGTCATTCGACGTACTATCTTTTTTAATGGTTTTCCAATTAGTGCTATTACCGCTGATATACAAAATGAACCTGAATCTCAAGATAAAACATATGGGGATTGTTACGTTATACATAATCCTGAAGTGAGCAACGGTTCCGAAAAATCGGTGCCTGGTGTTTGTATGAAGAAAAATAAGTTTGGATTCTATTACGACGTAATAATTGGCGTTCACTAAATTAGCCGTATCTAGGAATCCGTAACTTTCGAAATTAGAATATATGTAAGAGGTGTGGACAATGGAAGAACATAAAAAACTGCCTCCAATCAAAGCGGCACAAAAGTTTATAAATAGCCAATTCCCACATTGTGATGCCGCTTTATTGGCTGGTAGTGTAGTTCGTGGTGAAGCAACAGAAACATCAGATCTTGATATTGTAATATTTGATAATAATTTCAGTTCATCATATAGAGAATCTCTAATTGATTTAGGCTGGAAAATAGAAGTGTTTGCTCATAACCTGATTTCTTATAAAGCGTTTTTTAAAAGTGACTATGAAAGAGCCAGACCTTCAATCCCTAGAATGGTATCAGAAGGTATCATTTTAAAAGATAATGGTGTAATCGAGGTCATAAAAAACGAAGCAGAAGAATTATTAGCTAAAGGTCCAGAACAATGGTCAATAGAAACAATAATGGCAAAACGATACTTTATTACTGATGCACTTGATGATTTTATCGGTTGCGATAGTAGAGCAGAAGGAATATTTATAGCCAATACGCTTGCAGAATTGCTAAGTGAATTTGTACTTAGGACAAATCATAGATGGATTGGTACGTCTAAATGGATAATACGTTCATTAAGAAATTATGATGTTGAGTTTGCAGAACGTTTTGTTAAGGCATTTGATGATTTTTACAAAACTGGTGAAAAAAAGCAATTAATACAGTTTGTTGACATTGTGCTATTACCATATGGCGGACGTCTGTTTGATGGCTTTTCATTAGGAAAGAATGATCATTGTTCATAATTTATTTTTGCTGTCATAAACACATCTGGTTTTTATCAGTGCTGGATGACGTGATGTTTATCCGTTCGTTTGTACAAAATTAACGGATACTTATAAATGGGGTATAGGAGGGATTTATTATTATATTATTATCAACAGTTAGCGGGTTAAATACAGGAGATATTATTTTTCAATTATTTTCATTTTTGTTTGTTGTTGCTATTGTTCTAGGTATAATCTCATTATTTATTCTGTTTAACAAAAGAAATAAACGATTAGATAGAGTAGAAGAAAAACCTGATAAGCTACTGTCCGAAAAAGAAAAGTAAACTTGCTAAAAATTATTTAAATATAAAGGAGCTAGATTGTATGACTAAACCACTATTGGGGGGCATGGAAGGAGTATTCATTCCAGTTAAAGACCCGAAATTATCAGCTAAATGGTATGAAGAAAAACTTGGCCTTACGCTTAACTACATTGAAGAAGAAGCAGCTGTTATGAATATTGCAGAAGCGTCTCAAACGGTAATATGTCTTGTAAGAACATCAGATCATCAGCCAATGAAGTTTCCTGATAATAATTTTGGTGTTGGTAAATATTATAATTTTATTTCTAATGGAGATATTGAAGAGACATATCAATTGTTGTGTGAAAAAAATGTCAACGTTAATGCCATTGGTGGAGAAGGAAACACTAAATATTTTACTTTTTATGATCCAGACGGTAATCCATTAGGCGTTTGCCAATAATTAGTTACTAATGAGTAATGGGGAGGGTTTTTATCAAAAAGATTATATTTGGAACATTAATTGTAGTGGCATTTTCCTTTATTTATCATAATTTTCAACAATCCCCAGAAGCACAAGATGTGTTGATAAATACTGATGACTGGTCTAAGCCCATTGATGTCCTGTTTGTAGAAAATATTGGCGGGGAATGGGTTACTTTTTTCAGAGATGATGAACAAATGTATGTTGGTTTATTAAAGCAAAATTGGCTTGGTCAATGGAATCTCGAAGATAACTTTGGAAATGAGGGTGCAGTCGGTAATGTAGCATTTAATCCTAACCTCGAAAATAGAGCTGGTATTGTTTGGGGATTCTCTGGTGTGTCAAAAGGTGGTGACTCACTGCAACGTTATTATTACGGAATGATATCGAACAGGGAAATTGATAAGATTACTTTATCCGTTGATAACGGCAGGCCCGATAATGTTTCACTTATAAAATCAAAGGGAGAACGCTTTTTCTTCATCAGGAAACAGGAAACAGATGGTGTTCCATATGAATTTAAAGCTATATCTGATGAACAAGTAGTTGCCAGGGAAAGTTAAAGGTTTAAGGGCGGTGTTTACATGTTATTTCAGAATAATAATTTAATAGTTCGCGAAATAGAAGAAAAGGATAAACATATATTAGCAAAATGGCTTTCCGATCCACAAGTTCTTGAGTTCTATGAGGGACGGGACAACCCTTTTGATATAGACCAAGTTATGAAAGAGTTTTATACCTCTGAAGATGAAGTAACTAAATGTATTGTAGAGTTTGAAGGAGCTAGAATTGGATATATTCAATTCTACCAACTGGATAGTAAAACGAAAAAGGTCTATGGCTATCATAATGAAGAGAAGAACATTTATGGGATAGACCAGTTCATAGGCGAAGTACCGTATTGGAATAAAGGAATTGGAACGTTACTTGTTTCGTCTATGATTAGCTATTTAATCCAGGATAAAAAGGCGGACCGAGTAGTCATGGACCCACAATCAAGAAATGTTAGGGCTATAAAATGTTATGAAAAATGTGGTTTTAAAAAAGTTAAAGTTCTCCCTAAACGTGAGC
Source organism: Virgibacillus litoralis (assembly GCF_017873675.1). Lineage (GTDB taxonomy): Bacteria > Bacillota > Bacilli > Bacillales > Amphibacillaceae > Lentibacillus > Lentibacillus litoralis. The sequence goes on along the minus strand of NZ_JAGGKK010000014.1, from coordinate 17,133 downwards.
TTCATGAAGGAGTATATCAGGATTGCTGGCTGATGGAAATTGAACACTGTTAGAGGGGGAGAGTTTTTGAAAATACAAAATAAAATACCAAAGAATGATGAACATTTACACTTAAACCTAATCGATAACGACTGGATTCCAATGAAAGAACCTGAGAGTGTTTGGACTGCTATAGTATTATCAATTCCTTTCATGCTTTTAAATGCCATCATTAGTATTGGTATTATAAATGTCTTTTCAACTATTTCCTTGAGCGAATTTGGGTTGTCATCGGATTCCGTATCAATAACAATTAACGTAGGTGTAATTATCTGGATATTTTCACTTATCATCTTACACGAACTGCTTCATTTGCTGTTCATACCGAACTTTATTAAGTCTCAGAAAACGTTTATTGGTCTTACCCTGTTTGGCGGTTATGTACTAACGGAGGAAGAAATCTCAAAATCAAGGTATATAGTAGTCACTATTGCCCCATTCGTTATAATTTCAATTATATTGCCGATTGTTTTAAGTCTAATTGGAATCTTAACACCAACAATAAAAATTCTGATATTGTTAAATGCTATGGCATCTTCTGTGGATATACTTAATGTTGTTCTATTAGTAACTCAAGTGCCAGGAAAGACAATCTTAACAAATAACGGAACAAAGACTTATTGGAAAAAGACGGCGTAATTTATAGAAGGAGTTTCATTATGAATAAAACTGAAAAAGAGAAAATGTTGAGCGGTGAACTTTATAATCCGGATGATTCTGAATTAGTAAGGGAAAAATTGAATGCCAGAAGGCTAACAAGATTATACAATGATTCAAGTGAAACAGAGGAAAACAAACGAACCGAATTAATAAAAGAATTATTTGGTTCAAGTGGAAACAGCTTATTCGTAGAGCCGACGTTTCGTTGTGATTATGGCTACAACATTCATGTTGGCGAAAATTTTTATGCTAACTTTAACTGTGTATTTTTGGATGTCTGTGAAATTCGAATAGGTGATAACTGCTTTATTGCGCCAGGTGTACACATATATACAGCAACCCATCCGTTAAATGCCTATGAGAGAATATCGGGGGCAGAATATGGAATACCAATAACGATAGGTGACAATGTCTGGATTGGCGGAGGAGCTATTATAAATCCTGGAGTTAAAATAGATGATAATGTTGTAATCGCTTCAGGTGCAGTGGTTACAAAATATGTGCCAGATAATGTTGTGGTTGGTGGAAATCCTGCGAAAGTAATAAAGGAAATTGAAAAATAAAGTAAATCGGTAATTATTATAAAGGTGGCAAATACAATGGATCTGGAAAAAAAGCGACTTTATTTTCAAATGGTTATAGGTAACATGGGAGTTCTCCTTTTAGGACTGGCTATGCTGCGGTACTTATCAGAATTTCATGACTCATTAGGACAAGGACTGGTTTTATTTGGATTAATCTTTGTATTAATCTATATGCGGTTTTTAGAAGATAAGGCGGGGGTTACCAGAAAAGAATCGAATTTAAGTAAAATAATCTTGGTAACAATATTTTTAATTGCACCGTTTTTATTATAGTTTTAGTGTTTTTAATAGATAAAAAGAATAGCACAATAAGAGAGGGCTGAAAGGATATTGTCATAACCGATTATTAAAAAAAGCAGGGTAAAAATTCTTATATAGAGTAGATATTTAAAAGAATGTAATATAAATCAACAATTTATGAAATGAAAGGAGAATAAAGCGATGGAAAAAGTTAACCCCATCACATTTACTGGTGAGAGAAAAATGAGTGAGAAGAAATTAGTCGGCTTTCGTGTGGTTTGTGAGGATATGACAGGTTATGGTCAAGAGATTCCTAAAGCATCTATGTCTTTAGCACGACGTAAGGATGAGATAAAGCAATTAGTTGACCCAGTTAAACTTATTGGTGCATTTAAAGCTTCCGAAACTTCAAAGGAGGACGACGGCTACTGGGTTTGTTATGAGGTACATGATTTTGAGGCTATACCTTACGGGATGGTTAGTCTAGAAGTTCCTGAACAGAAATATGCAGTCCTGCATTTTAAAGGTCATGCTTCGGAAATTTTCCAAGTATATACTCATTTGCACCAATGGATTGAGGAGAATGGATATAAAAGAGTGCCTGATGAGTGGACATTAGAAATTTATACAAAATGGACTGAAAATGAGGATAATGTGGATCTATGTGATCCTATTGGTTAACAGGCTTTACATAGAGTTTTTATTTGGTGCCTTAAGAGAACAGCGGTAAACGGAAGGTGCAGATAGAATTTTTGTAATGGACATTCATCATGAGCACTTATAAAGGTCCAGATGGGAAAATGTTGATGGTAGTGAAAATTAGTATATAAACTTATAATTTAATTTGAATCGAAGCGGAGTGAGCGATAAAATGAATTATGAAATTGTGAAAATCCCGGCATATCGGGCAGTAGGATTAAAATGGGAGGGTACATTCTCTGAAATTGTACCGAATTTAAAAAATGTTATTCAACAAATGGAAAACAGGGCGGATGAGTTGGATGATAAGGTTAATCCAAATGTTCAGTTAGGGCTGTCTTATCATGTAATTGAAAATGGCTTTGCCCATTACGCGACTTATGAAGTGAGTGAAGAGCAGGAAATCCCTGATGGAATGATTGAAATTAAGGTTCCTGCATGGACCTACGTGAAGACGACACATAATAAAGGTGAAGATATATCTAACACTTATACGAATTTACATAAATGGTTATTTAATAGTGACTATACCGCATATAGAGAAGCTAATGTTACTTACCATGATCCATATATGCCAATTAAACATGAACATTATCCAGTTGATCGTGATCCGAATGATCCACATTTTGATATTTATATTCCGATTGTTAAAAACCATTAAAAGTACGTTTATCTAGGACGGATTAATTGACGAATAATATTAGGGCTGCATTTTTTTCAAAACCTAAAGCTGTTTCAGAACTTCTCCATTAGTGAAAAAATATGGATGCGGAACTACATTATGATGATTAAGATGCGTACAAAATAATTAAACAATTCTTTTTGCGGAATGAGGCCCCATTGCTGACTTGCCAGCACCTCAATCTGCTATTTTTTATTATAACTCATGTGGAGCTTGATTTCGTTCAGGTAACCTATTTTAACCCCTATATTCCATCGATTTTGTGCTATCAGAAAAGAACAATTATCAGTTTCATCTCTCTATCGGTTACGGATTCGCATTGTTTTCGGGACCTTCATTTCACACCTCTTAAACTCATTCTAATACTTTTGTCACCAATTTGTCATAGACTTATTGCATCAAAAATCCTTACTTTCATCAAACTTTCACATTGAAATTGTAATCTGTTATTAGAAAGATTCAAATTCATCATGTATTGACTGAGGATATAAGCATGTTAAGGCGATTCAGACGTTAATATGAAGTGAAACCATACATAGAAGGATTAACTTTTTTTATTTCCTTATATCTAAATCGTAACTAGCGTTGTTTCACTATTATTTTTTAAAAATATTCTTAAACACAGAAAGAGGGATTTTAATGCTTGGAATTGAAGCTGACACAATGTTAATTGCAGGAATGTTTTTAGCGATAGGAGCAGGAGCACTATCTTTTTTGTCACCTTGTGTTTTACCAATTTTCCCTGCTTATCTATCGTATATAACCGGGATAAGTGTTAAAGAGTTACAAGGAAACCAGAACACTAAAATACGTCGCCAGTTATTGAGTCACTCTGGATTCTTTTTACTAGGGGTATCATTAGTATTTATCAGCTTAGGTGCAGGCGCTTCATTTTTGGGGCAATGGATTCAGGATTTACTACTAGGTGATTCCGGATTGTTTCTTCAACGTATTGCAGGGGTTTTCATTATTATAATGGGATTATTTATTGCAGGGTGGATTAGTCCAACTTCATTAATGAAGGAAAGGCGTTTTCATTATTCCAAAAAGCCGGCTGGATATTTGGGAACTTTTTTTGTTGGTCTTGGGTTCGCTGCTGGGTGGACACCATGTATAGGTCCGATTTTTGGATCAATTCTACTTTTAGCTGCCAGTAACCCTGGTCAAGGTGTATTCTACACTGTTATGTATGTTATAGGCTTTGCGTTACCATTTATTATTTTAACTTTCTTCCTTGGGTCCACAAAATGGATTGTCCGTCACAGTCAAGTGATTATGAAAGTAGGCGGAGTGATTATGATCATTATGGGCTTAGTCTTATTTTTTGGTCTAATGCCACGTATTACAGGATTTCTACTTGATTTAATACAAGGAACATGGTTATCAAAATTAGGATAATAGGGGGTTCATTCAAATGAAAAAATTGATTGTTATCGTACTTGCAATAGGAATGATTGGGTGGGCCGTTTATGATTTTGCAATTGCAAATGATGATACATCCGTTCAAGAAGACGATGGTAATATCTCTGGTAATTCCATCTCAGCACCGATGGATGAAGAGGAGAAAGCGGAAGAAGAGGTTGTGAATTCTGATGAAGTTGGGCTTGAAGAAGGACAAATTGCCCCTGACTTTGAATTGAAAACATTAGAAGGGGAAACAGTAAAATTATCTGACTTCAGAGGAGAACGTGTCTTAGTAAATTTCTGGGCAACATGGTGTCCACCATGCAGAGAGGAAATGCCGGATATGCAAAAATTTTATGAAAATAAAGATTTAGAGATTTTAGCCGTTAATTTAACAGAAACTGAAAATAGTAAAGAAGATGTTACAGAATTTGTAGAAGACTTTGAGCTGACATTCCCAATATTGATGGATGAAAATTCTGATGTAGCTAATGCTTATAAAGTTCGAGCATATCCAACTTCTTATATGATTGATTCAAATGGTCGTATACAGTTTATTGCGATGGGGGCAATGAATTACGAAATGATGGTAGAAGAATTGGCAAAAATGGAATAACATTTTTCTCTTGGCAGATAAGAAAGTATAATTACTTTCTTACTGCATAAGCGCAACTAAGGCAATTCGCCCAAAGGCTTGGCGAATGCCAAGTTTTCTAAGGTTAAACAATACATGTATCGTGAATAATGAATGTATAAACCTTTTGGTAGTAAAGGAGATGCAAGTGATGTCAGAAAAACGATTTAACCCGAATAAAGCAGATAAACTCTTAAGTGAGGAAAGAAAAGAAAGTCTAAAACCTTATAAAATTATTGATAAATTAGGTATTCGTGAGCGGGATAGAGTTGCCGATCTTGGTGCTGGTAATGGATTCTTCACCATTCCAATAGCAGAAAGAACGAATGAAGTGGTTTATGCTGTCGATATCGAGTCCCAAATGCTTCAATTGCTGGAAAAACGTGCAGACGAACAACAAATTGAAAATATTCAGTACATCGTTAGTGATCTAGAAGGAATTAATTTAAAAGATAATTCAGTGAACAAGGTTTTGGTGGCATTTGTTATTCATGAAGTTGAGCGTATTGAAAAGGCACTTAATGAAATTAAACGAATTTTAAAGCCTGGTGGAGAAATCATGATTATTGAATGGGAGGCCATTGAAACCAAATCAGGTCCGCCTCTTAATCATCGTATTTCTTCTACTAAAATGATGGATATACTACGGAATAATGACTTTAAGGCAGACCTTATTCCTTTAAATGATACTACTTATGCTGTTAAAGCTGCTCTTGCATAATCAAATTCCTTGATATAAAAAGAGGGAAACGGGAATTTTTTGGAAGTAAGAAAGTATAACTACTTTCTTACGGCGATAAGCCAAGTTTTCTAAAATAGATTCCGCTTCCCTCTTTTTTATTATATAGCGCAGCGATTTGGACCAACTTCCATTTCGCGCCTTTCATCGTGATCTGGGTTCTTTTTACCCATGTTCGTATATCTAATTTCTTCATGACTGTTTGGCAGTGGTGGTAAATTATCTGTTACAAGGTGACGAAACTCTTTTTCGCTTTCTACATTTAAGCGATCATTCTTCTGATATAGTTCTTCTAGCTTCGCTTGAACCGTGCCATCCTCATTAATTTCTTCCATTGCTCCGAAATGAGCTGGTAACACAATTAAATCTTGTGATAAGCCTTGGTAGCGTTCATATAATGTCTTTCGCAGATCATCTACCCAATCCTCTGCTTTTCCTGCTAAATCCGGACGACCAATGGATTCTATGAACAAGATATCCCCTGTCATCAAGTATTTATTATCTACAATAAAACTAGTACTTCCAACAGTGTGCCCTGGAGAATAGAAGGAAGAAATTTCAATGGAATCACCAACAGTGATTTTTGTGTCATCTTCTAGTTTATTATAATCAAACGTCAGGCCTTCATCATCTTTTGTTGGGAAATAATATTGGGCTTTTGTTTGTTCAGCTAAACTCTTTCCACCTGATATATGGTCTGCATGAAGATGCGTATCCAATACATATTTTATGGCTGTATCTTTTTCCTCGGCAAAGTTTTTGTATGTTTCTGTCATCCTTGTAGCATCAATAACTGCCGCTTCACCACCGGCAATGACCATATAAGAAAGGCAGCCTTTTCCGATTCGAAGGAATTGATAAAGTTCTCCACCATTAGAAAGATCGCCAATCTTCACTGGCTCCAGATGTTCACTCCATGCTGTCATACCACCCTTTAAATAGGTGATATTTTTCACTCCGGCATCTTCCAGTACTTCGACCCCTTTTTGAGAAGAGATTCCTTTTGCACAAACAACGTAAATCGTTTGATCTGCTGGAAGTTGTTCTTTTACATCCTCTGCCCCATTTTCTAACTGCTTATATGGGATGTTCAGACTTTGAACATTTCGTCCTTGAATAGCCCAATCGTTATAATCTTCTTCTTTTCGAATATCTAGTAAGAACACTTTTTCATTTTCAAGAATTTTTTGAGCTAGCTCTTTTACTGTAATTGCTTGTAATGCCAATTTAATCACTCCATCATTTAAAAATATTTTGTAAGCCTAAGATTTTTTCGGTTAGGCGCTCTTGCTATAAGTTTTCCACTAAATTTTCCTTTTACACTTCCTATTTATACAATTAGCCCTATGCGTATTTGTCTAAACAGTAAGTTAGGTTAGCAACACTTCAGATATTAGAAAACTTGGCATTCGTTAAAGGGATTCTTATGAAAGCGTATTTTGCTTTCTTAGAACCCCTTATACTCTGGAGTGCAAGCCTTTGGGCGAATTGCCTTAGTTGCACTTATGCAGTAAGAAAGGATTTATACTTTCTTATCTGCTAAAAAAAAAGACTACCCTTATATCCAGTGGGTAGCCCTTCTAATTTATTAAAATACTTTAGTTGTCCAGTCTTCACAGTTCCAAACGTCAGTAACGATATCTTGGTAAAATTCTGGTTCGTGTGAGATCAATAGAACACTGCCTTTGTAATCTTTCAATGCACGTTTCAGCTCTGCTTTTGCATCAACGTCCAAATGATTTGTGGGCTCGTCGAGTATAAGCAGGTTAGTCTCTTTGTTGATTAGCTTACATAGGCGAACTTTTGCCTTTTCGCCTCCACTCAATACGCGAACTTTACTTTCGATATGCTTTTTGGTAAGTCCGCATCTCGCTAGAGAACTGCGCACTTCATGCTGTGTAAAATGAGGAAATTCATCCCATATTTCATCGATACACGTTTTATCGGTAGTCTCTTTTAATTCCTGTTCAAAATAACCAATATGAAGATGGTCACCCAATTCAACGGATCCGGAAACAGGTGTGATTTCACCTAAAATACTTCGTAAAAGTGTTGTTTTCCCGATTCCATTTGCTCCTGATAATGCTAACTTTTGACCACGTTCCATTGCTAAGTCAAGTGATCTTGAGAGGGGTTCTTCATAACCAATGACAAGTTCATTTGTTTCGAACAAGTATCTTCCGGCTGTTCGTGCTTCTTTAAAATGGAACTTCGGTTTTGGTTTTTCTGAATCCAACTCAATAACATCCATTTTATCGAGTTTCTTTTGCCGTGATGTTGCCAGTTTACTTGTTGCTGCATTTGCTTTGTTTTTCGCTACAAAGGTTTTTAAACTGGAAATTTCTTTTTGTTGCTTATTATAAGCAGATTCTAGCTGCTGTTTTCTCATTTCATACACGCGAAGAAATTCATTGTAATCTCCTGGATAACGCGTAAGCTGCTGATTTTCCATGTGATAGATCAAGTTAACGACACTATTTAAAAATGTAATGTCATGTGAGATTAAAATGAATGCATGGTCATATTCCAGCAAGTATTTTTTTAGCCATTCGATATGTTCAACGTCGAGAAAGTTTGTAGGCTCATCAAGCAATAATATATCTGGTTTTTCTAAGAGAAGCTTCGCAAGCAAGACTTTAGTCCGCTGGCCGCCACTCAGTTCATCAACGCCGCGGTCTAAACCAATTTCATCTAGACCAAGGCCATTGGCGACTTCTTCGACTTTGGCATCAATGATGTAGAAATCGTTGCTCGTTAGAGAATCTTGAAGTCGACCAGTTTCTTCAAGAAGCTCTTCCAGCTCATCAGGCCCAACCTCTCCCATCTTGGCAAATAGACCATTCATCTCTGCTTCCATATCAAACAGATATTGAAAAGCCGTCCTGAGCACATCACGCATTGTCATACCTTGACTTAAATCCGCATTCTGGTCTAAATAGCCAATGCGAGCATGCTTGGACCAGGTAATCGTTCCTGCATCAGGCTCTAACTTACCTGTAATTATATTCATAAAGGAGGACTTACCTTCACCATTGGCACCAATAAGACCAATATGTTCTCCTTTTAATAAACGAAATGAAACGTCTTCAAATATAGCACGGTCTCCGAAACCGTGAGTCAAATCTTTAACTGTGAGTAAACTCATGTAAAACACCTTTTCCTTCTGTAAGTTCCGCTTATCTATTATAAAGGTCTTTGCCCAAAAGTGATAGGGGGTAATAGCGGATTTCAAAAATGATTTAAATATAGGATTAACAGATAGTTATTTTTAATCAATTATTTTCCTATGGATGAATAGGCTATAAAAAAGATGGGGGGGTAAATATATGATTCAAATAGCAGGGAAGCCATTTCAGCAGAATGATATATGGCATACAGGTAATGAAGAAAAAATGATTATTCATGTAATGAATGAATCCCCGACAGTTTATTCCTATCAAACCACAGATGAGTTAGCATTTGAACTAAAACTGCGCAAGAACATCATGTTAGGTGCAAGGGCAATGAATCAAAGCAAGGCGCGATTCGCAGTATTTGAAGACTCCCGCTGTAACCCTCAATACTGGATATTAACACAAGTTGGAGGATTTCAGCTCAGGCAAGGTGTAGAACCCTCTGAAGCAATTAGAGACATTTACGTGAATAGCTCTTTATATGCGTTTGAATGTGCGGGGGCAATGCTTATTATCTACTATCATTCAGTCTTAAATGTGATTGGTGAATTAGCTTTTAATAAATTATTTGCAAACATCTATATATATAGCTGGAATGCTGACACAGACCTTGGGTTAACAAATTACTATTCCGAAAAATTCATACCTGGAGATGTTGTATATTTTAATAATCCGGACTTTGATCCAAGATTCTCTTATTCCAGAGGAGAAAATGCAGTTGTTCTTGGAAATGATCTTTATTTTGGACATGGGCCAGGAATCCTGACAGAAAGAAAAATGATTCGAAAATTGAACAGTCGAAGGAAGCGAGGAGCATCACAATCAGCTTATTTAATGAATTTAATTATAAGACCATCATTTAAAAAGTTAGCAGAGTACACAAGTCCATCACGAGATTACTATGTTCCTAAGCTAGAATCAGCTATTATTGAGCACAATGAAAGTTCAATTCCATTTGATCGTTACAGAAATATGCTGAGCGGATTCTAACTAATAAAGCAGAGCTTCAGCAGCTCTGCTTTATTAATTTCTTACGGTATTTTTATATTGAGCTTTATATTTATACATTCTGTCATCGGCGATTTTTAAGTAATGCTCAATGTTTAGCTTTTCAGGTTGTTCAACCAATGGCAAGTTTATAATCCCATATGATAATGATACTTTAGAATTAAATTTATTTACTTCCTTATTTAGTCTTGCTCCAATCTCTTCGGCGTTTTCCTCAGTACAATCAGGAACGATTATTACGAATTCGTCCCCACCAAATCGGAAGCCACTATCAAAGTTAGATCTGACCTTCGTAACGCTTTGAGAAAAGTGCTCTAATAACCTGTCACCTTCTTTATGTCCATATTCATCATTTATCTCTTTAAGATTATTTAAGTCAATCAGCATTAATGTAATAGGATGGCGCATTCGATAAGCTTTTGTCATTTCTTTTATGATACATTTGTAAAAATATCTGCGGTTATAAAGACCTGTAAGCGGGTCAGTTATGCTTTGTTTTTTTAGCATGTCATTTTGTTTATGTATATAGCCTTCATAGAAGGAATTCTGTCTATTGTTTGTTAATTCAAAGAAACGTTCAATAATCATCGATGACCCTTGGTTTAATTTGTATTCATTTAGTGCGTTAAGCATGTGACGAATACAACACATTCTAGTGCTATGTGTCAGTTTTAAAATTAAATCGACAGTAAAATAATTAGTTTCTGCAAATGCTATTCCTAAGTCGAAAGCTTCATTATCAGACGTCTTTATGAAGCCTTGATATTCATCATCCGGTAAAAAGAATGCCTCACAATGTCTGGTGAATGTATCAGTCAACTCATTCAGATAGTTTGGGGAGTTATGAAAATACAAATTAAATTCATTAATAGATTTCATTTCATCGTGGTGTTCCTTGAGTATTGTTGGTATTACCTCTATTAAAAGAGGATAGTATTCATCTTTTAACGCACTATAATTCATGAATTATTCACCATCATTTCTCGAGAAGTTTATAATTAAATTATACTATATTAAATGGCATTATTTTGCAATTATTAGAAATGAACAGCTAAGAAGTATTTTGAAATTGATATTGACTTTTATTTTTTATACCACTAGAATTCATTTAGATTTTGTATTATCCGGATTGGAGTGTCATGCAATGTATCAATTATATAAATTTACTGTGCTGTTTGTATTTTCGATTGTGTTAGGATTCTCATTTAATATGTTCTTGCTCCCCCATGAAGTGTTATCAGGTGGAGTAACAGGGCTTGCGATGATTTTTGGACTACTTTCTCCAATAAACTCTGGTATTTGGCTTGTTATTTTGAACATTCCTGTTTTCATTATCGGCTGGATGAGGTTAGGGAAGCAATTCATTCTTAACAGTGTATTTTCTGTTTTTATCACCTCAGTTTCCATGCAGTATATCCCGGTTGTACAGGTAACTGATGACGCATTACTCTCTGCGGTCTTTGGTGGTGTCATTGTAGGTGTAGGAATTGGGTTTATTGTTCGATTTTATGGATCAACCGGAGGAGCTGACATCATCGGTCTTGTTGTTACCCAAAAACACGATATTCCTTTGGGTGGGTTAATTTTCGGTTTAAATAGTATTGTCGTGTTTATATCCGGGTTCTTCTTTTCCTGGGATCTTGCATTATATACAATGGCTTCGATATACATTACCGGAATAGTCATCGACCGTATTCATACTCGTCATATAAAATTAAATCTAATGGTAGTAACAAGTCGGGGGGACGAGCTAAAAGATGAGCTTATTGCAAATTTGATCCGAGGTATTACCATTATGAACGGGTATGGTGCCTATTCTAATATTGAAAATAAAGTACTTTATACAGTTATTACCCGTTATGAACTGGCATTAGTAAAATCACTTATTAAAAAAGTTGATCCAAAGGCGTTTGTTAGTATTAGTGAAACTGCTGAAGTGTTAGGAAACTTCAGGAAATCGTAAAGTCTAGGAAAAAAACCAAAAGTATATGTAAAATGACTATCAAATTAGTATTGTTAGTCATTTTTTAGTAGAAGTTGGAAAAAGAACAACTTCTTGCTTGATGCACAAGGAATTCTGAATATTTTGTGTTAAAATGTACACAGATATTATGAGAAAGTATACGTGAAGTGATGGAGCTCCATCGACATGAATCCTCGTTCCGCTAATTGGAAGAAAAGTGACTTAAAGAGGGATGAAGCGGATCCTCGTTCCGTTAATTGTACAAATTCAATGGAAAACAGGGCTCATAAAGGCAAATAGCGGAATGAGGATCCGTCAACAAGCTCAAAACAAGGAATTAATATGAAATAACGGAACGAGGATCCGCCAACAGATTTTGGTGAGAGGAAACAAGGGTTCCGCCAGTATTTCGGAGAGTTGTAGATGCCCCTAGCAGATATAAATCACTCATAAACTTTATGGAGCTGTATTATGGATGAGGACACCCATTTGAGTGTCCAATAATTATATTATTATTTTTAACCGTCTAATAGTTCTAAAGCATTTGCAGTTTTTAGTGCAAATACTAATGGGGGTTCAATAGACTGAAAATGGACATACATTAACCTAGGGTCATCGAATAACCAATGGTTGTGAAATGCAGTAAATTGAATATTTTGTTCTACTAGTCTTTCAACAAATGAGTTAATTTCATGTTGCAAAATGACTGTTTCTCCTAAATTGAGAGTATTTCCTTCATCATCAAAGTTCTCAAATGAAAAAAACTGTGGAAATACTAGAGGTGAATTGGTTTCACGACCCATAATGCTTGCTTCAAGGTCCCTAACACGAGAAGCAACACAAACCCCATTTGTAACATCAGGTTCTGCATCTAAAATCTCGGCAAAACGTTCACAAATACTCTCTATATCATTTGTCTGATCATCCATATTCCTTTGGTTATTTTTTTGCCTAGCGTTTCTAACATCATTATAGTTTCGAAGTCTATCCCGTGACCTGTCTTTATTTGACATATTATAGCACCTCCTTTTTTCTCTTATTTCATCAGTATGTAAGTTAAATTAGTTTCGAATGAAGTTAATACCTATTATGAGAACAATTGGTTGATTAGCTGCTGTTTGTTTTTAAGAAAATCACTCGAAAGATGGACTGGTATAATTGAAAATCAGTATGGCAAGGAAAAGATAGTAATCTTAATAACAAATGAAACAGGTGTAATTATGCAGAGTTTGCTGGAAACATGTTTATTTTTACCTACATATTTAAACAAGGAGAAACTCAGAGACGAGCTTAAAGGGAGAACTATCCTGATTACTGGTGCGAGCTCTGGTATTGGCGAAACGTTAGCCTATTACCTAGCAGATCAACAGTGTCAATTGATTTTAGTAGCCAGAAGGGAGGAAAAGCTTTTGGCTATGAAACGTGAAATCGAAAATAAAGCTGCTAGCGTAAGTATTTATAGTGCAGACCTTCGAAATGAGGAAGAGATGGATGGCTTACTAACATTTGTACACCAACTGCCGAATGGGTTGGATATACTTGTCAGTAATGCTGGACTATCTATCAGACGTTCGATTCAGGATTCGCTGGATCGTTATCATGATTTTACCCGAACAATGGCGATTAATTATTTCGCGCCGGTGAAGCTGCTGTTGTCGCTCATTCCTCTTCTTGAAAAAAGTCATGGACAAGTCATTAATATATCTACAGTAAACGCATTGCTAGCACCTGTACCTTATTTTGCTGCGTATCAAGCATCCAAGTCAGCTTTTGATGTATGGCTTCGATCGGCAGCTCCGGAGTTAAAAAAAGCAGGGATAATAACATCAACTTTATATCTCCCGTTAGTAAGAACCCCAATGATTCGACCAACCGCTGCTTATCGTAATGTACCTGCCATGACACCCGAGCAAATAGCCAGGATTATCAGCAAGCTAATGTATACAAAAAGGAAAAAATATCAGCCCTGGTGGTTAATATTTGGGCGATTAGTGTCAGTCTTTATCAGAAATTTGCCGGATTTATCAGGTAAAAGAAAATGAGGGAAGTAACTTGAGGATAATTAAACTTGTTTATGTATTACATAAAGTTAAATTGCTGTCCCCTCTGGGCTTGTACAGGCTGATTGTTGCCACATTCAAGTGTGGAACTAATCTGATGACTCTTCTATATTTTGCAGAAAAGAAACATGCTGACAAAATTGCACTAGTTGATGACAATCAGGCAATAAGTTATAAGCAGCTCCTGGCACAATCAACAAGGCTTGCTATTAGTTTGAAGGAAAACGTTTATCTTGAAAGCGGGCAGAAGACAGCTTTATTATGTAAAAACCATGCATCGATGGTGAAATCTCTTTTTGCTGTTTCCAGGTTAGGGGCAGATGTATACTTACTAAATGCTGAAATAAGTAAGAGCCAATTTAATGAACTGATTAACCGCCATGATTTTGATGTTCTTATCTATGATGCTGAATTAGGTTCTCTTGTTGAACAATCCCATTATTCAAATCAAAAGATTTTAAGCTATCATGATCACAAACCGGCCATTAACAACCTCCTTCATTCAAATGGTCATAAAAAACAAGAACTACCCAGAACTTCCACGAGTAAAATTGTGCTGCAAACAAGTGGGACCACTGGAGTTTCCAAGGATGCAGCACATAAACCATCATTATTTAATTATTTGAATCCCTTTGCAGCTTTTATCAGTAGATTAAAGCTTTTAGACTATAACACTGCCTATATTGGGACTCCTATCTATCATGGTTATGGGTTAGCGGTTTTGCTTTTATTCATTCCTTTAGGGAAGAAAGCAGTTATAAGCAGTGGATTTAATGCTAAAAAAGCCTGTAATCTGATTCGTGAACATCAAGTAGAAGTAGTCACCGTTGTTCCGTCAATGCTGCAGCGAATGTTAAAGACGAATGCAGAAGATTTGAGGAGCCTCACTTGTATTGCATCAGGTGGTGCGAAGCTAAGTGCAAAACTTGTAGATGAGACATCTAATCAACTAGGGAATGTCTTATACAATCTATACGGGACGTCAGAAGCTGGTTTGAATTTCATCGCGACACCACAGGATTTAAACTATTCGCCATCTACCATTGGCAAAAAAATAAATGGCATGCGGCTAAAGATTTTGGATGAACGTATGATCGAAGTTGAGACTGGTAAAGTTGGACAGTTTTGCGTCAGGAATGACTGGTCAATGAGTAATAGAAACAGCTCCTGGATTGAAACAGGTGATTTAGGATACCAAGATAAAAATGGATACTATTTCTTGTGTGGCAGAAAGGACGATATGGTCATTTCAGGAGGAGAGAATGTTTACCCAATCGAAGTTGAACAGATACTAATCAAGCATTTTGAAGTTGAAGATGTCGCTGTTATTGGAATAAATGACGAACAGTTTGGCCAACGATTAACAGCATTTGTACAACCAGCGGAAAAAGCTAGTGTAACAGAAAAGGAACTTCTTGAATGGCTAAGTTCTAAAGTTGCGAGATACCAGGTGCCAAAAGAGATAACATTTGTTAAACATATGCCATATACATCGATTGGCAAACTTGATAAAAAACAGCTTGATAAAGTGTAATCGTTCCATTATATGGGGCGATTATTTTTTTGCAGTAAGAATGTATAAATCCTTACTTACTGCATGAATGCAACTAAGGCCTGGAGATAAGCAAAGTTTTCTAACAGTTATGAACCCGACATGGCTGCCAAGTGTGCAGGTCATCATCATACAGGTGTTGCGGACACCAGAGACCTTATTAGGCAAAAATACATGTAAATAGTGATGTTTTCGGACACCAGGGACCTTATTTGTTAAAAACCCCCTCTTTTTATCATGAAAAATATGAAATAAGGGCTTCTGTGTCCGGATAACTTCGAAATGACACTTTTTTATCGAAATAGCGTCTCCTGTGTCCGCTCAAAATAAAAGACTTAGATAGAAATTATTTGGATAGCCCGAGTTTTCTAAAAAAATTCTATTATGTATAAATAGTCTGAAAATGGTCGAAGCTAGTGACGAAATTCAAATGAAATTGAGGTGGTTATTTTGAAAAAAACGATATATCTTAGTTTACTAGGAATACTCTTTCTGGGAGGACTTGTATTTGCACTAAATACAGCTCAAGACAACAATGAATCACAGGATCAGGAGAATCAAGATCCATTCCAACAAGAGGCAGTTGAAGTATCAGAAGGGACGGTTGAAGTTGTAACATCGGATAATGGAAGTATCAATGCGAATAATTTGTTCATACCATGGACAATCAACAAGAATGGCAATAATTTTTACTTAAGTCAACGTGATGGAGCTGTTGTTCAAATCGATGGAAGTCTCGGGTTAGTAGAAATTCAGGATGTTGAGGTATCAAAAGATATTCTTCATGAGGGACAAGGCGGGTTTCTTGGTTTTACCTTAGCACCAGATTTTGATACATCTAAAATGGCATTTGCCTACCATACTTATCAGGAAGATGGTGAAACCCTTAATAGAATTATCACGATGTCACTTGAAAATAACATCTGGACGGAAGAGGATGTTCTACTTGAGGGCATACCAGGTGGAGAAATAAATACTGGTGGCAGAATTAAAATCGGTCCAGATGAGATGTTATATGCTACAACAGGTGATACAGGTCAAGCTGAAAAAGCTCAAGAACTTGATAATTTGGCGGGTAAGATTTTAAGAATGGAATTAAATGGTGAAGTTCCAGAGGACAATCTTTTTGACAATTCCTATATTTACTCGTTTGGTCATCGAAATCCACAGGGATTAGCCTGGGACAACGAAGGAAACCTTTATAGTTCGGAGCATGGTGAGTCTGGTCATGATGAAATCAACCTGATCAAATCAGGGCAGAACTATGGTTGGCCTGTAATTGAGGGTGACGAAGAAGCATCTGACATGATGAAACCACTTCATCATTCTGGTGATGACACCTGGGCACCATCTGGAATGGCTTTCAATGATGGACAATTATTTGTAGCATCATTAGCTGGTTCTAAAATTTTTACTTATGATATAGCAAGTAGTGAAGTCAGTGAATTTTATGGAGATGCAGGAAGGTTAAGAGATATTATGATTGAGGACGAGGCACTGTTTACGATTACCAATAATCATGATGATCGTGGCGATCCAAGTGAAAAGGATGATCGGTTAATTCAAATTCCATTAACAGAAAAAGCATCCACAGATTAACACACTGGCGTTGCATAAACAGGTAATAGCTAAGTCAAACATTTGAATTTTGTATCTATCATTACTAATTGAATATTCTGATATAACTTACGTCACT